>NZ_JMLV01000001.1 GCF_000686045.1 Fodinicurvata fenggangensis DSM 21160
CCGCCTGCAGGGCGCAGATCGGATCGATCTCGGTCACCATCACGCGTGCCCCGGCATGGCGCAGGGACTCGGCCGAGCCCTTGCCCACGTCGCCGAAGCCGGCCACGACGGCGGTCTTGCCCGCCATCATCACGTCGGTGGCGCGGCGGATGCCGTCCACCAGGCTCTCGCGGCAGCCGTACTTGTTGTCGAACTTCGACTTGGTCACCGAGTCGTTCACGTTGATCGCCGGTGCCAGCAGCGTGCCCGCCTTGGCCATCTCATAGAGACGCAGCACACCCGTGGTGGTCTCCTCCGAAATGCCCTTCACGTCCTTCATGATCTCGGCGTACTCGGGCTGGTGCAGCATCGCCGTCAGGTCGCCGCCGTCGTCCAGAACCATGTTCGGGCGCCAGCCGTTGGGGCCCTCGATGGTCTGCTTGATGCACCACTCGTATTCCTCCTCGCTCATGCCCTTCCAGGCAAAGACAGGAACACCCGAGGCCGCGATCGCCGCCGCCGCCTGGTCCTGGGTCGAGAAGATGTTGCACGACGACCAGCGCACCTCGGCGCCCAGCGCCGTCAGCGTCTCGATCAGCACACCCGTCTGGATCGTCATGTGCAGGCAGCCGGCAATGCGCGCACCCTTCAGTGGCTGCGAGGACGCAAACTCCTCGCGCGTCGCCATCAGACCCGGCATCTCCGTCTCGGCAATCTCAAGCTCAAGACGGCCCCAGTCCGCCAAACTGATGTCCTTCACCTTGTAGTCGTCGAAGTTCGCTTCTTTCTTTACGGTACTCATATTAATCTCTTGATCCTTTGTTTGATCTGTTCACCTGGTTGCACCAAAGCGGCGACCGGATTGTCCGGCCGCCGCTTCAGGCTCGCGTGCCTTTCGGGCTTACTCTGCGGCCATCAGGCCCGCGTCGTTGGCCAAGGCTTCGGCCTTGTCGGTGCGCTCCCAGGTGAAGTCCGGGTCGTTGCGGCCAAAGTGGCCGTTGGAGGCAGTCTTGCGGAAGATCGGACGACGCAGGTCCAGGTCTTCGACAATGGCCTTCGGACGCAGGTCGAAGTGCTCGCGGATGAGCTTTTCGATCTGTGTCTCGTCGATGCGACCGGTGCCGAAGGTGTTCACGTGAATGGACATCGGCTCGGCCACGCCAATGGCGTAGGCAATCTGCACCTCGCACTTGTCGGCCAGGCCAGCTGCGACGACGTTCTTGGCGACGTAGCGGGTGGCATAGGCAGCCGAACGGTCAACCTTGGTGGAGTCCTTGCCGGAGAAGGCACCGCCGCCGTGACGGCCCATGCCGCCATAGGTGTCGACGATGATCTTGCGGCCGGTCAGGCCACAGTCGCCAACCGGGCCACCGATCACGAAACGACCGGTCGGGTTGACCAGGTAGCGGGTCTTGTCGCTGATCATGTGCTTCGGCAGGGCCGGCTTGATGATCTCCTCGACCACGGCTTCCTCGAGGTCCTTGTGCTCGACGTCGGGATCGTGCTGCGTGGACAGGACGACCGTATCGATGTGCGTCGGCTTGTCGTTCTCGTAGGCAACGGAAACCTGGGACTTCACGTCCGGGCGCAGCCAGCTGATCTTGCCTTCCTTGCGCACGATGCTCTGACGTTCGGTCAGCTTGTGCGACAGCAGGATGGGCAGCGGCATCAGTTCGTCGCTCTCACGACAGGCATAACCGAACATCATGCCCTGGTCGCCAGCACCCTGGCTGCGATCCAGGCCGGTGCCCTCGTCGACACCCTGGGCAATGTCCGGGCTCTGCTTGTCGATGGACAGCAGGACGCCGCAGGTGTTGCCATCATAGCCCAGCTCGCTGCGGTCGTAACCGATGTCGAGAATGGTGTCGCGCGCAATCTGGGTGTAGTCGACGGTCGCATTCGCGGTGATTTCACCGGAGAGAATGCAGAGACCGGTGTTCACCATCGTTTCGCAGGCGACGCGAGCGGCCGGGTCCTGCTTCAGGATTTCGTCAAGAACGGCGTCGGAGATGTTGTCGGCCAACTTGTCCGGATGGCCGGCTCCGACGGATTCAGAAGAAAAGATATATTCCTTGGGCATCAGGGATCCCCTTTCTGTAGTTACACTGTTTGTTTATCGCGATAAACCGCGATGCAAAAAAACGTCCAGGCCGCACAATTCCTGGCGGCCCGGACGAATTGTCGGGGCAATCAACCTCAGTGAGGTTTGGTCGCCAGGAAAAATTCCCAACCGATCTTGTTCGCGTTGCCGGAATCGACCCAGAATTTCAGGGCGTCGGATGTCTTGTCGACGACCTGCTTGCCGATACGGCGCTCGAATTCCTTGCGGCGATTCTCAAGCTGGGTGCGGACCCAATCATAGGTCGGGGCCACATTCTCGGACCAGTCGGCGTGATGGGCCAGGGAGAATCCGGCCTTCTTCAACGCGTTCATGTAGTCCTCTGTATCCCACATGTCGGGCGATTTGACACGGTCATAAATCTTCTCGCGGTCCTCCTGGGGAGTGCCGCTGCGTACAAGAAGATCCGTGAAGACGAGCGTGCCGCCGGGCTTGAGCACCCGATAGGCCTCCTCGATCACGCGGCCCTTGTCGACGGCGTGAAGGAAAGCCTCCTGGGACCAATAGCTTTCGAAGCTGTTGTCTTCGTACTGCAGGTCGTGGAAGTCGGCCCATTCAAAGGTCACGAGATCGTCGAGACCTTCCTTGGCCGTCATTTCACGGCCATGAGCGAGCTCTCGGTCGGAAATGTTCGTGGCCAGGACCTCGCAGCTGAAGCGGCGTGCCAGAAAGCGGGCAAGCGCACCATAGCCACAGCCCACATCCAACACGCGATCGTTCGGGCCGAGTGTGACGCGCTCCGCCATCTGCTCGTTCGAGCGGACCATGGCATCGGTCAGGCTTTCATCAGGGCTGTTGAAAAAGCCGATGTGAATGTTTTCGCCCCAGATGTCGCGGTAGATCTCGTCCGCGGCGCCATCGTAATAGGCTTTTGTCTCGCGAACGATCTTACCAATATCGGTATCCATAAATACCTCCGTTTTCAGGCTTCAGAGACGCGGTTCGAAACGCGTCTTATTTGGCCTTGATGGCAATCTGCTGGATGAAGTCGACTTCGTTGGTCTTGTAGGGCTTCTTGAAGTCGCCATAGCTTTCGACATCCTTGAACCCGGCTTCCTTCATGGTCTTCACCACGTAGTCGTGGCGCAGCGGGAACATGTTCAGGTGATACTTGCTCTTGTCCGGGTAGGTGTATTCGAAGCGAACCACCTGCGGAGAGATCTCCACCGGACGGGCGTCGACGTTGTCGCCGGTGTAATAGTGCTGATGCTTGCTGGAGAAGCCTTCATCCAGGATGCGGTCGTAATTGCGGTGATCCAGCACCAGGATTCCGCCCGGACGCAGTGCCTTGTGCATGGCGGTCAGGGCTTCCAGGCGCGCTTCATGCTCGAACATGTGCGTGAAGGCGTTGCCCAGGCAGAGCAGGGCATCGAAGGATTCCTCACCGTAGTGCTCGGCGAGATCACGCCAGTCGACCACGGCAATGTCTTCGAGATCCGCATTGTGCTGCTTTGCGTTGCGCTTGGTCTGCTCGATCATGTTGGCTGAGCCGTCGGTGGCAACAACGTCCAGATCGGTGTTCAGCGCCAGGATCACGGCGTGATAGCCGGTGCCCGTCGCAATGTCGGCCACGCGTTGGCAATTATGCTTTTCGAGAAGCTGTTCGAAAAAACCGGCTTCCCCTTCCTGGCGGCCTTCCCAGCCGATCAGGTCGTCCCAACGCTGTGCGAATTCCTCTGTATATTCGTGCTTGTAGTGTTCGTTATGCATGATTGCTCCCTCGGTCTTGTGCGTCCCGATACTGGGCGCACTTCTCAAAGCTCACCTTCGTGAGCATTACGATGAATTTTTGCGCAGAACCGGAATCGTCGCCGATAAAACCATTTAAATCAGCGGCCGATTTCTACTTTAGCAAGTAAAAACCTGTTCAACGAATTCCTGAACGAGTCCTCTAAACTCTGAAAAGCGAGCATTTTGATAAAACATTGTTTACCTAAGTCGCTTTGAGGATATGTGCGTCGTACCTAAGACATAGATGATTTTCGGTGATACTTGCAACCCCCTAGCCGAAGTTTTTTTGCTCAAAGCGTCATCCGTGTCGCAAACAGACATGTATTCCCTGCTGCACAAGCGTCTGTCATTTCTGATGAATGTCTTGACCTTCCAGTTGGTGGAAGGGGCATATGCAGCATAGCAGCTAATTCAACGACGTCGCTCGCCAGGGCATTTTGTTTTCAGAGCGACATTCTTCATCAAGGAGCGACGTCGTCAGCAAAAGAGAGCATGAAGCCATGACCTCCCCTCACAGTCACAGAAACGACAGGGAATCGATGGGAACCGTACATTCAGATGACAATTGCTGTCGCAAAAGCGACAATACGATTTCTGGGAGCGACGTGACCGATCCGGTTTGCGGCATGTCCGTGAATCCTGAAACGGCAAAGCACAGCGCCAGCCACCAGGGGACAGCCTACTTCTTTTGCTCTGCCCGCTGCCGGGAGAAATTCCAGGCCGCACCGGAAGACTATCTTGATCCCGACAAACGCCGGAAACGCGAGGAGGCCGTGCCGGCCGGCACGATCTATACCTGCCCCATGCATCCCGAGATCCGGCAGGAGGGGCCAGGGAACTGTCCCATCTGCGGCATGGCGCTCGAACCCGAGACGGTCAGCCTGGATGATGCGCCGAACCCCGAACTGATCGACATGACAAGGCGTTTCTGGGTGGCACTGGTGCTCAGCCTGCCACTGGTCGTGCTGGAGATGGGGGCGCATCTCTTAGGACTCGAACTCCTGCCGCCGCAGATGTCGGTTTGGGTGCAAGCTGTTCTGGCGACGCCAGTGGTGCTCTGGGCGGGATGGCCCTTTTTCCTGCGTGGTTGGCAGTCTGTACAATCCCGCAGCCTGAACATGTTCACCCTGATTGCCATGGGGACCGGTGTGGCCTGGACCTACTCCATGATTGCCGCTGCCTGGCCGGGGGTCTTCCCTGAGACTTTCCGCAATGAGCATGGCCTGGTCGCCGTCTACTTCGAGGCCGCAGCCGTGATCGTGACCCTGGTTCTGCTGGGCCAGGTGTTGGAGTTGAGGGCGCGTGAACGCACCTCGGGCGCGCTCAAGGCCCTGCTGGGCCTGGCGCCGAAAACCGCCCGGCGCATCCGGGACGGGGAGGAGGAAGAAGTGGACCTGGAGGACATTCAGGTCGGCGATCACTTGCGCGTTCGACCAGGTGAAAAGGTGCCGGTTGACGGGCGCATTCTCGAAGGCAGTGCGACTCTCGACGAATCCATGGTGACCGGCGAGTCGCAGCCAGTCCGCAAGGAGCCTGACGACGCGCTGGTGGGAGGAACGCTCAATCGCAGCGGAGCCCTGGTGATGGAGGCGGAGAAAGTTGGGCGGGATACCCTGCTTTCGCGCATTGTCCAGATGGTGGCCGATGCACAGCGCAGCCAAGCGCCAATTCAGCGCCTCGCGGACAAGGTTTCAGCCTGGTTCGTTCCCGCAGTGATCGCGGTGGCCGTGATCGCTTTTGTCGTGTGGCTGTTGGTCGGGCCCTCGCCGGCACTGTCCTATGGCCTGATCGCAGCCGTCAGCGTCTTGATTATCGCCTGTCCCTGTGCGCTGGGGCTGGCCACGCCGATGTCCATCATGGTGGGTGTCGGGCATGGCGCGGGCGCTGGAGTGTTGATCCGAAATGCGGAAGCCCTCGAACGTTTCGAGAAGGTGGATACGCTGGTCGTGGACAAGACAGGCACCCTGACTGAGGGACGTCCGCGGGTGACGCAGGTCGAAGCCCTGGCCGATGTCTCGGAGGAGGATATCCTGGCCCTGGCCGCGGGCCTGGAGCGAGCCAGCGAACATCCATTGGCCCTTGCAATCATGCAGGCCGCCGAGGAGCGGGGACTTGCCACCGAGGCTCCGAAGACGGTGGATGCCCCTTCGGGACGGGGGATTGTCGGGAAGGTTGGCGAACGTCGCATCGCGCTTGGCAATCGCTATCTGATGGAGGATGAAGCCGTTTCGCTGGAGACGGCTGAATCGCGGGCCGACGAGCTGCGTGCGGAGGGAGCCACGGTCGTCTATCTGGCAGGTGACGGCGTGCTCCTTGGCTTGCTGGCCATTGCCGATCCGATCAAGGAGACCACGGAACAGGCAATCCGAACGCTACGCTCTGCCGGCCTACGCATTGTCATGCTGACCGGGGACAACGAGCGGACTGCCCGGGCCGTGGCACAGCAACTGAACATCGACGAAGTCGAGGCGGAGGTCCTGCCGGAGCAGAAGAGCGAAGTCGTCGCGCGTTTGCGCAGCGAGGGCCGTGTCGTGGCGATGGCGGGTGACGGCGTCAACGATGCCCCGGCCTTGGCCATGGCGGACGTAGGCATTGCCATGGGCAGCGGTACCGATGTGGCCATGGAAAGCGCCGGCGTCACGCTGGTCAAAGGCGACCTGAACGGAATCGTGCGTGCCCGCCAGCTGTCGCTGGCGACCATGCGCAACATCCGCCAGAACCTGTTTTTCGCCTTCGTCTACAATTCGCTGGGCGTGCCGTTGGCGGCAGGTATCCTCTATCCCTTTATCGGCCTGCTACTCAGCCCGATCTTCGCCGCTGCCGCCATGGCGCTGTCCTCGGCTTCGGTGATTGCCAATGCCCTGCGGCTCAGGCGGCTGCGCTTCAAGTGAGCCCTGTCGAGTGATCCCGTCCGGAGGTTTCCAACGGGATCACTCGAAGGCTTCTTCCCAGCTGCCGCGCGTGGCGGCCTTGGAATACTCGGTGGCCCGGTTCTCGAAGAAGTTGGTGTGCTCCATGCCGTTCAGCATGGCATCCAGCCAGGGCAGGGGGTTCTGCTCGATTCGGTAGATGGGCTGCAGGCCCAGCTGGGACAGTCGACGGTCGGCGATGTAGCGGATGTAGCGCTTCACTTCGTCGGCTGTCAGCCCCTCGATGTCATCCAGTTCGAAGGCCAGGTCGATGAAGGCATCCTCGTGGGTGACGATGGTTTCGCAGGCGCGGTAGAGTTCGCGTTCCAGACCGCCTTCCCAGACTTCCGGGTTCTCCTCGACGAAGGTGCGGAACAGCTGGATGATGGAGGCCGTGTGCAGGGATTCGTCGCGCACGGACCAGGAGACGATCTGCCCCATTCCCTTCATCTTGTTGAAGCGCGGGAAGTTCAGCAGGATCGCAAAGCTGGCAAAGAGCTGAAGGCCTTCTGTGAAGCCGCCAAATACGGCCAGGGTCAGCGCGATGTCGCGATTTGTCTCTACACCGAAGTGCTGCATGTAGTCGTACTTGTCGCGCATTTCCTTGTAATGAAGGAAGGCGCTGTACTCCGTCTCCGGCATGCCGATGGTGTCCAGAAGGTGGCTGTAGGCGGCGATGTGGATGGTCTCCATGTTCGAGAAGGCCGCCAGCATCATCTGCACTTCCGTCGGCTGGAAGACGCGCGAATAGTGCTTCATGTAACAGTTGTTCACTTCCACATCCGACTGTGTGAAGAAGCGGAAGATCTGGGTCAGCAGGTTGCGCTCGGCCTGGGTCAGGTTGCGCTGCCAGTCCTTTACGTCATCGGCCAGCGGCACCTCTTCTGGCAGCCAGTGAATGCGCTGTTGCGTCAACCAGGCGTCATAGGCCCAGGGGTAGCGGAAGGGCTTGTAGATCGGATCGGATTTCAGAAGCGACATGGAATGACTTTCCCGTTCTGGCTTTACAGCTGGCCGTATGGTGAGAGGGCGCGTCCTGCTACTGGCAGGACAGGCATTCCTCGTAATCGGTGTTGCCGTCCTGCGCGGTCGGCTGGTCATCTCCGTTCACCTTCCCCTGCAAGGGAACCATCGCGCCGGACATCAGGCCCATGGCCGATTCCGCGCGCTGCACCGAACGCGAGCGGCAGTAGTAGAGGCTTTTCACGCCCCGCTTCCAGGCCATGAGATGGATCTGGTGCAGGTCGCGTTTGTGCACGTCGCCCGGCAGGAAGAGGTTGAGCGATTGGGCCTGGCAGATGTAGGGCGCCCGGTCACCCGCCAGTTCGATCAGCCAGCGCTGGTCCAGTTCGAAGGCGGTCTTGAAGACGTCCTTCTCGTGATCGTCGAGACAATCGAGATGCTGGACCGAGCCGTTGTTCAGCGTGATCGAACTCCAGGTTTCCTCGTCGTTGCGGCCACGTTCCTCCAGCAGGGCCAGAAGGTGCGGATTGCGGACGTTGAAGGAACCGGACAGCGTCTTGTGGGTAAAGGAGTTGCCGGCCGTGGGTTCGATGCCCGGCGATGCACCGCCGCAGATGATGGAGATCGAGGCCGTCGGCGCGATCGCCATCTTGTTCGAGAAACGCTCCATGATCCTGTGTTCGGCCGCGTCGGGGCAGGGCCCGCGCTCCTCGGCCAGCTTGCGGGAGGCCGCATCGGCCTGGTGCCGGACGTGCTTGAAGATGCGCTCGTTCCACACCTTGGCCATGACGCTTTCCCAGGGGATGCGGTTCTTCTGCAGGAAGGAGTGGAAGCCCATCACCCCCAGACCCACGGAGCGCTCACGCTGCGCGGAATAGCGCGCACGGGCCATGCTGTCCGGCGCGTTCTGGATGTAATCTTCCAGGACGTTGTCCAGGAAACGCATGACGTCCTCGATGAAGCCGGGCTGGTCGTTCCACTCGTCCCAGGTCTCCAGGTTCAGCGAAGATAGGCAACAGACGGCCGTACGATCGTTGCCCAGGTGGTCGATACCCGTGGGCAGCGTGATCTCGCTGCAGAGGTTGGACATCTTCACACTGAGGCCCGAACGTTTCTGGTGCTCGGGGATCGCGCGGTTCACATGGTCGGAATAGATGAGGTAGGGCTCGCCCGTTTCGACCCGGGCGGTCAGGATCCGGATCCAGAGCTGGCGCGCGGAGATCCTGCGGATGACAGATCCGTCCTTCGGGCTCTTCAAGGCCCAGTCCTCGTCGTCGATGACCGCGCGCATGAAGGCATCGGGGATCGTGATGCCGTGATGCAGGTTGAGCGCCTTGCGGTTGGGGTCGCCGCCGGTGGGACGGCGCAGTTCCACGAATTCCTCTATCTCCGGGTGTTCGACAGGCATGTAGACGGCCGCCGAGCCGCGGCGCAGGGAGCCCTGGCTGATGGCGAGCGTCAGGGAGTCCATGACCCGGATGAAGGGGATGACACCGCTGGTCTTGCCGTTCATGCCGACCTTCTCGCCGATGGAGCGCAGGTTGCCCCAATAGCTGCCAATTCCGCCGCCGCGGGCAGCCAGCCAGACGTTTTCGTTCCACAGGTCCACAATGCCATCCAGGGAATCGCCGGCCTCGTTCAGGAAGCAGGAGATCGGCAGGCCCCGCTGGGTGCCGCCGTTGGAAAGCACGGGTGTAGCCGGCATGAACCAGAGTTTTGAGATGTAGTCATAGAGCCGTTGGGCATGGGCGGAATCGTCCGCGTAATGGGCCGCCACACGGGCGAAGAGATCCTGGTACGACTCGCCGGGCAGGAGGTAGCGGTCCACCAATGTCGCCTTGCCGAAAGAGGTCAGGCGTGTATCCCGGTCGCGATCCACTTCCACGGTGATTCCGCGGTCATTCTGGAAACGATCCCGGATGGAATCGTCCGGCAAAAGCTCCTCGGTGGCGGAATGGACGGCGTCCTCGGCTGGCCCCCGGGGACTTTCGTCGTGGGAGTCGGCCCCTGCGCTTGCATCTGTCCCCACCTTGTCCACAGGCTTTTCGGACTCCGCATTCGCCCGTCTCGCCTGCAATACTGCCGCGCCGTCCATTCCAATCTCCATTTGTCCACAAGCTGTGAAAAGTTGGCCTGTGCACAAAATATTGCGCATTCCCCCGGCCAACACACCAAATCTAGCAGAAGCGTATTTTCTGTCTATTGGAACATATCAGGAACATTCTTTGTGGAGCAAGCCTGTGGCCAAGAGGGAACAGTCCATCTTGTGGCGACTCGCCTTGGCGCCGTAACCAGTTAGTCATGTGTGGTCGCTATTATCTTCTGTCCCCTGCGGAACGCCTGCGGAAGCTTTTTCGTCTGGAGACTGTCCCGCAACTCCGCCCCAGGGCCAATATTGCGCCGGGCAGCGCCATTCCGGCGGTTCGCAATGAAGAGGGAAGCGGGGCTGCCTTTTTCGCACCGCAGTGGGGTCTGGTCCCTGCCTGGGCGAAAGACCAGGAAATCGCCTTGCGCCTGAAGAATGCACGCTGTGAAAGCGCGCCCGAGAAGCCGGCCTTTCGGGAGGCCTGGCAGCGGCGTCGATGCCTGATCCCGGCGGACGGTTTCCTGGAATGGCCCGAGGGGCGTGGACCGAAACAGCCCTATGGCGTGCGTCACCGCGAGGGTGAACTGCTGGTTTTTGCGGGACTCTGGGAGCGCTGGTACGATCCTGCACAAACGGCGCCCCGCGCTCTGGAAAGCTGTACCATCCTGACGACCGCCGCACGCGGGGCGTTGCGGAGCGTCCATCACCGCATGCCGGTCATGCTTCAGCCCCAGGATTATGACGACTGGCTTGATCCGACGACGTCCGGCGCAGACTTGGCGACAGTGTTGGATCGTTATCCCGAGGATGAGCTTGCGATCGATGCCTTTCCGCAGGCGCTCAACGACTCCCGCGTGGAGGACCCTTCACTGCTGCGGCCGATCCCACAGGAAGACACGGCGCCGTTGCAGGGATCACTCTTCTAGATTGATCGCTTGAAAGCCGGTCTGGTCCGGTCGCCCCGGGGCAAAGAGCCAGATCGGCCGGCGTGGCGTTTCGACGCTGTCCAGGCGAATGTCGGGCAGGGCAAGCAGAGAACTGGAAAGCGTGCCGAAGCCGTTCTCCAGGGAAAAGCACATGGCCGCCGAGTCCTTTTCGCCTGAAGAGACTTCAGTTGCAGCTAGCAGCTCTTGCCAGTCCTGCCACTGGCTGTTCTCCGGATCAGGCCGCGTGGCGGCACGGAAACGGGGCAGATAGCGACGGATCCGTCCGCTGGAAGTGTCGTTCAGGTCGAAGGCGCTCAGCATCGACAAGCCCGGGGGCAGTGGAAAAACCTCGATCTCGGCGTCTTCAGCATCGCTGTGGCGTATCCAGAAGGCGTCCAGTGCGTCGGCCACGACCAGGTTGAAACTACGGTAGGCGCGCGGGTCCAGATCGGCCAGGGCATCGGCCGCCGCCGTGGCTTCGGCATGATCCAGTGCTTCCAGGACCAGTTCGCCGCGGCTGCGGCGGTCCGGGGAGGGGCCGAGGCTGCCATAGCGATTGAGGACAGCTGCCATCAGGCCGTCATCGTTGAGTCCCATCCAGGCGCCATCGGATTGCAGGTCCTGTCCGGCAACGACATGTGGCCGGTCGGGCCAGTGCCGCCCGGGCGCCTTCCAGGGGCGGTCCTGCATCTCGTCGCGGTTGGCTGCGACCAGGATGGGCCAGTCGTGGCCCGGCGCGCGATCAATGACGAGAGTGCACATAGTCGAAAATCCGTTTACTGCTGGCTATTCACCTATCGGGTCCGAAACGCTATAACGGCGCTTCCGGATACAAAAAGCGGGAAGGCCGTAATTTCGACAGCTTCCCCGGCCCGCAACAGTGAAAGGCAGACATTCATGAGTTTCAGTGACCGCCAGAAGGCTTTCGAGGACAAGTACAAGCACGATCAGGAACTTCAGTTCAAGGTTATGGTGCGCCGGAACAAGCTTCTTGGCCTTTTCATCGCGGAATTGTTGGGGCTGACCGGGGAAAAGGCCGAGAACTACGCCCGCGAGGTGATCAGCACGGATTTCGAGGAACCGGGCGACGAGGATGTGGTTCGAAAGGTCATGGCCGATATCCAGGGCAGCGACGTTGATTTTTCCGAGCATCGCCTGCGCAAGAAGATGGACGAACTGCTAACCGTGGCAAAGCAGCAAATCATGGCGGAATAATCGAGACCTGTTACCAAACCGTCTAGAAAACGGACGGTCCCGCTTTGGGACCGTCCGTTACCTGCAATCTGCAAGTCGCCGTAGCGCAGAGGCGAGTCCCTTCACCAGGGATACGGAGGGGGCATCCTACTGCACCGGTCTTCTGAGGGAAGCAGGGTTATAGTACTGATTGAATGTCCACAAGGGCCATGTGTGCATCAGTCTACCAATAGGCTGGGTCGTCCAAGGCTTCGACACAACGTGCAGGGCCTTTCAATGGTGTCATCTTGCAAGCCGTCAAGGACTGGCCCTGCCAGCCTTCAGGCTGACTCAGTCTGAAGGGAGCCGGTGCGAGGGCTTCGGTGAGCGGCGTGAAACCCATACGGGAATAATAGTTCGGGTCGCCATAGGTCATGACGATGTCGACGCCGGCTTCCCGCAGAGCCGCCAGACCGTGGCTCAGAAGCGTCTGACCAACCCCCTTACCTTGCTGACCGGTTGCCACGGCGATGGGCGCCAGAAGGAATACGCTGCGCTCATCCTTGTCGTAGATCAGCCGTGAGAAGATGATTGCGCCCATCACGGCCTCGTTCGCCACGGCGGTGAATACAAACATATCTTTGTTTGGCGTACCGTACAGCAGGTTGCTAACCAGATCGCCGATCAATTGCCCTTCTTCAGGCCCTTCCGAGGCGGTAAAGACCGCCGTGAAGAGATCCACGATCTCTTGTTCCCGCTCTTCGAACCCGGCCAGGATTTCCATCTATCCCTCCGTTCCATGAAAGGCCACAACTGTTACCCCAAGGCACCCGAAGCCTGGGCTAATGGTGAAAGGCTCCTTCTTGCCGGGGCTGAAATGCCTGTCCTGGGTACGTAGATGCCGCTGGCCAAGGTGTCTGGGCTCATGTCTCTCCGAAAACCCGGCGGAAGATCGTGTCCACGTGCTTGGTGTGATGGCTGGGATCGAAGAGGGCCTCGAGGTCTGCATCGGGAATGGAGACCTCGGGATCCGCCTTGAGCAGCTCCAGGAAGTCGGCCTGCTCCTCCCAGACCTTCATGGCGTTGCGCTGGACCAAGGCGTAGGCATCCTCGCGGCTGAGCCCGGCCTGGGTCAGGCCAAGCAGGACGCGCTGGGAATTCACGAGGCCGCCCAGCTGGTCAAGGTTCCGCTGCATGTTCTCGGGATAGACCAGCAGTTTCTCGATCACGCCGGCCATCCGATTGAGGGCGAAGTCCAGGGTGACCGTGGCGTCCGGGCCGATCATGCGCTCGACAGAGGAGTGCGAGATGTCGCGCTCGTGCCACAGGGCCACGTTCTCCATGGCCGGGGTGACGGCCGAGCGCACCATGCGGGCTAGGCCGGTCAGGTTCTCGGTCAGGACGGGGTTGCGCTTGTGCGGCATGGCCGAAGAGCCCTTCTGGCCCGGCGAGAAGAATTCCTCGGCTTCGCGCACTTCGGTGCGCTGCAGGTGGCGAATCTCCACGGCGAGGTTTTCCATGGACGAGGCGATTACGCCCAGGGTCGCGAAGAAGGCGGCATGGCGGTCGCGCGGGATGACCTGTGTCGAGACAGGCTCCGGCGCCAGCCCCATCTTCTGCGCCACATATTCCTCCACAAAGGGATCAATGTTGGCGAAGGTGCCAACGGCCCCCGATATCGCACAGGTGGCGATTTCGCTGCGGGCCTGCTCAAGGCGTGCGCGGTTGCGGGCAAAGGCGGCATAGTGACTGGCCAGCTTCAGGCCGAAGGTTATGGGTTCGGCATGGATTCCGTGACTGCGGCCCAGGCAGACGGTGTGCTTGAACTCATAAGCCCGCTTCTTCAGTGCCTCCAGCAGACGGTCCAGGTCGGCCAGCAGGGTGTCCGTGGCGCGGGTGAGTTGGACGGCCAGGCAGGTGTCGAGCACGTCAGAAGAGGTCATGCCCTGGTGCAGGAAGCGTGCCGGTTCACCCACGTGTTCGGCCACGTTGGTCAGGAAGGCAATGACGTCGTGCTTGGTTTCGCGCTCGATCTCGTCGATGCGCTCCACCTCGAAGGCGCCCTTGTCCCAGATGGCTTTCGCAGCCTCCTTTGGAATGATGCCCAGCTCCGCCATGGCGTCACAGGCATGGGCCTCGATCTCGAACCAGATGCGGAATTTGGCTTCGGGTTCCCAAAGGGCGGTCATTTCCGGGCGGCTGTAGCGGGGAATCATGATTGCGTGTCCTGCTGCGAGTGGGGATGGGCGTAACTGCAGGGGCGGTAGCCGAGACTGCCCAAAAGGTCAAGCTATGGCCGGGTCGTGAACTGCCGGAGGCAGAGGTATGGTCAGTAGTCCCACTGCCAGCGGATACCCACCTGGCTGCTGCCGTCCGAGCCGGTCTTGCTGTTCACCTTGATGTTGTTGGTAACATCCAGTTCCACATCCAGTTCGGTGCTGCCGGCCTGTGTGCCCTGTTCCACGCCGACGAAAACGCCGTCCGCCAGGTAGCGGCCGACGGTGACACTGCCCAGGCCGCCGTCCTCTTCCTCACCTGGAGTGAAAGAGACCACGTCAGCGCCCAGCATATTGCGGGCAATATCGGTGATGCCGGGACCGCCGCTGGTCAGCGTTGCCGCCGTGTTCGCCAGCATCAGCGCTTCACCCGGGGACAACCGGCTGCTGTTCTTGTTGAACAGGACGCGCGAGAGGACTTCGTCCTCGGGCAGGATTGGATTGGAGGTAAGCTTGATTTCGGGCGAAGAAGCCGTGCCCATGATTTTTATGATTGCCTGGATGTCGCCGGCCTGGGTTGCTGCTGAGAGGTCCAGGGTCGGGTTCAGGTCATTCCCCGGCGGCAGGGAAACGCTGCCTTCCTGAAGCTGGAAAGACTTGCCGGCAATGGAGAAACTGCCGCGTTGCGGTTCCAGGCTGCCGACGACCCGTGGCGAGGCCGCCGTTCCCGAGACAGAGAAGTGACCGCCCCATTCCGAGTCGAGGCCACGTCCACGAACAAAGACGCGGCGTGGCAGGTCGATTTCGACATCCAGACTGATGTCCGGGCCGGAAGAGGCGGATTGTTCCTCTTCCTGTTCGTCATCAGACGTTTCCTCCTGACTGTTGCCCTCGTCTTGTCCCAGGATGATGACGTTGTTCAGCTCTGTGACCGATGGGGGGAGGTCGTCGACGAGGCGGATCTCAATGGTGTCGTTGCGGATTTCACCTGTCAGTTCGGACTGGCCGAGCAAGTCCCCCTGAAGGGAGAGGTTGCCCGAAAGGTGAGCCGTCACATCATCACGGTGCACGAACCCCATGTTGCTGAACTCAAGGGACAGGTCGCTGAGCAGTTCTTCGCCATCGCGGAATTGCACGGATCCCTGTCCGCTGAAAGTGCCATTGCCGCCATCGCTGGCTTCCAGCTTCGTGATCTCCAGGCGGTCACTGCGCCCTTCTATGACCAGATTGAGCGATTGCAGCAGTGTACCGGAGAAGAAGTTCTCATAGACGGCGTCGTTCAGTGCAATGCGGCCACCAAAATCCGGATCGGCCAGTGTGCCGCCAAGGGACATATCGACCTCGCCGCCACCTGTGAGGCGAATGGTGTCGACAGGAAGAAGCCCGACCACGTTCTCGATGTTTCCGCTCCAGCTTAGCTGGCCCTCAAGCGGGGCAGAATCAGCCAGCTCGAAGGCGAAGGGCTGGAGTGACAGTTGCACCGGCAGGTTGCCGCTAAGGCGCAAGGCTTCCTCGGCAAAGCCTGACAGGCTTCCATTGACTTGAAGTTGACCATCTTGCAGCTGCGCGGTGACCTGTCCTGACAGTTCTGGGAGGCTGCCCAGCTTTTGTTCTTCCCGTCGATTGACTTCGCTCAGGCGCAAGTCGAAACGCCCCTGGGGATTGCGCGAGGCGCCCTGCAGCCTGAGGTCGGCGGCAGCCAGGCCGCGCAGCGGGAATTCCGGATCGATCGCTTCCAGCAATTCAAGCGGCAGGTCACGCAAGGCGAACTCCATGTCCGTATTGTCCGGGCCAAGAGCGCCTCCACCGGTGAGCCGGCCATTGCCGATTCCGAGGGCCAGGTCCTGAATCTCCAGACGCTGCCCATAGGTGATGCCAAGGGGCCGCTGGAGGCGAAGCGGGATATCACCGTAGTCCGCTTCCAGGTCGGTTATGCGTACGGCAGGGGTTTCCGAGGTGACGTCGCCTTCTGCGTTGACCGTAAAGGTGAGCGGCTGGTCCAGTTCCCCGGACCCGGAAAGGGACAGACGGATGGCATTCAGCGGCCCCTGCGCCCGTGCCTCAAGGCTTTCCATGGCCGTGCCGCGGGCAGAAACTTGAGCCAGGGACAATGTTCCGTCCATGGTTGGAGCGGCAAGCGCGTCCGAAAGGTTCAACTCAAGACGTGTTTGCTGTACGCTCAGATCCGGGGCT
Organism: Fodinicurvata fenggangensis DSM 21160; assembly: GCF_000686045.1. GTDB lineage: Bacteria > Pseudomonadota > Alphaproteobacteria > Kiloniellales > DSM-21159 > Fodinicurvata > Fodinicurvata fenggangensis. The sequence continues at coordinate 16,296 of NZ_JMLV01000001.1, forward strand.
GAAGGCGCGCCAAGACGCAAGTCACTCAGTTGACTTTCCAGGACTATCCCCTGCTGGCTATCCGACTGATTCAGGGTGATATCCAGGTCGAGAGTCCCGCTCAATTGCTGGCCGGCCAATTCCGACAGACTGGAAAGCTGTATTCCCTGTCCCTGCAGACTGCCTTCGGCAGGTGTGCCATCCAGGGGCAGGCCGAGATTTCCGGTGAGGCGGGTATCCTCACCCTGTGTCAGGGACAGGTTGCGAAGATCCAGGATGCCGTCCTCCTGCAGGTCGAAGTCGGTTTGAGCGGCAAGGGCGCCATAATCGGTTTGTGCCTGGAGCAGGAAGTTGCCACTTGGTCGGCCATCCGACAGTGCGAGATCGAGCTTGCTGTCGAGATCCTTGAAGGCGTTGCCGGCCAGATTCAGGCTTGGACTGGTCAGGGCAGCGGTTATCGCGGGTTCGGTGAAATCGCCCTGAACCGTGCCTTTCAGGGCAAGGGCGCCATCCAGGGGCATGCCAAGACTGCTGCTGAGCGGATTCAGGGAGGGCAGGTCCAGGCTGTAGTCGAGCGCCAGCGTTTCGGCCTGAAGGTCGCCGCTTCCCTCGATTGTGGCGGAGAGGCCCTGGCTGACCAGCATGACCTTGCCAGACAGCTGCTCATTATCTGAGGGCTTCTCGACACGGCCGGCGAGGCGCAGGTTCTTGCCCAATAGGCTGTCTGCCAGCGGTTGCCCGCTGGAGAAACCGGAAAGGTCCAACTGAAGCTTTGCAATCAAAGGGTCCCCCGGCCGCTGACGTGCGGTCAGTCGGCCGGTAACGGCCCCCGAAATGTCAGGTGTGGCCAAAAGGCCGGAGAAGTTCGCCAGGTCGGGGTGCGAAAGCGTGATCTCAAGGTCGGACTCTTCACTTTCCAGATCGATACCGCCCTGGCCATCCAGTTCGAAGACCCCGAAGTCACCCCGGAGGCGGTTCAAGCGAAAAGCCTGTCCAGAGGGGGGCGCACGGCCCGAGGCGACCAGGCTGGCTTTATCGGATAGCGTCTGGCCCATTTCTTCGGATCTGTAGTCGATGCCGGTGGCCTCGAGATCCAGTTCGAAGTCAACCTTGGCTTCGGGGTCGCTCAAGGGGCGGTCCGGCACCAGATTCATGGAGATCCGGGTCTCGGAGATCTCGGCTTCGCTTGTCGAAAGGCCGGATAGCTGTCCCCTCAGATTGACGCTTGGTTTGGCTATGGTGCCGCTAACGTCCAAATGCAGTTGCCCCTCGCTAAAGCTGGCCGGGGTAATGAAGGGCTCAATCACTTCGGCGTCACGAGTCAGCAATTCAGCTTGAGCGGTGATTCCCTGCCCATCCTGGTCCAGGGTTCCTTCGAAAGTCAGGTGTGCAGCCTGGCTTTCAAGGCTGCCGTTACTTATCGTCAAGGTGCCGTCGGACTGTCGTATGGCACTGAGCGAGAGCTGGAGGTTCGGTCTTGCCAATGGCTGTAGGTCGTCAGGCATGAGAGCGGAGAGATCCGCAGTGCTGTCCAGGTCAATACGCAGGGGGTCGAGGCCGACCACTGCCAGACGGGATTCGATCCTGGCGTTGCTGCCGGCTTCGCCCGTCAGGTGCGCATTCCAGGCTTCGACAGGCCCTTTTCCCTCAAGTAACAGGTTGACCTCGGGATAGCCTTTGATCTGAAGTGCCCGTGCGATCAGGCCGCCTTGTGGCTCCTCAGCCGTGACACTGGCTGTCAGCTCGCGGGTTTCGGGTTGGTAGAGCAAGTCGGCCTGAACCAGGCCACGCGTTCCATCTATGCGCGCGACCTCTAGGTTGGTCTGCAGGCTGCCACCTCGCTCGGCGTTGGCATTGCCTTCCACACGTAGGACCGCAGAGGTGCCCAGGACCGCTCGGCCCAGGCTTATGCGTTCGGCGGACAACCGCTCCAGCCGCAGCGACAGCGGCAATTCGGGCATATTCAGATCTATTTTTTCGGGCGGTTGAGCGGCCTGATCCGGAGCCGTATCCGCCGGCGGCGGAAGCCGATCGAGCTCGAGGTGTCCCACCTCGACAAGGTCCAGTTGAAGCCGGCGCTCAAGCAGCTTGAGGGGTTGCCAGCGCAGTTCGGCCTGGTCCAGGGAAAGCCAGGTTCCCTCATCATCGCTGATCCGGAGGTCGTTCACCCGAAGCCGATGGGGCAGGGGGCCTTCAATCTCGCCAATGGCGATTTCCATGCGGCCCGGCTGTGATGCCAGCTGCTCGATCGTTTCGCCCAGCAGGGTGCGACCTGTTTCGGTCTGCAGTCCGAGCAGCAGGCCGACCAGCAGTAGCACCGGCATGAGGATGACGGTGGCAAGCGAGGCGAGCAAAAGGCGGAGCAGGAGGAACCTGCGCCGCGGCGGGCGGTCGGACGTCTGGATTCTGGCCTGGCTCATGATTCAGAAAGACTGCCCTATGGAAACATAGAACTGGAAAGGGTCATCCACCTTGGGCCGTCGGTTGAGTGGGACGGCAACATCCAGGCGCAGGGGGCCGATGCCGGTATAGTAGCGCAATCCCAGGCCAGCGGCCCAACGCAGGTTGTCTATCGTTGGCCAGGAGGTCTCATAGACCTGTCCTGCATCGATAAAGGGCACCACCCCTATGGAGTCCGTCACCCGGAATCGGGCTTCCAGACTCATTTCGAACAGCGCACGGCCGCCCTCCGGGTCGTCATCCTCGTCCAGGGGGCCAATGGCCTGGTAGGGGTAACCGCGTACGGACCCGCCGCCGCCGGCGTAGAAGCGCTGGTTCGCAGGAACATCCCCTTGCGAGGCGCCGATAATGCTGCCCAGGTGGACACGCCCGGCCAGCACGAGACGATCCTCGTCCAGGACCGATAGATAGCTGGAAACCGAAGCATCGTTGATGATGTACTGCGTGCTTTCGCCATAGAGGCTCATGAGCGGTGTCATGCTGTAGCTGAAACGCAGGCCTTTCGTGGGATTGAGCGGGTCATCCCGATTGTCGAAGATAGCCGAGCCGGTTACACCGGCCAGGAAGAAGTGCTTGTCCTCTTCGTCGTCCTCCTCGACCTGGGTCAAGGTCAGCCGCGGGCCGAAACGGGCTGTCCAGTGTTCACCAAGGGGGCGTTCCACTCCCAGGAATTGGTCGAAGGTCAACTCGTCATAGGCATCACTCGTCTCCCGCCGGAACTTGTTCTCGAACAGGAGGCTCTGGTCGCGTTGCAGGAAATTGGGTTTGCGAAAGTTGCCTTCTGCCTGCTGAGAGAATCTTGAAACGGAAGCTTCCAGGCGCAGTTTCTCATTCTCTCCGAAAAGATTGCGGTGTTCCCATAGGGCGTCAACTCCCGGTCCTGCGTCCGTGGAATAGTTCACGCCTGCACCAATGGACCTGTGTGGGGCCTCGATCACCTCCGCTGAGACGGGAACCGCCCCGTCGTCCCCATCGCCAGCCTGCTGTTGTCTGTTGGCCTCCTCTGCCTGGCTGTCGTCCTGGTCTTCCTCCTGCTTGCGTTCGACGATCACCGAGGAGAATAGGCCGGTTTTGCCAAGTTCCTGCCGTACGCGCTCCACCTCGCGGGAATCATAGGTGGCACCTTCGGGCCAGTTCACGAGTTCGCGGATGTAGGATTCGCGCACGTCCTCCAGGCCACTAAGCGAAAGGCTGCCGAAGCGCGCGCGCACACCCGTGTTCACCGTGATTTCGGCGCGCAGTGTCTCGTCTTCCGGATCTGCCAGATAACGCGCCTCAGCCAGTTCTGCATCCGGATAACCCTGTCGGGAGAGCAGCCGGGTGATGCGTGATTCCGCTTGTTTCAGGCTTTCGGCACGGGCTGGTTGGCCGATGTCCAATCCCAGGTCACTGGCCGAGCGGGGGACCGTATCTCCTTCCGGTACGGTGGGGTGGTAACTCAGGTTGTACTCGGACAGCGTGAACTGCTTGCCGGGATCGATTTCTATGGTGATCTGGATGGGCTGGGCATCCTGGTCCACCGAGGTTTCGACCGTGCCGTTGTAGTAGCCTTCAGAGCGAAGAATTCGACGGAAACGCGCAACATCATCCTCCATACGCCGGCGCAAGGCGGCAGGCGTTGCCGGCTGTCGCTCGCTTTGGGTCAAAAGGGCCGAGCTTTCATCGATCAGGTTGCGCAGGTGCTCGTTCAAATCTCCCGTGATGTCCGTATCGTAGTCCACGCCCTGGATCAGATTCTCGCGGGGCGGGGGAACATCACTGCTTTCAGCACCAGGCCAGATTTCCTCAAGGATAGAGCAGCCGCTGAGCGAAAGGGTGATCAGCGAGGCGCATCCCAAGCGGACTGCGGTCAGACCGTGTCTATTCTTCTGCCTGCTGACGGATGCTCTCACTTGGCACTCACTGTCTGGGTCATTTCACCCTGGTAGTTTTCAATAAAGAGATCCCGAAAGTCATGCATCTGCAAAATAGCAGTGGACTCCTTCGGTTGCATGCCTGGTGTGAAGCCGAGCTGATCGAAGGGGGCCAAAAGCTCTTGCCGGTTTGACAGGATATGCACGGGAACCTCGCTGGCCGCATCGGAGCCAGAGGCGATGGCTCCGGCTTCATGATCGCCGAGCACGACCATCAGGAAGGGCTCCTCTTCAATCGGAACATTCCGGATGTAGCTTGCCAGGGTCCTGAGGACGTAATCTATGGACCATCCGTAGTGCTCGCGAACGCGGACCGGGTCCTGCCAGAGCGAGGCGGGGCTCTCGCCCTGGTCCGCCCATTGCGAGAATATGGATCCATCACCAATGCTCGTCCAGTCGTCCAGGACCGGTGCAACCGGGGTCCAGGGGGCGTGACTGCTGATCAGGGCAAGCATGGCGAAGAAGGGCTTTTCGCTTTTGCGAACTGTGCGATCAAAGTGCGAGAGGGTGTACTGGTCGGGCATGGTGACCCAATTATAGGGCTTGCCGGCATAGCCCATGTCGCGGGCGAAGATATGACGGTCGAACCCCATGAAATCGGCTTCCGGCCAGGCACGGGTAATGGCGGGCATGACAAGTACGCTTTCATGCCCTCTGTCCGAGAACGCCCTTGCCAGCGTCCGCCGCTCACTCTCGCTGAGCAGTTGGTACTTGATCTGGTTATCAACCCGCAGGCCACTGAGGAAGCTGGCATGCGACAGCCAGGACTGGCCACCGATGGTCGGCGCCTTGGCCCAGCCCGAGCGGCCTTGGATGTCCTTGGTCTCCGTGGCGTCCTGCAGGTCCTGCAGAGCCGCTGCAGTGGTTTCGGAATAGTTTGGATTCTCCACTGCCTGGCGGCCGTAGGATTCGACAAAGACCAGCATGACATTGGTGTCGGACAGGGCCCCGAGGGCCTCCTCGGGGATGCTGTCGGCATAGCGATCCTTCTCTAGGGCGGCCTCGAACTGCGGGCGTTCCCGGATGACAGCGGCCATCCTTTGGATCTGTCCTGTCAGGCTGTGCGTCAGTTCCGCCGTAATGGGAAGCTGGTGTCTTTGCGCGCCCGGCAGATGGGCTGCCACCAGGACCAGCGCGAGCACCCCCATGGCTGTCCTTGGCGCGCGCACCGGTTCAAGGATCGAGAGCGCGCGCCAGCAAGCAAAAAGGACGATCAGGAATGTCGCCGCCAAGGCCAGCAGCAGTATCGCTGACAGTGCTGGACCTGCTGCGCCCCAAAGCAATTCCAGGCCGGGAAGCAGCAGATCGATATCGAAAACCAGATTCAGCGGGCGTCCGAAATAAACACGCAAGGCCTGGTCAAGGAACAGGATCAGAGCCGCCGAGAAGATGAGCAGAGCCAGCGGCCAACGAAGGGGGCGGCTGGCTGATCGCGGCAGTATGGCAAAGGCGGCCACGATCACGACGACCTCCAGGGGCAGCCGGAAGGTCCACCAGCTCCAACCGTGAAGAAGGCCAGGCAGACTGAAGAGCAGCCAGAAAAAGCATGCGGCCAGGAGGAATGCCAGCAGGCCTCCGTCGCGCTTGGCGTCAAAAGACGCTGGCGCGGTCTCTTTCCCTGGGGTAGCCTTCTTGAAAAGTTTCATTATCTCAACAGCTTCCGGATCATTGCATGCCGCATCCCATGGCATCAGCTTACTGGATCACGGCGCCTCGCCGTGGCGAATTGCGCCCCCAGGCCTTGCCAGCTTTGCGTCCGGGAGAGGTTCTGGTGAAAACACTCTATGGTGCTATCAGCCGTGGCACCGAAAGCCTGGTTTTTAACAACCTGATCCCGGAAAGCCAGTATGATGCCATGGCCGCACCCTTTCAGGAGGGATCTTTACCCTTTCCAGTAAAATATGGCTACATTTCGGTCGGTAAAGTCCTGGAAGGACCCGAGGACCTGCTGGGGCGGGCGGTGTTCTGTCTTCATCCCCACCAGTCGGCCTATGTGGTGCCAAGCGAAGATGTGGTCCCCTTGCCGCCCGACCTGCCACCAGAACGAGCGGTTCTGGCCGCGAACATGGAAACGGCCCTGAACGGACTGTGGGATGCTACGCCCTGCCTGGGAGACCGGATTGCCGTCTATGGGGCCGGTACGGTCGGTTTCCTGCTGGCCTGGCTAAGCCAGGCCATTCCGGGAACGGAAGTCACTCTGGTCGACCCCGATATATCCAAGGCTGCAGTGGCGCAGCGCCTTGGCCTGACACTCAAGCCCCCGGAAGATGCTCCAACGGGCTGCGACCTGGTCATCCATGCCAGTGGCGTTCCCGAGGCTTTGGCTATGGCCCTGGCTTCTGCGGGCTATGAATCCACGGTCCTCGAGATGAGCTGGTTCGGCGAGCGAAAGGTTACGCTTCCCTTGGGTGAGGCCTTCCATTCCCAGCGCATCACCCTACGTTCCTCACAGGTGGGGGGCGTTTCGCCGACCAGAAACGCCAGGAAGGGACACCGCAGGCGGATGGAGATTGCCCTGGACCTGCTTTGCGCGCGTGAACTGGAAGCCTTGATCACCGGGGAGAGCGCCTTCGAGGAGCTTCCTGACGTAATGGAGAAACTTGCAGACAATGGGCGCGGGGTACTCTGTCATCGTATTCGTTATGGGATCGACCAGTGAATGACCGGGAATAAGCTATGTACAGCCTGACCGTACGAGACCACTTCATGATTGCGCACAGCTTCGCCGGAGAGGTTTTCGGGCCAGCGCGCAACCTGCATGGTGCAACCTATGTGGTGGATGCGGAGTTCCGCCGGCCGGAACTGGATGCCGACGGCCTGGTCGTGGATATCGGGTTGGCCAGTGAAACCCTGAAGCACATTCTGGGAACCTTGAACTATCGCAACCTTGATGAAGAAGAGACGTTCCAGGGGCGGAATACCACCACCGAATTTCTTGCGGGTGAAATTCACCGCCGCCTGGCAGCGGCCATCGCGGAAGGGCGTCTGGGGGACAGTGCCATGGGTTTGCAGGCGCTGAAGGTTACATTGCATGAGTCCCATATTGCCTGGGCATCCTATGAGGGACCTGTTGCCGCAGGGCGGGACTGAAGCAGCATGCCCGCTGTGTGCTTCATGATTCCCGGTGATCCGGAAACCCGGACCGGTGGCTATCACTATGACAGGCAGATCATGAAGGGCTTCGAGGAACGGGGCTTGAGCGTAGAGCTCGCACGCCTGAGCGAGGACTTTCCCTTTCCCGGCTCCGACGCTTTGGTCCAGGTGGAAGAAATCATCTCGCGCCTGCCATCGGATCGGCCAGTTGTCGTCGATGGCCTTGCGTTCGGCGCCTTTCCCGAGCATCTGGCTGCACGACTGACGCAAGGCCGCCAATTGATTGCCCTGGTCCATCATCCGCTGGCCAGGGAAACGGGTTTGACGCGAGAGCAGCGGGAGGAGCTTTATCTGAGTGAGCGGCGGTCCCTGGCCTTCGCGGATCGGGTGGTGGTGACCGGACCGGCAACGGCGCGGGAACTCCATTCCGACTACCAGGTCCCAAAAATGCGGTTGCAGGTCATCCTGCCGGGAACGGAGCATCAGGACCTGGCGACTGGCGGGGAAGAAGGGTGCTGCAACCTGCTTACCGTCGCGACACTGACCCCCCGCAAGAACCAGCTGCAGCTTCTGGAGGCTCTGGCCGAACTGAAACTTACCGGGAACTGGAAACTGACGCTGGCCGGCTCCGACCAGCGCGACAGGGCCTATGCCGCAGAGGTGGCGCAGGCGGTTCTTGGCCTGGGGTTGCAGGACCGTGTGATCGTGACGGGCGAGCTATCTCCTGCCGAGCTGGATAGGTGTTATTATGATGCAGATGTCTTCGTCCTGCCGTCCCTGCTGGAAGGCTACGGCATGGTCTTTGCCGAGGCCCTGGCCCGGGGACTGCCGATTGTGGCGCCAAGGTCCGCCGGCATAGTGGAGACCTTGCCGGATAATTGCGGGCTGTTTGTCGAACCGGGAGACCTGACGGACTTGAGGCAGGCCCTGGACAGGGTGCTGAACGACGCCGATTGTCTCGCCACATTGCAGGCAAGGGCCCTGGAAGCACGGAAGTCACTGCCACGTTGGGAAGATGCTGTTGATGGGTTCGCACGCTTGCTCGCCCCGGACCGGATCGTAGCAGGGAAATGAGCGGATACTTCGAAGCCAATTGGCTGGACCTTCGGGAACCGGCGGACCTGGTTGCCCGCAGTTTCCCGCTTCAGGAGCATCTGGCCAACATTGTTGGAGCCGAGAGGCATGGAGAGTGCGTGATCCATGATCTGGGAGCGGGTACGGGCGCCAATCTGCGTGCGCTGGCCCCGTTTCTTGGTGGCAAGCAGCGCTGGTTCCTGCTGGATCATGATGCCCGGTTGCTCGAGTTCGCCTCTGACCGGCTCGTGCGCTGGTGTGTCGAGACCGGTGGAGAGGCCAGGGAAAGCAGCGACGGTCTCCTCCTGACTACGGAAAGCTGGGCTGGAGAGGTGTCCATGGTCCATCAGGACCTGTCCGGCGCGCTGTTCGAAGGACTGCCCAGGGCAGACCTGATCACGGGGTCGGCGCTTCTGGATCTGGTTTCCCCCGAGTGGCTGGAACAGTTGGTCGGCGAATGCCGCGCGGCCGTCTTGTATTTTCCACTGAATTACAATGGGCATATGCGGTTCCATCTTGCACTGGAAGCCGACAGAAGGATTGCCGAGCTGTTCAATCGCCACCAGAGTGGAGACAAGGGATTTGGACCGGCTATGGGCGGCCAGGCGCCACGCCGGTCAAGTGAGATCCTGACCTCCTGTGGCTTCGACTGCCAGCTCGACGAAAGCCCTTGGGAGTTGGGCGTTGACCAGGGCGGACTGCAGCAGGAACTCTTGAAAGGGATAGCGGCTGCTGCCCTGGAACTCAGCGATCAGCCTGAACAGGTGGATGCATGGCTGGCGCATCGACTGGCTGCCCTGGAACGGGGCGAGAGTTGGCTTCGTATTGGGCATGAAGACCTCCTTGCCGTGCCAGAAGGGCAATTGTCGTGATCTTTCAGCTTGCCCAAAAGGTCCTTCCCTGGATCATAACACCGGGCCTCCTGATCTTCCTGTGGTTCAGGGTCGATGGTGCGCAGGCATTGGCGCGTCTGGGTGATTTGCATCCAGGCTGGTTGATTGCGGGCGTGCTGCTGGCAAGTGGGCAGGTCGTGCTGTCAGCCCTGCGCTGGCGCTTGACCGCGCGTCATGTGGGGATAACGATTTCAAAGGGTTGGTCGATCAGGGAATACTTCCTGGGCACACTGTTGAACCAGCTCTTGCCGGGCGGCGTTGGCGGTGACCTTTTCCGAGCCTGGCGTCATGGTCGCAAGGACCATAGGGAACAGTCCCGCACGGGCTTCTTCCCCAGCTTGAGGGTTGTCATGATCGAGCGCAGCGCCGGTTACCTGGCCTTGCTGCCCTTTGCCGCGGCCGGGGCTTACCTTTGGGTGCCCAAGCCCTGGAATCTCGTGGCCGGAACCCTGCTGCTGGCCGTTCTTGGCGTCCTGGTGGTTTTGCCTTTCCAGGTCAGACATCTGGTGCTCTTTCGCGGCCTCAGTGTTTTCTTCATGGAGCTGCGCACCGCCCTGCTGGTCCGGGGGGTATGGGAACGACAACTGTTCCTGTCGCTCCTGATTCTGGCCAGCTATGTACTTGTGTTCGCATGCAGTGCCTATGCCTTGCAGGTTCCGATGGCTCCATTGTTCCTGGTTACGGCCGTGCCGCTTGTCCTCCTGTCGATGGCCGTTCCCTTTACCATTGCCGGCTGGGGGGTGCGCGAGGTTGCCACCGTGGGGCTCTGGGGCCTGAGCGGGCATTCCATCGAGGAGGGCCTTGCTGTTTCGATCGGCTATGGCCTCCTGGTTCTGCTCGGGGCCTTGCCGGGTGCACTCGTACTTTTGATCGATGCGGGTGTGCGGCGTCAGGAGCGAAGGTCCAGGTCGAACAAAACGTCCTTGCCCATGAGATAGTGCCGGGCAGGTGGACGCAGGGTCTGCTCCATGTGCTCGCATCCGGGCAGATCGATGCCACGTACACCTTCGCCGATAATGACCGGTGCAATGCAGATATGAAGCCGGTCCAGACTGTCGGCCTGCAGGAAACGCGAGACGGTGATTCCACCACCTTCAATGAACAGGCGCTTGAGCCCGCGTTCCCGCAGCAGGGCAATGACGTCCCCGGGATAGAAGTGCCGCACCCCCGTTTCCTTGGGCAGGAATACTGTCCGGGCACAGTGAGTAGAGACGGCATGGTCCGGAACACCGCTGATCAGCAGTGTTTCCGACTGTCCATCCGTGAAGATGCCATGCGAGGATTCAAGGCGTCCGTTCGGATCAAGAACCACCCGCAAGGGATTGGGGCCTTCGACACGGCGTACGGTCAGGCGCGGATTGTCATGCTCCACCGTTCCGGCCCCCACGATGACGGCATCGGCCAGGGCACGCATCCGATGCAAATGATCCAGGTTCTCGTCAGCCGTGACATAGCAGGAGGCACCGCTGAGAGTCGCAATTCGCCCGTCGAGGCTTTGACCCAGATGCCCCGTTGTCCATGAATCTGCCTCTGTCAGTGGTGCATAGAGTTCGGCCAGAGCGTCAGAGAAAAGTTCGAAGGGCAGGGACATTATGCAACCTTCTGCAGTCGGTCGAGCAGGTCTGTTTCGTTGGCACGAACGGCATAGATATCGCCGAAGGGCTGCCCCTCGGCGCCAGCTTCCAGCCAGTCCGACATTTCCTTTGCTGATCGCCATTCCGGAAAGTGAAATTTCATGCTTTCACCGGGAGAGGCATTGTAGCGATAGTCCCCCAGTTCCTGCAGTCGTGTAAGTGCCTTTATGGCCGGCTGCGGGTTCTGGCCGAGGTATTCGATGGAGATGATGGTCAGTGGGACCGAGAGGCCTTCGAGCACTTCGGCTTCGTAACCCTCCACGTCGATCTTGCAGTAACGTGGCTGGCCATGCCGGGCAATCAACTGATCCAAAGTCGTTTGTGGCACGATCAGATGCTCCGTCCAGCGCACCTGCTGGAACCCCTCTGTTCGGGCGGCCACTTTGACGAAATCCCTGGACACGGTTGTGGTTGTCGGTGTGCGGGGACTGATGTTCAGCTTCACCTCTCCGCTGTCGGCGCCAACGGCCCACGGCAGGATCGTGACGGATCCCTGGTGGCGAAAGAACCAGGCCAGGAAACGAGCAAAGAGCGGCTGGGGCTCCAGGGCGATTACTTGCGCGCCCAGGTGAGCCAAGCTTCTAGTCCGGTTGCCGGCATGGGCGCCCACATCGAAACAGAGGTCACCTGCGTGAATCAGGGAACCCAGAAAAGCCGTTTCGCGTTTCAGTCGCCCTGGGCGGCCATGATAAATCGCCAGCGAGCGCAGGAAGCCCGTAAGGCGCGTCAAGCGCTGAAGTGACACGGACTTGCCTACCTCACTGGAGATACTGTTACTGGCGAATTGCTTCGATTTCGATTTCGATATCGACGCTGTCACCGATCATTCCGCCTTCAACGCCGTAGTTCATGCCAAAGTCACTACGGTTGATGCTGGTGCTCGCAGAGGCGCCGGTTACATAGTTCTCTCCGAATGGGTAGGGCTTGCTGGCATTCCAGGTTACGTCCAGCGTGACTTCACGTGTCGTATCCAGGATCGTCAAATCTCCCATGATCTTGCCGGTCCGGTCATCGGTTTGCTCCGAACCGGTCATCACAAAGGTGATTTCGGGGTGGTTCTCAACGTCCAGGAAATCACCACTACGCAGATGCTCGTCCCGTTCCTCGTGATTGGTGTCTACGGACTCGGCCTGGATGGTCACATTCAGGTCCGAGATGCTGGGCTCTTCCTCATCAAAGACAAAACTGCCCTCGACTTCGTTGAAGCGCCCGATGGCTTGGCTGTAGCCAATATGATCGACCTTGAAGACCACATAGGTATGGGCAGGGTCCAGCTTGTATTCCTCGGGTGCAGCCAGGGCATCCAGGCTGAAAGCGGCAGTGGCTGCAAAGGCGGCCATTGCCGTGACTGGCAGAGTGGCGCTCTTCAAGTTTCTCATGAGGATTTCCTTTCCTTTCGGGTGTTCCTGTAAAGCCATGAAATGTCGATCATGAAAGAAATCACAAGACCGGCGACGGCAACAACGGAGATCACATGACTTAAGGGTCCTGTCACAACAGGTGCGAGTGCAAGGATAACACCGCATGTCGATATGACGTAGAGTGCTTTCCGCCTGAAGCTTTCGGGAAGAGTCCCTTTCATCCAGGGCAAGAGCCCGGTGCCGGCCAGGAAAATGTAGCGCAGCCCGCCAGCCAACAGGACCCACGGACCGGCCTTGTCCATCAACAGCACGGTGGCACAGAGCAGGAGGACGAGGAGGCTGTCCATCTCCATGTCAAAGCGTGCGCCGAAGGCGGAAGCCTGGGCTGTTTTACGCGCCACCCAACCGTCCAGTCCGTCTAGCAGCAGGATGGTCAATGCCCCGGCAAGGGGCAGCCAGCCAAGTAGCTCAGGCGGCGTCTGGACAACCAGGCCGGCCAGTAGGCAGGTCAAGACGGCCCGCAGTAGGGTGATGCCATTCGCCAGGCCAAAGCTGCGCTGTGGCAGGTGGGCCGGCAGGCCCAACCAGACGCCGCAGGCAATGCCCAGATAGAGGAAAAAGGGAAGGATCAGGGCTCCTGTCGAAATACCTGCAAGTACTTTCAGCAGACTTTGACCCGCTACTAGGCAGACAGCCCCCGCAAGTAGCCAAAACAGGCTGTTTTGGCGCAATACCTTCAATTCTTGTCCGCGTTGCAGGGTGGGATTATCGAAATCCGCCATTGAACTTGCTTTCTGACCAGAGGCCCGGGCTTGCGCTAGCTGGTGGTATTTATTTGTTTCAAATTTCCTGACTGTCGAGGGGAGTCATGCCGCCTGTGCCGTCTGATTGGGGGCAGAATCCATCAATTCGCCCAAAGGTGCGGCAATTTTCTGGAGAGCGTCAGGGCTGGACAGGAGCGCATTCTCCTCTTCCTGCTCCAATTGCTCACCCGCACTGTATCTGCGCAGGGCACGGTTCAGGACTGTGCTGTCCGGTTGTTCCTGGACTGTCGCCGCCAGGACAGCCTTGTGCAGGAAACACAGCTTCTGGTCCTGGCTCAAGGCGCGCAATGCGCTTTCGGGTGGAGAGACAAGCGGGTGAGTGGCGAGTTCCCTGGTGCGCAGGATAACCTCTTCTGGTTGAATCTCGGTGGGGCAAAGGAAAAGGCCCAAATGGCGGCTGACCCGTCCTGCAACCGGATGCGAGGTAAGCCAGACCAGTAAAGGCGCTAGCAGCAGTCCGGCCAGGATGGGTGAAAACCAGTAGGCGACCTGCAGCGGCAAGGCAAGCAGGGCCACGGCCGAAATCATGCCGCAGAAGACCTGCAGGCGGCAGGCCTTCAAAGCCTGCGCCAATGGAAGAGGCTGTGACTCGCTTCGTTGTTGTGGCTTCCAGCCACTGTCGCGGGCCAGCAGGACTTCCAGGACAAAGCGGCTGTGCAGGATCATCATGATCGGGGCCAGCAGAGCAGAGAACAGCATTTCAAGTCCCAGGCTCAGCAGGGCGCTTGTGCGGCCACCATAGGCCTGGGCTGACACTGGCGTGCGAAGGGCCCATGCCAGGCCCAGCAGTCGAGGTGCGAAGAGCATGGTCAGGATAATGGCAAGCAGCAGGGTCATGAGTTCTCCTGGCCCCACTCCGAGCACAGGGACCGCCGATCCCGAAGGAAGCTGGTCGCTTCCCTGCAGTGCAGTTCCAATGCCAAGTACCAGGAAGGCCAGCCAGAGGGGGGAGGCGAGATAGGAGAATATGCCCTGGAGAAGGTGAAGGCGGCTGACCCAATGCAGTCCCTGTGCGGGAAGAACCTTCAGGTGCTGCAGATTGCCCTGGCACCAACGACGGTCGCGCAGGGCATGGTCCATGATGGAGGGTGGGGGCTCCTCGTAGCTGCCATCCAGGTCCGGCAACATCCAGACCTGCCAGCCGGCACGACGCAGCAAGGCTGCTTCCACGAAATCATGACTGAGAACCGTTCCGCCAAAGGGCTTGCGGCCTGACAATTCCGGCAAGCCACAGCTTTCCGTGAAGGCACGAACCCTTATGATGGCATTGTGACCCCAGAAATTTCCCTCGCTGCGGCTAAAGAACGCCAAGCCGTGTGCCAGGATTGGTGTGGCCAATGCGCTTGAGAATTGCTGTATGCGGGCAAAGAGGCTGTGACGGTTTATGAGGACGGGAGGCACCTGCATGAGGCCAGCGCGTGGATTGGCATCCATCCGTCGCACCATCTGCAGCAGCGTGCTCGCTGACATCAAGCTGTCGGCATCGAGAACCACCATGTAGTCGTAATTACGGCCCCAGCGCCTGCAGAAGTCGGCAATGTTACCCGCCTTGCGACCACTGTTGGACAACCGCTTGCGGTAGTGGATCTGCCCACCCCCCTTCAAGAGCCGCCGCACCATGTACCAGGCGGCTTCTTCCGCAATCCATATACGCGGTTCCGTGGTGTCGCTGAGGACGAAGAAATCGAAGTGTCGACCCTGGGGACTTCGGGCCAGGTCCTCGTACATGGCCGCCAGGTTGGCAAAGACGGGGTTGGGGTCTTCGTTATAGACGGGAATCAGTATAGCGGTGCGGCTGCGCAGTGGCTGTTGAAGGTCAGACGGTGACAATCCGGATCCTGAACGCCTGGTCGCCAATGAAGCGAAACCCGCAAGGCTGGTCCAGAAGGAAAGGGCGATCCAGAACAGCAGGAGCGTGAAAAGCGAAAGCAGGGCGATTGTCACTGCAGTGGAGGCCTGCCCTTGCACCAAGTGCAGGGATATCCAGCCCCCAAGTCCCGTCGTTACGAGGCTTGCGACCATTATTGACATGCGTCCGGACAAAGCCGGAAGTGATGTGTGGTGCGCGGAGGCGCTGGTCATGACCTGGATGATTCTCCTGGAATCAGTTGCTCGCTATGGCCGGTCTGGGGGCCTTCAGCGGCTTTTGCAGCCAACTCGGTGCTCTGATAGGCTGCAGCGACTGTGTTGGCATGACAGTCTGTCGCTGCTGTGGGACCGCCATCGGCAGGGAGTGACGCAACTCGTCAATCAAGGCACGTTGCGGACGTTCGGTGCGGGACAGGAAACGTAGCGGGTCGCTTTCGGCGAAAGCGCTGAGCAGAATTGCCGCTTCGGCCATGGCCACTCCCGATTCATCTTGTGGCAGTTTCAGGTAACAAGTGTCCTCCACCCAACGGGCCACTTCCTTGCGAAGCGCCTGGAGGGAGCCAAAAGTCCCTGGCACCTGACAAGACAGGCTTTCCAATCGGTTTTTGTCATGCAGACCCAATTGCTGCAGGTAGTTTCTTGCCTGGCTGACAAGTTCGTAATCGGATGATGTGTGCTTCATTTTCAGATCTATGAATTCCGCTTCGGCCTGTCCAAGAGGTCCTGCTGCAATCATGCAGGCGTGCAAAACCCCGTATTCTCGGAGTCTTAGCTAATACGCTTGCTATAACTTTCCAGATCAGGGGATCGGGAGAGCCGGAGACAATTTTTGGACGCAGGCGGGCGCAAACGCGGTACCACGGATGATTCAGCTGTCGCGTGGGGCGGCGGCACGCTGCAAACGGTCATTGATGGCTTGCCCCAATCCCCGATCAGGGATGGGAGCAACCGCGATGGTTGAAATGCCAGGGCGGTCCAGTTCCCTGAGTGCCGCAAAGAGATTCGCCGCTGCTTCCCTCAGGTCGCCTGCAGGGCTCAGGTTGAAATGGGCCTTCCCTTTTGCTTCATGCTCGTCACCGAATGCCAGGAAAGCTTCTTCCGGCTTGATGGAGGTTGCATTCAGGCGAAGAGCGGCCTGCGGCGCATAGTGGCTCTTGAGCATGCCCGGAGAGGACACCGGATTCTCCGTGCACGGCGAGTCCAGGGGGCTACCCAGCAATTTCTCGATCTCTTCGCGTGCCAGTCCTCCGGGCCGGAGCAGAGCCGGCCTTTCGCCTGTCAGGGAAACAACAGTCGATTCGACCCCAACCTTGCAGGCGCCATCATCCAGGACTGCGGCAATGCGGCCGGAAAGCTCGTCCATGACGTGCGCGGCGCGGGTCGGGCTTATCTTGCCGGCTCTGTTCGCACTTGGAGCTGCAACAGGGCAGCCGGCCTTCCTGAGCAGTGTCCGGGCTGTTTCGGGAGCCGGGACTCGAACGGCCAGGCTGTCGAGCCCGGCCGAGCAGAGCAGGGATATGCGGCTGTCTGCACGGCGGGGCAGGACAAGCGTCAGAGGGCCTGGCCAGAAAGCCGAGGCAAGCTTAAGAGCTGTTTGCGAGAAAACAACCTCCTGCGCCGCAGCCTGAGAGTCCGGAAAGTGAACGATCAGTGGATTGAACCTGGGACGCCCCTTGGCTTCGAAGATGCCGGCCACGGCTTGATCGTCGCAGGCATTTCCGCCAAGGCCATAGACAGTCTCGGTGGCAAAGGA
The DNA here is from genome assembly GCF_000686045.1 of Fodinicurvata fenggangensis DSM 21160. Taxonomy (GTDB): domain Bacteria; phylum Pseudomonadota; class Alphaproteobacteria; order Kiloniellales; family DSM-21159; genus Fodinicurvata; species Fodinicurvata fenggangensis. Next base: position 33,149 of record NZ_JMLV01000001.1, read on the forward strand.
CACCAGTTCGCCCTGCTGAAGCAGCTGTGCAGCCTTTGCGATATCCCCAGGCGTGTTCGAAAGAAGAAGAGTCATGGATTTTCACGTACCGACAGATGGCGCAGGATTGTCAGCTTGGACCAGAGCGTCAACGCCTTATCCTCTTCCGCGCGGTCTTCGCATGTGCAACAATCTGCATCTTGCAGAAGGACAGGTCTCCCTATGACAGCGCGTATCATCACTGTTGCACAGCAAAAAGGCGGTGCGGGCAAGACGACCCTGGCCGCTCATCTGGCCGTTGCCCTGACTGCGGCAAAACACAAGGTCGCCGTGGTCGACATCGACCCCCAGCAATCCCTGACCTTCTGGTACAAGCAGCGCCAAGCGCTGCTGGGGGATGCGGGCGCCGGCCTCCTGGTCAGCCAGATCAATGGTTGGCGCTTGCGAAACGAGGTCCAGAAGCTGGCAGAAGATCATGATGTGGTCCTGATCGACTCTCCTCCCCATGCCGAGACAGAAGCGCGCATTGCCGTGCGCAGTGCAGACCTTGTGGTGGTGCCCGTCCAGCCATCACCCATGGATATCTGGGCCACCCGTCCGACGCTCGAACTCGCAAAGGGGGAGGGGACAGCCGCATTGGCGGTCTTGAACCGGGTACCCCCGCGGGCACGCCTGACCGAGGAAATGTTGACGGCCCTGAAGGAACTTGGCGCCGAAGTGGCCAAGACCAAGGTCGGCAACCGTGTGGTTTTTGCCTCCGCACTTTCCGAAGGGCGTGCCGTGGGCGAAGTCCAGCCGAAGGGCAAGGCTGCCCAGGAGATGGCCAGCCTGAGCCGGGAAATCCTGCGACACGCGCGCAAGCAGGCAAAGTAGCAGCCGCAAGGACGGTAAAGGAAACTCAGGTGGCTTCGCCAGCCTCTTCGTCGAGAAGGCTGTTGAAAGCGGTGACAGCTGCCTCCGGCCCTTCGGAGTGGTGCCAGACCGCATCGCCCACGGCAATGAAGTCAGCCCCGGCCCTGATTGCAGCAGAAGCCGTTTCCAGGCCATTCACGCCACCTGCCACGGACGGCACCTCCATCAACTCTGCCCACCAGGCAAGCAGCTCCGTTTCGCTGGAATCGAGCATGACGTAATCGGCATCCTGTTCGCCGGCTTCCATTGCGGCATGGCGCGAATGTCCGCAGTCAATTCCCAGAATCCTCTCGTCCCCCAGCCTCTGCCGCAAGCTACGCTGTTGTCGGGAATCTGCGGGAATCTGGATGCCGTCGCATCCGGTTTCGACCGCCATATCAGGATCGCCTTCCAGGACGGCTGCGGCTTCGGCTTGCTGGATGACGGGCAGCAAAGCCTTCAGGGCATTCCGGGTGGTGTCGGGGTCACCCTGGCCGGAACGCAGCAAGACAGCGGCCACATCACCGGCCGAAAGGGCATGTTCCACACGTGAGCAGGCGTCCGAAATGTCAACGCCGCCCGAGAGAAACGCGGGCGGCGTGACGAGATAAAGGCGGCAGCGCATCCGGCTGCTCCTGCTCAAGCCTTGTTCTGGTAGATCTTGATGATCGTATCCAGCATTTCCAGGGCCTCCTTGCGCGGGCGTTGGAAGGTGTTGCGCCCGATAATCGAACCATTGGCGCCGCCATCGCGCAGGGCACGGATCTCGTTCAGCACGTCTTCGGTACTCTTGGCGCCGCCGCCCGAGAACACGACGATACGGCGGTTGTTGAAGCTGGACTGCATGACATGGGAAATGCGGGCCGAGAGATTGGAGATGTCGATCTTCTGCTTCTCGTAGACCTTGCGGGCGTCGTCCTGCTCGATGTGTTCGGTGGGCGGCTTCACCTTGATGATGTGTGCGCCCAGCAGGGCCGCCATGTGCGCCGCATAGGCCGTGACGTCGATGCCCGTTTCGCCTTCCTTGGAGAGTTTGCCGCCGCGCGGATAGGACCAGATCACGACGGCCAGGCCGACGGACTTGGCCTCTTCCGCCATTTCCCGGATTTCCTCCATCATCTCGAAGGCCTCGTCTGAACCCGGATAGATCGTGAAACCGATGGCCGAGCAGCCGAGCCTCAGCGCATCGTTGACGCTGCCGGTAATGGCCTGGTCCTTTGTGGTGGCGTGGCTGTTGGAGCTGTTGACCTTGAGGATGGTCGGAATGGCGCCCGCGAAGCTGTCGGCGCCGGCCTCGATCATGCCTAGCGGCGAGGCAAAAGCATTGAGCCCGGCGTCCACCGCGAGCTGGAAATGATAGTGCGGGTCATAGGCATCGGGGTTCGCCGCGAAGCTCCGCGCGGGGCCATGTTCGAAACCCTGGTCCACCGGGAGGATCAACAGCTTGCCGCTTCCGCCGAGTTTCCCGTGCATCAGGATTCGAGCCAGGTTGGCCTTGGTCCCTGGATTGTCGCTCTCGTAGTTTGCCAGAATGCGTTTGACGCGTTGTGTCAGCTTCATGATCGTTCCTCACCATCTTCCATGCAGCGGACAACAAGACCAGGGAAGCATACCTGTCGCCCGGATTGATAACCGAGCTTCTGAATAACGAAGCCCCCCGGGGAATGCAATTCCAGACAGACTGACGTCAGGAACTAGGTCGGTTCTTCCCGGAACCAGAACCATGCCCGGCATGCGGCCAGGGGATCGGGCTCTCTGTCAAGAAACAGGCAACGGGGCCGTGCCATCAGGAAAAGGGCATCTTGCAGATCGGCCAGTTGCTGCAGGCGTCGGGTGGTTTCTGTCTGGCCACGGAATATTATGCCGCCAGCGCCACTGTGCAGGGCCTCCAGTGCGTAACCGGCGGTATCCCCGCAATCCAGGACCATGGAAACTTCAGCTTCCGGTACTTCTGAGGCGGTTTGTCGAGCGATTTCGATAAACCAGAGACTGCCGGCTTGTGCGGCTGCGTCAGGCGTGGAGACCAGCAGAACCTGCTGTTGTCTCTGAGTCGCCACGCGCGCGGCGATGATTGCCGTGCGAAGTGATGCGATCTCGAGCGCGACGGGCAGGATTGAAGCCGTCATCGCTGATACACTTTCCGCCGGCCGACGGCGGGCTCAGCCCGCCGTCGCGCGCGGAAGCCTTCAGAGCAGCTTGCCCATGGCAACGGCGGTGTCGCTCATGCGGCTGGAGAAGCCCCACTCGTTGTCGTACCAGGACATGACACGGACCAGGCGCTTGTCGATCACCTGGGTCCCGTTCAGGTCGAAGGTGGAACTGGCGGGATTATGGTTGAAGTCCACGGAGACCAGCGGTTCGTCCGAGGTTTCAAGAACGCCCTTCAACTCACCGGCTGCGGCCGTGCGAATGGCATCATTGATTTCCTCGGTGGTCACGTCGCGTGGGGCATCGAACTTCAAGTCCACCAGACTGACATTCGGGGTTGGCACGCGAATGGCGACGCCGTCCAGCTTGCCCTTGAGCTCCGGCAGGACCAGGCCGACCGCACGTGCGGCTCCGGTGGAGGTCGGGATCATGGACATGGCTGCGGCGCGGGCACGGTGCGGATCCTTGTGCAGCGTGTCCACGGTCTTCTGATCACCGGTATAGGCGTGGATCGTGGTCATGAAACCGCGTTCGATCCCAACGGCCTTGTTCAGGACATAGGCGACGGGTGCCAGGCAGTTGGTGGTGCAGGACGCGTTGGAAACCACTTCGTGCTCGGCACTCAGCTGGTCATGGTTGACGCCATAGACGACAGTCAGGTCGGCATCTCCGGCAGGTGCGGAGACCAGGACCTTCTTTGCACCACCCTTCAGATGAGCGGCGGCCTTGTCACGGCTGGTGAACAAGCCCGTGCACTCCAGGACGATATCGACGCCCAGGTCACCCCAGGGCAGATTGGCAGGATCACGCTCGGCCAGAACCTTGAGCCTCTGGCCGTCGATCTCGATTGCATCATCCTTGGCTGTCACGATGCCCGGGAAGCGGCCATGAACCGAATCATATTTCAGGAGGTGCGCGTTAGCCTCTGCTGTCCCCAGGTCGTTGATGGCCACGAACTCCAGGTCCTTGCGTCCCGATTCCAGGGCCGCGCGCAAAACCAGACGGCCGATCCGTCCGAAACCATTGATACCGACACGAAGAGTCATACGCCTATCCTCCAGCTTATTCTGTTATTCACATAGGGTCACAGGCCGTTGCGTACAGCCGAGACAATGGCTTCGGTCGTGATGCCGAAGTGGTCGTAAAGGTCGCCTGCCGGGGCAGATGCGCCGAATCCGCGCATGCCGATGAAGATTCCGTCCAGTCCGGCCCAGCGCTCCCAACCATAGTAGGACGCAGCCTCGATCACGACCGGCAGCGATCCGGGTCCCATCACCTCGTCACGATAATGCGGCGGTTGCTCAAGGAAAGCCTCCCAACAAGGCATGGAAACGACAGCGGTTGAAATTCCCAGGTCCCGCAACTGCTGTTGCGCTTCCAACGCCAGGTGGACTTCCGAACCGCTGGCAATAAGTGTGGCCTGGCGATCTCCATGCGCAGGAGACAGGATGTATGCGCCCAGCGCGGACCAGTTGTCAGTTCCTTCCTTGCGCACGGTCGGCAGCCCCTGTCGGCTGAGCGCGAGAACAGAGGGGCCATCCTGGGACCGCAGGGCCATTTCCCAGCATTCCGCGGTTTCAACCGTATCGGCCGGGCGCAGTACCTTGAGGTTCGGCATGGCCCGAAGAGAGGACAGGTGCTCCACGGGCTGGTGGGTTGGCCCGTCCTCGCCCAGGCCTATGGAGTCATGGGTCATGACATAGACGACCCGCTGCTTCATCAGCGCCGCCAGGCGAATGGAGGGGCGGCAATAGTCGGTGAACACCAGGAAGGTGCCGCCGTAGGGGACGAGACCGCCATGCAGGGCGATGCCGTTCATGGCGGCCGCCATGCCGTGTTCGCGCACACCGTAATAGACGTAACTGCCGTCATAATCTGGTGCGGATACAGGTTCCTGGGACTTGGCCTTGGTGTTGTTCGAACCGGTCAGGTCAGCAGAGCCGCCCAGCAGCTCCGGCATGGTCTCTGCCAGTGCGTCGAGAACCTGATTCGAGGAAACGCGCGTGGCCAGCTTGGGCTGCTCGGAGATGACGTTCTTCTTGAAATCGGCAATCAGGTCATCCAGGCCCCCGGGCAGTTCACCCGCCATGCGGCGCTGGAATTCCTGACGCAGGGCCGCGTCAGCCTTGGACAGGCGTTCATCCCATTGACGGGAGGCTTCACTGCCCTTCTGCCCAACCGCACGCCATGCCTGAAGGATATCATCCGGGATCTCGAAGTTGCCGTGCGGCCAGCCGAGCTTTTCACGCGCCGCCGCGATCTCCTCATCGCCCAGCGGCGCACCGTGCGTGGCTGCGGTGCCTTCCTTGTTCGGTGCGCCAAATCCGATCACGGTCTTGCAGGCGATCATCGAAGGGGCATCGCTGGCCTGTGCCGCTTCTATGGCTGCAGCTACGGCCTCGGGATCGTGACCATCCACCCGCTGGCAGTGCCAGCCATAGGATTCGAAGCGTTTCAGGTGGTCGTCGGAACAGGAAAGCGTGGTCGGCCCGTCAATGGAGATACCGTTGTCGTCGAAAAGCACGATGAGGCGGGAGAGCTTAAGGTGACCTGCCAGGGAGCCGGCCTCGTGGCTGATCCCTTCCATCAGGCAGCCGTCACCGGCAATGACATAGGTGTGGTGATCCACGAGTTCCGAGCCGAACTTCCGGGCCAGCAGGCGTTCTGCAAGGGCCATGCCCACTGCGTTGCCGAGACCCTGTCCCAGCGGCCCCGTCGTCGTCTCGATGCCCGAGGCATGACCAAACTCGGGATGGCCGGCGGTACGAGCACCCAGTTGGCGGAAGGACTTCAACTCGTCCAGCGTCATGTCGGCGTAGCCGGTCAGATGCAGCAACGAATAGAGCAGCATCGAGCCATGACCGGCAGAGAGGACGAAACGATCCCGGTCCGGCCACTCAGGGCGGGCGGGATCGAATTTCATGTAGCGTGTGAAGAGGACGGTCGCGACGTCGGCCATGCCCATGGGCATGCCGGGATGGCCGGACTTGGCTTTCTGAACGGCATCCATGGACAGGGCCCGGATGGCGTTGGCCATGTTGTTGTGACCGACCTTGTCCACGGCCTGGGCCGCTTCGTTCTCGCGCGCAGCGCTCATTTCAGAATTCCATCTTTGTTTGAACGTCAAAGAGTTATCCGGACAGTTTCAGACATACTCCAAGCGCAAGTGACAGGGTGCGTCACGCAACAATGGCCTGAATGCCCTTGATGCGATGCACAATGCCGCCGGCGCTGGAAAGGGTCAACCGACAAGCTGGTGTTTTGTATCCGCCTGAAACCGGCTTGTGTCGGGTCTTTATGATCCTTTGTGACCGGCTTGGCTGGCCGCTTGTTGACCCCGCTGCCTGGCGAAGCCTAAATTCAACTGTTTCCATCGATAATACAATGGCGAGTGAAATGTCCTCGAACGAAAGCCCCATCTCCTCCGAAGAGACAGCGGAGAGTGAAGACGCACCGGACGGTGCGACGGATGCAACATTGGACGATGCAGCCAGGCGGCTGGAACAGGCTCTCGAAAGCCTGGAAGGCCTGATTGAGCAGAAGTCCGCGAAGATATCCGAACTCGGGCAGGCGCTGGAAGCCGCGCAAGCCGAGAACAAGGATCTCAGGCAGAGGCTGGAGCAGGCGTCGGAGAAAGTGGACGGTGTGACCAAGCGTCTGCAGGAAACCCTGGAGGACAAGGGCTGATGGCACAGGTGAGCTTGACCGTGAATGGTCGCAATTACGATGTGACCTGTGACGATGGGCAGGAAGACCAGCTGCGGGACCTGGCTGCCGAACTGGATAGCCGTGTGCAACAGCTGGTGCGCAGTGTCGGGCAACCCGGTGAGGCGCGCTTGCTCCTGTTGACGGGGCTGCTGATGGTCGACGAGATGCGAGGGTTGCGCGCCAACGGTTCGGATGAGGCAGCACCAGCCGCCTCGATGGATAGCGTTTCAGAAGGCGCGGGCACGGATGAATCACAGGCGGAATTGCTGGGTGCCGTTGCCGATCATATAGAAACCCTTGTCGCGCGGCATCGCGAACTCTAGATACTGCAGACGGCAAAGCATTTCGACTTTGCTGGGGCTCGTGCTGCGGAGTGCGTCAGGTTCTTCTATCCCTGGGGCCAATAATCACCTCTAGGGAGCTGTCCCTGCCGGGATCGTGGTCTCGGTATTACGGCACCCACCTGTCGACGACAGGCCACAGAGGATGCACAGTAACCAACGGCTCTCGCGGCACACCCCTTTTCAATGCTCACCTTACGGGCTTCAGGCCTGCCATGATGCGCTCTGGAGACGTCCAGTGACGGACAGCGTCAATCCCGACGAAAGCAAGAAGAGTCTCAGGCGTGAGGCCGCAGCACGTCGTCGCCTTGCCAGCGAAGAGTCTGGGCCGGATGCAGCCTTGCGCCTTGCGGAAAACCTTCTGGGTCGCAAGGAACTGGCCAATGCCGGCTGGGTTTCCTCCTATTGGCCAATGCGCGACGAGATCGACCCACGACCGGCAATGGAGGCGTTGAACGCGAAAGGTGTTGGGCTGTGCCTGCCGGTGGTGACGGAGAACGCCCAACCATTGGTCTTTCGCGCCTGGCAGCCGGGTGACCGGTTGGTCACGGAGGCTTTCGGAACTTCGGTGCCCGAGCCGTCGGCAGCCGAGCAGGTGCCCGATATCCTGCTTGTGCCCCTGTTGGCCTTCGACAATGAAGGCTATCGTCTGGGCTATGGCGGCGGCTTCTATGACCGAACGCTTGAAAAGCTGCGCGCCGAGCGGGGGACGTTGGCCATTGGGTTGGGATTTGCCGGGCAACATATGGATTTCTTGCCTCGAGGGCCGCATGATCAGAAACTGGACATGGTCGTGACTGAGCAGGGTGTCCAGGCTTTCTGACAGGTCTCATTTCTTTTAAAGGCACAAGCTGTGAAACTGCTGTTCTGTGGAGACATCGTCGGTCGCTCCGGCCGGGAAATCGTGCATGAGGAGTTGCCGAAGCTGCGCCGCGAGCTGGAGCCGGACTTCATTGTCATAAATGCCGAGAACGCAGCCGGCGGTTTCGGAATGACGGAAAAGATCTGTGCCGAACTGTTCGAACTGGGAGCTGACGTCATAAGCGGCGGCAATCACAGCTGGGACAAGAATGAATGCCTGGAGTATATCAACCGCGAGCCACGCCTGTTGCGTCCTGCGAACTATCCAGCCGGAACGCCTGGACGCGGAATCGGTGTTTACAGCACCATCAAGGGGCAGAAGGTGGCCGTGATGAATGTCATGGGACGCCTGTTCATGGATCCGCTGGACGACCCTTTCGCAGTCGTGACGCGTGAGCTGGAACGCTTCCGCCTGAAGGGGAACGTGGACGCCTTCATCCTGGACGTCCATGCCGAGGCCAGCAGCGAAAAGATGGCTATGGCGCACTGTGTCGATGGCCGGGTTTCACTGGTGGTGGGAACCCATACCCATATTCCGACTGCCGACGCCCAAATCCTGCCGGGCGGGACGGCCTATCAGACGGATGCCGGCATGTGTGGTGACTACAACTCGGTCATCGGCATGAACAAGGAAGCGCCGATCGCACGCTTCACTCGCAAGCTGCCGACCGAACGCCTGAGCGTTGCAACCGGGCCAGCTGACCTCTGTGCCGTGTTGGTGGAAACCGACGACGCTACGGGACTGGCCAGAAGAATCGAACCTGTCCGCCGGGGGGCACGTCTCAAGGCGACAGCGCCCTGAAGGGGACGGCCTGCGCTCAGTTTTCCTGAGATGGATGGAGAGAGAGGAACCGTGCGACTTCCTCGTTGAGTACCGCGGTCATCTCGGTGATGCGGCTGCTTTCGCTAAGCGCGGCTTCACCGTGAATGGCTTCAGCTCCATCGAAATGGTCGGAGAAGGCCAGAATGCGGTCCAGGCTCTCGAGGCACTGGGTTTGGGCAAAACCCTCGACCGACTCCACGGCACGGGCCAGCCTGTCCGATGCCGCACCTTCGGGAGTCCGCAAATCTTCCAGCAGCTTTTCGGGCAGGCCCATGGTCAAACTCCGCTTCGCGGTTCGAGAACGTTCTGTTAAACACGCTCGAGCAAGAGTATTTAACAGCCCTTAAAAGTGGGTTAATGCCACTGTAGGACTTTATCGCTGTGATGTTGAGTGCGGATTGCGACGAACCGCACCGGGCCGCGGGGCTGACAGAGCGTGCCAAAGCAACGATATTGCCGCACGAGACGACACGAGTTTGCAAGAACATGAGGTTGAGGTGCCATGGCTGGCCATAGCCAATTCAAGAACATCATGCATCGCAAGGGTGCGCAGGACAAAAAGCGTGCCAAGGAATTTGCCAAGCTGACGCGCGAGATCATCGTTGCCGCAAAAAGCGGTTTGCCCGACCCGGCCATGAATCCGCGACTGCGTGGGGCCATTGCGGATGCCCGGTCGGCAAACATGCCCAAGGACAACATTGACCGCGCCATCAAGAAGGCCACGGGCGAGGGCGAAGACGTCAACTATGAGGAGATGCGCTACGAGGGTTATGGCCCGGGCGGCGTCGCCATGATCGTCGAAGCCCTGACCGACAACAAGAATCGTACGGCTTCGGAAGTTCGGGCGGCGTTCTCGAAGCATGGCGGCTCGCTGGGGGAAACCAACTCGGTCGCTTTTCAGTTCGAGCGCGCCGGCCAGATCGTCTATCCGGTTGATACCGCCGACCATGAAGAGGTCTTCGAAGCGGCTGCCGAAGCAGGTGCCCAGGATGTTCAGAGCGATGAGGAGAACCATACCATCATCTGCGCGCCAGATGATTTCTCTGATGTGCGTGATAGCCTGACCGAGAAGTATGGCGATCCGAGCGAGGCGCGACTGGTTTGGCGGCCGATGAACACGACGCCCATCGATGAGGATCAGGCCTCGACACTCTTCAAGATGATCGAGGTGCTCGAGGATAACGACGACGTGCGCGAGGTTTCGACCAACTTCGAGGTTTCCGACGAGGTCCTGGCCCGCCTCACGGCCTGAGGAGACGGCACTTGAAGCAGGGCGCCTATAGCCGCAAGCCCAGGCAGTGGCGGGGGAGTGAGCAGACATGCGGGTAATCGGCCTTGATCCGGGCCTGCGCCACATGGGTTGGGGTATCATAGATACAGACGGCAGCAGGCTTTCCCATGTGGCCAATGGAACCTTGCGCAGCGATGATCGCTGCGACCTGCCGGAACGCTTGGTGCAGCTCAAGAGCGCCCTGGAAGAGGTGCTTGGACAGCATCGCCCGCAGGCCGCCGCGGTAGAGGAAACCCTGGCAAACCGAAATCCCGACTCGACACTGAAGCTGGGCATGGCTCGCGGTGTGGCCTTGATGGTTCCGGCGATTGCGGGCCTGGAAGTGACGCAGTACCTGCCGATGATCGTGAAGAAGTCTGTTGTCGGGACGGGCCATGCGAAGAAGGAGCAGGTGACCATGATGATCGAGCGCCTGTTGCCGGGTTGCAGTCCCCATTCGGCGGATGCAGCAGATGCCTTGGCGGTTGCGATCTGTCATGCCCATCATGCGGCCACTCGACAGAGCTGGTCAGCGCGAAGCCGTGAAGCGGCAGGGAGCGCTTCATGATTGGCAAGCTGACAGGAGTCGTGGACCAGCCGGCCGAGGACCATGTCATACTGGATGTCGGTGGGGTCGGCTATATCGTCTTCTGTTCTGCCCGGACCTTGAGTGCCCTTCCTTCGACCGGCGAGAATGCGAGTCTCTTGATCGAAACCCATGTGCGGGAAGATCACATCCACCTCTATGGATTCGCAGAATCCCTGGAGCGTGAGTGGTTCCGCCTGCTTTCAGGGGTGCAGGGGGTGGGCGCCCGCATGGCGTTGGCAATTCTTTCAATCCTGCCCCCTCTGTCGCTGGCACAGGCCATTGCTGCCCAGGATCGTGCGTCCCTCACGCGTGCCAATGGCGTCGGGCCGAAACTGGCAGCGCGCGTGATCAGCGAGTTGAAGGACAAGGCTGGCCAGTTCGCGACGTCGGAAAGCCTGGCTCACGAAATCAGCAGCAGTGGCGCAGCGGGTGTATCCTCAGGAGAGACGGGCATGGGCGGGCAAGCCGAAGACGCCGTCTCGGCCCTGGTGAACCTGGGCTATCGTCGCACAGAAGCCTTCGCTGCCGTTTCGAAATCGGCGCGCCAGCAGGGCGAGGATGCCAGCCTGCAGGGCCTGATCCGTGAAGCACTGCGGGAGCTGTCATCATGACGGAAACACGCATGGTCTCTCCGGAAGCAGGAGGTGAGGAGCCAGACAGCGGCTTGCGGCCGGTCACGCTCGAGGACTTTATCGGCCAGCAGCAGTTGCGCGCCAATCTGCGGGTTTTCATAGAGGCAGCCAGGGCTCGGGAGGAGAACCTGGACCATGTACTGTTCCATGGTCCTCCGGGCCTGGGAAAGACGACATTGGCCCAGATCGTGGCGCGCGAGTTGGGAGTGAACTTTCGGGCAACCTCCGGACCTGTCATTGCCAAGGCCGGGGATTTGGCTGCGATCCTGACAAACCTTCAGCCGCGCGATGTGCTGTTCATCGACGAGATACATCGCCTCAGCCCCGCCGTGGAGGAAATCCTCTATCCTGCCATGGAGGATTTCCAACTGGATATCATCATCGGTGAGGGACCGGCGGCGCGTTCGGTGCGAATCGACCTGCCGCCCTTCACGCTGGTCGGGGCAACAACGCGAAGTGGCCTGATAACGCGTCCTTTGCGTGAGCGATTCGGGATTCCCCAACGCTTGCAGTTCTACCTTCCGGAAGAGCTCGAGGAGATCGTGCGCCGGGGAGCCAGGGTGCTGAATTTCTCGCTGACCCAGGACGGCGCCGCCGAGATTGCACGCCGTAGCCGTGGCACGCCTCGTGTGGCCGGGCGTTTGCTGCGCCGTGTACGGGATTTTGCCGCCGTGGCTGGCGATGCCACCGTGGATGCCGCTGTAGCCGATTCGGCCCTGCGTCGGCTCGAGGTGGATTCGCGTGGCCTTGATGCCATGGACCGTCGCTATCTGCAGTGCATCGCCGAGCACTACGGAGGTGGGCCTGTGGGCGCGGAGACGCTGGCTGCGGCTCTGTCGGAGCAGCGTGACGTTATTGAGGAAGTGATCGAACCCTATTTGTTACAGCAAGGTTTTTTGCAAAGGACGCCGCGGGGACGCTTACTGACACCCGGCGGCTTCGGGCATCTTGGCCTGGAGCCACCGGCCGCCCTTGTCGAGCAGCTGGACCTGATATCTTCCATGGAGCAGGAGGAAGAGGGGTGAGCGCACCGGAGGGGGGACAGGAATATGGCCTGCCCGGATGGTTCGATGGAAAGACGCATGTCTGCCCCATCCGGATCTATTACGAGGACACCGATGCAGGAGGCATCGTCTATTATGCGAATTACCTGCGCTTTGCCGAGCGCGCCCGCACCGAGTTCCTGCGCAGCCTCTCCCTGGACCAGAAGAGGCTGCGCGAAGACCACGGACTGCTCTTTGTCGTCCGTCGTGTCGAAGTTGATTATGAATGGCCGGCGCGCCTTGACGATCTTGTATGGATTCATACCCGCATGGCCCGTCTGGGCGGAGCGCGGTTGGACCTGGAGCAGGATGTCATGCTGGGCGAAACCCGGCTTGTGTCACTGAAGGTACAGGTGGTTACGGTTGATGCCGAGAACACACGCGCGCGGCGTCTTCCCACCTTCATACGCGACATACTCATGCCGTATTCACAATCCTAGCTGCAATCGATGAAATTCGGAGTACATCCCCATGGAGAATGAAGCGGTCGACGCAGCGGTGCTGGCCGGGTCGGCTTCGGGTGACCTGAGCATCTGGGGCCTTTTCCTTCAGGCCGACATCGTCGTGAAACTTGTCATGCTGATTCTCGTCTCGGCCTCCATCTGGAGCTGGGCGATCATCATCGAGAAACTGATCAAGCTGCGCCGACTGAGGGCCCAGGCTGAAGCCTTCGAGGACGAATTCTGGTCCGGGCGATCGCTCGACCGGCTCTATGACGAGGTCGGCGAGGTCCCAAACGATCCTTTCGAATCGGTTTTTGCCGCGGCGATGCGAGAGTGGCAGCGCTTCGCGCAACGTGGCGGTCAAGTGGCACAGGAACGAACCGCGGCCCTGAAGGAACGGATCGAACGCGTGATGGGGATCACGATTGGACGGGAAATGGACCGGGTCGAGAAGCATATGATCTTCCTCGCCTCGGTCGGTTCTTCGGCACCCTTCATCGGACTGTTCGGAACGGTCTGGGGGATCATGAACGCCTTTACCGCGATTGCCGGAACAGCCAACACCAGCCTTGCCGTGGTGGCGCCTGGCATTGCCGAGGCCCTGTTCGCGACAGCCCTGGGACTGGTGGCCGCGATTCCTGCCACGATCGGTTTCAACAAGTTGAACAATGATATCGGGCGCTATGGACAGCGGCTGGAAGCTTTCGCCGGAGAGTTCAACGCCATCCTGTCCCGCCAGCTTGAGGAGACACGCTAGCCATGGCCGGAGGTCCCATCATGAGCAGGCGCGGCGAGACTCAGGGAGGCTTTCGCCGCCGCCGCTGGCAGCCGATGAGTGAGATCAACGTGACGCCCTTCGTGGATGTCATGCTGGTTCTGCTGATCGTCTTCATGGTTACGGCACCATTGCTGACCGTCGGGGTCCCCATTGACCTTCCGAAGGTTTCGGCACGACAGCTCAATGATCCCGGAGAGCCACTGGAAATTACCGTTTCCAATGACGGTCAGGTCTATATTCAGGAGACTGAAGTGGATCTGGAGGCGCTTGTGCCCCGGCTCACGGCCATCACCGGAGAGGATTTCGAAAGCCGGATCCATGTGCGTGGTGACGAGAATGTTTCCTATGGCCAGGTGATGCAGGTCATGGGACGTATCAATACGGCGGGCTTTTCGCGCGTGTCACTGATCGTCGAGCAGCCATCACGCCAAGAGTGACAGGAGTGCGGACGCCGCCATGACCGAGGCCGGCCCCACAAACAGGAACTGGGATGACGGTGGGACAACGCAGCGGGCGCTTGCGGTTTCCCTGGCGTTGCATGCCGTGCTTGTACTCCTGGCCGTTTTCGGCCTGCCTTTCCTGCATTCCAAACCCGAACCGGTGACCATCATTCCTGTGGAAATGGTTGGTGAAGACGACCTGACCTCTCAGGAAATCGAAGAGACCCCCGTGGAGGATGCAGAGGAGATGCCGCTGGAGGAAGAGGCTCTGGAGGGCGCGCCGGAGCCAGAGCCGGTACAGGAGGCTCTGCCTGATTCCCAGACGCTGCAGCCACCGGAACCTCCCTCGGTGAGTGAAAGCGCAGCTCAGCAGGACGAGACGGTGGCGGAAGCAATACCCGAGCCGGAGACTGCCGAAAGCCAGCCGCAAAGCGAAGTGGCGGAAAGCGCACCTGAACCTGAGGTTCAGAATGCAGGCGAGGTGGAGACTGAGCCCCAGGAGGAAACGACGCCCGAGACAACCCAGGCAGAGGCAGCCGATCAGGCCGTGGAGCAAGCGGAGGCCGTTGAGGAAGATCCAGAGGATCGCTTGAGCGAGGTAACGCCACCGGCGCCCCGGGCCAAGCCGGAAGAGACGCCTGATGTTGCCGAGGAAGCGCCGCCCGAGGAAGAACAGGTTGCCCAAGAAGAAACCGAGCCTGAGCCTGAAGCAGAACCCGAGCCTGAACAGGAAACCGCTGAAGATGAGACAAGCGAGCCTCAGGAAGACCGCTTGTCGTCGATTCTGCGCAATGTCGAGGAAATGGAGTCCCAGCCTCGGCAGCAAAACAGTTCGGAGACCGACGAGGAAGCTGAAGATGAGCCACGTTCGCTGGACAATCAGCGCAAGGCCCAGCAACTGGCCCAGGCCATCCAGGCTCAGGTTGCAAGTTGCTGGCGCATAGATCCCGGGGCGCAGCGCGCCCAGGATCTGGTGGTGCCCATACGGGTTCAGCTTGCACCGGACGGTCGGTTGCGCCAACTACCTGAAATACAGGACAGCGCCCGGATGAACCGCGACCAGTATTATCGTGCTGCCGCGGAGAACGCGCGGCGCGCCGTTCAGGAATGCCAGCCGTTTGACCTGCCGTCAGAGGATTATGAGCTTTGGCGTGACATGATATTGAACTTCAATCCCAGGGAGATGTTCTGATGCGGACGATCCAAATGTTATTCCGCTTGCCTGGCCTGGTTTTCCTGGCATTGGCCGCTTTCGGCCTGGCGGCGTCCCAGGCCCAGGCACAGTTGACGGTCGATATTACGAAAGGCTTTGTCGAACCCCTCCCTGTCGCCATATCGGACTTCTATTCCGAGGACAACGAGGGTGCCGAGGTCGGGTCGAACCTGGCGCAGGTGATTTCCGACAATCTGGAAAATTCCGGGCTCTTTGCACCGCTGGACCAGCGCTCCTTTATCCAGGACCCCGCTGCACTAGATGCGGGCCCGCGCTTTGCGGATTGGCGTCTGATCGATGCCCAGGCTCTGGTGAGCGGCCGCGTGCAAATGCAGAGCGATGGGCGCATGCGTGTGGAATTCCGCTTGTGGGACGTCCTGGCGGAAGAGCAGATGCAGGGGTTGGCCTACACGACCTCGCCCGACAATTGGCGGCGCATTGCTCATATCATCTCGGATGAGGTTTATGAGCGCCTGACGGGAGAGGAGGGGTATTTCGACACCCGAATCGTCTATGTCGCTGAAAGCGGGCCACAGGACCGCAGGGT
This sequence comes from Fodinicurvata fenggangensis DSM 21160, assembly GCF_000686045.1. Classification (GTDB taxonomy): domain Bacteria; phylum Pseudomonadota; class Alphaproteobacteria; order Kiloniellales; family DSM-21159; genus Fodinicurvata; species Fodinicurvata fenggangensis. The sequence continues at coordinate 48,855 of NZ_JMLV01000001.1, forward strand.
GAAGCGCCTGGCTATCATGGACCAGGATGGAGCCAACCACCGTTTCCTGACGGATGGAAGCAGTCTGGTCCTGACTCCGCGTTTCTCGCCGACCTCCCAGGAAATCACCTTCATGTCCTATGCGGGCGACTCGCCCCGCGTCTATCTGCTCAACCTCAATACCGGCCAGCAAGAGGTGCTGGGGGAATTTCCGGGCATGACCTTCTCGCCGCGCTTCTCTCCGGATGGCAACAAGGTCATCCTTTCCATGGCCGAGGGCGGGAACTCCGACATCTACACCATGGACCTGCGCACACGGGAGATGCGCCAGCTGACCAATCATCCGTCGATCGATACCTCGCCGTCCTACGCGCCGGATGGCCAGAAAATCGTCTTCAACTCGGATCGCAGTGGCCAGCAGCAGATCTACGTAATGAACGCGGACGGTTCGAATGTTGAGCGGATCAGCTTTGGCGATGGGCGTTATGCCACCCCGGTCTGGTCACCGCGCGGAGACCAGATTGCCTTCACCCGCATGAGCCAGGGGAACTTCTACGTTGGCGTCATGCGACCCGATGGCAGTGGAGAGCGCATGATCAGCCGTGGCTTCCTGGTGGAAGGCCCAACCTGGGCGCCGAACGGACGTGTTCTCGCCTTCTTCAAGCAGGAGCCGGCCGACAGCACCGGACGAGTCAGCAGCAAGCTGGTCAGTGTCGATGTAACGGGCTTTAACGAGCGCGAACTGCCAACGCCCATGGATGCCTCGGATCCAGCCTGGTCACCACTTTTGACACAGCCCGGAACCCCTTGATCGGCGGACAGGCCCTCCGTATGCTCAAGGCTCTCGATTCGGCCGATGCACGGGGTTTTCTTCGATCAGGCGCGGCGAGCAGTCGCATCATTTTATTGTCTTGATTTCCTGACCGAGAGTCAGGGTAGCTCTTAAGGGGACCTACAATGCGTTTAGCTTTTCTTGGTGTTGCTGCAGCTCTGCTGCTCGCAGCCTGTCAATCCACACCCAGTGAATCCGATTCGGCCAGCAGTGAGGCTTCAGCAAGCGGTTCCGGAAGCGGGAGCGATTCCAGCCTGAGTCAGGACAATCTGGGCTCGGCCGACCCCGGCACCCAGGAAGACCTTGAGCAGCGGATCGGCGACCGCGTGTTCTTCGACTTCGACAGCAGCAGTGTTCGCCAGGATCAACGGCGTACCGTCGAGTTGCTGGCCGAATGGATGCAACGCTATGACAATGTGCAGCTGAGCATCCAGGGGCATGCCGACGAACGCGGAACGCGTGAGTACAATCTGGCCCTTGGCGAGCGTCGCGCAAATGCAGTGGAGGAAATGCTGGTTGCGCTTGGGGTGCCGGAGTCCCGGCTGACGACGATTTCCTATGGCAAGGAACGACCGGCCGAGATTGGATCGAACGAGGAAGCCTGGGCGGCCAATCGCCGTGCAGAATTCGTTCTCCGCTAATTTCGGATAACAACTTGGCGATCAGCAGATGCCCGGTTCACCTGATCCGGGCATTTTGCTTTTCCGATGGCCGCAAGTATCGGGTGACTGTTCGGCAACGTTTCGGCCAACTGGCCAAAATGCCTCATTTGTGCCACGAATGCTCTACAGATGATGTGAACATCTAATCCATGGGAATGGACGGCAGGATGATAGCGCCATACAGAAGTTCCGGAAACTCGCACAGGCGATCAGGCGCAGGCTTAGGGCGGATCCTCTCCGCAGGCCTGGTTGCGGTTTCCATTGGTCTAGCAGCGCCCGCTGGTCTAGCAGCGCCCGCGACGGCCCAGCAGACCTCCGATCAGTCACGCTTCATGGCCTACAGCGATAGGCTGGATGAATTCGAGCGCCTGGTACGTGAGTTGACTGGGCGTGTGGAGAGTCTCGAGCATCGGCTGCGTGAGGCCAACCGCCGCATTGAGCAGCTGGAAGCCGAGCAGGGGCAGGCGCGTGACAGCAGTGAGACCGTCGATACCTCAGGCGTCGCCGAGGGCGAAGAGACCCTGGAAGATTTCGACGAGACGGCGGGCAGGGGAAGCGAAGACTCGCAGCCCAGGGATCTCGGGACAGTGCCGGATGACAGGGAGGAAGACGGTTCAGATTCGGCAGCTGCGGAGCCTGCCGGCGGCGATGGAAGTCTGCCCGAGGGCAGCGCGACCGAGCAGTACAACTATGCCTTTGGCTTGCTGCAGGAAGCAGAGTGGGAGCAGGCTGAAGCAGCCCTGGCTGCATTTGTCGCGGAACACCCGGATGATTCCCTGGCGGGCAATGCGAAGTATTGGCTGGGAGAGACATACTATGTGCGCCAGGATTATATCGAGGCAGCACAGACCTTTGCCGAGGGGTACAAGGACTATCCAGACAGCAACAAGGCACCGGACAATCTGTTGAAACTCGGAATGTCGCTGGCTGCGCTTGAACAGGTCGAGGATGCCTGTGGGACCTTTGAGGAACTGGAAGAGCGCTACAGTGATGCAGCCAGCCAGATTCTGGAGCGCTCTCGCGCGGAACGAGAGCGTCTGGACTGCTGAGCCCTGTCGTCCTGCATTGGACTGGAGGTGCTCTTGCGGGCCATGAGCGGGCATGAAGCCAGCAGCAGGGCGATTTCGCCCGATGAATTCTCGGACCTCATGCAGCCGTTTGCGCCATTCGAGGCCGGCGCCAGGATCGCCTGTGCGGTCTCGGGTGGCGTGGATAGTACGGCGCTGCTGCTGCTGCTGGCGCAGTGGTGTCAGCGGTCGGGACATGAATTGCTGGTTCTGAGCGTTGATCACGGCTTGCGTACGGGGTCTGCGGGAGAAGCCGAGGACGTCATGCGGCAGGCCCGCTCGCTTGGTCTCAAGGGCCGGATCCTGCCCTGGCAGGGGGCGAAACCGAAGGGAGCGGTTCAGGAGCCGGCCAGGAAGGCGCGTTATGCGTTGCTGTCGAACTGCTGTCGGGAAGAGGCAGTCCTTCATCTTGCCCTTGCGCATCACGCCGATGATCAGGCCGAAACCTTGGCTCTGCGCCTTCAATCGGGCAGTGGCCTTGCAGGTTTGGCGGGCATGTCGGCCGTGCGTTACCTGCCGGACCTGCGCCTCCTGCGGCCCTTGCTCGGCATTCCGAAAGCACGTCTGGAAGCGACCCTGAAGCTGCATGGACTGGAATGGCACGAGGATCCCTCGAACCGGAATGCGGGACATCGCCGTGTTCGGTATCGAGCCGTGCTGGGCGAGGCAGACGAAGGCAAGCAGCTGACCCGGACGCTTCTCTCCACATCCGGGGCACTCGGCCGCTTGCGCGCCTGGTCCGACGCCGAGACTGCCAGGCTCTTGGCGCGCGCCGTGGAGCTTCACCCTGCCGGCTATGCCCTGGTGCAGAAAGCGGTTCTGCAGGATGCACCGGAATGGCTCTGGCGCGGGTTCTGGGCGCGGCTATTGCGCACAGTCGGGGGAACAGCCCACAGCGTTCGCAGTGCCTCACTGGATGAGGCGCGCGCTTTCCTGTTTGCCAGGGGGCGCATGCCGGAAACATTGGGCAGGTGCCGTATCCAGGAATTCGATGCGGGTCAGCTGTTGGTCATGCGCGAGCCGGTCGGACTTCCGGATGTTGCCTTGAAACCGGGGGCGGCACTGATCTGGGATGGCCGCTTCCGTTTTAGGCGCTTGCCGGACTGTCCAGACCAGAAGGTTGTCATGATCCGTGGATTGGGTGAGGATACGGCTGGCAAACTGGCGCGTTCGGTCCCAAGTTTGCAACAATGCCGTATGCCGAGACGGACGTGGGCGTCTTTTCCTGCGGTGTTCTGTCTTGACGGTTTGCTTGCGGTCCCCCACCTGAATTATAAATGTTATAAAATGCGGGATAAGTACGGCATCTCGTGCGTTCCGCAGCCGCATCATTCCCTGGCTGAATCCATTTTTCGGCTGGCAGTGAGTGGATCTTGATGGTTGAGACCGTCGTGCAGCCTGTAAGAACAACTACGTGTTTTTACTGGTTTTCGACCGGTTATAGTGAGGATATCGAGCTTTGAATTTCAGTCGTAATGCAGCGCTCTGGTTTATAATCATCCTGCTGCTATTCGCGCTGTTCCACCTGTTCCAGGGCAGCACCGAGCAGTCTCCGCAGCAACAGCTGTCCTATTCCCAGTTCGTGAACTCGGTCGAAGAAGGCGCGGTCCAGGAAGTCACCATTCAGGGCCACAAGATCGAAGGCCGCATGCGTGATGGCCAGACTTTCTCGACATATACGCCACCGGAAGATCCCAACCTGGTCTCGCGCCTGGAAGATGCAGGTACCCAGATCAACGCCAAGCCGGAAGATAGCGGCAACCCGCTGCTGTCCATTCTGATTTCATGGTTTCCCATGCTGCTGTTGATCGCAGTGTGGATTTTCTTCATGCGTCAGATGCAGGGTGGTGGCGGCAAGGCCATGGGCTTTGGCAAGTCCAAGGCCAAGATGCTGACCGAAAAGACAGGCCGCGTGACCTTTGAGGACGTGGCCGGTATCGACGAGGCCAAGGGCGAGCTGGAAGAGGTCGTGGAATTCCTGCGTGACCCTCAGAAGTTCCAGCGCCTGGGTGGCCGCATCCCCAAGGGCATGCTGCTGGTTGGTCCCCCGGGTACGGGTAAGACCCTGTTGGCCCGTTCGATTGCGGGTGAGGCCAATGTTCCCTTCTTCACCATCTCCGGTTCGGATTTCGTCGAGATGTTCGTGGGTGTGGGCGCCAGCCGCGTGCGTGACATGTTCGAGCAGGGCAAGAAGAACGCTCCCTGCATCATCTTCATCGACGAAATCGACGCCGTGGGGCGTCAGCGTGGCGCCGGCCTGGGCGGGGGCAACGATGAACGTGAGCAGACCCTGAACCAGCTGCTGGTCGAGATGGATGGGTTCGAATCGAACGAGGGCGTCATCCTGGTGGCGGCGACCAACCGTCCGGACGTCCTGGATCCGGCCCTGCTGCGCCCGGGGCGTTTCGACCGCCAGGTGGTCGTGCCCAATCCCGATGTGCTGGGACGCGAGAAGATCCTGAGGGTTCACATGCGCAAGGTGCCGTTGGGCCCCGATGTGGATGCCAAGGTCGTCGCACGGGGCACGCCTGGTTTCTCGGGCGCGGATCTTGCCAACCTGGTGAACGAGGCCGCCCTGATCGCCGCACGTACCAACAAGCGGGTCGTGACTCATCACGACTTCGAGCAGGCCAAGGACAAGGTTCTGATGGGCGCTGAACGGCGATCGATGGTCATGACCGACGAGGAAAAGGAACTGACCGCCTATCACGAAGGCGGACACGCGCTGGTCTCCCTGTTCGTCAAGGGCAACGATCCCCTGCACAAGGTGACAATCATCCCGCGTGGTCGAGCCCTGGGTGTCACCATGTCACTGCCCGAGCGGGACCGCCTGGGCTTTGCCAAGCGTGAGATCGAGGCCAAGCTGGCCATGATGTTCGGCGGCCGTGTGGCCGAGGAACTCATCTACGGAGCGGAGAACGTCACCACCGGTGCTGGAAACGACATCCAGCAGGCCACCAACCTGGCACGCCGCATGGTGACCGAATGGGGTATGAGCGAGAAGCTGGGTCCCCTGCGTTACAACGAGAACCAGGACGAGGTCTTCCTGGGGCACTCGGTGGCGCGGCACCAGAGCATCTCCGAGGCCACGGCCCAGATGATCGACGAGGAAGTGCGCCGCATTATCGATGATTCCGAAAAGAAGGCGCATGAGATCCTGACCGAGCATCGGGACGACTTGCACAAACTGGCCAAGGCCCTGCTTGAGTACGAGACTTTGACCGCGGACGAGGTCAACAAGGTGCTGAATGACGAGCCGATAGAACGGCCCGACGTCTCAGAACCGCCCAAGCCCGGACCTGGCAAGCGGTCGTCGGTGCCTTCCAGTGGCCGTTCCGGCCAGGGCAAGGAAAACCCTGGTGGTATGGGACCGGAACCGGAACCAGCGGGTTAAGGCCTGGAGCCAATGAAGAGAGAAAAGGGCGCCTGCAATCAGGCGCCCTTTTCGTATGTGGGCTCTTGGGATTGAGCGCTTTTTTGCGCTGTTCATCCTCGATATAAGCAAGACATGGCACAGTGTAGACTCTATCTCGAACCCGATTGCCTTTCCCGTCAGCTGCCACCTGGCAGCCGTCCCCTTGCCGGAGGCCCCTACAGCTTTTCCCGTTGCATAAGGGCGCTGCGCGACGAACGTGGTGCTGTCCTGCGCGAGAGCCTTCCTCTGGACGAGCTGGGGGATGAGGCCGCGGGTGTTCTTGAGCGTCTCACGGCACCGCGGGCGCCCTTTGCCGGTGTGGACATGACGGGACCCAGCGTGATGGGGATCGTGAATGTAACGCCGGACAGCTTTTCCGATGGGGGCGAGCGTTATGCCGCCGAACAGGCCATTGCCGATGGCCTGGCCATGTGGGAGGCGGGCGTTGCTTTCGTGGATGTAGGCGGGGAATCCACACGGCCAGGGGCTGAACCGGTTCCAGACGAGGAAGAAAAGCGCCGTGTTCTTCCGGTGATCCGCGAACTGAGCGCGGCCGGCGTGCGCGTATCCATCGACAGCTATCACGCCTCTGTCATGGAGGCGGCAATCGAAGCTGGTGCCGCCGTGATCAACGACATCACCGCCCTGACCGGAGATCCCCATAGCCTGGAGCTGGTGGCGGAAAGTGGCCTGCCGGTTATTCTCATGCACATGCAGGGACGCCCGCAGACCATGCAGAAATCACCATCCTATGAGGACGTGGCGCTGGATATCCTCGATTTCCTGGAGCAGCGGATCGAGCGCTGCCTTGAGGCGGGAATTGAGCGGGAGCGGATTGCTGTGGATCCAGGTGTCGGCTTTGGCAAGACGCTTGACCACAACCTGGAGCTTCTCAATCGCCTGTCCGTGTTCCACACTCTGGGCTGTCCGATCCTACTGGGGGCAAGCCGGAAGACCTTCATTTCGCAGCTTTGCGGAAAGCTGGAGCCCGGTGAACGCGTTTCAGGAACCATGGCCACGCTTCTGGCCGGATGGACGCGTGGGGTGCAGATGCATCGCGTGCATGATGTGGCCCAGGCCCTGCAGACCATCAGGGTGTGGCAAGCCATCGAGGGCGCTGTGGAAAGGTGACGAGCGGATTCGTTTCGGGATTCACGAGTGAGGATAGAGGGCTCTAGGCATGAGACGACGGCTATTCGGAACCGACGGCATTCGCGGCCGCGCCAATGAGGAACCGGTAACGGCCACGACGGCACTGAAGTTGGCGATGGCCGCCGGGGCACAGTTCGCGCGCGGCTCGAAACACAACCTCGTGGTCATTGGTAAGGATACGCGGCTTTCGGGCTACATGCTGGAGCCGGCGCTGACCTCTGGCTTTATTTCAGTGGGCATGGACGTGGTTCTGCTGGGCCCGATTCCGACACCGGCCGTGGGAATGTTGACGCGCAGCCTGCGGGCCGATCTGGGTGTCATGATTTCCGCGTCCCACAATCCCTTCGAGGACAATGGCATAAAACTGTTCGGTCCGGATGGCTTCAAGCTGTCTGATGCGGTGGAAGGCTCCATCGAAGTGGCGATGGAGGAGGACCCTGTTCATATTCGCGCGGCAGGCGCCGAACTGGGCAAAGCGCGACGGCTGGAAGACGCCCTGGGCCGCTATCTGGAGTTTGTCAAAAGCAGTTTTCCGCGTGGCCTGCAGCTGGATGGACTGAAGATCGTGGTCGATTGCGCAAACGGGGCCGCCTATCGTGTGGCGCCGGACCTGCTGTACGAGTTGGGGTCCGAAGTCATTCCCGTGGGTGTGGAGCCGGATGGTTTCAACATCAACCTGGATTGTGGCGCCACCTCACCAGGAACTCTGTCGGAGCGCGTACAAGCGGAAGGCGCAGACCTGGGGGTGGCCCTGGATGGCGATGCGGACCGTGTTGTCTTCTGTGACCAGAATGGGCGCATTGTGGACGGCGACCAGGTGATGGGACTGATCGCGGGCACCTGGAAACGGGCCGGCCGCCTCAGCAGTGCAAATGTGATCGCAACCGTGATGTCCAATCTGGGCCTGGAACGCTGGCTCGGAGAGAACAGCCTGGAGCTGCTGCGCACGCCGGTTGGTGACAGATACGTCGTCGAGCGCATGCGCCAGGAGAATTGCAACCTGGGGGGGGAGCCCTCTGGTCATATCATCATGAGCGATTTCACGACCACGGGCGACGGTCTGATTGCCACATTGCAGGTTCTGGAGGCCCTGGTCACCGACGGGCGGGCGGCCAGCGAAGTTCTGTCGGTCTTCGAACCTGTTCCCCAATTGTTAAGGAATGTGCGTTTCAATGGTGGCCAGCCGCTCGAGGCCGGGCCTGTTCAGGAGGCGATTCGTGATGGAGAGGACAGGCTTGGCGCGGGGGGCCGGCTGGTGATCCGGAAGTCAGGCACGGAACCCTTGATCCGCGTGATGGCCGAAGGCGACGATGCCAGTCTCGTCAAGCAGGTCGTGGACGACATTGTCCAATCGATAGCCGAGGTTTAGCCCGTTCACGAAAGGAACACGACGCGATGACAAAAGGCAGGATTCTGCTGATAGGCCGTTCCGACTGCCTGGGGGAAAAGGGCGTTCAGGCTGGTATCTGGACAGCCGGTGTTCATGGCCTGACAACCTCCACGGTTATCATGAGCTTGACCGCACACGATGAAGGCCGGAATTTCGATGAAACCGAACTGCCGGGAACCTTCATCATTCGGCAGGCGGAAGCCATCCTGGACTCCCAGAAGATCGATGTCGTGAAAATCGGGCGTCTTTCCTCGGAGGAACAGATCGAGGCGACCGCAAGAATCCTGGAAGACAGCCGATTGTCCGGCTGTCCCGTGTTGATCTCACCCGCGTTCTTTCGTGCGAACGACGAGCCGGCTCTGGGCGTGCGGGCAATCGCCCACTGGAAACGGCGCTTGCCCCACTTGGCACGGATGGTTGTCGTGACGGAGCGAGAGGCGGATGCTCTTGGCGGGTTCCAGGCTGAAGGCCGGGAGGAACTGCCGCATGTTGCCGAGACACTGGCGACGCTCGGCAGCGAAAGTGTGCTTCTCAGTGCACAGGACCCGGGTCGGGCTGGTGGTGTCGATATCTTCCTGGATGACGAGGGCATTCTGTACGAGCGGGACTTCCCGGTGACGAGACAGGGTGAGGCAGGACTCGATACGCCCAATCTCTCCACGGCAGTGGCCTGTCAATTGGCGCTGGGTCACGGGAACCAGGAGGCCGCACGTCGTGCCCGGGATTTCATTGTTACGGAACAGAATGGTGAGGCGGTCTTGTCGGATTTCACGAAGGTTCAGGGAGGCTGAGCAGAAATATGATGGGACGTGTCCTCATTATCGCCGGATCTGATTCCGGCGGTGGGGCCGGGATTCAGGCGGATATCAAGACCGTCACTGCCCTGAAGGGCTATGCTGCCACGGCAATCACGGCCCTTACGGCCCAGAATACGCTGGGTGTTCATGGCGTGCATGGCATCGATCCAGATTTCATAGCCCAGCAGATCCAAGTGGTCCTGCAGGATATTGGAGCCGATGCCCTGAAAACGGGCATGCTGCATTCACCAGCCGTCATCGAGACGGTGGCAGGGGAACTGCGGGACTACAGCAATCGGATTCCTCTTGTCCTCGATCCCGTCATGGTGGCTCAAAGCGGTGCCAACTTGCTGGAACCGGAAGCCGTGGAGAGTCTCAAGGAAAATCTTCTACCGCTGGCAGACGTCCTTACGCCCAATGTACCGGAGGCCGAGAAGCTCACAGGCATGGAGATTACCTCGCCTGAGCAGATGCAGACCGCGGCGCGCAGTCTGCTGGAAATGGGGCCACGCTCGGTCCTGCTGAAAGGCGGACACCTTGAAGGCGCAATCCTTTACGACGTTCTTGCGACTTCCGAGGGAGTCGAGGTTTTCTCGGATAAACGGATTGAGACCAGACAGACGCATGGGACGGGCTGCACCCTGGCTTCAGCCGTGGCAACGGGGTTGGCGCAGGGACTCACCAGAAGCCAGGCGGTGGCACGTGCGCGCGCGTATCTGCGTCGCGCCCTGAAGACACCACCCGGCTACGGGCAGGGTGAAGGCGGCGTGGATCACGCGCACACTGTTGGTGTTTTCCAGATGGACTGATGCGCTGGCAGTCAAACAGCGCGTCCAGCAGCCTATAAGGGTTTTCTTTTTACAGGAAACACTTCCAGATGGTTATCTAGGCCTGCGGAACTTTCAAGGTCCGCGTTATTATCTAACTGAAAAATAGATGTTATTCTTCTGATTTTGTTCGGCTGGGCAGAAGCGGGGCGGATTCCGTCGTTTCCGGATATTTTCCGCAAGCTGCGTTGACGCACTGCAACATCAGGCCTAGTATCCAGCCCTCAGCTATCGCTGAAGCGACCTATAAGCGCGAAGGAGCGCCATTTCACATGAATATGACTGTAAGCGCGGCATACAAGCCAGCGACACGTCCCGCGAATCCGAATTTCTCTTCCGGACCTTGCGCCAAGAGGCCCGGGTGGTCCCTTTCTGCGCTGGAAGATGCCTTTACCGGCCGTTCCCACAGGGCCAAGGCAGGGAAGGCAAAGTTGCAGGAAGTGATCGATCGCTCCAAATCCATACTGGGCCTGCCGGATGACTGGCGGCTGGGTATTGTTCCGGCGTCCGACACCGGGGCTGTCGAGATGGGGCTCTGGTCCCTGCTCGGTGCGCGCGGTGTCGATTTGCTGGCCTGGGAATCCTTTGGTTCCGGTTGGGTGACCGACGTGGTCAAGCAGTTGAAGCTTGAGGATGTCCGCCGGCTGGAAGCCGATTACGGACAACTGCCTGACCTGTCCTCTGTGGACGGTAATCGCGACATCGTCTTTACCTGGAATGGTACGACCTCGGGTGTCTGCGTTCCGGATGCGGGCTGGATTCCGGCCGATCGCAAGGGCCTGGCCATCTGTGATGCCACTTCGGCAGCCTTTGCCATGGACCTGGATTACAGCAAGCTGGATGTCGTGACCTGGTCCTGGCAGAAGGTCCTGGGCGGTGAAGGTGCGCACGGCATGCTGGCCTTGAGTCCGCGCGCCGTCGAGCGCCTGGAAAGCCACACCCCGACCTGGCCCTTGCCGAAGATTTTCCGCCTGACCAAGGGTGGCAAGCTGAACGAGGGAATCTTCCGCGGCGCCACCATCAACACACCTTCGATGCTCTGCGTCGAGGACGCCCTGGATGCGCTGAAGTGGGCGGAGTCCATTGGCGGCCTGGACACACTGGTTGCACGCTCTCGCGACAATCTCCAGGTCGTCGCCGACTGGGTGGCCCAGAGTGAATGGGCCGATTTCCTGGCCGAGGAAGCGGGCAGCCGGTCTTCGACCTCCATCTGCCTGAAGATTGTCGACCCCTGGTTTACGGCACTGCCGGCGGACAAGCAGGCAAGTGTGGCCGATGGTGTGGCGGCAAAACTTGAGGACGAGGGCGTGGCCTACGATATCAATGCCTACCGGGATGCGCCGGCGGGATTGCGTATCTGGGGCGGTGCCACAGTTGAGCAGAGCGACATGAAGGCGCTTCTGCCGTGGCTTGATTGGGCCTATGCCGAGGTCAAGGCTTCCAACGCCTGAAACAGCCGACGAAACCTGTCTTGAAACTGAATGGAAATCATTGATTCATGCCAAAGATCCTTATTGCAGACAAACTGAGCCCGCTTGCTGTCGATGTCTTTCGACAGCGCGGCCTGGAAGCCGATGTCGTCACCGGACTTTCGGAAGACGAATTGGTCGAACGTATTGCCGATTATGACGGTCTCGCGGTGCGTTCCGCAACGAAGGCGACGGAACGGGTTCTGGAAGCCGGCGCCAAGGGTAACCTGAAGGTCGTCGGTCGCGCCGGTATTGGTGTGGACAACATCGATATCCCGGCTGCGACGGCCAACGGCGTGGTTGTGATGAACACGCCCTACGGGAATGCCGTCACCACAGCCGAGCACGCCATCGCCATGATGTTCGCCATGGCGCGCCAGATTCCCCAGGCCAATGAATCCACGCAGGCCGGAAAGTGGGAAAAGTCCAAGTTCATGGGCACCGAACTGACCGGCAAGACCCTGGGGCTGATCGGTTGCGGAAACATCGGCACCATCGTTGCCGAGCGGGCACATGGCCTGAAGATGAAGGTGGTTTCCTATGACCCGTTCCTGTCATTGGAGCGTGCAAAGGATCTGGGCATCGAAAAGGTCGAGCTGGACGATCTGCTGGCACGTGCCGACCTCATCACGCTTCATGTGCCCCTGAACGACCAGACACGCGGGATACTGGATACCAAGGCCCTGGCCAAGTGCAAGGAGGGCGTGCGTATCGTCAACTGTGCCCGTGGTGGCCTGGTTGTGGAAGAGGATCTGAAGCAGGCACTGGATTCCGGTCAGGTCGCCGCGGCGGCACTGGATGTTTTCGAGGTGGAGCCGGCCAAGGAGAATGCGCTCTTCGGTCACCCGAACCTTGTCTGCACGCCGCACCTCGGCGCTTCTACCAGCGAGGCGCAGGAGAAGGTGGCCGTACAGGTGGCCGAACAGATGTCGGACTACATTCTGACCGGCGCCGTGACCAATGCCATCAATATGCCCTCGCTCAGTGCAGAGGATGCCAAGCACCTGGGCCCCTACATGTCGCTGGCCGAACAGCTTGGCTCCTTCGCTGGCCAGCTCACACGCACGGGCTTGCAGTCGGTAAGGATCGAGTACGAGGGGCATGTCGCCGGCCTGAACACCAGGCCGCTGACCCAGACGGTGCTGGTCGGCCTGCTGCAGCCCATGCTGGATTCCGTGAATATGGTGAACGCGCCGATCATGGCGCGTGAGCGGGACATCGACGTGGCGGAGGTCAAGTACGAACGCGACTGTGACTACCAGACCCTCATTCGCGTCACGGTCGAGACCGAGAACCAGGAACGCTCCGTGGCCGGAACCCTGTTCGGAGGTAGCAAGCCACGGCTCGTGGAGATCAAGGGCATCCAGGTCGAGGCACAGCTGGGCAAGCACATGCTCTATCTGACCAATCAGGACAAGCCCGGTGTGATCGGCGCCCTGGGGCGCATTCTTTCCGATGCGGGGCTGAATATCGCAACCTTCCATCTGGGGCGGACCGAATTCGGCGGCGACGCCATTTGCCTGCTTGAGCTTGATGGCGATGTGCCGGCCCCCATCCTGAAGGAAATTCGCGAGCTGCCACAGGTTCTGCGGGCGGAACCCCTGCGCTTCTGAGCCTTCTGGCCAGATGGCAGCCCCTGCGCACCAAAAAACGCTGGAGCAGGGCCGTTTCTTGTGGGATCAATGCGCCCGATTTTACGGTCTATGGCAGTATGAACAGTGAGGCCACGGGTCGCTTGCATTAAAGCGGGTCCGTGGCTTCACGGTCGTTCGAGACTGGGCAGGTGCGGCGGTCTGGACAGGCCACGTCCTGTTTGTCAGCTGCCGAAAGGATGGGGGTTACATGTACTCCGGCGAAGCAAACGGTGCGAGGCAGGCGTTGCTGCCTGCTGGCCTGCAGGACGTACTCTACCCGGATGCGGCCAATGAAGCGGCCATTGTGGAGAAGTTGATTCGCCATGTAAGCCGCCATGGCTATGAACGCGTCAAGCCACCACTGATTGAATTCGAGGACAGCCTTCTGGCCGGTCCGGGTGGTCAGGTTTCGGATCAGACCTTTCGCCTGATGGATCCCATAAGCCAGCGCATGATGGGCCTGAGGGCAGATATGACACCGCAGGTGGCGCGTGTCGCCATCTCGCGATTGGCCCAGGAACCGCGACCGCTCCGGCTTTGCTATGCCGGTGAGGTCTTGCGTGTGCGGGGCAGCCAGCTGCGCCCGGAACGCCAATTCACCCAGGTCGGTGTGGAACTGATCGGCAGTTCCGCCTCGCGTGCCGATGCCGAGGCCGTGTTCCTGGCTGCGGATGCGCTGCTGGCCCTGGGAGTCGAAGAGTTGTCCGTCGATCTGTCCCTGCCGACCCTGGTAGGACGGGTGTTCGAGGCGCTGGAACTGCCGGACAGCATGCAACAGGACCTGCGGGCGGCTCTGGACCGGAAGGACTCCGCGGCCGTGCAGCAGTCGGCTGGCACGCATGCCGCACTTTTCGACGGACTGCTGCGCGCTTCGGGGTTGGCCGAAGAGGCCCTGGAGCGTATCGAGAAACTGCCATTGCCAGCTGCGGTGAGGGGAGAGGTCGAACGTCTCGTCCAGGTGATCGGCGAGGTGCGCGCCATGAATCCCGGTCTGGTCATGACAGTGGATTGCGTCGACCACCGCGGCTTTGAATACCAGACGGGCCTCTCCTTTACCCTCTTTGCCTCTGGCGTGCGTGGCGAGTTGGGACGTGGTGGCCGCTATGACGCCCCGCGCGGCGAGGTCGAGGGAGAGCCCGCCATTGGCTTTACTCTCTTCATGGACTCTGTACTGCGTGCGCTTCCCGGACCTTCGCAGGGACGGCGCCTTTTCCTGCCTGTAGATGCGGACGGCGCCGCAGCGACGGCTTATCGGGCAGCGGGCTGGGTTACCGTGGCGGCACTTGACGACAGGATTGATCCCAGAAGTGAAGCGCTTCGCCTGAATTGCACCCACATTCTTGTGGGAAACAAGATCGAGGAACTGGAGGACTAGGGTCTCATGGCCAATGTTGTGGTTGTCGGCTCCCAGTGGGGAGACGAAGGCAAGGGCAAGATTGTCGACTGGCTGAGTGAACGTGCGGATGTGGTCGTGCGTTTTCAGGGTGGGCACAATGCAGGCCATACGCTGGTCATTGACGATGTGACCTACAAACTGTCCCTCCTGCCGTCCGGTGTGGTGCGCTCGGACAAGCTGTCCATCATTGGCAATGGCGTCGTGGTGGATCCCTGGGCCTTGATGGAAGAGATCGAGCGCCTGCAGGGCCAGGGCGTGCAGATTTCGCCGGACAACCTGCGCATTGCCGACAACGCTGCACTCATCCTGCCCCTGCATGGACGCGTCGATCGCGCCCGCGAAACGGCACGGGGCGGCAAGGCCATCGGGACGACCGGCCGCGGGATCGGACCTGCTTACGAGGACAAGGTCGGACGCCGTGCCGTGCGTCTGTGCGACCTGTCGGATCCGGACCTGATCGCAGAGCGCGTGGACGCCCTGCTGGTCCATCACAATGCCCTGCTGCGTGGTCTGGGTGAGGCTGAGATGGAGCGCGACTCCCTGATCGCCGACCTGCAGGACATTGCTCCAAAGCTCCTGCCCTTTGCCTCGCGTGTCTGGGCGACGCTCGACACCGCGCGTCGTCAGGGACGGCGTATCCTTTTCGAGGGGGCGCAGGGGGCCATGCTCGACGTGGATCATGGCACCTATCCCTATGTGACCTCCTCCAACACGGTTGGTGGCCAGGCGGCAGCCGGTTCGGGGACAGGGCCGCATGCCATCGACATGGTGCTGGGTATCACCAAGGCCTACACCACGCGTGTGGGGGCGGGGCCTTTCCCGACGGAACTGGATGACGATGTCGGCCGTCAACTGGGTGAGAAGGGTCGCGAGTTTGGCACGGTAACCGGCCGCCAGCGGCGCTGTGGCTGGTTTGATGCCGTTCTGGTGCGCCAGACGATCAAGACCGGTGGGATCGATGGCATCGCCTTGACCAAGCTGGATGTCCTGGATGGAATGGATGAGTTGAAAGTCTGCGTTGGTTACGAAATCGACGGGCGCCGCTATGACCATCTGCCGTCCCAGTCGCGCCTGCAGGACCGGGCCCAGCCGATCTACGAGACCTTTGAAGGCTGGCAGCAGAGCACTCAGGGGGCGCGGTCCTGGGTTGAACTGCCGGCGACCGCGGTGAAGTACATTCGCCGGATCGAGGAATTGATCGAGGCACCCGTTACGCTGCTGTCCACCAGTCCGTCACGCGACGACACCATCGTGATGCGGGATCCCTACGCAGGCTGATGCCTGCTGCTTCCTCAGAAGCACAGCCACGTTAACACTTAATTATCTCTATTGCGGTAGTACGGGGAAGGTTACGCACAAAACCTTTTCTGTTCCGGAATAGTGGCTGTATCGGCAATGAGTGAGGCAACCGCCCAGAAGCGCAGCGAGCACTCTTCGTCCCAGTCGGCGGGCGGAGTTCGGCTTGAGCCGGTCGCGCTTGGCAAGAATTGGGAGATCGACCCACGTCGGCCCTTGCCACACCTCAATCAGCCCCATGCACGCGCCTTTGCAGCCAAGGACAAGCGTTTCCTCAGTGCCGGCAAAGGGGACAGCTATTATGCGCTGGTTTGCGAGGAACTCCTGTCGCCACGCCTGGATGCCATGCGTCATCTGAAGGGCGAGGACCTGGATTACCTGATGCAGCCTGTGTCCTTCGGCTTTGCCGACTGGGGCATGCAGGAGGGGATGCGCCGGCCGGCCATCATTTTCGAGGAACCTATCGGCGAGAGAGTTCAGTCCTCCCCCGATGCAGCTTTCAGCGCCATCAACGAGGATTCCCTGGCGCGCAAGGTTGTGCAGCCCCTGGTGCCCTTGCTGGAGAACATGGCGGAACGCGGAGTGACCCATCGGGCCATTCGGGCCACCAACCTCTTTTGGCGCGATGTCGCGCAGAACAGTGTCATGTTGGGGGAATGCGTGACGGCACCGGCAGGTTTGGACCAGCCGGATGTCTACGAGCCCATTGAAGGGGGGCTGTCACGGCCTTCGGGGCGAGGGCCCGGTTCGATCGCCGATGACCTCTATGCTTTTGGGATCATGCTGGTCTTCCTGCTGAACGGGAAGAATCCGGTTGAGGGAATGAGCCGTCATGCGCTGGTTCAATCGAAGATTTCTCAGGGAACCTATGCCACGGTGGTGCGCAATCTGCGTGCATCGCTGCCGATCATGGAAATACTGCGCGGGTTGCTCTGCGATGATCCGCGTGAACGCTGGACCCTTGAAAACCTCTCGATCTGGGCAAACGGGCGGCACCTCAGCCCCAAGCAGCCCAGCCTGCCGCAGAGAGGGGCCCGGCCCTTTACCTACCGTGAAGCGAAATACTGGAACCTGCGTTCCCTGAGCGCTGCGATTGGGAGTGACTGGAAAACAGCCCAAAGCGAAGTCGATGCACATGAGATCGCGGTATGGATTCGCCGTAGCTTGGGCGATGAGACCCTTTCGGACAGAGTCTTGGAAAGCACAGGGCAGGTCCGGAAAAGCAGTTTTTCCGGCAGTTCGGAATCCCTGTCGGACAAGGCGCTTAGCCGGCTTCTGATGGTCATGGACCCGTTGGCCCCGATCCGCTATCGCGAACTTTCAGTGGAACCTGACGGCCTGACCCAGGCCCTGGCCGTGGAATTCGAGACCCCGGGGTTCCAGGAACTGATCAGCGAAGTCATCGCGCGTCGCTTGCCGCAAACCTGGCTGGAGGCACAACCGCACCCCTCGGCCGAACACGGCGTGATGCAGCGCACCTTCGAGGATCTCTACAATTACATCTCGCGACCCTTGCCGGGATACGGGATCGAACGTTGTCTCTATCAGTTCAACCCGGGCTGGCCTTGTTTGAGTCCCTTGGTACGTGAGGCCTATGTAACGGATGTGAAGCGGTTGCTGCAGGCACTTGAGGCGCGCGCGTCGGGCAGCAGGGATGTGGAGCCTCTGGACCGGCACATTGCCGCCTTCGCCTGTTCCCAATTGGGAGACATCCCGGATCGCACCATAATGGCCTTGGGTGAAACTGGTACAGAAGCCGATCGGATCAGCGGCATCGTCCTGTTCCTGGCCGAGGTGGCTCACAGGACAGAGCAGCACCATCTGCCCAAGCTTGCGGTCTGGCTGTCCGAGTATCTCAAGCCCTTCGTGGAGTCCTTTCACAGCCGGCAGCTCCGCGAGGAACTGCAGCGCTCCATAGATTCGGCCGTGAAAGCAGGCAGCCTTCCAGACCTTGCACGGGCCGTTGGGGACAGGGAACGCCGCGAACGGGACGAGCGGGGGTTCGATCTTGCGCGCCGCGAGTACCAGGCCCTGGAACGCGAATGCCAGGGGCTCGAGGAAGGAAAGTTAACTGATGGTGTGTTTGTATCCGCACGGGCCCGCTCTGCCTCGGCCGTGGCCGCTGCTCTGGCCTCCGGTGTCGGCCTGCTGTTCATGACCTTGCTGTATGTAACCTGAAAGTACGAGGACGATGGCAGCACGCACAAACAAGGCTACGGGAAACACCATCCAGGGCATGGAAGGCCAGGGACGGAAAGGCAAGGGAATAAGCTGGATGCGGCTATCGGCCGGTGTCCTGTTGGGTATTCCTGCGATCGTGATCCTGTTCCCGACGTTCATCCTGATTTGCGTGACCATGCTGCCCAGCCTGGTGGCTTTAATCGCTGACAGGCAGCCGGACCGACATACGGCGTTGACGGTTTCGCTCCTGAACTTCTGCGGCGCCTTGCCTTCGTTGGTAAAGCTCTGGGCAATGGGGCAGAGTCTTTCTGCTGCGATGGTGCTGATTGGCGATCTGATGGTCTGGTTGACAGCTTATGGAGCAGCAGCGACCGGGTGGCTGATCCTGATGCTGGCTATGCCGGTCTGCCATACCTATTACACCATGCTCACCCAGTCGCGCTTGAAGCAGTTTCGCCAGCGACAGGAAAAGCTGGTTCATGAATGGGGTGAGGATGTCAGCGGATTGACCGTTACTGACGATGACCCGGACAGGAAAACGGCGGAGCCAGGCTGAGCCGGCTCCGCCGTACCTCCAGTTCCATTTGTCAGAACGAGTCTGTCAGTTGGCTGCCAGTTTTTCGTCCAGGGCCGCGTTCTTGATGGCCTTTTGCAGCTTCTCGAAGGCACGCACCTCGATCTGGCGTACGCGTTCACGGCTGATGCCGTACTCCTGACTCAACTCTTCCAGCGTGGTCGGCTCTTCCTTCAGGCGGCGTTCCTGAAGGATGTGCTTCTCCCGCTCGTTCAGGTTCTCCATGGCACCGGAAAGAAGTTGCCGACGCTTGTTCATCTCCTGCTGGTCGCCAAGCAGGGTTTCCTGGTCTTCGGTTTCGTCGGTCAGCCAGTCCTGCCATTCACCTTCACCGTCGATCCGCAGGGGTGCGTTCAGGGAATGATCCGGGCTGGCCAGCCTGCGGTTCATGTTGATGACGTCCTGTTCGGGCACGCTGAGCTGTTCCGAGATGTGCGAGACCTGGTCGGGGTTCATGTCCCCGTCCTCGATGGCCTGCATCTGTCCCTTCAGCTTGCGCAGGTTGAAGAACAGCTTCTTCTGCGCTGCTGTCGTGCCCATCTTGACCAGGGACCAGGAATGCAGGATGTATTCCTGGATGGCCGCGCGGATCCACCACATGGCATAGGTGGCCAGACGGAAACCACGTTCGGGATCGAAGCGCTTGACCGCCTGCATCATGCCGACGTTGCCTTCCGAGATCAGTTCCGAGATGGGCAGGCCGTAACCGCGATAGCCCATGGCGATCTTGGCGACCAGGCGCAAATGGCTGGTCACCAGTTTGTGGGCAGCCTCGGTATCTTCACGATCCTGCCAGCGCTTGGCCAGCATGTACTCCTCATCCGCGTCCAGCATGGGAAACTTGCGGATTTCCTGCAGGTAGCGGGTCAGGTTGCTGTCGCTTGTCAGTGCGGGCAATTTCGAAGCAGAAGGTAAACCGGTCATATTCACGACTCCTTTACGGCCCGGTTGTTTCCTGACCGGGCCGATTGAAACCATACCAATATGGTCATGATTATTTTATAAGCATTCCAGAAGTTTGATCAAGTTTTTTAGGTCGCAAGGCAGATCTGTCGTAAAATCAAGCCATTCTCCAGTACTCGGATGTTCGAAACCCAGCGTTCGGGCGTGCAGGGCCTGGCGCGGGAAGGCACTCAAAGTGGCGGACACCTGTTCGGGCAATTGTTTCAAGAGCGCCGGACGGCGGCGGCCATAGAGAGGGTCCCCGACAAGGGGATGCCCCGCCTGCGCCATGTGCACGCGGATCTGGTGCGTCCGCCCGCTTTCAAGGCGGCATGACAGTTGGCTGACGGCCTCTGCGCCGTAGCTGTGGAGGGTGCGGTAATGGGTGCGCGCCGGCTTCCCGCCTGTGCGCAGGACAGCCATTTTCTTGCGGTTGGTCGGGCTTCGGCCGATATTGCCTTCAATCTCTCCCTCCCGCGGGCTCGGTGAGCCCCACACCAAGGCCATGTATTCACGCGAGACACGCCTTTCCGCAAACTGGCTGACCAGACTGTTGTATGCCGCCTCGCTCTTTGCTGCGACAAGGACGCCGCTGGTGTCCTTGTCCAGGCGATGAACGATGCCGCAACGCTCCTCCCCGCCAACGGACCTGAGGCTGTCGCCACAATGAGCCAGCAAGGCATTGACCAGAGTTCCGTCTGGCGTGCCGGCCGCCGGGTGGACAACCAGGCCGGATGGCTTGTTGAGGACAAGCAGATCGGCGTCCTCGAATAGGATATCCAGCCCCAGGGGCTGGGCTTCCAGTATCTGTTTGCGAGTCTCGGGGATATCTATGGCGAAATTTTGGCCAGGTTTGACCCGCAATGAGGGGTCGACTATCGTCTGTCCGTCATGCTTCAGAGCGCCCTGGGCAATCAGGGTCTTGATCCGGCTGCGCGAGAGGTCAGGCAGCTTGGTCGCCAGCATACGGTCGAGGCGCATGTCGGAGTCTTCAGGGGTCACAGCGATTTCGTGACGGCCAGATTCCGTTTCACAGGCATTCGGCTTTTCAGTGTCGTCGGACATGCTTGACTGGCCGTGTGTGCAGCGCGCGTATGAAGAGGTGATGCGCCCGCGTGGCCGGGGGCGCTTACCGGCTCAATTATTTCGGAGAACAGGGATTCATGCACGCATTAAAGGCATTGGTGATTGGAATGGGGCTTCTGATCATCGTCGGTATGGGGTTGGTTGTCTGGGGCTTTGCACGCCAGGCGACCCAGATGACCGAGAAGAGCGAAGAGACCGGCCCTTCCGAAAGCAGCTATTTCGAAACCCGTGTCAATCTGCCTGACGGCTGTGAAGTGGAGAACCTCAAGAGCGACGGGCAGGGCGGACTGTTGCTCCTGCTCAAAGGACAAGCCCAGGCACGCGCAGAGTGCGATCAGATCATCCTGCTGGATGCCGGAAACGGTGAAGTGCGCGGCCGCATAGAGCTGCAAGGCAACTAGCGAAAATTCTTGCCGCCGGGCACGTGAAAGCGGTTGCCGAGCCCCGGCGAATTCTGTATATCCTCGCCTCCCGGCCCGGACACTGCGTCCCCTTCGTCTAGAGGCCTAGGACACCGCCCTCTCACGGCGGCAACAGGGGTTCGAATCCCCTAGGGGACGCCAATCTTCCTATAAGGCGTTGAGTAAACTGGAAGCGCCTGTCTTGTTCCCGAAGACTACGGACCCCGAATGGTCAGCGTCGCAAGTATCGTGTTCTGCTCGTAACTGAATGACGCCGGGATGTTGGAGTCCTTATCGAGATAGCTGTAGCGTAGGCCGACAGTCGCCCAGTCCGTCGCCCGATACCGAACGCCGGCACTGGCGTGCCAGGTTTTATCTTCACGCTCGAAGTCGAAGTTCGTCCGCACGCTGGGATTGTCGTAATTGTAGGTGCGATAGCCGCCTCCAGCGAACAAGGTCAGCTTGTCGGACGGCCTGATACGGCCATCCAGACCAACGCCCCAACCATGGTTCTCCGCAGACGCACCTTCGGTCTGTTCCCGGGACAGGGAAACATAGGGCGACAACCGTGCGCCCTCAGCCAACTCGTCAAACCACAAGGTTTGCGAGAGAACGCCCCGGTGTAAGAGACCGTCGCGGTCTTCTTCAGCCGATGTCTCGAACATGAAGTCCCGATGCGATAGCGTGTAGCTTATCGAAGTCTCGCTCCAATCCGTCTGTTGCCAGTGGAGCCCGACTTCTCCGCGCGTGGTGAAGACGTAGCTGTCGCCGTCGATATTGCCGTATTCGGCCCCGATACCAGCTGAGATTTGCCACGATTCGTCGAGATCATGTTCGACCCTAAGGCCCAGATCGGTGAACACCTCGTTGAACTCTTCACGGTCGGCATGAAGCCGACCATCAACGTTGCCGTATGCTACGACACGGGTTGCCTGATTGCCGAACAACACGCCCCAGCCGCTGAGAGCCGGCTTGAATTGGTAGTCGGCCCTGTTCGGCGCCGAACCCGGCGCGCTGTCCGAGCGCAAAGCAACGTTGTCGTTGTAGCCAGCGTTCAGGGAGGCGCTGTAACCCCAGGAGCCCGTCCCTCTCGAAGGATAGGGCCGCGCGATCCGGTCGTAGCTGTCCAGAAGCTCGCGGTCCCTTGCGAGAGAGCGCCCACGGGCGATTTCCTCCTCGGCCTCCTCCTGGCGATCCGCCAGTTTTAGCGCGCCAGCGCGCACCGCACTTATGCGGGCTTCGAGTTCCGGCGCCAGCTTTTCCGCTTCATCCAGCAAGGGCAGCGCCTCATCCAGCCTCTCCAGACGGATCAGCGCGGTCGCCTGCCCGAGCCGGTTACGGCCGGTATCGGGTCCTTGCCGCAGCTGATCGAGTGCCGCGCCAGGCTTGTTGACGCCCAGCAGCGCATCTCCGAGCGCCTGACGGACCACAGGCTTGTCGCGACCGTGTTCGATCGCGAGCCGCAAGGCGCCGACCGCTTGTCCGTAATCCTCGACACTCAGCTGCGCCGCCCCCAGCAGTTGCCACAGGCGCCCGTCGTTAGGATTGGCTGCGGTAAGCTGGTCCAATTCATCGATCGCGGCCTGCGGATCACGGCCCAGCAATGTCGCCAGTTCGCCATACGCGGGCGTTCGCGCTTGTTGTAGCCGGCCGTCGCGGGCCGGGTCGGCCGACGCCAACTGAATCCCGGGCGTAGTCTGCGCACGTTGATCGTTCCGTCGAGCGTCCTGGTCGGTTGGCACGGCATCAGCCGCAAGCTGAGCCGGCTGTACTGTCGCCAGATAGAGTTGACGCAATTCGACCCGGATCGCCGAAACGTTGGGGCCCGAGCCGGGCGGCCCGCGCTCCTCCCATCGATCGCCGCGTTCCTCCCATCGGTCCATGGCCGGGAAACGGCCGAACTGATCTGCCCGGTTCTGATTGAAGGTCAGATGCCCCAGGTTCGAACTCTCGAGCAAGGCCCGTGTGGCCGGACGTTGATCCGACAATTCGGGCAGTTCCTGACCCTGTGCAGGGGGCGCAACGAGGGTTAGGAAACCGGCCGCGGCCGCGGCGATACAATGGGGCCTGTCAAGTGTTGGCCTCGAGCCGGAAAACAAATCAAAACCACGGGGTTCCCGAGGGCCCACTTGTTTCGCTGCACTCGCCAAAAGCACCTCCCATCCGTGTCGTCTGTCACACGTGGACTTTGATGGTTGGCCGCGACCTCGCTTTAGAGTGCCCTACACAGCCCATCCTGGGTCAGAGGGCTTGATGGCTCAGTGGTCGCTATAGATAGTCGTATAATTGCGCACTACATTTGGTTGGCAGACCGACTTGATTCAGCTGTCAGGGGGAACCGGATCAATGGTTCCGGGGTTCCAGAACGACGGCGGCAACGGCATGGCCCAGTTCTGCATGGAGCCGGGCCGAACTGGCATCGTCGTCTTGTCCAGTGGGTTTAGGACCTCCCATGGTAGGTTCATATCAACCTTACCATCCCCCGGATTGGCCGGCATCGTGGTGTCTGAGTTGCTGGCAGCGCGCTCGATATCTTCATCGGTGTCATTGAAACGGTTAACGAGTTCCTTTTCCTCCTCCGTCATCGGCGGACCACCGCGCTGACCGGGCGCTGGCAAGGTATCTCCATTATCCTTGTCGGCCTTGTCTTCGCCTTCCTCGCTATCGTTGCTATTATCGGAGTTTGACGATGACTCTGATTCGGACTCTGAATCTGATTCGTTACTGTCCTCCTGATCTGACTCTGAATTGCTTTCGTTTCTCGCCTCTTGATCCGACTCTGAATCGTCGTCGTTACTGTTCTCTCCAACGGCTTCGTCTGCCCCAAACTCCATGGTCTCTTCGTCTTCGTCGCTACCGCCCGTTTGATCTGATCCGGAACCGGAATTTTCCGACCATGTAATCTTTAATTCACCGGACGCATCGATATGCCAGTCGCCGTCGGATCCCGTAACGGTATCGACATCGTCTTTTTCGACTGTTTGGACGACATGCCCCTCATGCCCCTCGTCGTCGTATATAATAATGTGATCGCCCATTTCGCGTGCTGGAATACCATCGCTTCCGTCGCCCTGCATGCGGCCGGATTCGGACGCCGACGGGGCCCTCACACCGGCTAGACTGCCGAAGATTCCGCCGTAGCCGGCCCCCATGGGGTTTCCGCCTTCAGTCATCGGCCCTGACGGGAGAACCTGATTGGCAAGCCGTCCTACAACCTCGGCCCCGTAAATGTCGGGCCCAACACCGGGATAGGTGCCCCAGCCAAGTTCGATTCCGTCGGTGGCACCCGTTGCGCCTGTCTCTTCAATATCCGAGTCGTTATCCGGGATCGGCTTGGCCTTGGGCACCGCCACGTCGAATGCGGCCTCGCCTTCACCCCCGGCGGATTTATCATCCTGGTTATTCTTGTCTTCGTCGTTGCTTGAAGAGCTGTCGTCACTCGCTGCATCACGAGCGGCCTCCGAGCCGTCTTCGCCGCTCAGATAGGCTTTGGTGACCGCGTCCTTGATTTCGTCACGAGCACGTTCCTCCTGGCGTTCCTGGATCGAGCCGCCTTCGCGGCTCTCTTGGTCGGCCCGGTTCTGCTGGCGGGTGTCGCTTTCCTGGCGTTCATCCAATCCTTCCTTGGCGTCAGGAGCGATTTCGGAAGCGGCATCCGCCGCCAATTCGTCAGCGAGACTCTCTTCAACCGTATCGCCATCCTCTGCTGTGGCCGGCACTGTCCCGGCGCCCATCAAGGCGACGACTGACGCGATCGTGATCGCGCTTCGCAGGGCACGTTGCGGCCGCGTGAACGCCGAACTCGCACGCAGGATTTCACTTGGGGGTGGTACCATAACGCATCGGCCACCGCCGTGCTGCGCCAGATCAGCCTTTGGATGGCCCGTCGTCCGCGTCATCGCAATCCTCCCATCCGGCTCCTGTGCCGTTGATGGTGATCAGGCGATATTAAAATCTATAAAAAATTTAGAAAATTATGCTTACGAAACAGTGTGCTGTCAAATGCACTGTAATACAGTGTATATAAGAGATAGCATGACATTCCTCGCTTGAACGCAACAATCACAATCTGATTTCCCAGTGAAACAGCTGCCCGCCAAATGTTATGAGCGCTAGCGAAGCACGGTGCGCTCGGAGCCTCACAGGGGGCTGGCCGGAAATGCTCGTAGGTGTATCAAGACGTTGCGAAGCCCGCTCACCTGGAACGAGCTGCGGAAGAGGAGAATGAAAACACCGGAGCCCCGGAACTTCGCGGATGACCGGTTTGGGCCCAATCTTCGCTGCCGATGATTCTTGTCGCACCGCACTCGAAGCAATACCAGGAGCCGTCAGGGTCAAGGTCGGTGGGTCTTTGTTCGTCAAGGAGGCAGCAGAGCCTCTAGAGCGCAGAAAACTTTCGATTCTCGGGCTACAGGGCGTTTCTCCTAAGAGGCGTTGATTCTGCGAAGCCATTGATTGTTTTAATCTCTTGAAGCGTACAGCAATAGCTTGGCGCCAGGGGCCGTGGCATACTTGTAACCAAGGTTGTGGAAAGGACTGTGCCTCTGCACAGTCGTCGTCCTGCCACAGAAGCCGAGTTGACGGGAAATGAAGAGATGACGACAAGCACCGACAAGCGAGACAGCAGCAAGATTGCCTATCAGCGGCCCCAGCCCACCTCGATGCTGCCGGACATCTTCGTGCAGGGGGCACTCGAGTTGGATGGCAACGACGAGGCCTGGGTTCCGCAGGCCGATGGCGTCTGGTTCCGTCCTCTCGTCCTGTCGGTGAGCCAAGGCTATTATGTGAACCTGCTGCGTGTGCGCCAGTCCGGCATCCTGTCCCGTCATCGACACACGGGACCGGTGCACGCTTTCACCTTGCGGGGTGAGTGGCACTATCTGGAGCACGATTGGGTTGCCCGTGAGGGGGATTACGCATTCGAGCCTCCGGGAGAGACGCATACGCTTGTCGTTCCCGAGGGGGTCGATGAAATGGTGACGCTGTTTCATGTAACGGGCGGCTATACTTACGTCGATCCGGACGGCAACGCGCTCGACTACGAGGACGTCTTCACCAAGCTGGACAATGCGATTCGGCACTATGAAGCCATCGGCTTGGGGCGCGCGTACGCCGACAGCCTCATTCGCTAGGCGCGACCGTGTAGTGTTCGCTCTGCTGAGTGGCGGGGCCGCAGAAGGCGCATGTTCCACCAGACGATCAGCGGTGTGATCAGGGCTGTTGGGCCCAACCAGCCGACCAGGTCGGGCAGGAAGGTCAGGTTGACCACCACCGCCGCGGTGATTGTCGCAATCGTTCCACCCAGCATACGGGTCAGATGATGCGCGATGCGCTGCTTGCCGGTCACAGGTTCCTTGCGCCATTGGCGCAGGTCCGTGATGGCCATGCTCAATCCGATGGCGCCGAACACCAACAGGATGATCGCGCGGTCGCTTCCCCCCGGTTCGGACATGCCCATGAGGCCCCAACCTGTCATCGCCAGGGCTGTTACGGTCATGAGTAGCGCCGCGCCAACATCGATTGGCCGGGTTCTTCCGTCACGCTGTTTGGCTGTCCGCCAACCGGTAAACACGAAATAGAAGCTGAATATCCCGATCCCCAACAGGAAGGCATTGGGGTGGATGAAGACCAATGCGAGGGCCGTCAGTGATACGACCAGCATCGCCAGCACATAGATTGTTCCGGCCCGGCGGTGCAGGCGCGCACCCTTGCTTGCCGCGACGGCCACGCCGGCTGCGCCAAGAGCCAGGAACCCCGAGAGGATATGAGGTACAAGCAGCAACTCGATCATCTCATCTTGTCCTTTGATGAAACAGCTGTGGTCATTGGCGCGCATGGGCAGCGGCCGTACTGTGCGCCAGGGAATGCCGGGGATTGAGGGTTTGGCTCAAGCAAAGCTGCGGGAAAGTCTTGTGAAATTCGTGAACGGCATCTCAGGTTCATTCGCGAAGCGTGAAGGGAAGGGGGGCTGGCCGATGCGTCTGGGGCCGCCGGTTGCCGTCGGGCTTCTGTTGGGGCTGCTGGGGCCATTTGGCACCTACGACGCTATCGCCGTCCTGCCTCGATTGGTTTATTGGCTTTCGGTCGTCTCGCTGAACTGGCTGCTGTGCGACCTGGCGATCCGGCAAATCGATACGCGACTTTCCGAAAGCCTGCCCGGGCGTCATCTGCTTGTTCCTCTGGGGGGCAGTTTCCTGGTTTCCCTGCCAGCGACCGCTGTCGTTCACATGGCAAGTTCCATTGCCGGCGTGGCTCGGGACAGCAATCTCCTGGAGCTCTACGGAAAGGTGCTTCTGCTGTGTGCCGTGATTTCAGTGGTGGGCTATCGAGCAAGCCGGCGCGAAAGTGACGATAAGGCTGGCTTGGCGCCTGTGGCAGGCCAGCGAATCGGTGACAGGGAGGCTCCGCTGTTTTTCGCTCGCTTGAGCAAGCCGTTACGAGGGAAGCTGCTGTGCCTGGAGATGCAGGATCACTATCTGGCTGTGCATAGCAGTGAAGGCAGCGAATTGATCCTTTGCCGCATGGAGGATGCGGCACGTGAGCTGGACGGACTGGGCCAGCGTGTCCATCGCTCCTGGTGGGTTGCCAGGGATGCGCTCTCTGGCGTTGAGCGCAGTGGCCAACAGCAGTTGCTCAGGCTGACGGATGGTCGCCTTGTTCCTGTGGGCCGGACCTATCGCACAAGGCTGAGGGAATGCGGCTTCCTGTAGTTCTTCCCGAAAGGCCCAATGACAGCTGATACAGGGTGGGAAAAGGCCTTTCCGAGCGAAGCCGCAGGGTTGTTCCTCATTTTTTGAAGGAAGGCTCTGGTTTGAGTGCCTTGCTGTGGCTAGACTGGAAATCAGGTCACTGACGGCTATTTCATCAACCTGTGCAGGTCGATCGCGTAGCGGCCCGCAGACGGTAAATCCTTCTCCGGACAAGAAAACAGGGAGCATCCGGATGACTTTCAAGAACTTCAAGACAGCCCTTTTCGCCGCGGCCCTGAGTGCAGGGGTCGCAACCTCCGCCGCTGCCCAGGACAGTGTCACGGTGGCGTCCAAGATCGATACGGAAGGCGAACTCCTGGGCAACGTGATCCGGGTTCTCCTGGAAGATGCGGGCATCGAGGTCGAAAACCGTATCCAGTTGGGGCCAACGAATGTGGTGCGCGAAGCCATTACCGCCGGCGAAATCGATATCTATCCCGAGTACACCGGTAATGGCGCCTTTTTCTTCGGCATGGAAGACAGCGATGTCTGGAACAACGCGGATGAGGCCTATGAAACGGTAAGCGAGCTGGACCTGGAGGAAAACGGGATCGTCTGGCTTCAGCCGGCCCCGGCCAACAACACCTGGGCCATCGCCGTACGCCGTGATGTGGCCGAGGCAGAAGGCCTGGCAACAATGGAGGATTTCGGGCGCTGGGTGTCCGAAGGCGGTGAGGTGAAGTTGGCGGCCTCGGCCGAGTTCGTGACCACGCCGAATGCGCTGCCGGCTTTCCAGGAAACCTATGGTTTTGAACTCGATGGGGACCAGCTCCTGGAGCTGTCCGGTGGAAATACGGCGACCACGATTCGTGCCGCCGCCGAAGGCATGAATGATGCAAATGCGGCCATGGCCTATGGCACAGACGGCGCCCTGTCTGCAGTTGGCCTTGTGGTGATGGAGGACACGAAGGGGGTGCAGTTCGTGTACGAGCCGGCCCCGATCGTCCGCCAGGAAGTCCTGGATGCACATCCGGAAATAGCGGACCTTCTCAACCCCGTGTTCGAAAGCCTCACCCTTGAAACCCTGCAGGGTCTGAACTCCCAGATTGCCGTTGATGGCCTGGATGCGCAGCAGGTGGCACAGGACTATCTCGAGGAGAACGATTTCCTGGATTGATGGGCGATATGTCCGGAACAGGGCTCCGGCGTTGAGTGCCCCGAAGGACCCGTGCACCGAAGCCCTGTTCCCTAGCGTTCCATGAAGCCGAACCGCGTCATCGTAACCCTGTTGGTCCTTGCGCTGGCTGCAACGCTGTTGCTGCCTTTTGCCAACCTGGCGGAAAACCGCTTGGTGAGCGGGACCCCCTATCGTTTCTGGTCGGCCCTGACGACCGGCCAGCTGGTGGCGGCACTGGCGCTGACGGTGAGTCTGACCGGAATGGCGGTCAGTTGGTACAAACGGCCGGTTCTCAACGGCAATGCCACGCTGGTCTGTTGCCTCTGCCTCCTGCTGCTGGTCATTTATGCGGCCGGGGATTTTGCCACACGCAGCCTTGAGGATGCAGGGCCGGCAGCACGAGTGTCACTCAGTAGCGCCTTCTGGGCCCAGATCTTCTGCCTCAGCCTGATGATGATCGATGTGCTGCAGCGCATGACGCGGTCCATCTTCATGCAGGTCTTCTTTGCGCTTTTTGCCTTCGCGGCCGTGATGCTCTTGTTTTTCAGCGGCGCGCTGGACCAGCTGTCGATCATGCGGGAATACGCCAATCGGCAAGAGGCCTTTGCCGGGGCGCTGGTCCAGCACATGATGCTGGTGATTTCGGCGCTGGGGCCAGCTCTTGTTATCGGTGTGCCATTGGGCTTGCTGGCCTTGCGCAGGCTGCGTCTGCGCAGTGGTCTTTTCAGCACGCTGAATGTTTTCCAGACCGTGCCCAGCATTGCCCTGTTCGGTTTGCTGGTGGCACCGCTTTCAGCGCTTGGCGAGGCTGTTCCGCTGTTCCGGGACCTGGGCATTCGGGGTATCGGGTCCACGCCGGCCATTATCGCCCTGGTGCTCTATGCCCTGTTGCCCATAGCACGAAATACCTATGCGGGCTTCGCCCAGGTGCCGACGGCCGCCATAGAGGCGGCGCAGGGTATGGGAATGACGCCGCAGCAAATTCTGTGGCGTATCGAGGTGCCCCTGGCGCTTCCCGTCCTGTTGTCTGGCCTCAGGATCGTTGTGGTCCAGTCGATAGGGCTTGCCGTGGTGGCCGCGCTGATCGGAGCGGGTGGCCTGGGCACCTTCGTTTTCAATGGGCTGGGGCAGTATGCAATAGATCTCGTACTGCTGGGCGCAATACCCACTATAATACTGGCTGTCCTTGCGGATTGCCTGCTTCAGCTTCTTGTTTCGCTCAGTCGACGGAAAGGTGTCACATGATCGAGCTCGACCAGGTTACCAAGACCTATGATGGAAAGAATGTCGTCGATTCCGTCACGCTTTCTGTCGACAAGGGCGACTTCTGTGTCCTGATCGGACCATCGGGCAGTGGCAAGTCGACGACGCTGAAGATGATCAATCGCCTGATCCCGCTCTCCGGGGGGACGATCCGTATCGAAGGCCAGGACATAGCTTCTGTCCGGGCCGAGGAATTGCGCCGGCGTATCGGCTATGCGATCCAGTCCATCGGCCTGTTCCCGCACTGGACTGTCGAGCAGAACATCGCCGTGGTGCCTCGCCTGCTGAAATGGTCCCCAAAGCGGGTGCGCGAGCGGGTCGAGTCGCTGCTGGCGTTGTTCCACCTGGAACCCGGTCAGTTTCGGGACAAGTACCCACATCAGCTGTCCGGAGGACAGGCGCAGCGCGTCGGTGTCGCGCGGGCCCTGGCCGCGGATCCGGAAGTGTTGCTGATGGACGAACCTTTCGGGGCACTGGACCCGATAACGCGCGATTCCCTGCAGGAAGAAATGCGGCGCGTGCACGAGGAAACCGGAAAGACCATCGTGTTCGTGACTCATGACATGGACGAAGCCCTCAAGTTGGCCTCGCGCATTGCCATCATGGATGAAGGCCGCCTGGTACAGGTCGGCTCCCCAAGAGAAATTCTTAACAGTCCGGCAAACGACTTCGTGCTCGATTTCGTGGGTCAGTCCGACCTGGGCCTGAAGATGCTGGCTTGCGAGTCGGTGGAAACGCGCCTGGAACCGGCAGCCTCGATTTCACGCAGTGCGCCGATAGAGAATATCCGCAGCCAGTTCGGGCAGGCCGACCATGTGTGGCTGCTTTCGCCCGAAGGGCAGGTGGAGGGCCTGCTGACGGAAGCGCCTGGAGGGCAGGATGACCTTGATCGTAGCCTTAGACCTCTGGGCCAGGAAAGCCATGCCACGCCAGAGATGAGCCTGAAGGAGGCCCTGTCGCACATGGTCTGGCGCAAGACAGGCTGGTTGCCCGTGGTGGATGGAGACGGCCGCCTGACGGGTGAGGTCGGATTGAGCAAGGTCATGGAGCGGCCGTGATCGGAAGTCGCAGCCTTTCAGCCAGCCTGCCGCGAACAGGTGCGCTGCCCTGGTTGGCAGCGCTGTTCGTTGCGCTGACGCTTTTCATGGGCCAGTCCGCCCCTTTGTTCGAATGGCTACTGCCGGGTTTGGACAATCCGGTCTATGACCGACACAGCTTCCCGGACTTGGTGCTCGATCATGTTGTGCTTGTTGCCGCATCCAGCTTGATCTCGGTATTCATCGGCGTCAGTGCCGGCATCTTTGCGACACGTTCGGTCGGCCAGGAATTCAAGCCCGTGATTTCGGCTGTCAGTGCCATCGGGCAAACCTTTCCCCCAGCGGCTGTTCTGGCTGTGGTGGCGCCTCTGGCCGGTTTCGGGTTCAAGCCGGCACTCGTGGCCCTGGCTCTCTATGGCTTGCTGCCCATTGTGCAGAACACCATGGCGGGCCTGGAGACAGTGCCCTCTGCCACACTGGAAGCGGCCAGGGGCATGGGCTTGTCGAAGCGCGAAATCCTGACACGCGTCGAGCTGCCGCTTGCCATGCGGGTGATCACCGCCGGAATCCGGGTCTCGGTCATCGTCAATATCGGCACGGCCACCATTGCATCCACGGTTGGGGCCCGTAGCCTGGGAACACCAATCATCTCCGGTCTTGTCAGCCAGAATGTCGCCTATGTCCTGCAGGGGGCCATTCTGGTTGCGCTACTGGCGATCGTGACCGACCTGTTCTTCGAGAGGCTGGAGCGCTTCTTTTCCGTAGACCGGAATTGAGACGCCGCTACTTCAACTCCACCCAGGCGCTGATGCCCGAGTCCTCGGCGTGCCAGCGTGCTCGTGGCCCTGCCTGAGAGGGAAGGTCCAATTCCAGCCAGTTCCGTTCCGCCAGATAGCGCCGGCCGAAGCCCGGGATGGCCTGCATGTGGGTTCGTATCCCCCGCGTGGACGGCTTGCAGATACGGCTGAGCAGAGAGAGTGCTTTGGCGAAGGCCTGTGGCGGCGGCGGGTGCACGATACCGGACGAGATCAGCTGGTGGATCAGTTGCTGCCCATTGCTGGCCCGTCCGAAGGCGCCAAGGTGGATTTCCCCCGAGGTCACCAGGATGCGCGCGTCATTGCGTTTCGCATAGAGGAAAAGCTGGCTCATCATGCGCGTCCATTCCCTTCGGTGGGCGAAGGATTGCCACTGGTCGCGCAGGTCGTCCTGGTAGTCCTGTTGCTGTGGTATCCAGACCATCAGGCGCTCGAGGGCGCTCAGGTCAAGGTTGATGAGCGGAACACTGGAGAGCAAGACAAGGTTGCGGCAGCCGTCGAGATGATCCAGGGCCGCTTCGAACCCCTGCCAGGCGGCCGGTGACATGACCTGCTGTTTTGTGCGTGCGCTGCGCAAATCAGGCGCCAGGAAGCCTGTGTCCCCAACCCGGTAGACCCATCCGAAATGGGACAGGCTTCGGCTGAAGAAGCCATTGTTCGGGCTATCGGACTCGCCTTCGGGAGGCAACCCGAGCTGGAAGACGCGGAAAGCACGGCGCGCACCTTCGAAGACGCTCTTGTAGGGTTCGCTGGCCTGCCATTCCGGGGGGTGCGAGCCCCAGCCATCAAAGATGTCGTGGTCGTCCCACATCATCAGCGAGGGGATGCTGGCCAGCAAGGGGGTCAGCTCCTTCTGGGACCAGAGCCGGAGATAGCGGTCGAAATAGTAGTCCTGGATGGCGGAAACGGTTTCCTGCGTGACCTGAGGCCCCAGGGTGTCCGGCTTCTGATTCTTAATGCGCCTGGAAAGTTCCGGCACCTTGTTCCAGACAGGATCTGCATAGAGTTGGTCGCCACCCTGCAGCAGAAGATGAAAGGATGTGACGCGATGGGCATCCTGCAATCGGTCCCAAAGATGGTTGCGGCCCGCCACTGGGTGATCCAGGTCGCCGGCTTCCGATCCGTTGCAGGCGGTGAACGCGATGTGCAGGCCCCTGTCTCGGCCCGGTACGGCCACGATCCAGGATGCATTTCCTATTCGATAGGCTGCATCGTGATCGGCAACAGCACGCGGGAATGCCAGGTCATAGGCCCAGATGGTGACCCCGAGTCGGGACTCCAGCCGCAACGCCTGAGCTTCCTGCAGATCGGTTCCCGCCGCAGGTGGGTCGACACCCTCCTCCAGCCCGATCAGTGCCCTGACATGCCATTCGGCATTGTCTGCACCCCGGAAATAGAGAACGGGTCCCAGGCGTCTTTCAGTCGGCATGGCGGTCACGGTCCGATGTCATGATGCATTCCGTAACGCCTGATCCGGAACGCCTGATCCGGGCTCAGGGGAAGAGATATAGCCCAAAGGGATTCGATCCTGTTGATCCAGGGTGGTGTCATGCTGCCAAGCTTTCCTGACATACAGAAGTTCCAAATCAAACGACAGACTGTTTGTCCAGTCATGGGATAAGCGCGAAAACGATGGTCAGGCCAAGTGCGAGCAGAAGCATGAGGGCGATGACGGTCCGCTTGCGTATGCGCCATTTCTTCAGAAGCTCTTCGACCCTTTCGCCAAAAAGAAAAACAAGAAGGGCCAGGCCGAAGTAGCGTATGCCCCGTGAGATACCTGCGGCGAGGAGGAACAGTGGCAGGGAGTAGCCGCTGGCTCCCGCCGTCAACATGGCAATCTGGAAAGGCACGGGCGTGATTCCAACCAGCAGGACCGCCAGGAAGCCGTTCTGGCGGATTTCGCGTTCAAAATCCTGGGCCAGCTGCTGCCAGCCGAACTGCTCGATCATCCAGGTGCCCAGGGTGTTATAGGCCACCATGCCGGCCAGATAGCCGCAGAACGCCCCCAACAGACATCCCAGGGTCACCAGTGTGGCAATCCACCAGAGGCGGTGTCGGTTGGCGAGCAGATAGGGGATCAGGACCAGTTCCAGCGGTACGGCCAGGACCGTACTTTCCAGAAAGGAAAGCCCCCCCATGGCAAGAGGCGAATGGCGTGACTTGAGAACGCGATCCAGCCAGGACTGGACATTGTCTCGTTCTTGGTGGGCAGAGGGTGTCATTCAGCTGGAGGCATTCAGTCCACCCTTGACCTGGCCTATGCGGGTTCCAAGGTCATCGGCTTCCTGTTTCGAGAAGACCTTGCGCGCAAGGGGGAAGATATCCTCTTCCTCCTCTTCAAGATGGTGCAGGATATCGTGTTCCAGTTCGGCGAAGCGCTTCCACCAGTTATCACTGCCTGGGCGCATGTCCTCCATCTGCTCCAGGACTTTCTTGTGTTCGCCATGTTCCTGCAGGGCGTGCATACCTTCATGCCGGACTTTCTCGTCATCCAGAAGCGCGTGAAAGAAGGTTCGCTCCTCAGCTTCATGGTGATGCAGCAGCAGGGCCTTGAGTTCCTCGAAGACCTTGTCCTGGTTTGCACGGTCATCCTCCTCCAGGCCCCTTAGCCGGTGTATCAGGCGCCGGATTTCCTGGTGGTCCTGTTCAATGGCTTCGAAGATATCCAAGGCTCTCTCCTGTGATGATTGTTATTGATCTTGTGGCGTGTCGCTCGGAAGGGTGGCTGTGCATCATCAAATAGGCAATCTGCCGGGCAGGACAAGCTTGCCGTTCGAAGAGAGCGCTGTCCTCACTGCCTGTGTCAGCAAAGCTTTTGAAATGATCAGCTTTTGCCGGCTAGAATGGGCGCAAAGGAGGACTCCATGACAGGCGACAACCATTCACACGACCATCCGCATAGTCTTCTGCCATCCGATCCTGAACTGCGCGTGAAGACACTGGAATCCCTCCTGGTCGAGAAGGGACTGGTCGATCCGGCCGCGCTGGAGACCTATATCCAGGTCTATAGCGAGGAGGTCGGACCCATGAACGGGGCACGCGTGGTGGCGCGCGCCTGGAGCGACCCGGAGTATCGCCAGCGCCTGCTCGCCGACGGCACGGCCGCCATTGGGGAACTGGGCTACAGCGGTCGCCAGGGTGAGCATCTCAAGGTCGTGGAGAACACACCCGAAGTCCATAACGTGGTCGTTTGTACGCTCTGTTCCTGCTACCCATGGGCCGTCCTGGGTTTGCCGCCTGCCTGGTACAAGTCCTCGGCTTATCGGGCGCGGGTGGTGCGTGAACCGCGTGCAGTCCTCAGGGAATTCGGGCTGGAGCTTTCCGATGACATCGAGGTGCGCGTCTGGGACAGCACCTCGGAGATGCGCTACCTGGTGCTGCCCGAGCGTCCGGAGGGCAGTGACGGCCTGACGGAAGAAGGGCTGGCCCAACTGGTGACGCGTGATTCCATGATCGGTGTCTCCAGAGCGGTAGAACCGGGGAGGGCAGGCCAATGAACGGTGTCCACGACATGGGCGGGATGCATGGCTTCGGCCCCATCCCCATTGAGGAGAACGAGCCGGTCTTCCATGAAGATTGGGAGGCCAGGGCCCTGGCCATGACCCTGGCACTGGCCGGATGGCGGCGCTGGAATCTGGACCGCTCGCGTTATGCGCGGGAGGCATTGCCGCCGGAATCCTATCTTTCCATGTCCTACTACGAGCGCTGGATTGCTGCGTTGGTTGATCTGACTGTGGAAAACGGCCTCTTGTCCCGAGAAGAGCTCCGACAGGGACGGCCGAGTCCAGATGCAGAGCCATCCAAACCGCCCGTCACGGCTGACCGGGTCCGGGAAATCCTGGCCCGGGGCGGACCTACCGCGCGTGAGGCTCCGTCCACTCCGCGTTTCTCGGTGGGCGATTCGGTGCGTACCCGG
The DNA here is from genome assembly GCF_000686045.1 of Fodinicurvata fenggangensis DSM 21160. Lineage (GTDB taxonomy): Bacteria > Pseudomonadota > Alphaproteobacteria > Kiloniellales > DSM-21159 > Fodinicurvata > Fodinicurvata fenggangensis. The sequence goes on from NZ_JMLV01000001.1 coordinate 84,852, forward strand.
AACATTCACCCTGCCGGTCACACCCGCCTGCCACGCTATGCCCGCGACAAGTGGGGTGAAGTGGTCCTGTATCACGGGGCTCATGTCTTCGCAGACGCCCACGCGATGGGGGAGGGCGAACAGCCACAGCATCTCTACACAGTTCGCTTTTCGGCCCGCGATCTGTGGGGAGATCAGGCCTCGCCAAGGGATTCCGTTCATATCGACCTTTGGGAGCCTCACCTCAATGCGCGATAGAGAACCTCCATATCAGCAGGGGCAGGGGGAGGCTCCGGCCTTTGATTATCCCTGGCAGGCTCAGGTTTTTGCTTTGGCGGTCAGTCTTCAGGAGGCGGGGCGGTTTTCTCGGGCTGAGTGGAGCGATGCTCTTGGGCGTGCCATAGCCAAGGACGAGGCCAGCAATGGCCCGGATACAACAGGGGCACGCTATTATGACTGCTGGCTTGCGGCCCTGGAAGAACTGCTTCAGGCGAAGGGTCTGGCGGAAGCCGACTCGCTTCGGCAGCGCCGCCGCGCGTGGGAGGAAGCCTATCTGAGCACGCCGCATGGTCAGCCTGTCGAACTGCCTCACTCAACAAAATAACACTGTTATAGTGTATTAATAATGAATTGATTTACTCCTTTCAAGGTCATCTTTTGAAAGGATAATACCCTGCCTTTGCGTGATCTGCATGACAGAGAACTGCATATACTGCGTCTTATATACGTGAAATATCTTGATCACCATAATTAACTGCGCAATTATGGTATTAATCTAATATTTCACAGTTTTATAAGAGCATTTGCGATGAGCAACATCACTCTGGACACCAAGCGAAGCTTTGCGGCGCCGTTGCGTGCCGCGGACCTGCGCATCGTCACCTCGGGGCTGGCCCTGCTGCTTCTGGGGGCGATCTTTCTCAACGAAGTGATCGATGGACGTCAGGCCTGGCTGTTCATTGTCGGGGGAGCCCTGGGCCTGGTGCTGTATCATGCTCTCTTCGGATTCACTTCGGCCTTCCGGGTTTTCTTCTCGGATCGCCGTGGGGCGGGCCTGCGGGCACAGATGATCATGCTGGCGCTGGCCTGTGCCCTGTTCTTTCCCGCGCTGGCTTCCGGTGAACTTTTCGGTCGCGAGGTGTCGGGCTTCGTGGCCCCGGTCGGGGTTTCCGTCGTGATCGGGGCCTTTCTCTTCGGGCTGGGCATGCAGCTTGGCGGTGGCTGCGCTTCCGGGACGCTCTTCACAGTTGGTGGAGGCAGCACCCGCATGGTCATAACCCTGTTCGGCTTCATCGCCGGCTCCGTCCTGGGCGCCTATCATCTGCCATGGTGGCAGGAACAACCTGCCTTCCAGCCGGTTTCGCTGGTCGGCAGTTTCGGCTGGTTTCCGGCCCTGCTCGGCAACCTGGCGGTCTTTGCGGCCGTTTATCTGGGCACGATTTGGCTCGAAAAGCGGCGCCACGGCAAATTGCTTGAAGGTGCAGAGGCCCAGACGCAGGGCTGGCAGCGATTCCTGCGTGGGCCCTGGCCGCTTGTCTGGGGTGCCGTTGCCCTGGCAATCCTGAATTTCATGACTCTGGCGCTGGCCGGACGGCCCTGGGGCATCACCTCTGCCTTTGCGCTCTGGGGCAGCAAGACCTTGGGTGCGAGCGGTGTGGACGTGGCTGCCTGGGGGTACTGGTCGAGGCCTGGCAGGGCCGCCGCACTGGATCAGTCGGTCTTTGCCGACATCACCAGCGTGATGAACTTCGGTGTCATCATTGGCGCATTCCTGGCCGCAGGCCTGGCGGGCAAGTTCGCGCCAGTCTGGAATCTGCCGGCGCGGTCCGTGGTGGCGGCCATTATCGGCGGCCTGCTTCTGGGCTACGGTGCCCGCCTGGCGTTTGGCTGCAACATCGGCGCCTATTTCAGTGGCATTGCCTCGGGCAGCCTGCACGGCTGGGTCTGGATCGTGGCAGCACTGGCGGGCAATTGGCTCGGAACACGGCTGCGTCCCTGGTTTGGCCTGGCGGTTGAACGGACGCCCCAGAAGAGCGCCTGCTGACCTTCCATGCCGCCGGAGAGCCGTGGGCCACCCGTGACCCGGCGCGGATTTTGCGTACTCTGTAGGCTATGAGTTTTCTCTACTTTGCCTATGGCTCCAACATGCTGACCGCGCGCCTTCAGGCGCGTTGCCCCTCGGCACAACCTGTTGGGCGCGCGGAGGTGCAGGGTTGGAGTGTGGATTTCGTGAAGCCGGCCCTGGATGGATCGGGAAAGGCAGGCCTCGTCCCGCAGAAGCAGGCGAATGCGCAGGGTGTCCTGTTTCGTCTGGAGGAAGGCGACCTGCCCGCACTCGATCGTGCGGAGGCAGCTGGCAAGGGCTATGACCGGGACAATGCCTTTGAGGTGTTGTCCTTCGCTGATGACAGGGTGCAGTCGGTCGTTACCTACCTGCCGATTCAGGTTCTTGATGGATTACAGCCCTATGACTGGTACCACCGGCTTTGCAGGGAAGGGGCGCGTCAGCACGACCTGGCCTCAAGTGCCCTGGGATGGTTGAAGAGGGCTAAGGTCACCGTCGACCCCCTGCTAGACCGCCCAGCCCGATTGCAGGCGCTCGAGGCCTTGCGGCGATCGGGACTTGAGGCCTGACCGGTTGCCAGCTTCTGGTTGGTGCCTGCCATTGTCTTTTATCGCTTGGTCTACAGTTCCTCTTATGATGAGAAGAGGAAATCCTGTATGGCAAATCATCTGACGTCCTTTCCCGATGGTGGCCTGGCCCTGGTGGTCGGGGCTTCAGGGGGAATTGGCAAAGCCTTGGCTTCGGGTCTTCGGGCCTCAGGGCGACTGGAAGGCGTTCTGGAGGCATCGCGCAGCGGTCCACTGGCGGTGGATATCGTGGATGAAGCCTCTGTTCGCGTCTTGGCAGAGCAGGTGTTGGACAGTGCCTTGCCACTACGCCTTGTCATCGATGCCACGGGATTCCTGCACAGCGAAACCTATCGTCCGGAGCGCAGTTGGCGTCACATCGATCCGGAACATCTCCAGTATTCCTTTCAGGTCAATGCATTGGGGCCAATGCTCCTCATGAAACATCTGCTTCCGCTGATGCCGCTGGGGGGCAAGGCTGTCTTCGCGACACTCTCTGCGCGGGTCGGCAGTATCGGGGACAATGGATATGGCGGCTGGTATGCCTATCGTGCTTCGAAGGCGGCGCTTAACCAGCTTGTCCGAACGACCGCGATCGAATTGTCACGCAAGTGGCCTGAGGGGATTTGTGTTGCCTTGCATCCGGGCACTGTCGATACGCCTTTGACGAAGCCATTCTCGAAACAAGGCCTCAATGTCCGTTCACCCGAAGAGGCTGCGGCCGACCTGCTGCAGGTGATCGACGGGCTGACGGTGGCGGAGACTGGCGGTTTCCTGGATTATCGCGGAACCAGGGTTCCCTGGTAGGCCCTAGTCATAGGCGGGGGTGGCAAAGTTTGGATCATCATGCAGGGCCCAGTAGGCATTCATCAGGTTCTGCGTGATCCGTCCAGGGACCTGTTGGCCAACCGGTCTGGTATCGACTGTTCCAATGGGCATGATTCCGCCGGCCGTGCTGCTGATGAAGGCCTCATCCGCCTGACGGAGCCTGTCGGTCGGCAGGGCGGTTTCGGAGATCTCCAGGCCGCTTTCTGCGGCCAGTTCAAGGACGGTACGGCGCGTGATGCCTTCCAGCATACCGCTGGCCGGCGTCGTCAGGCGGTTGCCATGCACGGCAAAGATATTGAATCCCGGACCTTCGATGACGTTCCCGGATCCGTCGACCAGAACGGCGGTTTCCGCGCCTCTGTCATAGGCATCGAAAAGGCCGCGGACGAAATCAAGCCAATGGTAATTCTTGATGACCGGATTGACGGCTTTGGGGCTGATTCGTTCGGTCTCGCTGATGGACAGGTGCAGTCCACGGGACCGCTGTTCTTCATTGGCCAGCCAGATGAAGGGCACCGCAAAGGCATAGAACCGATTGCGACAGGTTCTCAGGTCCCGCGATCCAGGGGCGGGTTGCCCGCGCGTGCAGATCATCTCAACATAGGCATCCTTCAGACCGCTGCGCTGCACGCATTCCTTCAGGATGTCACCAATCTGCTCCCGGCTGTAGGGGCAGTTCAGACGCAGGCCCTTCATGCTTTCCTGGAACCGTGTCAGGTGCTCTTCCAGCCGGAAGAAGTGGCCGTTCCAGAGATGCACGACGTCATAGGTGGCATCGGAATGCAGGAAACCCCAGTCCTCGATCGGGATGGCGGCCTCTGCGATCGGCAGGTAGCGCCCTTCAATGAAGGCGGTCCCGGCATGAGTCTTAGCTTGGTTCTGAGGCAACGACACAGCTCCTGTCAGACGGACAATCACTCTATTAGCAAAGAGTTAAGATGAAGATTCAAGCTTTGCTATGAAGTGATGCCATATAGATTGTTCCGTGGCGTGTCAGAGGTGGCTGTGACCTGCGCACAGAAGAACGAAGAGCACAGCCTCTCCGGTTAGACCGGAGAGGCTGCACGTGCTTGAGATCTGCCTTAATCGGCTTCTGTCATCCATCTCAGCACGGGAAGGGTCTGGTCAGTAAGGCGGTATCGGCTAGAGGCTCCAGCGCACTGTTGCGAGACACAGGGTTGAAACTAGACAGAGCATGCTCAGCAAGGCGGCGCCAATCAGGTTATTGCGCAAAAACGCGCCCAGGTGTTGATGGAGCGGGGGTGCAGCTAGGATCGCAAGCCCTGTCGCGATGGCCAGGGCCGGCCAATTGCTTGAAGTGACAATCAAGTAAACAACAAGAAAGAGTGTGACGAGGCCCGGCAAGGCCAGTCCCAGCACCGCCAGGTCGCCAACAGGCTTCATGAGTAAGGGCGGTCGGTTCATGCGGCGGCCTGAATAGGCAAGGTTCAATCCAAGCAGGGAGGCCAGCAGGATTGCGATCGCGGTGGAAATCCATGCCAGGATGTCGAGTTCATTCATAGTGCGGACTCGTTATGTTGCGTTGCGTGGCAGCCGCGCGCGGCCTCTATGGATATCGCTTCAACAACAGCGATTGCTTGACCCTTTTAAGGTCAGCCTTTAAGCATGTTACTAATATATCAAGCGTCTATCAGCAATTAATGATTCACGAGGAGGCCTGTTGTGGCGACAGAAAACAAGAAACGCAGCATCACTGAGATCCGGGAAGCCAAGAAGACCGGCGAGAAGATGGTCTATACATCGGTGCCGGATTACACCTCGGCCCGCTGGGCGGAAATGGCCGGGGTCGATGTCTGTGTCGTCGGTGACAGCCTTGCCATGGTGGCGCATGGCCATGCCAGTACCATTCCGGCCAGCATGGACATGATGGTCATGCATTCCCTGGCCGTACGCCGAGGCGCACCCAACACATTCGTGCTCGGATGCATGCCCTATCAGAGCTACAATACGGTGGATCGCGCCCTGGTGAATGCGACCCGTTTCATGCAGGAAGCTGACTGCGATGCCGTCAAGCCGCAGGGCGGCAAGAGCCAGGCGCATATCCTCAAGGCTCTGGTCGATTCCGGGATTCCCACGGCCTCGCACATTGGCCTGACCCCTCACACCATCGCCATGTTCGGTGGCTTCAAGATCCAGGGCAGAACAGCCGAGGCCGCCATGAAGATTCTGGAGGACGCGCTCGCCATCCAGGATGCCGGATGTTTCATGCTGGAATTCGAAGCGGTCCCCGCCACCATTGCCAAGGTGATCTCGGAACAGCTGGAAATCCCAACCATTGGGATCGGTGCTGGCGCAGGGACGGACGGACAGATTCTGCTATCCTACGATCTGCTGGGCGTCTTTACCGACTTCAAGCCCAAGTTCACGAAACGCTACGCGAACCTGACGGAAGTGGCGGTCGACGGCTTGCAGAAGTATGTGGATGAGGTCAAATCGGGCAGCTTTCCGGATGATGATCACTCCTACAGCATAAACGAAGCCGAATACGAATCTTTTCTCACTATGGTTGAAAAGCGCAAGCAGCATTAGTATTGAATTGAATCTTGCTGGAAAGTTTGAGCCCATAGTTGTGATTGGCTCGGAATCTGGAGGAGCGCGACGAGGTGAGCTTGAGTGAGGAGAGAGAGGCACTCGGACCAGACGAAGCCACTGTAAGTGAGCAGGGTAAGAGCCTGACCGAAAAAGCTTACAAGCGCCTGGAGGAGTTGATCGTAACTCTCCAACTGGCGCCTGGTGCGGTTCTCTCCGAAGCGCAGCTTGCGAAGCAATTGGGCATCGGTCGAACGCCTATTCGTGAAGCTCTGCAGCGGCTTTCGCGTGAAGGCTTGATCGTCATATTGCCACGGCGTGGAATCCTTGTCTCCGAGATCAATGTCACAAGACAGCTCAAGTTGCTGGAGGTGCGTCGGGAACTGGAACGCCTGATGGCTGGCTGCAGCGCCCGGCGGGCCAACAGCAGCGAGCGTCAAGAGTTCAAGCAGCTCGCTGACGGCATGAAGAAGGCGGCCGAGGACGACGACGACATCACCTTCATGCGTTTGGATCGCCGGTTGAATCACCTTCTCTGCGAAGCAGCGCGCAATGAGTACATCACCAATGCAATCGGGCTGATCCAAAGTCTCTCCCGGCGCTTCTGGTATTCTCATTATAAAGAGGTTCTGGACCTTCCTCTCTGTGCGCGTCTCCACGCATCCCTTGCATTGGCTATTTCCCAGGGAAATTCCCAGGAAGCCATGCAGGCGAGCGATGACCTCATGAACTATATCGAAGACTTTACGCGCGCCAGCCTGGATGCGCCCACACGCTATTGAGGCTTCCTGAAAACTCGTTTTGAGGGCAAGTGGCCCAAATAATACTTGGCGCTACGTCTGCGTGTATATTGATGCGCTCAAAAAAGAAACATATTAAATATATCTTTATTGGCGCCGGTAGAGTGAAACTCGGGTCTTATCAAAAAAGCTTTGGCTGAGTGACTTGACGGCCAATGGAAGCTGCAATAGCGTACCTCCCTAATAGATATATCAGTAATATCTAATCTGTCTGCATCAGAATTATCAGACAGCATAACACTGAAAAGGGAAAGGGAGGACTCAGTTCAATGAATTCTATTGTGAAGACAACAACGCTTGCCGCGACCTTCGCCGTCGCCGCCATGGCAGGCAGCGCGCATGCGCAAGAGACCTATGAATGGCGTATGGCAACGGGCTGGGGTGGCGGCCCACTCATGGATATTGGGGCGCAGGCCTTCGCGGATCGCCTTGAACTGCTCAGTGATGGCCGCATGAAGGTTGAGGTTTTCCAGGGAGGTGCCATCGGCGAACCCCTGAAGGTGACGGATTCCGTGCGCCGCGGCATCGCTGACATGGGGCATACATGGCCAGGCTACGATTGGGGCCGTGATACCACGGCTGTTGTCTTCGGTGGCTTCGCCGGTACCATGGACGACGAGCGCATGATGCACTGGCTCTACGAGGGTGGTGGTGTCGAGCTCTGGAAAGAGTGGCGACAGGAAGAATTCGGTGTGGTTGGCATGCCGTTGTTCTCCCGAACCGCCGAGATCTTCCTGAACTCAAGGAAGAAGGTCCAGACCCTCGAGGATCTGGACGGCTTGAAGATGCGCACGGCGGGTGCCTGGATCGACATGTCCAAGGAACTCGGTGCCTCGCCCGTGACCACGGCCGGCGATGAGATCTATCCCATGCTGGAACGCGGTGTGATTGATGCGACCGAGTGGGGCACACCTTGGGAGGATACCTATCCCAAGTTCTACGAGGTGACCGACTACATCATCGTGCCCGGCGTGCATCAGCCGGTTGCGCCCTTCGAGCTGCAGGTCAACCAGGAAGTCTGGGACAGCCTAAGCGAGCGTGATCGAGAGTTGATCGAAACGGCAGCAGAGCTGACAACCCTGAAATCCTGGATGAGGGTTGGCCACGAAAGTGCCGAAGCCATGAGGTTCTTCGAAGAAGAAGGCCTCGAGATCGTTGAGCTCGACACGGAAGTCCAGGTCAAGGCGCGTGAGATCGGTATCGAGTGGGCCAATGAACAGTCAGCCGAGAACGAATGGTTCAAGCGTGCCTGGGACTCCCAGCGCGAATTCGAAAAACTGTGGGCCGATGCGGAGACCTATCGCCGCCTTTCACCTGAAACACGGTCCATCGGCCTAGACGCCGAATAAACCCTGATCAGAATACCTTCGGGCGGAGTTCCAGCGAGCTCCGTCCGAAGAACTGTTCAGATATTTCTTTTCAGACCATAGTGCTGCTTCCTGCAGCGAACGGAACCGCTCTAGATGCGCTCTCCTCGAGTGCATGGCGGGACGGGGAAGGCCTGAATGCTTATTGTCGTGCGTTTTCTCGAGAAGATCACCCATAGCAGCGGCATCATTGCCGCTCTCATCATCATCCCGCTTATAGTGACAACCTGCTACGAAGTCTTCGCCCGTTACATGTTCGGGGCACCGACCATATGGGCCTACGAGTTGGGTTACATGGGCATGGGGGCGCACTTCCTGCTTGGCATGGCGTACACCCTGAAGGAAAAGGCGCATATCCGCATCGATCTCATCTATGCCTTCCGGGGGCCGAGAACCAAGGCGGCAATCGATTTCCTGAGTTATGCGGTCATCATGCTGCCCTTCACCATTTGGCTCTCCTGGGGGCTTTTCATGTACTACGAGGAAGCCTTGATGTTTGGTGAGACTTCCGGCCAATCCGCATGGAACCCGGTGATCTGGCCGTTTCGCCTCTGCATGATGATTGGATTTATCCTTCTGGCCATCCAGTTGTTGGCCGAAAGCCTGAAGTGTCTGTCGGTCCTTGTGGGTCAGTCGGCCAGCCTTGAGGAGGCCGAGTGATGGAACTCGCAGCTATCCTCATGTTCGTGGTGCTTCTGGCACTGATTTTTCTTGGTCTTCATATCGCATTTGCCCTTTTCGGCGTTGGTCTCATCTTTGGCATCTTCGTATATGGGGATGCCCTGATCTGGCAGTTTGTCGGGCGTGTTGAGAGCCTGGCCAGCAATTACATCCTGGCCGCCGTACCGCTTTTCGTCTTCATGGGCTCGCTGCTGGAACGCTCTGGCATCGCCGAGCGCCTGTTCGACGCCATACAGCTCTGGGTCCGCCGGTTGCCGGGTGGATTGGCTGTCGGCACCATCATCATGTGCATCATCTTTGCGGCATCAACGGGTGTTGTAGGGGCCACGGAGACGGTGGTTGGGCTGCTCGCCATACCGGCGATGATGAAGTACAACTATGACAAGGGCTTGATTGCCGGTTCAATCTGTTCCGGTGGCTCGTTGGGGACGATCATTCCGCCATCGGTCGTCCTCATCGTCATGGGGCCGCTGGCCGACGTGTCGATCGGGTGGCTTTTTGCCGGTTCCATGATTCCCGGCCTGATCATGGCACTGCTCTACATAATCTATACCATCGGGCTCTGCACCTTGCGCCCGGAAGCCGGACCACGCCCCGTCGATGAGGCGGATGTTCCCCTGGGACAGAAGCTCGTGATTTCGGCCAAGGCGCTTTTGCCGCCCCTTATGCTGATTATCGCCGTGCTCGGTTCGATCCTTGCCGGGGTTGCCTCTCCGACTGAGGCCGCCGCAATTGGTAGTGCAGGGGCTGTCATCCTGGCCATGAGCTATGGCTCGCTGACGCTTCCCCTGTTCTGGGAAGCCATCATGAAGACCCTGCGCGTCACCTGCATGATCATGCTGATCCTGTTGGCCGGCACGGTCTTTACCGGTGTCTTCTTCTCCATGGGTGGCGGCAGCATGATCTCGGAGTTCCTGCTGGGAATGAACCTCAGCCCCTGGCTGCTGCTGCTCTTCATCCTGCTGATGGCCTTTATCCTGGGGTTCTTCCTGGAGTGGATCTCGATCCTCCTGATCTTCATTCCGATCTTTACACCGGTTGTCGTGCAGATGGGGTTCGATCCGGTCTGGTTTTGTATTCTGTTCCTTATTGTCATCCAGACAGGATACCTGACACCGCCCATGGCCCCCGCCATCTTCTATCTGCGTGGCATTGCGCCACCGGAATTGAAGTTGACCGACATGTATCGGGGGGTGGTGCCATTCCTTGCCTTGCAGGCCATCACCCTCGGCATCGTCATGGCATTCCCGCAAACGGTGCTGTGGCTGCCGGACATCATCTTCAACTGACCTGTCGTCACTCGAACTAAAGGGGAACCTGGCGAGCGGTGGAAGGGTGTCACGAAATATGATATATCAGTCGAATATGAAAGGAGCTGAGGTGTGAAGACTTACCTTGGACAGCGTACGATGGATGGCCCCCAGGTGACCGTGGACGGCAATCCGCTGGATCCTCGGTTTGACTTGAAGACACTCTCGGAAGAGGGCTTTGAGTGGACCTATGAGGGTGAGGCGCCAGCGCAGCTGGCCCTGGCCATTCTTGCGGATCATTTCCAGGATGATTGCAAGGCACTTGAGCACTACGACAGCTTCATGCGCAAAGCCGTCGCAAATTTCAATAACGATTGGGAGATGACCAGCCAGGATATCGATAACCTGCTGGCAGAATAGCGGCCTGGTGGCCGAATAGCCGCCTCAGTGCGGCAGCAAACAGCCGGACAAGAGGTTCCGGCAGGAGAGGAAATGCCATGACACCCGAGGATATCTTGTCCCATCCGCCCCGAATTCTGACTCAGAAGCAGAGGGAATCCTACTTTGAGAATGGCTACCTCCTGGTCGAGAAGTTTCTGGAGGATGAATGGCTGGAGCGCCTTCGGGCATCCGTCGACGGTCTGGTCGAGCGCAGCCGCTCCGTAACGCAGTCCGACTCCGTTTTTGATCTTGAGCCTGGCCACACGGCGGACTCTCCTCGTCTGCGACGGGTCTCAAGCCCGAACGACGAGGACGTGACCTTCTGGAATTACGTTGTGGAGTCCAGGCTGGGAGACCTTCTTGCCGACTTGCTGGGCCCGGATGTGAAGTTCCATCAGTCAAAGCTGAACTTCAAGTGGGCCAAGGGTGGCACTGAAGTGAAGTGGCATCAGGATGCACCTTTCTTTCCGCACACGAACCCGGCCGTATTGACGGTGGGGACCTATCTTTATGACTGCGGAATGGATCAGGGCCCATTGGGCGTGGTGCCCGGTAGCCATGAAACGGAGATATTCGATCACTACGACAGCGAAGGGGACTGGAGCGGTCATATCGCTGAAGAGGACCTGAAGCGTGTGGCGACCGACAAGGCGGAGTATCTTTGCGGTCCTGCCGGCTCACTGACCCTCCATAATTACCGCGCGGTCCATGGCTCGGAACCGAACCGTTCGGATGCAGGCCGGCCCCTGCTGCTCAATGTCTTGTCTGCGGCCGATGCCATGCCCTACACTTACAATCCACTGAAGACCAAGTATTATCAGCAGTGTGTGCGGGGCAAACCGGCCAAGTGGGCCCATCATGATGGGCGGCCGCATCTGATCCCGCCGGACTGGAGCGGAGGCTATACCTCCATATTTGCGCTGCAGCAGAAAGAAAAGAGCGACGCGGCATGACGGATACTGGCGGCGTGGCGCGGCTACGCACCTTCATAAAGGCTCTGACAAACCGGGCGAATGCGGAGGGCGACACGGACTCCGAAGCCTTCGTGAATTTCTGTCGAAGCCAGCTGGTGGACCTGATCTCAAGCGATGATTGGTTGCCCGAGGAATTCGCCGCCGCTCACCCAGAGCATTACCAACAGTACCTTTTGCACTGTGATCCGCTGGAACGCTTCAGCCTGATTTCCTTTGTCTGGGGGCCGGGTCAGAAAACGCCGGTCCACAACCATGGTACCTGGGGCCTGATCGGAATGCTGCGCGGCTCGGAAATCTCTCAAGGTTACGAGGTTTCCGAACAAGAACCGGGCCTGGTCCCGACACGGCATGAAGTGCTCAATCCTGGGGATATAGCTTATGTGTCGCCGGAGGCCGGCGACATACATGAAGTCATCAATTCCTTTGATGATCGCGTTTCCATCTCGATCCACCTCTATGGAGCGAACATCGGTCTGGTCGAGCGCTCTGTCTATGAACCGGCCAGTGGGCGTAGCCGACCTTTTGTGTCCGGCTATGCCTCGTCCAGGACCCCGAATATCTGGGGCCTATCTGTTTAACCTGCTGCAACAAGCCTGACTTTCCGCTCATGCGTTGCGGAAGAGGGCGGGATTCTATGGTTTGGCAGCTGATCTATCTGTGATATATTACGCTTAAGATCAAACGGAAACGAAGGAGATTCACGTCATGATGCCAGAACGCCAGGCGCGTTTCCGCGAGGAATACCGCAGCCGTATTGCAAGTTGGTACAATGGCCCGCTGCATGTTGCCGTCATCTACGGCATCGGCATCGCGGCCATGGTTATCTACATCTCCAATATACAGAACGTTCTGTGGTGGGAATGGCTGATTGTTCCGGCCGTCTTCCTGTTCTGTAACTTCTTCGAGTGGTTCCTGCACCGCCACATCATGCACCGTCCACAGAAGAACAAGTTGTTGCGAGCGGTCTACACACGCCACACCCTGATGCATCACCAGTTCTTCACCGATGAAGAGATGCGTTTCGACGGCTCTCGAGACTGGCGTGTGACCTTCTTCCCGCCTTATGCCTTGGCGGTCTTCATTCTGATGACGATCCCGGGAGCTCTGCTGCTGGGCTGGATCTTCTCGGCCAACGTCGGTTGGCTGACCATGTGCACCACGACCAGCATGTACATGATCTATGAGTTCATGCACTTCTGCTGCCATGTGGAAGAGAATGCCTTCGTGCGCAATATGCCGCTCGTCAACACGCTGCGTCGCCACCATACGGCGCACCATAACCAGTCGATCATGATGGAAAGGAACATGAATCTGACCTTCCCGATCATGGACTGGCTGTTTGGCACATCGGACCTGGATCGCGGCCTGATTGGTCATCTGTTCAACGGTTATAGCGATAAGCATGTGAGAACCGACATGCGCAAGACTGCGCGGACGCCTGGGCGGAAGCCAAAGGCGGCAGAGGCTACGGCCTGAGACAGTTTTCGTTTCTCCAGCTTCCATGGCGGGCGGTTTCGCGCCCGCCATTTTTTTGCTTGTCAGGAGTGTCTGTGATGGCGAGCTTTGCAGGGATGGAAGATATTGACCTGCAAACAAATAAACAGCGATTGAGATGAGTACAGTACGATACGGCCTGTTTATCATGCCGGGTTTCGACCTGGTCAGCTTTTCCGTCTGTTGTGAAGCGCTGCGGCTTGCCAACGAGGTGGCGCAGCAAAGGCTCTACAGTTGGGAGGTTGTCACTGGAAGCGGGCAGGCTGTCGAGAGTGCCAGTCGCATCGCAGTGTCCGGGCGCGCCCTTGCCGGAGAGTCCACGGGGTATGACCGCCTGGTCCTCTTCGCTGGAAGCCAGGGAACGTCCTATGACAACCGGAATGTCCTCGACTGGTTGCGCCAGCTTTCCCGGCGTGGCTGCCAGATGGGAGGGGTGGACGCCGGCATATGGATTCTGGCGCGCGCCGGCTTGCTGGGCGGGTATCGCTTTGCGCTTGGTGGGGGATATCACCTGGCGTTCCGGGAAACCTTCGATCTCGTGCCCGAGCCGGCGCATCCCTTTGTGCTGGATCGTGAGCGCTTGACCTGGTCCGGCGGTGGCAGTGCCTTTGAGGCCATGTTCGAGCAGCTGCGCCAGGATCATGGCCGCAGTCTGTCCAGCAGTGTGGCACGGCGCAGTCGTTATCCGGTTCTGCCGGAGGCGCCGGAGCCACAGAACACGGCCTTGCCAGAAAAATTGGCAGCCTGTCTCGAGGTCATGAAACAGAATATTGAAGAGCCGCTGTCGAGCGCCGACCTGGCCGAGGTGGTCGGTCTATCCGTACGCCATCTGGAGCGGTTGTTTCACAGCACCTTCCAGGCAGCACCCCAGAAGGTCTATCGGTCAATACGCCTTCAGGAAGCTCGGCGGCTGGTCCACTTCACCGATCTTTCGATTACCGAGATCTCGATTGCCACGGGCTTTGATTCCTGTTCGCATTTTGCGCGCTGTTTCCGCAGTGAATTTGACATGACGCCGTCCAGTTGGCGCCGGAATCACCAGGGGCAACAGATTGAGGTTCAGGGCGCCCTATGAAGATGAGCTGGCGTGTTTCGAGGTCATGTCGTCCTTCGGTTCCTGGGCCATGCGTTCAGCAGGCAGGATGACCCGGACCGTTGTTCCCTGTTCCACTTCGCTAACTATTTCCATGCTTCCGCCGTGCAGTTCAATCAGGCTCTTGGTGAGAGGCAACCCAAGCCCCGTTCCCTCGTAACCGCGGTTGCTGGTCGAAAGAGCCTGATAGAAAGGCTGCAGAACCTTCTCAAGGTCTTCGCGTGAGATACCGATCCCGGTGTCCTCGATCTCGAAAGCCACCCCCTCGTCAATTTCGAGCAGGCTTGCATGAACCCGTCCGCCTTTCGGCGTGAACTTGACCGCATTGGACAGCAGGTTGAGCAGGATCTGAAGCAATCTGACACTGTCTCCACGAAAGAGCAGTTCTTCTGCAGGTAAAGCGTGTTCCAGGGTAACCTGTTGTTGTCGGGCGCGTGGTCCGATCATGGTGATCGCCCGGGCCAGCAGGTCGTTCAGTACGACCGTTTCATTCCCGATTTCCAGCTTGCCGGCTTCGGCTTTCGACATATCCAGAATCTGGTTGATGACCTGAAGAAGGTGCTGGCCGCTGTTGTGTATGTCCTGGGCATAAGCCTTGTAGCGAGCAACACGGATCTCGCCGAAGACCTCGTTCTGGATGATATCGGAAAAGCCTATGATCGCATTTAGCGGCGTGCGCAATTCGTGGCTCATCATGGCCAGGAACTCGGATTTTGCGATGCTGGCGTGCTCGGCAGCGCGATTGGCCTGTTCCAGCTCGAATTCCCGATGCTTGAGTTCCGTGATGTCGGTGGCAAAGCCTGCAATTGCGCCACTGGCGGTTCGCTTCTTGAGGATGCGGAACCAGCGCCCGCTCGGATATAGACTGTCGCTCGGCCGACCATCAGCCACCTTGTGAAGCTGAAGCCGCTTTGCGATTTCCCGGTCGGCTTCTGCCGGTGTCAATTCCTCATCCAGGGTAAAGCGCAGGAGGTCCTCGTAGTAAAGGGGACGCGGCAGCTTGGAGAAGGCTTCATCGTGGACGTTTTCATAGGCCTTGTTCCAGGCCAGCAACCGATTGTCATGGTCGTAGAGTGCAAATGGACTGGGCGTGATATCCAGTGCTTCACGAAGGTTCTGCAGTTCCTTGCGGACGTCCCGATTGTGCTGCTCTTCGGTGGCGATTGTCTGTTCAAGATTGCGTTTGCGCTGAGCAAGGCTGACATGGAGCACCAACAGCGCCAGCATACAGGCTGTTGCCAAGGCGAACAGGATTGTCTGAGCTGTTGGTGTTTGCAGAGCGCCAGGCAACAAGACAGCAGCCAGGCCGAAGGAAAGTGCTCCGCCGCCGAGAAACAGCGGCAGACTGAAGTTACTGAGATGATGTGCGAACTGGCCCTGACTCTTCACATCGGATCCTGATACACGCCAATATAACGCCCTACATTCTATGGATTAGCTTTTAAAAAGGCATGAAAATTCTAGCCACGGGAGAAAAACATCACAATATCTGCCTGCTTGACGGGGTGCCATCCTTCAGCGATGGCACCCCGTTAATTCAATCAGGCAGCTGAAAGAGCGTCCTCGGCGCGAAACTTTTCGTAGACCCTGTCCACCGCCTTGCGGGTGCTGTCGACGATCTGGTCGACTTCATCCCGGTTGATGACCAACGGTGGGGCAAAGCCCAGAATGTCCCCATGCGGCATGGCCCGGGCGATAATCCCATTGTCCAGACAGGCAGCTGACAGGGTGGGACCGGCCTTGAGCGAGGGATCCAGCGGCTGTTTCTTCTCCTTGTCCGCCACGAACTCCAGGGCCGCCAGCAGGCCCACGCCGCGCACCTCGCCGACAAGCGGGTGATCGTCAAAGGTTTCATGCATGCGCTGCTGGAAATAGGCGCCGGTGCGTTCCGCATTGCCCGTCAGGTCCTCGCCGTCGACAATGTCCAGGTTGGCGTTGGCCGCTGCCGCACAGATCGGGTGCGCGGAATAGGTCCAGCCGTGCCCAATGGCGCCCATCTGGTCAGAGCCCTGTTCCAGGACCTTCCAGACCTTCTCGCCGACGATGACGCCGGAGATCGGCAGGTAGCCGCTGGACAGACCCTTGGCCACGGTGATCAGGTCGGGTTTCATGTCGTACTTCTGTGATCCGAAGTAGGCGCCGGTGCGCCCGAAGCCGGTCACGACCTCGTCGGCGATCAGCAGGATGTCGTATTTGTCCAGGACGGCCTGGATTTCCTGCCAGTAGCCCTCGGGCGGGGGTACGATGCCACCGGTCCCGAGAACCGGCTCTCCGATGAAGGCGGCCACGGTATCCGGGCCTTCCTGCTGGATCATTTCTTCCAGCTCCGCAGCACAGCGGCGCGAGAAGGCACGTTCATCCTCGCCTTCTTCGCCCTGCCAGTAGTGGTGCGGGGTGCGGGTATGCAGGATGGGCGAGCGCGGCAGGTCGAAGGCCTTGTGGAAGAGTTCCAGGCCCGTCAGGCTGCCCGTCATGACGCCAGAGCCGTGATATCCGCGCCAGCGCGAAATGATCTTCTTCTTCTCGGGACGGCCCAGGATGTTGTTGTAATACCAGACCAGCTTGATCTGGGTTTCGTTGGCATCGGAGCCGGACATTCCGTAATAGACGCGACTCATGCCCTCCGGCGCTTTGCGGATAATGCGCTCGGACAGGCGGATCGCTGGTTCGTTCCCGTGCCCGGCGTAGGTGTGATAGTAGGCCAACTTGCTGGCCTGTTCAGCAATCGCATCCGCGATTTCCTGTCGTCCATAACCCACATTGACACAGTAGAGGCCAGCAAAGGCATCCAGGCTGCGCTTTCCCTCGGTGTCCTCGATATAAACACCCTGGCCACTGGAGATGATGCGATTCGGGCTTTCTCCCTCGGCGTGCTGACGCATGTGCGTCGAGGGATGGAAGAAATGTGCGCGATCGAGTTCCTGCAATTCAGGTGTAGGATTGTTGCGCATGAGTTTACCTTTCTCTTTGTTGTGGAATGTCGTGGGCGTTCGGAGTCAGGCCGAACTGCAGACGTATTGGATCTCGGTGAACTCCTCCATTCCATGGCGGCTGCCTTCCCGGCCCAGGCCGGACTGTTTCATGCCACCAAAGGGAATGGGAGCGCCGGTTATCTTCACGCGATTCACGGCCACCATCCCGTACTCGAGCTGGTTGCTGATGCGCTTCACGCGCCCATGGTCATGCGTGTAGAGATAGGCGGCAAGTCCGTATTCCGTATCGTTCGCACGATGCACCACTTCCTCTTCACTTGCAAAGGAACAGACGGCCGCAACAGGACCGAAGGTTTCCTCGCGATAGATTTTCATTTCGGGCGTGACATCGGCAAGCAGCGTTGGCTGGAAGAACAGGCCACCTCTTTCATGCAGCCCACCACCGGTCAGGAGGCGGGCGCCCTTTGACACTGCGTCGTCCACGTGTTCCTGGCATTTGGCAACGGCCTTCTCGTTCATCAAAGGGCCAAGGTCGACTTCGGCTTCCAGTCCGTTTCCGACCCTCTGGGCAGAGACAGCTTCGGCATAGGCCTTCAGGAAGGGCTCATAGATATCCTGATGGACGTAGAAGCGGTTGGCCGCCAGGCAATCCTGTCCCGTGGTTGCGAATTTTGCGGCCAGGGCGCCCGAGACGGCCTGGTCCATCGGGACATCGGGGAAGAGGATGAAGGGGGCATGACCCCCCAACTCCATGGACATGCGCTTGACGGTGGACGCCCCCTGGGCCAGGAGCTTGCGTCCAACTTCCGTTGAACCCGTAAAGGACAGAGCCCGGACCCTGGTATCGCGATTGAGTTCCCCTACGATGGCTTCCGGATCTCCCGTCAGGACCGAGAAGAGCCCGGCAGGCAGGCCGGCGCGCTCGGCCAATTCAGCCAGCGCAAGTGCCGAAAAGGGGGTTTCCGTGGCCGGACGAACGACCACAGGGCAACCGGCCGCAAGCGCTGCGGCAGCCTTGCGCGTGATCATGGCGGCAGGAAAGTTCCAGGGCGTGATCGCGGCCACGACTCCGATGGGTTGACGCCGGACCTCCATGTCGCAGTCCGGAAGATGCGGCGTGATGGTCTCCACGTTGATGCGCCTTGTTTCCTCGGCATACCATTGCAGGAAAGAGGCTGCATAATCGATCTCACCACGGGATTCCTCCAGGGGCTTGCCCTGCTCGAGCGTCATCAGGATGGCGAGGTCCTCGCGGTTCTCGTGCATCAGTTCGTACCAGCGATGAAGGATAGCGCCACGATCCTGGGGCAGACGGGCGTTCCAGGCAGGAAAGGCCGATTGTGCAGCCTCGACGGCCCGGCTGGCGTCGTGCTCGTCCAGAGCGGGGACGCTGCCGATATAGCTCTGGTCAGCAGGGTTGGTTACCGCCAGGACCTTGCCGTTCGGGCCAGAACACCACTTCCCGTCGATGTAGGCCTGTTCACGAAACAGGCGGGCATCGCGCAGAAGCGGCAGGACTGAAGTCTGCTGGACTTTCTCCTGTGTCAGCATCACGTGCACTCCCTATTGTTTGAGGGCGCATCCGAAGGAACTTCCAGATCGGAATACTTCCACGTCGGAACGGCGCCAGTCACACAAGGCCCGCACAACCCGTCTTCCTGCCTGGTTGGGCAGGAAGGGGCATGCAGACCCATAATCTCTGGGCAAGCTAACAGCACAGACAGGGAGAGGGTTTTTGAACTTGTTCGCTCAAGCAGAGAGTTTTCCTGAGACGCAGCTGGCCTCAAGAGAGTTTCTCTTCTGACGGCAGGTGTTCTTTACCCATCAGTGCCGTCAGTGGAACTTCACGGCTTTCCTTGATGGGCTTCGTGACGATGTAGGTGAAATAGCGGTCGATGCCGACATCCAGGGTCAGCAGGCGATCGATCAGGCGCTGGTAATGATCGACATCACGCGCGATGACCTTGAGCAGATAGTCGATGCCTCCACCTGTCGCATAGCATTCAAGGACCTCGTCCGTTTCCTGCATTGTCTGTTCGAAGCGCTTGAAATCCGCTTGCTGGTGGCGGTGCAGTGATATTTCGGTCAGGACCAAGGTGAAGCGTGCAAGCTGAGAAAGATCCAGTGTTGCATGATATCCTGCAATGACGCCCTGTTTCTCGAGCCGCCGGAGACGTTCCCAGCAGGGTGTGGCAGAGAGATTCACCTTCTCCGCCAGCTTCAGTTTCGTTATCCGCCCTTCACGCTGGAGCGCGGAGAGAATTCGAATGTCAATCTCGTCTAGTTTCATGGAGCCCAGCATGTCGGGGTTTGTTACATGGCAACAAGGCTTCAAATAAAGAACGCCCCGACTGTCATCAAGAAGCAAGCCGGGGCGTTCAGTTCCGGGTGTCCGGAAGTTCAGAAGGGCGTTAGTTGGCTCCCATCTTCTCTTCCGTCTCGGCAATCTCGGAGCGCAGCTTGTTCACCACCTCCTCGGCATTGCCGCCGACTTCATTGATATAGAACTGATCCAGTTCCTTGGCCCGCTCGGCAAAGGCCTCACGTTCATCAGCCGTAAGTTCAATGAACTCGATGTCGTCTGCCGCTTCCTCGATGTTTTCGCGGCTCGCCTGGTTCAGCTTCTGTTGTTCTTCATAGATGAAGTCGGTCAGTTCCGAGCGGACTTCCATCAGCATGTCCTGACGGTCTTCAGACAGACCGTTCCAGAAATCTGCATTGGCCACGACCGTTGTGGTGTACTCCTGCTCACCCGTCCAGATGAGGTAGTCGGTCACCTCGTAGAACTTGGCGCTTTCGATGAAGAAGATCGGATTAACCTGTGCATCGATCGTATTGAGCTGAAGGCCGCTGTAGACCTCACCCCAGGGCAGGGCCACCGGATCGGCACCGAAGGTATCATAGGCTTCGACCAGCAAGGGCGATGTCATCACGCGGAACTTCACCCCTTCCAGGTCCTCCGGAGTGCGAACTTCCTTCTTCGTGGTCCAGACCATCTCGCCTTCGGGATAGATGTCGTACAGCTTCAGACCCTTGCTCTCGAAGTCATCCGAAAGCTCGCCATAGAGTGCTTCACTGTTGCTGAGGACTTCCTTGTTCACGTCCTCGTTTTCCGAAAGCAGGTAGGGAATCAGGAGAACCTGAATTTCCGGTACGAAGCTTCCGAGGTGCCCCGGTGAGGCGTTGGAGAACTGGACGGCTCCATTCGCGGTCAGTTCCGTGATGTCGTTCTCGTTGCCCAACTGACCGTAGGTATAGATCGTGACGGTGACATCACCGTCCGTCTTTTCCTCGATGAGGCGCTTGAATTCCTGTGCATAGATATCCTGGACGTCGCCATCACTTTCCTCGTGAGCAAACTTCCATTCCTCGGCAGCCAAAGTGCCGGCTGCGAACATGACGGAAGCTGCTGTCGTAACAGCGAGCAACGCTTTCCTGTGCATCTCCTGTGCCTCCTAGAATTTATCTGTATTAAGACCTGACGCGCCGCCTGGCTGAAGACAGCCCTGCGCCACTCAGGTAGGACTCTAACTACAATTGCCAGAAAAAGAGTTGATTGCATATTGAAACGTGTCAATAAAAGTATTGTCCTAGGTCAATCGGACAGAGGGACGGAAATGGCATGGACTCCGAACCTGGAGCGCTTGCATCCGGGCGTTCCGAAGCACAAGGCTTTGGCCGAGGCGATTGTCTCGGATATCGGCAAGGGGCTTCTGAACAGCGGGGATCGCATGCCCACACACCGGGCGCTGGCTCAGCGCCTGAAAGTCAGTGTTCAGACCGTCAGTGCTGCCTATCGCGAAGCCGAACGCCTGGGGTACCTGCAAGGAGAAGTCGGACGGGGAACCTTTGTCCGCACGCGCCTGACAGAAGGGGCTGGTTCTTACATGCTGGACAACCGCCCCCAGGACCTGATTGATCTTTCCATTGTGCGTGCTGCCTACGGTTTTGAGCAGGAGAAGGCCTCGCGCCAGATCTTCAGTGACCTTTCTGAGAGTGACAATGCAGCCTGGATGCGGTCCTGCAGGCCCGTGGCCGGCACCGAATGGCACCGCGCCGTTGGCAGCAAATGGCTATCAAGTCATGGCCTGGAGGTTCCTGGCGAGCGATTGGTCATAACGAACGGTGGCTCGCAGGGGCTCTTTCTTGCCCTCAGTTCGATCATTCAAAGCGATGACGTCGTCCTGACCGGTAGCCTGACGGATCACGGTGTAATTGGCTGTGCCAATGTCCTGGGGTTTACCCTAAGAGGCCTGCCAACGGATGAGCAGGGCGTCCTGCCGGACGCACTGGATAACTTTTGTCGTCATACAAAGGTGCGCGCCTTGGTATGTACACCGACCTACAGTAATCCGACCGGTGCTCTGGCTGGCGCGCAACGTCGCAAGCAAATTGCACAGGTGGCCGAGCATCATGGCGTGTACGTGATCGAGGACGAGGTTTACCGTCCCCTTTGCCCTGATGCATTGCCGGCTATCGCCAGCTTCATTCCCGAGTTGGCGTTTTATTGCACGAGTTTCACCAAATCTGTCCTGACGGGACTTCGCACTGGCTACCTGGTTGTACCAACCTCTCTGACATTGCGGGTTGCCAGCATCCTGAGGGTTACCGGATGGATGGCCACACCCCTGCTGGCCGAGATAGCTTCACGCTGGGTCGAAGACGGAACGGCTGCGCACCTTGTGGCTGTGCAAAGGCGTGAAATGAGGGCACGGCAGCAGCTTGTGACGAAGGCCCTGGGGGAGCAGGTTATCCGGAATCCGGTTAACTGGCTTGCAGCCTGGGTTTCGGTCCCCGACTACTGGTCAGAGGAAGCATTGCTCCAGGCCCTGCGCGAGCGAGGCGTGGCTGTCACCATTTCAGACCCCTTCATGACGCTTGGTGCAAACCGCCCGAATGCCATACGAATCTGCCTGGGTGGCCAGATAGACAGAATGCGTTTGGAGGAAGCCCTGGAGGTTATCCGCGAAACCTTCCAAAGATATCCGGCCATAAACGCTACAGGATTTCTCTCCTGAATTGTATCAGGACAATATAATGATTGAATCGCTTTTAAGTAAGAAGGCATGCTGTCCCGCGATAAAAGCCGCATGAAATGACCAAGAATTCTGGGCATTCGGAAAATGCGGGACCTAAGGGCAACAGGGAAAAACAGGTAACTCATGTCGGAAAAAGCGCCTGCCGGGAGATCGGCCGCAATCCGCTGTCTGACCTCTATTGACAGCGGTATTGCCTTTGTGGAGCGCCAGATATTGGCGATTTCGGTCATGCTTATGGCGATTAACACCGTCGCCAATGTCATTGCCAGGATCGGCTTCAGCTCCAGCTTGTTCTTTGCCGAAGAATTCAATCAGTTTCTGATCGTTCTGGTTACTTTCGTGGGGGCAAGTACGGCAGCACGCTATGGGCGTCATATCCGCATGTCGGCAATCACGGACGTTCTTCCCGAGAGGCCCCGCAAGGTGATGATGACAATCATAGCCATCGTGACGGCGGCCCTTCTGTTCGCCCTGATGGTATTCTCGATCAATTACCTTCTCAGTCTCTACCAATCAAATCGGCTGACGCCATCGCTGCGCCTTCCAGTCTATATCATCTACAGTTTCGTGCCGTTGGGATTGTTCCTTACGGCCATACAGTATGTCTTTGCGGCGGCCGCCAACATCCTGAGCCCCGGTGTTTATCTTTCCTATACCGTCAAGGACGTGGAGTCTGACGGTCAGTCAACGATGTAAGGGGGGCACATCATGGAAGTTACCATTCTCGCCGTCATGATCGGTTTGCTCCTGCTGGGTTTCCCCATGATGGTGCCGTTGCTGGCAGCCGTTTTCGTTGGCTTCTTCATCTTCATTCCCGCGCTCGACCCTACGATTATCGTTCAGCAGATGATCAGTGGCATCAGCCCGGTGGCCCTGATTGCGGTGCCGATGTTCATCTTTGCGGCGGATATCGTCACGAAGGGACATACGGCCGACCGTCTGCTTGACCTGGCCATGTCCTTTGTCGGTCATGTGCGCGGTGGTCTGGCCATCACAACAGCACTTGGCTGTACAATGTTCGGCGCTGTCTCCGGGTCCACTCAGGCGACCGTGGTCGCCATGGGCAGCCCCTTGCGGCCCAAGATGCTGGATGCGGGTTACAAGGACAGCTTCACGCTTGCGCTGATCATCAATGCCAGTGACATCGCCTTCCTGATTCCGCCATCGATCGGCATGATCGTCTATGGCGTGGTGGCAAAGACCTCCATTGGGGAACTGTTCCTGGCTGGCGTCGTACCGGGCCTCATGATCCTGGCGATGTTCTCTGTCTTCTGCTGGATCTACGCACGTGTGAACAATATCCCGACTCAGCCCAAGGCAAGCTGGAGCGAACGTATTCGCATTGCCAAAAGGGCCGGGCTGGCAGCCTTCTTCCCGATCCTGATCATTGGCGGCATCTATGCCGGTTTATTCAGTCCCACTGAAGTGGCCGCCATTGCCGTGCTCTATGCCTTTATCCTGGAGGTTTTCATCTTCCGGGCGGTGAAGCTTTCGGAAGTTCCCTCGATTGCCTTTTCCACAGGCATGATCACGGCTGTTGTCTTCATTCTGGTAGGAGCGGGTGCCGCTTTTTCGTGGGTCATTTCATTTGCCCAGGTGCCGCAGGCCGTCATCGGCGGACTGGGACTGGAAGGCGCTGGGCCGACGATGACGCTGATCGCGATCACGATCGCCTATTTCATAGGCTGCATGTTCGTGGATCCGATTGTGGTGATCCTGGTCCTGACCCCGATCTTCGCACCCCTGGTGGCGGCTGCGGGACTGGATCCGGTGCATGTAGGCACGCTGGTTACCCTGCAGGTTGCGATCGGTTCGGCGACGCCGCCCTTTGGCTGTGACATCTTCACGGCCATGGCCGTTTTCCGGCGACCCTACATGGACGTGATACGCGGAACACCGCCATTCATCTTTATCCTGGTGATGGCGGCAGGACTTCTGATTGCCTTCCCGCAGATTGCGCTCTTCCTGCCGACGATCGCACTGAGATGAATGGGTGGCACGGGGACATCGCAACGCTGACGGCAACTCCGTCAAGCGCAGGCGGGATACGTCACGCCCGCATCGGCTTGCTGGCCTTGGCTACGGATCTGGCCAGTGAGTCAGACCTGCCGCAGCTGTTGCCGGATGATGTGGATCTCTACGCGTCACGCCTGGATTACCGCAATCCGGTGACGGTCGAGACCCTTCGGGCCATGGCCGGCTCAATTGAATCGGAGACCGCGAAGCTGCTTCCCGGAGGTGAACTGGATGCGGTGATCTATGGCTGTACGTCCGGAACCGCAGCGATTGGTGAGGGCGAGATTGCGCGCCTCATCCACCAGGTGCGCCCCGGAATAGCCGTAACCACGCCTCTAGGTGCCTGTCGTGAAGCCCTGCGTAGTCTGGAGGTTCGGCGTGTTGCGGTCCTGACCCCCTATACGCCCGCTGTCACGCGGTCCGTTGTCGAGCAAGTCGAAGGCTTCGGCTGCAGCGTCACCAATGTCGCCTGTTTTGATCTCGAGAGCGATTACGATATGGCCGCCCTTTCTCCTGAAGCCTTGCTGGAAGGGGGGAGGCAGGTGCTTGACGAAGACGCGGATGCCTTGTTTGTCTCCTGTACGGCGCTTCGCGCGTCGGGATTCGTGGATCTTCTGGAAAATCAACTGGGACGACCGGTGGTGGCCAGCAATCAGGCCCTGGCTTGGCATGCCATCAGGCTGATGGGGCGCGATGATGCTGTGGCTGGTGCCGGGCGGTTGATGCACATGCCTTTGCCTGGGGACTCCGCATGATGGACTACGGAATTGGTTTGGCAGACATCGAACAGGCTCGGGACAGGATTGCAGGGACCGTGTCCCGAACCGCAGTGAATCCCTCTCTGTCACTAGGACAGAAGGTGGGCGTGCCCGTTCACATGAAACTGGAACACACACAGATCACCGGTAGCTTCAAGCTGCGCGGCGCTGCCAACGCGCTCGCCATGCTTTCCGACTCACAGCGTGCAAAAGGCGTGGTGGCGGTTTCAACGGGCAATCACGGCCGTGCTGTAGCTCATGCCGCAAGAGTGGCCGGCGTCAAGGCCGTGATCTGTCTTTCCGAATTGGTCCCACGCAACAAGGTTGCGGCCATCGAGGCTCTGGGGGCGGAGCTGCAGATTTGCGGGCGCAGCCAGGACGAGGCCGAGCAAGAGGCGCTGCGTCTGGAACGCGAGGGCATGACCTACATATCGCCTTTCGACAACCCCGACGTAATTGCAGGGCAGGGAACCCTGGGCCTGGAGATGCTCGAGGACATGCCCGAGGCCGAGACCGTTGTCGTGCCCCTGTCCGGTGGGGGACTTCTGTCAGGGGTCGCACTGGCCATGAAAACCCATCGTCCTGACATCCGCCTGGTTGGTGTGACCATGTCGCGGGGCGCGGCGATGTATGAGAGCCTGAAAGCAGGACAACCGGTCGAGGTTGCGGAGGTCGAAAGCCTTGCCGATTCCCTGGGTGGGGGGATCGGGCTGCAGAACCGCTACACCTTTGCGATCGTCCGTGACCTTGTGGAGCGTTGTCTACTGGTGGAGGAGGAGGAATTGGCGGAGGCGATCCGGCATGCCTACCTTGAGGAGCAGCAGGTGCTCGAAGGCGGGGCGGCGGCTGGCATCGCTGCACTGTTAAGCGGTCGGTTGAAGCCCCAGGGCCCCACACTTGTTGTCCTTAGTGGACGTAATCTGGATATGGACCAGCATCGCCAGCTGGTTTGCAGCAAGGATGGAGGAGCTCTGGAGGGGAAAGATGTCTGAGATATCGATCCTGAGCGAAACCGACTTGCGTGCGCTGGTGCCGCTCGATGCGGAGGCCGTGGATTGTGTCGAGGAGGCATTTTCCCGTTTGGCCGGGGCTGGCGTTGTCATGCCGCCGGTCATGCGTCTTGATATCGAAGAGGCCAATGGCGAGGTCGACGTCAAGACTGCCTATGTGCCCGGCCTCGACTCCTTTGCCATCAAGATGAGTCCGGGCTTCTTCGACAATCCAAAGCTTGGCTTGCCCAGCCTGAACGGCCTGATGGTCGTGTTCTCCGCCCGAACGGGCCTGGTGGAAGCCCTTCTGCTGGACAACGGCTATCTGACCGATGTGCGTACTGCAGCGGCAGGCGCGGTCGCAGCCCGGCATTTGGCACCGCGCAATGCCACACAGGCCAGCATCCTTGGGGCTGGTGTGCAGGCGCGGCTTCAGTTGCAGGCTCTGACCCTGGTAAGGAATATCGCTCGGGTCAGCATTTGGGCACGTCGAAGTGAAAGTGCGAGCGAGTTTGCTGAATGGGCAAGGCGCGAACTGCAGCTTGAAGTGGATGTATGTAATACTGCGAGGCAGGCCGTCGATCAGGGTGAGGTGATCGTCACCACAACGCCGAGCCGCGAACCGTTGATAGAGCCGGGGTGGTTGAGGCAAGGGCAGCATGTGACGGCCATGGGGTCCGATTCGGAGCATAAGAACGAAATTTCACCGAATGTGTTTCTGGAAGTGGATCGTTATGTCTGCGACCGTCAAAGCCAATGCGCCCTGATGGGGGAGCTTCATCATGCACTGGAGGCGGGAGTGGTGCCGGAAGACAAGGTCTTTCCTGAACTTGGTGCCATTGTCTCAGGTCGCGAGAAAGGACGGGAGAGTGATGATCAGATTACATTATGTGACCTGACCGGTACGGGTGTTCAGGATACCGCGATTGCTACGCTCGCCCGCAAGCGTGCAGTTGCAACAGGTGCGGGGGCGAGTTTCACTTCATGAATCCTGTTTTTTGGAGTCAATTGTAATGGCGCAAGTTTCATTGCCGTTTGAACGTTCGGAGTACAACGAGCGCCTGTCGGCAACCCGGGCCGCGATGGAAAGAGAAGGCATGGATCTGCTGATCGTCAGCGATCCCTCGAACATGGCGTGGTTGACGGGGTACGACGGTTGGTCCTTCTACGTTCACCAGTGCGTGGTTCTGGGCCTGGAGGACGAGCCCGTCTGGTATGGCCGCATGCAGGATGCGAACGGTGCCCGGCGCACGGTTTTCATGCGTGAAGAGAACATCCTGCACTACCCCGATCATTACGTTCAGTCACTTGAACGCCATCCCATGGATCTTCTGTCCAGCATCATCGAGGACCGTGGCAAGGGTACGGCATCGATCGGTGTGGAGATGGACAACTATTACTTCAGCGCTGCCTGTTTCCGTTCCCTTCAGCAGCACTTGCCCAATGCTGCCTTCAAGGACGCGACGGGACTGGTGAACTGGCGACGTGCGATCAAGTCGCCGCAGGAATTGGAGTACATGCGCCGGGCAGCGCGGATCAGCGAGGCCACCCAGCAGCGGGTCTGGGAGAAGGTGGAGCCCGGTCTGCCGAAGAATCAATTGGTGGCAGAGATCTACGATGCCCAGATTCGCGGCGTTGATGGATATGGCGGTGATTATCCGGCCATCGTGCCCTTGCTGCCATCCGGTGCGGATGCCTCGGCGCCGCACCTGACCTGGGATGACAAGCCGTTCAAGGAGGGTGAAGGAACCTTTTTCGAGCTTTCCGGCTGCTATCGGCGCTATCACTGTCCACTCTCACGCACGATTTTTCTCGGCAAGCCGCCACAAAAGTTCCTGGATACCGAAAAGGCGGTACTGGAGGGGATCGAAGCTGCTCTGAACGCGGCTCGGCCAGGCCACAGTTGCGAGGATATCGAGGCTGCCTGGCGTCAGGCCATTGCCCGGCATGGCCTGGAAAAGGAAAGCCGTTGCGGTTACTCAATAGGGCTGTCCTATCCTCCGGACTGGGGTGAGCGCACCATGAGTCTGAGGCCGGGCGACAGGACCGAATTGCGTCCTGGCATGTGTTTTCACTTGATTCCGGCGATCTGGCAGGATGACTGGGGACTGGAGATCACCGAAAGTTTCACCATCACCGAAGCGGGAGCCGAAGCCTTCTGTAACTATCCCAGGAAGCTTTTGATCAAGGACTGAATTCGCCATGCTGGCTAGTGTTGAGTTTCTGCCGCCCAATCCGATCTCGACCTCACTGAATTTCGATTACGACGGAGTTCAGCACGGATTCCTGAAACTGCCGTATTCGCACGATGACTCGGCCTGGGGCGCCATCATGATTCCCATTACCGTGATACGTAACGGCGAAGGGGAAACTGCCCTGTTGACCGGTGGGAATCATGGGGACGAGTATGAAGGGCCCGTTACCTTGTTCAAGCTGGCCAACACCTTGACGGCGGACGAGATTCGAGGACGAGTCATTATCCTGCCCGCCATGAATTATCCGGCCTTCAATGCAGCGCGGAGGACTTCGCCCATTGATGGCGGTAACCTCAACAGGAT
Organism: Fodinicurvata fenggangensis DSM 21160; assembly: GCF_000686045.1. GTDB lineage: Bacteria > Pseudomonadota > Alphaproteobacteria > Kiloniellales > DSM-21159 > Fodinicurvata > Fodinicurvata fenggangensis. The sequence continues at coordinate 113,233 of NZ_JMLV01000001.1, forward strand.
GTTTCCCGGGCGCCCGGATGGAACCACCACACAGAAGATCGCAGACTATTTCCAGCGTTACCTTCTGCCCATGGCGGACTATGTTCTGGATTTTCATTCCGGCGGCAAGACGCTTGAGTTCGTGCCTTTCGCTGCTTGTCACATCCTGCCTGACAAGGAGCAGGAAGACCAATGTCGCGCCGCCATGGAGGCCTTTTCGGCGCCCTATTCGATGCAGATGCTGGAGATGGACAGCCGCGGCATGTATGACACCGCAGCCGAGGCCCTGGGCAAGGTATTTGTCACCACGGAACTCGGTGGAGGAGGTACGGCCTCAGCGCGAAACGTCCGTATTGCCGATCGGGGCGTGCGCAATTTCCTGAAGCATGCGGGCATCCTGGATGGTGTTCCCGAGCGCACCGAGAGCATCAAGCTCGATATGCCCGGAGATGAATGCTTCGTGTCTTCGGAAGACGACGGCTTGTTGGAGCCCTGTGTCGATTTGGGAGATACGGTGCATGAGGGAGATGTCATCGCACGCGTGCACAATATCCGACGGACGGGCGTCCCCCCTCGAGACTACTACGCAACCATGGACGGTCTGCTTGTTGCACGACACTTCCCGGGCATTGTCCGCGGGGGGGATTGCATTGCAGTTCTGGCCACCTGGTACTGATCGAAGGTCTCGCAGGCTTCGCCCCGAAACGACTTATTCCTAGAATAGATTGTGGTTAGCTGTAAGGTCTTGTTAACCCTTTGCTGCATACCCTGTGGCTTTCTCGCCATGTTGGGAAAGTTATTTAGCTAAAATACAGGAAAATAACGGATCAAAAACAGCAATCGCTTGAATATAGATCAGAGTATGTTAGAACCGTGAAACCTAACGCATAGGTAGGAGGTGGTGGCTGAAGCTACCGATTTTTGCGAAGGTTTATCCCAAAATAGCTGGAAGCGTTTAGCGCGAGAGCATGGCGTCATACAGCGGCGCCTCAAAGCATTTTAGGTCTTAAGGAAAAGAATAACAATTTTGCATCTTTGTGCTCCGACTGGGGGCGAGAACTCTTACGAGGAGGGGGTGATGGCAGGTAATTCATTCAAACCGGCGCTGAAAGCCATGCTGTTCTGTGGTGCTTCCGCCATTCTCATGGCACCGGGCAGCAGTTTCGCCCTGGGGCTTGAGGAAGCAGTCCAGGTGGCGCTGGAAACAAATCCGGAAATTGGAGAGGCAGTCGCCAACAAGGAAGCGCGCAACTTCGAATTGGATCGTGCGCGTGGCAACTACTATCCACAGGTGACGCTGGAGGGCCGTAGCGGCCCTGGCTATCGCGAGACCCGCGCAAATGATGGCAACAGAGACTGGCGCCTGCGCAGCGAGGCTTCGGTGACCGTCCAGCAGATGCTTTTCGACGGTTTTGCGACAGACAGTGAGGTCGAAGCCTCGGCGGCCAGGATCGATTCTGCGGCCTTGCGGGTCATGGAGCGTTCGGAGTTTATCGGTCTGGAGGTGGTACGTATCTACATCGACATTCTCCGTCAGCGTGAACTGGTGGATTTGGCCAACCAGAATCTGGATACCCTTCAGAGAATCTACCGGGACGTTGCCGATCGCGTGAACAGTGGCGCATCCAGTGTTGCCGACCAGCAGCAGGCCGATGAGCGGGTCCAGAATGCGCGGTCGCTGTTGATCGATTTTGAGCGCAGCCTCGAAGAGGCGGAAATCACGTTCGAGCGTCTAGTCGGCGAACCGCCCCAAAATCTGGCGGATATGCAATCAGGGCCGCAGAGGATGCCCAATTCTCGCGAGCAGGCAGTGCAGATGGCGCTGGAAAACAATCCCAGTATCCAGTTTGCCCGTGCGGATCTTGATGCAGCCTATGCGGACTGGGAGGCCTCGAAGTCGGCCTTCTATCCTGAGGTCAGCCTGGTGGGTACGGCACGTGCCGGTTACAACCTTGATGATACCGAGGGCAAGAACAATGACCTGTCTCTGCAGCTTGTTGTCAGTTATCCGCTCTTCACCGGCGGTATCGATACGGCCAATCGCGAGATCGCTGTCCGCGAGATCAGCCAGGCCCGCGAAGCGGTCCTTAACCAGGAGCGTGAAGCTGAAGAGCTTGTTCGCCAGTCCTGGAGTTCGGTGATGGCCAATGAACGCCGTATCGAAGTGCTGCAGGATCAGGTCGTGAGCAGTGAACAGGTCCGCAACTCCTATCTTGATCAGTTCGGTATCGGACAGCGCACACTGCTCGACTTGCTGGACTCCGAGAACGAACTCTTCAATGCGCGGGTTTCGCTCGCAACCAGTGAGTACGCGGAAATATTCGCACGTTATCGTGTTCTGGCTGCCGCGGGACAGTTACTGGATACGCTGGGTGTTCAGCCGCCCAAGCAGGCCCAGGCAATGGCAAGGCAGGAAGCTACTGTTCCGGAAACTCCGGAAGAGGAAACGATGTCCAGGCAGGAGCCGCGGTGGCTTCAGTCAGACTAAGATTCATGATCAGTATCCCCGCCAGGATGGCGGGGATCTGCGCCTAGAGAGAGTGTATGGCGCGTTAAATGGTTCAGGATTCCAGTCTTCAGCAGGAGCGGGTCGAGGCAGCCGAGGTTCAGCAGGGTGTTGTTGACCCGCTGTTGGAATCGCTTGTCTTCCTAAGCAAGTATCATCACAGACCAACGTCTCGTGATGCCTTGATTTCAGGCCTGCCCCTGGACAATGGGCGGCTTACGGTTGACCTTTTTTCGCGATGTGCAAGCCGCGTCGGATTGAGCGCCCGTATTGTTCGGCGTCCCCTCAAGTCCATACCGGATTTCGTGTTGCCCGCCGTTCTTCTGATGAAGAACGGCGAATGCTGTGTCCTGACTGCCTGGCGACAGGATGGGCAGGCGGAAGTTGTCTTGCCCGACAGCGGCGAGGGGACCACTGTAATCCCCCTCGATACGCTGGAAGAAGATTATCTGGGTTATACCCTCTATGTGCGTCCGGAGTACCAGTTCGACGCACGCATGAAGGAAGAAGAGGACGAGCGTCCGCAGAATCGGTCCTGGTTCTGGGGAACTCTGGCCCGGCTCTGGCCGGTCTACCTCCAGGTCATGGGGGCGGCCGCCGTTGTGAACGTGCTGGCCATCGCCTCGCCTCTCTTTGTGATGAATGTCTATGACCGTGTATTGCCGAACCAGGCGTTCTCGACGCTTTGGGTCTTGGCCGCCGGCATGGGCATTGCCATGTTTTTCGACTTTCTGCTGCGCAACCTGCGTGCAGCCCTGATCGACAATGCAGGACGACGTGCGGACGTGCTGCTGGCCAGCCGCCTGTTTGAACAGGTGCTGAACATTCAGATGAAGGTCCGACCAGGATCCACGGGCGCCTTTGCCAATCACCTGCGTGAATTCGAGACGGTGCGCGACTTCTTCACCTCCTCGACTTTGGCATCTCTCACGGACCTGATGTTCGTCGGACTTTTCCTCTTCATCATCTGGATGATTGGCGGACCGCTCGTCTATATACCGCTTGCCGCCGTGGTTTTGGCCCTGGTGACAGGGTTCTGTATCCAGTTCCCGTTGAACGCCGTGGTGCGGAAAACCCACAAGGAGGCCGCTCAGAAACACGGAATTCTGGTGGAAACCCTAAGCGGCCTGGACACGATCAAGGTGGCAGGGGCCGAGGGACGCATGCAGCGCTCCTGGGAGCAGTTTGTCGGCAGCACCTCGCGGACGGCCCAGCGCTCGCGACTTTTCTCCAACTTCGGTATCAATACGACGTCCTTCCTGCAGCAGGGAACGACCGTCGGGATTGTCATCTTTGGCGTCTATCTCGCGTCAGAGGGTGAAATGAGCATGGGGGCCATCATTGCCTGTGTGATCCTGGGGGGACGGGCGGTGGCCCCCTTGGGCGGCATGGCCAATACCCTGTCTCGCATGAACCAGTCCATTGTCGCGCTTAAGACCCTGGACGGGATCATGAAGCTGCCGGTCGAGCGGCCGGTCGACCGGCGTTTTGTCAGTCGCGGTCGCATGAATGGCGAAATCGAGTTCCGGGGTGTCAACTTCACCTATCCGGAGGCGCGGACCCAAGCTCTGCGCGAAGTTTCCTTCCGTGTGAATCAGGGTGAACGTGTCGGCATCCTGGGGCGCATCGGATCGGGCAAGACGACGATTGGGCGACTTGCTTCGGGACTCTATGAGCCCGATGAAGGGGCGGTCCTGCTCGACGGCACCGATTTGCGCCAGATTCATCCAGCCGACATTCGCAGGAATGTCGGGTTCATGATGCAGGACGTGACCCTGTTCTATGGAACCGTGCGTGAGAACATCGCACTCGGTTTTCCTCAGGCAGATGATGCGCTGATCCTGCGGGCCTCGAAACTCGCGGGGGTGGACGACTTCGTCGGAGCTCATCCTGAAGGTTACGACATGGTCATCAGCGAACGTGGGCAGAATCTTTCCGGGGGACAGCGGCAGGCCATCTCCCTGGCGCGTGCCCTGCTGACCGACCCGCCGACGCTGGTTCTGGATGAACCGACCAGCGCGATGGATGTTGCCTCGGAACAGGCCATGATCAACCGCCTGAGGGAAGTGCTTGATACGGGGCGCACTTTGATCCTGGCCACGCACAGAACGAGCCTGCTCAACCTGGTGGACCGCCTGATTGTTATGGATCGGGGACGGCTTGTCGCCGACGGCCCGCGCGACGAGGTCATGAACCGCCTTCGGGGTGGCAAGTTTCGAGTGGAGGAGCAATGAGCTCAGTCCGCTGGAAGGATTATGACTATGCGCAGGAAGTAAAATCCGCGCTGCATCAGGGTTCGCGCCGCTCGACACAGATTTTCCTGTTGGTGGTTATTGCCCTGATCGTGGCCGCTGTTGTCTGGGCGGCCAATGCCACCGTTGATGAAATCACCCGTGGTGACGGGCGTGTGATTCCCTCCAGCCAGCTGCAGAAGGTGCAGAGCCTGGAAGGAGGGATTGTTCAGGATATCCTGATCAGCGAAGGCGACCTGGTCGAAAAGGGGCAACCCCTGCTCAAGATCGACGACACCAGTGTCTCCTCCTCACTGGGAGAACTACGGGCCGAACAAAGAGCGATCGAGGCACGCATTGCCAGGCTTGAGGCTGAAGTCCGGGACCAGGAAGAGATCGATTTTCCGGAAAACATGGAAGAGACCCATCCGAATATCGTCGAGAGCCAACGCGAGCTTTTCCAGGCGCGCAAGGAGGAGTTGGAAGCCGAGATTGGCATAGCGCGCCAGCAGGCTCGCCAGCGCGAATTGGAGTTGAAGGATTACAAGCGCCAGGAAGACGCCTTGCGCGAAAGTTTGCAGTTGGCTCAGGAAGAACTGTCGATGAATCGCCCCCTGGCCGATCGCGGTGTGGTTCCAAAGGTCGAGATCCTGCGGCTTCGTCGTGAAGTCAACGACCTGCAAAGCGAGCTTGATGGTGTGATCGATTCCAAGCCCCGCGCCGAATCCGCGCTCGAGGAGGCGTATGAGCGTATCCAAAACATCTATCTTCGTTTTCGCTCTGAAGCCCGGCAGGAATTGAACAATCAGCAGAGCGAGCTTTCCGTGATCGAGGAAAGCCTGAAGGCCGCACGTCAGCGCGTGTTCCGTACGGACGTCGTTGCGCCCGTGGATGGCGTGGTCAATGCCCTGAATGTGAACACCATCGGTTCGGTTATCCAGTCGGGCGAGGACATTGTCGAGATCGTGCCCGTGGATGACGTACTCCTGATCGAAGCGCGCATACGTCCGAAGGATGTTGCTTTCCTGCGTCCCGGCCTGAAGGCAACAGTGAAGCTGACCGCTTACGACTATTCCGTTTATGGCGGACTGGATGGCGAGATCACGCGTATCGGAGCGGATACGCGGATCGACGAGGAGACGGATGAACCCTATTACCGGGTCATTGTGGAAACGGAAAAGAACTACCTCGGAGAGCCAACGGATCCCTTACCCATTATTCCGGGGATGGTGGCAAGCGTTGATATCCTGACAGGCGAAAAATCCATTCTGGACTATCTGCTCAAACCCTTGACCAAGGCGCGCCAGGAAGCCTTGACGGAGCGCTAGTAGCATGCCGGACAAAGGGAGTGGCATAGCGTCTGAGAGATTGCTGGGAGGGCTTTGTCTGGCCTTCCTCGTTTCTGCCTTGCTGTCAGCTTTCTGGCTTCTCATCGGCTTGGAGCAGCCAACAACATCACAGCACGCTTCTCACGAAAGCGGCAGCCAGGATGATGGGATGGTCGACAGGCACGACCAAAGTGCTGACCTCTACGTCCCTTGGCCCGAGATCCTGCTGGCCCAGTCGTCTGGTGACAGCGATCTAAGCAGCCTGGCCAAGGGTCTTTTTGGCACGATCGAGTTCCGATCGTCCAATCTTCAGGCGTTTCCTCAATGGCTGCGAGTCCTGGATGAACTCGAAGAGCTCAAGGAGCTGAATCGCTTGTGTGATGAAGAGAACGAATGTCTCAACAATCGTTTCTCTGCCTGGCGTGCACGGGTCAAGTCACTGGAGAATCGGCATCCGATGTCCCAGATGGATGAACTCAATCGCTTCATCAACGAGGCCATGCCCTATCTCGAGGATCCGCAGGTTTATGGTCAGAGTGACTATTGGGCCGCACCTCAGGAGTTCCTGAGACACTCCGGGGACTGCGAGGATTACGCGATTCTCAAGTATGCCAGCCTGCGCGAACTGGGGTTTCCCGAGGACAGCATGCGCATCGTCGTTCTTCAGGATACCCTGCGTGACGTGCCTCATGCCGTGCTGGCTGTGGATTACAATGACAAGACTTTCATCCTGGACAACAATTTCTCGGTGGTACTGAACGACGACCAGCTTCCGCAGTACGCGCCTCAGTACTCCCTGAATGCGAACCATCGCTGGGTTCACATTTCCCCGTCATCGGTCGAATGAACGTCCGGACCAAGTGAGTAGAGCTCATGACCCGCAACAGTGACACTTCCGAACCTGATACCCTGGCCCTGCTGGAAGGGGCTCCGGATGAGGACCGCATGCCACGCCGACTTCGGCGCACCGGTCTTTTGCTGACCGTTGCCATCGTGGTCATCGGTCTCGTCGTTGCAGCCGTTTCCTACAGCTTGATCGAGCGCCGGGCGGAGGAGACCAGGCAGGCGGTTGAGGAACGTACAGGCATACTCCTGGAAGGACGAGAGGAAACCTTCAGGACCTGGCTGAACGGGCGTCAACAGGTTTCCCGGCAGATTTCGACCAATGAGTTCATCAGGGTCTTTGCCACGGAAACGGCACTGGGCGGAGAAGATGAGGCCCTGGATGCGGGGTCTGGAGAACAGGCGCGTTATCTTTCCCTTGTGCTGGACGATTTCGTTGCACGCAACCCGGTTGAGCGAGCCTACATCCTGTCGTCCGAAGGGCATCAAATCCTGTCCAGCGATTCGGCCGGCTTGTCTGAGGAGCAGATTGCCGCAGCGCGTCGTGTGTCCGAAGTGGGCGATACGATCATACCAGGCGTTCGTGAGGATGACGGACGGCTTTTGATGGATATGTTCCAGCCGATCTTCGCGATTCAGGCCGGCAACACCGGTGACAGCGAGATCGCCGAGGACGAGGTTGTGGGCGTGATCATGACTGTCCTGCCTGTTGCGGAGGAGATGACCCGCCTGTTGGCAAACCGCCCGCTGTCAGATCCTGGGGAGACAACACGCCTGCTTCAGCAGGCAGATGAGGGTGCGCTCCAGGTGGTGGCTCCCGAACGTGCCGGTCTTGTTCCCCTGCAAGAGGAAAGAGTGCAACCGTTGGAGCCGGGAGAGTCCGGGCAACTGCGTTTTCCTTTTGGTGTGCGCACCTCGCTTTTGGGCGAGCAGGAGGTGTACTCCCAAGGGCGCCAGATTCAAGGTACGCCCTGGATCCTGGTCCAGGAAACGGATCTCAGCAGCGCATTGGTGACCCAGGGCCAGGAACGCCTGCAGATCATTCTGCTTAGCGTCCTGATCTTCTGTGTCATATCAGCCTTCCTGATCCTGGTATGGTTGCGGCAGAAAGGGGCCTTTGTGGAAGCCATGGCCGAGCAATATCGCAGCCTGGCGGCACGCATTGAGGCGCACCGCAAGCTATTGGCCGGTATCAACGATTCGATCCGCGAGTGGATTGGCCTCAAGAATCGCGACGGTGTTTATGTTTATGCCAATCCGGCTCTGGCACGTGCTGTGGGTCGGCCGGAGGACCAGATTGTCGGCACAAACGATGAAGCCGTGTTTGGCTATCACACGGCCCAGCGCCTGAAAGAAGACGATTCGGCAGCCCTTGCGGGAGAAAGCCGGCCAGCCGAAGTGCACGATCTCTATCTGCAGGACGAACTGCGGCACATCGAGATATCCCGTGTTCCCCTTAAGGGCGAACGAGGCGATATCGACGGGATCGTCCTGGTGGGCCGGGACATGACCCAGCAGATCGAGGAACGGCGCCGGCGTGAAAAGGCCATGCTGCAGACGGCTGAGGCCTTCGACCGTCTTGTTGGCCGTATCGACCCGCATCTAAGCGGTCATTCCGACCTTGTGGCCCAGTTGGCTGCCACAGTTGCGGAAAAAATGGAGCTGTCTTCCGATGAACATCTCACATTGCAGATTGCTGCACATCTGGCACAGATCGGGAAGGTCCTGATACCCGCGTCCATCGTGGCCAAGGAAAGCCGACTGGACGCCCAGGAATTGGAGATCATGAATCGGCACATCGAGTATGCGTCCGAAATCATCTCCGGCATCGATTACGACCTGCCTGTACGTGAAACCGTCGAGCAGATGTATGAGCGCCTGGATGGTACAGGTTATCCACGTGGGCTTTCCGGGGATGAAATCGGCCTGTTGGCACGAATACTGGCTGTATGCGATGTGGTCGCAGCCCGTATTCGTACGCGGTCCTATCGTGGCCGCATAAGCCTTGGTGAAGTCATTGCAATTCTCAGGGATAACACGCACCGATATGATGAAAACGTGATCACTGCCTTGGATGAATCCGTCCAGCAGAACGATGTTGAAGTCATGCTGGAAAGCCAGAGCATAACTCCGGAAGACGAAGGAAACGTCTGACAGCGGAATCATCGAGAAGGGACTGGAGAAGGAAGGCGTCGAGCTGATGGAAGAGCTTTCCTCCACGAGGCAACAGGGGAAGGGGGGCAGGCCCAGGCGAAAAGGGCGCAGAACGGCCTATAGCGGAACGGTCCCGGTCTCGCGTGTGCTTCAGCACCAGGGACGCCGCAGGATGCTACGCCTGGAAGGCGCGTTCTGGAATGTTCTGGAAACAATGGCTCATCGCCGGGAGGTTCCTCTTGGCCAGTTCGTTCATGAACTGCTGGAGGGGTGTGATAGTGACAATCAGACGTCCTATGTCCGCTGCTTTTGCCTGGCTGAAGCCCTGTCACTTGGAAGTCCCGATAGTGTCGGGACTGGTGACAGTACTGCCTTGCGACGTGCGCTTGCCGCCAGTCCAAGCCCCTGCCTTTTCATTTCCGCCGAAGGCCTGATCTTTTCCGTGAATCAGGCGGCAGCCGAAGTTTTCGGGGAGAAAACCGGCAGTCTCATAGGCCAGTATGCGCATCGCGTTCTCAGGTTTCATCCACCGGACCTATTTTCGAGGGCAGCTGAGGAAGCGCGCCAAGGGCACGATAAAGTGCTGCCCGGACGCATGGTGCTGGCCATTCCGGGCCGGTTGATTACCGTGGCCATTCGGGTGGTCCCCTTGCCTGGCGGGAAGGGGGACAGCCTGGTCTGGTTTACCGCCAACCCGCCAGCGCGCTTGAATGCTGAGCAACTCCAGCGCCGGCGGCAAGCCCAGGGTGGAACAGCAGAACAAGGCACCCCTCAGAAGGAATAGTCCCGCAATGGGCAGGCTTGCAGTTCAGGCGAACTCTACCGTGTTCTCCGGATCGTAATAGAGTGTTGTGCCATCCATGAAGCGTGCGTAGGCCATGCCCGAAACATCCTGTCCACTATCGGTCACATGAGCGTCTTGAAGGATGCCTTGTTCAGCCACCTCTGCTCCTTCAAGGATGATCAGGCTGCCCAGGCTGTTTTCCAGCACGACGTCTCCTTCGCTGTCAGGCAGCAGGTCCTGCAATGACAGGGTTATGGCGTCGGCAATTGGCTCGGCAGAATCCGGGCTTTCTTTGCCATTCGAGGACAAGGGAAATGCCGGGAGTTCCAGGTCCCGGTCTAGAGCATCTTCACTCACAAGTTTGGGCAGTTCTTCGTTCTTGTCCATGATGGTAAGTAACCATTAACGCTTTCAGGCAAGGATAGGGTTCTGTTTACCTGAAAGCAATGAATGCGGCAGCGCGCCATCCTGCGCAGACCTTAGCGCAGTCGGGGTAGGTGAAGCACGGCTGCGACCTACAGCGACGTCCCAATAGCCGAATTTCCCGGAAATGCAAGCCTCGTAAAATGCCGATCTTCTGTTATAGATCGCAGTTCAACATCAACCTGCCAATTCACACATACAGGACAGCATGAGCGCACAGGACGAGAATGCTCCCCGACAGCCACTGGTTTCAGGTCGGCGGCTCCTGGTCTTCTCCGGACTTTTCGCGCTGCTGACCTTTCTCGGCTTTTATGCCGTGTACGCTCAGTTTGCCGGCAAGAGTCTTGTTTTCGATACCCGGCTGCTTGCCTGGTCGACTGTGCTCTCCATCTCAGGCCTGTTCGTTGTCTATATTCTTTCCGATGGATTGCGACTGTATTTCACCTTGCGCGCGCTGGGCCAGCGCGTACCGCTCAGTCAGATCTTCCGTCTGGTCTTCATCAATATTTTCTTCTCGAACGTGACGCCGATGGCAACAGGCGGCGGTGTGGCGCAGATATGGTATCTTCAACGACATGGCGTACGGGTCGGTACGGCCACAGCTGCAACCACGATCCGAACCGTTCTGGCTGTTGTCTTCATTTTCACTCTGACACCTGTATTCCTGCTGACGCTGGATGCCTTGCACAACCAGACGCTTATCAGCCGGATCAGCTGGATACTCTCTGTCCTGATCGTGCTGTATCTCGGATTCTTCGCAGTCGTCCTGTTGCGTGCGCGCTGGCTGATCGGGCCGGTCTCACGGGTTTTGAAGGCGTTACGCTGGCTGCATTTGATTAGCCAGGAAAGACATATTCGCTGGCAATACAAGTGCCGGCGCGAAATGCTGCACTTCTCGTACAGTTTCGCAATCTACCTGCAGGGGCCGAAAGCATACGTATCGCTTTCCATATTCTTCACGTTTCTCTTCCTGCTCAGTCTGTTCAGTTTTCCGGCGCTGATCATTGCGGGATTGGGGTATCACGTGGATTATATTGTCACGACCGGTCTTCTGGTGGTCACGACCTTTGTCATGTACTTTTCGCCGACCCCCGGAGCGGCCGGGATATCGGAGGGAGTGTTCGGTAGCTTCTTCAGCGGCATCCTTACACCCGACCACCTGATATTGGTGATCCTGGCATGGCGCGTGGTAACTGTTTACATCGGGATGCTGGTCGGCCTCGTGATCATGCAGCTGGAGATCGCACCGGGAAAGAAAGCGCGTGAAACGACGTAATCCCCTTAAACTGCTTTTCTATCTGAACGTCCTGATTGTTGTCTTCCTGATTGGTTACAAGGCCTATCTCAACTACTTCCTCTCCGATTTCAACGCGGAACATACGGAACAGCTGACGCAACTTGAGGAAAGACTGGAAGGCAAAGATGACTTCAGCTTTGCCGTTGTAGGCAACATCAACAACTCGGTCGGCATTTTCGAACGCAAGATCGTTCCCATGCTCAACGAGTCCGACATTGATTTCCTGGTTTCCGCAGGCAATGCCGTCAGTGGGGGTGGCGAGGACAAGTACAGAGCCCTGCATGGCAGCCTGAGCAATCTTGAGATCCCCTATCTTCTGACTTTTGGTGAGAACGAGTACGAGGATTTTGGGAGCTTTCGCTTCTATGAGCATTTCGGGCCGCATTTCTATTCCGTGGTTGCCAACAACAGCCGGCTGATATTCCTGGACAGCACGGGGAAGACGCCCTTTTCCTGGCAGCACCGCTGGCTGGAAGACATTCTGGAGGCGGATGAATCGGATCATGTTTTCGTTTTCGTCGGCCACCCCTTGTTCGAGGCCGAGCAGTCTGTGCTGTTTGGTTCCTCCGATGCCTACTGGGATTCTGAAACCTCACGCCTGCAACTGCTCGATCTCATACAGCGGCACGAGGTGGATGCCGTCTTTTCCGCAAACCTGCCGCTGTATTCCCAGCAGTCCGTCGCGGATACCGAATTCATCACCACAGGAGGGGCAGGGGGCCTGATCCTGAACAATGATGTCAGTTTCCATCACTTCATCCGGGTGAATGTGACCCCTGAGGATTTCGAGGTCGAACTGGTTCCCCTGGACATCGGTCAGCACCCGATCCTGAAACAGCTGGAGAGTTTCTGGTTCTTCATCTACTCGCTGTTTTATGTCGGTTATCAGAACTTCATCCTGCTGGTCAGTGTCCTGACCCTGATTGCCATTCGTCTCTACACGATGATCTTTCTGGATCGGGACTATTATCCCGATTACGACATCGACCCGTCCCCCTGGCTAAACAAACCTCTCCGCGTGGCAATGTTCACGAACAACTACCTACCCTTCATTGGCGGGGTTCCGATTTCCATAGCTCGATTGCGGCGAGGCCTGGAGGCTCTGGGAAACAGGAGCCTGGTGATTGCTCCGCGTTATTCCGGTATCGGGGAAGAGGAAGAGAATACACTCTATGTACCTTCACTCCTGCCGGTCGGGCGAAAGCGTGAATTCCGCATGGCCAACATCTTCCTGCCCGGCATCCGGCGCAGGGTACGGGAGTTCAAGCCGGACATCATTCATTTGCACCATCCCTTCTGGTTGGGATCCCTGGGCCTTTTCATGGCCAGGCGCATGCGTATTCCGGCAATCTATACCTATCACACCCGCCTGGAACACTATGCGCATTTCGTGCCAGTCCCAGGGCGCCTTTTCCGCAACTTCATATCCCATGCTCTGGTCAAGCGATTCGCCAACAAGTGTGACGGAATCATCGTGCCGACCGCCTCGGCCGAAGAGTATCTGCGCATGATCGGTGTGAAGCGCGACATCTTCGTTCAACCAACCGGGATCGAGTTCGAGCGCTTCCAGGATGTCGACCCTGCCCGGGTCAGGGCGTTGCGCAAGGAATTTGGCATCAAGGATGAAGTTGTGCTGATCAGTGTTTCGCGGATCTCGCTGGAGAAGAACATTGATTTCATGCTCGATGCCCTGGCGGACTTGCGGCAGCGTATTGATCAGCCCTTCCGGTTACTTCTGATCGGTGAAGGGGACCAGCAGCCGCGCTTGCAAAGGCGTCTGAATGAGCTGGGGCTGTCCGATTGCTGTACGCTAGTCGGCAGTGTGCCCCCCAAGGAAATGCCGAACTACTACGGACTGGGTGATATCTTCGTGTTTGCCTCGAAGTCCGAAACCCAAGGGATGGTGATCCTCGAGGCCATGGCATCCGGTTTGCCGGTCGTTGCCGTTCGTTCCAGCGGAATCGATGACGTGGTGCGTCAGGACTACAATGGCTTCAAGACGCGCGAAGTTCGCGATCAATGGAGGGATGCCGTAAGGCGCCTCATACAGGAGAGGGACTTACGAGCTACTCTTGGCAGGCAAGCGCGGGAATTTTCCAAGGGATACTCAGTCGAGCACTTTGCTGAAGAAGTGAAGGCCGTATATGCCAAGGTTCTGGCTTCTCTGGAACGCTGAAGAAACACTGAACCGTCGGTCAGGTCACACTGCTGCCGGACGCAGCTGCAAGACGCGCCCGTTTCGGCTGACGCGACATCAGGATCATGCCGCAGAGCACCAGGAAGACGCCCAGACTGTGCCCTGAGGTGACCGGCTCGTGCAGCACCAGGGCGGAACCGAAGGCGCCCAGGGGCGGCACCAGGAAGGCATAGAGCGAGGCGAAGTTCGCTCCTGCCTTCGCCACCAAGAGATAGTAACCCAGGTAGGCCAGCCCCATGCCCAGGATCCCTTCGCCGGCCAGGGCCCAGAGAGCGCCTGAGAAATCCGTCTGCAGCGGTTGTTCTATGACGAAGGCGGCCAGGGAGAGGGCGATCGCGCCGAACAGGATGGTCCAGGCGGTCAGCGCGAACTTATCCAGGTCCTTCGATTGCCGGGCGACGAAGATGCCGTTGAAGGCGAACACGACCCCGCCCGACATCATGATCAGCATGCTGAAGAGCTCATCGGTATGATTGGTCAGGTGGTGCCAGCCCACGAAAGTGATCAGGCCGATCACGGCCAGCGGTACGCCGAGCAGCCGCAGCGGGGAAAACGGCGTCTCGCGGGTGACGAAGGTGGTCAGCAGGAAGGTGGTCACAGGGACGGTCGTTCCCAGAATGGCCGCCAGTCCCGGCGTGATCCTGTGTTCGGCGATGACAACGGAAAGATTGGGCAGGGCGATTGCCGTCAATCCCATAACCACCGGCACCCAGGGACGGATGCGCAATGGCTGCATGAGGGGCCGCCGCAGGATATAGCGCACGCCGGGCAGGATCACGACAGCGGCGATGGCCGTCATCACGGCGGTGGCCGTGATCGGCGGGATCTCCTTGGCCCCGCTGATAAAGAGATAACTCGTCGACCAAGCGAGCGAAGTGGCAAAGAGGATGAGGAAATTCGTGATCATGGGGGTCCCAAGTCGACGCCGCGCGATGGCCCGGTCGTGTGCGTATTTATACGCGACGAAGCCTTAAGGAAAGCCGAAGCTCACTGCGACAGGGGAACGGCGCCGCTTGAGACGACCTCCAGCTTCCAGTCCTCGGCCTGAGTGCCATCGAGATTCAAGTGCCCGGCCAGGAAGCCGAGGCGGTCGCGATCCTCGCCCTTCGCCGTGCACATGCGATCCTGAAGATAGAAGGGCGGCGTTGCCTGGTAATAGAGTGTGGCCTTGACGGCCGCGGGCTTCGCGCCGTCCGGCAGGTCCGCCAGGGGCACCTCGTAGACCAGCGAATCCCCGCCGCCCTGGTTGTAGTCGGGATCGTCCCCGACCGCGAACGGCGCGACGTCCTCGGCCAGTTCATCGCCGGCGCCCAGGGCCTTTGCGATCTCGTTGCGCTGATCGTCCGGCAGGAATCCGTGGGGCAGCAGGCGATTGTCCTTCACGGTGCTGCAGATGGACAGGAAGCTCGTGGTCAGCTGTCCCGCCGGTTCCGTCCCCTTGCCGCAGGTCGCGGCGGTGGCGTCGTCAGGCGGTGTGGAGACCAGCTCCTGATAGATCTGGACTTTGTCCTGGCGCGCGACCGTCTCGTAGTGCGGCTGGTGCAGGCGTTCCTCAGGGCGGATGCGTGCACTGCAGTCCTTCGACCACCAGTACTCGCCCTCGATCGGCTCGCCGGACTGGTCCACCAGGACGCCCGCGCCGTTGGTGCGTCCCGAGGCCCAGAGGGTATCTCCCTTGGCATCGAGGACGCGGAACTCGACGAAGGCCCGGCGGAAGCCGACACCCGAGGGGAACTTGTGCCCGACCTTGTTGGTGAGCGAGACGTGGGCGGTCAGCTTGTCCGTGCTGCTGTCGAGCTTGTCCACGGCGATCTCGGCGGTTTCATTGGAGGCGAGGTCGAGCATCGCCTGCTCGGTGCGCAGCAGGGGATCGACTCCCATGCTAACAAGCATCGGATCGACCGTGCGGATGCCCAGGATGTCCGGGAACTGCTGGGCCATCTTGATCAGGAAGACGTTCAGGCCGACCAGCGTGTGGCGGGAATAATTGTCTCGCACGTCCAGGTCGATGTCGTCGGGCCCCAGGCTGTGCTCGGCCTCGGGGAAATTGCTGTGTTCCTGGATGCTGGCGATCTTGCTGCGATAGGGTGTTCCGTCACTGTCTTCCGAGGGCATGTGACAGCTCTGGCAGGACTCGGCGCGCGCGCCCTTGCCGTGGGGCAGGGGGCCGTCCGGCGTGTCGCCGGTGCGATAGGCGCTGAAAGCCCATTCTGGATAGGTGGTCTGCTCGTAGGTGTAGTCGATCACCTCGCCCTTCTGCAGAACCGGCAGGTGGACAGTATGACAGCTGCCGCAGACCTCGGAACTGGCGATATCCGTATTGTGCTCCGGCGTGATCCCCAGGGCGTTCTCCATGGGCTTGACCTTCGGGTTCTCGAAGGGACCGATCAGGGAGTCGGGCGGGCGCACCGGAAAACTGCCCGTGAAGGTCTTGGCGAAGCCTTTGTTGTCCGGATTCAGGAGTGCCTGGCGCTTCTCCACGCAGGCATTCTCGGGCTGCAAAAGCGCATCCTCAGTTTCCTCGCCCAGCGCCATGCGGTGACAGGAGGTGCAGGAGATGCCGTCGCGCGCCAGCGCGCCGTACTGGGCATTCTCCACGCCGGGATGATCGTCCGGCCAGGGCACCGCGTTGACCGTCTCGCGCCGGAAGTCCGGACAGGACTCCGTCTCAGTGTACTGGTCGATGTGGAATTGCCGCTGGCCGGTGACGCCGTGACAGCCGAGGCAGGTGTCCTCCACCATACCGGGGTCTTCGGGGTGGAAACTTTGGGTCTCGCTGGCCAGTTGGGCGAAGAAGAAGGGGTCACGCCCGGCCAGGCCCATGGGCGAGCTGCGCCAGGTGGCGTAGGGCGAGAGGTTGAAGAGATCGTCGCCGTGCGGGTTGGGCTCGGTCATGTCGAACTGCAGGCCGGTGCTGCCTGCGTCGTGACAGCCTGCGCATTGGCTGGAGGTCAGGAACGCGTCCGAGGCATCGGGGCCATCGGCGCCGACCCAGGTGTTGTCATAGGTCTGGGAGGGCATTTTCGAGACGCTGTCCCAGTCCGGCAACTCGTCAGAGAGCGCGCGCAGTGCTTCCAGCAACTCCTGGTCGCTCTTGTAATGCGGGGTGCCCAGGCGATGGACCTCGTCGTCGGGCAGGGCCACTTCACGATGGCGCGCCTCAGGGGCGGGGGCCTCGAAGAAATTCTGGCTGAGGAAACTCAGCGGTGTGCCCGGCGCACCCTTGATGTTGTTGGGCGAGGCGAAGGTCAGGTTGTCCTCGGCCGAGGCGTGGCAGTTCATGCAGTACTGCGCGAAGCCCTGGTTGGGCATGGGGTTGGTGGGTGCAGGCGGCCAGTCGGGCGCCCAGCCGCTGTTCTCGCCGAAGCCGTACCAGCCCCAGTACCAGCCGTCGTATGAGGCCTCGTTGTCACGGATCATGATGGCCGCGCCGTTGGTCGGATGGAGCTTCAGGGGATCCACGTCGCTGCAGCGGCTGGCCGGCGCCGGGAACATCTCCTTGACCATGATGGCACCATCCGGCACCGGCGGCGCATCGCTGGCCGTGGACTCGCCGTCCGAGCGATAGCGGGTCAGCCAGTCGGCCATCTCCGGCGAATACCAGATCACCACCGGGGCATGGGTGCCGTGATCCTTGCCTTGCCACTCTCCGCCCTGCAGGTTGGCCGTGAAGGGGCCGGTGTCGCGCACGGAGGTGTCGCGGCGCCAGCCGGAGCCCTCGGCACGGTGGCAGTAGTTCCCGAGGAACCGGTTCAGCCTGTCCTGGTACTGGGCCAGCGGCAGGGCGGAGGGGTCGCGCACGGCCTCTCGCAGGTCGCTGCAGACCTCAGGGTCGGCGGGGACAAGCTGTTCCGTCCGCTCCGCCGTGCATTGCTGCGCCAGGGCCGTGAGAGGGGCGGAGAGCAGGAACAGGCCTGCTGCAAGGCCCGCGGCAAGATGGCTGCGCCTGAAAGCGCGCCAGGGTCCCCTCTTGTCACGCAGCCCGGAGCCCGTCTTCGATGTGTCGATCATGTCCCTCTCCCCCTGCCTGAAATCGAAGCATGAGCCGGGCCCGCGGGCAATAGCTTTCAACTCTCCTACTTGAAAGGTGCGGCAGGTTTGCCCGTCATGATCGACGTCTCTGCAGGCCTGTCCGTGTCTTTGTTCTCAAGGCCGAACTGATTTAACGAACGGTTAACCATGCATCTGGTCATCTTCAGTCTGTGATGACTCAGGATTCGCTTGTGGTGGGACAGAATTTTTGAGCATATCCGCGCCTTTTGAATCGGGAAATTGGAATATATGCTTCAATATGTTTGATTTTATATTCCAGTTTAACGCATGTTTAAGAATTTATAAACCATTATCAACATATAATGTAAGATAATTTTATAACTGTATCATGGTTAATGGTAGATTATTACTAATTATATTTTTATAATAAATATTATAATTAATAAAGATTAACAATCTTAACTCTTTTTTAACGAAAGTAAATGCATCGTATACTTGTTTTTATTTTTAAATTTCGCATTTTTTTCTTCCCATGAAAAGCGGAAAGGTGTATTCCTGATGCCTGTAGATAAGGCTGCTGTGTGGGTGGCCCGAGCCAGTTGGTTTCAAGGAGGAATGGATATGCTGAAGTTTCTTGGTTTCCTGAGAGAAGAAAAGGGCGCCACTGCTGTCGAGTATGCGCTAATTGTTGCAGTTATGGGAGCCATAATCGTAGGTGCTTTTACAGCATTTGGGGATGATCTCAAAACATTCTTTTCAGAAGATGTAGCTGGAGAATTGAATTTAGAAGATAAAAGCAAATAATAGTGAATAAATAAGGAATTCCAGCGAAGTATAATAACTTCGCTGGAATTATATTTATAATTATATAATTTACTACTATTTTAAGTAGTACTGTGGAGTATTTTTATATGGTCCGCTGTACTGATTTTCTTTATTATATAAAGATATGGAAAGAAGACGAGAAAGCCGCAACAGCCGTAATAATTGCGCTTTTAATGATTTTTATTGTCTTTTTTTCCTTTTTGGGGATTGAGGTCGCACGTGCTTACATGACCTATTCACGCCTATCTTACGCAGTAGATGGTGCTGCTCTGGCGGGAGCGCGTAGTTATGGTCAGGAAGATAGAGACAGGGTCGCCGAGGCCTTCCTCAAGGCGAATTTCAAGAGCGAGAATGGTGTTTCGCTTGAGAACTTCCAAATGGAGCTCATTGAAGGAGATACCCAGTACGTCGTGACGGCCGATGCGCGGCTCTCGACCATTGCCGCGCGCTTGGTGGGGGTCGACACAATCCCGCTCAAGGTCTCCGCCACTGTCGAGCGCGAGTTGCGGGGGCTGGAGCTCTCCATGGTTCTGGACGTCACCGGCTCCATGGGACGTGGCTGGGGCTCCAAGCTGGAGCAGATGAAATCAGCGGCGCTGATCCTGACGGAAATCATGGCGGAGGACGACGGGGCCTTTCCGGAGGACTTCTACGTCAGCCTGGTGCCCTATTCGGCCAGCGTGAACATCGGCACCCACAACAGCGACTGGCTGCGCCACGCCATCGACCCCAACGAGTTCGGCGAGGAGAATTGGCGGGGCTGCGTTGAGGCGCGCTCGACGGACGAGCGCTCGCCGCCGCGCTTGCCGCTGGACCTGGACGCGGACCCGCCGGAGATAACGGACGAGCGTTTCGTCCGCTATCTCTGGGCGTCCACGGAAGACCTGATGTACAAGGACAGGGGAAGCCGAGTGCGCGGCGACAACGACTGGGGTGACGCGCACTCCTGGTCCTCCTACCGCGATCCTGAGGATTATCAGAACACGGCGACCAGTCCCAACCTGGGCTGCCCGCAGCCGATCGAGCCGCTGACCAACGACCGCGCGGTGATCGACGCACGCTTGGGGAACCTGAACGCCTATTTCCGGGGCGGCACCTTTACCAACATTGGCATGGCCTGGGGCTGGCGAACCTTGTCGCCGGAGTGGGAGCCCTATTGGAATGTCTCGACCCTGGAACACGAGATGCCGGTTGCCTATGACGAGTGGGAAATCAAGAAGGCGATCATCCTGCTGACCGACGGCGCGAACGGCTGGTACGACTGGCCGGACGGCGCGCCCGGACAGCCACTGGACGAGAATCCCGAGAAGTACGACGCCGACTATACGGCCTATGGGCGCCTGTCCGACGAACGCCTGTTCCCCGATTTCGGCGGCACGGCGAAGAACCAGGCCACCGCCGAGATCGACGACCGGACCGAACGCGTCTGCGCGGCCGCCAAGCAGAAGGGTATCCAAGTCTACACCATCACCTTCGGCGGCGGTGTGAACAGCAGCATCCGTCAGGTCATGGAGACCTGTGCCTCGGGTGACGGCAACTATTTCCATGCCCCGGACGGCGACAAGCTGGAAGAGGTCTTCTCGACCATCAGCCGCGGCCTCTACAACCTGCGTATCGTGAAGTGACCTGAGGGGCAGGGTGCGGACATGCCCACAGACCTCCTGACGACCCCGACATTCCTGGCCACGACGCTGCCCTGTCTCGTGCTGCTGGCCTATGCGGCCGGCAGTGATATCGCCAACCGGCGCATTCCCAACTGGGTCAGCCTGGCGATCCTGCTGCTCGCCGGGCTGCGCTTCCTGCTGACCGGTGCCGACCCCCTGGTGCCCCTGCTGCTCGCCGCGATCGTCTTCGCCGTCGGCTTCCTGTTGTTCCTGACCAAGCTGCTGGGCGCCGGGGATTCGAAGCTGGCAGCTGTCCTGGTGCTGTTCCTCGAGCCGGCGGCGGTGCCGACCTTCCTGTTCGTCATGTCGATTGCCGGAGGAATCCTGGCTCTGTTTACGGTTTCGAAAGGGTTAATCCCCAAAGTGTTCCCTCAGACAACGCCGGGCTCGGGCCCGGAAGGCTCGCCAGAGGGGCGAGCACTTTCCCAGGGACTTCCCTACGGCGTTGCAATAGCGGCAGGAGGCATTTTCGCCCTCCTCAGCTTTGAACCGGGAATACGGGAATGGGTCTACGCTTTGTTATCTTCCTGATCGCCGCCGTCGCCGCCTCTGCGGGTGTGGGGCTGCTTGTCTATGACCTGGTCGAGGACCGTAAGACGGCCGCATCGCCCGAGAGGACGACGGTCGTCGAGCGGGAAACCTACGACCGGGTCGAGGTGCTGGCCACCTCCGCTGAGCTGTCGGTGGGTGCATTCATAAGGTCCGAGGACGTGCGCTGGATCTCTTGGCCGGCCGATGCCGTGTCCGAGGGCATGGTGCTGCGCAGCGAAGACGAGATGGAGACCATCACCGGGGCGGTGGTGCGCCGCGACACCGGCGAGGGCGAGCCGCTGATGCGCCGCGCCTTTCTGCGGCCCGAGGACGGCGGGTTCCTGGCCGCCGTCCTGGAACCTGGCATGCGGGCGATCTCTGTCAACGTGAACACGGCCTCCGGCAACGCCGGCTTCGTCCTGCCCGGCGACCAGGTCGACCTGATCCTGACGCACCGTGTCGAGAACGGGGAGAACGGCGATACGCACCTGGTGTCCGAGACGCTGCAGTCGGGCCTGCGGGTCCTCGCCGTCGACCAGTCCCTAGACAACGACCGGACGGCCCAGCCCGCCAAGACCATGACCATCGAGGTCGACAGGCGCCAGGCCGAGCACATCATCCTGGCCGAGCAGCTGGGGCAGCTGACCGTGGTCCTGCAGAGCATCGCCAACCTGCCCAACAGCAACACCTTCATCGCCTCGGAGTCCGAGCGGGCGGGGCAGGGGGCGCCAGCGCCCCAACTGCTCGGCGATACCGCATCCTGGGATTACGAGGTCTCTCCCGCCCTTTCGGAGAGCCGCTCCGGCGCGCCCCGAACCGTCGCGGTGATGCGCGGCAGTGGCAGTGAAACCATTACCAGCAGGTCGAAAGAGGAGGCGCAGGAAAGCGCCCAACAGGTGGAATGAATGAATGAACAGGTTTTCTGATACCCTCCGTATGCCCCGGTGTTTGCTCGCTGTCCTGGCGGTTCTTCTGCTGGTGCCGCTGTCGTCTGCGCTGGCACAGGCCCAGCAGATATCCCTGGAAGTCAGCGACGGCCGGGCGATCGAGCTGGAGGAGCCGGCCGTCGAGGTCTTCGTGGCCGATCCGGATATCGCCGATGTCCAGGTAAACTCGCCGGAGGTCGTCTATGTCTTTGCCAAGCAAAGCGGGACGACACGCCTGTTCGTCCTGAGCGAGGAAGACGGCGAGCTGACGGAGTACGAACTCTATATCACTCCCAATCTCAAGCGCCTGAACACGACCCTCAAGCGGCTGCTTCCCGACGAGACGGTGGAACTGCAGGCCGTGGACGACGGCGTGGCGGTCCAGGGTTCCGTGTCCACCGCCAAGGCGGCCGCCGACATCATGGAAGTGGTCAGCGGCTCCATGGGCGAAGAGGTTCCGCTGGTCAACATGATGTCCGTCAGCGAAGTCAACCAGATCAACCTGCGGGTCCGCGTGGCGGAAGTCTCGCGCGAGGTCACGGACGAGCTCGGCATCAACTGGGAAAGCTTCGCCAGTTTCGGAAACTTCGGCTTCGGGCTGGGCATCGGACGCGACTTCCTGAACGGCTCCGGCCTGAATCGGGCCGGAGATGGGCTGGGCAGCGCCAGTGCCTCCTATACCAGCGGGGACATCAACGCCAACGCGATGATCGACGCCCTGCAGCAGGAGAACCTGCTGAGCATCCTGGCCGAGCCCAACCTGACCGCGATGTCGGGCGAGTCCGCCAGCTTCCTGGCGGGGGGCGAGTTCCCCATCCCCGTGTCGGCGGACGAGGACCGGATCAGCATCGAGTTCAAGGAGTTCGGCGTCCGGCTCGACTTTACGCCGACCATCGTCGACCGCGGCCGCATCAGCCTACGGGTGCGCCCCGAGGTCAGCGAGATCACCAGCACCGGTGCCGTGGAGATCGAGGGCATATCCATTCCCGCCCTGTCGACGCGGCGGGCGGATACCACCGTAGCCTTGAAGAGCGGGCAGAGCTTCGTGATCGCCGGCCTGCTGCAGAACAACATCAATTCGACGGTCGACAAGTTCCCGGGACTGGGTGACCTGCCGATCCTGGGGGGCCTGTTTTCCTCGCAGAGCTTCCGCCGAAACCAGTCGGAACTGATCATCATCGTCACGCCCTATGTGGTCAAACCAGTGTCCGGCTCTGACCTGCTTTCGGCGCCAGGCGATGGCCTGCGTTCGGGCAATTCCATTGAACGGCTGCTCAAGAACCGCACGGCGCGCAGCAACCTGGGTGGGGGCGACGGCGTTCCCACCGGGCCCGGAGGCATGCGCCTCAAGGGCAGTGCCGGCTTTATCCTGGAATGAGGGTGGATTCCATGAAGACAGTCACCACCGTCCTTGTCTTGAGCAGCCTTGTACTCGCGCTCGGCTGTACGCCGCGCGTATCCGAACCGCCGAGAGAGGTTGTCTACAAGAACGAGGTCCGGGAATCGCAGAGCGAATACCGCCTGCCGCTGCGGCGTGGCCAGACGGCCCTTCAGGCCGAGGACAGGCGCCGGCTCGACGCCATGGCTGCTCGCCTGCTTGATGCCAGCGAGATCACGGTTGCCGATGTCGCGGCGCCGCGGGTGCGCGAAGAAGCGGTCGCCCATCTTAAGGAGCTGGGACTTCCCGTCCGCTCGTCCGGCTCGCTGCGCGCGCCCGAGGACAGCCCGCCCGAGGTGATCGTGCAGGCCCTGCAGTACGCCGTGGTGCCCCCCGAATGCGGGGACTGGTCGCTTCCCGGCGGAACCAGCCACAACGCCGTCACCATGTCGAACCTCGGCTGTTCGAACGAACGGGCGCTGGGGCTGATGGTGGCCGATCCCCGCGATCTCGTGGCGCCGGATCGCGGCCTGGCGCCGGTGGATGGCGTGACGGCCGTCGGATCGATCGAGCGCTATCGCGCGGGCGAGCTCAAGCCTTTCCCGATCGGGGAGCAGTGACCATGGATACTCTGGAAACGCATGCGATGCCCGATAGTGGTATAATGGAGAATCGATCCCAGTTCATGGCCTTCGTCAAAGATTCCCAATCGGAGGAGCTGATCAAGGGGCTCGTCCAGCAGCTACTGATCCCACATGCCTCGATCATGCGTGGGGACATTTCCGTCGCCATACGCCAGCTCGAGGAGACGCGCTCCCCGCAGCTTCTGATCGTGGATCTCTCCGAGTCCAATATGCCGTTGCAGGACATCAATGCACTGGCCGATGTCTGCGAGCCAGGGGTGAAGGTGATCGCCATCGGCGAGCAGAACGACGTGGGGCTGTTCCGGGACCTGGTTCGGGCCGGAGTCAGCGACTACCTGGTCAAGCCCTTGAACGACAGCCTGCTGCAAACGGCGGTCGTCAGCTCCGAGGAGGGATTGGACACGCGGATCGGTACTAAGAACGCCCGCATGAGCGTGTTCATGGGGGTGCGTGGCGGTGTGGGGACCTCCACGCTGGCCGCGAACATCGCCTATCACTTTTCCTCGGAGTTCAAGCGCCTAACCTCGCTGCTGGACCTGGACCTGCAGACAGGCGTATCCTCCCTGTTGTTGGACAGCGATCCGGTCTCTGGCCTGCTGGAGGCCCTGGATGATCCGCGGCGCACCGATAGCCTGGTCGTCGCGCGCCTGGCCAGCAAGGTGGACGAGAAGCTGCTCGTCTTCGGCAGCGAAACGCCGCTCGAACGCCCCATATCGTCCGGATTCCGCGGCATGGAGGCGTTCCTGCAGGAAGTGCGCCAGCAGTGCCACTTCGTGGTCGCCGACCTGCCGCGCCATATGCTGTCTCCGGCCGCTCAGATGGTCCGCTCGGCTTCGACGATCGTGCTGGTGACCGACCTGACTCTTGCGGGCCTGCGGGATACCGCGCGCTATGTCCAGGCGCTGGGGGCCCTGCAGTGTCCGGGCGAGGTGCTGGTGGTGGCCAACAAGGCCCCGGACAGCCGCAATGCACGCTTCAAGGAGAGCGAAATCCGCGAGCAATTGGGGCGCAACATCGATTTCACGGTCTCCCTGGACACGAAGGCCTTCCAGGATGCCGAACTGAAGGGGGAACCCCTGATCTCTGGTTCCCACGCCGCCTCCAGGCAGATCAAGGCCATCGCCGAACGAGTCAGCGGGCGTGGCGATCTGCGCCGGACCCGTGGTTCGATCCTGAAACGCCTGATCGGGAGATAACCCAGGGATGTTTGGACGGCGCCGACAGGACGACAGGCCGCAGAAGTTCACGGAAGGGCTGAGCGACCTCCGGGGCGAGGAGGCTCCTGCCGTTCCCGTGGAGCCCGAGAGTCCGCCACCGGAAGCGGAACCGCGCCCTTCGGAAGGTCCCGCGGCGGTGTCTCCTGATTCTGTAAAAACACCGCGCGCTGCGGTGGTGATCGAGGAGGAGCCGTCCGAAGGCCGGCATTCAGGCCGCCTGAAAAGTGTTCGGCAGACCATTGGCAAGAAGGTCTATCAGATCATCGATTTCGACGCCGCCGTCCATCTGGACCGCGAGGCCCTGGCGCGCGAGATCGGCAAGATGGTGGCCGATATCACTATGGAGGACGGCTATCGCCTTACGGCCGCGGAACAGAAGGAGGTGGCGGACGCCCTGGTCGATGACATGGTCGGCCTCGGTCCGCTGGAAGACCTGCTGGAGGATGAGACCGTGACCGATATCATGGTCAACGGGCCTTCGCAGGTATATGTGGAGCGCAACGGCAAGCTCGTGCTGACGCCGATCACCTTCCGCGACGACGCGCATGCCACGGCGATCGCGCAGCGCATCGCCTACAACATCGGCCGGCGCGTCGACGAAGCCAGCCCGATGGTGGACGCCCGCCTGATGGATGGCAGCCGCGTCAACATCATCCTACCGCCATTGGCCATCGACGGCTGTTCGATTTCCATCCGCAAGTTTGCCAAACGGAAGATCACGCTGGACGACATGATCCGGCAGGACAACATCTCCGAGAAACTGGGGCGCCTTCTCCAGGTGGCCGCTGCCTGCCGTCTCAACATCATCGTCTCGGGCGGCACGGGCTCGGGGAAAACCACCCTGCTCAACGCGCTGTCGCGCCTGATCGACCCGCAGGAGCGCATCGTCACCATTGAGGACGCCGCGGAAATCCAGCTGCAGCAGCCCCATGTCGTGCGCCTGGAAACGCGCCCGCCAAACGTGGAGGGGCGGGGCGAGATCACCATGCGCTCGCTTCTGAAGAACTCCCTGCGCATGCGCCCCGACCGCATCATTGTGGGTGAGGTGCGTGGCGAGGAAACCCTGGACATGCTCCAGGCCATGAACACCGGTCATGACGGCTCCATGTCCACCATCCACGCAAATACGCCGCGCGATGCCCTGACGCGTATCGAGAACATGGTCATGTCCTCGAGCGTGCAGCTGCCCAGCAAGGCCATTCGCGCCCAGATCTCGAGCGCGGTGGACCTGATCGTTCAGATCGAGCGCATGCGCGACGGCAAGCGGCGCGTGACCAACGTCTCGGAACTGATCGGCATGGAAGGCGACATCATCACGCTGCAGGAGCTGTTCCGCTTCCAGTACGAAGGCGAGGCGCGCGACGGCCAGCTGATGGGACGCTTCGTCTCCAGTGAGGTGCGCCCCCGCTTCATCGAGCAGGCCGGCTACTACGGCCTGGAAGATGCCGTTCTGTGGTCCATGACATGACGGCGCCTATCCTGATCGCTGCCATCGGTGCGTTGGGAACCCTGGGGTTCATGATCCTGCTGACTTTCCTGTGGCACCTGCTGAGCGCGCCGGAGCGCCGCCGCCGGCAGCGGCGGCTGGCGATGATTGTTAGGACCGCTGGAACTACGACCGGCGGCAAGAAGGCGTCCCAGGAGCGGGAGGGGATACGGCGGGAGGAGCGCACCGGCGTCTCGGCGCGCATGGAGACCGCTCTGTTCAATTTCGTGCCGCGCCTGTCGCAGATCACTGGCCTGCTCAGGAAAGCGGGCCTCGACATCTCGGCGACCGGCTATCTCTGCATGATGGGCGGGCTGACGCTGCTGGCCCTTTTTCTGCTCTCGCGCATGCTGCCGCTGCCATTTATCCTGCAGGCAACACTTTCGGTGATCTTCGGGATAGGACTGCCGCACTTTACCGTGGTCTATCTGGGCGCGCGCCGGCAGAAGAAGATCCTGGCTCAGTTGCCGGACGTTCTCGACATGATCGTGCGGTCCGTGCGTGCCGGCCTGCCGCTGACCCAGAGCCTCATGGCGGTAGGTGATCAGATCGACGAACCGTTGGGAAGCGAACTGAGCAACATCGGCCGCCAGACCAAACTGGGGGTGCCGCTTGACGAGGCCCTGCTGAGCGTTGCCGAGCGACTGGATATCCAGGAATTCTATTTCCTCGTGACCAGCCTGACCCTGCAGCAGAAAACGGGCGGCAGCCTGGCGGATACCCTGGGCAACCTGTCCGACCTGCTGCGCCAGCGCCATCAGGTGCGCAACAAGATCAAGGCCCTGTCGTCCGAGGCGCGCGCGTCCGCCTATCTGATCGGATCCTTGCCGATCGCGCTGCTTGGGGGCATGAGTGTGCTGAATCCCGGCTATCTCCAACCGCTCTTCGAGACGGATACGGGGAATATCCTGCTGTGGATCGGTGGCGGCGGCATCGTGACCGGCGCCATCGTGATGTGGCGCATGATGCGTTTCGATATCTGAACAGGATCCCGAACCATGCCTGACAGCCTCGAGATCGCCATCACCCTCAGTTCGGTCCTGACCTTCATCAGTATTGTCGCCGTCTATTACAGCTCGCTGCGCTTCGAACGGCGCAAGCGGGTGGCACGTGCGATGAGCAGCTATCGTGAGGACCTGCGTGCGCGCAGTCGCGAGGATCTGCGCGGCCGCCAGCGAAAGCGTCACTGGCGTCCTGCCAGGGCCGTATCCGCGCTCGGAAGGCTCGTCAATCGCATCAAGCTGGTCGGCAACGACCAGTCGGGGAAGATCCGCATGACGTTGATCCAGGCGGGGTTTCGGGCGCGCGAAGCGGTAATCCTCTATCTGGCGCTCAAGCTGCTGCTGCCGATTGCCGGTGCAGTAGTGGCCCTGACAGTGATCCTGATCAGCGAGATCATGGACGGAAGCTGGCTTTACAGCTTCATTGCCGTCGCGGGCGCGGCCCTGATCTTCTCCTATATACCTGACTTCGTCCTGAGACGGATCACGGAGTCCCGGCGCAAGAAGCTGGGCAAGGGTATCCCGGATGCGCTCGACCTGCTGGTGGTCTGCGCCGAGGCGGGGCTTGGTCTGGACGGGGCGCTCAAGAAGGTGGCCGACGATTTCGCGCGCTCCAACCCGGTGACGGCGGAGGAGCTCTCGCTGCTGAATGCCGAGCTGACCTTCTTCCAGGACCGCGAGGAAGCGCTGCACAACTTCTCGAAGCGTGTGAACCTGCCGCTGGCGACCAGCGTGGTGCTGGCCCTGACCCAGGCCGAGCGTTACGGCACGCCGCTGTCCCATGCCCTGCGCACGCTGTCGGCGGAATTTCGCCGGGAACGCCTGCTGGCCGCCGAGCAGAAGGCCGGGCGACTGCCCGTCATAATGACGGTGCCGCTGATCGTCTTCATCCTGCCCGCGCTGTTCGTCGTTATACTGGGGCCGGCCATCCTCAGCGCCCTGGAACTCATGCCCTAGGCATTCTCCGGTACTCTGTTACGAGTTCTCGGGAGAGCTGGTCGTCGATGCTGGCAAGTGCACTCGCTTCACGATCCAGGAGTGCATTGCGTTCTTCGAAGTTGCGTTCCGAGAGAAGAGCCTCACCGATCTCCGTCAGCGCCGCATCCTCGGCCCTGATCTTGGGATGGGTGTAAAGCCAACGCAGGAACGCAATAGCTTCGGGGGTGTCCAGCCAGAGTTGCCTGCATTGCCCCACATACTCGTGTGCCAACTCCGGTTCGGCAAAGTTCGTACCGTGCCAAATGTCGCGTGGTGTGGGATCCGGGTTCCCGTTCAGGATCTCGGCGATGTAGACGTTCGCCGTGAAGCCCCGGCGCAGGCTGGTCACGGCGGAGACAAGACTGTCCTCCCTGAAATGCAGCAGCCCGAGTTCATAGTGATAAGGAGGGTAGTGCGCCGCCTCGGCTTCAAGGATCGTGCGGGCCTTTTCCGTCTCGCCGGTCCTCAGGTATTCTGGGCCAACAAGATAGCGAATGCCCTGATTATCATTTGGATTCCAGGCCAGTACCTTCTCCATCAATGCCAATGCCTTGCGGCGCTGCCCGAGTTCAAGGTGGCAAAGGATGGCGCCGTGCGCGGCGCGCAGGAAGGGACGATTCTCCAGAAAGCCCCATTCGATGGTTCCGGCGAATCCCGGGGGAATAGCGCCTTCTCCTAGCTCAATTCCACGCAGGCAGGCTTGTAGCGCGAGCTTCGGCTTGCCGCGCTCCAGTAGCACATAGCCAAGATGCGTGTGAGCGTCGATGAAGTGGGGGTGGCGTTCGGCGATGTCCTTCAGAGTGGCAGTGTATTCGGAGAGTGTGACATTGCCGCCGTCTCGCCGATCGAGCGCTTCGTACAGTTCTTCCAGAATATCGTCGTGCGCATCGCCATACTGGAAGATACCGCCTCCGTCGACGATCTCCATTGTGATCACTTCATCCATAATGGAGAACCTCTCTACAGCCAATCGGGAGCATGTTCTGTGTCATCCCTTTCGCCGCCGGCAAGCTGTCAGGTCAAGGGAGTCTGTAACAGCTTCCGATGAATTCATTCCATGCTTCAGAACGTATGCCATCAGAGCATATCCATGAATGGCCTCATGGAGAAGGGTACGCTCGGAACCTTCGGATTCAACAATGAAGTTGACCCTGCCTCCGGGTTACTGGAAGTAGGAGTCCATGGCCTGTTTCATCTCCTGCCGTTCCGCTTCGCTGAGCCCGCTTTCCTCGCCCGATTGGCCGTCCAGGCCGCCATCGTACTGACGCGGGATGAACTCGCCCGCCGATCCGTTCTTCATGCCCCGGATGAAGCGGTAGAAGTCCATGTTGTTTTCGACATCCCGGTCGGAGAGATCCCGGCGTGCCATTTGCTGGGCATTGTTCTCGGAGCCTGCGAGGCCGTAGACCAGCGCCAGGTTCTGACGGTGACGCGCCGTGGCCGAGGGTTCCTCGATCACGTCCTCGAGGAGCGAGATGGCGTCTGCGTAGTTGCCCTCGAGCGCCAGGGAAAGGGAGTAGTTGGTCAGGACCGAGAGGTTGCGTGGCGAGAAGTCCAGGGCCTGGAGATAGTAGTCCTGGGCGCGCGCGTGATTCTTGGCAAGGTCTTCGGACACACCCAAGCTGTTGTAGATTCGCCAGTTTTCCGGCTGGATCTCCCGCACCTCTTCCAGCAGGGCACGTGCTTCCGGAGCCTGCTCCAGCATCAAGTGGATACGTGCCATGCCGAGCTTCGCGCCGGGTGAGGCCGGCTCCAGGTTGAGGGCATTGTCGTAGGCCTCTGTTGCCTGGTCGAGCAGCCGGGCACTGACCATGGTATCACCCAGGCCGATCCAGGGGGTCGGGTCGCGTGGGGCCTTCTTGCTGGCGTCCCGATAGAGTTTCATCGCCAGCGAGAGGTCGCCGGAGCTCGCGCTGGCGCTGGCGATGCGCACCAGCTGATCCGAACTCATTCCACTCGCGTTGATCTCTTCGATGTTGGAGCCGGAGACCGGCCGCTCGTATCGGCTGTCGACAGAGCCGCAGGCGGCCAGGCCGAGAGTCAGGGAGAGCGTGGACAGGCGAAGGAAGGTTCTCGTGGACGGCCACATGCATTCAGCCCCTTTCGAACAGGCTTGGATCCAATTCCTGTCGTTTTTTATAGATGGTTTTGGTTAATGTTTTCTTTATCGCAGCGGGATTCCCGAGGAGTCTCGCTGTTTTCGGGTCAGGGGCTGACCGTCGTCAGATGCCCCAGGCGGGGGCGGAAGAAGGCATTCCGGTAGATCCGGCGTTCGTCGAACAGGAAGCCCGGGAAGACCGGCTCGTACCGGAAAACGGCTTCGCTGGCGATCAGGCTGTCGAATTCGTCGCTGACAAGATTCGGGTCCACCAGTGTTTCCAGGTTATCCTCCAGCCGGCCGTCTTCGGCCAGGCTGCCGTGATCGCGTACCCAGTTGACCGTCAGGTCATCGTCCTGGTTGGAAATGGAGACGAGATAGATGCGGTAATCGCCCGCGCTCAGTTCGAAGGGGCTGCCCAACTCACCGGCCAGTTCGAAGATGTCCACCAGGTCGCTTTCGGTGATCTCCGGCAGGCGTGCGGTCACATCGCCGATGCTGACCACGGCGCGATCCACCTTGGTGGTGAAGAGGTAGAGCCGGAACATCTCGAACCCGCCCATCAGCAACAGCAGGACGACCGGTGCTATCAGCGCGAATTCAAGGGCGGACACCGCACGCCGGCCATGCAGGAATTCGCGCAGCCGTCGGCCTATGGGGGACAGACTAGCGATCCTGTACATCATAGGGCTCGTTCTTCACGACGATACGCGCCGAGAGGTCCAGTTTGCCGTCGGAGAAGAATTGCCCGAACAGGGGGGTGACGACGGACCAGGGATAGCGCAGCTCGTAGACGACAATGCTGCCCGACTCGCCGGCGCCTTCCAGGCCGGCATCCTTGTCCCATGTCCCGTTTCCGTTCAGGTCGGTGAAGGTCTCGCCCGAATCGTAACTGCCGTTGCCGTTGGCATCCTCGAAGGGCTCGGCCTCGCCGATATGGTCGAACTCCCGGTAGTTCAGCATGTGAAGATCGAGCTGATCGGTATCCAGGAAGTTCGGCAGCATGCGGGCTGCGGTTTCCCGGATCCGGCTTTCGCGTTCCTCGACGCTGATCGTGGAGGCCTGGCCGGTGATGCCGTAGCGCGCGGCGTAACGTGCCGACCCCTCGAGGCTGGAATTTATGAGCATGATGATGCCGAGTTCCAGGATGCCCACGATCAGCAGCACGAGCGCGCCGGCGATCAGCGCGAACTCGACCGTGACGGCACCCTCCTTGCGGCGCGCATAGCGTCGCCAGATGGAGAGCAGAGGCCAGGTTTTTCTCCGATACATGGACTGCACAGCCGCAAGCGACCCTTTCCCCTGAACGTCCAGGGACACAGAACGGATTATTCCAGGGAAAATTCTACTCAGTGGAGGGTTAAGAAATCCCTAAACAGGCTCTGCGGTGGCTCTCCGGACGAGTCACCTCCTCAAGGCAGGCGTTCGTATTCCACCTTGTTGCCCTTGTAGCGGAATACGACGCGGACAAGATTCTGGCTTTCCTTATCGTACCAGAGGCGCGCGCGAAGATCTCCTGTCATCTCCCAGCTTTCAGTCTGGAAACGGCCGGCTGGCGTGTTGATCGTTTCCTCGCCGTGATGGATGACCTCGATATCCGATGGAACATCAGAGGGGCGTCCCTTGTGGGGACGAATCAGGACTGGCGCCCGCAGGGCCTCGGGGTTCCAGCCCGTGGCGGGCAGGGCGGAAGCCGGCAGGACGTGGTCACGATCGCCGTCATCGTTCAGGTGGATCTCGCCATCCTCGCCTCGACGCGCCGTGATATGGCGAACCTTCTCATTGTAATAGCCGTTGGTGTTCGTGATGTTGAGTTCGACCAACTCTCCGTTTTCCAGGATTTCCTCTGTTTCCTGGCTGACGCGTGTGATCACGATCGGTCCGATCTGGATCGTGGCTTCACCCTTTTGCTGGGCGATGACACGCTCCCCCTTCCGTTCGACGCGCAAGTGGTGTTCGCCGACAGGAAAGCCGTTCAGCCTTATCCTGAATTCCGCATCGTCCAGAACCTGAGCATTGGCGACGCCCGCAGTCGAAAGGGCGGCCAGAAAAACCATCAGGCAGACGGCCGGGATGAATGAAAGTCTTTCACGCCTATCCATGTCCCTTCAGATAGGAAGGGAATTTGTCGCCATGAAGGCATAGAACAGGCTGTACCAATAAATGACTCAGTCCTTGCAGCCCAGCCGCCTGGAATGGCGGCGGTTAGGCTCAGTGACCTGAAACGGGGACGATCACGTCCTTGCCCACATGAGGGCGCAGGACTTGGGGAACACGGACCGTCCCGTCGGCCTGCTGATAGTTTTCCAGGATGGCGATCAGGGCCCGGCTGATCGCAATGGCCGTGCCATTCAGGGTGTGCAGGAAACCAGCCACCTTGCCGTCCTCACCACGATAGCGGATGTTCAGACGTCTTGCCTGGTAATCGGTGCAATTGCTGGTGCTGGTGATCTCGCCAAACTCTCCGGTATCGCCCCGTCCGGGCATCCAGGCTTCTAGGTCGTATTTCCGGTAAGCGGCCGCACCCAGATCGCCGGTCGCGTTCTCGATCACGCGGTAGGGAATACCCAACCCGTCGAAGATCTGCTTTTCCAGGTCCAGCATCCGGTCGTGCATCTGCGGGCTTTCCCCGGGCAGGGTGAAGGCGAACATTTCGACCTTCGTGAACTGGTGCACGCGATAGAGCCCCCGTGATGCCCGGCCGTATGCACCCGCTTCCGTGCGGAAGCAATGGCTGATGCCGCAGAGTTTTATGGGCAGCTGTTCGGGTGCGATGATTTCACCGGCCTGAAGCCCCGCCAGGGTGATCTCCGAGGTGGCGATCAGGCTGAGATCGGTGTCGGCAATGCTGTAGATCTGGGTTTCCGGTCCGCGTGGAACATACCCGGTCCCCTGCATGACTTCGTTGCGTGCCAGGTCCGGTGTCGAAATCGGCGCAAAACCGTCCCTCATCAGAATTCCAAGGGCATAGTTCTGCAGCGCCAGGTCCAGCAGCACGGCGTCGTTTTTCAGGAAATAGAACCCGTGCCCGGTGACCTTGCTGCCGGCCTCCATGTCGATCAGGTCCAGGCGCTCACCGATCTCCAGATGGTCCTGTGCCTTGAAGTCGAACTCCGGGATCGGCGTGGAACCGCGTTCGAATTCGACATTGTCAGCATCCGAAGCCCCGATCGGAGCGGCCGGATGACTCATGTTGGGAATGATGGACTGCAGGGACTCTAGTTCATCGGCCACGCCTTGGAGTTCCTCCTCGACCTCGTTGCGTCGATTGCGGAGCTCCTTGCCGCGATCGATCAACTTCTGCCGTTCATCGGCGTCCTTGGCCCCCTTGATGGACTTGGCGGTGGCATTGGACTCCTGATTGAGGCCGTCGAGTTCCTGCTGCAGCTTGCGTCGTCTGTCGTTGAGCTCAACAAGTCGGTCGAGATCGACATCAATGCCGCGATTGATGCAATTGCTGCGGACGGCTTCCAGGTTTTCCAGGATAAATTTTCTATCCAGCAAGAGAGATCCCCATGATCAGCAAGTCAGAGTCTGTGTCACCGTCCAGGCAGAGTGTGAAAGCCGTTTTCAACCCTGCACGGCGATGCTAGTTGACGACACAGGAACAAGTCCTGCGTCAACAGGAAAGTTGCATGGCGTAAGGTACAGATGTATCCCGCTCGGGAAAGCCCGTTTTTCTCCGCGACCCTACCTTGACCTTGCCTTATTGCCCGACAAGAGTGCTGCCATGCCACAGACAGACAGGAAATCCGGCTCAAGTGCATCTTCCGACCCGAAAACGGGAGGGGAAGACCGCCAGGAGCGCTTGGCTTCGGCCTTGCGCGCGAACCTGAAGAAGCGCAAGGCGCAAGCACGTTCACGCAAGGCGAACGAGGGGAATGCGCAAAACAAGGAAGAATGAGGCTTTGATATCTCCAAGCGGCCCAAAGTGAACACGGCAAGGATTGAATGGACAAGATCAAGATAACCGGCGGCGTCCCCCTGAACGGGACGATACGTATCAGCGGATCCAAGAATGCCGCGCTTCCGCTCATGGCAGCCAGCCTGCTTACATCCGAGCCCCTGCACTTTGGCAATGTGCCGCAATTGGCCGATATTCGCACAATGTGTGAGCTGCTTGGCCTGCTCGGCGTAACTGTTGAGGACAACCGCGAGGGTGATGGTGCCGGTGACCTGGCCTTTACCGCAAACAGCCTCTCTTCGACGGTTGCCCCCTATGACCTGGTCCGCAAGATGCGTGCGAGTGTCCTGGTTCTTGGGCCGCTGCTGGCACGCCTGGGGCATGCCGAGGTCTCGCTGCCCGGTGGCTGTGCGATCGGTACCCGACCGGTTGACCTTCATCTGTCCGGGCTGGAGGCAATGGGTGCCGAGATCGAGTTGTCGGAAGGCTATATCAAGGCACGTGCGCCGCAGGGACTCAAAGGGGCCGAAATTCTGTTCTCCAACGTGTCCGTCGGGGCTACGGAGAACCTCATGATGGCTGCAGCTCTTGCGGAGGGGCAAACGCGGTTGGTCAACGCGGCGCGCGAACCGGAAATCGTGGATCTGGCAAACTGCCTTGTAGCCATGGGGGCACAGATCGAGGGCGCCGGCAGTGATATCATCACCATAACGGGCGTTTCATCGCTGAAAGGCGCAAGTCACAGCGTCATACCGGATCGCATCGAAACCGGGACCTTCGTCATGGCGGCTGCGATCAGTGACGGCGACCTGCAGCTGGAAGGGGCGCGTCCCGATCATCTGGAAAAGCCCTTCCAGGTGCTTCGCCAGGCCGGTGTCGCGATCGAGCCCAACGACAAGGGCCTTCGGGTGTATCGGGCCAATGGCCCTCTGCAGGGAACCGATATCATGACCGAGGCCTTTCCCGGCTTTGCCACCGACCTCCAGGCCCAGTTCATGGCTCTGATGGCAACAGCGCAAGGGGCTTCGATGATCACCGAGACGATCTTCGAGAACCGCTTCATGCATGTCCCGGAGCTGACACGCATGGGGGCCGATATCACGGTTCATGGGGCCTCGGCTCTGGTTCGCGGGCAGGAACGCCTGAAAGCCGCACCGGTCATGGCCACGGATCTCAGAGCTTCTGTTTCCCTTGTCCTGGCAGCCCTTGCCGCCGAGGGAGAGACGGAGCTCAATCGCGTCTATCATCTGGATCGCGGATACGAGCGGATCGAGGAAAAATTGGCAGCCTGCGGAGCAGGTATCGTCAGAAGCAAGGAGGAGGTTTCCTCATGACGGATTCAACACCTTTGAAGCTGCGCGCACGCGATGCCGCGGACATGGACGTGATTGCGTCCTGCCTGCAGGATTCGCTTGTGCCTGTCAGGGACATCGCCTTCCTGGAGAAGGAAAGGCGCTTCGTGATGGTTCTGAACCGTTTCAAATGGGAAGAGCTGGATGAAGCCGATGCCATGGGGCGGGCCCTGCATGAACTGCAGGCAGAGGATGACCTGCAGGACGAGGGCATGCCTGAAGTCGAGGAGGTGCAGGATAAAGGCGCAGGAGATGCCAGTTTCCGGGATGCCGAGGCCCGTCCTGTCTATCATCGTACGCATGCCGGACTGGTCTTCGACAAGGTGCGCGGTGTTTCAACGCGGAACATCGATTTGCACGACAAGGATCACTTCCTGAACCTGCTGACCGTTGCGACCTGGCCGAAGGATATCATCCTCTATTTCTCGCAGGGCGGGGAAATACGCCTGAAGGTCTCGGAAGTGCGCTGCCACATGAAGGATCTGGGCGAATCCTGGCCAACCTATGCGCGGCCGGAGCATGCGCTGGACGTCGGAGCGGAAGAGGGCTAAACCTTCGGCGTTCTCGAACATTCCCGGGGCAAGGTAACAGGCCCCGACTCTCCGATGCCGATGGGAGAAGGCGCAGTGCCGCAAACCCAACCGCTTGTCCTTGCCGTTCCAAAGGGGCGCATTCTCGAAGAGCTTGTCCCCTTGTTGAGCGCGGTGGGAATCAAGCCAGAAGATGCATTCTCCGACGAGTCGTCGCGCCAGCTGCGCTTTCGCACCAACCTGCCTGAAATTGAGGTGGTGCGCGTTCGCTCGTTCGATGTGGCGACCTTCGTGGCCTTTGGCGCAGCTCATCTGGGTGTGGCGGGCAATGATGTGCTCATGGAGTTCGACTACCCGGAGATCTATGCGCCGGTTGACCTGGATATCGGCCATTGCCGCCTGTCCGTTGCGGAACCGCAAAGCCTGAAGAAAAGTGACGATCCTGCCCGCTGGAGTCATATCCGCGTGGCCACGAAGTATCCTTCGGTGACACGTCAGCATTTTGCCGCGCGCGGTGTTCAGGCAGAATGCATTAAACTGAACGGCGCGATGGAGTTGGCGCCGGCTCTGGGGCTGTGCAGGCGCATCGTGGATCTTGTCTCCACAGGCTCCACGCTGGCGGCAAACAATCTCGTCGAAGTGGAAACCATTGCTGATGTGACGTCCAAGCTGATCGTGAACAGGGCGGCGCTCAAAACACGTCCGAAGGCATTGAGTGGCTGGATCGACAGATTTCGCGAGGCTGTAGATGCCATATGAACTGGATAGCTCAAGCCGCTCGTTTGAAAGCGATTTCAGTGGCTTTCTGCAGATGCGCCGGGAGAGCGAGGAGGCGGTCGACGCGACGGTAAGGGAGATCATTGACCGTATTCGCCAAGAGGGCGATTCCGCACTGATTGAGCTGACGGAGAAACTGGACAGGCTGTCCCTGGCGCCCGGCAGCTTGCGCTTTGACAAGGCTGAGATCGATGAGGCTGAAAGCCTCTGCGATCCTGAAACGCTTGAGGCTTTGGCACTCGCGACCGAGCGCATCACGGACTATCATCGACGCCAGAAACCCGAAGACCTGTCCTACGAGGATGCGGTCGGGGTTCGGTTGGGCCATCGCTGGAATGCCATTGAGGCGGCTGGCATTTATGTGCCGGGTGGTACCGCCTCTTATCCCTCGTCCGTTTTGATGAATGCAATTCCTGCGAAGGTCGCTGGTGTGGAGCGTGTTGCCATGGCCGTGCCAACTCCGGACGGGCGCATCAACCCGCTGGTTCTGGTGGCAGCCCGTATGGCCGGCGTAGACGAGATCTATCGCATGGGCGGCGCGCAGGCTGTTGCTGCGCTGGCATATGGCACCGAGAGTGTTGCTCCGGTGGACAAGATCACCGGACCTGGAAATGCCTATGTGGCTTCTGCCAAGCGTCATGTCTTTGGCCAGGTGGGAATCGACATGATTGCCGGGCCGTCAGAGATACTTGTGGTGGCAGATGGCCAGAACGATCCTGCCTGGATCGCTGCCGATCTGTTGAGCCAGGCAGAGCACGACACCTCGGCCCAGTCGATCCTGATGTCCGATGATTCGGATTTCCTGGAAGCGGTGCAGCGGCAGATTGACGTCCATCTACAACGTTTGCCTCGCAGTGAGATCGCCGGTCAGAGCTGGCGGCAATTCGGGGCCTTGATCAAGGTCGAGAACCTGGGCGATGCGCCCGGTCTGGTGGACCGCATCGCGCCGGAGCATCTGGAGTTGGCGGTCGCCGATCCGGATGCCATGGCCAGGCAGATTCGCCATGCCGGCGCAATCTTTCTGGGACGTCACACCCCCGAAGCGCTTGGTGATTACCTGGCGGGCCCCAACCATGTGCTCCCCACCGGGCGTTCTGCCCGCTTCTCCTCGGGACTGTCCGTCCTGGATTTCATGAAGCGCAGCTCCCTGATCCAGGCGACGGAAGACTCCTTGCGCAGTATCGGGCCGCCAGCCATGGCATTGGCTCATGCCGAGGGACTGGATGCGCATGCGCTTTCGCTTGCCATTCGCCTGGGGCGAGACGAGCAGGACAACTGAAGCCATGATCGACCACCGCATCGTCAATATCACACTCGACGAGCGGATGGGGGTTCGGCGCAGTCCAGAAGTCGAGCATGAACGCGCTGTCGCCATCTATGATTTGCTGGAAGACAATCACTTCGCACCACATGGCGATTTCACGGGACCCTTCGTCCTGCACTTGGGCATCGAGGAGAACACGAGGCTTATTTTCGAGGTCTACGACCGCACGGCTTGCGAACGGCTCTGCAGTATCGTTCTTCCCCTGGTGCCATTCCGGAAGCTGGTAAAGGACTATTTCCTGGTTTGTGAAAGTTACTTCGAGGCGATTCGCACGGCCAGTCCCTCTCAGATCGAGGCCATCGACATGGGACGGCGCGGTCTGCACAACGAAGGCGCGGAGTTGCTGCGTGAGCGCCTGAGCGGAAAAATCGAGGTGGATTACGATACCTCTCGGCGCCTGTTCACGCTGCTTTGTGTCCTGCATGTGCGTGGGTGAGGGGCCATGGCTGCCGATTTTCCAGGGGCCGTGCTCTTCGCCTGTACGGAGAATTCCATTCGCTCCCCCATTGCCGAAGCGATCCTGAAGCACCTTCTGGGACACCGGATTTACGTGGATTCCGCCGGGATTCGGGCCGGCGAGGTGGATGGCTTTGCCATAGCCGTGCTCGACGAGAT
This sequence comes from Fodinicurvata fenggangensis DSM 21160, assembly GCF_000686045.1. Classification (GTDB taxonomy): domain Bacteria; phylum Pseudomonadota; class Alphaproteobacteria; order Kiloniellales; family DSM-21159; genus Fodinicurvata; species Fodinicurvata fenggangensis. The sequence continues at coordinate 152,218 of NZ_JMLV01000001.1, forward strand.
GGGAATCGACCTCTCGCGTCACAGGAGCAAGACCTTCGACGACCTGCAGGACAGTTCCTTCGACCTGATCGTGTCGCTGTCACCGGAAGCCCAGCATGCTGCCATCGAGATGACCCGGACCATGGCCTGCGATGTGGAGTTCTGGAACACCTTCGATCCGTCCCTGACCGAAGGCAATCGCGAGATTCAGCTCCAGGCCTATCGGGATGTGCGCGACCAGCTGATGGCACGCATCAGGAAACGTTTTCCTGAAGACCTGAAGCCCCAGGTTTGAAGCTGCTCCAGGCTGGCCCTGTCAGTTGGGGTTGAAGCGGCCCCCAGGCCGGTAACGGTCCAGATACGTTGGGATGATGACCTCGGCCGAATGCTTTTCGATGCCAAGGTCTTCCAGCGTCAGGGCATCCTTCGAAACGATATTGTCGTTCTTCAGAAGCTCGACCTGATCGGCCGTTATGGGGGCAAACGGCAGCAGTTGCGCAACACTGCCCATGACCTTGGCCATGCCAAAGGGAACGGGGACAAGCAGGCGCTTGCGCCGGATTGTCTTGAGCATCAGTTCCATCAACTCCTTGAAGCTGTAGACCCGTGGGCCACCCAGCTCGTAGGTTTTGCCTTGACACTTGGTATCCTGCAGGGTCTGGACGGCTGCATCGGCGACATCCCCGACATAGACCGGCTGAAACTTCGTATGCCCACCTCCAATCAAAGGCAGGAAGGGTGACATACGCGTCATCACGGCAAAGCGATTGAAGAAATCATCTTCAGGTCCGAATACGACGGAAGGTCTGAGTATGACCGCGTTCGGCAAGGCCTTGCGAACGGCTTCTTCGCCTTCCGCCTTGGAGCGCGCATACTCCGAGGCGGACTCCTTATCGGCGCCGATTGCGGAAAGCTGCACGAAAGACGAGATTCCCAGCTCGGCAGCGGTTTCCGCAATCTTCCGTGCCCCTTCGTTCTGCAGGTTTGCGAAGCTCTGGCTACCGCTTTCCTGCATGATTCCAACCAGGTTTATTGCAGCGTCCGCTCCTTCAAGGGCGGCGTGAACGGCAGACTGGTTGTTCAGGTCACAGGGGATCGGGACAATCTGTCCGACATTGCCAAGGGGCTTCAGGAACTGGGCACGCTGTGGGCGGCGGACAGCCACGCGGATGGTCCAGCCCTGATCGGCCAGACGCTCCACAATATAGCGTCCGATGAAGCCCGAGCCACCGAAGATTGTCACTGTACCCTGTTGCATCAAGTCCTCCTGAACCCCTTGTCTGCAATCGGCCGTTCCGCCGATTGGCTTCTGCTCGAGTCGCGCGGCTATATAGCATTTCTGTGCCGCAAAGTTGACACCTGCCGGGCGGGCAGTATCTTTGCGCATTCAACGCCCAAGCCATACGCTTACACGTTCCTGTTGGAAAGCCGATCTTGACTGTCACCCTGCATCTTAACGATTTGCCCACGGATTTCGAGGCCACAGGCGGCAGCCTGGCCGTTGACTGCGAGACCATGGGTCTGAATCTGCAACGCGACCGCCTTTGCCTCATACAGCTTTCAACGGGGGACGGCACGGCCCACCTTGTCCAGTTTCGCGACGGCTACGAAGCGCCCAGACTGAAGGCGCTGCTGGCCGACCAGAGGATCACGAAGCTGTTTCACTTCGGACGCTTCGACATCGCGGCGATCGAACGCTATCTCGGCATTTCCTGTAGCCCCGTCTACTGTACCAAGATCGCCTCCAAACTGGTGCGCACCTTTACGGATCGACATGGATTGAAGGACCTTTGCGGTGAGCTTCTGAATGTGACGATCTCGAAGCAGCAGCAGTCGTCGGACTGGGGGGCTGCAGAACTGAGCGAAGAACAGCTGCGCTATGCTGCATCCGATGTTCTTTACCTTCATGCGCTGCGTGAACGCCTGGATGCCATGCTGGCCCGGGAAAACAGGCAGGAGCTTGCCCAGGCCTGTTTCGATTTTCTGCCGCATCGCGCAAGGCTGGATCTGGCAGGCTGGGACGAGATCGACATCTTCGCCCACTAACACGGTCATCGGTGTTTCTTCAGTGCGACGATAGGTCGGTCTTATCGCCGCCGTTTTTTTCTGCTTTAAAGCCCGGGCTTTCTATATCATCTGGCAATGTATTATTAGGTTGCTGCCGGATCATCTGGCGCTGACGTAAACACAGGACCGCATTTTCGACATGGATGCACAGGCAAAACGCACAGCCGAGACTGCAGAAACGCCCGAACAGAACGACATCAGGGCTGCGCGCCGTGCCCTGGCCACGGAAACCGAAGGCCTTACGGCGCTGTCGGAGTCCCTTGGCATGGAGTTCATCGAAGCCCTGGACCGCCTGGAGCGGGTCGATGGCCGGGTCATCGTAACGGGCATGGGCAAGAGCGGCCACATAGGCTGCAAGATTGCAGCGACCCTGGCCTCGACAGGGACGCCCTCTCAGTTCGTCCATCCCGCTGAGGCCAGCCATGGCGATTTGGGCATGGTGGCCAGGGGGGACGCCATCATTGCCCTGTCGAATTCAGGAAACACACCGGAATTGGCGGCGATTGTTTCCTATAGCCGCCGCTTCAACATTCCCCTGATTGCCATAACCAGCCGGCGTCAGAGTGTGCTGGGTGAAGCTGCGGATACGGTCCTGCTGCTGCCGCCCGTGGACGAAGCCTGTCCGATGGGGCTGGCGCCCACGACGTCGACAACAATGGCCCTGGCGCTTGGCGATGCAATGGCAATTGCCCTGCTGGAACGGCGTGGTTTCTCGCCGGAGGACTTTCAGGTTTTCCACCCTGGCGGATCATTGGGCAAGAAGCTTGTGCGGGTTTCCGATATCATGCACGGCCCAGGCGAACTGCCGCTTTGCCAACCCGAAAGTTCCATGAAGGAAGCCATCATCACGATGAGTGCCATGACCTTTGGCTGCGTCGGTGTGGTGGATGCAGCCGGTGAATTGATTGGCATTATTACCGATGGCGATCTGCGGCGTCATATCGACTCCAATCTGCTGGAGCAGGCGGCCGGGGATGTGATGACGGGCGCCCCTCTGACGATCCGGGCCGGCGCCCTGGCTGTCGAAGCCTTGCGGTTGATGCATGCCCACAAGATTACCAGTCTTTTCGTTGTGGAAGAAGGCAGGCCCATCGGCTTCCTTCGCATGCACGACCTGTTGCGTGAAGGTGTCGCCTGAACCGAAATGAAGACAAACGACAGCGAAGAGGACCGCAAGGTACGACCACCGACGGCTCTTTCCCGAAACAGGAAGGTGATGGGGTGGCTGCGGGTGATTCTTCCGACTGTTGCCGTATTGTCCGTTGGCCTGATCTTCTTCTGGCCTCAGATCAAGGAATCATCCGGGGACTTCGGCCTTAAGAGCAGTGACAGGCGCGATTCCGATACATCTTCTTCACGCTTGATCGGCCCCAGGTTCGAAGGTGTCGATGAAAAGGGACGTCCCTATAATTTGACGGCCAATACGGCCAACTATGCTTCGGGCAGCAAGCGTTACGTCAAGCTGGACAACCCCAAGGGAGACTTGTTCGAGCAGGATGGAAGCTGGGTTCGCCTGACGGCATTGTCGGGAATGTACGATCGCCAAGCCGAGGACATGGACCTGCAGGGTAACGTCAACCTGAGCAATGACGAAGGTTTTGAGATCATGACGTCATCGGCATACCTGGAGCTGTCACAGGGGCGAGCGGAAGGCCATGAACCCGTGAACGGGCTTGGGCCAGGCGGACATATCATTTCGCAGGGCTTCCGGCTGGAGGATGAAGGCCGAGTGATATACTTTACCGGGGAAAGCAAGCTGACTCTCTTTGACGAAAAGAAACAAGAAGAGAGCAGCGCAACGCCGGATCAGGGGGGGGATCGAGAACAATGAGCTTACGGCTTTTTCTGGCAGGGGGCCTGCTGGCTTCGGCCATGGCGCTTTCGAGCCTGTCTGCTGCACAGGAAATGAATGTTCAGCAAGGGGATTCAACAATCCAGGTCAGGGCCAGCGATGGTATCGAATGGCATCGCGACCGTCAGGTCTATATCGCCATAGGTGATGCCGTGGCCGTGCGCGAGGACCTGACTGTCTATGCCGACCGCCTGCTGGCTCACTACCGCAGCGAGGACGACCGGGAGGACATATACAAGGTCGAGGCAGTCGGCCAGGTACGGATCGTCACTGAAAATGGCGAAGAGATCTTCGGGGATCATGCCATCTATCTTCTGGAGGAGGGGGCTCTGGAGGTTACCGGTGATGACCTGCTCTATGAAAGCGCGGAAGAAACGGTTACAGCACGGGACAGCCTGGAGTATCTCGAGAATGCAGAAGGAGAGGGACCCATTGCGATTGCGCGTGGCGATGCATTCGTCGATCGTGCGAATGGCGACCAGATACGTGGCGATGTCATAACCGCCTACTTCCGCGACAATGAAGAGGGCGACTCAGAGATGCAGGAAGCCGAGTCCGTGGGCAATGTCGAGGTTGAGAACGACAGGGTGTTCGCCAGCGGCAATCAGGGCATATATTATGCTCATAATGAAACCGCGACTCTGGAAGACAACGTGAAGATCACGCGCGGCAACAATCAACTCAATGGAGATCGTGCCGAGATCGATCTTCGCTCTGGCGTCAGCCGCCTTCTGTCCACGGAAGGCCAGGGTGTCAGTGGTTTGATCTCGCCCAATGAGGATGAAGACTCCGGATCGTCCGGGGACAGCAATAACGCCCCGGAAAGCCAATGAACGAGTCAGGCAAGGTCGTCGATGCAACGCAGGAGATAGCGCGGCTGGTTCCCCAGCACAGGGGGTTGGAAGCCGTCAGCATCGGAAAGAGCTTCAACAAGCGCGTTGTCCTCAAGGACATCTCGATCCGCCTGCGCCGCGGTGAGGCGGTTGGTTTGCTGGGACCGAACGGTGCGGGCAAGACAACATCCTTCTACATCATTACGGGACTGCTCGCTCCGGATACAGGATATATCGCCCTTGATGGCGAGGATATAACCGACTTGCCCATGTATCGCAGGGCCAGATTGGGGATCGGCTATCTGCCGCAAGAGGCGTCGATCTTTCGCGGTCTGAGCGTTGAGGAGAACATTCGCGCCGTTCTGGAGGTTGTGGAGAAGGACCGGGCGCGTCAGCGACAAGCCCTGGAGGCCTTGTTGGACGAGTTCTCGATCACGCACCTGCGGCGTTCACCTGCCGTTTCCCTTTCTGGCGGTGAACGGCGACGCTGCGAGATTGCCAGGGCTCTGGCGGCCCAGCCGCAGTTCATACTGCTTGACGAGCCGCTTGCCGGTATTGATCCGATCGCCGTGAATGATATTCGCGAATTGGTGATTCATCTGAAAGACAGGGGGATCGGCGTTCTGATTACCGATCACAACGTCCGGGAGACGCTTGAGATCGTCGATCGTGCCTATATCATCCATGATGGACGTGTGCTGATGGAGGGGGCGCCATCCGAGATCGTGGCCCACGAGGAAGTGCGGCGCGTTTACCTGGGTGAAAGGTTCAGCCTTTAGGCTTTCTGCTATGGCTGTCTCTCAGCGACTAGAGCTGCGCCAGTCCCAATCGCTTGTCATGACGCCGCAATTGCAGCAGGCGATCAAGTTGCTGCAATTTTCCAGCCAGGAGCTGGCCGAGTTCGTCGAGCGCGAACTTGAGCAGAATCCATTGCTTGAGCGTCGGGATGGGGATGAGGACCAGGCATCTGACGGGGGTATCGATATCCCCGACAGGCAGGCTGTCGCCGATCGTGTGGAGGCTTCTGGCGAGGGTGAAGCCACTCTGGAGAATGAAACCGACAGTTATGATCGCTCCCTGTCGGATGAGCTGACTGGCGCCGGCGATGGCCCACTGGACGCCGTCTATGAGTATGATGACAACAGCCCTTCGGATGATTGGGGAACAGCCGAAAGCTGGTCACAGTCCACAGCAGGATCGAACAGCAGTGGCGGCTTCGAGGATGAGGGGCGCGGATTGGATGAAAGCCTGGCTGCGGAGCGCTCCTTCCGGGAAACGTTGCTCGACCAGGTTCCTCTGGCTCTCGGGGCGCCTGAGGACCAGCTGATAGCCTCCTATCTTGTGGACGGCCTGGACGATGCCGGCTATCTGCAAACAGATTTGCAGGAGGCGGCCCAACAGCTGGGGTGCAGTCAGGACAAGCTGGAAGCTGTGTTGGTTACCCTACAGGGTTTTGAGCCGGCAGGGATCTTTGCACGCGATCTGAAGGAATGCCTGAAGCTGCAATTGCTCGACCAGAACCGTTTTGACCCGGCCATGGAGTGCCTGCTCGATAATCTGGAGCTTTTGGCCAGTCATGATTACAGGAAACTGCGACAGCTCTGCGGTGTCGATGAGGAGGACTTTTCCGAGATGCTCGCAGAGTTGCGCCGGTTGGATCCAAAACCGGCCTTGCTGCATAATACCAGGCCGGCTGAACCGGTCGTCCCCGATATTCTGATGCGCATGCGTCCCGATGGAAGCTGGCAACTGGAACTCAATCCCGAGACATTGCCGCGCGTGCTCGTCAATCGAGCCGATTACAACAGGATCGTGACACACTGCCGGGACCGCAAGGAAAAGGAGTTCGTGAATGAGCAGTTCCAGGCCGCGAACTGGCTTGTCCGTTCCCTTCATCAGCGCGCGAACACGATCCTGCGCGTCAGTGAGGAGATTGTGCGGCAGCAGGACGGGTTTTTCCGGAAGGGAATATCGCATCTGAAACCCCTGGTGTTGCGGACGATCGCGGAAGAGGTTGAAATGCATGAATCGACGATCAGCCGGGTAACCAGCAACAAGTACATTGCCACCCCGCGTGGGATATTCGAGCTGCGATACTTTTTCACAACCTCGATATCGGGGACCTCTGGCAGTGAGCATTCTTCCGAGGCCGTGCGCCACAGGATACGCTCGTTGATCGATGCGGAATCACCCAAGGCAATCCTTAGCGATGACGCGATCGTCGTTGCCCTGCGCGGCGAAAATATTGACATAGCCCGAAGAACAGTCGCCAAGTACCGAGAATCCATGAATATTCCGTCCTCCGTACAGCGCAGAAAAGAAAAGACACGAAGCCATTGCTAGGCGTGCATGACCTTCTATCTTGCAGTAAGGGGGGGGGCTTCCGATATACTCTGGAACGGGCCTGTGAAGGGTGGTTTGGTTACTATTGACTTACCGGCAGGCCGCACATATGGTCCGCGCGCTCTTGAGCCGGGCCGAATATGACACTCGAGCTCACTACTGGGGAACATCTCATGCAGTTGTCGGTTAAAGGTCGGCACATCGATACCGGTGAAGCCTTCCGCCAGCATGCCCAAGATCAATTGAGCACGATCCTGGACAAGTACTTTGGCGACGCCATCGAGGCAAATGTCACGCTGTCCAAGGAATCGCATTTGTTCCGTGCCCATGTGTCGGCGCACATAGGGCGTGGCATGCTGCTGCAGGCTTCTGGCGAGGCCAACGAGGTCTATCCTGCCTTCGACATGGCGGCAGATCGTCTGGCGAAGCGGCTGCGCCGCTATAAGAGGCGCCTGCGTGACCACAACAACGGGCGTGCTGCTGCTCAGGACGTGATTCCGGCACAGCAGTATATCCTCGCCCCGGAACCGGAACCGCAAGAAGAAGAAGATGCAGAACCAGCAGGAGAGGATGCCATAGCCGGTGAGGGCGATCAGCCCATCGTTATTGCCGAAATGGAGACGGAGATCCCGATTCTAACCGTGGGAGAAGCCGTTATGCGCATGGACCTGGCTGATATACAGGTGCTCATGTTCCGCAACCGGGGACATGGAGGCCTGAACGTGGTTTACCGTCGGAATGACGGTAATGTCGGATGGGTTGACCCACGCGGTAACCGCGAAAGCTAATATCAGGACAATTTGTTATGGATATCGCCGATATGCTGAGCCCCGAAGGGGTTCTTCCAGCATTGCGTGTGACGAGCAAGAAGCAGGCCCTCCAGGAGATGGCAAGGCGTGCTGCCGATGTCACCGGACAGCCGGAAAGAGCGATCTTCGAGGTTCTGGTTGAGCGCGAGCGTCTCGGCACGACGGGTGTAGGCTATGGCATTGCCATTCCGCACGGGAAGCTGTCAGAGCTTGATCGCTTGCATTGCCTTTTTGCGCGGCTGGAAACGCCTGTGGAATTCGATTCAATCGATGAGCAGCCTGTGGACCTGATATGCGTGCTACTGGCGCCAGAGAAGGCAGGTGCAGACCATCTGAAAGCCCTGGCGCGTGTTTCTCGTCTGCTGCGTGACAAAGCGATTTGCGACAAGCTGCGCGGGACGGACAGTCGTGACGGTCTCTATGCCATCTTAACGGAATCGGCCGCCAGTCACGCTGCCTGAAGGCGCATGGGCTTGATGTGGATTTAAGGGGGAATGTCCGGAAGTGGGACATTCCCCTTTGTCATACGCTGATTGCCTCAATGGACGGTCATGGGCTCCATGCCGTTTTGGCGAACGGCGGCACAGGCAACATCGAAGTCAGCCATGACCGCAATCTTCGTGCCGTCTGCTGCGAAGATTCCGACAGCGCCCTGGAATGGACGGACATAGGCCACGTCGTCTACGCCGAAGGACAGGAAATCGTCCTGTGTCAGCTGCTTCAGGTCACTGTGGGGTGTATTCTGCATCATAAAATATACCTTTCCCTTGGCGGCAACCCACGCTGTCTGAGGCGCAGGCTCCTTGGTGTCTTCCCACCTTCTATCAGGCGGATTTCTGATCAATGGTCCTGGTGTCCGAACCCTCGGCTTTCTGCTTGCGCTCGATCTTGATAGTGCGAACAACCTCATCATCCGTCTGGCGCTTCAGTTCGATGTGAAGCAGGCCATTATCGAGGCGTGCTCCCTCGACTTCCATGCCATCAGCCAGCATGAAGCTGCGCTGGAACTGGCGCGCCGCAATGCCTCGGTGAAGGAAGGTGCGCTCGCTGTCATCCTCGGGCTGGCGACCGCGAATGGTCAATTGGTTGTTCTCCAGCCTGACTTCGAGGTCATCTTCCGAGAAACCGGCGACAGCCAGTGTTATGCGTAGGTGGCGCTCGTCCACCTGCTCCACATTGTAAGGCGGGTAACCGTCGCCACTGCTCTTGTGCATACGGTCTATGGCGCGTTCCAGTTGGTCAAACCCAAGCAGGAGCGGGGAATTCAGGTAGGAAGATCGGCTCATAGGTGCAGCTGCCTCCTCTTCTTGAGCAAGGTTGCTGGTTGTTTGGTTCACCGGCGTCCGTGTCCCGGCCCGCCGCGAAAAGGCCCATTATGGCGCCTTTGTAGAAAGAAATGGTGAATCATCGAGCGCCTTCAAGTGGGATGCCGCTGCTTTTATGCCCATGAAGGTTCTCATATACGACATATTGTGCCGCGACTGTGCTTGACCCTTCCTCACGGGCTTTCTACCGTAAGACCAACATTGGACGGTTCCTCGATAGGGGATGAAAGGCAATCCGGTGCGGCCGACCCAAGTCGGGGGCCAAGTCCGGAACTGTTCCAGCATCTGTAAGCGCCTGTCCGCAATCGCGTAGACATCGCGCAAGTCAGTCAGCCTGCCGCCAAAAGATGATTTCCTGGCCTTCCGGACCGTTCGGGAGGCTGTACGCTATTGAACAGCCAGGCCGGCCGGCTGGCCTGCCTGCAACAAGGGGGACACGATGATCCATACAGCCATTCTCAGACTTGCTCGATTTGCCGCCGCTTTCCTGCCCGCAGCTTTCCTGGCTTCGGCGGCTGCTGCACATCCGGGACACGAAGTGCAGGCAGGTGCGAGCTTTCTTGGCGGCCTCGCGCATCCCGTAACGGGCATGGACCATCTTCTGGCCATGGTGGCGGTCGGGATCTGGGCCTACACGCTGGGAGGCCGCGCTCTTTGGGCTGTTCCCAGCATGTTCGTGCTGGCCATGGCCGTAGCCGGTGCCGCCGGTCTCGCCGGTTGGCAGTTTGCCATGGCTGAAAGCGGCATTGCGCTATCGGTTCTGGTCCTGGGTGTCCTGATTGCGGCAGCGGTGCGTGTACGCTGGGAGATCGGGGCCGCCATGGTCGGCCTGTTCGCCGTTTTCCACGGATTTGCACATGGTGCTGAGATACCAGCCGGTGGTTCTCCGGTGGCCTATATCGCAGGCTTTTTGCTGGCCACTGCATTCCTGCATGCGGCTGGCGTCATACTTGGAGTCGTGGCAGGCCGACTGGCCTATACACCGGCCATGCGCGTGGCAGGTGGCACCATGGCCGTAGCTGGTACCTGGATGCTTGTCGGTGGGCAAATTTGAACGCGCGCATTGCATGAGCCCCGACTTCATTAAGGCAGGAGAGTGAATATGGCCGAGCGCCTGGGATTGATGGTTTGCGGACACGGAAGTCGTGACGAACAAGCCGTGGCGGAGTTTGCCAGCCTAGCAGAACACATGCGCAAACGCTTTACCGATTGGCCTGTTGACTATGGCTATCTTGAATTCGCACGCCCCGTGATTCGCGATGGTCTGGACAGTCTGCGTGAACAGCAGGTGAACCGCGTCCTGGCGGTGCCGGGAATGCTGTTTGCTGCAGGCCATGCCAAGAACGACATTCCCTCGGTTCTGAACACCTATCAGGCGCAGCACCCGGAACTCGAGATCAATTATGGTCGCGAGCTGGGTATCGACCTGAAGATGCTTCAGGCCGCCGGTGATCGCATCCAGGAAGCCCTGGATGGTGCGGACGAGACAGTTCCGCGCCATGACACGCTTCTGGTTGTTGTCGGACGGGGGGCATCGGACCCGGATGCCAATTCCAACGTCGCGAAGGTAACCCGCATGTTGTGGGAAGGTCTGGGTTTCGGTTGGGCCGAGACCTGTTACTCCGGTGTCACCTTCCCGCTGGTTGAGCCAGGCCTGGAGCATGCTGCCCGCCTGGGATTCAAGCGTATCGTGGTCTTCCCCTACTTCCTTTTCACCGGCGTGCTGGTCAGGCGGATCTACGAGCATACCGACCGTGTTGCAGCGCGGCATCCGGATATCGAGTTCATAAAGGCGCCTTACCTGAACGATCATCCCCGCGTGCTGGATACCATGGCGGCCCGCGTCGAGGAGATTCTGGAAGGCACCAACAACATGAATTGCCAGATGTGCAAGTACCGTGAACAGGTCCTGGGATTCGAGGCTGAAGTCGGGCTGCCCCAGGAGAGCCATCACCACCATGTCGAGGGCATTGGTTCCGGGCAGGAGGACCATCACCACGACCATGGCCATTCCCACTCACACGGGCATGACCATGGGCACGATCATAGCCACAGCCACCATCACCCCTATCCGCATGCCGATCATCCTCTTGGGCCGCGCACCCTGAAGGAGAATGCGGGAGGGGGCCAGCAGAGCGGATGACCATGCCGCAGAGAGATTACCTGCGTGATCCGGCGGCAATCTATCAGCAGTCTTTCGAGACGGTTCGACGAGAGGCCGCACTCGAGCAGTTTCCGCCAGGCGCCCAGGGTCTTGTTGTCAGAATGATCCACGCCTGCGGGATGGTGGACATTGCCGGGGATGTCCGTGTCGAGGGGGATCCGGCGGGTTCAGGTGCACGCGCACTGCAGTCGGGAAAGCCGATTCTGGTGGATTGCGAGATGCTGGCTCATGGCATCATTGGGTCCAGGCTGCCCGCCGACAACAAGGTTGTGTGCAGCCTGAATGATCTATCGGTTCCGTCACTGGCGCACCAGCAGCAGACGACACGATCGGCGGCGGCTGTCGAGCTCTGGAAAACGCAGATGGAAGGGGCTGTGGTCGCAATCGGCAATGCCCCCACAGCCCTGTTTCGATTGATTGAACTGCTGGAAGAGGGCGCGCCCTGTCCGGCCGTGATTGTCGCTGCCCCTGTCGGGTTTGTTGGGGCAGTCGAATCCAAGCAGGCACTGATCGAGGCCTCGCTGGGCATTCCCTTTGTGACCTTGACGGGCCGCCGCGGCGGCAGCGCAATCGCAGCTGCTGCCGTGAATGCATTGGCAGGGGATTTGGCGTAATGACTCCCTGGCTTTCGATCGTGGGGATTGGCGAGGACGGTCTTTCTGGCCTGGGCGAGCAGGCAAGAAACCTGGTTGATCGGGCCGACGTCCTTATCGGCGGTGCGCGTCATCTGTCCATGCTGCCCGACGATGGGCGTGAGCGCTTGGCCTGGCCCTCACCTCTCAACCGGCTGGTGGGTGAAATCGAGGCGCGGCGTGGTCAGGCCGTGTGCGTATTGGCGACCGGTGACCCCTTCTGCTTCGGCATCGGGACGACCCTGGCGCGTCGCATCCCCATGTCGGAGATGCAGGTGATCCCTGCGCCATCCGCCTTTTCACTGGCTTGTGCGCAGTTGGGTTGGTCCTTGCCGGAGGTCAGTCTCCTGACACTTCATGGCCGACCAACCAGCCTGATTGTTCCAGCGATACAGCCGGATGCCCGCCTCATGGTTCTGAGCGACAATCACGAGACTCCCACCGAGGTTGCAAGCCTGCTGTGCGAAAAGGGGTTTGGGGCGAGTGAGCTGCATGTCCTGGAGCATCTGGGTGGCTCCAGGGAGCGTATTCTGCATTTGCGTGCCGACCAGGAGGATTTTCCTGAATTCGCGGATTTCAATATGCTTGCGATTGTCTGCAAGGCCGGTGAAGGGGCAGAGATCCTGCCCAGAATTCCTGGCTTGCCGGACGACGTGTTCCATCACGATGGACAGCTCACGAAGCGGGAGGTGCGTGCCGTCACGCTGTCGGCTCTGATGCCGGGACCGGGCCAGGTCCTGTGGGACGTCGGGGCCGGGTGCGGCTCTGTGGCCATTGAATGGATGCGGACCGACCCGAATGCCCGTGCCGTGGCAATCGAACGCCAGGCCGCGCGGTGCGAAATGATCACCAGCAATGCGGCCCGCCTGGGCACGCCCTACCTGAAGCTGGTTTCCGGTGAGGCCCCAGCTTGCCTGTCGGATCTGCAGCGCCCGGATGCCGTCTTCATCGGTGGCGGTATCAATACTTCGGGACTATTCGAGGCCTGTTGGCAGTCCTTGATGCCGGGCGGTCGTCTGGTCGCCAATGCTGTGACCCTGGAGGGGGAAGCGCGACTGGCCAGCTTGCAGGCTGAGCATGGTGGGGAATTGCGCCGGCTGTCCGTTTCACGCGCGGAAGCCGTCGGTCCTTTCCGGGGGTGGCGCCCTGCCATGCCGGTTACCCAGTTTGCCTTGGTCAAATCCAGGGACGAAGGATGATGGCGGGAAACCTGTATGGTCTGGGCCTTGGCCCCGGGGATCCTGAGCTGCTCACGCTCAAGGCGCACCGAATTCTGACAAGCTGTCCAGTCGTTGCCTATCCGGCACTGGAGGACGGAGCCAGCTTTGCCCGCTCGATCGTGGCCGATTACCTGTCTGACAGTCAGCGGGAGATTGTCATTCGAATCCCCATGACGGTGGAGCGTGCCCCAGCCCAGCAGGCATATGATCGCGCCAGTGTGGAGTTGGCGCGCGAGCTGGACCAAGGGCGGGATGTTGCCGTGCTCTGTGAGGGGGATCCCTTTTTCTATGGCTCTTTCATGTATCTTTTCGGCCGTCTTGCCGAACGCTATCCCACCTCTGTCGTTCCGGGTGTGACCTCTCTGACCGCCTGTTCAGCTGTGGCTGGAGCCCCCTTGGCAGCGCGGAATGATACCCTGGCAGTCCTGCCGGCCCCGCTTCCGGATGAACAGCTCAAAGCCAGGTTACGGAACTTCGATGCGGTGGCCATCATCAAGCCCGGCCGACATTTCGCCAGGATTCAGGCACTGCTGGATCACATGGGCCTGCTCGATCAGGCACGTTACGTGGAGCGGGCCACACTTGAAAACCAGAGGATACTCAAAATGCGCGATGTACCGGATGATTCTGTGCCCTATTTCTCGATGATCCTGGTGCACCATCGAGGGGACGCCTGGAAATGAAGGAAGCCATTCCCGGGAATGCGGCCTTTGTTGTCCTGACGGGCAGGGGAGCGGAACTGGCACGACGCCTTCAGCGCGACCTGCCTGGAAGCACAGTCCATGGACTGACCGGGCGGGTCGAGGATTGTGACCATGCCTTTTCGGATACGGGCGAGGAACTGGCAGAGCTTTTCGTACAGGAGCGTCCAATCGTTGGTATCTGTGCCTCGGGCATCCTGATCCGCTTTCTGGGGCCCTTGCTGTCAGACAAGAGGACTGAGCCACCGGTTCTTTCGTTGGCAGAAGACGCAAGCTCAGTTGTTCCCTTGTTGGGTGGGCATCGTGGTGCCAATCGTCTGGCACGTTTTCTTGCCGATCTGCTGGAAGGACACGCCGCAATTACCACGGCCGGCGACCTGAACTATGATATGGCTCTGGATGATCCTCCAAGCGGTTGGCGCCTTGGCAATCCCAAGGATGCCAAGGCCTTTTCGTCGGCGCTTATGCGCGGGGATAAACTGCGCGAAAACAGAGAATTGCCAAAATTCCTTCAGAGTCTTCCTCAATCACCTGAGGGGGCACTTAACATTGCTCTCGGGCCGTCGGTTAAGAAGGGGGATGGATCTTGCCTTGTCTATCATCCCGCGGTCCTTGCCTTGGGTGTGGGCTGTGAACGTGACTGTCCACCGGAAGAGCTTGAAGAACTGGTTGAAGAAACGCTCCAGCAGGCAGGCTTGGCGCGTGAAGCGATTGCCTTGGTTGTCAGTGTGGACTTGAAGATGGATGAGGTGGCCGTTCATCATCTGGCCCGCCGTCTGGACGTGCCGGCCCGATTCCTGACTCCCGGAAGGCTGGAAGCGGAAACCCCGCGCCTGGCCAACCCTTCGGACCTGGTGTTCCGGGAAGTGGGTTGCCACGGCGTGGCCGAGGCAGCAGCGCTTGCAGCGGTCGGATCACAGGGCGCCCTGGAAGTCACCAAGCACAAGAGTCGTGGTGCGACCTGCGCGGTGGCGCGGGCTGTAGATATCATTGATCCCCAAGCGGTTGGCGTGGCGCGCGGCCGACTGTCCGTTGTGGGGATCGGACCCGGTCGTGCGGATTGGCGCACGCCAGAGGTCACGCGCATGATCTCCGAGGCTGGGGACCTTGTGGGCTACGGCCTTTATCTGGACCTTCTTGGGCCCTTGGCTGAGGGCAAGAGCCATCATGTCTACGAACTGGGTCAGGAGGAGGTGCGGGTGAAGGCTGCACTTGAGCTGGCGGCCGAGGGGCGGAACGTGGCGCTGGTCTCTTCCGGAGATATCGGGATCTATGCCATGGCCACCTTGGTTTTCGAGTTGCTCGAGCGCGGGGACAATCCGGATTGGGCGCGTATCGATATTGAAGTTGCACCGGGCGTATCCGCTTTCCAGGCCATGGGGGCTCGGATAGGGGCACCCTTCGGCCATGATTTCTGCTGCATCTCCCTGTCAGACCTGCTGACCCCCTGGGAGGCCATCGAGCGGCGCCTGGAAGCCGCTGCGGCAGGAGATTTCGTGATTGCCTTCTATAATCCGGTGTCGCGTCGCCGTCGCCAGCAGTTGGCACGAGCCAAGGAGATCCTGCTGGAGGCGCGGCCTGAAGAGACCCCCGTTGTGCTGGGCACCAATCTTGGCCGCCCCGGTGAGCAGCTGAATGTCATTCGGCTTGCCGATCTTGAAGTCGATGATGTGGACATGCTGACCACGGTGCTGGTTGGCAGCTCGCAAAGTCGCGCAATCCCGCGCTCTGGCGGAGGGTCTTGGGTCTACACACCGCGCGGCTACGCCGCCAAGAACGACAGGATGGAGACGGCATCATGACAGTACATTTCATAGGGGCCGGCCCTGGTGCGCCGGACCTGATCACCTTGCGGGGATTGAATCTGATTCGCCGCTGTCCTGTCTGCCTTTATGCTGGATCACTTGTGCCGGCCGAAGTTGTGGCGGAAGCACCGGAAGGTGCTGTTGTGGAAGACACCGCCTCAATGACGCTGGACGATATCCTCTCGCGCATTCAGGCCGCACACGAGCGCGGAGAGGACGTGGCACGCGTGCATTCCGGTGACCCCTCGATCTATGGGGCGATCGGTGAGCAGATTCGACGGTTGGAGGACCTGGGCATTCCCTTCCGTATTGTGCCCGGTGTTCCAGCCTTTGCAGCAGCTGCCGCGGAAATCGGGCGTGAATTGACCCTGCCCGAGATCAGCCAGACTGTGATCCTGACGCGTACGGCCATGAAGTCGTCGTCCATGCCGGAAGGTGAGGATCTTGAAATCCTGGGGCAGAGCGGCGCGACGCTTGCCATTCATCTTTCCGTGAGAAACCTGCGAATCCTGCGTGAAAAGCTGGTGCCCCATTACGGAGAGGATTGCCCTGTGGTTGTGGCCTATCGGGCAAGCTGGCCGGATGAGCTCTACATCCATGGCACTCTGGGGGATATTCAGGCCAAGGTGAGGGCTGCCAAGATCACACGGACGGCCCTGATCCTGGTGGGGCCCGTGCTTGAACCCGGGCGTTTTCGGGATAGCGCCCTTTATGACGCGGATCATGTCCATGTCCTGCGTCCACACAGGAAAAAGGTCAGCGGATGATCTCGCCGATCCAGTCCAGCGCCTCCGTTACCGAACGGGCCAGGGCTCCGGGCGGAATCGGCGGGCGTTCAACCATGATGACCGGAAGTGCCAACGCACGTGCCGCTTCGATCTTCGGATACGATGCCGAACCACCGCTGTTCTTGCTGACGAGACAGGCGATCTCGTGTTTGCGCAACAGCTCCTGTTCCTCCTGGGATCTGAAAGGGCCCCGCTGGGCGATGACGCTGTACCGTGCCAGTGGGAGGGCCTGCTCTGGCGTGTCGACAAGCCGCACAAGGAATGCCACGTCTCGCCGCTGTGCGAACGGTTCCAGTTCCTGGCGCCCTGTGGTCAGGAAGGCCTTGCAGTCACGTGGCAAGACCTGGGCGGCTTGCTGGAGCGATGGAACCGGAATCCAGCGATCCTCGCTTTCGGCCTGCCAGGGTGGACGCAGCAGTTTGATGCGGGGCACTCCGGCCAGGTCGGCTGCGCGCTCGGCATGGCCCGGCATTCTGAGCGCAAAGGGATGGGTCGCATCGACAAGCAGATTGATTGACTGGTCTTTCAGGTATTGGGCCAGACCGGAACTGCCGCCGAATCCACCGATACGCACTTCACCAGGTAACTCGGACGGATTTCGGGTGCGGCCCGCCAGGGAGGTGATGATGCGCCAGTCTGTTTCCCCTGTCAGATGGCGCGCCAGCTCTGCCGCTTCCTGCGTTCCTCCCAGAATCAGTAAATTAGGCATGACTGCGTCCGACAATCTGTCCCTGGCGGTCGACCACGACGATATCCACTTCGCAGGGGGCGTTTCTCAGGGCTTCCGTGGCCGTTTGCCGCGCTCTCTCGGCAACTTGCGTGGCTATGGGCAGGTTGTGGGCGGTTGCGAGAATCAGCACCTGCCCCGCAGTATTGGCCTGTCGAACCTGGTCGAGGAGTTCCGACGAGGCGCCGAGGGTGGCCAGTTCCGCCGCCAACCAGTCGAAATCAACCTGGCTGCGCCCGGAATGAAGGTCAAGGAAGCCCTGGGCCAACTTCACGAGCTTCGCGAATCCGCCGCCGATCGTGACCTGCGGGACCGGTTGACGGCGCAGGTATTTCAGCATGCCGCCGGCAAAGTCCCCCATATCGAGCATGGCGTGGTCCGGCAGCCCATAGAGCTGCTGCACGGTTTTCTCCGAAGTCGACCCCGTGCAACCGGCGACGCGCTGGAGGCCCTTGGCGCGTGCAACGTCGATTCCACGATGGATCGAGTGAATCCAGGCCGCACAGGAGAAGGGATGGACAACGCCGGTGGTGCCCAGAATCGAGAGGCCGCCAAGGATGCCAAGTCTGGGATTCCAGGTTTTCTCGGCAAGCTGTTCACCCTCAGGAATCGATATCTCGATTTCCAGGGAAGGGGACTTCTGTCCGGAGACCTCTTGTGCGACGGCTGTCATGAGCTGTCGGGGGACTGGATTGATGGCAGCTTCCCCGACAGGAACTGGAAGCCCTTCAAGCGTGACCGTGCCAACGCCGGGACCGGCATGAAAGACCAGGCCACTGTTGGCGGGTCCGGGCCGGACGGTCGATATGATGAGAGCGCCATGCGTGACATCGGGATCGTCTCCGGCATCCTTTATGATGCCGGCAGCAGCGGAGGCCGATTGCAGGCTTTCATAGGCGAGCGGGAAGGACGGGGTCTCTCCCTTGGGCAGCGTGATCTGGACAGGGTCGGGAAAACGGCCGTCAAACAGGGCCGTGCAGGCCGCCTTTGTGGCAGCGGTGGCACAGGCCCCTGTGGTCCATCCGCGGCGCAACGTTCCTTCCGGTTTACGAGTCATTCTGGATTTATAGGTGCATCGGCTGATGGAGGCCAGATGCAACATTGCTTTGTAGGTGAAGGAGTTCGAAATGCTTGAAGGCCTTCCAATGCCAAACTTCGAACCTGGGTGGGTTTGGCTGGCCGGTGCCGGGCCGGGCGACCCCGCCTTGTTGACCCTGGCGAGTGTTCACGCACTTCGTTCGGCCGATGCGGTCATATACGACGCCCTGGTTGGAAAGGACATCCTGTCTCTGGCAGGCGAGGACACACTTCTGGAGTATGCAGGCAAGCGTGGCGGCAAGCCTTCGGCCAAGCAAGTGGATATCACCCTGCGCATCATCGAATTGGCCAGACAGGGCAAGCGTGTCCTGCGCTTGAAAGGGGGAGACCCCTTCGTGTTCGGCCGCGGTGGTGAAGAGGCCCTTGCGCTGGTTGATGCAGGGATTCACTTCCGCATCATTCCCGGAATCTCCGCCGGGATCGGTGGCTTGGCCTATGCGGGCATACCGGTTACGCACCGGGATACCAACAGCCTTGTGACCTTTCTGACCGGGCATGATGCAACGGGACTGACACCAAGTGCGATTGACTGGAAGGCAGTGGCAAGGTCCTCGCCCGTGATTGTCATGTATATGGCCCTGAAGCACCTGACCGAAATCCGGGACCGTCTGATGGAGGGAGGGCGCCGCGCGGATGAACCCCTGGCCATCATAAGCCAGGCAACCCTGTCGGATCAGAAAGTCCTGGAAACCACACTGGGCGAAGCTCCTCAGGCCCTCGAGGAATCGGGTATTCAGCCGCCAGCCATGGTCGTGCTTGGGGAGGTGGTGCGCCTTCGCGCGGCTCTGGACTGGGTTGGGGCCCTGTCCGGCCGCCAGCCACAGGCCGACCCTCTGGGTGTGCGGCAGGCGAGTGATGCCGGCTGAACCGCACGGGTTGGTTATTGCGGCAACGGCCTCGGGTTCGGGCAAGACCACACTGACCCTGGGCTTGCTGCGCGCATTGCGACGCCGGGGGTATCGCGTTTCCGGCACCAAGGTCGGTCCGGATTATATCGATCCGGGTTTTCACGCACAGGCGACAGGGCGTGCCGCATACAACCTGGATCCCTGGGCCATGTCGCGGGGTCTGCAGAGACATCTTTTCAGGCAGGCCGGTGAAGATAGCGATCTGGTGCTGGTCGAAGGCGTCATGGGTCTTTTCGATGCTGCTTCCAATGGCCTGGGCTCGACTGCAGACCTTTCAATACAACTGGGCCTGCCGGTAATCCTGGTTGTTGATGTGCGTGGTCAGGCCCAGTCGATCGCAGCATTGGTGGAAGGGTTTTGCGGGCACAGGCCGGAATTGAATCTGGGTGGACTTGTGCTGAACCGAGTTGGCTCCAGCTTTCACATGGACATGTTGCGCGACGCCCTCGAGCCTTTGGGTGTTCCGCTGCTTGGAGGTATTCCCCGGGATACGGACCTCGCGTTGCCGGACCGGCATCTTGGTCTGGTCCAGGCAGGCGAGCACCAGGATCTGGAAGCCTTCCTGGAAAGAGCTGCCGACTGCATGGACGAGCACCTGGACCTGGACGCTCTTGCATGCATGGCCGTACCCGCACGCGGAGAAGGGGCTGAGACGATTTCGTCCAGGGACCTGCCGAACCCACCTGGTCAGAAGGTTTCCATTGCGCGGGATACCTGCTTCTCCTTCCTCTATCCGCATCTGCTTCACCATTGGCGAAGCGCGGGTGCAGAGCTTCACTTTTTCTCGCCACTGAAGGATGAATCCCCCAGACAGGATGCTGACGCAATCTACCTTCCGGGAGGTTATCCAGAACTACATGCCGAAGGTCTCAGCCAGGCCAGGCAGTTTCGTCAGGCCATGATGGATGCGGGAGAGAGAGGTGTCTTCATCTACGGGGAATGCGGCGGCTTCATGACTTTGGGGGATTGCCTGACGGACGGAAAGGGGCGGGCCTTTCCCATGCTGGGACTGCTGCCCCTTCACACCTCCTTCGAACAGCCGCGGTTGCATCTCGGCTATCGCCGGCTTCAAACCTGTCGCCCTATGCCGTTCTGGAAGGCGTCCGGCCATTACCTGGCGGGCCATGAGTTCCATTACGCAAACACGGTCGAAAGCGGTGCGGCCGCATCACTCTTCAAGGTATGGGATGCGCGGGGACGTGAACGCGAGGAGGCAGGGCTTGTCAGGGGCTCGGTTGCCGGGTCGTTCCTGCATCTGATCAGCGGGTATCCAGAGTGAGATTTCATTGGAGTGCACGATCAGGAAATATATTACACTTAACGATTGTTCTTTCTTGAGGATTATTTCCTTTAAGGTAGCGGGTCAAAAACTCGGCTGACAACGCAAAAGACTCTGTGCCATGCTGGTTTCAAAGCCTTGCCCAATCGGTATGTGACCGGTTGAACAATGCAATTATCAAAACGGCTTCAGATAAGCCGTTTACAGGGAGAAGGATAGAAAGCATGCAATCACGAAAACTGTTGATGAGCTTGGTTCTGGGGAGCGGCTTGGCAGTGGCCTCTGCCGCGCAGGCCGAGACGTTGCGCTGGGCCAGTCAGGGGGATGCCCTGACCCTGGATCCGCATGCCCAGAACGAGGGGCCGACCAATACCATGTCCCTGCATCTGCATGACCCTCTGGTGATGCGGGACAATGACATGGCGATCGAGCCCGGTCTGGCAACCTCCTGGGAAGCGGTGGAGGAAACAGTCTGGGAGTTCGAGATCCGAGAGGGTGTCACTTTCCATGACGGATCTGACTTCACGGCGGAAGATGTGGCCTTTTCGTTGAATCGAGCGGGCACCGAGCCCTCCGATTTCCGCAACTATATCTCTTCGATCGAGGAGGTCGAGGTTGTGGATGACACCACTGTTCACATCCACACTTCTGGCCCCAATCCGATCCTGCCGCAGCAGCTGACGCAGATCTCCATGATGAGCAAGGCCTGGGCGGAAGAGAATGACGTCGAAACCGCTCAGGACTATGCAAGCGGCGAGGAGAACTACGCCGTTCGCAATGCCATGGGGACGGGGCCCTACAAGCTTGAATCCCGGGAAGGCGACGTGCGCACGGTCCTGGTCCGCAATGATGACTACTGGGGCATGGATCGTTTCCCCATGGAGGTTGAGCGTATCGTCTACACGCCCATTTCCTCTGATTCGACACGCGTGGCTGCCCTGCTTTCAGGTGAACTGGATTTCGTTCTGGATCCGCCCGTTCAGGATCTGGAGCGCCTGGAGGAAGAAGGCGACATCAATATCGAACAGGGCGAGGAGAACCGGACAATCTTCCTTGGCCTGAACCTGCGCGAGGAAGACAGTGAGTACGATAACGTCGAGGGCGAGAACCCCATGGCCGACAAGAGCGTACGCGAAGCCATGTACCACGCCATCGATGCGGATACCATCCAGCGGGTGGTCATGCGGGGCCGTTCCGTGCCGACCGGAACGATCGCCCCGCCTTTCATCAACGGCTATCCCGAGGAGCTGGACGAGCGTCTTGCCTTCGATCAGGAGCGGGCCCGTGAGCTGCTGGCGGACGCCGGCTACGAAGATGGTTTCGAAGTAACTCTGCACTGCCCCAACGACCGCTACATCAATGACGAGGCCATTTGCCAGGCCGTAGCCGGAATGCTGGGGCAGGTTGGTGTCACTGTCGATCTCAACTCACAGACACGGAGCCTGCACTTCCAGGATATCGGCAATCGGGAAACCGGCTTCTATCTGCTGGGATGGGGTGTACCGACCTTCGACAGCGAGTACGTCTTCAACTACCTCTATCACACGGATGACGGCCAGCGCGGTTCCTGGAATGCGACCGGTTTTTCCAACGATCGCATGGACGAACTGGTGCAGCAGATGGGAACGGAGGTCGACGAAGAACGTCGCAACGAAATGATCGCCGAGGCTTGGGAACTGGCACAGTCGGAGTTGGTTTACATTCCGATACATCTTCAGGTGTTGAACTGGGCGACACGTGAGGGCGTGACCGTGCCTTTGAGGGCAGACAACCAGCCCCATATCGCCACGGCAACCTTCAACGATTGAGATAACGGTCTGGATCAATCCCGCCGGAGCCTGTTTCCCTGGCTCCGGCGGGATTTTCCGGGTTTTCCGACCTTCAGCGTATCGCGGTTCAGCAGATGCTTGCCTTTATTGTACGCCGCCTCCTGCAGTCCATCGTGGTCATGCTGGTGGTCGCCCTGGTTGCCTTCAGCCTGTTCAATTTCGTTGGCGATCCCATCAACAACATGGTGGGGCAGGAAGCCACGACGGAGCAGCGCGCAGAGCTGCGCGAAAGACTGGGATTGAACGATCCGATCCCCGTCCAGTTTCTCCGGTTCGTGGGCAATGCGGCACAGGGGGAGTTCGGGATATCCTATCGCACAGCCCGACCGGTTGCGGACCTGATTGCCGAACGCCTGCCGGCCACCGTCGAGCTAGCGGTTACCTCCGCGGCTTTCGCGCTGACCCTGGGAATCGTGCTCGGCGTTTACAGTGCGCTCAATCGCTATGGCTGGACCAGCCGCTTTGTCATGACTGCCTCCCTGATCGGCGTGTCGCTGCCGACATTCCTGATCGGTATCCTGTTGATCTGGATATTTGCCGTGAACCTGCAGTGGTTGCCATCCTATGGACGGGGTGAGGTCGTGGATCTGGGCGGTTGGCGAACAGGCTTTCTGACTCTCAGCGGACTGCAGGCCCTGATCTTGCCGGCAGTTACCCTTGGACTGTACCAGCTAACCCTCATCATGCGGCTTGTGCGTGCGGAGATGCTCGAGGTTCTGCGGACAGACTACATCAAGTTTGCGCGTGCGCGCGGCCTGAGCAATCGTGCGGTCAATTTCGGCCATGCCCTGAAGAACACATTGGTGCCAGTGATCACGATTACAGGCCTGCAACTGGGCTCCATCATTGCTTTCGCGATCATTACCGAAACGGTTTTCCAATGGCCCGGGGTGGGCTTGCTATTCATCATTGCCATACGGTTTGTCGATATACCTGTAATGGCGGCTTATCTGATCCTGATCGCGCTGTTTTTCGTGATCATCAACCTGATTGTCGACCTTTTGTATTACCTTGTGGATCCGCGCCTGCGAGTGGAAACGCCTGCGGCGCGGACCGCTGCCTGAAGGAGAGTCGCAAATGGGTGCCTCGCAATCCAACAGCCAGCAGGGGCCGCTGAACAGTCGGCAGGGTCAGGCAGGTGCCTCCGAAGAGGCACCTCATGGACGGCTGCACCGTATTTTCGACAGTGATATCTGGCACAGCTTTTCGCATTCGCCGATCACGGTGCTTTCAGCCATCATAACCCTGCTGTTCTTCCTGGCGGCCATCTTCGCGCCCCTGATTGCGCCCTATACGCCCTTCCAGGCAGGGTCCCTGCATCTTATGGATGGATTTACGCCCCCGTTCGAACAGGGCATGAGCGGGAACTTCTATGTTTTCGGGACCGACGATCAGGGGCGGGATGTCTTCTCGGCCATCATTTATGGCGCGCGCATATCCCTGCTGGTGGGTTTTTGCGCTGTGCTCTTTGCCATGGTTCTTGGTGTGACTCTGGGCCTGATCGCAGGCTATCGCGGTGGCTGGGTGGATACGGTCATCATGCGCATTGCCGATGTCCAGTTGAGCTTCCCAGCCATCCTGGTTGCGCTTTTGATCTTCGGTCTGGCCAAGGCCATGATCCCGCGCGACTACCAGGAAAACATGGCCATCTACGTCCTGATCATATCCATTGGCCTGTCTGACTGGGTGCAATACGCCCGTACAGTGCGCGGAACCACGATGGTCGAGAAGAACCGTGAATATGTACAGGCAGCACGGGTCATTGGCGTTCGACCGGCTGTCATCCTGTTCCGTCACGTATTGCCGAATGTGATGGGGTCCGTGCTGGTGATCGCGACAATTGGCCTGGCTCTTGCTATTATCGCGGAGGCCACGCTGTCCTTCCTGGGTGTGGGGGTGCCGCCGACCACACCGTCCCTGGGAACCCTGATCCGCATTGGCAATGATTTCCTTTTCTCCGGCGAATGGTGGATCACCATCTTCCCCGGAATTGCGCTGATCATGCTTGCCCTGTCAGTGAATCTGCTGGGCGATTGGCTGCGCGATGCCTTGAACCCGAAGTTGAGATGATGGCTCAGACAGATTCATCCGAGACACCCCTCCTTGAGGTCCTCAACCTGCGTGTCGAATTCCCGACGCGTCGCGGAACCTTGGTGGCAGTTGATGATATCTCCTTTGATATCAAACCCGGCGAGGTGCTGGGAGTGGTCGGCGAATCCGGTGCGGGAAAGTCCCTAACAGGAACAGCCGTGATAAATCTGCTGGAGCCGCCGGGACGTATCGCTGGTGGGGAGGTCCGCCTGAAGGGGCAGCGTATCGATAACCTGCCGCAGGAGAAATTGCGCCATATCCGTGGACGCCAGATCGGCATGGTGTTCCAGGATCCGCTGACCAGCCTGAACCCGCTCTATACTGTGGGGTACCAGTTGGAGGAAACGATCCGCACACACATGAACATGAGCGAAGGCCAGGCCCGCAAGCGCGGGATAGAGTTGCTTTCCGAAGTCGGAATTTCCGCTCCGCAGGACCGGATCGACCAGTATCCGCATCAGTTCTCGGGCGGAATGCGCCAGCGGATCGTGATCGCCTTGGCCGTTTGTGCCAATCCGTCGCTGATCATTGCCGACGAGCCCACAACAGCCCTCGACGTATCGATACAGGCACAAATCATCGATCTCTTGAAGCGTCTGTGCCATGAGCAGGGGACAGCGGTGATGCTGATTACCCATGACATGGGAGTGATTGCCGAGACGGCAGATCGGGTGGCCGTGATGTATGCGGGCCGGTTGGCGGAGGTCGGTCCCGTTCAGAATGTCATCAAACAGCCGTATCATCCCTACACAAAGGGCCTGATGGGGGCCATTCCCACAGTCGGTCAAAAGCTAGAGCGCCTGACACAGATTGATGGCGCCATGCCGCGCTTGACGGAAATTCCCTCAGGCTGCGCCTTCCATCCACGTTGCCCCAAAGCATTCGATCGTTGTGATACGGAACGGCCGGATCCAATAGCAGTTGAGGAATCGAAGGTGGCCTGCTGGCTGTATGACGACGCACGGGTCTTGTCGGGAGAAACAGAACAATGACGGATGTGCTCCAGGACAAGAGGCCATCAGTCCAGCCCTCGGGGCCGCTTGTTTCGGTGCAAGGAATGTCGAAGTACTTCGATGTTTCCCCGCCCTTCCTGACTCGGGTTCTGCAGGGACGGCCGCGCCGCGCCCTGCGCGCCGTGGATGATGTCAGCTTCGACATACCGCATGGCAGCACCTTCAGCCTGGTGGGCGAGTCGGGGTGCGGGAAATCGACCGTGGCCCGCTTGCTGGTCGGGCTTTATCAGCCGACTCAGGGGGAAATCTACTTTGATGGCAGTGCCGTATCCCAATTGAAGACGCGGCGCCATCTGGCTGATTTCCAGCGACGCATACAGATCATATTCCAGGATCCCTATGCCAGCCTGAACCCAAGATGGCGCGTTCGGGATATCATTGCAGAGCCTGTCCGTACGCACCGACTGCTTCCGGAAGGTGCGGCCTTGCGCAAGCGGGTCGCCGAATTGCTGGATCATGTGGGTTTTTCGAATAAGGATGGCGAAAAGTACCCGCATGAATTCTCGGGTGGCCAGAGGCAGCGTATCTCCATTGCCAGGGCCTTGGCGGGAGATCCCGAGTTCCTGGTCTGCGACGAACCCACATCGGCCCTGGACGTGTCCGTCCAGGCACAGATCCTGAATCTGATGAAGGATCTGCAGAAGGAATTGGGGCTGACCTACCTTTTCATCAGCCATGACCTGGCCGTGGTCTCACACATTTCAGACTATCTTGGGGTAATGTATCTGGGACGTCTGGTGGAGTCCGGGACAGCCAGTGATATCTTCAATGATCCGCAGCATCCCTATACACGGATGTTGCTTGATGCCATCCCGGATCTCGAAATGTCCGGTCGCAAACGTATTCCCGTGGCCGGGGAGGTGCCCAGTCCAATGGCACCACCGGCGGGGTGCCATTTCCATCCGCGTTGCCCCTTTGCGGATGCACGCTGTCGAGAGGAGATCCCCGGAATTACGGAAAGCAAGAATGTGCGCGTGCGTTGCCATGCCGTGGAAGAAGGGCGTTTGACGCCTGAAGTCCTGGCCGAGGCTGCAGCTGCTCGTACCTGATGCAGAAGCCGTGCTGCACAGGTAAAGATTACCGATTTGTAATCTTCACGACACGGCCTTGTTAGGTGGCATGCATTAGAAATAAGGGGCATTGCTCAGGAGTACCTAGGAGGTTCCTTTTTATGTCTCTTGCGATCAAGTCACTCAAGGCACCAGCAACAGCCCTTGTCACGGGTGGTTTCCTGGTGTGGTCGGCGGTGGCGCAGGCAGCGTCACCGCCCGACAGTTTTGCCGATCTGGCTGAAGAAGTCAGTCCGGCCGTTGTGAACATCTCTTCTACACGTGCCCCGGACGAAGACCGCGGTCCTCGTTCACGCGATTCCCTTCCTTTCGATTTGCCGCCAGGTTCTCCCTTCGAGGATTTCTTCCGGCAGTTCGAAGAGCACTTCAAGGGCATGCGCCCACAGCAGTATCAAAATCGGCCGGCCACAAGCTTGGGCTCCGGTTTCATAATTGATTCGGAAGGTTTCGTGGTTACGAACAATCACGTGATCGACAAGGCGGATGATATCCGTGTCAAGCTGTCCGATGGTCGTGATCTGGAGGCTGAGGTGATCGGCCGCGACTCAAAGACGGACTTGGCATTGCTGAAGATCTCATCGGATAATGAGCTGCCCACTGTCAACATGGGCGATTCTGATGAAGTGCGCGTTGGCGATTGGGTGATGGCAGTTGGCAACCCTTTCGGCCTTGGAGGATCAGTCACGGCCGGCATTATCTCGGCCCGCAGCCGCGATATCAACGCCGGTCCCTATGATGACTTCCTGCAGACGGATGCCGCCATCAACCGAGGCAATTCCGGTGGCCCCATGTTCAACATGGATGGGGAGGTGATCGGCATTAGCACGGCTATCTTCTCTCCCTCCGGCGGGTCCGTGGGGATCGGTTTCGCCATTCCTTCCAACCTGGCGAGTGATGTGATCACACAGCTGCGTGACAAGGGTGAAGTCGAACGCGGTTGGCTCGGTGTCCGTATCCAGCAGGTAACGCCTGAACTGGCGGAAGGTCTGGGCCTGGACGAGGAAAAGGGTGCGCTGGTGGCCAGCGTCGAACCTGATGGCCCAGCCGACCAGGCAGGGATCCGTGCCGGTGACGTCATTCTGGAATTTGCTGGTGAAGACGTCGAGCGCATGCGCGACCTGCCACGAATCGTTGCTGCGGTCAGTGCAGGCGAGGATGTAGAGATCGTGGTATGGCGCAACGGCGAAGAAGAAATCCTGAATGCGACCATAGCCGAACAGACTGAGGAAAGCATGGCGGCCTTTGGTGGCTCACGCAGTCAGCCAGAAGGCGAGGGTGACGTGGAGCGTAGCCTCGACCGTCTTGGCGCAACGCTTTCCGGTCTGGACGAGGAAACCAAGGAGCGTCTCGGCCTGCCTGAAGATATGTCGGGTGTTGTTGTGACCGACGTCGATCCGGATGGACGTGCCGCTTCCCAGGGACTCGCACCCGGTGATGTTATCGAGCAGGTGGATGGACAGGAAGTCACAAGTCCGAGCGAAGTGGCGGAACGCCTGGGACAGGCCACACGTGATGGCAAGAAGACGGTAGTCCTGCTTGTCGAGCGTGATGGCAGCCCGCTGTTCCTGGGTTTCCGTCTGGGCGACGCCTGACAGCCGCGGTATCTCCTTCACCGCGGTTCTTCTGCCGAAGTCGGTTTATTCCCCTGGATCGTCTTCGGCCTACCTCGACGGCGCGCCGGATGTTTCATCCTGGCGCGTCGTCGCTTTATACTTCCGTCCAATCGCAAGATGAAAACATTCGGAAAGGATGGTTCCGGTGCGTGTCCTGATCGTCGAGGATGATGACAAGACGGCCGATTACATGGCCAAAGGACTGACGGAAAGCGGTCATATCGTTGACCGGGCGTCAGATGGGCATGAAGGCCTTTTTCTCGGAAGCGAGGGAGGTCATGACCTGATTATACTGGATCGCATGCTCCCGAAACTGGATGGCCTGGCCGTGCTGCAGGCCCTGAGGTCCAATGGCAGCTCCACACCTGTACTGATCCTCAGCGCCTTGGCCCAGGTGGATGATCGTGTAGCGGGATTGCGCGCTGGCGGTGATGATTACCTGACCAAGCCCTTTGCCTATTCGGAACTGCAAGCCCGTGCAGAAGCGCTTGTTCGACGCAACAATGCACCTGCTGTTGAAACCAAGCTGCAGGTCGGCGATCTGGAGATGGATCTACTTTCCCGTCGAGTTGAACGTGGCGGGAAAACCATAGAATTGCAGCCCCGGGAATTCAGGCTTCTGGAATATCTTTTGCGCCATGCAGGCCAGACAGTAACACGAACCATGTTGCTGGAAGGGGTTTGGGACTATCATTTCGACCCGCAGACCAATGTCATAGACGTACATATAAGCCGCTTGCGGCAGAAGGTCGACAAGGGCTTCGACAAACAGCTCCTGCATACTGTGCGGGGCGCAGGATACATGCTTCGTGCAGATACTTAGAATCTCAAACAGCGCCACCTTTCGCTTTGCTTTGGCCTATGTCGGGCTTTTCGGAGTTTCGGTGCTGCTGCTGTTCGGATTCATCTACTGGTCCACCATTACCCTGATCGAGGGGCAGGTGGCGCAGACCGTGGCTGCCGAGATTACAGGTCTGGAAGAGCGCTATCGCAATGAAGGCATCAGTGGGCTGGAGACGGCGATCGCGCAGCGCAGTGGCCGGGGTGGGGAGCACGAGAGTGTTTACCTGCTGACAGACCAGAATTTTCAGCCTGTTGCCGGAAACCTCAGGAACTGGCCGGAATCGGCAATTGCAGATGGCCGCTGGACGGTACTGCCGCTGTATCACCGTGAGCGCGGTGATGAGCCGATCCTGGTAGGTTCGCGAAGTTTCCAACTTCCCAATGGCTATCGCTTGCTGGTGGGCCGGGACATGTCGGCGCGCGCAAACTTCCAACAGAATCTCCAGGAAGCCTTGGCCTGGGGCTTGGGCGTGACACTTGCTCTTGGTCTTGGCGGTGGGTGGATATTCGGACGCAATGTCCTACGGCGCGTTGATGCTGTGGCCGAGACCAGTCGGCGAATCATGGATGGGGACCTGAGCCAGAGGGTGCCGAGAGAGGGCAGTAACGACGAATTTGACCGCCTGGCAGGAAACCTGAACCGCATGCTGGAACGCATCGAAGCCTTGATGACCGGTATGCGGCTTGTTTCTGACAGTCTGGCGCATGATTTGCGCAGTCCAATGACCCATTTGAAGGGACGTATAGAGTTGACCCTGATTGGGCCGGCGGATGTGGAGGCTTATCGCCAGACACTGGAACAGGCTCTGTCCGAGATCGATACCATCCAGGCGACCTTTAACGCTCTGTTGGCCATTGCCGAAGCAGAATCGGGTGTCAGTCGCACACGGCTTGAGATCCTGGACCTCGGCGAGGTGCTGCGCGATGTCCAGGAACTCTACGAGCCCGTGGCTGAAGACAAGGGTGTTTCCTTGCGGGCCGATTTGGACAGCCCGGCTTACGTGACCGGGCACCGTCAGCTTCTGGCGCAGGCATTGGCCAACCTGCTGGACAATGCGATCAAGTACAGTCCTCAGGACAGCTGTGTCAGCTTGCAACTGGTGAAGACAGAAGGCCAGGTTACCTTGACCGTTGCAGATGAAGGGTCCGGGATTCCCGAAGCCGACCGGGAACGTGTGCTCGAACGTTTCGTGCGGCTGGATACGGCAAGAAGCGAACCGGGCAGTGGGCTTGGTCTCAGCCTGGTTTCTGCCGTTTCGCGTCTGCACGAATCCGAGTTGTTTCTTGAAGATAACAATCCAGGGCTTAAAGTGCGCTGGGTTTTTCCCGAAGCAGAGGAGGCTCTTCCTTCAGAAGAGGTGGAAACCCAAACCGTAAGCGCGAAGTAGGGCGTATCATATTTACTTGAATCGGGCGCCGGAGACTTGAAAGGCCGTGAGGGGATTCCCAGATAGCTGGATGGCATGGAAAGTCGCCTGAAGGGGCTTTCCGCCAATCAGCGGCCCATGAGGGCATTTAAAACCTGTATCGCTCAAATGGAGGGTATAGTTATGCGCAGTCTGGATTTTTCACCAATGCTTCGTGCAACTGTCGGGTTCGACCGTATGATGGACCTGATGGACAACGTATCGCGTTACGAAGAAACGCCGAGTTATCCACCTTACAACATCGAAAAGCGCGGTGAGGATGATTATCGCATCACGATGGCCGTGGCCGGATTTTCGGATGAGGATCTGAGTATCACGGTTCAGGAGAACGCGCTGGTGGTTGAAGGCAGGAAGGAGAAGGACAGCGAGGAGCAGGAAGGAACCTACCTGCATCGCGGAATTGCCGAACGGGCATTCCAGAGGTCCTTCCGTCTCGCGGACCACATCAAGGTCACTGGAGCGAACCTCGAGAACGGTCTGTTGCACATCGAGCTTGTCAGGGAAATTCCTGAGGCCATGAAGCCGAGGAGCATTCAGATCGAGTCCTCGGATTCCAGCAAGAGCCAGAAGTCGATAGAAGGCCAGAGCGAGAACAAGGTTACCAGCAAGGCAGCCTGATCTTCTCGAGCTTAGGACCAAATTCTAGGTATATCGGCCGGACGGGGAACCCCTGTCCGGCCTTTTATTTGCATGGATAAGACGTATCAAGCCTTGGAAGAAAACAACTGAAAATTGTCTATGATAGTCTTGTTATTTGCTGAAAAATATATAATTTCTTTGTAAAAACAGAGAGATTGCTTCCTCTAAAAAGATCGTGCTAGCGTTCGCAGAGCTCACGTTACCTTTCGGGCTGTGAAAGGGATGGAAATCGCACAAGAAGAATACGGCTGAACGGCCCGAGACGTGCAAGATCCAAAGAATGGGGAGCAATAGAATGACCACGAAAGACGAAAAGCCTGTTCAAAAGCCCGCACCACAGGGCGTAACGCGTCGTCGTTTCATGGAAACGGCGGGGACCGTTGGCTTGGGTGCGGCGACGCTCTTTGCTGCGCCGGGACTGGCCCGGGCGCAATCGGACTCCGGTCCCATCAAGGTGGGCGTGATGGGCCCCTTCACGGGAGCGGCCAGCCGTACGGGAGAAGGCATTCAGAATGGCGCCATGATGGCAGTCGAGGATGCGCGCGAAGAGGGCCTGCTGCCCCTGAACATCGATGGTTCGGAGCGTGACATCGAGATCGTCTGGGTGGACAGCGAGTCCAACCCCGAGCGCGCTGTTCGTGCCGTTCAGAATGCGGTCGACCGCGAAGGCGTTCAATTCATGGTTTCCGGCTGGCATTCATCCGTCGCCATGGCCGTATCGGAAGCCGAGGCCGGCATGGGAATCGTTCATGTGGGGCATGGCGGTGAATCCCAGTATATCTGTGAAAAGATCAACGAGGATCCAGGAAAATACACCCATTGGTACAAGGGCTGGGCCTCTCCACCGATCTTTGCCGGTCTCTATGGCGATCCGCTGCAGCACTTCATGGATGAAGGCCTGTGGGAACCGGCAAACAAGAAAGCCGCCGTAGTTGTGGAGGATACCGACTATGGCCGTGGCTGGGGGGATGCGCTCGTGAAGTCCCTTGAGCGAATCGGTTTCGATGTCCTGCCCTATGACGTCATCCCGTTGGACGAGACCGAGTTTTCCTCGTTGCTGACGAAATACCGTGCCCAGAACGTATCAGTGGTCGGCATGACCGTCACTGGCAACGTCAGTGCCTCCAACTTCGTCAAGCAGTTCCGGGACCAGCAGATTCCCGCACTGCTGATCGGTCACGGCCTGACCTGGTTCAGCGAATGGCATGAATTGACGGGTGATGCTTCGGATTTCGTGGTGACCATGGATTCACCACGTGTCATTGCGCCCTATCAGCAGGAGTGGGTTGATCGCTATCGCGAGAAGTATGACGAGGAGCCGTCCTTGGCACCAGCCGGACAACAAGGCTATGACTACATGACGGCTGGCCTCAAGGTGCTTCAGAGTGCCGGTACGCTGGACTTCGATGCCCTGGTAGAAAGTGCCCGGGAACTCGATCACCAGGGTGTCTGGCAGCGCATAAACTTCGCCGATGAAGCCGGCGAGAATGCTCTCTGCCCAGGCGAAGTCCAGGTGGGTGGTTTCGAGGAAGGCTTCTTCTTCCCGCTTGTCCAGCTCAAGGACGGTGAAGCCAAGATTCTCTGGCCGCTTGAGCATGCGCAGGGCGAATTCGAAGCACCGCCTTGGCTCTGATTTGCAGGTCTCCGGCCGGGGGCGGGCCATTCGAACCGCCCCCGGTATCCTGCCGTTATCTCTCCAATAACTTCCTGTCACAGCAAGGAAAGCTGCGCGCATGAGTCTGCTCGAAGTTCGCGGGCTTAAGAAGCAATTCGATGGCCTGGTCGTCCTGGACGGTGTCGACGCTGACGTCGAGGAAGGCAAGATTCAGGGGATGATGGGCCCAAACGGGGCCGGGAAGTCGACCCTGTTCAACGTAATCAACGGGATCTATTCGGCTGATAGTGGAACCGTTCGTTTCAAGGGACGTGATATCACGAACAAACCGGTACACCGCATCGCCACCATGGGAATTGGGCGAACTTTTCAAGTTGCACGCGTTTTTGACGAAATGACGGTGCTTCAGAACATGCTGGTTCCAACCGTTCCCATGTCGATGACGCGAACCGAGGCCATCCGGCGTGCAGAGGAATTGTTGGAGATGGCTACGCTTGACAGGGTCAAGGCGAACCCTGCGATCGAGATCTCGGGGGGGCAGAAGAAGCTCCTCGAGTTCATGCGCACGATGATGACGGACCCTTCCCTCATTCTTCTCGATGAGCCCTTCAATGGCATCAATCCTGCGCTGATCGAGGTGCTGATAGGCATAGTTCGCAAGCTCAATGACCAGGGGAAAACCTTCCTTCTCATCAGCCATGAAATGCCGCATGTGAGTGAACTATGCGACACGGTTGCGGTGCTGGCCGCTGGCGGGAACGTGGCACGCGGCACCCCGAGCGAGGTGCGCGAGAACCCAACCGTGATCGAAGCCTACCTGGGACAATAGCAATGAGTCTGGAAGTCTCTGATGTCGTTGCCGGTTACACGCGGGAAGTTCCCATTCTCAATGGCCTTGACCTGACCGCTGAGGATGGACGTGTAACCGTTATCATTGGTCCGAACGGGGCCGGTAAATCCACACTTTTGAAAACGATCTACGGCTACCTGAAGCCGGAGCGCGGTACGATCAAGCACGACGGGCAATCCATTGTCGGATATTCCCCCAAGGACATGCTGCGCAAGGGAATCGCCTACCTGATTCAGGGCCACAGCATCTTTCCGCGCATGACGGTCGAGGAAAACCTGGAACTCGGCGGCTGGATCATGGGTTCGGACAGTGAGCGTCGGGAAGCACTGGAGCGTATCTACGAACGCTATCCACGCCTCAAGGAGAAAAGACGCCTGTCCGCCGGTATACTCTCCGGCGGTGAACAGAGAATTCTCGAGATTGCCCGTCTGACCATGACCGGGCCGCGTACACTTCTTCTGGATGAGCCTTCAGTGGGCTTGATGCCGAAGCTGGTAAACGAGGTTTATGAAGAGATTTCAAGGCTGAAGGATGAAAAATATACCATCCTGATTGTCGATCAAAACGTGAAGAAGTCGATATCCATCGCGGATTATGTCTATGCGCTGGCGCTGGGTGAAAATCGCCATGAGGGCACAAAGGAAGAGTTCGCCGAACGACTGGATGAGATTGTGAAGGAGTGGATCTGATGGAGCTCAGCCTTTTACTCGATCCCGGCATTCTGGCCCAGGTCCTGGCCCAGGGTCTGGTGCGCGGTTCGATGTATGCGCTGATGGCTGCCGGCCTATCACTCATCTTCGGCATCATGGGCGTGAAGAACTTCTCTCACGGCGAGCTCTTCATGATCGGCGCCTATGTCATGTTCTTCGTGACCGGTGTCATGGGTTTGCCTTGGCCAATGGGTGTTGCTGCCGCCGCAGTGGTCCTCTTCGGGTTTGGGGTGCTCATCGAGCGCACCCTCATTGCGACCCTGCGTAAACGGGCAGGGCGTGACTGGCTGCTGGATGCTTTCGTCCTGACCATCGGAATGCTGGTGGTGATGCAGAATCTGGCGCTTATTCTGTTTGGTACGGAGCGGCGTGGTGTAGGTGGACTTGTTGACGGTACCTTCGTCTATGGACCGATCATCATTACCTATGAGCGCATGATGATCGTTGCCGTCGCTGTTGCGGTCGGCTTGGCGCTCTGGTCCTTCATTCGTTACAGCGACCTTGGCAAGGCGATCCGTGCAACCTCCCAGGATCCGGGAGCCGCTCAGACCCTGGGCATCGATATCCAGCGCATCTATACCTATACATTCGGTATTGGAGCGGCACTTGCCGGACTGTCCGGTGGTCTGCTGATCTCACTCTTTCCTGCACATCCGACTGTCGGTTTCTATCCGGTCATCAAGTCCATTGCCTGCGTTATCCTGGGCGGACTGGGGAACATATCCGGCGCAATCATTGCGGCGATGCTGCTCGGTGTGGTCGAGGCCTATTCGTCCTTCTTCATGTCTGGCGGCTGGCAGAACGTGATGACCGCGGTCCTGGTAATCGTGATCCTGATTGTGCGTCCCAGTGGACTGTTCTCTTCAAGCAAGGTGGAAAGAGCATGACCAACGAGACTGTGATGACAGCTGGTTCGGGTGTCTGGCACAGCCACGGGGCACGTATTCTCAAGATCGTGGTGCTGCTGGCACTGCTGGTCTTCGCACCCACCCTAATCGACAATGATTATCTGACCCGTATCTTCATATCGGCCGTGATGATGGGGCTGATGGCAGCGATCTTCGATCTCATGATCGGCTATGCAGGTCTGATCAATTTCGGCTATGCCGGATTTCTTGCGATCGGTGCCTATACCTCAGCCCTAGGCTCTTTCCATTACAGTATATCACCTTGGCTGGGTCTTTTGACAGGCGGGCTTATGACCGCTTTCATCGGTTTTCTCGCCGGTGTCATCACGCTGAGGCTTCGGGGGCTCTATATTGCGCTGATGACCTTCTTCGTGGGTGAGGCGATCCGTTTCACGATCTCCAATACACCGGATTTCACACGTGGGATGCTCGGGCTGTCCGTGCCGCCTTACCCGGACATTCTGGGAATCGATTTCAGCCGTGGTGATCTGCTGAATTACTACTATCTGGTGCTCGTCCTGGGAGCCATCATCATGGGATCGCTGTGGTGGCTGGTGAAATCGCGTTTCGGCCTGGCTTTCGAGGCGCTGCGAGAAGACCAACTAGCCAGCCAGAGCATGGGACTGAACACCACAAAGTACAAGCTGTACAACTTCACGATCGCCAGCTTCTTTGCCGGTGTCATGGGGGCATACTATGCTCATTACATAAGCATTCTCTCTCCGACTCCGGAAGAATTCGGAGTCTATCGGACAGTGGAAATCCTGACGATCACATACGTTGGCGGACGTGGTACGCTTTGGGGCTCGATCTTTGCGGCTTTCCTGCTGATCGGTTTCCAGGAGTATTTCCGCGGGCTGGGGCCCTGGAGGCTGGTCATCTTCGGCGCGCTGCTGATTTTCGTGATGCTGTTTGCGCGCAAGGGGTTGGCGGGCTTGAAGAAGTATTTCTGGTGATGCGGTCGCGATGGAGCAGGCTACAGAGACTGCTCCATCCGCACCTCTCATCTTGCAACGCCTTGCGCGTTCCACTTGAAATCGGCTTGACGCCCTGCGGAACATAAAGGGTGTTTCCCCGCTTACGGAATGGTAACCCTTGAAGGGCAATGATTGGGCGTTCCCTGAAAAGGGGACCCCCGCAAACAGGGACCTGAAAGGAGCAGCATGCTCTATCGGTTATACGAATTTCAGCAGACGGCACTTATGCCGTGGCGGCTGGCAGGTGAAATGACCCGCGAGCTGCTCAGCAATCCATTTTTCCCGGCCACTTATACGCATATGGGAAAGTCCATGGTGGCGGGTCTGGAGATCTTTGACGATGCCGTTCGGCAGAGGCCACGGCCGGAGTGGCGCATACAGAGTGTAACAGTCGAGGGGCAAAAGCGCCGGGTGCATCGTGACTCTGTCGTGAAGCGGCCGTTCTGTCATTTGCAGCGTTTCCGTCGTGAAGACGCCGATGATAAGGAACTGCCCAAGGTCCTGCTGGTTGCACCACTGTCCGGGCACTATGCCACCTTGTTGCGGGGAACTGTCCAGGCTCTGGTGGCCGATCATGAGGTCTATGTCACCGATTGGCGCGATGCCCGAGAAGTGCCCCTGGATGAAGGCGAATTCGGCTTTGATGACTACCTCGAGGAATTGATGGGGTTCATGAGGCATCTGGGCCGTGATAGCCACGTGATTGCGGTTTGCCAGCCGGCGCCTGTCGTACTGGCGGCGGTGGCTGTACTGGCAGCTCAGGACGATCCCGCCCAGCCACGAACCATGACCTTGATGGGCGGACCTGTTGATACGCGTGCCGAGCCAACACAGGTGACCCGCTTTGCCGAGTCCAAGCCCCTGTCATGGTTCGAACGCAGTTTGGTAACCGAAGTTCCGGCCTATTACCCCGGTGCTGGGCGCATGGTGTATCCCGGGTTCATGCAGTTGAGTGGCTTCATCTCGATGAATCCTTCCCGTCACTTCGACGCTCACCTCAGGATGTTCCGCCACCTGGTGCGCGGTGACGGGGATTCGGCCGCCGCTCATCGAGCTTTCTATGACGAATACCAGGCTGTCATGGACACGCCCAGCAAGTACTACCTGGAAACCGTCGATCGAATCTTCCAGCGCCATCTGTTGCCCAAGGGGGAACTGCTGTGGCGCGGCCAGAGGGTCGATCCAGGAAAGATCGAGAAGACTGCACTCCTGACTGTCGAGGGGGAGCTGGATGATATCTCCGCGCCCGGGCAAACCCTGGCTGCGCATGATCTCTGCACGTCCCTGCCACGAAACAGGCAGGAGACCTACATGCAGAAGGATGTCGGACACTACGGCATATTCAACGGTCGGCGCTGGCGTGAGCAGATCAAGCCGCGGATT
The DNA here is from genome assembly GCF_000686045.1 of Fodinicurvata fenggangensis DSM 21160. Lineage (GTDB taxonomy): Bacteria > Pseudomonadota > Alphaproteobacteria > Kiloniellales > DSM-21159 > Fodinicurvata > Fodinicurvata fenggangensis. Next base: position 189,716 of record NZ_JMLV01000001.1, read on the forward strand.
GCGGATTTCATTCTGCGACACGCGTCCGAGTGAAAAGCCGTCACTGCCGCGTGCTGTTCATTCAAAGGGATTTCGGCCCTTACGGTCCTCTACCTCGATGATCCAACTGTCGGGGTCGCGTTGTAGGACGCGTTCCAGATAACTTTCGGCCTCGTCAGTGGAAAGCGGTTCCGAGCGCGGCACGCTGGTCCAGGATAAGTCCCCCTGAATGTTGCGCTGGCGTATCAGTACCCAGGCCCGGCCATCCAGCAGGTCAATCTTTACATAGACCTGACCGTCCATCGCCTCGCCGCGATGGCGCAACATGGCTGGTGTGCCATCCTGATTGGCTTGGCGTATACCTGCGCCCACCCAGATATGGGTCGGAATGCGCGCTTCTTCATTCATGAGGCTCGATTCCATTCCTCTATGACGGCAGCATCCTCTTCCTTGCTCAGGTGCTTCTGGCGCAGGGTCTTGAACTCTGCGAGCAACATCAACTGGAACAAGGCCCAAACGGCCATTGCGCGCACCAGTGGAGAGTCATCGTCCAGGTGTTGTGTGGCATGGGGGATCATTTCGTTTCGCCCGGAATTTCCAATCGCGATCAACACGTTGCGAAGAAAGCGATTGCGGCCGGTCCGCTTGATGGGACTGCCGGAGAAAAATTCACGGAATGATGCGTCGTCCAGTGATGCAAGGTAGGCCAGCGAGGGGCCTTTGAGGTCCTCGCGTGCGCGCAACTTCTCCTCTCGTGTCTTTTGGGCAAACTTGTTCCAGGGGCATATCGCCAGGCAATCGTCGCAGCCATAGATGCGATTGCCCATGGGCTTGCGCAGCTCTTCGGGAATGTGCCCCTTGTGCTCGATGGTCAGGTAGGAAATGCAACGCCGAGCATCGAGTTGAAATGGCGCAGGAAAGGCATTGGTCGGGCAAATGTCCAGGCAGGCCCGACAGCTGCCGCAATGCTCGCTCTCCGGTTCGTCGGGCGGCAATTCCATGGTCGTGAAGACTTCCCCCAGGAAGAACCAGTTGCCAAGGTCACGTGACAGCAGGTTGGTGTGTTTGCCTTGCCAACCGACCCCGGCGCTTTGAGCCAGGGGCTTTTCCATGACAGGGGCTGTATCCACGAAAACCTTCACGTCACAATCCAGTGTTTCGTGCATCCAGCGCGCCAGCTGTTTCAGGCGCTTTTTAACCAGGTCGTGATAGTCCCGATGACGCGCGTAAACCGAGACGCCGCCCTGTTCAGGCTGGTCCAGTACTGCCAGGGGATCGTCTTCCGGACCATAGTTCTGGGCCAGTACGATCACGGAACGTGCTTCCGGCCACAGAGCCTGTGGGTGGCGCCGCCGTTCGTAGGTTTCTGGCATCCATCCCATGTCGCCGTAGTACCCGGCCTCAACGAAGTCTTTCAGGCGGTCACCGGCTTCCTGTGGCTGATCTGCGGGTGCGAAACCGACGGCATCGAATCCGATCTCGAGGGCGCGCTTTCGAAGCTCCGCCTTGATGTCGTCTGGATCAACCACGGCCGCGATAAGAAGCTACGCCCTGGTCCGGCAGCCATAATCCCTCGGGAGGGGGGCCGGATTGATAGAAAACATCGATCGGGATGCCGCCCCGCGGATACCAATAACCGCCTAGCCTTAGCCAGCGTGGTTCTATGGCCTCCTCCAGGCGTTCGGCAATATCCAGGGTGCAATCCTCATGAAATGCTCCGTGATTGCGGAAAGATCCAAGGAACAGCTTCAGGGACTTGCTTTCCACAAGGAACTGGTCCGGTGCGAAGTCGATGACCAGATGTGCGAAATCGGGTTGGCCTGTTACGGGGCAGAGCGAGGTGAACTCGGGGCAGGTAAAGCGGACCAGATAGAGTTTCTTCGGGTGTGGATTGGGAATGGGGTCAAGCACCGCTTCGTCCGGAGAAGCAGGGAGGTGGCTGTCATCGCCCAGCTGCGATAGCCTCAATTCTCTCGTATCGCTCATTCGCTGGCCTCGATCGGTGGAATGTCACCCTGCGCCTGATCCTTTCGAAAGCGCTCGACGAAGGAGTCCAGTGCGCGCGCTTCAATGGCGTGTCGCAGTCCGGACATCAGTGACTGATAGTAATGCAAGTTGTGCAGCGTCAAAAGGATTGGGCCGAGCATTTCCTGTGCGCGAAAGAGATGGTGGATATAGGCGCGGCTGTAATCCCTGCAGGCCGGACAGCTACAGGCTTCGTCCAGGGGGCGCGGGTCCTCCTGATGGCGCGCGTTGCGCAGGTTCAAGGTGCCGCGCGGTGTATAGCCACGCGCTGTCCGCCCGGCGCGCGTGGGGATGACGCAGTCGAACATGTCGACTCCCCGCTGCACGGCCTTCACGATATCATCAGGCGTGCCCACGCCCATGAGATAACGCGGACTGTCCGCGGGCAGGACGGGCAGTGTGAAATCCAGTACCTGCAGCATGGTTTCCTGGCCTTCGCCGACGGCCAGTCCGCCAATGGCATAGCCGTCAAACCCGATCTCGGAAAGCTCTTCCACCGACTTGCGGCGTAAGTCCTCGTAAACGCTGCCCTGGACGATTCCGAAAAGACCATAGCCGGGCCTTGGCTGAAAAGCCCTCTTGCTGCGTGCCGCCCAACGCATGGAGCGTTGCATGGAGCTTTCCGCATCCTCGTGACTGGCCGGGAAGGGAGTGCACTCATCAAAGGCCATGGTGATGTCAGCATCCAGGCTATGCTGGATATCCATGGAACGCTCGGGGGTCAGAAGGTGCTTTCTGCCATCCAGATGGGAACGAAAGGTAACGCCTTCTTCGTTCATGTCGCGCAGTTCCGAGAGGCTCATGACCTGGAAACCTCCTGAATCCGTCAGGATCGGACCCGACCAGTTCATGAAGCGATGCAGCCCGCCCAGTTTCTTGACCCGCTCGGCACCGGGGCGCAGCATCAGGTGATATGTGTTGCCCAGCAGGATCTGGGCGCCGCTGGCAGCAACCTGTTCGGGCAGGAGCCCCTTTACACTGCCCACCGTGCCTACAGGCATGAAAGCGGGCGTATCAACCAGTCCGTGGGCCGTGGCGACCTGTCCCCGTCGGGCCAGACCGTCCTCGGCCAGAAGGGTGAAAGCGGTCCCGTTGGATCTATTCATGCGCGCTCCAGAAGGGAAGAATCACCATAGGAGAAGAATCGATAGCCCTGCTCGACTGCATGGGCATAGGCCGCTTTCATGCGTTCCGTCCCCGCAAAGGCGCAGACCAGCATGAACAGGGTCGACTTGGGTAGATGAAAGTTGGTGATCAGGGCATCGACACAGCGGAAACGATAGCCAGGGTAAATGAAGATTCCGGTCTCGCCGTCAAAGGGCTGCAACTTGCCATCTTCACTGGCCGCGGTTTCCAGAAGGCGCAAAGCTGTGGTGCCGACGGCAACCACGCGTCGGCCCGCGGCGCGGGCCCGGTTGACCTGGCTGGCGGTGTGCTGCGAAAGCCGGCCGTACTCAAGGTGCATGCGATGCTCCTCGATCTTCTCGACCTTGACCGGCAGAAAGGTACCGGCGCCCACATGCAGGGTGACCCAGGCCGTTTCAACGCCACGGTCACTGATTCGTTCCAGAAGGGCATCGGTGAAATGCAGGCCCGCCGTGGGTGCGGCGACCGCACCTGGTTCGCGCGCATAAGCAGTCTGGTAGTCTTGGTGGTCGCGAGCGTCCGAGCCCTCAGGGCGTTGTATGTAAGGGGGCAGCGGCATGTGCCCCAGGCTTTCCAGTGCAGCAAGGAAATCGGCCCCCGAGCGGGAGAAATTCAGCTCGATTTCTCCTTCCTCCAGCTTGTGAAGGACGCGAGCGGACAAATTGTCCCCGAACATGATTTCCTGTCCTTCACGCAGACGCTTGCCTGGGCGTGCAAAGGCACGCCAGTTCCCGTTCTCCGTTTGCCGGTGAAGTGTGACCTCAACCCGAACCTGGTCGCGCTTTCCGTACAGTCTAGCCGGGATCACGCGCGTGTCATTGAAAACCAGCAGGTCGTCAGGGCGCAGGAGATTCGGCAGGTCGCGAACATGGTAATCCATGAGTTCCGCGCCGACATGCAGCAGTCGGGCGTCCTCGCGCGGGTCTGCTGGCCGCTGTGCGATCAGCTCGCGTGGCAGATCAAAGTCAAAGTCGCTAAGCTGCATGGAGCGTGCCGAGTCTATTCTCTTGAAGGTGAAGAGGTGTGGCGACGTGTTCAGTCTTTATGACACTGCTCTAGCACTCCGTTCCTTTAAGGCAAAGCCCCAGCGATGGCTGGACAGCAAAGCCTGTTGGATTGGCTATGGTTAATCGCTACCCCTATCTGGATGCTTTGCGGCCACTCGCCTTTGCACACCGCGGAGGTGCTTTGGAAGGCGAGGAGAACACGCTTAACACCTTCGGGCGTGCGGTGGCGCTTGGGTATCGCTATATCGAGACGGATGTCCAGGCTACATCCGATGGTGTTGCGGTGATTTTTCACGATGCCACGTTGGAGCGAACCACGAATGGGAAGGGCACTGTCTCCAGTCATACTTGGCGCGAGTTGCGGAAGCTGCGGACCAAGCAGGGAGAGCTGTTGAGCCGGTTAGAGGAGGTGCTTGAGGCCTTTCCGGACTGTCGCTTCAATATTGATCCCAAAAGCGACGCTGTCGTCGAGCCCCTGGCCAGGGCCCTTTCTGATTGCAGGGCCGAGGACAGGGTCTGTGTCGCCTCGTTCGAGGAAAATCGTGTCCATGACCTGCGCAAGCGCCTGGGACTTGGCCTATGCTGGGCGCCGGGGAAAATGGGGGTCGCCCGGCTGTGGCTGGCATCACATGGGGTCAAGGTCGCCACTCCCTTCCCGACAGTCCAGGTGCCGCCACGATACAAGGGGATGCCGCTTGTCACCAACAGGTTTGTGCGGACGGCCCGGAAGCGCGGTCTGCAGGTGCATGTCTGGACAGTGAACGAACGCGATGAGATGGAAGCTCTCCTGAATCTGGGCGTCGACGGTCTCATGACCGATCGGCCAAGCCTGCTTAAGGAGATCCTCGTCAGACGCAATCAATGGAATGGAGAGTGAGGATATGCCCGTTTGGACGGCAATTGGCGGTGTGAGTGCATTATTGACGGTTCTGATCGGCGCTTTTGCCGCCCACGGCTTGGAGGCGCGACTGGATGAGAAGGCCCTGGGCTGGATCGATACAGCCGTTCGCTATCAGATGTTCCATGCTTTGGCTCTGATTGCCCTGGGCATCCTTGGCCGCGCACAGGAGCGTAGCCTGGACATCACGCTTGCCGGTTACGCCTTCACTTTGGGAACATTGCTTTTCTGTGGCCTGTTGTATGTCATGGCGCTGGGTGCGCCGCGCGTTTTCGGTGCGGTCGTCCCCGTCGGAGGACTTGCCTTCATGGTCGGCTGGGTCTTCTTTATCCGCTATGCTTGGCGAGCCATGGGGTGAGTTTCACGCCGACCAGGGCTGGAAGTGCTTGCTGAGTGTCAATGCCTGGGCGTGGTAGGACGAGCCAATGCCTGCGCCATAGAGTTGCTCTGGCCGGCCGGCAAGCTTTTCATAGACAAGGCGTCCTACGGCCTGGCCGTCCTCCAGAACGAAAGGCACTTCGTGCGAGCGGACTTCCAGTACGGCGCGCGTGCCGCCACTGCGTTCTTCCTGCCAGCCGAAACCGGGATCGAAGAAGCCGGCGTAATGCACCCGAAACTCGCCGATCTGGGTGTCATAGGGGACCATTTCCGCAGCATAGTCGGGGGGGATGCGCACACTTTCCCTTGAAGCCAGGATGTAGAACTCGTTGGGATCCAGGATCAACTGGTTGCGTGGACTTACATAAAGCGGATCCCAGTACTCCCGGGGGTCATAGGCGCCGATCCGGGACAGGTCGACCACGGAGGTGTGGCGTTTTGCCCTGAAACCAATCAGTTGGGTTTCTGCCTTGCCCCTCAGGTCCACCGTGAAGACAAGTCCCTTGCGGATTTCGGCTGTTCCGGGCTGTTCTCCGTTCTCGCCAACGATACCGGCTTCCTCGTGCAGGCGCTGCAGGTCGCCGTCATCCATATCGGGTTGGCCATGCCTGAGGCGCAGCTGGTTCAGCCGCACTCTAGGACGCACGAGCACGCTGAAGGCGTTGGGGGCTATTTCGGCGTAGAGGGGGCCAGTGTAGCCCTCGGGAACCTGGTCGAATTGCTCGGTGTTGTCGGCAATCAGACGCGTAAAGACATTCAGCCGGCCGGTTGAGGACTTGGGATTTGCCAAGCCGGAAATGCCTTCTGGCAGGGCAAGAGCTTCCTGCAAAGGCACGATATAGACGCAGCCCACCTCAAGCACGGCACCGTTGGTCAGATCGATCTCGTGCATCGAGAGCTCCGCGATGCGTTCGCGAACCGTCTTGTCACGCCCTGGCAGGAAACTGGCGCGGACACGATAGGCAGTGCGTCCAAGCTGCAGGTCAAGGCTGGCAGGTTGGATCTGCTCCTCGAGAGTGTCCGTGTCGGATTTGATGGCGCCCTTCCGGACCAGTTCCGTTATGGCCTGGTCGGGCAGGATGCCCCCTCCCATTTCCTGGGCAGTTTGCAGCTTTGTCGTGGCCACCGGCCGGTCCTCCCTTGTAAACTGTATGTTCGTAGCAGTGAGATCATTCCCGGGCAACGCCTTGGCAGCCATGATCGCGCTTATCTGCAAAATGAATTCCAGCCCTGGGACGGCATCTCTATGAGCACATTCCTGTATACCCATGAAGCCTGCCTGCGCCACGATACGGGGCGCGCTCACCCGGAAAACCCCGAACGTTTGCGCGCCGTCCTGCGGGAGCTGGACAAAGAAGAATTCCAGACGCTTGAACGTCGTGAGGCGCCGCTGGCCACGCGGGAACAGATTTCCAGGGTCCACCCAGAAGCTTATATCGACCGTGTCTTCGGTGCCATCCCGGAGGAAGGACATGCCTCCCTGGATGGAGATACCGTGCTGTCACCGGATTCGGGCGAGGCTGCGCTCAGGGCGGCAGGGGCCGCCTGTGCGGCCGTGGATGCTGTCATGTCCGGAGAAGCTAGGAATGCCTTCTGTGCCGTGCGGCCACCAGGCCATCATGCCGAACCAAGCCAGGCCATGGGATTCTGCCTGTTCAGCAACGCAGCCGTTGCCGCCCAGCATGCCAGGGCAGCGCATAAGGTGCACCGCATCGCCGTTGTAGACTTCGATGTGCATCACGGAAACGGGACGCAGGCTGCCTTCTGGGATGACCCGGACCTCTTGCTGATCTCGACGCATCAGATGCCACTCTACCCCGGGACAGGTGCAGCATCGGAACGTGGGGCGGCGAGCAACATCCTGAACATTCCGCTGCCTACCGGGTCGGGTTCACAGGAATTTCGCGAAGCCTTTTCAAGCATTGTCCTGCCGCGACTGTCCTCCTTTGCACCGGATTTTGTTTTCATCTCGGCGGGGTTTGACGCACACGAAGCCGATCCGCTTGCTGGACTGAAGCTGCACGAGGATGATTTTGCCTGGGCGACCGAGGAGATTCTCGAGGCGGCCCAGCATGGCTGTGGCGGCCGGGTTGTCTCGCTGCTGGAGGGCGGGTACGACTTACAGGCACTGGGGCGGTCTGCGGCCGCGCATGTCCGCGCCTTGATGCAGTCCTGAAATTTACGGGAAGACAACTGGCATGAGTGAACAGACGAGCGAGAAGGACATCACGGAGATGAACTTCGAGGAAGCCCTCGAGGAACTGAAGCAGATTGTCACGCGCCTGGAAAAGGGAGAAGGGCGCCTGGACGAGGCGATAGATGCCTATGAGCGCGGCGCCAGGCTCAAGGCGCATTGTGAACTGAAATTGCGCGAGGCTCAGGCCAAGATCGAGAAGATTGGCATGGGGCCTGATGGTACGCCCCAGACCGAGCCGTTGGACCAGAACTGATCTCCGTGGTTACGGAGCGAGAGTCCATGCAGGAGCGACTGGCGCGAACCGCGGAACGAGTCGAGGCAGAACTTGATTGCCTGCTGACCGTCCCCCAGGACGCCCGGGCTACGCTGGTTGAGGCCATGCGTTATGCCGTACTGGGGGGAGGGAAGCGCCTACGGCCCTTCCTGCTGCTTGAGAGTGCCGGCCTGTTCGAGGTTCCGGAAGACAGGTCACTACGTGCGGCGGCGGCCCTGGAGATGGTTCATGGATACAGCCTGGTACATGATGACCTGCCGGCCATGGACGACAGTGAATTGCGCCGCGGACACTTGACGGTTCACCGGGCGTTTGACGAGGCAACGGCGATCCTGGCTGGTGACAGCCTGTTGACGGAAGCCTTTGGGCTGCTCGGCGGTGCCGCAACCCATCCCGATGCCACCATTCGGCTGAAACTTGTTCAGGATCTAAGTACGGCCGCAGGCATGAATGGAATGGCCGGCGGACAGGCGCTCGACCTGGCTGCCGAAAAGGCTCGGCAGCCGTTGGACCTGGACGAGATCATTGCCCTGCAGGCCCGCAAGACCGGAGCGCTGATCATCTATGCCTGTACGGCCGGGGCCGATCTTGGCCAGGCGGATCAAAATGCACGTACGGCACTTGCGCAATATGGCGAGAAGCTGGGACTGGCTTTCCAAATTGCGGACGATCTTCTTGACTACACAGGCAACCAGGCGGAAACGGGCAAGCCCGTTGGCCGTGATGCCGGTCGTGGCAAGGCTACCTTTGTCGACCTACTGGGCGCGGACGGGGCGCAGGAAAAGGCGGCCGAGCTACTTGAGCAAGCCTGGGAAAGCCTTGATCTTTTCGGAGCAAAAGCCGATTTTCTGCGAGCTGTAACCGTTTTTGTACTCGAACGAAAAGCGTGAAGGCTTCAGATGCCCCGAGGTCCTGACCATATGTACAGGTTGGCCCTTAATTGCGCTGCAAGGAGTGATCATGAGTAAGACGCCGCTGTTGGACAAGGTTTCCTCACCGAGCGATTTGCGTCTGCTCGATGAATCGGACCTGCATGCCTTGGCGGACGAGCTGCGTGAGGAAACCATCGACGCAGTTTCCAATACCGGCGGTCATTTGGGTGCCGGGCTTGGGGTGGTCGAGTTGACCTTGGCGCTGCACTACATTTTTGAGACACCCAACGACAAGCTGATCTGGGATGTCGGGCATCAATGCTATCCGCACAAGATACTCACCGGTCGTCGCGATCGCATCCGTACATTGCGCCAGGAGGGCGGCCTCTCCGGCTTTACCAGCCGCAAGGAGAGTGTCTATGATCCCTTCGGCGCTGCGCATTCCTCGACGTCCATCTCGGCGGGACTTGGCTATGCCGTGGCACGCGACCTGAAGCATGAGGATTATCGTGTCGTCTGCGTGATCGGCGATGGTGCCATGTCGGCCGGTATGGCCTATGAGGCGATGAACAACGCCGGCGCCAAGAATTCACGCCTGATCGTCATCCTGAACGACAATGACATGTCGATCGCCCCGCCCGTGGGGGCCATGAGCGCTCATCTGTCCAAACTGCTGTCATCGCAGTCCTATCAGTCCGTGCGCAATTTCGGGAAAAGCCTCTCCCAGCGTTTCCCCAGCCCATTCCAGAAAGCGGCCCAGCGTGCCGAGGAATATGCCCGGGGGTTCCTGACCGGCGGAACATTGTTCGAGGAACTGGGCTTCTACTATGTCGGGCCGGTGGACGGGCATAACCTCGATCACCTCTTGCCGATCCTCAAGAATGTTCGTGATGCCGAGCATGACGGGCCAATCCTGGTGCATGCCGTGACCCAGAAGGGCAAGGGGTATGCACCTGCCGAAGAGGCCGAGGACAAGTACCATGGCGTAGCCAAGTTCGATGTGGTCACCGGCAAGCAGGCCAAGGGCGAGCCGAAGGCACCTTCCTATACTTCAGTCTATGCCAAGGCCCTCATAAGCGAGGCCGAGCGGGATGAATCGGTTGTCGCCATCACGGCCGCCATGCCCTCAGGTACGGGTCTGGACAAGTTCGGCGAGCGCTTCCCTGAACGTACCTTCGACGTTGGGATTGCCGAGCAGCATGGTGTGACTTTCTGTGCCGGACTGGCGGCGGCCGGCATGAAGCCCTTTGCCACCATCTATTCGACCTTCCTGCAGCGTGCTTACGACCAGGTGGTGCATGACGTGGCGATCCAGTCGCTTCCAGTCCGTTTCGCGATTGATCGTGCCGGATTGGTAGGCGCGGATGGCGCAACTCACCAAGGTTCCTACGATATCACCTATCTGGGATGTCTGCCCGGGTTCGTATTGATGGCGGCCGCCGATGAGGCCGAGTTGATGCACATGGTGGCGACCCAGATGCAGATCGATGATCGGCCTTCGGCCTTGCGCTATCCAAGAGGCGAGGGAAGGGGCGTGGAGATGCCCGACCAGGGCACAGCTCTGGAGATCGGCAAGGGGCGTGTGCTTCGCGAGGGCACGAAGGTGGCCATCCTCTCCTATGGCGGCCGAATGGGAGAAGCGCTGAAAGCTGCCGATGAACTGGCAACCCGCGGTCTGTCCGCCACAGTTGCCGATGCGCGCTTTGCCAAGCCCCTGGATCATGACCTGATACGTCGGCTTGCTTCCGAGCACGAGGTGCTCCTGACCCTGGAAGAGGGGGCGATTGGCGGTTTTGGAAGCCATGTCCTGCAATGGCTGGCTGGTGAAGGTCTTCTGGAAAGCGGTGCCAAGGTACGCCCACTTTGCCTGCCTGACCGATTCATCGACCACGGAAAACCTGAAAAGCAATACCAGGAGGTCGGGTTGGCTGCGGACGGCATCGTGTCATCGGCCTTGCGGGCCATGGGCTACAACGACGCCGATATTCGACCCGCCACGGCATGAAGCGCTTCCGTCTGCCTTGGGCAGTCAGGCTTCTGGGAAGAGGGTATCGCAGGCGGCACCGTCTGACAGATTGGAAAACCGAACTGAAGGCAACCCTGCGACTGGCGCTGCCTCTGGTCGCCCTTCAGCTTGGCCAGGTCGCGATCGAGACCACAGACGTCGTGATGATGGGTTGGCTGGGGCAGGACTCCCTGGCCGCTGGGGCACTGGCCGTCCATGTCTTCATGTTCTTCTGGCTCTTCACTTTGGGCGTACTGTCCGCTGTTGCCCCCATGATATCCCAAGCGATCGGTGCGCTTGATGAAGTCGGTGCACGCCGGACTGTCCGCCAAGGCCTGTGGGCAGCGGTTCTGGTTTCGCTGCCCTCGATGAGCGTGCTCTGGTACAGCGAGGACCTGTTGCTTCTGATCGGGCAGACACCGCAGGTTGCCGCAGAAGCACAGACCTACCTGCGTGCTGCACTTTGGGCCTTTCCGGCCAGCATGGGCTTCGTGGTCCTGCGCTATTTCATCGCGGCGCTTTCACGGCCCAGGGCCGCCATGGTGGCCATGCTGTCCTGTGTCCTGTTGAACATTGGGCTTAATGCCCTGCTGATGTTCGGGATGCTTGGCTTTCCGCGCCTGGAGTTGCTGGGCGCTGGCATCAGTACAGCTGTTGTACACACGGCGATGTTCCTGGGGCTGTTGGTTTATGTCCTGAAGGATTCGCAGTTCCGCAGGTATGACCTGCTGGTCCGTTTCTGGAAGCCGGACTGGCAACGCTTCAGACAGTTGCTGGCACTTGGCCTGCCCATCGGCATGGTCCTGATGAGTGAAGCCGGCCTGTTTGCTGTCTCCTCGCTCATGATGGGCTGGTTGGGGACGACAGCTCTGGCCGCTCATGCCGTTGCGATGCAGTGCGCAACCGTCACCTTCATGATGCCACTGGGGGTCAGTCAGGCCGCAACCGTGCGTATCGGACTTGCCGCCGGGGCCGGCAGTGCGGAAGGGGTGCGTCAAGCCGGCTGGATTGCGCTGGCATTGGGCTTGGCATTCATGTCCCTGTCGGCACTGATGTTCGTGACCATTCCGGAGGTCCTCATCGGAGCCTTTCTGAACCCTGATAATCCAGATAATGCGGAGGCTTTTGCGCTGGGCATCTCATTCCTGGCCGTTGCCGCTTTTTTCCAATTGGCCGATGCCGGTCAGGTGGTGGGCGGCGGCATGTTGCGCGGCCTGAGTGATACACGGATTCCCATGATCTATGCTGGCCTGGGGTATTGGGGCGTTGGCATTGGAACTGCCTGGGTGTTGGCCTTCCCACTGGATTATGGAGGAGAAGGCATCTGGATGGGGCTTGCTGTGGGACTGACGACCGTGGCGATCATGGCGATCTGGCGTTTCAGCCGGCGTAGCGAGCTGGGGCTGCTTGAAAAGGCGGTTTACAGGGGATGACCAGGGATCGTGCCGACCGATTGATGGTTCGCCAAGGCCTTGTTCCCAGTCGGGAACAGGCACAAGCATTGATCGCAGCTGGGCACGTCCTGGCGGATGGAAAACATGTGACCAAGGCCAGCCAGAAGTTGCCGGATGATTGCGTGTTGCTGCTTGAAGGCGCCGGGCCCATGCGGGTTTCACGGGCGGGCGAGAAACTCGATCATGCCCTGGCGCATTTCAACCTGGAAGTTGGCGGAACAGTATGCCTGGATATCGGAGCCTCCACGGGCGGCTTTACCGAAGTCCTGCTCCGCGAGGGGGCCCGTAGGGTTTATGCCGTGGATGTCGGCCATGATCAGCTTGCCGAAATGCTCAAGCGGGATTCACGAGTCGTTTCCCTGGAGGGGGTAAATGCGCGCTACCTGAGCAGGGCGGAAGTTCCGGAGCCGATCGACGTCCTGGTTTGCGACGCCAGTTTCATCTCATTGGCCAAGGCACTGGAAAAAGCCATTTATTTCGTGCGCCCGGGCGGGATCATGATAGCGCTTGTAAAGCCACAATTCGAAGTGGGGCGTGACAGGGTTGGCAAGGGGGGACTGGTTCGTGATCGCGCGCTTCACGAGGAAGTTTGCAGCACGGCGATTGCGTGGCTGGAATCGCTGCCCGGCTGGCGTTCTCTGGGTTTGGCGGACAGTCCCATAACGGGCACCCAGGGCAACCGGGAGTTCCTCATGGCAGGTGTTCGGGATCGCTGACCAGGCTGCAGGACCAGGCTTTATTGCCCCGTGAAGCTGTCTTCCTGCAGAAGTCCATGTCGCGGATCCTGGACCAGGTGCTCGATTTTTTCCATGACCGGGGCCAGGCGCTCGCTGAGCAGCAGAATCCGCTCCAGCCTGGCCAAGGTCTCCGGGCTCTCGATTCCGCCTGCAAGGGATCTGCGGATCCAGTCCTGGAATGCCTTGTCCGGATCCGGGTAGGGGGTCAGTCGTACCGGCTCGTCGGCGGGCAGTCCGGCCTCTTCACGAGCGACTTCAATTGCCCGTGGCAAGCCGCCCAGTTCGTCAACAAGGCCCATGGTCAAGGCATCTGCACCACTCCAGATGCGCCCACCTGCCGCGGCCTCGATTTCGTCTTCCGTCAGATCACGTCCCTCGGCGACCTTTTTTGTGAAGTCACTGTAGACACGGTCCAGACTATCCTGGAATCGCTGCCATTGTTCCCTGTCGAAATCACTGTTCATGCTCCAGATATCGGCATTCTCTCCAGCTTGAGGGCCATCCCAATTTATGCCCAGGCGGTCCCATAGGCCGGACAGCACCAGCTTTCCACCAGCCACTCCGATGGACCCTGTGACACTGCCCGGAAGGGCCAGAATCCGGTCGGCCGGGGCGGCGATGAAATAGCCGCCACTCGCAGCCGTGGAAGCCATCGAGACAATGACTGGACGCCCACTTTCACGCGCCTTGGTCACTTCACGCCAGATTGTGTCAGAGGCGACATAGGAGCCACCCGGACTGTCGATCCGCAGGATGATGGCTTTCACGTTCTCATTTGCCGCGGCATTTGCGATGGCACCGCTGATGCGGTCTGCGGCTGCACCAGGTGTTGAGAGGGCACTGCCATCCGCCTTGCCGAGTGAGATCGGTCCATTCACATGGATCAGGGCAATGGCCGTCTGGTCTTCTTCTGAGGCTCCGTCCAGTTGGCCATGATAGTCGGCAATCGGATAGAGGGCAGGAGAGTTTCCATTCGAAGAGTCACCTGTATCTTCATCCGAATCGTAGCGCTCAACCAATTCATCCCAGTAGCCCAGGCGATCCACCAGTTTTGCTTCCAGCGCCTCAGGGGCGGAATAAGGTCCCTGATCGATGAGTTGTCTGGCGCTGTTCAGATTTATATTACGTCCTTTGGAGATGGCCTCGGCGACTTGAGCGAACCAGGAGTCGAGGAGTTGCTGGACGTTGCTGCGTACCTCGGGGGACATGTCGTCCCGTGTCATGGCGTCTGCCAGGCCTTTGTATTCTTCCCGCTGGTCGAAGCGCACGCGGATATCCCAGTCTTCCAGGACCTCCGCGAAGTAAGGGGTCTCCAGCTGAAAACCCAGCAGATCCAGGCTTCCGGAGGGTTGCAGCCAGATCTCGTCCAAGCCGGTGGCCAGGTTGTAGTGCAAGGTTCCATTGCCGGCTTCGCCGAAGCTTTCGGCAAAACCAATGGCGAACTTGCCGCTTTCCTGGAAGTCGTCGACCAGATTGCGGAGCTCCTGGGAATCGGCTGCACTCAGGCGGCCATAGCCAAGCCGGACCACGAGCCCTTCTACGGCGGGATCATCGGCTGCCGCCTCCAGGGCCTCCATGACGTCTATCAAACTCAGTGACCGCCCAAGGCCCGAGACGGGCAGGTTCGGGCCGGATGGCCCTTGTGACAGCCCATCGGCCGTGTCGAGCATGAGAACCATGCGCGGCGGCAGCTCTTCCTGCCCGGTCCAGTCTTCGAAGTGACTTTCAAACTGCGTGAAGAGATAGGCAAGGCCGCCAATAAGCAGCAGTGCCAATACCCCGATGCTTGCCAGGAAGCCGACCAGGCATTTGAGCAGGAAGACGATAAGGCGCATGCAGCCGGGCTCCCGGGTGGTTGTTGCAATTCACTGCGACGGTCGTCATACAGCGCATCAAGTCAGTCTTAAACGCCCTCTGGCCGGAAGGAAAGGGCACGCGAATCATGGGTAGACGCGCGCGACAAGGCGGTGGGCGGCAGGTCGTTGTCCGGATCGATACAATTGGCGGCCGTGGGGATGGGGTTGCCACTCTGGAGGGGCGGCCCGTCTTTGTGCCGGCCACTCTGCCGGGGGACCGCCTTCGCGTGCGATTGACTGCCGAAAAGGCAGGAGGCATGCGTGGTGAGCCTCTGGAGTTGTTGGAGGAAGGTCCAGGGCGAATGGAGCCTCGATGCCGACACTTCGGCCCATGCGGCGGATGCCAGTTGCAGCATCTTGAGGAGACAGCCTATCGGACCTGGAAAGCGGACCTGCTGACACAGGCACTCGATCGCGCAGGTATCAGGGCCGACGCCGTTTCGGCACTCCAGCAAGTGCCACCCTACAGCCGACGCCGCGCCGTTCTGGCCGTGCGACGCTCGGGCGAAGGCGTTGAACTGGGATTCCGGGAACGCTTCAGCCACAGGATTGTGGCCTTGAAGGAATGCCATGTGCTGTCCCCGGGTTTATTCAATCTTTGCCGTGAGTTGAAACGCCATCTTCTGCCATTTCTTCAGCAGAAATCAGTCGGCGACCTCTTCATGTCAGAGATGGAGAATGGATTTGATGTCGTGCTCTCGGGCACCGATCTGCCCGACCTGCAGGCACGCGAAATCTTTGCGGATACTGACGTCCTGCCTGAAATCAAACGTTTTTCCTGGTCTCCTTCAATCGGAGAGCCTGTCGAACCCGTGGTTCAGCGGGCAGAACCGGAAGTGCGCTTTGGTGAGACCTTGGTTTCACCACCCCCGGGGGCCTTCCTCCAGCCGACAGCAGAGGGTGAAGCACTGTTGTGCAGGGCCGTACTGGAGGGTTTGCCGCGAGAAACCGGCCCCGTCCTGGATCTCTTCTCGGGATGTGGCACCTTTACGTTTCCGCTTTCCCGATCGGGACCAGTGCGTGCCGTCGAAGGCGACCTGGCCGCCTGTAAGGCTTTGCAGAATGCCGCAAACCGACGCGGACTGGCGGGGCGCATCACAGCGGAACATCGCGATCTCTTTCGCCAGCCCTTGCGCCCAGAGGAATTGGATGGATTCGATGTCGTGGTCTTCGATCCGCCGCGAAGCGGGGCCAGGGAGCAGGCGGCCCATCTGGCGGCCAGCAGCGTTCCCAGGGTGATCGGGGTTTCCTGCAATCCGTCAACCTTCGCCCGGGATGCGGCCCTTCTGGTCGAGGGGGGCTACAGGCTGGCATCAGTCGTCCCGGTCGACCAGTTTCTCTGGTCTGCTCATCTGGAAGTGGTCGGCGTCTTCGTGCGCGCTTGACCCTGCCATCCGCAAAGGCATAAATGCAGGAATGTTCGGACTTCCTTCACTTTCCAAACTCCTGGTCCTCGCCGTCGTCGTTCTGGTCGTCTGGTATGGCTTCAAGATCGTCAACCGACTGGACAATGCGCGAAAGTCGGAGGCGAAGCTGCGAGCCTATGAACGGCAAAAGGAAGAAGAGAGCCGCAAGTCGAAAGGCGAAGTCGAGGAAATGAAGGCCTGCACTCGCTGCGGTGCCTATGTACCGGCAAGCAATCCAGTGAATTGCGGACGTTCCGACTGTCCCTACTGACTGATCTCTCTCAATTGTCGCGATAAAACGGACTCCTGCCATGGCGCCGGGAGAACTCTGCCCTGTCTCCCGGCACGGGTTGCATTGGATGCGGAAATTGCACTTTATCAATACATTGCAACTTTTCTGTGCCGACAGGCTAGGCACACCCGATCTGTCGCCGAAAACTTGCCCTGTCATCAGTGGCAGGCAGTGGATGGACCCTGAGTGCGGCTTGATTTGAGGACCTGCTCTCTATAGGGTGCGCTCGCCTTCAGATGCGCAATTCCGATTGTTTCCATGCCCAAGATCGCCGCCGACCCGACGACCTGTTTCCAGAGTCTGATCCTCAAGCTGCAAAGCTATTGGGCCGAACAGGGCTGTGTCCTCCTGCAGCCCTATGACATGGAAGTAGGAGCCGGGACCTTTCATCCGGCCACGACCTTGCGCTCGCTGGGTCCCGAGCGCGACTGGAACTGTGCCTACGTCCAACCGTCGCGCCGTCCGACCGATGGCCGTTACGGTGAGAATCCGAACAGACTCCAGCATTACTACCAGTTCCAGGTCCTGATGAAGCCGTCTCCGGGAGATATCCAGGATCTCTACATTGGTAGCCTGAAAGCCATGGGGATCGATCCGCTGGAGCATGACATTCGCTTCGTTGAGGACGACTGGGAAAGTCCGACTCTGGGCGCCTGGGGGCTGGGCTGGGAAGTCTGGTGTGACGGCATGGAGGTCACGCAGTTCACCTACTTTCAGCAGGTGGGTGGCATCGACTGTGATCCCGTGCCTGTGGAATTGACCTATGGCCTCGAACGCCTGGCCATGTATGTCCAGGGCGTGGACAATGTCTATAACCTTGACTGGGATGGCCTGCCGGAGAGTCGTGGTGGCAAATGTTACGGCGACGTCTTCCTGCAGGCTGAACGCGAATTCTCAGCCTACAATTTCGAGCATGCCGATACGGCGCGTTTGTTCCAGCATTTCGCGGATGCCGAGGCTGAGTGCGCCCTGTTGCTGAAACAGAAACTGGCATTGCCCGCCTATGATCAATGCATGAAGGCGAGTCACCTCTTCAACTTGCTGGATGCCCGAGGGGTCATCTCCGTTACCGAGAGGCAGGCCTATATCGGCAAGGTCCGGGCCTTGGCCAAGGGATGCTGCGAGGTCTGGGTGGACAGCTTTGCCACTGACGAACAGGCGCAGGAGGCAACAAGTGCCTGAACTGCTGCTGGAACTATTCGGCGAGGAAATTCCGGCCCGCATGCAATCGCGTGCCCGCCAGGACATGCAGCGACTTCTAGAGGAAAAGCTGAAGGAAGCGGGGCTGGAACACGAGGGAATAGAATGTTTCGTGACGCCCCGGCGCCTTGCTGCTGTGGTGCGGGGTCTGCCGGAACGCCAGCCGGACGTGACCGAGGAGCGCAAGGGCCCCAAGGTTGGCGCACCCGACAAGGCCGTCGAAGGCTTCATGAAGGCCAATGGCCTTGAAGACATTTCCCAGGCGGAGGTTCGGCAAACACCCAAGGGCGATTTCTATTTTGCCGTCCGCCATATTGAGGGAAGAGCCACGCGCACGGTGTTGCCCGACACGATTTCTGCTGTTCTGCTGGCAATGTCCTGGCCGAAGTCAATGCGCTGGGCCAGTGGCCAAGGGCGCTGGGTCCGGCCCCTGCACCGGATCGTGGCAATTTTTGATAGAGAACCACTGGGTGATGCCATCCAACTGACTGATTGGGGATTTGATGTTTCGCACTGCAGTGTCGTGGGACACCGTTTTCTGAATCCTGATCCCTTTGCGGTAAGCTCTTTCGAAGAGTACCAGGACAAGCTGCGCCAAGCTTATGTCATCCTGGATCAGGAGGAGCGCCGGCGCATGATTGTCGAGCAGAGCGCAGCGCTTGCCCATTCTGCGGGTCTGGCGGTGCGCCCGGATCCCGGTCTGATCGATGAAGTGGCCGGTCTGGTGGAATGGCCGGAAACGCTGATGGTTCCCATTCCCCAGGACCTGATGGAACTGCCTTCAGAGGTTCTGATTACCGCAATGCGCAGCCACCAGAAGTACTTAGCGCTGGTCAAGCCGGATGGCAGCCTGGCGGACCGTTTCCTTTTGGTTGCGAACATGGCGGCGCCTGAGGGGTCGCGAATCAGGGACAATATAATCTCCGGCAATGCGCGTGTATTGCGGGCGCGTCTGGATGACGCGCGCTTCTTCTGGGAGCAGGACCGGAAGGATAGCCTGGAAAGCCGGGTCGAGGCCCTGTCCGATATGGTGTTCCACGCCCGGCTGGGTAGCTTGGCTGATAAAGTGGGACGTATCGAAGCCTTGGCCGTCGGGCTGGCGCATCGCATGACGGATGTGGATATCGACCGTGTGCGCTCTGCAGCTCGGCTGTGCAAGGCGGACCTGACCACCGAGATGGTGGGCGAATTCCCGGAACTGCAAGGCATCATGGGGCGCTATTATGCGGCCTACGATGGAGAGCATGTGGAAGTGGCGCAGGCCATAGCCGAACACTATTCACCGTTGGGACCCAATGACGCCTGTCCTTCGTCCGGTGTTTCCGTCGCACTCGCCCTGGCTGACAAGATCGATACCTTGGTTGGCTTCTGGGCCATCGACGAAAAGCCGACAGGTTCCAAGGACCCTTATGCGCTACGTCGCGCAGCACTGGGCGTTATACGCCTGATCGTCGAGAATGGCCTGCGCATGCCGTTGCTCGAGGTCTTCAGAGATGCCGCAGGCACATACAAGGGGTTGGAAGCGGAGCAAGTAGACGTCTCGTTGCTTGAGTTCCTTGCCGACCGTCTAAAGGTGACCCTTCGCGATCGCGGGGTACGGCACGACCTGATCTCCGCGGTCTTTGCAGTCGGGGATGAAGATGACCTTGTACGCTTGCTGGCCAGGGTCGAGGCCCTGGAGGCCTTCCTGCAAAGCGAGGATGGGGCCAATCTTCTGATAGCGTGGCGACGGGCTGCCAATATCGTTCGGATCGAGTCCAAGAAGGATGCGCGGGTCTTTGAAGGCAAGGTGACGCAATCGCGCCTTGAAGAAGAGGCAGAGGCCCAGCTTTACAAGGCGCTGGAAAAAGCGTCGGCCGATGCCAGAACGGCACTGGGGAGGGAAGATTTCGCAGAAGCCATGGCGGCCATGGCGGCCTTGCGCCGCCCTGTGGACGCCTTTTTCGACAGCGTGACGGTCAATACCGAAGACAGCGGGTTAAGGGAGAATCGCTTGAACTTGTTGGCTCGTATTGGCCAAACCCTGTCCGAAGTGGCTGATTTTTCGAAGATTGAAGGATAGACACGGCGCGCAGTGCGTCGACTATCGGGAGAAAGTGTCAAGATGTCCAAGTGGGTCTACAACTTTGGTGGCGGTGACTCCGAAGGCCGTTCCGACATGCGCAATCTTCTCGGCGGAAAGGGAGCGAACCTCGCCGAGATGGCATCCATCGGACTGCCTGTACCGCCGGGTTTTACTATCACGACGGAAGTCTGTGCGCACTTTACGCAAACCTCGGAATACCCGGATGACCTGTCGCAGCAGGTTGAGGCCGGATTAAAGCAGATCGAAAGCATTACAGGTGCGCGTTTTGGGGATTCGGACAATCCGCTGCTGGTGTCCGTCCGCTCGGGTGCCCGCGTGTCCATGCCCGGCATGATGGATACAGTTCTCAATCTTGGCCTCAACGACAACACGGTTGAAGGCCTGGCCCGTCACTCCAACGATGAACGTTTTGCCTACGACAGCTATCGCCGCTTCATCCAAATGTTCGGGGACGTCGTTCTGGGCGTTGACCATTACCACTTCGAGGAAATTCTCGAACTGGCCAAGGAGGATCGCGGAGCGAACCTGGACACCGAACTGACAGCATACGACTGGAAGGGTGTTATCGAGCAGTACAAGGAGAAGATTGCCGCCGAGATCGGGACTCCCTTTCCACAAGATCCTAAGGACCAGCTCTGGGCCGCCATATCTGCGGTTTTCCAGTCATGGACCAACCAGCGTGCCGTAACTTACCGTCGCCTGCACCAGATTCCCGAAGGCTGGGGAACGGCTGTGAATATCCAGGCGATGGTCTTCGGCAACATGGGTGATAACTGTGCCACGGGGGTCGCATTCACCCGCGATCCTTCCACGGGCGAGAACGAGTTCTATGGCGAGTATCTCGTGAATGCTCAGGGGGAAGACGTGGTTGCCGGCATTCGCACGCCGCAGAACATCACCGTGCGCAGCAAGGAGAAGCAGGGCTCGGACATGCCGGCCATGGAAGAGGTCATGCCCGATGTCTTCCGGCAATTGCTGGAAGTGCGTGACCTGCTGGAACGGCATTACCGCGACATGCAGGACATCGAATTCACCGTCCAGGGCGACAAGCTCTATATGCTGCAGACCCGCGCCGGAAAGCGTACGGCCAAGGCCGCCCTCAAGATTGCCGTGGACATGGTCAAGGACGGCGTGATCACCGAGGAAGAGGCCGTCCAGCGCATAGATCCGGCCTCGCTGGACCAGTTGCTGCATCCGACACTTGATCCGCAGGCCGAGCGCAAGGTCATAGGCCGTGGCCTGCCGGCATCCCCGGGTGCAGCTTCCGGGACCATCGTCTTTACCGCGGACCAGGCGGAGAAGCTGGCCAATGACGGGCAGAAGGTCATCCTTTGCCGTATCGAGACCAGTCCCGAGGATATTCACGGCATGCATGCGGCGCAGGGCATTCTGACCACGCGCGGTGGCATGACCAGTCACGCGGCCGTTGTGGCGCGTGGCATGGGACGCCCCTGCGTGGCGGGTGCAGGAGAACTGCGTATCGATTACAAGGGCGGTGTTCTGCGTGCCGGGGCAGTCGAGTTGAAGGAAGGCGACCGTATTACGATAGACGGGGCCACCGGGGAGATCATTCAGGGCGACGTTCCTACGGTCCAGCCGGAACTCAGCGGCGATTTTGCCCGTCTTATGGAGTGGGCCGACCGTACACGCACGCTGAAGGTCCGCACCAATGCGGAAACCCCCAACGATTGCAGGACGGCGGTTCAGTTTGGAGCTGAGGGCATTGGTCTGTGCCGGACCGAGCACATGTTTTTCGAAGCCGATCGCATCGTGGCCGTGCGCGAAATGATCCTGGCCGAAACCGAGGCAGGGCGCAGAAAGGCTCTTGAAAAGATCCTTCCCATGCAGCGTCAGGATTTCATCGACATCTTCCGGATCATGAAGGGCCTGCCGGTGACCATTCGCCTGCTGGATCCGCCGCTCCACGAATTCCTGCCGAATGGTGATGCGGAACTGGAAGAAGTGGCGCGCTCGGCCGGCGTACCGGTGGAGCAGACACGCGCACGCATGCTGAAGCTGCACGAGGTCAATCCCATGCTGGGCCATCGTGGGTGCCGTCTGGGGATCACCTATCCGGAGATTTATGAAATGCAGGCCCGCGCCATCTTCGAGGCTGCGGTTGAGGTCCACAAGCAGGATGGCGATACCATCGTGCCGGAAGTCATGATTCCACTGGTTTCCGTGAAGAAGGAGCTGGAGATTCTGCGCGCCCTGGTCAAACGGGTGGCCCAGGAAGTCATGGACAGTCATGGGCAGAAAATCGAATACCTGATTGGTACGATGATCGAGTTACCGCGTGCAGCCCTGCGTGCAGCGGAGATCGCTGAGGAAGCCGATTTCTTCTCGTTCGGTACGAACGATCTGACTCAGACGACTTTTGGCCTGTCCCGTGATGATTCCGGCAATTTCCTGCCGGCCTACCAGTCGCAGGGCATCCTGGAGCAGGATCCCTTCATCTCCCTTGATCAGGAGGGTGTCGGTGAACTGGTCAGTATTGCTGTGGAGCGTGGCTGTCGTGCCCGCCCGGATATCAAGCTCGGCATCTGTGGCGAGCATGGGGGGGATCCGGACTCGATCCGCTTCTGTCATGAGACAGGCCTTGAGTACGTCAGTTGTTCTCCCTTCCGTGTCCCGATTGCACGCCTTGCGGCGGCACAGGCAGCGCTCAAGGAAGCGGAACGGGATGTGTAATTCGATAAAGAGTTAAGGGGCCTTGGGCGGGAAAACGCCCGGAGCATTGCTTCGGGCGTTTTCTATTCCCAGAAGCACAAGAGTACGGCTCATGGCATGAGGTGCCGTCTTGGAACTTTCAGGTTTGGGCAGTACGCTTCCGCAAACAAGGATTGATCCAAAGCTGTACGCCCCGGAAAGTGATATTGCATGAACAGTGATACTGCGGACCACAGCCCACCCGTAGGCAAGGCCGTTATAGCGCGTGCCCTGGCAGCCATTGAGCGTCGTGCCGATGATCCGGATACGCGGTGCTTGCTGGCCGAAGCCTATCGGGCGCCCAAGGGGCATGTGATCGGTGTGACCGGCCCTCCCGGCGTTGGCAAATCCACCTTGATACGGGGTTTGATCCAGTCCTTCCGCCAGAGGAATCTGAGCGTGGCAGTGGTTGCAGTGGACCCTTCGTCACGACAGAGCGGTGGCGCCTTGTTGGGTGACCGCGTGAGGCTTGGGGGTGACCCCGAGGATTCCGGGTTGTTCATTCGCTCCATGGCGGCCCGGGACCGTCTGGGGGGACTGGCGGATGTTACCTGGGCCGCAACTGTCTTGCTCCGAGCATATTATGATCGGGTGATTGTTGAGACAGTCGGCGTCGGGCAATCGGAAACCGATGTGGCCAACCTGGCCGATAGCGTTGTCTTCTGCGTTCAGCCTGGAAGCGGGGACGTTCTTCAATTCATGAAGGCGGGCATAGCTGAAACGCCGCATCTGGCTGTGGTCACAAAAGCGGACATGGGAGCTGTTGCGCACAGGGCCGAGCAGGGTTTGCGAGAAGCCTTGCCGAGCAGGGCCAAGGATGGAAGCGAGGTTGCCATTCTACGCCTTGCCTTGCATGAGCCAGAAGGCGTTGAGCCTCTACGGGCCAGGCTGGACAGTCGCTGGGCAAGCCTGCTCTCCAGCCCCGCCAGATTGGCTGCCTTGCGTCTGCAGCAGGCTGAACACTGGCTTGAGGATTCCCTGCGCGATCGCTTCGGTCGCGAAGGGGTAAAGCGATGTGAAAGCCTGAAGCTGGACGAGCGCGACGTGCCTTTTGATCGGTTGGCCGATCTCAGCGAGAGTCTTTCCAGAAATCTGCCCAATCGGGTGGGTGGGGCGTAAGCCGGGCCTCACCCGCTTCAAGCAGTGGGCTGTCTTCCGACTTGAAAATGTCCAGGCGCAACAGGGCGAGGGCGCGTCCCTTGGCAGAAGAGCGGATTTCACCCACCTGCTTCCCGTTGAGCGTAACGGCAGTGCCAATATCCGGCGGGGACCCGTCTAGCTTCACCGGCATCAGTCGCTTCTTAACCAGGCCCCGGTATTTGGTGCGGGCCGTCAGTTCCTGTCCCATGTAGCAGCCCTTTTGCCAATCCACCCCGCCAAGCTCGTCGAAGCCGTTCTCGAGAAGGGTTGCCCGCTCTGCTTCCATGTCCCGGCTGCCATCTGGAAGGCCAAGGGCTATTCGCTGCACATCATAGTCTTCGCGCGTGCCGGTCTCTGCTTCCAACTCGGACAACAACTGATCTGTCTGGGTCTTCGGAGCAACAAGGCGCAAGCCGATGTCGAGGTGGCGCGGATCCCGCATCAGGACACCATCATGATAGGACTGACTGGCGCCCGCCAGTGGGGGCAGGTCCAGAATATCGGATGTTTCACCGTAGAGGGCATGAACTTCGTAATCCTCGCTCAAATCCGTCATCTCGACCTTGGAGCGAAGCTTGTACATGCGCAGGCGTTTCATGAGGTCTGCACGGCGTTCCGCCTCAACGTCCAACCAGAAGGTACCTTCCGTTGGTTGGCTGATGAAGAAATCGTAGAGGTACTTGCCCTGAGGGGTCAGAAAAGCGGCCCAGATCGACTGGCTGGCACTGACACGGTTGACATCGTTGGAGACAATCCCCTGCAGGAAATCCCTCAGATCCGGGCCACTCAGGGCCAGGAGACCACGATCTTCAAGTTTTACGGCGAAAATTCTGCTCATGCTGTTATCCTTCTTCCGCTGACCTAGGTAAGTGGCCGGGCGAGTCGGAACAAGAAGGTTCCTGGAGAAAGGTCCGGTTCTCAGTGGGGGCCATTGCATGCGCATAATGCATATCGCCGATTTCGGTCGTGACGAACCGGAATTGTGCACACTTTTTGCCAGAGTCTGCGCCACCTTTCACGATCCAATCTGGCGTGAGGAGGTGGGGCAGCAGGTCCTGATCCGCAACAATGCATTGCCCGCGGCCGATCTGGAAACCATGGGGTTGAATCTTGAGACCCTGCCGTTTCGTCGTTGGCTGGATTTTTCCACACCTGCACGGGTTTCCGAGCGATTGCAGGTCTATCGTCCTGATGTTGTGCTTGTGTGGCGCCCGGAAGCCATGGGTGCGCTTAGGATGGAAAGTCACCGTTGCCTGGTCGGGGTTGTCAGCGATTATGGGCCTGTTTCTCGCTGGCGGGCCTGTACCCGATTGATTGCCCTGAACGAGGATCTGGGAGAGGCCATTCGGGAGCAGGGTTGGGCCGATGACCATATCGACCTTCCGAGCATGCCCGTCAGCAACGAGATCGGACAGCCCTTTCCTCGCAAGGTCCTTCACACCCCCTTTGAGGCTGATCTTGTGGTCAGCACACCATTGGCGAGAGGGGATCCCGGAAGCTATTGCCTGATCCGGGCGCTTGCGCAGATGAAGGATATATTCTTGTGGCTGATAGCGCCCAAACGCGATCACAAGAAACTGATGGCCTTCGCCGAACGGTTGGAAACATCGAGCCGATTGCGTCTGCTGGAGCCACGCCTTGACCACAGGGCCTTTTATGCAGCGGCGGATGTTGTGGTCGCAGCCAGCACAATGGACACTGTGGGTTATAGCGTTGTCGAAGCCTGGAGCCAGAGCCGCCCGGTTGTCGGAGCGGGAGCGATTGGTCCGGCCTGCTTGATAAGGCATGGTGACAGCGGCATGTTGAGCACAAACGGGGACGACAAGGCCCTGCAACGGACCTTGCGTCGGATATTGCAGGATCCCATGCTGTATGATCGCCTTGCCGCAGGCGGCAGACGGGTCTATGAGGCTCACCATCAGGAAAGCCTGGCAACGGACGGGTGGCTGGCCTGTTTCTACCGAGCACAGGGAGAAGCTGTCCCTGTGGGCTCGAAAGCACGAACGGCAGAAGGTCAGGGCGGGCATGCCGATATTACCGCATGAGTGCGTGAACCGGAGAATGATTGATGACAGCTATGTTTGATTTGCTTCTCAAGGGGGGAACCGTCTTCACGCCAAATGGACCGGTAGAATGTGATGTTGCGGTTTCAGGTGGGCGTATCGCGGCCCTTGGAAATTTCGAGAGGCACGCAGCCCAGGCAGTTCATGAACTGAAAGGCCTGACAGTGCTTCCAGGTGTGATCGACAGCCAGGTACATTTCCGTGAGCCTGGCCTGGAGCACAAGGAAGATCTGGAAAGCGGGACGCGGGCGGCTGCACTCGGCGGGGTCACGGCCCTGTTCGAAATGCCCAACACCAACCCCTCAACCCTGACGGCAAAGGCCCTGAACGACAAATTGGCGCGTGCAGAAGGTCGGGCCTGGACTGATTTCGCCTTTTACATGGGTGCGGCAGAGGAGAATGCGGACAAGCTCGCAGAGCTGGAGATGCTGCCGGGCTGTTCGGGTGTGAAGATCTTCATGGGATCCTCAACAGGCAGCCTGCTGGTCGAGGATGACGAGTCCCTGCGCCGTGTCCTGTCTTCCGGGCGTCGGCGTGTTGCTGTACATGCCGAGGACGAGGTGCGACTGCGCGAACGGCTCTCCGTGATCGAGGAGGGCAGTGGGTCGGAAATGCACCCGGTTTGGCGCGATGTGGAAACAGCGGTCAAGGCAACGAAACGCCTGTTGGCCTTGTCGCGGGAGACGGGGCGGCGTGTTCATGTCCTGCATATCACGACAGGTGATGAAGTGGCTCTGCTGGCCGAACACAAGGACATGGTAACCTGTGAGGTCACGCCTCAGCACCTGACCCTTTCTGCCCCCGAATGTTATGAACGCCTGGGCGCATTGGCACAGATGAATCCACCCATTCGTGATGCCGAACATCGTGAGGCACTGTGGGAAGGTGTGCGCCAGGGTGTCTTTGACGTGCTGGGTTCGGATCATGCGCCTCATACGCGAGACGAGAAAGAAGGGGTCTATCCACGCATTCCCTCCGGCATGCCGGGCGTCCAAACCCTGTTGCCTCTGATGCTCGATCATGTGAATGCAGGCCGCCTGACCTTGCAGAGACTGGTGGACATGACCAGTGCCGGACCGCAACGCATATTCGGACTGGCAGCCAAGGGCCGGATTGCGCGTGGCTACGATGCCGATTTCACTGTTGTCGATATGGGGCGTAGTGAAACCATCAGCTCGTATTGGCTCGCTTCGAAGTGTGGCTGGTCCCCCTTTGAAGGGATGAAGGTGAAAGGTTGGCCCGTGATGACCATCATTCGTGGCGAAACGGTCATGCAGGATGGTGAACTCCTCAAGCAGCCATCCGGACAGGCCATTCGCTTTCAGGAAACAATCCCGCCGCAGCCAACTGACTGATCAACTAAAATCAAACTTTACCGCAAATGGCCGATCTTTACCGAGGATGGCCAAGGACGACTGTCCACAAAGGACTTGGAACGGCGCTGTTGCCGTGGGGGTGAATAGAAAGCCCGATCTGCGTTGCCTGCTCCAGACGAAGATTCTGACGGTGATCAGGACTTTCATGCCAGGCCTGCAGGACCTGGGCAGCTGTCGCATGTCCTGCCGCCAGGTTTTCAGCCCAGAGATGCGCCTCGTACCCCTCTGTCTTTAGGCGTTCTTTCAGGCAACTGCCATCTGGCGCGCAATGCGCAAAGAACCCGTCTCGTGCCATGTCGCTATTGTGGCGCGCTGCGACGCGGTCGAGTTCACCGTTCCGTTCAAGGGATGGCAAACTTGCCTGCTGACGATATTCATTGATCAGTACATGGAGTTCGTCCAGTGGTTCCGCACCTGTGGACGGCCCGGGAAAAACCAGTAGCAACAAGGAGACAATCGTGCCAAGCCAGACAGACCAGCCTTGTGTTCGGCGAGGGGTGGAATTCCCGTTCCATGCAGGATATGTGAGAGAGACAAAGTTCACGATTCGGCACAACTTCCGGAACGACCGGTTTCAAGTTGAGGGCCTATAAAAGACGGTATCAAGGAGAGTTTTGTATGACCTGGCATAAGGTTGCGTCCAGTCACGATGTCGAGGACGGCAAGGCCATCGAGGTGAAGGTGGGAGATACGCCCATAGCACTCTACAACCTCGATGGTGAATTCTTTGCAACCCACAACATCTGCACGCACGCCTATGCTTGCCTGCATGAAGGCTATGTCGATGGAGAAACCATCGAGTGCCCCTTACACCAGGCTGTGTTCGACATTCGCACTGGCGAAGCCTTGGAAGGGCCGGTGGAAGTGCCTGTTGCGACTTATGACGTCAAGCGTGAAGGCGACGACATCTTTATAGAGGTTCCAGAAGAGTAGAGGTCCCGGATTTGCCGGCACGCAGTTCAGGTCCTGCGTGCTGGTTGCTGCCACTTCAATCGGGCCGGAAAGCCCCCTGGTCCAGTTTCTGCCTCAGGGCATCAATCAGGCCGGAAAGTCCACCACGCTGATTCATCACCGATGCATATTCATCGCGCAAGGTGAGCGCCATGCTCGCCCCCTCGGCACGGACGTCCAGAATGCTGAATGAGCCATCCTGATTGCGGACGCGCCATTCCGTGTTCACTGGGTCGCCTTGCTGGCGTTTGAATGTCACTTTTACCCAGGAGAGGTTTTCGTTCTGGGCATCCCTACGGATGCCATTGGTCTGGAAGGTTTCGCCCTGATACTTCTCGAACAGGGGCAAAAAGCGCTGGATCAGGTAATCCTCGAAAACCTGGATGAATTGTTTGCGCTCCTCCTCACTGGAGCTTCGCCAGTGACGGGCTATGATGAACTGGCTGATGGAGCGCAGGTCAAAGCCTTCCTGCAGCAAGCTGCGGAACCTCTTTTCCCGCTCGTCCGAGGAAATGGATTGATCCGTGAGCTCTTCCAGAGCCTTTGAGCCAAAGTCCTGTATAAACTGCTCAGCATTGTCCTGGGCTAAAGCCGGGGCACTAAGGCCCAGAATCAAGAATACGACGGAAAGGTATTTAATTGCTGATTTCATGGGCTCCCCGCGAGCAAATCGGTTGCACTGAAATGAGATAATAGCAGTACTCATATGATCCGGATCAGTTGATCCCCTCGACCTGATTGTCGCGATTTTCAATCTGATACTGCCTGTTCTGCCGCCAGAGCGAACGGAAACGTGCATATGGGTCAACGGAATCCTCGGCGATCTCGTCGAAGGTCTCGATATTGCGAGACCTGAAATCAATACCGCGCAATGCGCCGCGGGAAATGCTGACCGTCCTTGCCTCATCACCGGACAGCAGATAGGTCAAAGGATCGAAGAACATGTCCACGACACGCCCGCCGGTATCACGAACCGAGGATGGTCCGAGAATCGGCAGGACAAGATATGCGCCTTCACCAACACCGTAGCTTCCCAGCGTCTGCCCGAAATCCTCGTCGTGATAGGGATGGCCGAGTTCGCTGGCCGGGTCGAAGAAACCAAGCCCGAAGGCCGTGTTAATGAAGAAGCGTGCGGCCGTATCGCTGGCACGGTCCGGATTGCCCTGCAGGAAGTCGTTCGCCAGTACAACCGGAGTACTCAGGTTTCTCAGAAAGTTGCGTACCGAATCCTTGACCGGGTCCGGGAATAGGTCCCGATAGGTTACCGCCATTGGGCGAATCAGGATCACATCCAGGGCCTCGTTGAAGGCGAAAACGAAGCGATTCAGGAGTTCCAGGGGATCGTCGCTGCTTACCTGGGTATCCGTTCCGTATATCGCGGCCGCATCCTCGTCACTCAGGTAACCTTCATCATCGCTGTTCTGCGCGTACTGAACAGTTCCTGGAGAAAGAAGGTCCATTGGCTGACCACTGACCTGCCTATGACCCTCCGGGATTTGGCCACAAGCTGAAAGAAGCATCACGGCGCTGACGAGGATTGCTGAGGCTGTAAAACGGCTGCCATGGAACATGCGGCGCGCTGTCGAATGCTCGCCTACTGGTTCGCGCGTCATCTCAGGTTTCATCTTCTGCCCCATGCTGCCAGCCAGCCTTTGCATCATTGCTTTAACCCAGTTTCAACGACTGCGGGTGGTTATGGATGGGACTGGCAAGCCGTCCCCCTGCTCACACTATCTCTCCCCGCACCATTCATTGCATCATAACTTGAACGAGTGTGAGTACGAATTAGGGCTCAAGTATCATATGGAAAGGTTAAACGCCAGTTATCGTGCGTGCGGCTGGTCAACAGGCCGTAAGCCTGTGTCTACATTGCATCGTCCCACTCACGACGGATGGGTGTTTTCAGGCAACAAGCGTCGATAGAGGGGAACGCACAGGGCGGGCAGCATGTACATGGGAAGCTGTGCAAGAGCGAAGAACAGCGCGACATCGTAATCCGTGCTTTCCGGAAGGGAGGCGAGCAGTAAACCCATGTTGCAGTTCCCGCTCATGAGGCCGGCTGTCAGCGCACGGCTTCGACCGAGTTTGTAAAAGACAAGAAAGGCCGCAACCTGAAGCAAGGGATTGGCGATGAAGGCTGCAGCGACCCACAGTGCTACGGTGTGGGGGCGCTCAAAGAGCGTTTGGGTGACACCGTCCATGATGCCAATGGCAAACACGAGCATGACCAGAACGATCGTGCCATCGATTTCTCGTGCTGCCGTACGAAGCCGGTGATTGCCGGCAAGCGTGCGCACCAGAACCGAGGCCAGGAAAGCGCCGCCTACGACCATCCCCATGCGCAACATGAATTCGTAGGTGCTGACATCCAGTTCCACGCCCAGCAGCCAGAAGGAGACAGGTGGTACGGTGAGGGGCGCCAGCAGAGTTGCAATCAAGCCGACAACAATGGCAAGGGCGGCATCCAGGCCGACGAGCAACGCAATGGCACTGGCGCCGAGGATGGGGGGTGCTGCCGCCATGAGAATCAAGGCCGTTTCCAGAGCCTCGGGCAGGGGGAAGGGCGAGAGTAGCAGCATAATCAGTGCGGGGGAGATCACCAGCAGCCAGACCAGCAAGGCAACCAGGCTGAAAGGATGTCTGAGGTAGCTGCTCATCGCTTGCCACTCTATACGAAGCAGCGAGAAAAACAGGAGAACGCCGACAATTGGTCCAATGTGAGGGCGCAGGAGGGCGGCCAGGTCAGGGGCGGCCAGTCCCAAAAATACGCCAATGAATAGAACCTTTGGACCATGGCCCCCGCAGAAACTCAATACTGAACGTATCAAGATGCAACTCCCCCACTTTATCGTTTGTTTATGGACGCTATCTTCTTTTCTTGGAGGCTTCCACCGCAGCAGGCGCGCAATTCCAGGGAAGCAGGCGTTCATAAACTGCAGAGCTTTCGTGCTCTTGAAAGGCAGGTGGGATAAACCAGTGGCCTTGAACAAGACGTATTCTTAGTGTGGTGTTATATCCTGTTGGACTGAAAGGCTCTTTTTCTGTGATGCGATTACCGTTACTGGCAGCACTGGTATTTCTGGTGTCTCTGGCTCTTCCCTCTCAAGGTATCGCCGGCTGCAGCGATCCCCCGGTTACGGGCGCAGACTGGCAGAGATGCTCCTTTGACGGGCTCGACTACTCCGGCGTGGACATGCCGGAGTCCCGTTTGCGAGAGGCCAGCTTCTTCCGGGCCGATTTTTCCGAAGCCGACCTGTCGGGGATCGATGGGTATAAGGTGAAATTTGTCAGTGCAAACATGCAGAATGTGAATTTGTCGGACGCCGACCTGGTGAATGCTGATTTCACGAAAGCGGATTTGAAGGGGGCGAACCTGTCAGGCGCGAATCTTCGCGATGCCCGCTTTTATAGAGCCAACCTGCAGAATGCAGATCTCAGCGGAGCCACCCTGGATAATACCGACTTTTCCTTTACAGATCTGTCCGGTGCGACCTGGACCAATGGGGAGTATGTTTGCCGGGAAGGGTCTGTCGGCCGGTGCAATTGAGGCTGACTTTGCTGCTTCCTGCTGCTGTTCTCCCGCCTTATTCGATCACGGCGCAGGCAATGCGACGGCCTGCATCACCGGAAGGTTGGCTCTCGTAATCATCGGCATCTGCGTGGATCACCAATGCACGGCCGCGAATTCCGGTATCGGTGCCATCAAGGGTGACGAGATGGTTGTAAACTTCGGCACGAAGTTCCCCAGTGGGCTGGGTCTGTTGATTGGGCAGGTCGCCGGCATGCGGGCCGTCAGGCGTGTAATAGCCATGAGACCGACCATCGGGATTGAAATGCCCGCCGGCTGAATCAAAGGCGCCGGCCGGATCGCATTCTCCATTCTCGTGGATATGGACGGCGAGCCAGGTCGCTTCGGGCAGCCCGTTAACGCTTAGGTCCAGTATCACACCTGAGGGCGTTTCGGTGACCGTTGCGTTCCCGATTTCGGTGCCGCTCACATCCACGAAGGTTGCAGTTGCGGTAGAGGATTCCTGGGCCGTTGCACTGGCGGCGAACAGCAGGCCCATACCGGATAGCAGGAGCAGCGAGAAAGGCTTTTTCATGATCGGACTCCCAGAATATTGCAGGCTGGTCAGATCAGCCCGGGGCAAATAACGATACTGTTTTCCAGATAACGAGCGTAATAGCTTTGTGTATGCGGGCCAGTGTTATTTTTTGATCATGATGTGGCAATCAAGTGAAGTTTCCGTATTTCCACGATTTTGGGGAGATGGCTTCTACTTTCGGGAGGGGTTCTTTCCCGTGACCAGATAAAAGTCACAAGCCACTCCTTTGTCATGGACATGTGGATCCCGAAATATGGGGTGTCCTACTTCCCGTATAGGAGATCATTAAAATGGCCAAATGTGAGCAATGCGGAAACGACTATGACAAGGCTTTCCAGGTCACCATGAGCGGTCAGACCTCTACCTTCGACAGCTTTGAGTGCGCCATCCGCGCAATGGCTCCGGTTTGCCCTCACTGCGATTGCCGGGTGATCGGGCACGGGGTCGAGAGCAATGGCAAGGTATACTGCTGTGCGCACTGTGCGAAGAATGCCGGCTCTGGTGAAGGGCTCACTGACCGGGTTTAACGTTCTTCGGTCGTGTTTTCGGGTGTGGCAGCCAGTTCCTGCAGCCTGTCTCCCTCGAGCCGATAAGGCAGCCAATCGGACTGGTGACGGAATCCCAGTTTCTCATAAAAGCTGCGGGCAGGGTTCCAGTGTAGTACCGAGAGGTCGAGGCGCGGACAGCCTCTCTCTTGAGCGATGACGGCCAGCCGGGAGAGCAGCTGTCTGCCCACCCCAAGTCCGCGCGCCCTCTCGCGTACATAGATGTCCTCAAGATAGAGTCCGGGCCGTCCCGCGAAGGTCGAGTAGGTGTGGAAGAACAGCGCGAAGGCCAGCGCAGTCGGAGGTGCTGCAGTGTTTTCGTGATCTTCAGCGATCAGGCATTCGAAACGGGGAGACTCTCCGAAACCATCCCGTTTCAAGTCTTCTTCGCTTGCCAGCACCTGGTCCGAAAGTTCTTCAAAGTCAGCCAGTTCCTTTATCAGCTGTAGGATCTGTGCGCAGTCTTCCTGGTGGGCAGCTCGTATTCGAATCAAGGCCTCGTCTCCTGTCTCGTGAATTTTCGCAGAGAGTCGCCCTCGATCCGGTAGACATCCTCATCAGGGTGATGGAATCCGCAATGCTGATAGAAGGCTGTGGTCTCCTTGTTGTCGTTGCGAACATTCAATTCCACGCGATTGATTCCCTGTTCGACAGCTTGGCTGCTGGCCTGCCTGAGCAGCAATCGACCGAGACCAAGTCCGCGCGCCGCCGGCCGGACATAGAGATTCTCCACCAGAAGGACGGGGCCGCCAAGGAAAAGGGAAAAAACCTTGTAGAAGGCAATGTAGCCAAGTCTCTCACCTGGTTGCCCCGCCAGAAGTGCTTCGAAGGGTGGCGGGGACTGCATCAACCAGCTTGCCACCTTCTTGGAACTCAAGTGTTTCGTTTCCGTTTTTCCTTCGCTAACGGCCAGTTCCCGAATCAATTCGGAAAGATCGCTTGCATCCTGCGGGCCTGCCGAATGGATCTCCGTTCGTGCGGTCGGATCGAAAGAACTAGTCATCGAGCAGCAAGCCTTTGCGTTCTGGCAAGGGGGCGCGACCGACAATTTTGGCAATGCTATCACCAGCGTGAACGTATTTCTTCAGGCGGCGAGATAACAGCAAGCCAGAGGTCCCGGCCTGGATGGTCTGCCGTGCTGCCCTGTCATCTTCAGCTGCAGGGTCGACCAGTTCCGCTATGACAGTACCGGAGGCTACCTGTTGCCCAAGTTCAACCTGGTAAATCAGGATTCCAGTTGCGGGGGCCCGAAGGATTTCACAAGCCTCCAGCGCAGTCGCCTCGCATCGCAATGGCGGCGTTTCTTCAGCTTGGCCCTCCAACAGCCCTGATCTTTGCAGTTCCCTGAAAATGGCCCGGGCGTCACTTGCGGCATGAACGTCGTTGACGTCTGCCTGGCCACGCAATTCGACAGTTGCGGAAAAACAGCCGTCCCTTGGGATCGGTACGTCCGGGAAGGCCTCTGCCAGTCGCGGCCAGGGTGTGGAAAAGGCTTCGTCAAATGAGCCGCCCCCGGAATCCTCAGCCAGCAATACCGCTTCACAGGCCAGATCGGCGGCCAGGTCCTGGCCGTCCGGCCATTGATGGGGCGTAAGGTAGAGATGCATCAGTGCATCATCATCGCAGTGCAGGTCGAAAACGAGATCGGCGTCACAGGCCTCCAGTGCCAGCAGTTGTTTGAGATGGCCGGCCTCGTTTCTGGTTTCCATGCGGGCAAGTGCCGTTTTCATGGATTGCCGGATCGTGTCCCTGTTCTGCTCGATATCTTGAGAGAGCTTTCCGGCCAGGTACTCCCGGATCAACTCATAAAGATCCGGCCAGGATCGATTGAAGTTGCCGCCTTCTCCCAGATTGTGGCGCCCCAGGTGCACGCCATTGACGAACTGGGTCAGTCCAATCGGGTTTGCGTAGGGCACAAGCGTGACCTGTCCAAGGATCTGATTTTCTGAATCGGCGGCACGCAGCAGACTCAGAAGATGCTGTGCCACGAGCATGGCGGGCGTTTCATCCGCATGCAGTGAGGCCTGAATATAAGCCTTCCTGTCCGCATCGGCTGGCCCAAAGCGGTGGATTTGCAGTTGCTGCTGGGTGCCCGGCGGACTGCCTTTAAGGATCTGGCGTTCAATGCTATGTGACATGTGGTTCCCGTGGAATGCGGTATCATGAATAGATGACCGGAGCCGTCTGTCCGGTCAATGCAGGCTAGAGGATTCGTGAGCGACTCCATGCTCGCGATAAGCTCGCCTGGAAAGGGCCAGAAGGAAAGCATGTCAATCTCTTCGTCTCCATCCTCCTCACTGCAGAATGACAGGGCGCCTTTGCCCGAGGCTGTCGCCGAGGGTTTGAACGAAGCCCAGCGGAATGCCGTGGAACAGCTGGATGGTCCGGTTCTTATGCTGGCTGGTGCAGGAACGGGTAAAACACGTGCCTTGACCACGCGCTTGGCGCATCTGCTTTACAGCGGCAAGGCGGCGCCGGGGCAAATCCTGGCTGTTACCTTCACGAACAAGGCCGCGCGTGAAATGAAGGAACGTGTGGCCGAGCTACTGGGACGGCCGTCGGTAGA
This sequence comes from Fodinicurvata fenggangensis DSM 21160, assembly GCF_000686045.1. Classification (GTDB taxonomy): domain Bacteria; phylum Pseudomonadota; class Alphaproteobacteria; order Kiloniellales; family DSM-21159; genus Fodinicurvata; species Fodinicurvata fenggangensis. The sequence goes on from NZ_JMLV01000001.1 coordinate 224,984, forward strand.
GGGCTGGTGGTTGGGAACCTTCCATGCCCTGGCGGCGCGTATCCTGCGTTATGAAGCCGAATCGGTGGGGCTGAAGTCCAATTTCACCATCCTGGACAGCGATGACCAGTTGCGCCTGTTGAAGCACGTCATGCAGGCCGAGAATATCGACGAGAAAGCTTGGCCGCCACGCGCATTGCTGTCGATCATTGAACGATGGAAGGACAAGGCTCTTACCCCGGACCGGGTTTCGGCTGAGGACAGTTCGGAATTTGCAGGCGGACGCGCACCAACTCTCTATGCGCTCTATCAACGCAGGCTGAGAGAACTGAATGCCTGTGATTTCGGCGACCTGCTGTTGCACTGCGTTCATCTGTTTCAGACGAATGATGAGGTCCTGCGACGCTATCAGGACCAGTTCAAGTACATCCTGGTGGATGAATACCAGGATACCAACATCGCCCAGTATCTCTGGCTGCGCCTGCTGGCGCAGAAACACAAGAATATCTGCTGTGTCGGCGACGATGACCAGTCGATCTATGGATGGCGTGGGGCGGAAGTGGGAAATATCCTGCGGTTTGAGCAGGATTTTCCCGGAGCTCATGTCATTCGCCTTGAGCGCAACTATCGCTCCACCCCCCACATCCTGGGGGCGGCCTCGGGCCTGATTTCCCACAATTCGGGCCGTCTGGGAAAAACGCTCTGGACGGATGGTGACCAGGGCGAGCCCATCCGTGTGCGCGGACTTTGGGATGGAGAAGCCGAAGCCCGTTTTGTGGGCGATGAAATCGAGGCACTGCAGACCAAAGGACATGCTCTGTCGGAAATTGCTATCCTGGTCCGCACGGGTGCACAGACTCGCGAGTTCGAAGAACGCTTCGTAACCCTTGGACTGCCGTATCGCGTGGTCGGTGGTCCGCGTTTCTATGAACGCATGGAAGTTCGCGACGCCTTGGCGTATCTGCGGTTGCTGACATCCACGGACAATGACCTGGCTTTTGAGCGCATCTGCAACAAGCCGAAACGTGGCCTGGGGGATGTGGCACTGAAGATCCTGCACGAAACGGCACGGGCTGGCGGTCTGTCATTGTTCGATGCGGCCCGTCGCCTGACGGAAACCGATGAGTTGCGCCCCCAGGCGCGGCGTGCACTCAAGAACTTCATAGGTCTTTGCGACAAGTGGCGTGAGGACATGCTGCAGATGCCACATCCGGAACTTGCGGAAACGGTTCTCGAGGAATCCGGCTATACCGACATGTGGCGCCAGGACAAATCGATCGAAGCCCCCGGGCGCCTGGAAAACCTGAAGGAGCTTATAGACGCGCTGGCAGAGTTCGAAACCCTGGCCGGGTTTCTGGAGCACGTCAGTCTGGTCATGGAGAACCTGGAGGACAGCAGTCAGGACCAGGTTTCCGTGATGACCCTGCACGCGGCCAAGGGCCTGGAGTTCGAGACCGTTTTCTTGCCGGGCTGGGAGGAGGGGCTGTTCCCCAACCAGCGGGCACTTGACGAGCAGGCCTTGAAGGGCCTGGAGGAGGAGCGGCGTCTGGCCTATGTGGGACTGACGCGCGCCAAGGTTCGGGCAATCGTCAGTTTTGCAGCCAACCGGCGCCTTTATGGTTCCTGGGCGGCTGCCATACCCTCGCGTTTCATCGATGAGCTTCCTGAGGAGCACAAGGTTCAGGAAAGTGACCAGGGGCTCTACGGCGCTTCGGCACAGGCCTGGGGTGGTGGACGCTTCGGCGGGTTTGACAGCTGGGGGGAGACACGGGTTTCACCAGGCATGATGCGTGCGCGTGAACGCTCGTCCGACAAGGTCATAGATGTCCAGGCCCAGCCTGTGGAGCGTCTCGCTCCAAACACTTCAGGTTATGCGCCGAAGGCGCGTGTTTTCCATCGCAAGTTCGGTTATGGAACCGTGGATGTGGTGGATGGTGATCGCTTGAGCATTCGCTTCGATCATGCTGGCGAGAAGAAGGTCATGGCCTCTTTTGTTGTTCCGGCAGAAGAAGCGGACTGAAGGCGTCCATCTCTCGCATTATCTGCCTCAACGGAAGACCAGTAATCAGACCATGAGCCAGCCAATCTATTGCCTGACCTTTGCGGTCCCGTCACAGACAGTTCCTGTTTTCGAAGACGCGCTGGAAGGACTTGGCGCGGCCATAGCCGTTGGAGGCCCGGACCGCAACGGAGATACGCCGCTGCAGGTCTATCTGGGTGAGGATCACGGAGAAACCGAGCTGTTCGGACGTCTGGCCGCTGCCGCGCTGGGCTGTGAGATTGCCGTTCCGGACTATCGTTATGAACTGATGCCGGAAACGGACTGGGTGGCTGAAAGCCAGGCGGCATTGCCGCCCTTGCGGGCTGGGCGTTTCTTTGTCCACGGCAGCCATGTCCAGGAGCGACCGTCAGCGGGCGCCATTCCATTGCTCGTTGATGCCAATATTGCCTTCGGCACAGGGCGGCACGAAACGACGCGCGGCTGCCTCCTTGCCATGTGCGATCTTGCCAAACGCGGGCGCAAGACGCGCGTTCTGGATATGGGATGCGGCTCGGGCATCCTGGCCATGGGTGCTGCCTATCTTTGGCCAAAGGCCAGGATTCTTGCCACGGACAATGATCCAGGCTCGGTCCGGGTGGCACGCGAGAATGCCGGACTCAATCGCGTGTCCCGCAGGATTCAGACCTATTTGAGCCAAGGATACGCACATCCGGCGATCAAGCGCGAAGGCCCATATGATTTGATCGTGGCGAACATTCTTGCCGCTCCGCTTTGCCGCATGGCCACGGAGACAGCACGTCATGCGAAGCCGGGCGGCCATGTCATCCTGTCAGGCCTGCTATGGCACCAGGAACGCTGGGTGCGTCAACGCCATCGCAGTGCCGGACTTGCACTGGAAGCCCGCTACAAGCTTGGGGACTGGACGACCCTGCTGCTGCGCGCCTGACTATACGGGTTACGTTCCGGTCAGAATGTCTAGGTCTTGCGGTAGGGACTTTCTTCCTGAAGGTGGTCTATCGTGTGGCGAACCATTTCACGTTCGCGTCTCAGATAGCTCTCCACGGCGTCGTGTAAGGCCGGGTCCCGAATCAGGTGAGCGCTGTAGGTTTCCACAGGCAGATAGCCGCGCTGGATTTTGTGTTCGCCCTGGGCGCCGGCTTCCACCCGGGCCAGACCGTTGGCTATGGCATAATCGATTGCCTGATAATAACAGGCTTCGAAGTGCAGGAAGCGGAAGTCCGTCGCACATCCCCAGTTGCGGCCATAGAGGCAATCGTCACTGCGCAGATTCAGGGCACCGGCCACGGGCTCGTCATCCTGGTAGGCAAGGACCAGCACGATCCGGTCGGCCAGTTTCTCGGACAGTTGCAGGAAGAATTCCAGCGACAGGTAGGCCTGCCCCCACTTGCGGTCCGTCGTGTTCATGTAGAAGCGGTGAAATGCTTCCCAATGCTCGCTGCGAAGGTCATCTCCACTGAGCGCACAAAGCGTTATCCCGCTTTCGCGTACACGGGCACGTTCCTTGCGAATGTTCTTGCGCTTGCGCGAGGACAGAGTTTCCAGGAAGTCGTTGAAATCGGCATAGCCGCGATTGTGCCAGTGATACTGCTGTCCTGTACGCGCCAGGAAGCCGGCAGATGTAAACGACTCCCACTCGTCCTGTGGCGGGAAGGTAACATGCAGGGAGGAGACGCCGGTCTGTTCAGCGACGGAGGAGAGAGCGGAGATCAAAAGGCGCCGCGCATATTGCGGTTGTTCGGCTGTTGCGGTCAGCAGTCGTGGCCCTGTGGCCGGTGTGAAGGGTATGCCGCACTGTAGCTTGGGATAATACTGGCCGCCGGCGCGTTCATAAGCATCGGCCCACCCCCAGTCGAAGACGTATTCCCCGAAGGAGTGGTTCTTCAGGTAAAGGGGGGCCGCCCCCTGAAGGCGTCCCCCCTCATCGGAAAGAAGGACGTGAAAGGGTTGCCACCCGGTTTCTGGCGATACGCAACCGCTTTCCTCGAGTGTCGAGAGGAAGGCATGTGTCAGGAAAGGATTGTCGGTACCGGCGCAAGCGTCCCAGTCGGCAGCGGAAATGTCGGACAGGCTGTGCGTGATCCTGGCATGAAAACTGCTGTCTCTCTCGGACATGTCCATTGATCACTCACTGTTTTGAATAAGCCTTCTTGAGGCTCAAAAGACTGGAACGACTCAGCCGGTACGACAAGGGCGACCTGTCCGGATCAGGTCAACTGAAAGCCGTGGGCATAAGGGTCGCGCTCTTCGACGAAGATCGTGTTCAGTCCGGTCATGCGCGCCCAGCCTTCGATGGACGGCACGATGGCCGGGGTGCCTGCGATCTCGGTTGCTTCCTCGACGCGACCGCGAAAGAGACTGCCGATAATGCTCTCGTGCACGAATTCGTCTCCCGGTTTCAGAACACCACGCGCCGCGAGCTGCGCCATTCGGGCCGAGGTGCCGGTGCCGCAGGGACTGCGGTCAATCGCGCGCTCGCCATAGAAGACAGCGTTACGCGCGTGTGCGCCCTCGGCACGAGGCTTCCCGGTCCAGAGGATATGGCTCACTCCGCGAATGGTGGGGTCCTCCGGATGTGCCACCTCGACCGATTCGTTCAGCGTGCGACGCAGAAGGGGCGATACCTTCAGGATCTGGGCGGGTGTGAAACTCTCCAACCCGGGGTAGTTCTGCTGTGGTTCGACGATGGCGTAGAAGTTTCCGCCATAGGCGATATCCACCTTCAACGGACCCAATTCGGGGCAGTCGACCTTCTGGTCTGCCACAGCCAGGTAGCTTTTCACGTTACGGATTCGCACGGCTTCGATCCGGCCTTCACTGTCCTGCCTGTAATGCGCATCCACACGGCCGGCAGGGGCGTCCAGCTTTAGAAGGCCCGGTTCACTGGGCTGTACCAGGCCACGTTCCAGGGCGAAGGTAACAGTCCCGATGGTCCCGTGACCGCACATCGGCAGGCAGCCGCTGGTTTCGATGAAGAGGATGCCGATGTCGCAGTCATCACGTGTCGGGGGCATCAGGATCGAGCCGGACATCATGTCGTGTCCGCGCGGTTCGAACATGAGCGCGGTGCGAATCCAGTCGTAGCGTTTCAGGAAATCCTGACGGCGGGCGCTCATGCTCGCGCCGGCCAGGAGCGGGGCGCCGCCGGCGACCAGGCGCACGGGATTGCCGCAGGTGTGGCCGTCCACGCAGAAGAAAGTGTTGGGCTTTATCTCCATGGCGAGATTTAGTCTTATGCCGTTTCCAAGGTCAATCGATGTCGCAGGCTTGAACAGTTACAGGGTTTTGGTGCCGGTATGGAACAGGATTCAACACAACCACCTGTCCACGAACTCTACAGGGGGCATGATCATCCACCTTTTGCGTCAGGTGAGCAGACAGTGCCGTGGTATACGCCCTTCCAATTTCTACGACTGTCAGGGCAGGCGCCGGTGTTGGTACTCTGCGACCATGCCTCTCGTCATATCCCGCCAGCTTTCCGCGGATTGGGTCTGAAAGGGGATAATCTGTCACGCCATATTGCCTGGGACATAGGCGTTGCAGAGGTGGCGCGGCCTTTGTCTCGCCTGCTGGATGCGCCAACACTGTTGGCTGGTTTTTCGCGCCTGGTCATAGACGCAAACCGTCACCTTGGTTCGAGGGGATCGATACCCGAGGTCAGCGATGAAACGCCGATTCCGGGAAATCAGAACCTTGATGAAAGAGCACGCAAAGAACGCGTGCAGGCCTTTTTCAAGCCCTATCATGCGGCGGCGGCGCGCCTGATCGAGGCGCAGATTGCCAAGGGCGTACGGCCGCTTCTGGTGTTTTTGCACAGCTTCACGCCGGTCATACAGGAATTCCGGCGTCCCTGGGAGGTAGGAGTCCTGTGGAACGAGGATGACCGACTGGCGCGCCCGGTCATTGAGGGCTTTCGTGCCCAGGGCTGTACGGTGGGTGAGAACGAACCCTATTCGGGAGCCTCTCCCGAGGATTACAGTCTGCATAAGCATGGCGAGGGACGCGGCCTTGCACCGGTGCTGCTCGAAGTGCGTCAGGATTTGATCGACAGCCATGAGGGGGCCGAGCAGTGGGCCCAGATCATAGCGCAGGTCCTGACGCCGCTGGTGGAGCAGGCTGGCCGTCTGCAGGGACAGGAAAGTTAGCCGTGCCGGAGAGGGCTTGAAAGCAGCCTCGCTTGAGGCTTCATAGAAGGTAATGGGCCATGGATTTAATACGGCATGGTGCCGTCTGGTCACCTATTGGAGGTAAAGAATGAAACCTGAACTCGACTCCCAAACCCGGACCGAACTGGAAGCGGCTGCTTTCCGCAAGCTGTTGGCGCATCTGGATGAGCGCAAGGATGTGCAGAACATCGACCTGATGAACCTGGCCGGTTTCTGCCGCAACTGCCTGTCCCGCTGGTATCAGGAATCCGCGCAGGAGAAGGGCATCGAAATGGACAAGGAATCGGCCAGGGAAATCGTCTATGGCATGCCCTATAGCGAATGGAAGGAAAAGTATCAGAACGAGGCGACAGATGCCCAGAAGGAAGCCTTCCAGACCGGAGGTGGAAGTCACTGAGGGCACTCGTTCTGATAGCGTCCTATTCCGTTGTCCGCGGGGGCATGACGGAGTAGGTTCGCGGCCGGTCCGCCCGGCGTAGGCGGACCTGTCACGTCTTTCACTACACCATCAGTTCAGGAGCCTGGGACATGAGCGATGTCGGCGGCGTTGCGGGGGATCGTCTGAAATCCTTCATCGAAAGAATCGAACGATTGGAAGAGGAGAAAGCTGGTCTCACCAACGATATCCGCGAAGTCTACTCGGAAGCCAAGTCTGCCGGATTCGATACCAAGATCATGCGCCAGATCGTGCGGCTGCGTAAAATGGACCAGTCGGATCGTGAAGAACAGGAAACCGTCCTGGAGGTCTACAAACAGGCGCTTGGCATGACTGTCTGATTCCTGCTTTCAGGAAAAGGACAAAGCATTCAGCACAAATCGGTCGTCAGTACAGGGCTTCCAGTCGAGCCCTGTACTTTTCCAGGATGATGTGACGCCGGATTTTCATGGTCGGTGTCAGCATATCGTTTTCGACTGTGAAAGCCTCATCTGACAAGCTGAAGCGGCGTATCTTTTCGATAACGGAAAGTCCAGCGTTCACGCGATCGACCGCTTCCCGGATCGAAGTCGTGAGTTCTTCACTGTGTGTGTCCGAATTGTCGCTGGCGAACTTCCCGGCCCATTCAGGGTCCGGAACGATCAGGGCGACCAGATGAGAATGTTTGTCTCCGAAGATAAGAGATTGTGAAATCTCCGGCTGGAGGTTCAGTAGCGTCTCGAGACGGGCGGGGGAGATGTTGTCCCCCCCGGTCAGCACGATAAGGTCTTTCTTTCGGTCTGTTATGTGTATGTAGCCATCTTCATCAATGGCCCCAATGTCCCCGGTATGCAGCCAGCCATCGCGTATGGTTTCCTTGGTTTCCCTGGGCCTGTTCCAATAGCCTTGCATGACAAGCTCTCCGCGAACGAGGATCTCGCCGTCTTCGCCCGTGCGGACCTGTACGCCTTTCAGGGGCGGTCCCACGGTTTCCATCTTGATGTGATGGGGCCGATTCACGGAAACGACGGGAGAGGCTTCGGTCTGTCCATAGCCCTGAAGGATCGGCAGTCCCAGTGCATGGAAGAAGAGGCCGACATCGGTATTGAGTGCGGCTCCGCCCGACACCATGGCTTTGAGCTGTCCACCGAAATGGGCCCGAATTTTCTGGCGAACCGTCAGTTCGGCCAACAGATCCAGAGGGCGCTCCCAAAGGGGAAGCTTGCCATTGTTGTAATATTTCTTTTTACCCAGCCGTTCAGCTTGTCGGAAAAGAAGCTTGTTGATCCGGTTTCCCTTGTCGACCTTGCGATTGAGGCGCTGATAAAGCATTTCATAGAGGCGAGGAACGGCGGTCATGATGGTCGGTCGGCTTTCCGAGATGTTCGTCAGCAGGGTTTCCACCGCTTCCGCATAGTAGATTTCCGCACCGATCGACATTGCGAAGATCTGACCAACCGTGTGTTCGTAGGAGTGGGACAGTGGCAGGAAGGACAGGAAACGTTCCCGGCCCAGGCCATATTCCGCCAGGAGATCATAAGCTCCTGTGCAGTTCGCAAGGATACTGGCATGACTGAGCATGACCCCTTTGGGGGCACCGCCAGTGCCTGAGGTATAGATGAAGCAGGCCGTGTCCTCTCGCTTGAGGTCCTGAAGCACCGCCTCATTAGGCGCGCCAGGCAGGTACTTGTTCAGCAGTTCCTCCCAAACGTAGAGTGACTCGGGTCTATTGGTGGCATTGTCTTCAAGAGGCTCGATGGTGATGACCTGCTTGCAGAGGTTGGTCTGCGTAATGGCCTTCAGCAACGGTTTGGCAAGTGCGGCCGTCGAGACAATGGCAAGATCGGAGCTGCTGTCCTTAAGCAGATATTCGTGATCTTCACTGGTGTTGGTCGTATAGGCGGGCACAGTGATCCCACCAGAGGTCATGATGGCGAAATCAGCTATGAACCACTCGGGTCTGTTCTCGGAGACGAGCAGCACCCGGTCCCCCTTTTTTACGCCCATATCTTGCAGGGCGTGGGCCAGGGCAAGGACCTGAAGGCGAACGTCATGCCACGTCCAGGGTGTGTAGCTTCCTCCGGTCTTGACCCAGAGGAAGGGCAAATCTCCCATTTCATTGGCCTTCTGGAAAAAGGCGCTCGGAAGGCTTGTAACCCTGTCGTAATCCATGTCCCCTCCCATTTCAGGTCTTGTTCGTAGCAAAAGCCTTGCGTGCAGCCATATCACAGAGTCCGGAAATGATCTGTAAGGCTATTGGTGCAAGGGGCTGCCAAGGCTATATGGCGTAACAAGGATCAGACAGTTTCAAGGCAGGAAAAGAACAACGTTCATGAGTAAAGCACAGAATTCGACCGTCGAAAGCCAGAACCTGGGACAGCTGCCGGTCTGGGACCTGAACGACCTCTATCCCAGCAAGGACAGCGCAGAACTGAAGCGGGATCTTTCTGAGGCCGATGAGAAAGCACACAATTTCGAAGCGGGTCATGCCGGGCGTCTTGCAGCCCTGACCGGCGATCAGCTGGGCGATGCGATCGAGGTTTACGAAGACATCCAGGAAAAGCTGGGGCGCATCATGAGCTATGCCCAGCTGGTCTACGCCGCGGACATGACGGACGGCGAGAACGGCCGTTTCTATCAGTCCATGCAGGAGCGGGCGACGGATATCTCCAGTCATCTTCTCTTCTTCGAGCTGGAGCTGAATCGCCTTTCGGACTCACAGATTCAGTCGATGCTCGAGTCCTCCGAACGGCTGTCGTACTATAAACCCTGGCTGCGCGATTTACGTGCCTATCAGCCCTATCAGCTGAGCGACGAAGTCGAGCGCACGCTGCACGAGAAGCACATAACGGGTCGGGCCGCCTGGACACGGCTGTTCGACGAGACCTTTGCCGATCTGCGTTTCGAACTGGACGGCAAAGCCCTGTCCAGCACGGAAATCCTGGACAAGCTGAGTTCCCCGGATCGAGCGCTTCGCGAGCGCGCGGCACGGTCCTTCGCGGCCGGCCTGAAGGAAAACGAGCGCAGCTTCGCCCTGATCACCAACACGCTGGCCAAGGACAAGCAGATCGAGGATCAGTGGCGCGGGTTCGCGCGTCCCGTCTCCTCACGCAACCTGGCCAATTTCGTCGAGGACGAGGTGGTGGATGCCCTGGTGTCTGCGGCCACGGAGAGCTTCCCGCGCCTGTCCCATCGCTATTATGCCATGAAGGCGAAGTGGCTGGGCCTGGACAAGCTGGCCTTCTGGGATCGCAATGCGCCGCTGCCGGAAACCGACGAGCGAATCATTCCCTGGGAAGAAGCCCAGGACACGGTCCTGAACGCCTATGCCGCCTTTTCGGATGACCTGGCCAACGTCGGCAAGCGCTTCTTCGAACAGGACTGGATCGACGCGCCGGCCCGCCAGGGCAAGTCGCCGGGGGCGTTTGCCCATCCCACCGTACCGGCGGCCCATCCCTACCTGCTGCTGAACTACCAGGGCCATGTCCGGGATGTCATGACGTTGGCGCATGAGCTGGGTCACGGCGTGCACCAGGTGCTGGCCGGGCCGCAGGGACCGTTGATGGCCGACACGCCCCTGACCCTGGCGGAAACGGCCAGCGTGTTCGGCGAGATGCTGACCTTCCGCTCGCTTCTGGCTTCCACCTGGGATCCGGCGAAGCGCAAGGCCATGCTGGCCTCGAAGGTGGAGGACATGCTGAACACCGTTGTGCGACAGATCGCCTTCCATAACTTCGAGACCCGCGTCCATGACCGGAGACGTGGAGGCGAGCTGTCACAGCAGGATCTGGCCGACATCTGGATGGAAACCCAGCGCGAGGCCCTTGGCCCGGCCTTCGACCTGGACGAGGACTATCGCATCTTCTGGTCCTACATCCCGCATTTCATCCATACACCCTTCTACGTCTATGCCTATGCCTTCGGCGACTGCCTGGTGAATTCGCTCTATGCCGTCTATCAGCAGGCCGATGAGGGCTTCGCGGAAAAGTACCTGGACATGCTGCGTGCCGGAGGCACCAAGCGGCATCGGGAGCTGTTGGCGCCATTCGGTCTGGATGCCTCCGATCCGGCCTTCTGGCAGAAGGGCCTTTCGGTGATCGAGGGGATGATCGACGAACTGGAAAGCCTCGATGACTGAGAATTTCCGCTTCAATATGTCTGTGCTTTCAGGTGGAACGGAAACTTTTTCATATGACAGATGAAGAAGACGACAGGTCTTTCGAGGATGAGGATCCCCGCTTTTCCCGTCGCTGGCGGCGTTATGCCCAGGTCGGTGGCGAAGTGGGCATGCTTGCGGCCCAGTTGGCCGGCGCGCGTGTCTTCAACCGCCCGATCGACCGGCAGCAGCATTCCGAAGGCCTGAAGACAGCCCTGGGGGGCCTGAAGGGTCCGCTGATGAAGGCGGCGCAGATACTGGCCACCATTCCCGAGGCCCTGCCGCGGGAATATGCCGAGGAGTTGCGGCAGCTGCAGTCGCACGCTCCGCCTATGGGCTGGCCTTTCGTGCGCCGGCGCATGCGTACCGAACTGGGGTCCGGCTGGGAAAAGCGTTTCGACAGTTTCGAGAAGGAGGCTGCGGCGGCTGCCTCACTGGGGCAGGTGCATCGCGCGGAGAAGGATGATCGTAAGCTGGCCTGCAAGCTGCAGTATCCGGACATGGCCTCGGCTGTGGAAGCGGACGTGGCGCAACTGAAGTGGGCCTTTCGCGTCTATCGCCAGTACGACAAGGCCATCGATACCTCGGACATCTATCACGAATTGACAGATCGCTTGCGTGAGGAGCTGGATTACGAGCGCGAGGCCAAGCACATGGAACTCTACCGGCGCATGCTGGCGGAAGAGAAGACCGTGCATGTGCCAGAGCCGCTCCTGGACCTGACAACCCGGCGCCTGCTGACCATGACCTGGCTGGAAGGGCAGTCCCTGATGGATTTCATCGAGACCCATCCAGACCAGGAGCTACGCAACCAGGTTGCCTATAACATGTTTCGCACCTGGTATACGCCTTTCTATTACTACGGCGTGATCCATGGGGATCCGCATTTGGGCAATTACACGGTTCGCGAGGACGGCAGTATCAACCTGCTGGACTTCGGATGTATCCGTGTTTTCGACGCCTCCTTCGTGAAGGGGGTCATCGACCTCTATCACGCCCTTCATGACAATGACCGGGATCTGGCGATATCGGCCTATCAGACCTGGGGCTTCAAGGATGTGGGAGACCGTCCCGACCTTCTGGAAGCGTTGAACATCTGGGCAAAGTTCGTCTACAGGCCGCTACTGGAGGACAGGTCCCAGCCCATCCTGGATGACCCCGGTGGGGCCAAGGGTGCGGAGACAGTGGGGCAGGTGCACAAGGAGTTGCGCCGACTTGGTGGCGTGAAGCCGCCACGAGAGTTCGTCCTGATGGACCGTGCCGCCATTGGACTGGGATCGGTCTTCATGCACTTGAAAGCCGAGATAAACTGGTACCAGTTGTTTCATGAAATCATTCAGGATTTCGACTCCGAAGTTCTGGATCGGCGCCAGAAAGGCCTGCTCGAGGCTGTCGGTCTTCCTGAGGAAGCTCCTTGAGATCAGCGGAATCCAGTTGCGGTCTGGTCTCAGTACAGAGCCATTGCGCGTTCCTGTACTGCTCATATAGCTGTTTTGCGGCGTCCCCTTCCTTTGGATCGAGGTAGGGATGAAAGGCGAAGGCAGAGGCCTCGAGATCGATTTCCCGGACCAGCGAGAGATTGTCTTTCACCCAGCCCCAGTCGGCTGATTGAAAGCCGGACTCTCCCTGCATTCGGAACAGTTCAGAGATAACCGTGAGCTTCTTGTTACTCGCTGACAGGGCGGTCTTGAGGGCATCGAGATAGAGTTTCAGTTCCTCACGATTGAGTTTGTCCGCACCAAGTCCATCCTGAAAGTAGAGTTGCTCGATACCGCTGGCATTTAGTACGTCGTTCCAGAAGTCTGCCCATTGCCTGCTGGGCAGCTTTCCATTGGAGAAGGCCGAGATGCTGATCGGAGCTTCCGAGCTCTGCCGGATCTGCCTGACAGCTCGGGAAAGGTAAGCGATCAGTTGTTCCTGTCGACCATCTCCACGCCAATTCAGATCGTCGACCTCATCCGCTATGTACCACCCAGCAAAACTGTCCTGTTTTGCCAGTTCCGTGAGTTCATCGATCAGAAGGCGCCGCTCCATGGCGCGTTGTTCGAAGTAGACGGATCGATGTTGGAGTCCACCTGAGATTCGTCCCCAGAAATCCGGGTCGTACTTCAGTCCCAGGACAAGCTCGATGTCATTGTTCTCCGCCACCTTGAATAGCTTGCCGACAAGGGTTTCCGGTCCTGTCGGGGAATTGGAGGCATGGAAACTGGTATCCCCATAACGTGACCACTGCAGGACGACGCGTTGAATGCCCAGGCGCTGCCAGTCATGAAATAGGCTGTCCCAGCGTTCGTCGTCCCACTTGGACTGGCTTGTGGTGGGTTGCAGGAAGGTTTCCTGGAAGAAGTAGGGGCAGTCTTCCGCAATGCTCATGCTGGCATGGAAGAGCACCAGGCAAGGCAGGAAGAAACCGGCTATGGCCTTCATCAGAAGCTGACCTTGAAAAGCAGCGAGAAACGAGTTGCGGGATCACTCCAGGTGGTGTGGAGATCGCGGCCCAGGCGCAGAAGTGTTTCGCCCTGCGAAAGGTAGCCATTGTAGCGGTCATGATTGAAACGCCAACGCGCGGACAATCCCATTCCGCCTTCGATCCAGACGTCGCCCGTCGTATCAGGGTAAAGGACGACAGTGCGGGTGTTTTCCTGCTCATATTCCTCACGGCGCCGCTCAGAGGATTGGGTAATCTGTCCACCACCGCGGACGTAACCAAAAGGTAGAAACATGAGTTTCCGGTTTGGCTGCCAGGTCAGGCCGGCACGCCCTTCGGAAAAGGCGGATGTTTGCTCGTCCTTGGAGAAAAGGCGAGAAGCTTCACTATGTGTGTGAGCATAAAAGCGGAAAGGACGGTCCGGACGCTTCCAGTTGTCACCCAGGCTTTCGGAGAAGCCGGCCCGGAGCAACCAACCGCTTATTGCAGCGTCTCCGATTGGCAATATCCTTTCTGCCCCCAGCCAATAGTTCTTCCCGGGGAAAGGGTAGGTTCTGATCCCCAGTGCCGCTTGGGCGGACTCGGAGTTCATTATGCTTAAGCCAGGGCTGTTACTCCAATACAGGCGTGCGGTGAGTTCGAACAGGTGGGACCAGCGGTGCAAGCCGCTCCCACCCAGGGGACGCCAGCTCATTGCAAGCTGACCGTAGGAAAGGTCGTGGCTGTCACCAAATGGATTGAGCAGGCGTCGGCAGGCACTGCCTCTGGGAAAACAGAAACCGTTTGTAAGACTTAGAGAGTACGGGCGGTCCATTTCCCTGTGTTGGCCCTGAAGGACAGAACGGGGCGAGGCTCCGTCAGTCTTCGCGGTCTCAATGACGGCATAGTTACCTTCATCCATGGCTCGGCGGAAGGCTTGGCCTGCCTGTTCCGTGTGACCGAGACGCAGATAGGTGAAGGCCAGGTTTGCTCGGGCTCCCGGATAATATGGGTCTTGCACAAGGGCCTCTTCTAGGACCTTGGCTGCTTTCGCATCGTCCTTCTGCTTGCTGTACAAATAGGCCTGCTCAACCTTGAAGTCGGTTTTCCCCGGAAAAGCGGTTTCGGCCTGGCTGAGGTAATAGAGCGCTTCCTCAAGCTGGTCCGCCTGCTTCAGGGCATTTGCCAGCGCAAGATAGCGAGCTGCTGTTGCTTCGAGATCAAGGGCATATTTGCGATGAATCAACCCCAGGTTGGAGTCGCCTCTGTGAAACGCATGGTCAGCTTGCAAGTCATGATAAAGTCCCCTGAAGCGTCCTGTGATTTCATCTGCTTCAACACGTTCAAGATGCTTCCAGCTGTCATTGAGCTTGCCGATTTGAAGGAGAGAGTAGGAAAGCTTGACCCTGAATTCGGGATTGTCGTTATAAGCAAGCGCCTCTTGCCAGTAATGGACGGCCTTCCGGTGGTTTGCACTTTCAGCATGGATATGCGCAAGACTGGCATTCAGCAGCCTTTGGTCCGTTCGTGATAAATCGGGCGCATCCTGGAGTTCCTGCAGGTAGGATTCGGCCAGGGCAATACGGCCGCGTTTCAGTGCCGACAGGGCAAAAGCAAGACCGGCTTCGGCAAGAGCGCCATTCCGGTAGGCCAGTTGGAAGTTGGTTTCGGCCTTCTCAGTAAACTTGATGGCGGCATACCTGTAGCCAAGGTCGAGTAATTCCTCCGGGCTTTTCCTGACCTTGATAAGCTCCAGGAGGGAAATTGCCGTTTCCGGCCGGTCATGGCTGTCAGCAAGACTTACACCTTCACGAATAAGCTGAGCGGCGCGAGGGTTCTGTTTTGCAAAGCCGTGATAACAGGCAAAGGCAGAGTCGAGTTTTCCAAGTTCGGCTTGGGTTCTGCATGCCAGTGCCTGGATCTGTCGTGAGACCTTCTGCGGTTTTTCCTCCTGTCCAAAGAGGTGTTTGAGGGCCTCCCAGTCCTTGATGCGGTGGCTGGCGCGAAGGGCTTTAAGCCAACTTTGCGGGTCAGGTGAGAGCTCATGCGCATCAAGATAGGAACGTGCGGCGCTTTGATGCTGGCCAGCTTGCGCATGGGTGATGGCCTTCTCCTGTAGATAAACCTTGCGCAGTTCACGGTTTGGAGCTGTCTCTCCCAATTGGCCATAAAGGGACAAAGCCGCCAGGAACTCTTTGCTACGTCGCAGACCATGAGCAATGTCGAGAAGCTGCTTGCGCCCTTCAGGGGAAAGGAGCAGCCGTTTGAGAGCTGGTTGAGCGGTCTCTGCCGCAGTGCTGGAGGCAAGTTGAATCATGCAGTCATTGATGTTGCGAGCTTCCTGCCAACAGCTCTGGCGGCTGGTTCTTGAGAGTAGAATGTTCAAAGCCTGGTTGGCTTCATTGCTTTGGGCAAGAGAAGCCACAAGAGTCGCTGTACTTGTAGGTCCTGGCAAAATCGCCGTTGCCTTGGTGAAATAGACTGGAGCAACAGTCTTGGCGTCCAGCTTGTCCGCAAGGTGGCCGACCATGCTGGCTTTTCGATGGAGCTCGTGTGGCAAGGCTGAATGAAAACGTGCTTCCGCAGTGCTGCCAGTCAGGATCAGAAGTGCGTCTGTGAAGCGTCCTTGTTGTTCGCGGATGACGGCCTGCATGAAGAGGGCTTGTCTGGCCGTCTTGTCTGCCGTTTTCTCGGACTGTGCCACGGTCCTGAAGAGCTTGTGGGACTGCTCCTGCTGACCGAGGGCCAAATGACTGTAGGCCACGACCAGTTCATGCGCGGGAGAAATGGAAACGTTATCACCTATCTGAGCATGAATCCTGACGACATCCCTATCCCTCTGCTGCGAACGCAAGATGCGGAACAATTCCAATAAACTGTCGTTGAAATCCTTGGGACTTTGCCATGCTGAAAGAGATTGTTGGTAAAGGTCGGGGACAACCTGATCATTCTTGCTGTGTGCCTTATTCAGCAGTCTTGCAGCAATCCGGGCTGCGGGACCGAATTGCGGTACCATCGCGAGAAGCTGTTGGCTTTGTTCTATAGCGGTCCTGTGTTCCTCATTGGCGATTGAACGCAGGAGGTTCCGGTAGAGGAGAAGAGGGTTGGCTGGATTTTGTTCATAGCTCGCTGCTATGAGCCGCGCCTGGTCTTGTTCCTGCAGCTTCTCAATCAGACCATCGGTACGTTGTGCCTGGTAGAGATAAAGCATCTCTTTCCAGGGTGAGGAGGTTGCGCGATGTTCGGAAAGATGCCGGAGGAGAATGTCGTCACTGCTGGCGCCAGGGTGTGTCTCCAACTTCATTTCCAGAACGTCTGCGCCATGAATGCGTAGGTAACGCTTGGTTTTCGACTGAGAGGATGCCGTGCTGAACTCCAGTGTCAGCAGGCTGTAGAAAACCAACAGGATAAAGGCAAGCAACAGGCTTCTGCCCACGGCAGACGCGAAGGCTACAGTCATGCATTTCATGGCTGCTTCTTTCCTGGTGTGGGTGGCGGGGACTTGCCTTTCAGGATCGTTTCATCCGGGAAGCTATGATCTGTCTTGACCCAGGTGAGGGGCTTGCCGCGAAGACGAGACCACCAGTACTGCCCGTTGGCCCAAAGCAGTGCGGAGTAGTTGATGGCAACACTCCAGCCATAGCGCAGAGGAAGAGTGAGCAAGGCTCCCCAACCATAGAGGTTCCAGGTCCAATAGCCGCGCAGCACGAGCCGATAGATCATCAGGCCCAGGTTGGCGAGGAGCAGTATCCAGATGAGTTGACTGGGAGGGAGAAACGCATGAGGCGTATAGCCAAGTTGCGCTTCCATGTGCTTTTGCCATAGCAGGAGAAGCATGGCGGCGTATGAGACGGGTGCTGCATGAGCGCAAAGAAGTGCCTTGCGATCTCGCCAAAGCTGATGGCGAAGCCAGAAAGAACCTGTCCAACCAAGTTGCGACCAGCCCTGCAGTCCTATGCCGATAGTCCATCGGGATTTTTGACGTACCGCGCGGTAGAAACTGTCGGGAAAGTATTCGCGTGTAGCCACAAGGTCGTGACGTGTACCAATGCCTTGCTGCTGCCTGTCGTATACACGCGGGAAGCAAAAGCGGGCGCCGGTCTGGTGCAGCCTGAAGGAGAGGTCATAGTCTTCGGTCAGGGAGCCATTGCGAAAAACGTCCTCGTCGCCGCCAAGTCGAGACAGGGTGGTGGCTGAATAAGCCGTTCCCACTCCTGCGCCTGGTACCAGCCCGCTGAACGCGGCGCGAGCAACCAGCTCCTTGGCGTGCATTTCAGCGAATTCATCCTGGTAGTGCCCGGTGGTCAGGTCGAACCAGCCGCGCGGCAAGGCAACCACCGGTAACTGCACAACATCATAATGATCCAGAAAATAATTGCAGACGCGAAATGCGTAAGGGTGCACCACGTCTTCTGCATCCTGCAGGATAAAGGCTTCAAATGGCTGCTCAGCTACGGTGGCATGAGAATTTATGGCGCTGTAGATATGGTTCAGGCAGTCAGCCTTGTTCGTCCCTCCATCATGCGGGAGGAGAACCATCTCGACATTCGAGTATGTCTCGGCAAGATCCATGACTTCACTGATGGTAGCGGGGTCGTTTGGATAACAACCGATAAAGATCCGGAAATTCCCATAGGAAACAACACTCAAAAGCTGGGTCACTGATTTCCGGATAACCGGCGCTTCCTTCCAGGCCGGCATCATTATGGCCAGAGGTTTTTCAGGAATTCTCTGGGAAAGGAGCTTGTGCAGATTGTGGCTGTGGCAATTCTCTGCGGGCTTCAAGCCGGCTTTGCAGGCCAGTGCCATCAGGTCCATCGCGAGATCATCGATGGCTGAAATCAACTGGATCAGGGCGGCCAGCACAAAGAGGGCGAGTATCCAAGCCTGCGCCGTGAAATAGAGATCATAGCTCAAGAAAGGGTCCATGGCGCAGCCCTGAACAGCTTTTCATAGCGAGATAATAACTATACAGTTATTAGTAGTATACAATTCATGGCAAAAATCAATAAAATTTATTTGAAGAATCAGTTTGGACTATCCCCACGCACAAGTCTTTGGAATCGTTTCCGATATCTGGCTGGCGTTGTGCAGGTTCGTCGCTTGAAGAGGCGGCGAAAGTAGACGGGGTCTTCATATCCGACAGCGTGTGCAACCTCTTCAGTTGAGAGGTCCCCCGTTTCCAGCAACTGCTTTGCCTCCTCAATCCGCAGGGCCTGAACGTAGTCGACCGGGGTGTAGCCTGTGGCCGCCTGGAAGCGGCGTTTGAAAGTACGTTGTGCCAAACCGGAACGTTCAATCATGCGGCTGACGGGATGTGATTCCACATAGTTCTGCGCGATCCAGGACTGGCAGTCGGCAATTACGGCATCCGAATGCTTGCGTGGCCGGGTCATAGCCGCATGAGCGAGCTGGCCTTCACTGCGGTCGCCGAGAACGAAAATCTTGGCGATATGCAAGGCTTCGGCCTCACCACAGAAGCGCGCGATCAGATAGAGTGCCAGATCCTCCCACGCGGCAGCCCCTCCACTGGTTACGAGGCGATGTTCCGTACCAGCGGGGCAGAGAGTGCGTTCGGCTGCCAGCTCGACTTCGGGATAGCTCGCGCGAAAGGTTTCCGCAGCGCTCCAGTGCGTGGTGGCGGGTTGCCCGTCCAAGAGGCCGGCCTCGGCCAGGAAGAGAGAGCCGGTGCACACCGAAGTCACCATGGCTCCATTCGTGAACTGATCGCGAACCCACGCGGTTTCCAGCGACCAGCGTCCCCTGGGGGACTGTCCTGGCGGAAATACCAGATCAGTCACGACGACAAGGTCGCTCACATCAACCTCGTCGAGCGTTGCCTGAGGGGTGACTGGAAGGCCTATAGCCGAGATGAAGGGGTCTTTGGTCGCGGCCACGATCCGCGGCGCCATGCGACGGACATCGCTCCGCTCACCTGTCAGTTCGCTCCAGGTTACACCCACGGAGAGGAAGACCTCATAAAGGCTGTAGAGGATAGCCGGCGTCGTCTCCGGCAGTGCAAGAAGACTGACGGTCAGCGGTGGATGAGTCTTGCGCGCATGCATGGAAAACAATGGCACAAAGGCCCTGTTCCTGTCCATTGAGCCCCTCGTGGAAGGGGGACATCGGGCGTATGTCACGCGCTGTCTTCATGCAAAGAAAGGAAAGAAGATGTCTTCCGCAGTAACTAACTTCATTGCTCCGGACCAGGGGCAGGCAGAGGCTTTTGCCGAACGCATAATGGGCCTGCTCAACGCAGGGGCGGTGTCCGTCATGATCTCGATTGGCCATCGTGCCGGCCTTTTCGATGTCCTGGCCGGCTTGCCGCCAACAAGCAGTGCAGAAATCGCAGAACGTGCCGGCATGGCCGAGCGCTATGTCCGGGAATGGTTGGCAGTCATGGTGACCGGAGGTTTGGTAACCTATGAGCCGCAGACACAAAGCTACCATCTTCTGCCAGAACATGCCGCGTGCCTGACGCGTGATGCGGTTCTGGGCAACCTGGCGGTCTATGGACAGCATGTGGCCATCATGGGCGCAATGCAGGAGGAAATTCTGGACAGGTTCCACAGCGGTGAAGGAATGGTCTATGGGGATTATCCCTGCTTTCATCAGATCATGGCGGAGGACAGCAACCAGACTGTTACGGGACAGCTGTTCGATACAATCCTGCCACTGGCCGAGGGTGTGGAAGCGCGCCTGGAAGAAGGAATCGACGTCCTTGATGCCGGCTGTGGACGAGGCTCGGCCCTGACTGCCATGGCAAGGCAATTCCCCCGCAGCCGTTTCTTGGGCTACGACCTTTGCGCAGATGCCATTGACCATGCCAGCTTCGTAGCAGGGAAAGAGGGGCTGGAGAACGTTCGCTTCGAAGTTCGCGACCTGACGGGGTACGACGAAAAGGCGCGTTTTGACTTCATCACCTCCTTCGATGCCGTGCATGACCAGAAGGATCCGCAAGCCCTGATCCAGAGCCTGCATGATGCGCTCAAACCTGGCGGTATCTATCTGATGCAGGACATTGGCGGATCGGCCAGGTTGGAGAACAACCTGGATTTTCCAATGGCATCGCTGCTCTATGCTGTTTCCTGTGTGCATTGCATGCCGGTCTCGCTGGGGCAAGGTGGTAAGGGACTGGGCACCATGTGGGGGTGGGAGACCGCAGAAGCGATGTTGAAAGCCGCTGGATTCCGAGAGATTCAGCGCCATGTCCTGCCGCACGATCCCATGAACGTCTGGTTTGTCAGTCGAGCATGAAATGCGGCCGGCGGTCTGCACCGGAATGTGGCGGACGGCTGCTCTTGCAGACAGACGTGGCGGGCACAAGGACAATGGATCAGTCCTTGTGCCCGCCTCTTCTCTGGGCGGCGCGGACCATCGCGAAGGCGAGGATGGCGGCAGCAGCAAGGGCACCGTAAAGCGGCAGGAAGCTGTCGAGTTGGCGGCCTGCGGCCGAGAAAAGGGCCGGCCCCACCAACACGCCCATGTAGGTAAGGAAAAGAGCTGCGGAGGTTACATCTCCGGCGCGCCCTTCCGGTGCGCGACGGGCGACCTCTGCAAGGAAGATTCCGTTCCAGCTGATTCCCGTGGCGCCCAACATAAGGAAGATGCCTGTTGTCAGACTGGCCGGGGTATCTGCCGTGATCTGGGTTACGGCGAGCGCCGTGACGGCCAGCAAGGTCAACAGGACCAGCAGGGTTCCCGCCCCATTTCCAAAGCGGTCTGCCAGCATACCCCATCCGATGCGTCCGATGGCACCCGCCACCTGTACCGAAGCCAGAAGAATGCCGGCATGGATTGGACTGTACCCCAGGTCCTCGACCAGGATCACGACGAGGAAAGTGACGATACAAAGCTGTATGCCAGCTAGCAGAAAGGCCGAGAGGGACAGCAGGCGCAGGGCAGGCTGTCCAAAGACAAGGCGGATAGCCTCTATGGGCAGCTTAGGGGCCTTGCCGGTGCTTGCACGGTCGCTGTCCCATAAGCGGCGCCAGGGTTGAATCGCAACTGCCAGGACCACGGCCAGCAGCGCGCTAAGCATGACCGGTGCCTGCCATCCCATCCACTCGGCCATGCCAGGCCCGATCAGACCGGCCAGCATGCCACCCAGCGGCACGCCCGTCTGCTTGAGGGAGAAGATCATGTTGCGTTTCTCCGGTTCCGTAAAACGCATCAGCAGATGCGCTGCTGCGGGGTTCGGCAGCCCATAGGCCATGCCCAACAGGATGGAAGCAACTGCCAGGGCGGGCAGGGTTATGGGGGGAATGGTAGCCAAGAAGGCAACGAGACAGCCGGCTGCCACCAATAGAAGGCCGATCTGGCTGGTGCGACAGGCTCCCAGGCTTCGCACCATCGGTCCTCCAAACAGGCTGGCGATCATGGCGATGCCATAGACAAGACTGACCTGCAGGCCAATCAGGGCAGCATCCACCTGCAGGGCGTGTGCGGCCAGGGGAGCGATAGCAGGCAGGATCATTGTGGCCATTGTGCTGACCGTCTGAACGCCAATGGTTCCTGCTATCACGCCGAGACCGCGCATATCAGGTCGTTCCTTCAGCCCGTGAAGACGGGCTGCCTGTTCTTGCGGGATGGGCGAAGGTCATGCCTTTCCATGGCATGAATGCTGTTTACCAGGGTTGCGTTGACCGGCGTGGCGATGCCCAGTCGCTTGCCCTCCTCGACGACAGAACCATTAATATCGTCCACTTCGCTGGGATCACCGGCCAGTCGGTCCAGCAGCATTGAAGGACGTGCACCGGGAATCTTGTGTCCGAAGGCGCGCACATACTTGGCAGGATCGTCGAAGTCGAGTTTCACGCCGGAAGCCAGCGCAACCTGCCAAGCTTCCTGTGCGCAGGCAGCAGAGACCTGATGGGCGTGCGGATCATCGGCAACCTCGCCGATCAGAAGCCCTGTGACGCAGCAGATGGCACTGTAGGCGGAGTTACAGATCAATTTGGTCCAGATCATGTGGTTGGCGTCGGGATCAGCCTCGGCATTGAAACCGGCGTCTTTCCAGACCTGAGCCACCTTTCGGGCCAATGCAAACTTCTCCGGGTTGCGTGCGGCGATGCGCACGATCTCCCATCCGGTATGTTCGACATGCCCAGGAGCAGGAATGGATGCACCAAATCCCCCGGCAATTCCCAGAAGGACACGGTCGCGTCCAACGATTTCCTCGGCAATGCGTGGTGCATTGAGGCCGTTTTGCACACAGAGCACGGCCGTATGTTCCTGTAGCAAGGGGGCGACATCGGCCAAAGCCGATTCCAGGTCGCGTGTCTTCGTGGCAACAATTACAAGGTCGCAAGCGCCAGGTTCTGCCGTATCTGTGGTGGCCTTTGGGTACGCAATCCAGTTTCCTGTAGCGCCTGAGACTTGGAGCCCGGATTCACGCACAGCCTCCATGTGTTCTGCCCAATGGTTGATGAGCCAGATGTCGTTTCCATTGCGGGCCAGCAATGCTCCGTAAATGGATCCCATCGCACCTGCGCCGAGTATGGCGATCTTCATTGCTGTGTCTCCCGTGCTTTATGGCTATTCAGGGGTGTGCCCCATTGATGATGATTTCCATTGTGCCTACGGTCAGGCCAAGGCCAGTGCTCGCAGTGATCCAGAAAAGCAGATTCCAGCGGTGCCCGATGACCCAGGGACCGACATTACCGTAGCGAGCAGCAACCAGGACGCCTGCCGTGAAGGGGGAACTGGCAACCGCCATGCACCAGCCCGATGACAGGGCCAAGGCTGCGGGCAGAGTGCTGGCGCCCGGCAGTGTTGTTTCAGCCAGGGCCGTTCCGATCAGAGTTGTCGTGATGATGGGGTTCAGGCCCAACTGTCCCAACAGGATCACCATCCAGATTGAAGCGGCCAGAGTGAGGGGGCGCGGCAAAAGATCGACAACACCGACCAGCCAGTCGTTAGGGATCGCAAAGGCCAGGAGGACGCCCAAAGCAGCCGTGTTGCCACTGACACCGATTTCGGACCTCTGGCTGGGCAGGAGGCGTGACAGATAACGACGCAGGGTGCTGAGCGTATAGCTGTGCCCGTGCTCGGGGTCCTCTTGTCGTTCCAAAGGGATGTGAGTGGCTGCACGTGACTGTCGCATCAGCCAGGCGAGTGCGAGGAAGGGTATCGAGGCAATGACGCCCACGATAATCGCAGAGTTGAAGAGTTCCGACAGGCCAAAGGCCATGATGAATATTGCGGCAACAAGGCCCAGCAGGGGCAGGAAATCGATCCAGCGTCCTTCTTTCGGGGCACCGGGACTTGAGCCGGGACGTGGGCGGGGACTGGTCAGACGGTCAAGGACCCAGCCCCACAACAGGGTCAGCATGGCCAGGCTGAAACCACTCAGAATGAAGGCCGTGGTATCGGTTTGCGGCAAGCTTGCCATGACCACGGCAAAGGAGACCGACAGCGGTGACCAGACCGATATCGTCGCAAAGCCGCGTTGGACTGCGGTAATCATGCGCCGCCTGCGAATCAGGCGACGACGCTCGATCTCCTCGGCTGTGCCCTGGTCCTCATGGGAGGCCAGGGCGCGGTGCACCAGTTCGCCCAACAGGCTCATCGCACCGATGCTGAGAAGCAGGGAAATCAAGTGCCCGCCGGCGGAAAGCACAATATACCGGCGCCCGGGCGGCTGATGGACGATGACATCCCCACAGTTCGCGATCAGCCTGGAGTATTCGGCCACGGCGCTCAGCAGAGCCATGACGGCAAACAGCGACGCAATGAGCGCACCACGTGCACCGGCTTCAACGGCCCAGGTCCAGCCATCCTGCTCCTGGAACCAGCCAAGGATGATCAATGCGGCGCTCGTGACGATATAGATGTAAGGGGCTTTGCGGCTGCCGGGCAGGGCGGTCAGCACAAAGATCAAGAAGGAAACAGCGGCCAGTGACTCGGCGCCTGCAAGATTGAAGAGTCCGTCTGCCACAGTCGTTGCCACGCAGGCTAGGCCAGAAGCGCTGAGAATGATGCGACGAAGTCGTCCGATAGCTGGTGAGTGTGGGTTGACGATCGGTCTTTCCCGTACTGGGGCAGTGGACTGCCTTGTTATAGTGGTTCAGAAACCCTTGCAGCCTTCTATTGCTAGAATGGATAGAGCTTGCCTGCAATTGCCTGAGCTCTCACAAGCTTGCATAACGGCTCTTCGCGGAACGCGGGGGAGCTCTATCAGTTTGGCTCAATCACCAAGGATACGGTCGTGCCGAGTCTAGTCGCGGGAGTGCCTGTCGTCCTGTTCCGGCTCAGGCTCGGGACTCTGCTCACGTGCCTGCTCATGATGTCGCGTGTCGTGACCGCTGCGGTTGCTGTAGAACACCAGAGCCATGAGGCCGCCCCCCACCAGCAGAGTCAGGACGACGCCTCCGGTCAGGGCGATCCACCCGTGGGTGCCCAGACTTACGTCCCCCAGGTTGGTCCAGGTGGAGATGCCGATAATGCAGGCCAGCAACAGCAGGAAGCCCAGGAGAAGGTATAGAACCAGGTTCTTCATGACAGCTTGAATAGCATCTGGAAGAGGATGCTGCCAGACACTCCTTGGCAGATGTAAAAAAGCGTTTCTTGCTCTTGTGCTTTGGCGCCAAGATCGCTAATTAGTCGCCACCATCGAACGGCTTGCCGCTTGATGAAAAATGGACGTGCGGCTGTGGCGGAACTGGTAGACGCGCAGCGTTGAGGTCGCTGTGGGGGAGACCCCGTGGAGGTTCAAATCCTCTCAGCCGCACCAAATTTTTGTCCCGCTACAGGAACCCGCAAAAAGGGTTTGACAGAGCCGGGGTCGATGGAGTGAAAGAAGGGCCTACCCTCCGAGCCCATGCTCGGAGCCTTGAGCGTCGCGGCTGTGGCGGAATTGGTAGACGCGCAGGTTTCAGGTACCTGTGGTGGAAACACCGTGGTGGTTCGAGTCCACTCAGCCGCACCAATCCTTGCGAAGCAAGTCTCGCAAGGGAATGCCTAGAAAATGCAAAATCGAAATTGCTTCGCGCCAAGTCAGGTTGCCATTCTCCTGCCTTGATGGCAGCCTAGTCGACTGATGTATGTATCCTTGGTTTTCCGAAGCAGGGCAGATTGTTGTGTGTGCCTGTCCGTCTTGTGAAAAGGAAGACACAAGCAAGGGTTCCCTGTACTACTTCCGGCCAGTTTGCGATGAGCAGTGGCTAGGCACCTGTTTTGCACTGGGAAAATGAATGGCGAAAAAGCCCGGTCCAAAAGAATCGCAAGAATCTGACTCCCACCCCGAAGATGATCCCCTGTCCAAGATCGCGCCTCATAGCGGTTTCATAGGACGGCTGCGGAACTATTTTCTGGTGGGAGTTCTGCTTACGGCGCCCATCGCCATCACGATTTGGATTGCTTGGGGTGTTATCGATTTTTTCGATACACGCGTACGACCCCTGGTGCCCGCGGATTGGAATCCAGACACCTATCTGCCTTTCTCGGTTCCTGGGCTGGGGCTGTTATTGGTTCTGATTTTTCTGACGTTCATCGGCATGTTCACCGCCGGTCTGGTCGGACGTGCCCTGATGGACTCTGGCGAGAACCTGTTGGCCAGAGTACCTATTGTCCGCAGTATCTATGGCTCTTTGAAACAGGTTTTCGAGACGGTTCTTGCCCAGAATTCACGCGCTTTTCGAGATGTCGTTCTGGTGGAATATCCTTATCAGGGTGTATGGGCAATTGGTTTCGTGACTTCGGAAACAACAGGCGAGGTCCAGCGGTTGACGGAGGGAGAAGTTGTCTCTGTTTTCGTACCGGCCACGCCCAATCCGACAACGGGTTTCCTGCTTTTCCTTCCAAAGGATGAGGTTCATCACCTGGACATGACGGTCGAACAAGGTCTCAAGCTTGTCATTTCCGGAGGAATTGTCGTACCGCCGCGCGGAGAGCCTCGCTCCTTGCCGGAAATGTTCAAGGAGCAAAAGACCGTCAAGGCGGCTGGCTTGGGTTTTGCAGCGCGATTGCGGAACTACTTCCTGACCGGGGTGCTGGTGACCTCACCTGTGGTAATTACCTTTTGGCTGGTTTGGGAGATCATTACTTTCGTTGATGGCAGAGTGAAGCCGATGATTCCCCTGGAACTGCAGCCCACGCATTATCTGCCTGTCGGCTTTCCCGAGATACCTGGAATCGGGCTGCTGGTGGCCATCGTTGGTCTGACCATCATCGGCATGTTCGGTGCCGGCATAATCGGACGTGCGGTTTTGCGGACAGCGTCCTGGATTTTCGGACGTCTGCCCGTGATACGCAGTATCTATGGAGCTTTGCGCCAGATTGTGGAAACCATTTTGGCCAGCCAATCGGATGCATTCCGGGAATGCGTCCTGTTTCAGTATCCACGTCGCGGTTCCTGGGTGATTGGTTTCCTGACGGGCAAGACCGAAGGACAGGTGCAGGGACTGACCGAGGCCAACGTCATTAACGTTTTCATGCCGACAACCCCGAACCCCACATCCGGATTCCTCATGTTCGTGCCCAAGGACGAGGTCAGGCCCTTGACCATGACGGTCGAGGAAGGCTTGAAGATGGTTGTTTCTGGCGGTCTGGTTGTGCCGCCTGATCGTGGTGAACCGGAAACGGAAGAAAACCTACCCGAAGGCCATCCTCAGGCTGTCGGTTGAAGCAGGTTAGCCGGAGCGCAGATACCGAACGGCACTGTCGCGTTCAAACAGATAGAGTAGTACGCGCAGGGCCTTGCCCCGTTCTGATTCAAGCTGAGGGTCACGCTGAAGGATCAAGCTGGCATCGTCGCGCGCTGCCATCAGCAAATCTGCGTGAGCGGCTGGGTCAGCCAGGCGGAATTCGGGGAAGCCGCTTTGGCGTGTGCCCAGAATCTCGCCGGATCCCCGCAATTTCAAGTCTTCCTCCGCAATGTGGAAGCCGTCGTCACTTTCCCTGAGAACACGCAATCGTTCGCTGGCCACCTCACCCAAAGGCGCTTGATACAGTAAGAGGCAGGTGGATTTCCCGCTCCCGCGTCCCACACGTCCTCTCAGTTGGTGCAGCTGGGCCAGGCCAAAGCGTTCGGCATGTTCTATCACCATGACCGTGGCTTCGGGGACATCGACGCCAACCTCGATCACGGTCGTTGCGACAAGAACGAGGAGGCGCCCCTCCGAAAAAGCCAGCATGACCTCGTCTTTTTCGGCGGCCTTCATCCTTCCGTGAACCAATCCAACCTTGCCAGGGAATGCCTGCTCAAGGGTTTCAAAACGTTGTTCAGCCGCAGCCAGATCACTCGTCTCGGATTCTTCCACGAGGGGACACAGCCAATAGACGCGTGCGCCCCTGCTCAATGCGCGCCCAACGGCCTGCACCACTTCAGGCAGGCGTTCCAGTGGAAGCGTGCGGGTGTCCACCGTCTGGCGTCCGGGCGGCTTCTCAGTCAGTCGCGAGGACTCCATGTCGCCATAACTGGTCAGCAGCAGCGTGCGAGGGATAGGGGTCGCCGTCATGACCAGGGTATCGATTGCCTTTCCCTTGCCGGCCAGGGACAGACGTTGATGCACACCGAAGCGATGCTGCTCATCAATAACGGCCATTCCCAGACTGTGGAACTTGATCGTTTCCTGGAACAATGCGTGTGTGCCGATGACAAGTTGCGCTTCACCGTTTTCGAGCTGCTCAAGCAGAGCGGCGCGTGCCTTGCCCTTGTCGCGTCCTGTAAGGATGACCGTCGAGATGCCAACAGCGTCCGCCAAGGGCTGAATGGTCTTGTAATGCTGGCGTGCCAGAATTTCAGTCGGGGCCATGAGGGCGGCCTGGTAACCACATTCAACAACGTCCAGCATGGCCAAAAGGGCCACCAGTGTCTTGCCACTACCCACGTCGCCCTGCAGCAAGCGAAGCATGCGGCTCTCATCGGCCAGGTCTGCGCGAATCTCGCCGAGTGCCACCTGTTGGCTGTGGGTCAGGGAAAACGGCAGCGTTGATACAGCCCTTTCGGCCAGGTGTCCTGGTGCCTTCCTGCCGATTCCAGCCAATTTCTTCTGGTTCAGGCGAATGATACCCAGCGCCAACTGGTTTGAAAGCAGTTCATCATAAGCCAGCCTTGAGCGTTCCGGGGCCAGCGGTGAGAGGTTTTCCCTGTTCTCTGGGTGATGGGCCTTTTGCAGTGAAGCTTTCCATGCGGTCCAGCCCTGACGTTGCAGATAGGCGGGATCTTGCCATTCCGGAAGGTCTGGTGCCCGTTGAACGGCTTCCCGGATGGCATTGGCCGCAACACGGGGCTTGAGGCCTGCCGTCAAGGGGTAGATTGCCTCGACCAGGGGCAGGCGTGCCTGTTCTTCTGGAGGAAGGATGAAATCCGGATGTGCCATCTGCAGGCGCCCATGGAAGCTGTCCAGATTTCCGCTAACCAGTCGTGTTTCTCCAATCGGCAGAATGCGCTTGAGATAATCTTCCCTGGCATGGAAGAAGACCAGCTCCAGTTCCCCTGTCTCATCATGGCAGTCGATGCGATAGGGATGCCGGGCGTTGGCTCCTGGACGATGGGCAGCAACGGTCACCTTCAGGGTTGCAACATGTCCGGGCTCTGCTTGTTGAAGCTTAGGACGGTAGCGGCGGTCGATTACATTGCTGGGCAATAGCCAACAGAGATCGATCAGTTTGTTGCCGGCCAGTTTGGCGAACAGCTTGGCGACACGGCTACCAACACCGGGCAGTGTTTCTGTTTCCGCGAAGAGGGGATTGAGGATATCCGGGCGCACGATGCTGGTGTGGTGCTTGATTGTTCACTGACATTGCGGTTCTGACGGCCTATATCCTAGCCGGAGCGAAGGGAAGCACAAAATGAAAGACACCGAGGACCTTGAAACCAAGCGCAAGCGTTTGCGGTTTCGCAGTTGGCATCGTGGCATTCGGGAAATGGACTTGCTGGTGGGAAGCTTTGCCGATAAGCGGCTTGCGGAACTGGATGCCGAGCAGCTTTCACGTTACGAAGAGCTGCTCCTGGAAAGTGATCCGGACCTCTATGCCTGGATGACCGGCCGGGCGGAGCCTCCGGACGAACTCAACCACGATGTCATGCAGATGATGCGCCAATTCGAGTACAAGCCGCAACTGGATTGAAATTGAGAGAAGATCTCCTGAAAACACCCGGGCGGAGCACGCTTGGAAATGTACCGGAAGGCGTGGATGCCTGTGTTCTGCTGCGCCTTTTGGAAGAAGCCGCCAGCAAGAAGGTGCCGCTGCTTCATGTCTGCCGGGATGATGCGCGCATGGCACGCTTGGCCGAGGTGCTGTCGTTCTTTGCGCCGAATTTGGATATTCTGTCCGTACCGGCCTGGGACTGTCTGCCGTATGACAGGGTCAGCCCACACAGGGATATAGTCTCCCAGCGAATAGCTGGCTTGAGCCGTTTGATTTCGGACAAACCGCCTGAAATCGTACTCACAACAGTCAATGCGCTTTTGCAGCGCCTTCCGCCGCGCGATCTGTTCGAGGGGCGTACTTTGTCGGCACGTCCCGGCAAGAGTCTCCCTCCCGAACACTTGACGGCCTTCCTTAACGAGAATGGCTTTCAACGCGTGGAAACCGTGGCGGAGCCTGGTGAATATGCCTTGCGCGGCGGCATCATCGACCTATTCCCGGCCGGTGAGGAAAACCCGCTGCGTCTGGATTTCTTTGGCGATGAACTGGAAAGCATTCGTGTCTTCGATCCGCTGTCCCAGCGGACAACTGGCAAGTCTGACCTTCTAACGCTGCTTCCAGTCAACGAGGTCGTTCTTGACGAAGATACGGCCGAACGTTTTCGCAGTGGCTACCGATCGGCCTTCGGAGCAAGAGTCAGTGAAGATCCTCTCTATCAGGCAATCAGCGAACAACGCCGCCACCCTGGCTTGGAACACTGGTTACCGCTTTTTTACGAAAAGCTGGAGCGCCTGACAGACTACTTGCCGAATGCGCCTCTATCCTTTGACCCTCAGGTGGGGGAAGCACGTGATGTGCGCCTTGAATCCATACAGGATTTCTATGACGCACGCCGGCAGATGGAAGGGCAGGAGCAGCTGGACGGTGCCCCCTACCACCCCCTGCCGCCCGATAGACTCTACCTGACCGCCTCTGAATGGGATCAGATTGTCGAGGCCCGGCCCAGTCTGTTCTTTACACCTTTCGACCAGCCTTCCGATGAAGACCGGCGCGTTGTTGATGCGGGGGGACGGCGGCCAGCTGATTTCACTGCAGAGCGCAAGGATTCGGAAGGGTCTCTCTACAAGGCCCTGGCACAGTTCGTCAGTCAGGAACAGAAGGCCGGGCGACAGATTCTTATTGCCGGCTACAGCGAAGGATCCCGCGATCGCCTGCACACGGTTCTCAAGGAGCATGGACTAACGCGTGTGGCGCCTGTCTCTGATTGGCAGGAAGCCCAGAGCCTTCCAGCACAACAGGCTGCGCTTGTTGCCCTGGGTGTGGAGAAGGGATTTGGGTTTGGCGACCTGACGGTCATCTCGGAAGCGGATATCCTGGGCGAACGGATCGTCCGCTCGAAGACGAGGAAACGCCGTTCCGACAATTTCCTGACAGAAGTTTCAACCCTCCACGCTGGCGATTACGTGGTGCATGTGGATCATGGCATCGGCCGTTATGAAGGCTTGGAGACACTGGATGTAGGTGGTGCGCCCCATGATTGCGTGAAAGTCGTCTATCACGGTGGCGACAAGCTTTATGTGCCTGTCGAATCGATCGAAGTGCTCTCCCGCTACGGCTCGGCAGACACGGTGGCCGAGCTCGACCGCCTGGGCCATGGCAACTGGCAGGCACGCAAGGCCAAGGTCAAGGAGCGGCTGAAGGAAACCGCCGATCACCTTATCGCAGTGGCAGCCGAGCGGGAATTGAAGCAGACCGAAACCATGAATCCCCCCGAAGGCCTCTACGAGGAATTCTGTGCCCGTTTCCCCTATCCGGAAACAGATGACCAGCTGCGCGCTATTGAAGACCTGCTGAACGATCTGGGCAGCGGCAAACCAATGGATCGCTTGATTTGCGGAGACGTGGGTTTCGGCAAGACCGAGGTTGCCCTGCGCGCTGCCTTCATCGTTGCAATGTCGGGAAGGCAGGTGGCGGTGGTTGTGCCGACGACACTTCTGGCACGCCAGCATTACGAAACACTGAAGGAACGTTTTGCGGGGCTGCCGGTTCGCATTGGCCAGCTCTCACGGCTGACCGGCAGCAAGGAAGCGGCCCAGGTTCGCCAGAACCTGAAGGACGGCACCCTGGACATTGTTGTCGGAACGCATGCGTTGTTGGGCAAGTCCGTTGGATTCAAGGATCTGGGCCTGCTCATCATCGATGAAGAGCAGCACTTCGGGGTGAAGCAGAAGGAGCGGCTGAAGGAATTGCGGGCCGAGGTTCACGTCCTGACCCTGACGGCCACGCCAATCCCGCGCACCCTGCAACTGGCAATGTCGGGCGTTAAGGAGATGAGCCTGATTGCTACACCTCCAGTGGATCGCCTGGCTGTCAGAACCTTTGTCCTGCCCTATGACTCCGTTGTCATTCGAGAAGCGATTCTGCGCGAGCACTTTCGCGGCGGACAGTGCTTCTATGTCTGTCCACGACTTGAGGATATAGCTGGTGTCGAGGAGCGACTCAGGAAATTGGTGCCCGAGGTGCGTATCGGTGTTGCTCATGGGCAATTGCCGGGCACACAGCTGGAAGAGGTGATGTCGGCCTTTGTCGACCACCGATATGACGTGCTGTTGTCGACCAACATTGTGGAATCCGGTCTGGATATACCCGCTGCCAACACCCTGATCATTCACAGGGCCGACATGTTCGGGTTGGCGCAGCTTTATCAGCTTCGCGGCCGGGTGGGGCGCTCCAAACAGAGAGGCTATGCCTATCTGACCTTGCCGCAGGGCCGGATACTGACCAAGACGGCGGAAAAGCGCCTGGAGGTCATGCAGACCCTGGATACCCTGGGGGCCGGTTTTACCCTGGCCAGCCACGACATGGATATTCGCGGTGCCGGAAACCTGTTGGGCGAGGAGCAATCCGGTCATGTACGCGAAGTCGGGGTCGAACTCTATCAGCAGCTTCTGGAAGAGGCTGTGGCGGCGGCCCGGTCTCGACAGGAAGATATACAGCCGGAATCAATGGGCGAGGACAGTTGGACGCCCCAGATCAACTTGGGGACCTCTGTCCTGATTCCGGAGAACTACGTCAGTGACCTGCACGTACGCATGGGACTCTATCGCAGACTCTCAACTCTTGTGGATCGCAGCGAAATCGAATCTTTTGCGGCGGAGTTGATCGACCGCTTCGGACCCTTGCCCGAGGAAGTGGAGAACCTGCTTGAAATCATAGCTATCAAGCAGCTTTGTCGCGATGCTGGAGTCGAGAAACTTGACGCAGGACCGAAGGGGGCCGTTCTTTCCTTTCGTGGAGACAGCTTTGCCAATCCGGGTGCATTGGTTAACTTCATCGAACGTAATCCTGGTAAGATACAGTTGCGCCCGGATCACAAGCTTGTCTATCGCCGGGCCTGGGAAGAGCCGAGGGACAGGATGAAGGGTGTCCGCCAATTGCTGGACAAGCTGGCGCAGGCCGCAATGAAGCAGGCGGCCTGAATTTGTTGTTTTCCTGATCCGGCGAAGTCATGGACAAGGCCTTGGGCTTTGCCTACTCTCCGCTGCAATCAGTCCACGGTCTTCATTATCCGGCTCACACTTACCGAGGCAATTCATGCGCCGATCAGCTTTTTTCCTGCCGACTATGAAAGATACCCCCAAGGAAGCGGAGATTGCCTCCCACAGGTTGATGCTGCGGGCGGGCATGATCCGGCAATCTTCCGCTGGAATCTACTCATGGTTGCCTCTGGGGTATCGAGTCCTGCGCAATATCGAAAAGATTGTCCGTGAAGAACAGGACCGCGCTGGCTGTCAGGAAATGCTGATGCCGACCATCCAGTCTTCCGAGTTATGGGAGAAGTCCGGGCGTTACGATGATTACGGCCCTGAGATGCTGCGCATTCGCGACCGCCATGACCGGGACATGCTCTATGGTCCGACCAATGAGGAACTGATCACCGATATCTTTGCGCACTCGGTCCGCAGCTATCGGGAACTGCCCAAGCTGCTTTATCACATCCAGTGGAAGTTCCGTGACGAAGTGCGCCCGCGATTTGGCGTCATGCGCGGCCGGGAATTCCTGATGAAGGATGCCTATTCCTTTGATCCGAATTATGAAGCGGCCAGAGAATCTTATAACAAGTTCTTCGTGGCCTATCTCAGGACCTTTGCCCGCATGGGTCTGAAGGCTATTCCCATGGAGGCGGATACGGGGCCGATTGGCGGCAATCTCAGTCACGAGTTCATCATTCTGGCCGAAACCGGAGAGAGCCAGGTTTTCTGCGACAGGAACTTTGTGGAATACGATGTGCTTGGTACGGACATTGATGCCAGCAACACCACTCAGGCGGCCGAAGTGGTCGATTATTTCACACGCCTTTATGCACGCACGGACGAGAAGCACGACCCTGCGACCTTTGAAGCGGATGTTCCGTCCGAACGGCGCTATGAAGGCCGTGGTATCGAGGTGGGGCACATATTCTATTTCGGGACAAAGTATTCCGAGCCCCTGGGTGCCTTCTATGCCACCCGTGATGGGGAGGAAGCCCCTGTCCACATGGGATCCTATGGCATCGGTGTCTCGCGTCTGGTCGGCGGTATCATCGAGGCCAGTCATGATGATGACGGCATTATCTGGCCGGCGTCTGTTGCCCCCTTTGATGTCGGGCTGATCAACCTTCAAGTGGACAACGAAGATTGCACGAATGCCTGCGAAGATGCCTATGCACGGCTCAAGGAAGCCGGACTGGATGTCCTTTACGATGATCGTGAAGAGCGCGCAGGCGCCAAGTTTGCGGACATGGATCTGATTGGCTTGCCATGGCAAATGACCATCGGACCCAGGGGCCTGAAGAAAGGAGTCGTGGAGTTGAAGAACCGGGCCACAGGTGAGCGCCAGGAGCTTTCACTTGATTCGGCGCTGACGCAACTTGCGGGCTGACCCATGGTTTTCGGATCCTTCGAACGCCTTCTAGCCCTGCGCTATCTGCGATCCAGGCGGCAGGAAGGGTTCATATCGGTCATAGCCGGTTTTTCCCTGATGGGCATTGCTTTGGGTGTGGCGACCCTGATCATTGTCATGGCGGTCATGAACGGTTTTCGTGAAGAGCTGCTTGGCCGCATTCTGGGCGTCAACGGGCACATGACGGTCTACAGCAACCAAGGCCAAATGACCGACTACGACACCATTGCCGATCAAATTCGTAGCGTGGAAGGTGTGCAACTCGTCACCCCGCAGGTACAGGGGCAGGTCATCGTCACAGCAGGAGACCGCGCCATCGGGGGAGCGGTCCGCGGGGTGTCCCTCGAAGATCTGAAAGAGCGCACGGTTATATCCGACAATGTAATGCAGGGCTCTCTGGAACAATTCAGCGAGCAGTCAGGTATCCTGATAGGCAGCCGAATGGCGCAGAATCTGCAAAAGCAGCCTGGTGACACACTTACCCTGCTGTCTCCACAAGGTTCCGAGACTGTGGTGGGGACCGTCCCACGCATGAAGGGCTATCCCGTTTCGGGGACCTTCGAGGTCGGAATGTACGAGTATGACAGCAGTTTCATCTATATGCCGCTCGAATTGGCGCAGACCTTCTTTCGCTACCAGGATTCCGTGAATGCCATAGAGGTCTTTGTGGATGATCCGGACCAGGTCTGGGAGATCCGTCAGGAGATCGCGTCTGTCCTGGGCAACGACTATCGATATGTGGATTGGCAGCAAGCCAACTCCAGCTTCTTCAACGCCATCCAGGTTGAGCGGAATGTAATGTTCATCATCCTGTCCCTGATCATTCTGGTGGCCGCTTTCAATATCCTGTCCGGTCAGTACATGCTCGTGAAGGGGAAGGGGCGCGATATTGCCATTCTTCGCACCATGGGAGCGACCAGTGGCATGATACTGCGTATCTTCTTCATGTCCGGTGCCTCTATCGGGCTGATCGGAACCCTGGCCGGGGTGCTTATCGGCATTGTGTTCACGGACAACATCCAGACGATCCAGAGCTGGGTGGAGCAACTCTTCGGAACGGCCGTGTTCAATCCGGAGGTCTATTTCCTGAGCAAGCTGCCGGCTGAGCGGGATCCCGCAGAAGTGCTGCAAGTTGTGCTCATGGCGCTTGGCATCTCCTTCCTGGCGCCGTTGCTGCCAGCATGGCAAGCCGCTCGCCTGGATCCGGTGGAGGCGCTGCGCTATGAGTGAGCAGAGAGTCGAGCGCCTGAAGCTGGACCAAGTCGTCAAGCGCTACAAACAGGGCGATCGCGGTCTGGAGGTGCTGAAAGGTGCCTCCATGACCCTTTACAGTGGTGAGATCGTCGCCCTGGTCGGGCCTTCGGGGTCTGGGAAATCAACGCTTCTGCACATAGCCGGACTTCTGGAAAAGCCGGACGCGGGTCGTATTGAGATTGCCGGGCAGGAAACACAGGATCTAGCGGATCGCGAGCGAACGGCAATACGTCGACGCCGCATCGGGTTTGTCTACCAGTACCACCACTTGCTGCCAGAGTTTACCGCCCTGGAGAACCTTATTGTGCCCCAGATGATCGCAGGCCTGAAGAAGCGCAAGGCAGCGGAGCACGCCCGGGAACTGTTGAATCTGGTTGGTCTGGGCGAGCGTGTCGAACACAGGCCGGCAAGGCTATCCGGCGGCGAGCAGCAGCGCGTGGCTCTGGCGCGGGCCATTATCAATCGCCCATCACTTGTGCTGGCGGATGAGCCCACGGGGAACCTGGATCCGGAAACTGCCGACAGCGTGTTCGACCTGCTCCAGAAACTGGTCCGTGGAACGGGCGTTGCTGCCATGATTGCCACGCACAATCTGGAGCTGGCCAGGAGCATGGACAGGATACTGCTTGTCGAGGACGGCCAGCTGGTCGGAGGCTGATCCATAACCAACGATTGGCAGAGAGGAACTGCGGATCGTTTCGCCCATGAACGGAGTCCTGGGGCATGGCACATTCAGATTTCGTGCACTTGCGCGTCCACAGCGCCTATTCCCTTTCTGAAGGTGCCATTCGGCTGAAGCAGTTGATCTCTCTTTGTCGGGATCAGGCCATGCCAGCCGTTGCCATGACTGACACCGGCAACCTGTTCGGTGCCCTGGAGTTCTCCATGGCGGCGACCGATGCCGGTGTGCAGCCTATCGTGGGAGCCGTTATGGGGGTGAGGCTCGAAACTGCGGGTCCCTTTGGTGAGCCTAGTGGCACTCCCAACAAGGTCGTTCTGCTTGTCCGGGACGAAGAGGGTTACCGCAATCTGCTGAAGCTGGTCAGCAAGTCCTTCCTGGAAACCCCGGATGGCGATCATCCGCATGTCCTGCTTGAAACCTTGAAACAGCACGGTGCCGGCCTGTTCCTCCTGACCGGTGGAACTGATGGTCCGATCGCGGACAGCCTGCTGGGAAACAGGAGCGAGCAGGCTGAGAGTGTTTTATTGCAGCTGCAGGAAAGCTTTGCGGATCGCCTGTATATGGAATTGCAGCGCCATGGCCTGCCCGAACAGGATCAGGTTGAAGAGCAGTTGATTGAGCTGGCGTACAAGCACGAGATCCCGCTTGTCGCCACGAATGATGCCTTCTTTCCCACGCGGGACCAGCATGAAGCCCATGACGCCCTGATCTGCATTGCTGAGAGCACCTATGTGGTGGAAAGCAACCGTCGGCAATTGACGCCCGAACACTATTTCAAGTCAGCCGAGGAGATGCGCGCGCTTTTCAGCGATCTGCCGGAAGCTGTCGACAACACCCTCGTGATTGCACGCCGCTGTGCCTATTTTCCGGAAAAGGTGGATCCCATTCTTCCCCCCTTTCCCAGCGAGGCCGGTCGAAGCGAGATCGAAGAGCTGAAGGCCCAGGCGCGGGAGGGGCTGGAGCAGCGTCTACAGGAGCATGTTTTTCTTCCGGATGAAGCAGACGCTGCTGTGGAGGAGAAGGCGGAACCCTATCGCAGTCGTCTGGAATACGAACTGGGCATCATCGAGCAGATGGGTTTTCCCGGCTATTTCCTGATCGTGGCTGATTTTATCAAGTGGGCCAAGAATCAGGGCATTCCGGTTGGTCCCGGGCGAGGGTCGGGGGCAGGTTCCGTTGTGGCTTGGGCCCTGACCATTACCGATCTGGATCCATTGCGCTGGGGGCTGCTTTTCGAGCGCTTCCTGAATCCGGAACGCATCTCCATGCCCGACTTCGATGTGGACTTCTGCCAGGAGCGCCGCGACGAAGTCATAAGCTATGTCCAGCAGCAATACGGAAGTGACAGGGTTGCTCAGATCATCACTTTCGGAAAGCTGCAGGCGCGCGCCGTCTTGCGTGATGTCGGCCGGGTGTTGCAGTTGCCGTATGGTCTTGTCGACCGACTCTGCAAGATGGTGCCCAACAATCCGGCCAATCCCGTAACCCTGCAGGAAGCGATCGATGGTGAGCCGCGTCTGCAGGAAGCCATGGAGAGCGAAGAGCAGATACGCCGGATGATTGACATCGCGCTGAAGCTGGAAGGGCTTTATCGCCATGCTTCGACTCACGCCGCTGGTGTTGTCATTGGTGACCGTCCCCTGGACGAATTGATTCCGCTTTATCGTGATCCGCGCTCGGACATGCCGGTGACCCAGTTCAATATGAAGTATGTGGAACTGGCCGGCCTGGTGAAGTTCGATTTTCTCGGGCTCAAGACCCTGTCTGTGTTGGCCAGGGCAAGAGACCTGATCCGCCAGCAACAGCCCGAATTCGACCTGGAAGGCATGCCGCTTGACGATACGGCGGCGTATGAATTGATGAGTCGGGGTGAAACGGTTGGTGTCTTTCAGTTGGAATCCTCGGGCATGCGGGATGCGCTGCGTCGCTTGAGGCCCGACCGTTTCGAAGACGTGATTGCGATGGTCGCGCTCTACCGCCCGGGTCCGATGGAGAACATTCCCTCCTACATCCGCCGCAAGAAAGGCGAGGAGGAGCCGGACTATCTTTATCCCACTCTGGAGCCCATCCTGCGCGAGACCTTCGGGATCATGATCTACCAGGAACAGGTCATGCAGATCGCGCAGGAACTGGCGGGCTATTCGCTAGGCGCCGCCGACATGCTGCGCAGGGCCATGGGCAAAAAGATCAAGTCGGAAATGGATGCCCAGCGCGAAATCTTCGTGGAAGGCGCTGTCGCCAAGGGGGTGGAGGAGCAGAAAGCGCGTTCCATCTTCGAATTGGTCAACAAGTTTGCCGGCTATGGTTTCAACAAGAGCCACGCTGCCGCCTATGCGCTTGTGGCCTATCAAACAGCATACCTGAAAGCGAACTATCCAGTGGAGTTCATGGCAGCCTCCATGACCTTCGAACTGGGCAACACCGACAAGCTCAATGTTTTTCGTCAGGAGTTGGTGCGCATGGGCGTCCCGTTGCTGACCCCGGACATCAACCGCTCGCATGCTGAATTTTCCGTGGAAGTGCTTCCGGACGGACAGGGCAAGGGAATTCGTTACGCCCTTGGGGCAATCAAGAATGTTGGGTCCTCTGCCATGGAAGCGCTGGTTCAGGAGCGGGAGACCAATGGCCCCTTCCGGTCTCTCTCGGACCTGGCGCAACGACTTGATGCAAGACAGATCAACAAGCGTGCCATTGAGAACCTGGCCTGTGCCGGTGGCTTTGACAGCCTGAACAGCAATCGCCAACAGGTTTTCCTGGCGGCTGAAACATTGGTGCGCCAGGCCGCCAGTGCAGCCACTGAGCGCGATGCCGGCCAGTTCAGTCTGCTTGGGGGAAATGGCACCGAAACCCAGGAGGATATTCGCCTTTCGCCAGTGAATGACTGGCCTGCAATGGAAAGGCTCAAGCACGAATTCGAAGCCATTGGCTTTTATCTTTCCGCCCATCCCCTGGATTCCTACGAAAATCTTCTGCAGCGTCGACGTGTTGTTTCCTTTGCCGAGTTGCCGCGGGCGATTGTAGGAGGGCAAACCCGTCAGGCGCTTGCCGGAATCGTGGTGGCCAAGCAAGAGCGAACCTCTAAGAAGGGCAGTCGCTTTGCCTTTGTTCAGATGTCCGATGCCAGCGGTGTCTTCGAAGTCACTGTCTTTTCCGAATTGCTGGTGCGGTGTCGGGAGTTGCTTGAGGGCGGCCGTCCATTGCTTGTGACGGTATCCGTCGAACGACAGTCTGAAGGCGACGAGCTGCGCCTGACAGCACAGGACTTCGAGGATCTGGAGGAATCCCTGGCCAAGACGGCAGCTGGATTGAGGGTTTGCCTTGAAGACGAGAGACCCTTGAAGGATCTGCGCAATCTTCTGGACAGGGAATCCCGGGGGCGTAGCCAAGTGACCCTGGTACTGACGCTGACCGATGGGCGTGAAGTGGAACTTGACCTGCCCGGAGGCTTCTCACTCTCCGCCAGTGGGCGACAAGCCATCAAATCGATACCCGGGGTTGTCGTGGAGGACCTCTGATATGCCGCAATTGCTGGCAGGGAGACATTTCAGGCCCTTGCTTTTTCCCTGCTTCGGCGGTATCACCCGCACCGTCTGAAAAACTCACGCAGGCTTTATGCGATCAGGCCCAGCGCATGGGCATCGCTCCGGTGTTCGGGATCTTTTATCTCCCGGATCACTGGCCTGCGGCGGCACAACCGGAGAAATGAAAATGGCAGTACCTAGTTATTCCATGCGCCAGCTCCTGGAAGCTGGTGTCCACTTTGGCCACACGACACGTCGCTGGAATCCGAACATGTCACCGTTCCTGTTCGGTGAACGTAACGGCATCCACATTATCGACCTCGAGCAGACGGTTCCTCTGCTGCACCAGGCCCTGGTTTTCATGCGCGAAGTGGCCGCCGGTGGCGGGCGTATCCTTTTCGTTGGGACAAAGCGCCAGGCGAGCGAGATCGTTGCCGACGCAGCTAAGCGGTGCGGACAGTATTATGTCAACGAACGCTGGCTGGGCGGGATGCTGACA
This sequence comes from Fodinicurvata fenggangensis DSM 21160, assembly GCF_000686045.1. Classification (GTDB taxonomy): domain Bacteria; phylum Pseudomonadota; class Alphaproteobacteria; order Kiloniellales; family DSM-21159; genus Fodinicurvata; species Fodinicurvata fenggangensis. The sequence goes on from NZ_JMLV01000001.1 coordinate 265,119, forward strand.
AACTGGAAGACTGTTTCTCATTCGATCCGTCGCCTCAAGGAGCTTGAGGAGATCCTCTCGCAGGAAGAGACGGGTCTTACGAAGAAAGAAAACCTGAACCTGAACCGTGAGCGTGACAAGCTTGAACGGGCTCTGGGCGGCATCAAGGAAATGGGCGGACTGCCCGATGCCCTGTTTGTGATCGATACAAACAAGGAGCACCTGGCGCTTCAGGAAGCACGCAAGCTTGAGATTCCCGTCATTGCGGTGCTGGATTCCAACAGCAATCCAAAGGGCGTGGGATATCCTGTTCCGGGTAATGACGACGCTGTGCGCGCCATCAACCTCTATTGCGACCTGGCGGCCGACAGCATCCTGGATGGCCTGCAGCAAAGCATGGCGCGCCGGGGAGAGGATGTCGGTGCAGCCGAGGAAGTCACTGAGACCCTGCCTGAGGAAGGTGCTGAAACAGATCTTCCGGCGCCCGAGACTTCGGCAGCGGAAAGCAATGTGGCACCCGAAGGTGAGGATTTGGCTGAAGCCGAGAAGCCCAGCGGTTCATGAGCCGGCAACAGGTGTTGTCACGATAGAATTCGACTTGAGGGATTGAGAGATGGCTGAAATTACTGCGTCGCTCGTAAAGGAGCTACGCGAAAAGACCGGTGCCGGCATGATGGATTGCAAGAAAGCACTGAAGGAAACCGAAGGCAATCTGGAGGAGGCTCTGGATTGGCTGCGCAAGAAGGGCCTTTCTGCAGCTGCCAAGAAGGCAGACCGTACGGCAGCCGAGGGCTTGGTCGCGATCGCGATTGATGGCTCCCGCGGGGCGGTCCTGGAGGTGAATGCGGAAACCGACTTTGTCTCCCGCAATGAACAGTTCCAGGCCTATGTCAGCAAGGTTGCCGGTATTGCCCTGGACAAGGGCAGCGATATCGAAAAGCTGGCCGCCGCCGATTATCCGGGCACAGGTCGCAACGTGGGCGATGAACTGACGCAGTTGATTGCCACGATTGGTGAGAACATGAGCCTGCGCCGGGCTGAGGTCCTCTCCGTCGATAAGGGTGTCGTTTCAGGCTACATTCACAGTCAGGTGGCCGAAGGTCTGGGCCGCATCGGTGTGATCGTTGCTCTTGAATCCGAGGGGGACGCTGAAAAGCTTTCCGCACTGGGCAAGCAGATTGCCATGCACGTAGCCGCCACCAATCCGCTGGCTCTGGACCGGGATGGTGTGGATACGGCTGTTTTGGATCGCGAACGTCAGGTCCTGGCGGATCAGGCGCGTGCCAGCGGCAAGCCTGAGGATATCATCAACAAGATGGTGGAAGGGCGTCTGCGCAAGTTCTATGAGGAATCCGTTCTGCTTGAACAGGTCTTCGTCATAGATGGCGAGTCCAAGGTGAGCGATGTGCTTGAACAGGCTGCCAAGGATGTAGGCGCCCCAGTGAAACTGACAGGTTTTGTGCGCTATCAACTCGGTGAAGGTAAGGAAAAGCAGGAAAGTGACTTTGCCTCCGAGGTTGCAGCAGCGGCTGGCAACTGAGAATTGATCATCGGGCGGCCAAGGGCCGCCCGATTTTGTATGGAGCTGCAGGGAGTAGGCCCCCAATGACTGCCGGCAAACCTGAGTATCGCAGGGTTTTGCTCAAGATCTCCGGTGAAGCCCTTATGGGCGAGCGGGACTATGGATTGGATTCCTCAACGGTTCAGCGCATTGCTGAAGAGGTGAAAACGGTCCACGAGATGGGAGTTGAACTCTGTCTCGTAATAGGGGGCGGGAACATATTCCGAGGATTGAGCGGTGCTGCCCAAGGCATGGATCGGTCGACCGCGGATTACATGGGAATGTTGGCCACGGTCATCAATTCCCTGGCCTTGCAGAATGCCATCGAAACATTGGGGGTTCCGACACGGGTGCAATCGGCAATCCCAATGTCCGCTGTATCCGAGCCCTATATTCGCCGCCGCGCGATCCGGCACATGGAGAAGGGCCGTGTGGTCATCTTTGCTGCGGGCACCGGCAATCCCTTCTTCACCACGGACACGGCAGCTGCCTTGCGAGCTTCGGAGATGAACTGCAGTGCCCTTTTCAAGGGAACCAAGGTAGACGGCGTGTATGAGGCTGATCCGGTCCAGGTGCCGGAGGCGAAGCGCTATGACCAACTCGGCTATCTTGAAGTGCTCTCGAGGGATCTTGGCGTTATGGACCATTCCGCCATATCTCTGGCACGAGAAAACCGCATTCCGGTGATCGTATTCAGCATAGCCAAGCCGGGAGCCTTTGCCGAAGTCCTCTGTGGCGAAGGACTCTATACAATCGTAAGCGATGGGAAAAACTAGAGAATGGCTGATACCGATATCAAAGAATTGCGCCGCCGTATGGACGGCGCACTGGAGGCCCTGAAGCGCGAATTTGGCGGACTGCGTACCGGTCGCGCCTCGATCAGCCTGCTGGACCCGGTGATGGTGGAAGCCTATGGCACACAGATGCCACTCACCCAGGTTGGAACGGTCAACGTACCGGAACCTCGCATGCTGACGGTTCAGGTATGGGACCGGAAGATGATCGGTTCCGTCGAGAAAGCCATTCGCGATGCAGGTCTGGGCCTGAACCCTGCTTCCGATGGCAGTGTGGTGCGTGTCCCCATACCGCCTCTGTCCGAGGAGCGCCGCGGCGAACTGGTCAAAGTGGCGGCCAAGTACGCCGAGCAGGCCCGGATAGCCGTGCGTAATATCCGCCGTGATGGCATGGAGGCTTTGAAGAAGCTGGAAAAGGAAGGCGAGATCTCGGAAGATGAGCAGCGGCGCCGTTCCGATGAAATCCAGAAGCTGACAGACGAGCACGTCAAGAGCATCGATGACGCTCTTGCCGCCAAAGAAACCGAAATCATGCAGGTTTGATTCCATGACGGCCCAGCCGTTTTCGCTTCATGCGAACTGTCCTCGGCATGTTGCAATCATCATGGATGGGAATGGCCGTTGGGCAACGCAACGCGGCCGCCCACGCAAACTGGGACATTTGCAGGGTGCCGAGGCGGCCAGAAAGATCGTGCGTGTCGCGAGCGAAGTTGGCCTGTCCTATCTGACGTTGTTTGCCTTTTCATCCGAGAACTGGCGTCGTCCGGGAAGTGAAGTTTCCGAACTCATGAGCTTGCTGCAGCGTTATCTTGGCGGTGAGCATAGGCAAGAGCTGGAAGAACTGGGGATACGCCTGCGTGTCATAGGCCAGCGTGAGCGCTTGCCTGAGTCGACATTGCGTCAGATTGAGCGCATTGAAGACGAGACGGCTCATCACAAGGGGTTAAGCGTTGTGATCGCCATCAGCTATGGTGGCCGGGTCGAGATTGCAACGGCCGCACGGCGCTTGGCACAGAAGGTTCAGGACGGAGAATTGGACCCAGGAGAAATCAACGAAACCCTCTTGGAGCGCTATCTTGAAACCAACGCCATTCCTGACCCTGATCTCTTGATACGCACAGGCGGAGAGAAGCGGATCAGCAATTTTCTTCTCTGGCAATTGGCCTATGCCGAGATGGTGTTTTCGGATTGCCTTTGGCCCGATTTCGACCGTGACGCATTCCTTGCTGCCCTGGAGGAATATCAGATGCGCGAGCGCCGCTACGGTGCCCTTGTCTCCACGGGGTAGGGGATCCTCTGCCATGGCCAATTTGGTGCGGCGTGTCTTGGCGGCACTGGTGCTTATCCCACTGGTGGTCGGAGTGTTCCTGATTGGGGCGCCTTACAGCAATTTTCTGCTTTTGCTCGTGGTCCTAGTCATGGCTTGGGAATGGTCTCATCTCGTGTTGCCCGAGGCCGTACCGATGGCGCTGCATATCACATTCACTTCAACAGCAGGTCTTTGTTTTCTATCGTGGGTTTACACTGCACCGCTAACGGCAGGGTTGGTATCCGGCCTTGCAGTCGCGGCAGGATTGATCCTTGGACGAATGAACCCTAAAGCAATAGCGGGTAACGCCGGGACATGGTTGGTACTCGGTTTGCTCTATACTGTTCTGCCCATCCTGGCTTTTCAGAGCATAGCTTCAAGGACGGACAGCGGGGGATTGCTGGCGATATGGCTTCTGCTTGTTGTCTGGTCGACGGATACGGCTGCTATGGCTGCGGGCAAAACCATTGGTGGGCCAAGACTTTGTCCTGGAATCAGTCCTAACAAGACCTGGGCGGGCCTGCTGGGGGGTGCCGCATTTGCAGGTGTGGTTGGCATGATTGCAGCACTGTTCTTCTCTTACGAAAGACCACTGATTCTTCTTCTGATCGCCATGCTTCTTGCATGCGTTGCCCAAGCTGGCGACCTGCTCGAATCTCTGGTCAAGAGGCACTTTAATGCCAAGGATAGCGGCCGGTTGTTGCCCGGGCATGGAGGTATATTGGACCGTGTTGATGGATTGGTGACAGCCTCTCCTTTCTTGCTGATTCTGCTACAGTGGCCAGTGTTCGAAGGATGGATGACCGGATGACCCGAGCAAGCGGACCAAGGCGCATTTCCATACTCGGTTCGACCGGTTCGGTCGGAAAGAGTACACTGGAGTTGCTTTCCCAGTATCCGGAAAGCTTCCATGTAGAAGCCCTGAGCGCCAATCGGTCGGTTAACCATCTTGCGCATCAGGCAAGGGCAACCTCGGCTGCTTTTGCAGCAATTGGTGATCCCCGGCTTTACGCGGACCTCAAGGAAGCGCTGGCCGGTACGCATACAGAGGTCGCCGCGGGACCTGAGGCGCTGGTGGAGGCTGCTGCGCGTGACAGTGACTGGGTAATGGCTGCGATTGTCGGTGCTGCGGGTCTTCCGGCCACCCTGGAAGCCGTTCGACGCGGTGCTATCGTTGCGCTGGCCAACAAGGAATCCCTGGTATGTGCCGGGAAGCTTCTTGTTGAAGCCGCCCGTATGTCAGGCGCGACCCTGTTGCCCGTTGATTCTGAGCACAATGCCATTTTTCAGGTTTTTGCCGCCGACCAGGTAGCTGAAATCGAGGAAATCGTTCTTACGGCCTCAGGCGGGCCTTTTCGGAACTGGAGCTCGGCTGAGATGGAAGCGGCCAAGCCTGAGCAAGCGTTGGCACACCCTAATTGGTTAATGGGAGCCAAGATTACCATTGATTCCGCAACAATGATGAACAAGGGCCTGGAACTGATCGAAGCCGTCCATCTCTTTGATCTTCCGGACACCAAGGTTTCCGTTGTCATACATCCGCAGTCCATTGTACATGGACTGGTCCGCTATTCGGATGGGTCTTTGTTGGCCCAGATGGGTAACCCGGACATGAGAACTCCCATTGCTCATGCCTTGGCATGGCCCGATCGCATGCGCTCTGACGTTTACCCTCTCAATTTGACGGAAATGACTCAGTTGACGTTTGAACAACCGGACGAAGTGCGCTTCCCGGCTCTGCGTCTGGCGCGCGACAGCTTGCGGCAAGGGGGGGGAGCCTCCATTGTTTTCAACGCAGCCAATGAAGTAGCAGTGGAGGCCTTTCTGGAGCGTCGCCTGAGGTTCACGGCTATTGCGCAATTGGTGGCCCGGGTGCTGGATGGTTACCGTCCAGTGGAACCGTCCAGCTTCGAATCCGTTCTGGAAATCGACCAGGAGGCTCGGATGAGGGCAAGGGCTGAGCTTTCTGTGGAACAAGGGGTCGAGGCACGATAATGAAGAGTTCAACTGTCGGCGCTTTCCCAAGGGTCTGCAGGTGGTGTAAAAGGAGACAACCTCTGCTGCCTGCTCTTCGCGGCAGTTACCTTGCTCCAAGGAGTTGAAGTTCTTTTATGCAGTTCCTAAGCGGTATCGGTGACTTTGTAATCCCGTTCCTGATCATCCTGACCGTCCTGGTCTTTGTTCATGAGTTGGGCCACTATCTTGTGGCCAGATGGTGCGGTGTGCGCATCGATGCCTTTTCCATTGGTTTTGGGCCGGAACTGTTCGGCTGGAATGACCGCCACGGCACACGCTGGAAATTCAGTGCGATCCCGCTCGGGGGGTACGTCAAGATGTTCGGTGACGCGGACGTGACCAGCCGTCCAGCGCCCAGCCGTTCGGCCGCGAGTTCTGCGCAACAGGATGATCATCAGGGCCAAGGCGTCGGCGCCGGTGAAGAAACGGGAAGCTGGGCGGGCGGTCGCGAACGACCGCTGACACCGGAGGAAAAGGCTGTCTCCTTTCATCACAAGTCCTTGGCACAACGCGTTTGGATCGTTTCGGCCGGGCCAGTGGCGAATTTCCTCTTTGCCCTGGTGGTATTGGCCGGTTTCTTCTTTACTTTCGGGCAGCCGACTACCCCACCCGTGATAGGGCAGGTCTTGCCGGAGAGTGCTGCCGCAGAATCCGGTCTTCAGAGCGGTGATCGCATTGTCGCCATCAACGGATCCGAAGTTGAACGCTTCGAGCAGATTCAGCGTGCAGTGCAATTGAATCTCTCTGCGCCCCTGGACATGGAAGTTGTTCGTGACAGTCGGAATCTGACCCTTACGGTCACACCTGAGATTGTGGAAGCCGAGGACGGCTTTGGTAATGTTCAGGAGGTTGCCCGCCTCGGAATCACGGCCAGTGGCACCGAGTTTGTGCGTTATGGCCTGCTGCAGTCCACTTGGATGGCCGGCGAGGAAACCGTCAGCCTTGTCGGAGCTACGATGAAGGCGCTCGGGCAAATCATAACGGGATCTCGAAGCACCGACGAACTGGGCGGCCCGGTTCGGATTGCCGAAATGTCGGGTTATGTCGCCGATACCGGTATGGTGTCTGTCCTCTGGTTCATGGCGGTTCTTTCAATAAACCTTGGCCTAATCAATCTCTTTCCTGTACCCATGCTGGATGGGGGACACCTGCTGTTCTATGCGTTTGAAGCTGTACGTGGGCGCCCCCTGGGCGAAAGGGCACAGGAAATCGGTTTTAGAATCGGCCTGGGGCTAGTACTGACACTCTTTGTATTCGTGACTTGGAACGATCTGGTAAGATTGCGTGTATTCGATTTTCTTGCAGGCTCGTGACGCAGCAGGGGACTGGCGACAGCATGCAGATCTGGTTGCCGAATTCGGCTAGGGAGGTTTTCGTGGGGCTCAGAACTCTATTCTTCGGGGGGATGCTGGTTGTAGCCGTGGCCTTGACCGGTATGCCGAACAGTACGCAGGCACAATCGATCAATGAAGGCGGGATCATTGAAGAGATTCGCATCGAGGGCACGCAACGCGTCGACCCTGCGTCTGTACAAAGTTACATGCAGGTTGAGCCTGGCGATGATTTTGATCCGCTGACTCTCGATCAATCACTGAAAAACCTCTATGATTCCGGTTTGTTCGAAGATGTGACACTGCAGCGGGATGGCAGTGCCCTGATCGTAGCGGTTTCCGAGAATCCGATGATCAATCGGTTGGCCTTCGAGGGAAACCAGCGCATCGATGACGAAGAGCTGCAAAGGGAGGTTCAACTGCGTCCCCGCGTGGTCTACACGCGAACCAAGGTTCAGAATGATGTCGAGACGATCCAGGACATCTATCGCAGCCAGGGGCGTTTTGCGGCCACCGTGGAACCGAAGATAATTGAATTGGACCAGAACCGCGTCGATCTTGTCTACGAGATCGACGAGGGTCCCTTGACGGGTGTGGAATCCATCAATTTCGTTGGCAATGAAGCCTTTTCCGGGTCTTCCCTAAGGGGTGAAATCTCGACGCGGGAATCGGCGTGGTACCGTTTCCTGTCCAGTTCCGACGTCTATGATCCGGACCGCCTAGCCTTTGATCGAGAACTCTTGCGGCGCTTTTATCTTGAGGAAGGCTATGCCGACTTCCAGGTGCTTTCCACCAATGCCGAACTCAATCCGGATCGCTCGGGCTTCATCATAACCTTTACCATCGAAGAGGGGCCCCGTTTCGAGTTCGGTGAGATCACGCTCGAGAGCAACCTTCGCGACCTGGAACCGGAGGCTGTGGAGGGGCTGATCGACGCACAGGAGGGAGATTGGTACGACGCCACCACTGTGGAAGATGATGTCCAGGAATTGACCGATCGCATTGGTGAAATGGGGTATGCCTTTGTGGATGTTCAGCCACGCGCCAATACCGACCGGGAAAACGAGGTCGTCGACATTGTCTACGAGATTGGCGAAGGGCCCAGGATCTTCGTGGAACGTATCGACATCGAAGGCAATGTACGCACAGTTGACGAAGTCGTACGGCGCGAATTTCGATTGGCGGAAGGCGATGCCTTCAATCGCGCCCGCGTGCGCAGGTCCAGGCAGCGTATCGAGGACCTGGGCTTCTTCCGTACGGTCGAGGTGGATACGGAAGATGGCTCTGCTGAAGACAGGGTCATAATCAAGACCGATGTTGAGGAACAGCCAACTGGCGACCTGACCTTCGGTGCGGGTTTTTCGACGGCTGTTGGTCCCTTGGGTAGCGTGCAGTTGCGTGAGCGCAACCTGCTCGGCCAGGGCCAGGACCTGCGGGCGTCGGTCAGTCTTGGTGGTACAGGGTCCGAGTTCAATCTTGGTTTTACGGAACCCTATTTCATGGATCGGCCCATTTCCGCGGGCTTTGACATTTTCCGCATCACGCGTGATCGCAGCGAACTCTCCTTCAAGGAGGAGCGCAGAGGTGGAAGTTTGCGGGCGGGCTATGACCTGACGGAACATACACGGAATGTCTGGCGCTATACGCTTGAACGCCGGGAGATCGATGATGTTGATGATGATGCGCCGATCTCTGCCAAGAAGGAAGAGGGTGCCTCCTGGCGCTCCAGCATCAGCCAGTCCCTGATTTGGGACAAACGCAACAACTCCCGCCGCCCGACAGAAGGCTTTATTGCAGACCTGACGACCCAATTCACGGGCTTGGGTGGCAACGTTCGTTTCCTCAGGGGCAGTGTGGGGGGGCGCTATTACTTCCCGCTGGGGGATGAATGGACACTGTCCTTGGGTGCGCGTGGTGGCACGATGTATGGCCTGGGCCAGGACACGCGCATCAGTGACCGCTTCCAGCTCGGGGCCGACGAATTTCGGGGCTTCGATTATGGCGGCATTGGGCCAAGGGATGAGGGCAGCAAGGATCCGCTTGGGGGCAACAACTTCGCAAAGGGAACCGTCGAGTTCATCTTTCCGCTGGGGCTTCCAGACGAGTTCGATGTCCGAGGTCGCCTGTTTTCCGACGTCGGTACCGTCTGGGGCGTGGACGACGACACGGATGTTATTGGGGATAACAGTTCAATACGTGTTTCCGTTGGTCCGGGCCTTTCATGGGATTCGCCGCTTGGCATGATCAACGTGGATCTAGGCTTCCCCATCCAGAAGGAAAGTTACGACGAGACCCAGATATTCAACTTCAGTTTTGGGACACAGTTCTGACATGACCTTTCGAAACACTTTCATTGCCGGCTTTGTCGTATCCGCCATGACCGTCATGGCAAGTCTGGGCATGGTTAACCAGGCCTCGGCGCAGGATGAAATGCCGACACCGAAGATTCTTGTTGTCGACTTGCAGCAGGTCATGCGCGAGGCCGACGCCATGAAAGGCTTGCGTGAAGAAGCCGAGGGACTGCGATCGGAAATGGAGCAGAACCTCAAGCAGCAGGAAGAGTCCTTGCGGGAGGAAGATGAAGCTCTGTCCCGGCAACGCACGGTCCTTTCACAGGAAGCCTTCGAAGAAAAGCGCGGACAGCTTGAGCAGAGGTTCAGCCAGTTCCAATCCTCGGCGAATACGGAAATGGGACGTCTGGAAGAAGCCTATTCAGAGTCTGTGGCAGAGGTCGAGTTCACCATCGTGAAGATTTCGGATGATATTGCCGGCGAGCGTAGTGCAAACATGGTTATTCCCAAGTCCACGCTTCTGCTTGTCGGAGATGACTTCGAGATCACGGAAGAAGTCATCTCCCGTCTGAATGAAGAGCTTCCAAGCGTCTCATTGTCCCTGGAAGACGTCGATTCAGAGTAACAAACGCACATTACACGGATGCTCGCCAAAAGAAGCGGGCTGTCCTCTAGGAAATGGCAAGTTATGGGATTTCTGGCATGACGGCCTCACGGGAATCTGGTTCCGAAACTTCCAAGGATAAACCTGAACTCAGCTTTGATGTGATGGACGTAATGCGGATGATACCGCACCGCTATCCCATGCTGCTGGTGGACCGTATCCTGGAACTGGAACGCGACAAGCATGCCCTGGGGCTGAAGAACGTTACTATCAACGAGGGCTTTTTCCAGGGTCACTTTCCGCGACAGCCCGTCATGCCCGGTGTCCTGATCGTCGAAGCTATGGCTCAGACAGCGGCCGTGCTTGTCGTGGAAACTCTTGAAGGTGCGGCTGCAGGAAAACTGGTTTATTTCATGTCTGTCGAACAAGCACGCTTCAGGCGCCCTGTCGTTCCTGGAGACCAGTTGCATATACATGTGAGCAAAGTACGAAATCGTGGACCGGTCTGGAAATTCGAAGGCGAGGTCCGTGTGGATGACCAGGTGGCGGCCGAGGCCGGCTTTAGTGCCATGATACGCGAGGACGACTAACGGGATTATTCCTGCATGGGATATGAATGAAGTTCAAATGAAAAGGGCGCCATCTGGCGCCCTTTTCGCGTTGAGTATCGACGCTTATCCAGAATCTCAGCTCTTGAAAGACTCCGGCAGCTCGCGTCCCGTGTTGCCCTGATAAAGCTGGCGTGGCCGGCTGATGCGGTGATTGGGGTCCTCAACCATTTCGTTCCACTGGGCAATCCAGCCTACTGTCCTTGCCACGGCAAAGAGAGCAGTGAACATGGAGGTGGGGAAACCCATGGCCTTCAGGATGATACCGGAATAGAAGTCCACATTGGGGAACAGTTTCTTCTCGACAAAGAAATCATCCTCCAGGGCGATCCGCTCAAGCTCCATGGCCAGATCGAGCAGTGGTTCCTGTTTGCGGATGCCGAGCTCATCCAGGACTTCATGGCAGCTCTTCTGCATGACCTTGGCACGCGGATCATAGTTTTTATATACGCGATGGCCAAAGCCCATCAGGCGGAAGGGATCGTTCTTGTCCTTGGCGCGTTCGATGAACTCGGGAATTCGGTCCTTTGAACCGATTTCCTGCAGCATGCGCAGAACCGCTTCATTGGCGCCGCCGTGTGCCGGTCCCCAGAGAGAGGCAATGCCTGATGCAATGCAGGCAAAGGGATTGGCACCAGAAGACCCGGCAAGCCTTACTGTCGATGTCGAGGCATTCTGTTCATGATCGGCATGCAGGATGAAGATGCGATCCATGGCGCGCGCCAGGGTCGGGCTGATCTTGTACTCTTCAGCCGGAACGGAAAAGGTCATGTTCAGGAAGTTTTCCGCGTAACTCAGGTCATTGCGCGGATAAACGAAGGGCTGTCCCACGGAATACTTGTAAGCCATGGCTGCGATAGTCGGCATCTTCGCGATCATGCGATGCGAAGCGACCATGCGCTGGTGAGGATCGGTAATATCCGTTGAATCGTGATAGAAGGCGGAGAGGGCACCGACCACACCTACCATCACCGCCATCGGGTGGGAATCGCGCCGGAATCCACGAAAGAAGTAGATCATCTGCTCGTGGAGCATGGTGTGATAGGTAATGTCGTGCTCGAACTTCGTCTTCTGTTTGGAATCGGGCAGATCGCCGTTCAGGAGCAGATGGCAGACATCCATGAAATCACAATGTTCGGCCAGATCCTCGATCCGATAGCCGCGGTGCATAAGGATCCCTTTGTCGCCGTCAATATAGGTGATCTCGGAATCGCAGGAGGCTGTCGAGGTGAAGCCGGGGTCATATGTGAACATGCCCGTTTCCCCATACAGCTTGCGTATGTCTATGACGCGCGGGCCGACAGTGCCATCGATGACCGGCAGTTCCCACTGCTGACCTGACTGGTTGTCGGTCAGGGTAACCGAATTCTGGCTTTTTTCACTGTTCGCGTTGGTCATCTTGCTATCCTTGTAAAAGGCTGTGGTCTATTCATTTCCACCTGAACTTTTGCGGCGCAGCATAAGTCCGGATCAAGCGCCGATCAATCAGCAGAAATGCTAAAAGTTTGCATTTGTTCCTGTGCGTCGCTTAACCGGCCCAAGGATTCCTCGCGGCCAAGAATCGCGGCAACCTCGAAGATACCTGGCGAAACGCTGGAACCGGTAAGCGCTGCACGCAATGGCTGCGCAACGGCTCCTAGTTTCATTTCGCGCTGTTCGGAAAGCGCTCTTATGCTTTTCTCCAGTTCGTCTTCGTTCCAGTTTTCGACTTTCTGTAGCGCTTCTGCGATGGCTGCGATCAGATCGGCGCCCCCTTTGGAAATCAGTTTCTGTGCCTTTTCCTCGAAAACCAGCGGGCGCCCGGAAACGTAAAACTGTCCCAAGTCAGCCAGCTCCTTCATGGTCTTGGCGCGTGGCTTCAGTCCGGCCATCCCGGCCAGCAATCGCTTCCGGCCAAGGGGGGTAACCTCGCCATAGAAGTCTGCACAGAGGATATCTACGAGACGTTGATCCTCCGCCTCTCTGAGGTAATGTCCATTGAGATTGCTGAGCTTTGCGAAGTCAAAGCGCGCGGCGGAACGTCCGACTCCATTCAGATCAAACCATTCGATAGCTTGTTCAGTGGAAATCACTTCGTCATCACCATGTCCCCACCCAAGGCGAAGAAGGTAGTTTCGAAGGGCCTCGGGCAAGAAGCCCATTTCCCTGTAAGTTTCCACTCCCAGAGCGCCATGCCGTTTCGACATCTTTGCCCCGTCCGGGCCATGTATCAGGGGGATATGCGCAAAACTCGGGGCCTCCCAGCCTATAGCCCTGTAGAGCAGGGTTTGGCGGAAAGCGTTGGTGAGGTGATCGTCCCCCCTGATGACGTGAGATATCCCCATATCATGGTCGTCGACAACCACGGACAGCATGTAGGTTGGAGATCCGTCAGCGCGCAGCAGCACCATATCGTCCAATTGTTCATTGGCGACACGCACAGTTCCCTGAACCTGATCGACGATTTCGGTTTCCCCTTCCTGAGGGGCTTTCAAGCGAATAACCGGATCCACGCCTTGTGGTGCCTCTGAGGAATCACGATCGCGCCAGCGCCCATCATAGCGCATGGGCCGGCCTTCCTTCTTGGCCGTTTGCCGCATCTCCTCCAGTTCTTCCTGAGAGGCATAGCAGTAGTAGGCCTGTCCTGTTCCGAGCAGGCTACGAGCAACTTCTGCATGACGCTCTGAACGCGCGGACTGGAAAACGGTCTCTTCGTCCCAATCTAGGCCCAGCCATTCAAGTCCGTCCACGATAGCCTGAATGGCGTCATCGGTAGATCTCTTGCGGTCCGTGTCTTCGATGCGCAGACGAAAGACACCACCATGGTGGCGTGCATATAGCCAGTTGAACAAGGCCGTTCGCGCCCCACCGATATGCAGGAAACCGGTGGGAGAGGGGGCAAAGCGTGTCACCACTGTCATGCGTTTTTCCGAGATCCTTTTCTCAGTGCTAGGCAAAGCTGCTGAAACTGCTGTGGGCGCTATCTAGCACATCTGTTCTGGCGACGCACGCAGCAGCATGACCTACGCAGGGACCGAGATGGTGTTATGTCAGGAATGCATATTATAGTTGCTTTGAGGGGCAATTTATTAAAAGCTTTGTTTCTTTCCAGGAAGATCCTCTGGGGGCTTGGGAGGTGCTGCTGCTAGGTGATTGGGTGGAGAGCGAGCGGGATCGCTGGGGGCTATGGTGCATTGTTTGCCTGGGTGGCGGCGTTGTCGGATATTTTTCACTACCAACAGAGCCTGTCCCGCTGCTTTTTCTGGCAACATTTCCAACTGTTCTCGTCCCCCTGTTTTTGGCATGGCGTTGCCAATGGGGCATACTCTACCCCCTTGTCATTCTCCTGACATTCGTGGGCGGATTTCATCTTGCTCAATTCCGGACCCATCAGGTCGCTGCTCCGGTTCTGCAGGAGGAGCTGAGCGCTGTTAGCTTGGTTGCAGAAGTGGTCTCTTCAGAGCCTGTAGCAGGCGGTGTTAGGCTGCTTCTGCGTCCAGAAAACATTGAAGGAATTGAAAATAAAAGGTATCCGCATTTCCTGCGCTTGGTCAGTCGTGGTGAAGTCCCAGAGTTGGAAGCGGGCCAGAGAATTGAAGCTCTGGCGTCACTGGCGCCGCCGCCTCCACCGGCTGTTCCCGGAGACTACGACTTTTCGCGCGTGGCTTACTTCCAGAAAATTGGTGCGGTCGGGTTTACCTATGGAGCTCCAGACCTTATTGGACAGCGTTCAGCGGGTGCTGAGCAGGACAGCTGGAGGACACCCCTGGAAGCCTGGGCGCAATGGTGGAGCGATTCCCGGCGTCGGTTGGCCGATACTACTGTTGCGCGCTTACCTGCGCAAACAGGGGCCGTCACGGCAGCACTGCTGACTGGGCTGCGTGGTGCCATATCCGAAGAGACAAACCAGGCGATGCGTCATTCGGGGCTTGCGCACCTACTGGCTATTTCCGGGTTACATCTGGGCCTCATTGCAGGGGCAGCCTTCTTTGCCTTGCGTGCTCTCCTCTGTCTTTGGCCGGCCATTGCGCTGCGTCTGCCAACGAAGAAGATTGCAGCAGCTTCAGCTCTTATCGTTGCTTTCTGCTATCTTTTCCTGGCCGGGGCCACGATTCCCACTCAACGCGCCTTCATTATGACCTCACTTGTCCTCGTCGCTGTGTTGCTGGACCGAACGGCCTTGACTCTCAGGTTGGTCGCGCTGGCAGCATTGCTGGTATTGGTCCTGTCTCCCGAGAGCCTGCTCGGTGCAAGCTTTCAGATGTCATTTGCTGCTGTCACGGGCCTTATCGCTGGTTATGAAATCCTCCGTGAGCAAAGGGTCTTCTCTGATCGTGGACGGAATAATCAGGGACACCTTTCAACCGCGTTTCACTACCTGTTGGGTGTCGCACTCACCACAGTGATAGCAACCGTCGCCACGGCGCCTTTTGCGCTCTACCATTTTAATGCACTGACAAGTTATGGCCTTTTCGCAAATCTTCTGGCCGTACCGCTTACCGCATTCTGGGTGATGCCGGCTGCGCTGCTGGTCCTGCTGGCCTATCCGTTTGGCCTGGCTGGGGAAGTCTTGCCCCTGATGGGCAAGGGCGTGGAATTGGTCCTGCTTGTGGCTGGGTACATCTCTTCTCTGCCGGGTGCCCGTGTGCTTGTCCCACAAATGCCAGCCTGGGGCCTTGCATTCTGTGTCACTGGCGGGCTGTGGCTGTGTCTCTGGCGTAGTAATTGGCGTTTTGCCGGATTGCCGGTTTTCCTTGCTGGCTTGGCAACGCCGATAGTCCACAACCCACCGGACATTCTGATTGAGGAGAGTATGGAAGTGATGGCAGTGGCTGGGCCAGAGGACCTGTTGGTGCTGTCAAACCGACGCAAGGCGCGGTTTTCTTCCGACCAATGGCTTGAAAGGCGTGCACAGCACGGTTCCGTGGTCTGGCCTGAAGAGGGCCGCCATTATGGTGAATGGTTGGCCTGCGATGATCTGGGGTGTCTCTATGACAGGCAAGACAAGAGGGTAGCTTTTCCCCTGACGACGCAGGCCATGGCAGAGGACTGCCAGCCGGCCGATCTGGTCATCACAGCTAAGGATCCTCCCATTATGTGCCAACAGCATATAGAGGAAGAGACGCTGGTCACACGCCTCGATCTTTGGCGTAAAGGAGGTCATGCATTCTGGTTGCGTGATGACGGTATAGAGCAGCTGACGGTCAGGCAGTGGCAGGGCGACAGGCCTTGGGCTGCTTATCGGGGGCGCCCGGAATAATCAGTACTTACGGATCAGTCCGGCCAAGCGCCCCTGAATCTGGACACGGTCCGGAGGAAAGAGGCGCGTTTCATAGTGCGTGTTGGCGGGTTCCAATGCGATAGCTCCTTGGCGCTGGCGCAGGCGCTTCAAGGTGACTTCCTCTCGATCGACCAGGGCAACGACAATTTCACCATTGGCGGCCTGGTCCGTGACCTCGATTATCACCGTGTCCCCATCGAGAATACCGGCATCCACCATGGAATCGCCTTCAACCTGAAGCGCATAGTATTGGCCATGGCCAAGGAGTGTATGGGGAACTTCCGTGTAGCTGTCCGGGTCTCGCAAAGCCTCTATGGGCGTACCGGCGGCAATCTTGCCATAGAGTGGCAGGGATGCGGGATCCGAATCGGCACCGCCCGATCCAGCCGCAATCACAGGATCGGCAGCTAGTTCGTCCGGAGCATTTGCGTTTTGCCGTCCGCCTTCTATGACACTTGGTGAAAAGCTTCCATTGCCTGTATTCAATTCGCCTGGCAGGCGCAGTATTTCAATCGCCCGGGCCCGGTGGGGCAGGCGACGAATGAAATTGCGCTCTTCCAGGCCACTTATGAGACGATGGATTCCAGACTTGGACTTCAACCCAAGCGCTTCCTTCATTTCGTCAAAGGAAGGGGAGACGCCATGCTCATTCAGATGACGATGCAGGAAAAGCAAGAGTTCATGCTGCTTCTTGGTGAGCATCGCAGCCTCCGACGCCAATGACTTAAAAAAGAACGAAACGTAAACTTTCTTGATGTTCTAGTATTGTTCCAGTGATTCGTCAAGCTGCCAGAACAGGGTTACCGAATTTCGGTCCGGCTTTGCTTTTCACTTTTGTTAAAGGTGGCCCACCCGGCTTTGTGTGTACCGGCAGGAGGCGGTAACTGGAACTGCGCCGTATCCTGCCGATCCCTGTTTTTGTGAAGGTGGGTCTTGGCGACAAGATAGGCTGTTACCGGTGCGACAAGAAAGAGAAATATCGTGATAAGCAGCTCGTGAACAGAAAGCGTTCGCTCAATAAACGCGAAATAGAGAATAGATGCAATCAACATACCCCCGATACCCAGGGTCGTTGCCTTGGTTGGCGCATGCAGGCGAGCCATCAGATCCGGCAACTTGCTGAGACCAAAGGAGCCAACCAGCGCAAAGACTCCGCCTACCACGATCATTGCGGATATCAGCAGCTCAATCAGAAATTCCATTGCCATGCCCACTTTCTATTCGATGATATCGCCGCGCAGGAGGTACTTGCAGAAGGCGACCGTGGTAATGAAGCCGACCATGGCAAACAACAGCGCTGCCTCGAAATTGGTGCTCGATCCCTGCCAGATGCCGAAAAGGATGAACAGGGCAATCGTGTTGATGGTCAAGGTGTCCAACGCCAGGATTCTGTTGATGGAATCCGGACCGACAATCAGGCGATGAAGATTCATCAACACGGCCAGGCCTATGCTGATGAAACCGAAGTAAGTGGCATACTCGATCATTCGAAGATGTCCTTCAGCCGTTTTTCATAGCGGGACTTGATACCGGTCACAGTTTCCTGTTCGTCGGTGACATTCAGGCCATGGACGAGAAGACTCTTGCCATCTGTCGAGATGTCGCTGCTGACAGTTCCTGGTGTCATCGTAATCGTGCCAGCAAGGATGGCGATAGCTTCCGGTGTGCGGATTTCCAGGGGAACCGTGAAAAAGCGTGAACGCAAATCGCGATTCCGGCGAAAGAGGATCAGGTAAGCAACCTGTACATTCGCAACGACAATATCGTAGAGAACAACAATTATGTATTCGGCAACCTTCAAGGGATTGCGGATGGTCGGCCTGTCCGGCCAGAAACAGCTGGTCAGGATGGGAAGTATAATGCCCAATATTAGCCCCAGCACGAAGGTGGCCGGGGTAAAGGCGTTCATCAACATCATCCAGACCAGGGTCAATACCGCGGTCATGATGGGATGAGGAAAGACCTTGCGTATCATTGCATGTCTCCTTCCTCGCCAAGGCCATCTTCCATACCGTCAGCCTCGGGCGAACTGCCAAACCCGGATTCGACAAGTGCATCGCTTCCCAGGACGGCTTCTATATAAGGGCGACCATCCAGAAGCTGTGCAGCCGTTGTATCAAAATACTGGCTGACGGGGCCTGAGAAGGCTGTCAGCAGTCCGATCAGCCCCAACAGGAATGCCGCGGACGAAATGCCAAGTCCGCTTTCGGGACCATGCCCGTTATCCTTTCGGCTCACGCTTTCCATGGGAACGGATGGACCTGACTGGGAAGCTGCCTCTGCCTGGCTTTTCCAGAACAGTATGCTGCCAGCGCGTGAAAAGCCTATGATATTGAACAGGCTGGTCGAAAGGATCACGACCCAGATCCATGCGACATAGGGTGTGCCGGTGGCACCGTCGAGTATCAGCAGCTTTCCGACAAATCCACTGAGGGGTGGCATGCCGACCATGCCGATTGCCGCCAGGAAGAACAGTCCTGACAGCAGGGCCTCTCGGTGCAACGGCAAGCCGAAAGCCAGTGTATCCTGGCCGTCGCTGCGGCCATTGATGACCATCTCGGCTATGAGGAAGAGCGCGCCGGCGATGAAGGTGCTGTGCACCATGTAATAGAGGCCTGCCGAAACGGCCGCTTCGTTGAAAAGGGCAAAGGCCACCATCAGTGTGCCCATTGAGCCGATAACGGAAAAGCATATCAGATCACGCAGGGAACGGCCGGCCATAACGCCGAACATTCCCACGACAAGGGTCACGAGGGCAGCCGGCATGATCCAGTCCTGGGCAATCCAGGCGATGTCGCCTGCATGCTCACCAAAGATAAGTGTGTAGACTCTCAGGATCGAGTAGCCCCCCACCTTGGTCATGATCGCAAACAGTGCCGCAACGGGAGCAGCTGCAGCTGCGTATGTCGCAGGCAGCCAGAAATGCAGTGGCACAAGGGCTGCCTTGATGGCGAAGACCGTGAGAAGCAAAAGTGCACCAACCTGGACAAGTGCCAGGTTACCACTTTCGACCTGGCCCACACGCAGTGCCAGGTCGGCCATGTTCAGCGTTCCAGTCACGCCATACAGCAGGGCCATTGCCACGAGGAACAGCGAGGAGCCCATAAGATTGACGACGACATACTGCATGCCGGACTTGAGACGTGTTGCGCCGCTGCCGTGTAGCATCAAGCCGTAGGAGGCAATCAGCAGCACCTCGAAGAAGACGAAGAGGTTGAAAAGATCGCCTGTCAGGAAAGCTCCGTTGATCCCCATGATCTGGAACTGGAAGAGGGCGTGGAAGTGTCTGCCTCGCTTGTCCCAGCCGGCAAAGCTGTAGATCAGGACAGCTAGGACCAGCAGCATGGTGACCAGGACCATGGCTGCCGACAGTCGATCCAGAACCAGGACAATGCCGAAGGGAGCCGGCCAGTTGCCAAGTTCGTAACTGTAGGGCGGATTGCCCGTGGCATGAACGACCAGGCCTACGGAAATCACGAATACCGCAAGCGCAGACAGGACCGACAGGAAGCGTTGCAAGACCAGGTCCTGACGTGCCAGCAAGACAATCAGTGCCGCAGTCAGAGCAGGCACAACAATGGGGAGAATGGTCCAGTGTGTCATGAGGGGTCCCGCTGCTCCGCGGTTTCTGACCTGGTTGCGTTGATGCTGTCTTCACCTGTCTCAAGATATCCGCGCAATGCCAGCACCACGGCAAGCGCCGTCATACCGAACGCGATAACAATCGCTGTCAGGACGAGTGCCTGGGGCAGGGGGTCGGCATAGCCTGTCGCATCCTTGGATATGATTGGGGGCAGGCCAACGTTCAGGCGCCCCATCGAGAACAGCACGAGATTCACGGCATGGGACAGCAGTGTCAGACCAAGGATGACCGGAAAGGTCCGTCCACGTAATAGAAGGTAGACGCCGCAGGCGGCGATCAGCCCGATCCCGGAAGACACGAGCATTTCCATGAATCAGGCCTCCTTTCCATCGGTTGCTTGTTCCTGAGCCTCGTAGGCCGCATCCGCACGCCTGCCAACACGCGACAGATTGGCCAGGGCCACCATGACGGCACCGACAACGGTCAGGAAGACTCCAACGTCGAAGCCCAGGGCCGTCGCCAATTCGAACTCGCCGATCACCGGCAGATGTACATAGGTATAGTCACTGGTCAGGAAGGGGCGCCCGGCAAACCAGGCCCCAACACCGGTCAAGCCCGCCGCCAGGACACCAGCTCCAATCAGGCCGTGATAATCGAGCTTAAGCCTGTGTTGTGCCCAGGAAAATCCGCTGGCCATGTATTGCATGAGAAGTGCGATGGAAACCACAAGACCGGCAATGAACCCACCACCCGGCTGGTTGTGACCACGCAGGAAGATATACACACCGACCATCAACGCGAGTGGCAGAAGGACACGTGTTGCAATTACCAGGATGAAGGGATGCGGATCCATGGCACGCACTCCCTCGGGGACCCACTTGGACAGGCGTCGCTGAGCAGCGCCATGCAGGGCACTGTCTAGGAGTGCATAGATGGCCAGGGCCGCAATACCCAGTACGATGATTTCGCCAAAGGTGTCGAAACCCCTGAAGTCGACCAGGATGACGTTCACGACATTGGTGCCGCCGCCGCCCGGCTTGGATTCTGCCAGATGGTAGTCCGAGATGCTTTCGAAGCCACGGGTGGTCACGGCATAGACCAGACCCGCAACCCCCAGGCCCGCCAGTCCGGAAAGAACCAGATCCCTGAGTTTTCGCAAACTTGAGCTTTCGCGTGGGGTCTCCTTGGGCAGGAAATTCAGGGCCAGCAGCATCAGGACCACGGTCACGACCTCGACGGATATCTGCGTCAGGGCCAGATCAGGCGCCGAGAAGTAGAAGAAGGTAAGCGAAACCACCATACCGACAACACCGATAAGAATCAGGGAAAACAGCCGGTGGTGGTGGTACATCAATGTGGCGCCGAGGGCTGCGACCAGCAGCACCCAGGCCACAAGCCCGGGCCAATTGACCGGCACCATCGCCCGCTCTCCGGCACCCAGTGGTGTGCTTCCCAGATAGCCCGCAAAACCGACGGCAATGATGGCTGAAACCATCACGGCCAGATAACGCTGCAGTGAGCCGTTATGTGCAAGGGCCGTGATCTGCCCGCTGACCTTGGCTATGGCCTCGATGATAGCTTCAAATATTACCTTGGCTTCCGGCCGTGGGAAGCGTTCGCGGAAGGATTTGGCGGGAAGGTAAAGAGCCATGAGGGTCAGGCCGCCAGCCAATGCAATCATGCTCATGAACAGGGCGGGCGTGAAACCGTGCCAGATCGACAGATGATAGTCCGGCGTATTCCCACCGGTCACGGCATCCGTGGTGATCTTGACCAGAGGTTCGGCAATCAACCCCGGTAGAAGGCCAATCAGCACAACCAGGGAAACCAGGATGAACACGGGAAGCCACATGCCAAACGGCGGATCATGCGGCTTGTGCGGGTAATCGTCCCGGACAGGGCCAAGAAAGGTATGAAAGGCAAAGCGGGCTGCATAGGCGACGGAAAACAGGGCGCCGAGCGTTGCGAAGACAGGAAGTATCCAATCCTGCCCCAGGTAGGTGGTATGCACGGCCTCCTCCAGCATCATTTCCTTGGAAATGAAGCCGTTCAACAAGGGGATGCCTGCCATCGACGCTGCCGCGACCAGGGCCAGGGTTGCCGTAATCGGCATAAGAAAAAGCAATCCGCCCAAACGCCGGATGTCGCGTGTATGCGCTTCATGGTCGACGATGCCGGCGCTCATGAAGAGTGCGGCTTTGAAAGTGGCGTGATTGAGGATGTGGAAGACGCCTGCCATCGCTGCCAGGGGTGTCCCGAAACCGAACAGCATGGTGATCAGCCCCAGATGGCTGACCGTCGAGAAAGCAAGCAGGCCCTTGAGGTCATCCTTGAAGATTGCAATCCAGGCCGAGATGATCATGGTGACGAGGCCGAAGCTGGTCACGATGTAGAACCACTCGGGCGTTCCGGAAAGCGCGGGCCAGACGCGGGCCAGCAGGAATACGCCGGCCTTGACCATGGTCGCAGAGTGCAAATAGGCGCTGACAGGCGTTGGAGCTGCCATGGCGTGCGGCAACCAGAAGTGCAGGGGAAACTGCGCAGACTTGGCAAATGCACCCGTCAGGATGAGCAGAAGGGCTGGGATATAGAGGCTTGAGCTACGAATCTGGTCCCCAGCCTGCAGTATCTCGCTCAGGTCATAGGAGCCGGCAATCTGTCCCAGCAGGATCATGCCACCTATCAGAGCCAGGCCGCCCCCGCCGGTTACAGCCAGAGCCATTCGCGCCCCCTGGCGCGCTTCGGGCAGATGGCGCCAGTAACCGATAAGCAGGAAGGAACTCAGGCTGGTCAATTCCCAGAAGATGAGGAGCAACAGGATGTTGTCGGAGAGCACAATCCCGACCATCGCTCCCTGGAAGAGCATCAGATAAACGTAAAAGCGCCCCATCGGGTCGTTATGGCTTAGGTAGAAGCGGGCATAGAGTATGATAAGCAGCCCGATACCCAGGATCAGCAGGGCGAACAGGAATCCCAGGCCATCGAGGAAGAAATTCACGTTCAGGCCGAGCTGCGGGAGCCACTCAAATCGGGCTTGAATTACCTGGCCGGAAAAGACAGCAGGCGCCTGAACCAGCAGCAGGATAAAGGCCACGAGCGTGAAGACTCCGGTGCCATAGGCGCAGGCATTGCGGCCGGAACGAATCAGGAAGGCCGGGAACAAGGCGCCGATGAAGGGCAATAAGACAATCAGTGCGAGATTCATGCTCCCCCTGCAAGCACAAAGCGTTCGATCCGGACGGCCTAGCCGCCATGAAGTGCCGCGCCAGATTAGTGACACGCGCGACGGAATCAAGAAAACCCGTACATCGCCATACGTTTTTTGCCCTGTCAGCGTGCACTCATGGGGCTATCAGGAATTGCCACCTGCTTCCGGTGACCAGGGCAATAACCAGCGACAGAACCGGTCGGTCAAGAAGTAGAGCAGGAGGGCCAGGGCGGCCAGAACAGTGAGGGCAGCAAACATGACATCGATCTGCATGCGCGCATTGGCATTCAACATCAGATGTCCCAGTCCGGCACTGGAGCCAACCCATTCACCAATGATGGCGCCTATAGGGGCGACGGCTGCCGCAACGCGCAGCCCGGATGCCAAGGCTGGCAAGGCGGCCGGTATACGAACATGACGAAAGGTGGCCCATTTTGATGCGCCACAAGTCTGGGCAAGATCCAGCCAACCTGTTTCTGTGCGCTGCAATCCATCATGGAAGGATGTTGTGACCGGGAAGAAGATGATCAGGCTGGCCATGGCAATCTTGCTGGCCATGCCATAGCCTAGCCAGAGAACCAGAACGGGCGCCAAGGCGAACACGGGGATGGCCTGGCTCATGACAAGCAGAGGAAGCAGCCAGGACCGCAACGGTTGAAAGATCGCAATCATCAGTGCCGAGAAAACCCCGACAAGGCTTCCGATGAGGAAGCCCAAAAGGATTTCTACAAGGGTTACGCCTGCATGGAAGGCAAGGCTGTTCCAACGCTCGAGCAGGACAACTCCGACCTGACCAGGCGCCGGAAGAATATATGCAGGTGCGCCTGTGACCCAGACCAGGGCCTGCCACAGTAAGAGCAGGCCTATGAGAATCCCCAATGGCCTCAGTTTTGGCCCGAACTGGGTCGCTTTCATGAGGTCAGGCTCGCTGCTGGCAAGTTCTGACGCACTCCGCGAAGACTGTCTATCAATTGCTTGTGCAGGCTCGTTATTTCCGGACTGCCTATATCTCGTGGAGGAGCCTGCACGAGATCGACCTGCTCAGCTATATGAACCGGTTGTCCGGCAAGTACGATCAGGCGGTGACCAATTCGCAACGCCTCGAACGGGTCGTGGGTGACCAGGAGGACTGTTCTGTCGCGCAGGAGTTCGGCGGTCAGTTCCTGAAGTTCCAGGCGTGTTATGGAATCAACGGAGGAAAATGGCTCGTCCATCAGGATCACCTCGCGATCCTGATAAAGGGTGCGTGCAAGCGCAGCCCTTTGACGCATGCCTCCGGACAGGGCTGATGGAAGTTTTGCTTCATGTCCGTCCAAGCCAACCAATTGAAGAAGGCGTCTGGCGCGCTTCATGTCGACTTCCCGTCCTGCCAAGCGATCGGGAAGCACCACATTGTCCATGAGTTGCAGCCAGGGCAGCAGCAAGTCCTGTTGCGCCATATAGGCCAGCTTTCCGGTGAGTGGACTCCGGTTTTCCCGTGACACCACTCCACTTGCGCCTCTTTCCAGGCCGGCTATAACGCGCAGCAAGCTGCTCTTCCCGACACCAGAGGGCCCGAGAAGACAGCTTGTCAAACCGGCTGGAAGCTCAAGGTTAAAGTCCTGGAACAGCGGTTGCCCCTTGTAGGACAAGCTGATTCCCTCGAGCGATATGGCAGATGCAGACATGAAGAGACACACTTCCTACGCCGGCATGAACCGGTTCAGGTTCTGGGGTCGCACCTTAGCGGTGCCTCTCAGCCGTTACGGCTCCCCCGGTGATACGATGGGCACTATGCCCGGAGCCCAGTGATATGCCAAGTGGTTCGTTTGTTTTGCGGATGTGACGGGTTAAAAAGAGAGATGATGTCCAGACAGATCGCGCCACGTTTCATTGGCAGTGAAATATACCGTAAATCAAGTTATGGCCGTCTCCATCCGCTGGCCATTCCGCGCGTATCCACCTGTATTGATCTCTGCAGGGCGCTTGGCTGGTTACCGGATGCAGTCTATATCGACAGCCCACGGGCCACGCCCGAGCAACTCGCCCGTTTCCATCACCCGGACTATATTGCCGCGGTTCAGCAGGCCGAAAAGACTCAGCACTGTAGTGACGAGATCAAACAGCGCTATGGACTGGGGGTAAATGGAAATCCGGTCTTCCCAGAGATATTCAGCCGGCCGGCAACAGCCTGCGGTGCTTCGATTGCCGCTGCTGACTGGGTACTGAACGAAACCCCGGTGCACAGTCCGGCCGGTGGTACGCACCATGGCCGGAGCGATCATGCGAGCGGATTCTGTTATTTCAACGATCCGGTGCTCGGGATCTTGAGCCTTCTCGACCAAGGGGCAGTATCTGTCTTCTACCTGGATATCGATGCGCATCATGGCGATGGTGTGCAGGATGCCTTCCATGACGATGAGCGGGTTTTCACGCTTTCCATCCATGAAGCCAGTCGATGGCCCATGAACAGGGGGGATCCTGCCACGGGGCCGGGAAGCCTGCAGGACAGAGCTTTGGGACATGCGAGGAACATTCCAGTACCCGAAGGCTTCAACGACAGTGAATTTGCCTTTCTTCTGGAATCTGCTGTTTTGCCCTTGATAGAGCGCATGGATCCCGAGGTCATCGTGCTGCAGTGTGGCGCCGATGCCTTGTACGAAGATCCGCTCAGTCGTCTCGGCCTCTCCAACCTTTCCCTCTGGAATACGGTGGCCAACTTGCGATTGATGACGCGAAAGCTGTTGGTGCTGGGGGGCGGCGGATACAATCCCTGGTCAGTCGCGCGCGCCTGGAGTGGTGTGTGGGCAACCCTGAACGGATTTGAAGTTCCCGACCTCCTGCCGGAGCAGGCTCGGGCTATTCTAACGGGTCTGACATGGCGTCATAGTTGGGGGAAAAATCCGCCGCCAAGCTGGTATGATACGCTCGCCGACCGACCGCGCTATGGTGCGATACGTGACGAGGTCAAGACTGCAGCACAAGCCGTACTTTCATAGGAATAACCAATGAAAAGAATGTACTATCTGTTTTTTTTGTTCTACTTAGTCACTCTTCCGGTTGGAGATGTGGCTCTTTCGCAGGCGCAGGAAGAAGAGTTTCTGTCTATAGAAACGGAAACTGGTGAAAAGCACGATTTTCAGGTGGAACTGGCCACAACAAATGCCGAACGGGCACAGGGGCTGATGTACAGACGCACTCTGGATGAAGGCACAGGCATGTTGTTCATTTATCCTCGGTCGCAGCGCATATCCATGTGGATGAAGAATACCTTTATCCCACTGGATATGATCTTCATCGATGAAAGCGGGGAGATTATACGAATTGCCCATCGTACCGTGCCTGAATCAACTCAGTCGATTCCTTCGGGTGGACGGGCCAAAGCTGTTCTGGAAATTAATGCGGGCGTTAGCGAACGGCTGGGCATTGCCAAAGGCGACAGGGTTCACCACCCGGCCTTTGAATAAGCTTGTACAGGGTTATTTCTTGATGGCCAGTGTCAGGCCATCCGCCAGTGGCAGCATGGACAAAGCGACCCTCTGATCTGTCGCAAGTTTTTGATTGAAGTCCTTGAGGGCACTCGTGGAAGCGCTTTCATCGTCTGACGTTCCTGCGACACGACCACTCCAGAGCACATTGTCGGCCATCAGAAGTCCGCCCGGGCGCAGCAGTATCAATGCCTTCTCGTAATACTCTGAATAGTTCTCCTTGTCGGCATCCAGGAAACAGAAATCATAGGAAGCCTTCTGACCATCCTGAAGAAGTTGGTCCAGGGTTTCCAAGGCGGGCGCAAGACGCAGATCCATCTTGTGGCGCAGCCCGGACTTCTCCCAGTACCGTTGGGCGATGGCCGTATACTCCGCACTGACATCACAGCAGACGATCAGACCGTCATCGGGCAAGGCTTCTGCAAAACAAAGAGCGCTATATCCCGTGAAGGTTCCGACCTCCAGGCCACGCCTTGCCTTCATGAGCTGCAACAACAGAGCCATGAATTGACCCTGTTCCGGCATGATCTGCATCTGCGAATCTGGCAGTTCCGCGGTTTCCTCGCGCAGGGCTCGCCTCAACTCTGTTTCTCGCAATGAGACGCTTCTCATGTAGGCAAAGAGTTCAGGCGTGACCTGGATGTGTTCGGTGGACATCTCTGTCTCCTTGAGCTTTTCCTACTACATTCAAGGATTATCGTTACAGCCAGCCCCGGACACTCAAACTGTTCCGTCGCGTGTGGCCAGGAACCGCAAGGCTGGGTTGCTCTCCTGTGCATCCTGAAGGTGCCAGGCATTGCGTGCCATGAATACGAGTTCGCCTTCGTGATCCTCAGCCACGTTTGCACGATTGGAGTCGACGAAACCCTTCAACTCGGCGGGCGTGTCGGCTTCCAGCCAGCGGGCTGTGAAATAGATTGTGGGTTCGAAGATAACCGGGATGTCATATTCGGTGCGTATACGATCCGCCATGACGTCGAACTGAAGTGAACCGACGACTCCGACGATCCAGTCCGCCCCCATCATCGGTTTGAAGACACGTGCCGCCCCTTCCTCGGCGAGTTGCTGCAGGGCACGGCCAAGATGCTTGGCCTTCATGGGGTCCTTTGGACGGACTTTCTGCAGGAGTTCGGGGGCGAAGGCCGGCAAGCCCTTGAAGTGCAGTTCCTCGCCTTCGGTCAGGCTTTCACCAAGATGCAGGTTCCCGTGATTGGGAATGCCGATGACATCGCCGGCCCAAGCCTCTTCCGCCAACTCTCTATCCCGTGCGAGAAACAGCAGGGGGTTATGGATATTCAGGGTTTTTCCGGTACGTACCTGCTTCATCTTGAGGCCACGCTTGAAGTGGCCGGAAGCAAGGCGCACGAAGGCTATTCGGTCGCGATGCTTCGGATCCATGTTCGCCTGGATCTTGAAGACAAAGCCGGACACCTTTGGATCGGAAGGCTGAACCATGCGTTCGGACGCGACCTGCGGCCGTGGGGGCGGGGCCAGGCGCCCCACACCCTCAAGCAGTTCACGAACGCCGAAATTGTTGATGGCGCTTCCAAAGTAGACGGGCGTCTGATGTCCGCCCAGATATTCCTGGAGGTCGAACTCGGGGCAGAGCCCGCGGGCCATTTCAACGCCCTCGCGGAATTCGGCCAAGGTGTCCGCTGGCAGCAGCTCATCCAGCTTCGGGTCGTCGACACCCTTGCAGGATTCGCCCTCGTCCGGTTTTTCCTCCTTGCTGCGCTCGATCAGGATCAGCTGGTCCTTGAACAGGTCATAACAGCCCTTGAAGTGTCGCCCCATGCCGATCGGCCAGCTTGCAGGCGTGACGGACAGAGCCAGCTTTTCCTCGATTTCCTCAAGCAGCTCGAAGGGGTCTCGGCTTTCACGATCCAGCTTGTTGATGAAGGTTATGATGGGAACATTCCGAAGTCGGCAGACTTCGAACAGCTTCAAGGTCTGGGCCTCGATGCCCTTGGCGGCATCCAGCACCATGACGGCGGAATCGACGGCTGTGAGGGTGCGGTAGGTGTCCTCGGAGAAATCTTCGTGGCCCGGGGTATCGAGCAGGTTGAAGGTGTTGTCTCCATAGTCGTAGGTCATCACGGAGGTGCCCACAGAGATACCGCGTTCGCGTTCCACTTTCATCCAGTCGGAGTGCGCGCCGCGCCTCTGTGCGCCACGAGCCTTGACCGCGCCCGCCATCTGGATCGCGCCGCCAAACAGCAGCAGTTTCTCCGTAAGTGTGGTCTTGCCTGCGTCCGGGTGCGAGATGATGGCAAAGGTCCGCCTGCGGTCAATCTCCGGGGGCAGGGGTGTGCCTGTGGTTTGCTCGGTGGCCTGATCGTTCATGATTGTCCTGAAGCTCCTATTGCTTTGGGGGTTTATCCCAAAACGGCTCCGTGGAAAAGGCTGCTGCATCGAGCAAAAGATGAGTCTCGTGCTTGCCAGCCACCTTGCGAACGCATAATTTGCGGCTCATCGGATCGGGGCGTAGCGCAGTCTGGTAGCGCATCTGCTTTGGGAGCAGAGGGTCGCAGGTTCAAATCCTGCCGCCCCGACCAGGTTTCACTCCGCGCAGGGCCGGCTTTGAGTGGCTTTGGCGGAAGCAGGTACAGACGAGGGATAGCGATGCAGGTGCGTATCTATCAGATGCCCAAGACGGCAATGCAGTCCGGTCGTGCACTGACCAAGCGCTGGGTTCTGGAATTCGAGCCACAGGAGTCCTCGTCCATAGAGCCGCTCATGGGATGGAGTTCCTCGCGAGACACGCGCCAGCAGCTGCGAATCTGGTTCGATACGCGCGAAGAAGCCGAAGAGTACGCCCGTGGAAAGGGCTACATGTATACAGTTGACCACCAGCATGAACGTGAGATTCATCCCAAGGCCTATGCGGACAACTTCAAGTACTCTCGCCTGCTGCGCTGGACGCACTGACTTGCCGGAGTGGCTACTGAGGACCCCGTAGCTCAGCTGGATAGAGCAAGTGCCTTCTAAGCACTAGGTCGCAGGTTCAAATCCTGCCGGGGTCACCATTTTTCAGAAGGTCCATACCGGCCGGGTCCTTTGCCGAAAAGCGGATAAATGCAGATGAATTCGGTGGTCTTTTGAATTCGGTGGTCTTTCAATCCTATCGAGATGAGGGGCGACCGGAGTGGATAGAACTCTGCCTTGAAAGCGTGCACTCCTGGGCTGCTCATCAGGGGCATGAATACCGCTTCCTGGGGGATGAGCTGCTCGCACATGTGCCCAGCTGGGTGGTAGGCAAGACAGAGGGGCGGAACCAGATTGTAGCTGATCTGGGACGCCTGATTGTCGCGCGTGAAATCCTGGAAGAGGGTGTCGATCAGGTCATCTGGCTGGATGCTGATACCCTTGTGTTCGAGCCACAAGCGCTCCGTCTCGAAATTTCCGCTGACAGTCCTGGCTATGCCTTTGGACGTGAAGTCTGGATACAGGAAAGAACCTCAGGTGGCCTGAAAGCCTACCGCAATGTTCACAACGCCGTCTGTTTGTTTCAGCGTGACAATCCTTTCCTGGATTTCTACATCCACGCCTGTCTGCTGATCATGGAGCGGGTCGCAGGCGGCGTGCCTCCACAGATCCTTGGCCCTAAGTTCCTGACTGCCCAGTACAATATCCTGGGCTTTCCGCTTCTTGAGCCTGTCGGCGCCTTCAGTCCTGCGGTGTTGCAGGATATTCTGATTGGCGGAAGGACAGCTCTCAACCTGCTCGTTGATGCAAGCCCATCCATTCCGCTGGCTGCCAATCTCTGTGCATCTCTACGTCGAAGCGATCAGGAGATGCGGCTTGTCTGTGAAAGGCTGCTTGCCCAAGGCACCAGCTTGTTATCCGGAAGTGCCTAGAGGGTCTATCCATCCATCAGTTAGAGGGCACCTCTCAGGATATCGACAA
Source organism: Fodinicurvata fenggangensis DSM 21160 (assembly GCF_000686045.1). Lineage (GTDB taxonomy): Bacteria > Pseudomonadota > Alphaproteobacteria > Kiloniellales > DSM-21159 > Fodinicurvata > Fodinicurvata fenggangensis. The sequence goes on from NZ_JMLV01000001.1 coordinate 295,036, forward strand.
TGACCCCTGTTGCGGCCTTAACCAGAAGCACGTCATTGCCGGCGATGATGCGGTCATAGCCATGCCGTCCCGGCAGGCGGCCCTGAAGGTCACCAGGCAGTGCCTTTTTCGCTATTCCGGGCGGTAGGGGTTTCCCACGCGCCAGGTTCTTGGCGATCCCGGGTGGCAGTGACGAAGTCTGATATTGATGGGTGCCGAAATACTCCTGAATCAGGGAAATCTCGACAGCAGAGAAGGCTGCATCGATCAGCCTGTCCCCTGCATCGCCACCGTCATGTGCCGAGCGTTCCTGCTTGGCACCGGCACCCTTGCCCGTCGGTGGCCCCTTGCCTTGGCTATTACCTTGTGCAGCGACAGGAGCAGCGGACATGGTAATGGCCAGGACAGCGGCCATCAGGGTTGGTAGGTAGAACTTTGTCATCATGACACTCTCCTGCAGCTTGTTCCGAAAGCTGTCACATACCTGCCGTAAAGCTGTTTGCTCTCAGCTCTTGTCAGGACGGGTGGGTGAAATCGGGTCACTGGCTGGAAAGCTCTCGTCGAGGGCTTCGTCCAGATCCTCCTCTTCATCTTCTTCCTTCGGATCCTCGTTCTCGTTCGCGGGTTCCTTGGGTTTTTTGTCCTTGTCCAGGCTCATGAGTTCTCTCCCTTGGCCGGCTAGAATTGGCTTCCACATCATATATGGGAGTGCGATGGCATTTCACCAACGGCCCCATAAAGGATACGATTGAGGTGGGGCAGTCCAATTAGAAGCCCCCGTCCACCGAGCGTGTCGAAAGTGCGCGTCCCTCGAATCCGGCAGTTTTCAGTGCGGAAATGATTTCCTGCACATGATCGATGTTGCGGGTCTCAACGACCACATCTACGTCCGCTCGCTTGGCCGGTACATCGGCAAAGAGCCTCTGGTGATAGACCTCGATGATATTGCCGCCAGCCGCACCTATGATTTCGGACAAGCGGGCCAGTTGACCTGGCTGGTCAACAATCTCTATGCGCAGGCGAACGACACGCCCATCGCGGATGAGGCCTCTTGCAAGCACGCCGGAGAGCAGGCGTACGTCAATATTACCGCCACAGATGATTGATGTGACCCTGCGTCCGCGGAAGCGTTCGGGATAGGCAAAAAGGGCAGCAACTCCAGCTGCCCCGGCGCCCTCGGCAACGATCTTCTGTCGCTCCACCAGGTAATGGACGGCGGTTTCCAGGGAGGCTTCATCGACAAGAAGAATATCCGAGACCAGTTCGTCGATGATGCTGCGGGTCAGTTTGCCCGGCGACTTGACCGCTATGCCATCCGCCAGGGTTGTTCCGCCCGAAGAGGGGGGGAGGTCATGCAGGGCCTGGTACATGGAAGGAAACAGTTCGGTCTCGACTCCGATAATCTCGACGGTGGGATTAATCGCCTTGATGGCCGAGGCAATTCCGGAGATGAGCCCGCCCCCGCCAATAGGGACCACGACACAGTCCGCGTCACGAAGGTCCGTCATCAGCTCCAGACCAATCGTGCCCTGGCCCGCGATAATGAAGGGATCGTCGTAAGGATGGACGATCGCCAGATTCTCGGCTTCGGCGATTTCACGTGCTGCCTGGGCCGAAGCGTCGATGGTTTCGCCTGTCTGGACAACCTTGGCCCCATAGGAACGTGTGCGTTCAACTTTCGAAAAGGGGGCGAATTCGGGCATCACGATGGTGGCCGGGATGCCCAGTCTCTTGGCATGATAGGCAACGCCCTGGGCGTGATTGCCGGCTGACATGGCAATAACGCCATAACGACTCTGTCCAGGCTCGAGATTCAACAGCTTCCAACAGGCACCGCGATCCTTGAAGGATCCTGTATATTGCAGGTTCTCCAGTTTCAAATGCAGGTCGCAACCGAGTGTTTCACTCAAGCGGGCAGCCGGCACCACCGGAGTGCGGACGATTTCCCCGGAAATGCCCTCGGCAGCCTTTTCGATCTCCTGGAGGGTGAGGGCCATGTCATGTCCTTCCTTTGGGGGCTCTTCATTCAGTCGACTGTGGAGTAAGCCGCAACACGTCGGCCTGATCTAACTCCGGTGCGACAAGTTTGACATACTGCCCGTCGCGCCAGGGTTCAGCAAAGTTGCTGAACAGGGGGGACAGGGGGTTTCCACTCTGGCCGGTAGCAACCATGAAGCGGGAATTGTCCAGGTTCTCCAGGTCAAAAACCGTACGCAGACCGGGACCATGGACGTGCCGGAACAGGCCGTCTTCATTTGTGCTGGGGGTTCCTCGATTGACGGTGAAATCACCGCCATCCGTGGGCAGGTCGATGCTGGCCAGGCGATTCAACAGTGGCAGGCGCCCATAAAGGGGATGATTCATTCGGGTGCGATGATACGCCCCCCAGGTTTTTTCCCTCAGATCTTCAGGTTCCTCGATCTGAAGAAGGGTCAAAGCCGCTGTAAGACTGTCTTTCAGGATTGTCTTACAGGATTCGTCGAGAGCGCGGCACCAGTCTCGGTCTTCCTTGAGGACGGTTTTGACTGCGCGCGGATTCCAGCCCCGCATTTCCTGGAAATGCGGAGCTAGCGGGGCTTCAAACAATTGGTCCTGAAGTGTCTTCAACCAGGCCTGGAACAACAGGGGCTCGGCGGCGTTCCTGGACATCTTGCCGTCCCAAGCGGCCAGCAGTTTCCTGGAGCTTTCCAGGAGTTTGTTATCCGGCTCGAAATCCAGCATCAGCGGCAGCAGGTCCAAGGCCATAAGCGAGTAGCTGTCGTTCTGCAGGTCGATCATCTCCTGCAAGCCGTGGCGGCTGTTCCGCGAGAGCTGATTCGTAATTCGATTGGCTCGGTACGGTTCGGGCCACTCTGTGGCCAGTTGATACGGGTAATCCGGGCCGGCAATCCGGTTATTTGCGTTAAGCAGCTGTCCTGAGTTCGGGTTGCGTGCGTGAGGCAACTCTTCGAAAGGGATGAATCCTGTCCAGATTTCTTCGCGATCCCGGCCAATAACGGGCCGGCTGCCATCATAGCCATTCCGTATCGGAACCAGGCCCGGTGTGTAAAAGCCTATGGTTCCTGAGCGGTCGGCATAGAAGATGTTTTGCTGCGGTCCCACGAAGCGGCGCATTGCGGCTTCGAAATCGGACCAGGAGGCGGCACGATTGAGCCGAACGAGCGAATCGGCGGTCGTATCGTCCTCTCGCAGAACGGGCCAGGCCAGGCTTGCAACGGTGTCCTGGTCAACGCCGGGTATCGTGGTGCTGCGCGCAACATCGGAAACCACCGGACCAAAGCGGCTCTGACGTACATGCAGTTCAATATCCTCCCCGAAGCGTACAGGAATGGTTTCCTGCCGCACCTCGAAGGATCGAGAGCCATTCGGGGTTTGGTAGGCCCCCGGATCTTCTGGATCCAGTGTTTCCAGAACCAGATCCTGGGTGTCGCTGTGTGTCGTGGTGATGCCCCAGGCCGCCTGCCCATTGTGACCGATCACCACCAGCGGCACCCCTGGCGCCGTTGCCCCGGCAAGGATTTCCTCTGGGGTTTCAATACGTGCCAGGAACCAGGTGCCGGGGGCCTGCAGTCCGAGATGAGGGTCATTGGCCAGGAAGGGGCGGCCCGTATCGGTCCGCTCTCCGGACAGCGCCCAGACATTGCTGGCGCCGCGATAGGCCTGGATGGCTTCCGGGAGGGCTTCGAGCAGCAGGCTGTGTGTTTGATGCTTTTTGCTGTCGGCCGCATCGAGGGTGGAGGGACTGTCGGATGGCAGGTCCGGGAAGACTGTGCGCATCTGCGCGGGCGAAAGCACCGCATCAAGCCGCGCATTACGCAATTCCTGGCGCCAGTTTCCGGAAAGCTGGATTGCCATAAGCTTTCCCCAGAGTACTGAATCCGATGGTTCCCATGGCTCGGGGTCGATGCCCAGCACGGCCAATTTCAAAGGCAGAGGGGTAGTGCTCTGTTGGAGGAAAGCATTCACACCATCGGCATAAGCCTGCAGCAGTGAAAGTGTCTCCGGTTCAAGGTGTGCGATGGCCTTGTCGGACTGCTGTCCGAAACCGAGCGTGCGCATAAGGCGGTCACTCGCCATGCCGGCCTTGCCGATGACTTCGGACAGCTTGCCTCTGCCAAGGCGTCTCATGAACTCCATCTGGGTCAGACGCTCCTGGGCATGGACGAACCCCAAGCCATAGGCGCCATCTTCCAGATTATCCGCCCGGATTGTCACCAACCCTTTGGAATCGCGCAGGATGTCGACCGGGGCAGAGAGTTCGGCTGTTTCCATCTCCCCCGTCCTGTCGGGCAGGGAAGCATACATCCAGGCGCCGCCCAGTGTTGCGGCCAGAACGAGGGTCGCCGCCAATCCGCAAAAGAGATACAGCAACCAGCGAAACAGTCGAGTCATGCAAGGAGTCCGAGTGTCAGGATCAGGGCATTCGATACCAAGTGTCTGTCAGTGCGTAGCCCTCTGGAAAGGGGTCTTCCGGGTCGAGGCCATAGTGATGTAGGCCCGTTATCCAGGCGCGCCCCTTCAGACTCGGCACGACGGCAACTGTACCATCTTCAAGTTCGCTTACGGCCTCAATGCGGCAAAGGAATCTTGTATCCAGGATGGAACGGGACACGAAACTCTCGCCCGCGCGGATCTCCCCGCGCGCCGAAAGTGCGGCCAGACGGGCAGATGTGCCGGTGCCACAGGGTGAACGGTCCAGCTTTCCTGGTGAAATGACGACCGTGTTTCGGCCCTCGCAGATACCATCTTTGTTGCGTGTGACAGGTTCCGTGAACTGAACGAAGGTTATGTCGCGTATGGCGGGGTTCTCGGGATGGGACACTGGGTGTTGGGCGATGGCAGCCGCCTTGATGGCTTCGCCAATCTCGACCAGTTTCCTTGCATTCTCGCGGGTGAGCTCCAGACCCAGGCTGGCAGCATCCACGATGGCAAAGAAGGCACCACCATAAGCAATATCAAGCTTGACTGAACCGATTCCGGGAACTTCACAGGTAACATCAAGCCTGGCCACAAAGCTGGGAATGTTGGTGGTTCGTACACTTCTGCATTTGCCGTCACTGCATTCCGCCTCGACCGCAATAACTCCAACGGGCGTATCCAGTTTCATATGAGTCACGGGTTCCTGCATGGAGACCATGCCGGTTTCCAGCAGGACTGTCGCGACGCAGATGGAATTCGAACCGGACATGGGGGGATAGTCCGTGGGTTCCATGATGATGAATCCAGCCTGCGCACCTGGACTGCGTGGCGGGAGCAGCAGGTTGCAATGAACGAATACGCCGCCGCGTGGTTCATGGATCAGGAAGCGCCTGAGCTCGTCACCATGATTTTCCAGATAGGTCTTTTGCTCGAAAAGCGTGTTCCCAGGTGGCGGAAGTACGCCACCGGTGATCACACGCCCGACTTCGCCCTCTGCATGACAGCCGACAACCGAAATGCTGCGCGCCCATTTCATTGAAATTCCTTCCCCGGCAGGTCCCATGGCTGGCGCACAGGACGGAGTTGTTTGCCTTGCAGGCAAGACAGGACTTTTGGAGCTTGTTCCAACGGATTACATATCAGTCTGTTAGGGCTATGTCAGGCATGCAAGAGGGAGTTGAGCTTATGGCCAGACCCGGCAGCAGCACGTCGTTTTTCGAGCGGGCCTGGGAGCGTCTGTCGCGCAACTGGAAAGAGATCGCCTTCTCCGGAACGAAGGGTGTGAACCTGGATCTCGCGAAGGGCGGAAAGTCCGATCTCAACCATCTGAAGAAGAACCTGAAGGCATGTCTCGAGGCACGTGGAGGCGAGGTTTCGGCGCGTGCGCAGGCGGCAGAACTGGGGCGCCTGTATCTTCATCAGGATGCGGCGGGACGTGAAACCTTCCTGAAGACATTGGCACAGGATTTTGGCCCCAGGCATGAGGCTGTTCAGGCTGCGCTGGAAAATCTTCAGGCCAGTCCTGAAGGCAGCAAGGGTTACTATGCGGCCGAACGAGAACTGATAAACGCCCTCACTCCCGACAGCATAAGAGTTTTAAAACTTTTCAGTAGCTTACCGAATGGTGTCAAGTTCCTGGTAGATCTCAGGGCAGACCTGCTGACCCTGAGTGAGCAGGAGCCTGCGACCGAGGCGTTGAGCGCTCATTTGAAGGACCTGCTGTCATCCTGGTTCGATCCAGGCATTCTGGACTTGGAGCGTATCACCTGGAAGTCCAGTGCGGCCCTGCTTGAAAAGCTTATCGCCTACGAAGCGGTGCACGAGATTCGCTCCTGGGACGACCTGCGGAACCGCCTGGACTCGGATCGGCGTTGCTATGCACTGTTTCATCCCAGAATGCCGGAAGAGCCCTTGGCTTTTGTGGAGGTCGCACTGGGAGATGGTTATGCCGGCAGCATTCAGCACTTGCTCGATGAAGCGGCGCCTGCCTTCGATACAGCCAAGGCCGATACGGCGATCTTCTACTCAATATCCAATACACAAAAGGGGTTGCAGGGGATTGCTTTCGGCGAGTACCTGATAAAGCTGGTCGTTCAGAGGCTCAAATCCGAGATGCCTCAGGTGCGGCGCTATGCAACTCTCTCCCCCGTTCCGGGCCTGGTGCCCTGGCTCAAGACCCTGACGGATGAGCGGATTGCATCGTTTCTGTCAACGGATCACCGTAAAGTCTTGTGTGAAATGAGCAATACGGACACGACAGTGTCTGCCCTTCAGGAACTGACCAGGCAGCCAGAGGGCTTACTGGTTTCAGAGGTTTCAGAGCGTTTGAAGGAGCCGTTGCTGACGCTTGCGGCCTGTTATTTCCAGGAAAAGAGGGATGATGGGCAGCCGATTGACCCTGTGGCGCGGTTCCATCTGCGGAATGGAGCTCGGTTGGAGCGAATCAATTGGTTGGGGGACAGCTCCTCACGTGGTCTGAAGCAGTCCCTGGGTATAATGGTCAATTACGGATACCGCCCAGACGAACTGGATCGGAACCATGAAGCCTATATGAAGGATGGACGAATTGCCCTGGCATCCGAAGTGAAGACACTCCTTAAAAAAGCACGGTAAGATTCTGCATGGAAAGCAATCAAACATATGAAGTCTGCTGGATTCAGGGGCTGTCTCCTCAGGGCTTTCATCGCATGGCTTACTATCAGAGGCTTTCCCGTACCAGCAGCCGCATGGTCGTTTGCGTCCATGGGCTGACACGGACAGGACGCGATTTTGACCCGCTTGCCGAAGCCCTCCTTGGGGAAGGGTGGTCCTCTGTCTGTCCCGATGTGGTCGGTCGTGGCAGGAGTGATTGGCTGGTCGAACCCTCCAACTACTCGATGATGCAATACCTCTCGGACATGGTTGCCCTACTTGCGCGCCTGAACCATTCAGAAGTCGACTGGATTGGCACGTCCATGGGGGGCATATTGGGCATGCTGCTGGCCGCTCAGCCAGGCACACCCATCCGCCGACTTGTGCTCAACGACATCGGCCCATTCATTCCGGCTCAGGCGCTGGGCGGGATTGCCGAGTACTTGGGACATGTCGGCCCCTGGCCTGACATGGTCTCAGTCGAGCGGCATTTGCGCCAGGTGCATGCTGGTTTCGGATTTCTGAGCGATGATCAGTGGCGCCACCTTGCCGAGGTCTCGACACGTCAAGGCTCGGACGGGCAATACTACCTTCACTACGACCCCTCCATTGCCGAGCCTTTCGGGCAGGAAACAGGACAGGATATCGATCTCTGGGACCAGTGGGCGCATATTACCTGTCCGACACTGGTGTTGCGTGGAGCCGAGTCCAGCTTGTTGACGCCGGATACGCTGGACCGCATGCAAACAACCGGGCCAAATGCGACCTCGATGAATATTCCCCAGTGTGGCCATGCCCCATCTCTCATGCAGGCAGAACAGATACAGCCCGTCCTCGATTGGCTGCGGGATTGAGAGCGATTACGAAGCTTGACCGGTTCTACCGGCAAAACCTCCAGCGCCCCATGTCGAAGTGGAAATGATCGTGGTGGTGGCGGTCCCCATCAGGCCCTATCACACCCTGGAACAGCTGGCAGGCGCCCTGGTGCACTTCACGCAGGAATGCCTCCTTGCTTCCGCCCGCATTCCAGTCTTCCCGGACGGTGATGGATCGGCCATCCTGTAGGCGGAAGCCTGCAATGTCTATGGCATTGGCCAGGGCATGTTCGCTGCGCGAGCCGGCCTGGCGGTTGTTCCGGTTTCGGCAGGCATAGGTTCCCCAATGGTCTATTCTGCTCACCGGCTGGTCAAAGTGGCGTTCTGCTGCAGGCTGCAGAATCTTTTCTTCGAAAACAGAGAATGTTGCCGCCAGTTGGCAGGTGGACCTGAACTCCTTGTTCAAGCTGATCGAGGTGCGCTCGACCTCAACCCCATTGGATATTCCACAGCCACCCTGAAGAGGGCGATGCTCCAGAAGCCTGCCTTCCAGATGACTGAGGGAAAAGGCCGCCCTGCAGACCTCTGTATTACGCGCCAATTCCGCAATCGTCACGCCGTTGAAGCGTTCAGTGCTGACGGGCGGCATATCGCGCGCAGGGTCACGTTGCGGACCGGCACAGGATGCCAACACCAGTGCGCTCAGAATTGCCAGATGCCGCAACTGAAGCCGTGTACCCAGGAGACCCTCCTAAAAAGATCGCTCTGACGGTGGTTTTTGAAGAACCAGGATAAATCTGCTTTCTTCGAAGGAGTCGGGGCAAGCTGGAATGCTTGGATCAATCCAGAAGAAGCGGGGGTACTCATGAGCCAGGGCAAGGTTACACTGGAAGAAGTCGACGAGATCTCTGCCGGTTTGAGCTGGGTCACCCAGCTGGGCCTGAAGGTCGAAGAGGTGGGGTCAGGCCATGCACGCCTGCGCATGCCTGGATCCGAAGATCTTTTGAGACCTGGCGGCACCATCAGTGGACCTTCCATGATGACCCTGGCCGATTATGCCATGTATATTGCCGTCCTGGGGGCCATCGGACGGGTGGAATTGGCCGTGACAACGAACCTCAATATCAATTTTCTGCGCAAACCCGAGGTCGGGGATGTCCTGGCGGACTGCCTTTTGCTGAAATGCGGCAAGCGGCTCGCCTATGGGGAAGTAATCCTGACCAGCGCAGCGCTAGGGCCGGACGAGGTTGTCGCTCACTGCACGGCCACCTATTCGATCCCACCCCAGCGGTGAACACGACTCTGCTGTATCTCTATCCTGGCCAAGCTTATTACATGCCGGCCTGTGATGCTTTTATGCCAATCTTGCCTGTAGCTGTTGGCTCTGTCGATGTTGGGGCCCACCTCTATTCATGAAGGAATTACCAGACAGGACCAGCCATAGGCGGCTGGTCCGCCGAATGTGAATGGAGCGAATGATGAGCGAAAGCAAGAAGGTACTCTTTGTCGTAACTTCAAATGACAAGTTAGGGAATACGGGCAAGCCCACCGGCTTTCATTTCGAGGAACTTTCGACACCCTATTACCTACTGCAGGATGCTGGATACGAGGTCGAAATCGCTTCGATCCAGGGTGGCAAGGCTCCGGTTGATCCGGGAAGCCAAAAGGAGAGGGGGCAAAATGCCGCCTCTGTCGAGCGCTTTCTGGATGACCAGACCGCGATGACTAAAATTGAAAAGACCCAGGCGATCGGGGATGTCGAAGCTTCCGATTATGCGGCCATCTACCTGCCGGGCGGACATGGCACGATGTGGGATCTGCCCGACAACGAAACCTTGGGGCGTCTTCTAGCAAAAAGCTTTGAACAGGGTCATGTGGTGGCTTCGATATGCCATGGGGCGGCCGGCTTGCTGGCGGCCAGGCTCTCGGATGGCTCTGCCTTGGTGAAGGGCCGAGAGGTCAACTGCTTTACCGATGCGGAAGAGCGTGCTGTTGAGTTGGACAAGGTCGTCCCCTTCCTGCTGGAAAGTCGCTTGCGCGAGCAGGGCGCTAACTTCCGAGGTGCGGATAATTTCAAGCCGATTGTCGTGCAGGATGCAAACCTTCTGACGGGACAGAACCCGCCATCGGCTGAGCCTCTGGGACGCCAACTGGTGGACATGTTGAACGCGGCTCGCAGCCAGGCGGCTGAATAACCCCCGGATATGGCTTTTATTTTCCACTGATCCTGTCATGGGACTGGCAGGATCAGTGGTGTGAGGGTTGGGGTATTATAGTACCACCACCCTAACCTTCATGTTTTTAAAACGTTTTTGGAATTGACAAAGTTCGTGTGTGCACTTAGAAGCCGCGTTCACAAGACAGGTGTTGCCTGTCGAATGATTTTCCATTCAGTCCATCAATGAAGGCTGCCATGAAGACCTACTCCGCCAAACCGGCCGAGGTCGAAAAGAAGTGGTTTGTGATCGACGCTGAAGACATTGTCCTGGGACGGCTTGCAAGCCGTGTGGCCAACATTCTTCGCGGCAAGCACAAGGCGATCTACACACCACACGTCGACACCGGCGACCATGTTATCGTTATCAATGCCGAAAAGGTGAAACTTACCGGCAGGAAATACAGTGACCGCCGCTTCTATTGGCATACGGGCCATCCGGGCGGGATCAAGGATCGCACGATGGGAGAGACCCTGGAAGGGCGCTTCCCGGAGCGGGTGATCTACAAGGCGGTCGAGCGCATGGTTCCAAGCGGGCCGCTTGGTCGCGAGCAGCTGCGCAAGCTGCGTGTCTATGCCGGGAACGAGCATCCTCATGAGGCCCAGCAGCCGGAAGTGCTCGACATCGCGGCAATGAACTCCAAGAACAAGAGGGTCTGATCCCATGGCTGAAGAAACCCAGACCTTGACCTCACTGGATGAACTGAGCGAAGGCGGTCCTGTAGCCGTGGAAGAGGTTCAGGCCGAGCCGAAGATCGATGCGCAGGGTCGCTCCTATGCCACCGGCCGCCGCAAGAATGCGATTGCCCGTGTCTGGATCAAGCCGGGCACCGGCAAGATCACGGTGAACAAGCGCCCTGTGGAAACCTATTTTGCGCGTCCGGTCCTGCGCATGCTTTTGAACCAGCCTTTCCAGGTGACGGATCGCCTGGGGCAGTTCGATGTGATCTGCACCGTTGTTGGCGGAGGCCTCTCCGGCCAGGCAGGTGCCGTGCGTCACGGCATTTCCCGGGCGCTGACCTATTACGAACCGGGGCTGCGCAGCATCCTGAAGCAGGGTGGCTTCCTGACCCGTGACAGTCGTGAGGTCGAGCGCAAGAAGTACGGTCGTGCCAAGGCACGCCGCAGCTTCCAGTTCTCCAAGCGCTGAGGCCGTCCCGTTCCGGCTGCTGCCGGAAAACAAGCGGAACACGAAAGGGCGGCCCCAAGTGGCCGCCCTTTTTCATTCACAGAATTGAGCAGGACCATCATATCATGAGGGATATTGTTCGTGCCGGCATCCTGGGCGCCAGTGGCTATACCGGTGCCGACCTGGTTCGCCTACTGTCCACACATACGGGCGTTTCCATTGACCTGATGACAGCAAATTCCCATGCCGGGAAACCCATGGCCGAAGTCTACCCCCACCTGGGCGGGTTGGACTTGCCGGATCTGGTCAAGTGGGAGGATGCCGACTGGAGCAATCTGGATGTGGTCTTCTGTGGCCTGCCGCACGGCACGACCCAGGACATCATTGCCACCCTTCCCGACAAGGTGAAGGTGATCGATCTTTCCGCCGATTTCCGATTGAGGAATCCCGAAACCTATGCCGAATGGTACGGTCATGAACACCGTGCGCCACATCTTCAGGATTCGGCCATTTATGGCCTGAGTGAACTGAATCGCGAAGCCATCCATCGGGCACGGCTGGTTGCCTGTCCGGGGTGCTATCCGACCGCGGTGCTGCTGGCCCTGGTTCCTCTGGCGCAGAAGCGTGCCATACGTTCCGAGGACCTGATCGTCGATGCCAAGTCCGGTGCGACCGGGGCCGGTCGTGCCGTCAAGGAGGCCACCCTGTTTTGCGAAGTGGCAGAGGGATTGCATCCCTACAGCGTGTCCAGTCATCGCCACTCACCTGAAATCGAACAGGAAGTGGGGGCCGCATTCGGCCAGGCTGTAAACGTGAACTTCACCCCACATCTCGTTCCGATGAACCGGGGTGAATTGGTCACCTGTTATGTGAAGCTGGAAGAAGGGCTGGAGGTTTCCGACCTGCGGACAGCCTTGAATGAACAGTATCGCGATGAACCCTTCGTTCGCGTCCTTCCGGAGGGTGCAGTGCCGGCGACGCGTCATGTGCGGGGTTCCAACTTCTGCCTGATTGGCGTTTTTGCGGACCGCATTCCGGGGCGTGCCATTGTCATTGCCACGATCGACAATCTGGTGAAGGGTTCCAGTGGCCAGGCAATCCAGAACATGAACCTGATGTTTGGCTTGCCGGAGACTATGGGCCTGGAACAGCAGCCCCTGTTTCCCTGAGCCGTTTTGCTGAGAAAAGGATGGAGTGATCAATGGCGACCATTATCCCTTACAGAGGCATGACGCCCCGTATCGATCCCGATGCCTTCGTCGCAGAGACTGCTGTTATCATAGGGGATGTCGAAATCGGCCCCGGTTCTTCTATTTGGTATGGCTGTGTCCTGCGGGGCGACGTCAATGCCATTCGCGTTGGGCGCAACACGAATGTGCAGGACGGCACGATCGTTCACTGCAATCACGATCCGAAGGGCGATTACAGGGAAACCGGAGGCGGCATGCCGACCCATATCGGCGACAACATCACCATCGGTCACATGGCCCTGATCCATGCATGCAAGCTGGAGAATGACTGTTTCATCGGCATGCGCTCGGTTGTCATGGATGATGCCGTGGTGGAAAGCCACGCCATGGTCGCTGCCGGTGCCGTCGTGACACCGGGAAAACGCGTTCCAGCCAACGAGCTGTGGGCTGGGACGCCAGCCAAGCTCCAGCGCCAACTGCGCCCGGAGGAACTGGATTACTTCGGCCGTTCAGCCGATCAGTATGCCAAGCTTGCCGCCAGTTACCGCAGTTGAATCTGTTCGTACGTTAACCGATTGCAAAGACTTGGCGCCTTAGAATTGACCTGACAGAAAGATCCAACCGGGTGTCAGGTATGACAGAGGTCAAGGAACGTACCGCAAGGACGATCGCAGCCGAGGGAATGGCTGCGCACAAGAGCGAGTTTCTGGCCGACGGGCTGGACGCGATTACGGCCATCGTTCGCCAAATCGGCCAGGTGAATGGCGGCGAGGGCTCCCTGCGGTCCGTTCTCGAGCGTGCTCACCGTCTTTCGCTGGACTTGAAGGGTGGTGCTGGCAGCATGAACCTTTCGTTGCTGGGTATCGCTGCACATCGCCTGGAAGATTACCTGGAAGCTGTGGACGAGCCCTACGAGCGGCATCTAAACGACATCGAGATCTACCTGGATGTCCTCACTGAACTCTTGGAAAAGCAGGGCGTGGGCGGGGAAAGTGCGGCGCATCTGGTTCGCCGACTTCCACCAAGGCGCGGTTTCGATGCCCAAGACATGGCCGTTTGCGAAATCGAGGTGCTGCTTGTGATGGATCGTGGAGTGGTGCGGCGCATGATCGAGCGTGAGATCGCCGAATGTGGTTACCGGGTCACAGCCGTATCAACGCCATTCGAGGCACTGGAGATGATTGTCCGGACCCAGCCCGATCTGGTGATCCTCTCGGCTGTTCTGGCCGATCTTTCAGGTGTCGACCTGGCGGCTGGCCTGAAAGCCATGCCGCAGACACGTAATACTGGATTGGCATTGATCACTTCCTATGATCGTGAGCATGGCAGCCTGCAGTACCTGCCGCCAACAGTACCAATAATCCGCAAGGGCAATTCCTTTGCGGACGACCTGACAACAGCACTCAGTGACCAGTTCATAATCTGAGCCGTTTTCAGCGTTTCATGACTTACGGAGCTCCCAGGCTTCCCACCAGGGACCCAAAGGGGCCGAGCCTTTCCCCTATGGCTTGCCAGTCCGTAGCCTGCTTGTCTGCCAGGATTTCGGGAAGAGGCCGTTGATCGACCTTGATATCGGCCAACAGCTCGTCGCGCGTGATCGTCCCGCTGTCATCTTCGTCATACCCCTGAATCAAGTCATCCAGTTCAAGAGAGTTGGCAATGGAGCGCGCAATGGACAGCTTTGTCCTGTCCTTTCCAGACAGGCTGTCCGACCTCCAGTCCGCCCAGGCATTCATGTCGGAACGCAGAGCTTCCAGTTCCTTCCGGTCCAGCTGGTCATCCCCATTCCTGTCAGCATACGCCCAGCCATGATCTATGCATTCTTTGGCAGGCGCCTCCTCACAGAGCCATCCGCCCGTTTCAACCATTTGATCGAAAGCGACCGGATCATCAGCAAACGCGAAGAGGGGCGGGAGCGCGGCCAGGGCGAATGCCGCACTGGCCGTCAGGAGCCGCTTTCGCAGTAAAGGGTTAGTTTGCCTTGACACGAACATAGGATCCTGGCGCCTCCTCTATGGGCTTGAGCTTTCCATCGCCTGGTTTCCGTGCTGGGGTCTTCTTGGGCCCGCTCTTGCGCGCGATCCACTTGTACCATTCCGGCCACCAGGACCCCGGATGTTCCTCGGCATTCTTCAGCCAGGTATCCGGGTTCTTGGGATGTCGACTGTTGGTCCAATAACAGTACTTCCCTGAAGACGGCGGATTTATGACGCCGGCAATATGTCCCGAAGCGGCCAGCACGAACTTGACGGGCCCCTTGGCAAGCTGGGTCAGGGCGTAGGTCCCCTTCCAGGGGGCAATGTGGTCCTCTTTCGCGGACAGCATGAAGCTGGGCGTTTCAATCTTGCGCAGGTCTATGGGAACGCCCTTCAGGGTAATACCCCCGGGCTCGATCAGCTTGTTCTCCTGGTACATGCGCCGCAGATAGAAGGAATGCATGGCTGCGGGCATGCGTGTCGAATCACTGTTCCAGTACAGTAGATCAAAGGGGAAGGGATCCTTGCCCAGCAGGTAATTGTTGACGACGAACGACCAGATCAGATCATTGGCGCGCAGCATGTTGAAGGTGGTCGCCATTGCGGAGCCTTCCAGATAGCCCTGCTTCTCCATCTTCTCTTCCAGCGCGCTCAACTGGACCTCGTCGATGAATACCCCCAGTTCGCCGGCCTCGGAAAAGTCGGTCATGGCCGTGAAAAAGGTTGCCGATTTGATCTGTGAGGGGTCCGGTCCAGGATCCTGCGGCTTCTTTGCATGAAGATAGGCAAGGGCGGACGCAAGCATGGTGCCCCCCAGGCAATAGCCGATGACATTGACTTCTTGCTCGTCAGTTTCCTGCGTAACCGCATCAAAAGCCTCGAAGAACCCCTGGCTCATGTAGTCCTCGAAGCTCTTCTGGGCTAGGCTTTCGTCCGGATTGACCCAAGAGATGACAAAGACGGTCAGTCCTTGTTCCGTGGCCCACTTCACGAAGGAATTCTTCTCGCGCAGATCCAGAATGTAGTACTTGTTGATCCAGGGCGGAATGATCAGGAGGGGCACCTTGTGGACGGTCTCGGTCGCCGGCTCGTATTGGATCAGCTGCATCAATTCGTTCTGGTAGACGACCTTCCCGGGGGTGATGGCGATGTTATCCCCCACTTCGAAGGCATCGTGATCTGTCATGCTGATCTTACCGCGTTCCAGGTCGTCCAGCAGGTTCTGCAGTCCGTTCACCAGGTTCTCGCCACCACTTTCCAGGGTGGCGCGTAGCACCTGGGGATTGGTCATCAGGAAGTTGCTAGGTGCCAGGGCATCGACAAACTGCTTTGTATAGAAATCGACTTTCTGTGCTGTCTTGTCGTCGAGTCCATCGACTTCACGGACCTGTTCCTGCATCCAGCGTGCTGTCAGCAGGTACGACTGCTTGATGAAATCGAAAAGCTGGTTGTCTTCCCATGCTTCGTCCTTGAAGCGTCTGTCTCCTTGCTCGGGAGACACCAGCGGCTCGGATTCCTGGCCCATCATTCTCTGGGCCGTGACATGCCATAACTGCATGTATTGCTGCCAGAGTTCCATCTGTGCTTCGACAATCTTGGCAGGATTCGACATCATCTGCGCCGTCATGTCGAAGAAGGCTTGGCCAATGTTCAGAGGATCGATCTGGGTATTTGGCGCCTGTTCTGCCTGCCGTTGCAGGAAATCGTTCACCAGTTTGCTGCTGCGTTCGGCAATCTCTGCCATGTTTTTATTCATCTCAACCGGATCGGGTAGCTTGACCTGATCGTCCGACTGTTCGGTCATGCTGTGGCCTCCTAAGATCGTTATCGGAATCCCTGAGCCATAAATGTGTATGAAGCGGCGCCAAGGCCAGGGATGATTTTTTCGACTTACCTTGCTCTTACCTGTCCATCAGGGTAACAAATTCTGCAGGTTATGTAGGCGCCCGCAAAGAACAGGAGCTGACATGCGTCAAGATAGTGCAGATTCCCTGACGCAGGGCCTTTCGGGCAGGACGCCGGTGAAGCTTTCCAAGGCGTTTCTCCGCAAGCTGCCTCTATTTGCAAGTCTACCGCTTCTTGTTTCCTGTAACAGTCTTGAACCCACGTACAATGAGTTCTTCGGAGAAGAGCCCATGCCGGAACGGGTTCAGGTCGATGAACAGGATATTGAAGGTGGTAGCATTCCAAACCTGTCGACAGTTCCCATGGAACGTCCCGCACCAACACCTGTGGAGGAGCGTGAACGTTTGAGGCGCAGCCTGCAGGAGGATCACAGCCGTTCCAACCTGCGGCAGGAGGAGCCTGCCGAGGCGTTGGATGCCCCCAATGGGGGGGCGGCTGATGGAGAGGACCGGACATCACTGCTGAATGAAACATCGCGCAGCTACTTGGCTATCGAAACAGACCATGAAGAGCCTGTGTTTACGGGTGTGCAGCTGGCCCAGATCACGATCAACGAGGATGTGATCTCAGACAGTCGACAGACGGATAACCGGACCTATACGACCGGTAATATGGAACTGGCCGGTGTGATCTACTTCAGGCATGGCTCGAATGCCCTGGACAGCAGGGATCATGACATCATTACGAAGATAGCGCGTGTCGCGGAGCGCGAGGGAGCAAGTGTCCAGGTTGTCGGTCATGCCTCAGCACATACCCCGACCATGGATCAGGAGCGTTTCGAACGCGTCAACC
Organism: Fodinicurvata fenggangensis DSM 21160; assembly: GCF_000686045.1. Classification (GTDB taxonomy): domain Bacteria; phylum Pseudomonadota; class Alphaproteobacteria; order Kiloniellales; family DSM-21159; genus Fodinicurvata; species Fodinicurvata fenggangensis. The sequence goes on from NZ_JMLV01000001.1 coordinate 312,087, forward strand.
AGGTCATGTCGCGACAACGTGCCGAAGCTGTGGTTGAGGCCTTGCGGCGGGCAGGGCTAGAAGAGGCTCAGGTCCAGATGGAGGCGCGTGGTGTGGGCGACCGCATTTATGCGGAATTCATGCCGACCGGAGAAGCCGGTAACAGAAGGGTGGAGATTTTCCTTCTGTATTGAGAAAAAAGGCGGAATATCGCCTTCTGGCGGAAATGGGTGCTGGATGTGCTCCCTGCCGGTGGTCGGGGGGCACCGGTGGGTTGTTGCGCCAGAATCAGATGATTGATGAATATAGAGCGCGAAAGTGGGTATTGTGACAACATCACTTAAACTCGGTATTGCTGGTCTGGGGACTGTCGGCAGCGGTGTCGTCCGACTGATTGAAGAGAATGGTTCGCTTCTGGCAGAGCGAACGGGACGTCCCCTGGTGGTTTCCGCAGTCTCAGCGCGGGATCGGCGCAAGGACCGCGGCCTCAATCTTGAAGGCGTGCGCTGGTATGATGATCCGCTTGCCATGGCGGCTGATGCGGAACTGGATATCATTGTCGAACTAATTGGCGGTTCCGATGGTGTGGCGCTTGACCTAGTAAAAACAGCGCTGGAGCACGGAAAGTCGGTGGTGACAGCGAACAAGGCCATGATGGCTCATCATGGAACCGATCTGGCCCGGCTGGCTGAGAGCAGGCAAGTGGCTCTTTCCTATGAAGCGGCGGTGGCTGGTGGAATACCTGCGATCAAGGTCTTGCGGGAGGGCTTGGCGGCAAATCAGTTTGTTCGGATTCACGGTATCCTGAACGGCACTTGCAACTACATTCTCAGCACCATGCGGGATACGGGACGTGAGTTCGGTGAAGTGCTGGCGGAGGCCCAGAAACTCGGATACGCCGAGGCCGATCCCAGCTTTGACGTGGACGGTGTGGATGCGGCACACAAACTGGCCCTGCTGACCGCCTTGGCTTTCGGGACAGAGGTGGATTTCGATTCCATTCAAATGGAAGGGATACGCAACATATCCTCCATGGATATTGCCTATGCCGAGGAGCTTGGCTATCGCATCAAGCTTTTGGGCATGGCGCGGCGCAAGAATGGCCAGGTCGAACAGCGTGTCCATCCCTGCATGGTGCCTCTGGACAATCCTCTGTCGCGGGTTGACGGTGTCTTTAATGCCGTATTGGCACAGGGAGATTTCTCTGGACCCATCATGATCGAGGGAGCCGGCGCCGGTGAAAACCCTACTGCTTCGGCTGTCGTGGCAGATCTGATGGACATCGCCCGTGGATTGCGGCTGCCTCCTTTCGCGGTTCCGGCGGACAAGCTTGAGCGCGCCCAGCCTCTGGAAAGTGATGCACACTTTGGCGCCTACTTCCTGCGCTTGCTGGTGGTCGACAGGCCCGGTGTGATTGCGGACATTGCCACAGCCTTGCGTGACGAGGAGATATCGGTGGAAGCGCTTCTACAGCGTGGTCGCGCGCCAGGCGAGGCTGTCCCCTTGGTTATCGTCACGCATGAAACGGGAGAGGCTCAGGTCTTGCGCGCCCTGCGCCGTATTGAAGAGTTGGACAGCTGCCTTCAGGAACCGCGCTTTATCCGTATTGAAAACAGTTGATGACGTCAGAATAAAGCTAGAACCCGGGGGATTGGATGATGTCAGAGTTGGATAGCAAAAGCGTAATGGACCGGAACCTCGCTCTCGAGGTCGTGCGGGTCACGGAACTGGCAGCTTTGGCGGCCTCGAAGTTGATGGGGCGCGGGGATGAGAAGGCAGCTGATATGCAAGCGGTCAACGCCATGCGTGCCGGTTTGAACTCCTTGACCATCGATGGAACGGTGGTCATCGGTGAGGGCGAACGCGATGAAGCCCCCATGCTTTATATCGGTGAGAAGGTGGGCGCGGGTGGTCCGCGCGTCGATATTGCCCTGGACCCTCTTGAGGGGACGACAATCACGGCGAAGGGTGGCCCCAATGCCCTGACGGTTGTTGCAATGTCGGAAGAGGGTGGCTTCCTGAATGCACCGGACGTGTACATGGACAAGATCGCCATTGGTGGCGGTCTGCCGGAGGACCTGGTCGATCTGGATGCAACACCGGCCGAAAACTTGAAGGAACTGGCCAAGGCCAAGCAGATGGATGTGGACGACCTGGTGGTTTGCATCCTGGACCGGCCTCGCCACAGCGAACTGATTGCGAAAGTGCGTGAAGCCGGGGCGCGGATCATGCTGATTGGTGATGGTGATGTTTCCGGTGTCATCGCCACCAGCCAGAGTGAAAGCGGCGTGGATGCCTATATGGGCAGCGGGGGCGCCCCTGAAGGTGTTCTGGCGGCCGCTGCCCTGCGTTGTATTGGCGGGCAATTCCAAGGGCGTCTCACGTTCCGGAATGATGATGAACGGGCACGTGCGAAACGCTGGGGCATTACCGACATGGACCGCAAGTACAAGCTTGAAGATCTTGCCGGCGGGGAAGTGATGTTTGCGGCGACAGGGGTTACGGACGGTTCCATGCTGCGCGGTGTTCGCCGTCAACCCGGCGGCGCTATTACACATTCCCTGGTTATGCGTTCAAAGAGTGGAACCATCCGCTTTGTCGAAACGCGCCACAATTTCACCCGCAAGACCTGGTACGAAACCATGGCTGGGCTCTGACAATCGGCGAGGTGACGTTGCAGGCAACGGAGAGCGAATGCCTACTTGGCGTGGAGCGTTCCTGTACCGGAAAGCGCTGGCTTTTGCGCGCCTGCAACGAACGACAGTCATTGGCGCTCAGTCAGCGGCTTGGGTTGCCCGACACCATCGGGCGGATTCTCTCCTCGCGCGGTATCGATATCGATCAGGCTGAGAGCTTTCTTTCACCTACGCTCAAGGAACTGATACCGGATCCACTGTGCCTGAAGGACATGGACAAGGCTGTCGATGCTCTGGCTTCTGCCATACAAGACAAACGTCCCATAGCGGTCTTTGGGGATTATGATGTCGATGGTGCAACATCGAGTTCCTTGCTGAAGCTGTTCCTCCAGTCCCTCGGTGTTCCCCTTGAGGTGTATATTCCGGATCGGATCCGTGAAGGCTATGGCCCCAACTCAGCGGCCATGCATGCCCTGGCCAGCAAGGGGATCGAGCTGGTAGTGACAGTTGATTGCGGTATAACGGCTTACGATGCCTTGCAGGCAGCTGCGGATCAGGGGCTCGGTGTTATCGTTGTTGATCATCACGTTGCGGAAACCAGGCTGCCGCCCGCACAGGCCGTGGTGAATCCAAATCGCCTCGATGACGAAAGCGGACTCGGACATCTGGCAGCAGTGGGTGTGACTTTCCTGCTGTTGGTGGCGTTGAACAGGGCCTTGCGGGAGCGTGGATGGTATGCGGCCCAGGGTGTTCGGGAGCCGAGCCTCATGCAACTCCTGGACCTGGTGGCTCTGGGAACGGTCTGCGATGTCGTTCCGCTGACCGGCCTGAACAGGGCGTTTGTGACACAAGGCCTCAAGGTCTTGGCGCAACGAAGAAATCAGGGGCTCCAGGCGCTTTCGGATGTTGCGCGGGTGGATGAAATGCCCAGCGCCTATCACCTGGGCTTTATTCTTGGTCCACGTGTCAATGCCGGGGGGCGTGTGGGCGAGGCGGGCCTGGGAACAGAACTCCTGACGTCCGCCGATACAGGAATTGCGCGCACTCTGGCGCAGCGTCTGGATGACTATAACAATGAACGCCGCGAAATTGAGGCCAGCGTCCTTGAGCAGGCAATCCAGGAGGTGGAAGGGCAGGACGGTCCCCGTGATCTTGTCATAGCAGTGGGGCAGGACTGGCACCCAGGCGTTATCGGGATTGTCGCCAGTCGACTGAAGGAACGTTTTGATCGCCCTTCCATCGTCATTTCCTTGGATGAAGAGGGGGTCGGCAAAGGGTCGGGACGGTCGGTTCCCGGTGTCGATCTGGGCTCCATAGTGCTGGCAGCCAGGCAGAAAGGGCTTCTCATCAATGGCGGCGGTCATGCAATGGCGGCCGGCTTGACGGTTGCGCGGGATCAATTGGCAGCCTTGCAGGAATTCATGAGCGAACGCGTCAGCCAGGTCCTTTCAGGCCTGGCGTATCAGCCGACGCTTCGACTGGATGGCATCTTGCAGTACCAGGCCGGCCACTATGCGTTCTATCAGTCCCTGGAACAGCTGGCCCCCTTTGGGACAGGCAACCCGGAACCCAGATTTGCCGTACCCAATGTGCAGATCCTGCGTGCAGACGTGGTTGGCAGCGACCATCTGCGTGTTTTTGCCAGGACCGAAACTGGGGAGCGGCTGAAGGGAATCGCCTTCCGCGCCGTAGGGCGTCCACTTGGCGATCTGCTTCAGGCCGCAAAGGACTTTCCGGTTCATCTTGCCGGAAAGTTGCGGCGAGATAGCTGGGCAGGCCCCGAAGCCCTCCAGCTGCACATAGAGGACGCAGCTCGGATTGCCCCTTAAGCTGTACTGTCCCCCAAGGCATTCGGCTCACCTCATAGGTCCATGACATGAAGAGATGGCCGCAACTCTACTGGATAGTCACACTTTTCCTGTTCGTTTTCCCGCTTGGCATGCAGGAGGCGCGTGCGGCGCAAGAAGTCGACCTGCAGCTTATATTGGCCGTGGATTCCTCGTCGAGTGTCGATGCCAGAGAGTTCGATTTGCAAATGAAGGGCTACGCCGATGCTTTCCGCAACAAGGAGGTGCAGGCCGCGATTCGCGGTGTCGGCGATCGTGGCGTTGCCGTTGCGATGATACACTGGGCAGGAGAGGACGAGCAGGTTGTTGCGCAGGACTGGCAACTGCTTGTCGGTGCGGGAGATGCTGAGGCCTTTGCCGACTTGTTGGACCGCACGCCCCGCTATGTACGGCGCGGCAGTACAGCTATCGGCAACATGCTTGCTTTTGCCGGGGCCATGATGAAGGCGGCGCCATACGTCGGCCGGCGGCAAGTGATCGATGTTTCCGGTGATGGTCAATCCAACAAGGGACTGAATGTTGCCAGGGGACGCGAGTCGCTTCTCGATAAAGGCGTTACGGTCAATGGCCTGGCTATTCTCAATGAGGAACCGGGACTTGATCAGTATTTCCGCCAGCAGGTCATCGGGGGCGCAGGCGCTTTCGTTATCTCGTCTCCTGGATTCGAAGAGTTTGGGGAGGCTATACGGAACAAGATCCTGCGTGAGCTCGAAGGCGCCCCACTTTCCAGGCAGGATTCCGAAGAGGAGGGGCTTGGCGTGCAGTTCTCTCAGCGCAGATGACTCATGGGAGCCAATAAAAGGAAAGCACGCAGGTGAAAATTGCTGAAAAGGCTCCGCAGGGGGTTGCTTTTGCCTGTCTGTAAAGTTATCTCACCAACCGTCCACGGCGTCCCCATCGTCTAGCGGTCTAGGACATCAGCCTTTCACGCTGAAGACACGGGTTCGAGTCCCGTTGGGGACACCACCTCCCTTACATGGCGCCGCAATCAGTGATCAGATCTGCAGACAGGCAAAGTCTGCCCCTGCATTTTGCGCTTACCTTTTCTTAACTAAAGCAGAGTCAGTCTGCTGTCCTGAGGATAGCATTTATAGGTTGGCCCAAGAAAAGCATTGGTAAGACCTCGACAATACATGGATGCTTATCTAAATATTTGGTGATCGCTGAAAGAGTGAGAGCTGACCATAGCTTGCAGCACGATAATGATGTGTTACGCAAAGGTGACAGATGCTCTCCGCGCCCTGTGGTGTGTTTGGGAACGCTCCGTGAATACACATTTGAGAGAGGCGGCTAAGCCCTGTTAAAGACAGAAGAATCGGATGATTTCGAAGCCTGACTGTGGTAGACAGTGCAAAGAAGTTACAGGGGACTGTGGTTTTAAAGTCGCACATTCCTACACACTATACAGGGTTTCAATAATGGAACTTCCATTAGTGGACTTCAGAAGTTATGTTGTTGCATGATTTTCGGTGTGATCCGTCCGCATGGGGTTCCTCGCAACCCTGAGCAAACGAGTTTATCAACCCAACCAGGGGGACCTCCAAAGATGACCTTACTTCGAAACACCTGCTTCGCTACAGCAGCGGCCGTGGGCCTCACAATGGGCTTTGCGGCCAACCCGGCCCTCTCCGCTCAGGTCGATGACCGCGAGCATGGCTGGTGCAATGTCGTCACGAACATCCAGCCGGAGAACGTGATTCGCTCTTCCAACGGCAAAGCCGTGATCCAGGATTCTTCATATCCTTGCGAGCCACAGGTGGCCGAAGAGCCCGAGCCTGAGCCCGAAGCACCCGAATCCTTCGTGGTTTACTTCGACTTCGATCGCTCCAACATCCGTCCGGATGCAGCCGAGACACTGGTCGACGTACTTGAAACCGCTGAAGCGGAAGAAGCTCAGGGCTTCGCCCTGACCGGTCACACCGACACCGTTGGTACGGCTGAGTACAACATGGCGCTGTCCCTGCGCCGTGCCGAATCGGTTCGCGACTGGTTTGTTGATCGCGGCGTTCCGGCCAATGCAATCTCGGTTGCTGGCCGTGGCTACTCCGAACCGGCCGTACCCACCGGTCCGGAGGTTCGCGAGCAGCTCAACCGTCGTGTTGAGATCGTGATGCAGTAAGCCTCCTGGCTTAACGCACAAGAAGAAACCGGCGCCCTAGAAGGGCGCCGGTTTTTTTTTGGTTCTATTTCACTCTCCTCGCGTTCTCTTGCGAAGGGCCTCCAGGTCCTGGGGGGCATCGATATCGGCCAGTACCGAGTCATCCTTGACAGCGACTTCCGCGACAAGGTCGGGGTAATCCCCAAGCAATTGACGTGCCCCGATATCGCCTGAAATCTCCATGATCTCCGCAAAGAACTCCTTTCCGATCAATACAGGATTGCCACGTTTGCCTTGCCAGGTCGGCACGCAGATCTCACGTCCTTCGACAGGGTTGTAGCTTGTCACCAAGTGGTTCAGGACTTCGCTGCTGACCTCGGGCATGTCGGCCAGCATGACAAGTATGGCATCCGTATTGTCTTCCAATGCGGCCAAGCCGGCCTGTATTGATGTACTGAGACCATCAGCATATTTTGGATTGTGGATGAATCGCACAGCCTTGCCGTCCAGCTTCTCCTGCACCTTGTCGGATTCGTGACCTGTGACGACCAGGCAATCTGAAACCTGGGAGTCCAGGGCGGTGTCCACGGTGGTTTGTAGAAGGCTTTTCCCGTTTACCTGTTCCAGGAGCTTGTTGATATGGCCCATGCGTCGTGACTGACCCGCCGCCAGGACCAGGGCTGTGACCCTGGGAAACTGTGCTGTTTCTTCCTGAGAGACAGCCTGCGTACGGGGTAGGGGACGTGAAGGGATTTCCTTCAGCAGGCCACCTACACCCATGCCGGCAATGTCCTCAGGCGCTATTGGCAGGTCTGCACATAGACGTTGGAGGACCCAGTCAAAGCCATTCAGCTTTGGAGACCGTGCGCACCCCGGCAAGCCGATTACATCGATCCCGCCGATTTCGGCAAGTAGCAGTAAATTTCCCGGATCCACGGGCATGCCGAAATGCCTGACCTGGCCACCGGCTTGCTCGATGGCGGCTGGAATCGTGTCCTTGCGATCAATAATGGCAGAGGCCCCGGATACCAGAAGGATATCCGGCTTTTCTGCTGTCAGTCTTGAAATGGCTGCTGCAACCTCTCCTTCATCGTGGGCGCAGCGAATCTCACGAACATCGGGACTCCCCAATTGTCGCAGACGATGGTTGAGTGCCGATTGTGTCTTGTCGAGCAGGCTTTCCTTCATACCTGCCAGACTGGTCTGGATCAGGCCGACTTTCTTTCTCTGGAATGGCGCGATCCTTACAGGGGCCGCCGTCGCCTTTCGACAAAGGTCCTGGCATGACTGCAGGGAGTGTCGAGGTGCAGCGAAAGGTATGATCTTGACGGTCGCGAGCATCTGCCGCGGTTCCACCATTTCATAGGCCGGAAGAGTGGCAACGGTGAGTGCTTCATCGACCCGGTTTACGGTATTGATCGTCTCGCTATCGACGACGAGGAGACCGTGGCACGTGGACATGATGTTGCAGCGACCCGTTACAGCACTGGTCAATTCCGTCCCACTGCCGGCAACTGATGAAGCAAGCGCTTGTGCTGCATCATCCTCGTGAATGTCACCGTCTTCGATTTGCGCGACCGTGACTTCTTCTATCCGGGCCAGACGAAGGACCTGAATGTCTTCCGCACTGAGCTGCCGGCCTTTCTTGAAATTCACGGAGCCACGTTTCAGGGAATGGGCAAGCAGTGCGCCTTCAGCCTGATCGATGGGAATTTGGCCAAATATCATCTCAACCCTGCCTTCCGACTTTGCCCGGAATCTCGGCACCACGCAGAACGGCGGTCAATTCGGCCAGAATGGAGACGGCAATCTCTGCAGGGTTCTGTGCGCCAATGGACAAGCCAATCGGCCCGTGGATTCGAGCCAGGAAGTCCGGCCCCCTGCCAGCCTCACTTAAACGCTGAAGACGTTTCTGGTGTGTCCGATTGGACCCCAAAGCCCCGATGTAAAATGCCGGACTTTCAAGAGCGACCAGAAGTGCCGGGTCATCCAGCTTGGGATCATGGGTGAGGGTGACAACGGCAGAGCGACTGTCGAGATCAAGGCCTTTCAGGGCTTCGTCCGGCCAGGAGTGGAGGATCTCAAGGCCGGGAAAGCGTGATTCAGTGCCCCAAGCCTGCCGGGGGTCGATCAGGGTGACTTCATAACCCATCTGATCGGCCATCGGGCAAAGCTTTTGAGCAATATGGACGGCCCCCACGACCATCAGGCGGGCTGGAGGTAGAAGGCATTCGGCAAAATGCCGTTCATCACTCAACAGGCCACTTTTTCCTTTGCTCAGGGCCTGTCGCGCCTCTTCCAGCAAGGCCTCCGACAGCTCCAGGTCACCTTCAAGCTCATGGGGATGAATCAGCAACTGTTGGCCAGATTCCAGGTTCGTGACGAGGCAGGCAGGCGTCTTGGACTGCATGTCCCTGCGCAGGCTTTTCAGGAGCGCCCTCTTCATTGATCTGCCACCAGCTTTTCCACGTAAACGCGAACGGTGCCTCCACAAGCAAGCCCGACTTCCCAGGCATCCTCATTCGTGACGCCGAATTCCAGAAGGCGAGGCTTGCCATCCTTCATTGCCTGCTTGGCCTCCTCGACGACAGCGCCCTCAATGCATCCACCGGAGACCGAGCCCATCATGTCTCCGGCATCATCTACCAGAAGATGGCTGCCGACCGGGCGGGGGGAGGAGCCCCAGGTTCCCACGACCGTTGCCAATGCTGCCGTTCGCCTCTGGTCCAGCCAGTTTTCCGCAAGCCCCAGAATTTCGTCGCTTGCGGCATAGAGTGGATTTGCCGTCATCCTTCCAGTTCCTTCTTCCAGATCGTCGCCGGACTCGGCCGGGACATGGCACCGGTTTGCAGAACATCTGCGAGCTGCTCCAGGCTTTCCAGGTTATGGACCGGCAGGAAGTCGTCGATATGCGGCATGAGTGCCCTGGCTCCCCCGGTTTTGGGTTGGTACCCGTCATAACGAAGCAAAGGATTGAGCCAGATCAGGCGACGGCAGGACTTCTGGAGCCTCTCGGCTTCTTTCTCCAAAAGGCGGTTGTCCTCGCGGTCCAGTCCATCGGTAATCAGCAGCACGGTGGCTCCTTGGGCCAGCACGCGCCGAGACCAATGAAGGTTGAAGTCCGAGAGACAGCTGCCAATACGCGTGCCACCATCCCAATCCTGTGCCGTATGCCCTATGTCATCGAGTGCAATGTCCACATCCTTCTCCTTCAGCGAACGGGTGACATTGGTCAGGTGCGTTCCGAAAAGGAAGGAGTGGACACGCTCGCGCTCGCCAGTGGTGGCATGCATGAAGTGCAGAAGGATGCGTGAATAGCGGCTCATGGAACCCGAGATGTCGCAAAGTATGACCAGCGGGGGAATCCGTTCGCGACGCTTGCGCCAAGCAAAGCGGACGGTTTCACTGCCACTGCGAAGCGATTGCCGGAGACTGTTGCGAAGATCGATGCGTCCAGGCGCGGAGGCGGCCTTGAAGCGTCGTGTCCGGAGCCTTTCAAACGGCAGACGCATGCGGGCTATGCGCTGCTTGGCTTCCTCTATCTCCGCCTGTGACATCTGTTCAAAGTCGCGATGCTGCAGGCTGTCGTTCTGGGACCAGGTCAAGGCCGCATCGAGTTCGATCTCCTGCTTTTCAGTCTCCTTTTGCTCCTGCTCATCCTGATCGAATCGCATGGCTTCAGCGACCCGACGATTGAGGGGCTTCCCCGGATCATTTTCAGAGGAGTCGTCGAAGATCGTGGGCAGGAATAGCGAGCGCATGCGATCCAGCAGATGCGGGTTGCGCCAGAACACCTCGAAAGCCTGGTCGAAGATTTCCTGTTGGTCCCGGTGGGTAATGCAAACCCCATGAAGCGCCCAGTAAAAATCTTCTCGCCGCTGGAGGCCTACAGCCTGCACAGCTTCGAAAGCCTCAAGCGCAGTCGAGGTTCCAACCGGTATGCCAGCCGAACGCAAGACATGCAGGAAGCGCAGGATGTTCTCTGCCAGCCGCCCCCCGGTCCCGGCGGTTTCCGGGCTGTCAGGTGTCTCGGATTTTGACTGGACCGTATCAAAGGCTCCTGATGAGGGTTCGCTTTGTTGCATGGCCAAGCCTTACTGTGCTGTGGCGACATCCCGCTTGATCTGCTGTAGCAGGCGGGTTGCTTCACTGCCTTCAATCTTGGCTATGTCGTCCTGGTACTTGAGAAGCACGCCAAGCGTGTCATCGACGGCTGAACTGTCCAGGCTGATCATGTCCAGCTGAACCAGCGCTTCCGCCCAGTCGATGGTTTCGGCAATTCCAGGCGACTTGAAGAGGTTGGTATCACGCAGGGCATGCACAAAGGAAACGATCTCACGGCTCAAGCTGTCCGGGACGTCCGGGGCCCTGGAGGCCAGGATTTTCTGCTCACGCTCCATATCGGGATAGTCGACCCAGTGATAAAGGCAGCGCCGCTTGAGCGCGTCATGAATTTCACGGGTTCGATTGGAGGTCAGGATTACGATTGGTGGTTCACTTGCCCGGATATTCCCCAGTTCGGGAATCGATATCTGGAAATCGGACAGAAGTTCCAGGAGAAAGGCTTCGAAGGGTTCATCCGTACGGTCGAGTTCATCAATCAGAAGGATCGGAGGCCCTTCCGGTGCTGGTTTCAAGGCCTGCAGCAAGGGGCGTTCGATCAGGAATTCCTCGGAAAAGATATCCGAAACCAGAGAGGCGCGATCGTCAGAGTGTCCAGTGGCCTCGGCAAGGCGAATCTCGATCATCTGCCTGGGATAGTTCCATTCATATGCAGAGCTCGCCAAATCAAGCCCTTCGTAGCACTGCAGGCGAATCAAACGCCTTCCCAGTGTTGCCGCGAGGACCTTGGCCAACTCGGTCTTGCCGACGCCGGCTTCCCCTTCAAGGAACAAGGGGCGTTTCAGCTTCAGGGCCAGGTACACCATGGTGGCAAGGTTGCGACCAGCCACATAATTGCCTTGCTCCAGAAGCTTCAGGGTTGCATCGACACTGTCGGGAAGGGGGGAAGACTGAAGGGGGTGACTCTCGTTCACTGTATCTGTGTCCATTTGCCGTCTGGCTTCTTGATCCAGGTTCCACTTGGAACCTTGCTAATGATCTTTTCAAAATAGACTTTGCCAACTTCCTGCACAGGAGCGTTCTGTTGCTCCGCACGGTCGCGATAAACCTCGAGGCGTTCATTGTTTATATCGTCCACGGCCTGCTCGGCAGAGGGCGTGCGTGCTTCCATCAAGCCGTCCCAACGTTCACCGGCTTCTCCACTGCTGCGAAGCTCCTGGGCGGATTGCGCCCAGGCACCGGTGCTCAAACTGAAACTGCCCAGAAGAATGGCCAGAAGGGCTATCAGAAGAGTCCTACGCATATTCATGCTCTAGTTTCCCGTAAATACGCTGTTCATCCGTTTAGAAGATGTCGGGTTTGGATTCGATATCCTCTTCCGCCTGTTCCTCCAGGCGGACACGAACATCGGCATCGAGCTTGACGTTCAAGTTGATCGTGATCGGGTCCTTCGGCGCCTCAACTCGTACGGTCGGTTGACAGGAGACCAGCAAGCCCTGTGCCAGCAGGACTGCCAGGAGTCCGAAGGTGTTCTTGTGCAGTCTGGTCACTTCAAAACTTTCTTCCGTTGAAGATTGTACAGTACATGCATGCTGTCTCTTAATTGTGGTGGCTTGATGGTCATTGCACAAGTTCGAGCATATCATCCAGGACATTCTGGGAAAGGCGGCGACCTTCAGAGATTGCTTGAAGGACAGAGGCTAAATCGCCATTCATATTTATATTCAGGTCGAAAGGATGACCGTCGAGTACATCCGGATTCTGGCCTTCCAGTTTTATGGCAAGCCGGCTTTCTCCTTGGATGGGTTTGTGAATGTCCAAGCGGAGTCTGTCGTAATGGAAATTCTCTAGCGCATCCAGCATCAAGGAGACAGCTTCCCCTCCCGAAGCAAGGGCAGAGCGTACCTCATCCGACTTGAAAGCAATCTGGCCAGTCTGGGAAGATTCCAAATGCCCGTCAGAAATTTCGAACGCGCCATCAGTAATGGTGACAGGTATCTCTCCCGTAAAGCGCCCGGCTGCTTCCAAGTCCTCGATTTCAAGCAGATCGACGAGTTGCGATATGCTGATATTCTCGAGTCTCAAGATTAACTTATGTCGATTCTTGGAAAGATCGAATTCGCTGTCCTCGATATGCAAACGACCATCCGCAAAATTGGAACGCAGGTTTTCAAGCTTTACGACAGGTAGTGCGGTTTGTCCTTCAGCAAGCTCAAAGCGACCCAATATATCGGCAAGCTGTATATTGCCTATACCCGCGGCTTCAACAGTGAAGACCTGCGATTGAGTTGTACGCAAAGGTAATAAGCTCCCGAGCTCTATGGTGCTGTTCAGGTTCTTGATCCCAGTATCGAAAATACTGAAGTCCAGCCCCGTGAGGTAAAGCCGGCCCCGGCCATTCAGTCCATAATCGTTCCAGGCAATATTGAGGCTGAGCGCAGCATCGCCTTCGACATCCTCAAGTATATCGAGTATGGGGAACAGTCCGGTCGGTTGCAGCCCATTGATCAAGAAGCGATGTGAAGGAAGGGAAAAATCCAGAGAACCGTTACCGGTTTCCAGGCTGTGGGATCCTTCCGCTGTGACGTTTGTCTTGCTGTTCGGATCTACTCCCGCAAGCGAAAAAGCCAGAGCTTCTTTGCGCAAAAAGACATGACCGTTCAGGTCCAGCGCAGAAAAAATGGCTGGATCAGCGGTGCTGCTGAGGAGTCCCTCATTCACTTGTAGCAGGGGCGTCTCTTGATCTGGTAGGGGGTATTCGGCCTCGAAAGCTAGGTCTGCGAGTGACAGCCCCGGTTCATCCAGGGTCACCTTTTGCAGTTTTCCGGTGGCAGTGAAAGTAGGGGACTGTCCGGGCGGCAAGCTGGAATCGTGCTTCACTTCGAAATCAACGGATAGGGGGCGCACTTGCCCTGTCAGAGGGGCGCCGCTTGTCCGGAACTGCCGGAAAGTCAGGTCTTGAAGCTCTGCTTTGCCATTGATCCCAAGGTGGAAATCAGACTCTCCCTCGTTACGTTGGAAACTGACGTTCAACTCGCCGATCTTGAGCTCTGATTCCGGAATCCCCAGGCCGGCGGGCAGGGACAAGCCTTTGGCGCGCACCACGCCAGGTTCCTTGGTGGAGACTTCCAGCTTTTGGGTGCCCTTGCCGTGGAAACCAATGAATAATTCCGCTGCGCTGGTTCCGGCACTGGCATAAGGGGTGTTGAAGCCTTCGCTCGTCGCGGAAAGCTTTGCATGTCCATCGTAGCTTTCATAAGCACCTGACAGACTCGCTTCACCGCTGATCTCGTGAGAACCAAGCTGGTCCAGGGGCAGTTCCTCGACAAGGAGGTTTTCAAGCCTGGCTTCAAACTGTTTGTCACGGGGCAGGAAGTATCCGGACAAACGCCCTGAAAGCCGTGCGCCTTGGGCGCCTTCGAGTTTTGCAGTCGTTAGGACGTCGATACGGGGCGTGCTGGACAGTCCGCTCACTTCCATGAAGGGGCGTTCACCCCGAACATCCGATAAGTGCAGGCTATAGCTGTCGTCCAGAAGTGCTTTTGACTGGCTGTCATCTGATAAGTTTGCCGTCTCGTCCTTAATGTTCGCCAGCGACATGCTGGCCGGGCCCTTCAGGAAGAGGGAAAAACGCGCATTTTCCAGCAGGAAGTCCGCGGCAACAGAACCTTCCATGAGGCGGCGATCGAAGGGTGTTGAGAGCTTCAGGATTTCCAGGCCAACCTCCCCCTTAGCATCGAGTGCCTCGATCCAGTCCACCAGGCTTCCAGAGGCGTCAGCCAGCGCCGTGGCTTTCGGTAACTGAACATTGCCGTCCAGGGAAAGAATGGCTTTCATCTGCTCATCCTGCATGGGCAGGCTGGCCGTCCAACTTTCCCAATCCCCCTTTGTAATCTGCAAGGAGCCGTTCAGGTCCAGGTTTGGAGAGGCAACGATGTCCCGGCCAGAGAATGAAATCTGTCCATCGATGCCCAGCCTTGGCACAACCGTGTTCAGGTTACCTTCCATCGAGACCGGCAGCAGGTCGGACAAGCTCAGCGCAATATTACCGACGACTCTGGCCTCACTGTCCTCGATCGGGTGAAATGTCAGCTGAAGGTCATGTTCTTCCTGGCTGTTTCGCTGCAAGAGAGCATCCAGCCCAAGGCTGTAACGTCTTTCTTCATAAACAAGGGTGTACTCAGCGTCGTTGAGATGGATATCGGACACTTCCCAGTTTCCAAGGACATCCTGCGGAGAGGAAAGTGAACTTCCTTCCGGTGGCCCTTCGTCCTCGGGACTTGTGTCCGTTCCACGGCCCTGGCGCTTTTCATGGCCGGCCTGTTTTTGGAGAATCTTGAGTCCATGGATCTCCAGTTCGGGCAAGACACCGGAGAGCAGGTTTTCCGGGCTGAAGCGTATGATCACCCGATCTGCAGTGATGCGATCCACCGTCGTTTCTCGGACAGCCAGGTCCTCGATGACGGCTTGCTTGAAGCCAACTTCGGCAACCGTCAGGTCGGCAGAGATACCGGCTTGTTGCAGGTAATAGTCAGCGGCCCATTGCAAGACCGGTTTGCGCAAGGCGACGGCGCTTGCACTGGCAATCAGGACGACGCCAAGCAGCGCCAGAACAGTAATAAGCCCTTTCTTCCGTCGGGACATGATGCCGCTTCATACTGCTGCAAATAAGGCCGGGCCTGTGTAGGCCCGGCCTGGTGATCAGCGAGGAACACGCCCTTTCAGGCGCAAGTTTTCAGGATAGCGACTCGACAGCACGACGCGCCATCACGTTTACCAAATGGGCCCGGTATTCAGCTGAGCCGTGCAGATCGCTGTTCATGCCATCTGCCGGGATATTTATGCCGCGCAAGGCATCTGCGGAGAAGCTGTTGCTCAGAGCCGCCTCCATCTCCGATACCCGAAACGCGCTGGGGGCAGCTCCTGTAACAGCCACGCGTGTTTCCCCACCGACTTGCGCTACGAAAACACCAACCATGGCATAGCGTGACGCCGGATTTGGAAACTTGGCATAGGCAGCCTTGTCGGGAACAGGGAAGTTCACCGAAAGAATAAGTTCACCTTCCTCGAGGGCCGTCTCGAACATATCCACGAAGAAATCGTCGCCGCTGATTTCGCGTTTGTTCGTCTTCACCGTGGCGCCCAGCCCCAGAACTGCGGCCGGATAGTCAGCGGATGGATCGGCATTGGCAATGGAGCCGCCCAGGGTGCCGCGATTGCGGACCTGAGGATCACCTATTCCGCCGGCGAGTTTGGCCAGGGCAGGGATCTTCTGATTGACGAGAGGGTCGGAGGCAACGCTTGCATGCGTGGTCATGGCCCCAATTGCGAGGCGCCCATCATCCTCGCAAACCCCGGTCATATCCTGAATGGCACTTAGATCCACAATATCCGAGGGACTGGCCAGGCGCTGCTTCATGGTTGGCAGTAGGGTCATCCCTCCGGCCAGGAAGGTCGCATCCTCGCTGCCGCCTCGTGCGCGTACGGCATCGTCCACGGAATTCGGGCGATGATAGTCAAAATTATACATCCGTCTGGCCTCCCTTATTCAGCAGCCTGCTTGATCTTTGCCTGGGCAATTCGCCAGACCTTTTCGGGACTTGCCGGCATGTCGATTTCCTGATCCAGCGCGTCCGTGATGGCATTCATCAGGGCCGCTGGTGCGGCAATGGCACCGGCTTCACCACACCCCTTCACACCAAGCGGATTGTGGGTGCACTCGCTTGTCGTCATGCCCACACGGAAGGTCGGGAAATTGTCAGCCCGAGGCATGCAGTAATCCATATAGGACCCGGTGATCAGCTGGCCGCTGTCACTGTCGTAGACACAGTTCTCGTAAAGAGCCTGACCAACGCCCTGGGCTATGCCGCCATGAACCTGTCCCTCGACGATCATCGGGTTGAGTATGCGTCCGAAATCATCGACAGCCACCCAGTCCTTGATTTCCGTCATGCCCGTATCCGGATCAATTTCGACCTCTGCGATATGGACACCGGCAGGATAGGTAAAGTTCAAGGGATCATAGAAGGCCGTTTCGTCCAGGCCGGGTTCCACGCCTTCCGGATAGTTGTGTGGCACGTAGGCCGTGAACGCGATCTCGGCCATGGCCTTTGATTTGTCCGTGCCTGATACGGTGAAGTGACCGTCCTTGAATTCCACGTCCTCAGGGCTGGCTTCCATGAGATGAGCCGCGATCTTGCGCCCCTTCTCGATAACCTTGTCACAGGCCTTGGATATGGCGGATCCACCCACGGCAAGTGAGCGGGAGCCATAGGTGCCCATACCCATGGGAATCTGGCCTGTGTCGCCGTGAACGATCTCCACATTCTCGTAGGGGATGCCAAGCTTGTCGGCGACCAGTTGAGAGAAGGTGGTTTCATGGCCCTGCCCATGACTGTGCGAGCCCGTGAAGACCGAAACAGTTCCGGTTGCGTTGAATCGGACCTGTGCCGATTCCCAAAGGCCGACACCTGCGCCGAGGGAGCCGACGACGGCCGAAGGCGCCAGCCCGCAAGCTTCAATGTAGGCTGAGAAACCGATCCCGCGTAACTTCCCATTACGCTCGGACTCAGCTCGCCTCTGACTGAAGCTTGTGTAGTCGATCATCTGCAACGCCTTGTCCAGCGTCGGCTCATAATCCCCGGTGTCGTAATTCAGGGCCACGGGGGTCTGATAGGGGAACTGATCCGGCTGTATGAAGTTCTTGCGGCGCAGTTCGGCTGGATCCATGTCCAGTTCCCGCGCAGCGACCTCGACAATGCGTTCCACCACATAAGTCGCTTCGGGACGTCCCGCTCCGCGATAGGCATCGACCGGTGCGGTGTTGGTGAACATCCCCTTTACGTTGCAGTGGATTGCAGGCGTTGTGTACTGGCCGGCCAGCAGGGTGGCATAGAGATAGGTCGGGACGCAGGTTGAGAAGCTGGAAAGATAGGCGCCAAGGTTGGCCTTGGTATCAACCTTCAGGCCCAGGAATTTGCCACCTGCATCAAGCGCCAGTTCAACATGCGTGATGTGATCGCGCCCGTGTGCATCGGTCAGGAAGCTTTCCGCGCGCTCGGCTGTCCATTTAACGGGTCGTCCCACTTTCCGGGCTGCCCAGGTACAAGCCGTCTCCTCAGCGTAGGCAAAGATCTTCGAGCCAAATCCTCCGCCGACATCGGGCGCCACGACACGCACTTTCGTTTCGGGAAGGTTCAAAACGAAGGCGCAGAGGATGAGGCGCAGTAGATGTGGATTCTGACTCGTCGAATAGACGGTGTAGCTGTCGGTTCCCGAATCGTATTCGCCAATGGCCGCGCGCGGTTCCATTGCGTTGGGGATCAGCCGATTGTTGACCAGGTCCAGCTGGGCAACGCGATCAGCCTTCGAGAAGGCCTCGTCCACAGCTGATTTGTCGCCCAATTCCCAATCAAAGCAAAGGTTTCCAGGCGCTTCCTCGTGTATCAGTTCGGCGTTTTCAGCGCTCTTCATGTCAATGACAGGATCGAGCTCTTCGTAGTCGACCTCTATCATGTCTGCGGCTTCACGCGCCTGGGAAAGGCTTTCCGCGATGACCATGGCCACTTGGTCCCCGACATAGCGAACCTTGTCGCGCACAAGTGGGTAGTGTGGGGGCGCCTTGTGCGGATCGCCATGGCGATCCGTGACAACCCAGCCGCAGGGCAGGGAGCCAACGCCGTCATCAGCCATGTCCTGGCCTGTAAAGACGGCCACGACACCATCGGCCTTGCGGGCTTCTTCCGCGTTTATCGAAGTCACCTTTGCATGGGCGACCGGAGAACGCAGGAAACAGGCATAAACCTGGCCTGCCTTGTTGATGTCATCGGTGTAATGCCCTTTGCCAGTCAGGAAGCGATAGTCTTCCTTGCGCTTGACGGAGGCGCCAATTCCAGTATCAGGCATGGCTTCAACTCCTCATTTCCTGTGCGGCCGACTGAATGGCCTTCACGATGTTCTGGTATCCGGTGCAGCGGCAGATGTTGCCTTCAAGCCAATGACGGACCTCCTCGTCCGACGGATCCGGATTGTGCTTCAGAAGATCCAGGGCACTCATCACCATGCCCGGTGTGCAGTATCCGCATTGCAGGCCATGATGCTCCTTGAAGGCAGCTTGCATGGGGTGAAGATCACCATTCTTGGCAACGCCTTCGATGGTTGTCACATCCGCGCCCTCGACCTGGGCCGCCAGCATTGTGCAGGCCTTTGCCGATTGGCCGTTCACGTGAACCACACACGCACCGCATTGGCTGGTGTCACAGCCAACATGAGTGCCGGTCAGGTTCAGGTGTTCTCTCAGGAAGGTGACGAGCAGGGTACGCGGGTCAACGGTTTTCGTGACTTCCTTACCATTGACGGTCATGGAAACGGTAAGCATAGACGTCTCTCCAGCTGTTCTTTGCGGTAATGGTTATGCCGCCTGTATTCTTGTCCCGCTATACCTTGCGGTTTGGCCCTCCATCACGGGGCATACTGTAAAGGAGTTTGTGCTTCCTCTTTCAGGCGGTCAAGTGGGGTAGAGGCGAAGTTTATCGAGTTAAACGAAAAGGATGAGCAGCAGCACGATAATGATGGCGGCCCCCCCAATCCAGACAACCGGGGACAAACCGGTTTTTCCCTGGGAAGGAGAAGAGGTGTCCCGTTCAGCATCCCTGTCTGTTCCGGGGTGGGGTGCCTGTGCGTGGGTGGCCGACTCCTCATCCGCACCAGCAGAAGCGGTCGTCGCTGATGTATCGCCTGCATCAGGCGAAGGTGCTGCCTTTTCGCTTGGCGTGCTATCGGCAATGGTGTCCGTGCCTGCCGCGGTTCCAGTCGTTCCCTGATCACTGGAGGAAAGGGCATACTTCTCGGATACCTGACGCTCGAATTCAGAAAAGAATTCATTTGCCATCTTCTGAGCAGTGCCATCGATCAGGCGTGAACCAAGCTGTGCCAGCTTGCCGCCAACCTTTGCTTCGGCCTTGTAGGTCAGGGTGGTCACCTGGTCGCTTTCAGCCTGAAGGTGAACGTCCGCACTGCCCTTGGCGAAGCCTGCAGCGCCGCCCTTGCCCTCGCCACTGATCGTATAGCTTTCTGGCGGGTTCATGTTCGACAGGGATACGGCCCCCGTGAACTTGGCATTCACGGGGCCAACCTTGGCCTTCACCTTGGCTTCGAAGGAATGATCGTCCGTCTTCTCGAGCTCTTCACATCCTGGAATACAATTCCTGAGGATATCCGGGTCGTTCAAGGCCTCCCATACGATGTCGCGGGGTGCTTCGATACGATACTCACCGGTCATTTCCATGGCAGCCTCCCTTGGGTGTTGTCAGGGTGTGATTATCAGATCGGATAGACTTGGTTATCCAGGCGTAGAATGGAAACCATTTCTCCTTTTTCGCGTGCCGGATCATGGGGTGGGCGCACGATCAGGGCCGTGCTATGCGACAGGGTAGAAAGCATTGAACTGTCTTGTAGAGTCGCGGCCCTGACTGTCAGCCGACCCTTAGAATCTTGCCCAAGGGTCGAACGCACGTAATCCTGGCGACGATCATTGGCCTTCAGTCCCTCTTCCAGAAGGGCCTTCTCTTGAGGCGAGTCATGTTCCTCCAAACCCTGCAGCCTTTCCAGGCAGGGCCTCAGGAAAACCATGGCACAAACCAGCGTTGAAACAGGGTTACCGGGTAACCCCAGCATCGGCACGGCACCAAGTTGTCCGAACAGAAGCGGCTTTCCGGGACGCATGGCAATCTTCCAGAAATCCATCTTCAAATCATTCAGGCCGCTGCGAATCAGGTCATGTTCGCCTACGGAAGCGCCGCCTGTCGTAACCAGAAGATCAGCCCCTCTGGCCCCTGCAATCATGTTGTTGAGTGCATCGGCGTTATCCGGTGCTATGCCCAGATTCAGTGGTGTGCCGCCACAGGCCTCGATAAAGCTGCAAAGTGCCAATCCATTGGAACTGACGATCTGAGCAGGTCCCGGCATTTCTCCGGGCATGACAACCTCATCGCCCGTGGCCAGGACAGCAACTCTGGGTTTCCTGGAGACGTGCAGCCAGGGGACATTCATGGCTGCGGCCAGTGCAACGTCGCGGACATTCAGCCGCTTTCCCGTGGCAATGCCAGTGTCGCCAGCCTGGAAATCCAGGCCCTGGGGGCGAACATAGTGCCCGACAGGAACGGCCTGGTGGACCAGGACTCTTGATTCACCCTGTGTCTGCGTATCTTCCTGAATCACGATAGCATCAGCGCCCGGGGGAAGTTGGGCGCCCGTGAAGATGCGTACCGCTTGCCCTGCCTGAAGGGTGCCTTCAAAGCTGTCGCCAGCGGCAATGTGGCCGATTATCTCCAGTTCAGTAGGGCGTTCCTGCAGGTCGGCGGCGCGCACAGCATAGCCATCCATTGCGGAGACGGCACGTGGCGGATGACTGACACGCGCCTTTAAAGGCTGCGCCAGTACACGGCCGCGAGCACGTTCAAGCGACACCTGTTCCGCAGGCAGGGGCGAGATATTCTCGAGGATCCTCTGTAGGGCTTCCTCGACTGCAATCATTGACTGGCCTCATATCTGCCTGATTTTCCACCGGACTTGTGCGTCAGGCGGATGTTCCCAATTACCATGCTGCGGTCCATGGCCTTGCACATGTCATAAACGGTCAAAGCTGCGACGTTAACGGCGGTGAGGGCTTCCATCTCAACTCCCGTGCGTCCCTTCAGCTTGCAGGTCGCCTCGATCAAAACCGTATTATGCTGCTGATCCAGAGACAGTTCCACAGACACGGAGCTGAGTGATAGAGGGTGGCATAGCGGTATTAGGTCAGGTGTACGTTTGGCCCCCATGATTCCGGCCAGGCGTGCGACCGAAAGGACGTCTCCTTTTCCGATCGTGCCTTCCGCTATGCGCTGAGCGGTTTCAGGAGAGACCTGGATTTCCCCCTTGGCGGTCGCGACGCGCTCTGTCTCAGCCTTCTCGGAAACATCGACCATGCGGGCCCGCCCCTCATCGTCGAAATGGGTCAGTTTGCTCATGAGCGCCCCGCTTCCTCGGGTTGCAACAAGGCACGGGCGGCTTCCTCGACATTGTCCTGGCGCATCAGGGATTCCCCGATCAGGAAGCCACGCGCACCCGCCTTGGCAAGGCGGTGCAGGTCATCGGCCTCGTAGAGCCCGCTTTCCGCAATCAGGAAGCGATCTTCGGTGATCCTTGGGGCGAGTATCTCCGTCGTTTCAATATCGACCTCCAAGGTCTTGAGATTACGGTTGTTTATGCCAATCAACGGGGAATGCAGATTGAGGGCTCGATCCAATTCCAGCTCGTCATGGACTTCAAGCAACACATCCATCCCCAGGTCCGTTGCCAGTCGCTCCATTTCCTGGGCCTGTTTCTGGGAGAGGGCAGCCAGAATCAGGAGCACGCAATCGGCCCCAAGCGCGCGGGATTCCAGGATCTGGTAGGGTTCCAGCATGAAATCCTTGCGCAGGGCGGGCAGGGGGCTTGCCGACCGGGCCATTCTCAGATGATCGTCGCTTCCCTGGAAATAGGGAATATCCGTCAAAACAGAAAGACAGGCTGCTCCACCACGGGTATAGGCTTCCGCAAGCTCTGTAGGGTCAAAATCCTTGCGTATGAGGCCCTTGGAAGGGGAGGCTTTCTTTATCTCGCAAATCAGCCCATAGCCTGACTCTTCAGCCTTCTCCTTCAAAGCGCGATGGAATCCCCTGGGCTTTCCATTGGCAGCGATGATCTTCTCGAGCTCGTCCACCGAGAGAAGCTGTTTTCGCTCCTCAATGTGTTGGCGCTTTTCACTGCAAATCTGTTCGAGAACGTCGCTCACTGTTCGGGCTCCGTGTTGGTGATTGACACGAGCCTGTCCAGAACCAATGCGGCCCGTCCACTGTCTACGGCTTCGCTGGCCATTTCCAGGCCCTGGGGCAGGGTCTCCACCTTGCCTGCAACGACCAGCGCGCCTGCAGATGTCATTAGAATGGTGTCGCGCAGAGCCCCGGGCGCCCCCTTCAGGAAGTTAAGCACGGCCTCGGCATTCTGTTCCGCATCCCCACCCTGCAGTTCTTCCGGGGCCGCTGAGCGCAAGCCGTAATCCTGTGGGTCGATCTCAAAGGTTTCGATCCGACCTGAGTTCAGAGAAGCCACATGGGTCCGTCCGGCGGACGTCAATTCGTCGAAACCATGCTCGCCGTGAACCACCCAAGCCTTCTCATGTCCCAGCCCTTTCAGGACTTCGGCCAGGGGGACAAGCCAATCCTGATTGAAGACGCCGAGTATCTGGCGCTTGACCCTTGCCGGATTACACAGGGGGCCCAGGATGTTGAAAATGGTCCTTGTTCCCAGTTCCACGCGCGCGGGTCCCACGTGACGCATGGCACTGTGATGGCGGGTCGCCATGAGAAAGCAGGTGCCAGCCTCTCTAAGTGCACGGCTGACAAGTTCCGTTTCAGCATCGATGTTCACGCCAAGCGCTGTCAGGACGTCTGCGGCCCCGCTTTTCGAGGAAAGCGCCCGGTTGCCATGCTTGGCCACAGGAACACCACAGGCCGCAACGACAAACGCCGCTGCCGTCGAGATGTTAAAGGTCCCCTTGGCGTCACCTCCTGTACCGCAGGTATCAATGGCATCTGGGGGGGCATCGATGGCGTGCATCTTCCCGCGCATGGCCCGCGCTGCCCCAATGATTTCTGGTACAGTTTCACCGCGCACCCTCAGGGCCATCAGGAACCCGCCGATCTGGGCCGGGGTGGCATCCCCCGACATTATGATGTCGAAGGCGGTTTCCGATTGGGATTCATCGAGCGATGTGCCTTCGGCGACAGTTCCGATCAGCTGTTTTAAGTCCGTCATGTCCTTTGTCACACAGTCGTCCTTCAGGCGTTGGTTCTGCGGGCCAGTCTCACGAAATTGGCAAGCAATTCATGGCCGTATTCCGAGGCGATGGATTCCGGATGGAACTGTACGCCATACAGGGGTTTCTCTCGATGGTGCAAGCCCATCACCAGCCCGTCTTCCGTTTCGGCTGTTATCTCCAGTTCATCCGGCAGGCTGTCCCTGTCCAGAAGAAGAGAGTGATAGCGGGTCACGTTGAAGGGAGAAGGCAGCTTTTCGAAAACATCGCTGTTCTTGTGGGACACACTGCTGAGTTTGCCATGCAAGGGCATGGGCGCACGCACGACTTGACCGCCATAAGCCTGGCCAATGGCCTGGTGCCCCAGGCAGACCCCCAGTATCGGTATGCTGCCGGCAACCTTGGTAATCAAGTCCAGGCAGATTCCGGCCTCGCTTGGTGTGCAGGGTCCAGGGGACAGCACAATTCCCTCCGGATCCATGGCGATGACTTCGTCCGGCGTGATTGCATCGTTTCGATGCACAACAGACTCGGCACCAATTTCGCCGAGATAGTGGTATAGATTGTATGTAAAGCTGTCGTAGTTATCGATCAGGACGAACATGGCGTATTTGGACCCCATCACGAGGAATTCACAGGCCGGCGCAGGATAGGGCACCGCATTCAAGACAAGGCTGCATTTGACCTTATTAGGTCCGTGAACTCAATGTATTACCGTTGAGTTGAGCATTCATAACCCAGAGAAAGTCATGTCATGAATATCGGCCAAGCGGCCAGGGACTCAGGCGTACCGGCAAAGACGATCCGATATTACGAGTCCGTGGGCCTGATCGACCCTGCCAAACGCACATCGACCGGCTATCGTGTTTATACTGAAAGGGAAGTTCAAATCCTTCGGTTCATTCAACGTGCCAGAAGCCTTGGCTTTTCCGTACGACAGGTCTCGGAACTCATGGCTCTCTGGCGGGACAGGCGACGCAGCAGTGCTCAGGTCAAGGCACTTGCCCGTTACCATTTGCAGGAGATCGAACTGAAAATCGAGGAATTGACTGACATGCGGGATATTCTGTTCGACTTGATGGAAAAATGCCATGGAGATGAAAGGCCGGATTGCCCCATTCTGAAGGAGCTTGCAAAGGAGGGGGAAAGTGGGTCAAAGGCTGAACCCTGAGGAACCGGCTGTCCCGGACTTTACCCGGCGCCAAATCGAGAGTTACGCTTGAAGTGATTTATATCAAGAAAGTCCTTATCGGAGACCGATACGCATGACGGGTAAGCGCATCACCGTTTTTGGTCTGGGAATCCTGCTTACCCTGGGGGTGGCGGTTGCGATCGGACTTCCGGGAACCGAAGAACCGGTCGGGGAAGGCCAGAAAGTTATCGAGAGCCGGGCCGCTAAATTGAGTCCGGAAGAGAGAACAGGGGAATTGGCTGGTGTATGGCCAATCCCCGAGGCTAGACAGACAGACAGGCCCGAAGTCCTGCCGCCCCCGGAATTGGGCAGGCAGAAGCCCGTCGCCGTGAATGTTTCTCCCGTGAATGATTCTCCTTGGAAAACCTATAGTGTATCTGCGGATAAACCGGATGGTACGCCGCGTATTGCCATCATTATTGACGATGTCGGGGTGAACAGATCGGCGGCACAGAAGGCCGCGAAGCTGCCTCCGCCATTCACTCTTTCTTATCTTAGTTACGCGGAGAACGTGGAGGGATTGATTTCCGAGGCAAGGACGCGTGGTCACGAGATCATGCTGCACCTGCCCATGGAGCCAATGAATGGTGACATCGATTCCGGCCCCCGGGCGCTGACATCTGAGCAGCTTCCTGAAGAACGACAGCATGACCTTGAATGGGCATTGGGACGATTTGGGCAGTATGTGGGTGTGAACAATCACATGGGGAGTCGATTGACGTCCGATCGGGACGCCATGGAGCAGGTTCTAGGCGAAATCAAAAGACGAGGCCTGCTTTTCGTCGATTCGAAAACCTCTCCGGATACGGTTGCCCTGGAGGTCGCGCGTGAACTTTCCGTTCCATCCGTGGGCCGAGACGTTTTCATCGATCACGAACAATCCCGCTCCTTCGTGGAAGCCCAACTGGCATTGCTAGAGACCATAGCACTTGAGCGTGGCAGCGCAGTCGGAATAGGCCATCCCCACGACGTGACCCTGGATGTGCTTGCCGAATGGCAGGAAGATCTCAAGAATCGCGGTTTCACGCTTGTTCCGGTCAGTTCAATCGTTACCGATGCTTACGAAAGAATCGCTGGTTTATCCAATACGACGCCCCCGGAAGTGCCTGAAGAAGGCGGCACCAAGAGCCAATAGTGAAAGGCCTGTCAGGGCAGCGACGATCTTCGGCTCCAGAAGGGCCGAAGGCGTGATGCTTTGTCCGTCTTTCAGGGTCTGGCCAATGCCATCGCCGAGAATGACCCACACAAGCGTGCAGGGAAGTCCACCGATTGCTGTGCCGATTACGTAGGTCTTGAGCCTGACGTTCAGCAGTCCTGCAATGATGTTGACCAGCCAGACCGGCATGATGGGCAACAGCCTGAGGACCATCATGTACAACAGTGCATTCTTCCGGAAGGCGCCTTCCAGGGTCTGTGCACGCGTACCTGCGATCCTGGAAAAACTGTCACGGAAGGTATAGCGGGCCGCCCAGTAGGGCAGCAGGCCCCCCAGAGTAGGCCCCAGGGAAGAGTAAAGGCCCGCCTGCCAGACCGGGAAGATGGCGCCGCTGGTGATCGTGATGACGGCGACGGCTGGCACATTGAAGGCCGTCACCAGGGTCAGGAAAGCAAAATACAAAAGACCGGATTTGACGGGATGCGCACGCGTAAAGTCCTGAAGGCGCTCAAGGTGCTCGACAAAAAAATCGAGTGTCAGCTTTTCCTGGAGGCCCGAAAGGAAATAGGCGGCAAGCCCGCTGATCAACAACAGGGCTGTTGCTGTCTTCTTCAACCAACCGCGGTTGCGATAGAACCAAAGAAGCAGCGCTTCTGATACAGATTTGCGGGTCTCACTCACTGTGTGTGGCGTTCCTGCTGATACTGGCGAGCCGCCGCAACAAAGGTTCGGAAAAGATTCTGCTGGGCGCTGTCAAAGACCAGAAGTTCGGGGTGCCATTGGACTGCAACAAGGAAACGCGCGTCTCTGTTTTCCACGGCTTGGATGATACGGGCCTGATCATGGGCAACGGTCGTCAATCCACGACCAAGCTGGTCTATCGCCTGGTGGTGCAAGGAGTTCACACGACAGCGATCCTGTTTCAGGATGGCAGCCAGCCTGCTTTCCTTGTGGATATCGATCCATTTCTTTGGCAGCGTCGTGCTCTGTCGGCGAAGGCCTTCGTATTTCTGGTATATGTCCTGAATCAGGTTTCCGCCCAGGAATACGTTCAGAATCTGGGCCCCTCGGCAGATACCGAAAACCGGCAGGCTGTGCTTGAGCGCGTACTCGAGCAGTTCTATTTCCATGCGATCACGTTCCGGGTCGATACGCGTTTCCAGGAACAGGTCATGGTCATAGAGGCGAACATCAATGTCGTCGCCGCCACCGATCAGCAAACCGTCAATCTGTTGTGGATCACAAGTCTTGCCCGGGTACAGGCGGATTGACGAGGCGCCCGCGCGCCACAGTGCAAACCTGTTGAGATTTGCCGTGAACAGGGCACGACGACGGGAACTGGTAACAGCTATAAGGGGTTTTTTCACGTCGGCTCACGGCTCCAGCCACTGTGCCGACATCTTGGCCCAGTTGTTGTGAAACAGCTTGTTCTGGTTGTCCAGAAAGGCAAGTGCCATTTCGGAAAGCCTGTCTCTTGCATGAGCCAGCTTCTCGACTTTCAGCCAGCGATTCCATTCGCCGGTTACGCTCCATCCCGGTTTGTTGAACGAAGCGTTAGGGAGCCGATAGTGGAATGTCGGCCTGGCTTTCACCAGGGAGCTGGTGATTTGGCTCATGACCCGCTGTTCGTCCAGAAAGCGGAAGAGCGGCAGCATATCGAGTTCTCGATTGCGTGTCGGATTGTACTCTATGTAGTCATCGATCAATTCTTCACGCGATGGCTGATAATCCTTTTGCAGGATCAGCTTTATGTAGGACAGGGGAAAGCGATCAACGAAAGGCAGGATACGGCGCGTGACGTCGATGTTGATGGATTCGCGCAACCAATCCGACAGAAGACAATAGGCCTGCAGGTGCCTTAGAAGGTAATCCGAATCACTGTGAGAGACTTCGGGATTCAACTGGACGCCGAAAGCATAGGCCCAGGAACTTTCCGTGCCCTCGGCACCTGCTTTCGTCAGGTCATCGACCAATTCATCTATCTGCGGAATCCAGGTATAGGGAATAGGGGGGCCTACGATTTCCGTCGGCAACCAGCCTTCGCTCAGATCTCCGATGAAGGCTTCGGTGCGCCGGAGCATATCATCGAGTTTCTCTTCCTTGACCAAGCCGCCCAGGAGTCTTTTCGCCGTCCCTTCCTTTTCTTCGGAAGGGTGGGCATAGCGGACATCCAGCTTGCAGTCGAAATCGCCAAGTTCTGTATTCTTGACCTGAAAGTAATGTGGGTCGTGACTGATGACCTCTCCACCGAAGCGAGTCTGAATCAATTCAGCCGAACGCAAAGCGGAAAGACTGCTGAATTCAAGCTCCACACCGACTCGACGAATCTGACCGGATTCGTTCTCGACAAGGGGGGGCGTTTGCAACTCTTCGGTCATGCTTCAGTCATATAGCCCACACCCCTTTGTGCGCAACCGGCAAGGCCTTTTCCGCTTCAGTTCTTCTGGGCAAAACGCAAGGCTTCCTCGGCAGCACGGATCAAGGCGCGTGCCTTGTTCCTGCATTCCTGATACTCGGATTCAGGATCGCTATCGATAACGACACCGGCTCCAGCCTGCACATACATGCGGTTATTCTTGACCAATGCCGTTCTCAGGGCGATGCAGGTGTCCATGGAGCCCTTGGCGCCGAAATAACCGATGGCACCGGCAAAAAAGCCCCGGCGGTCGGATTCCAGTTCTTCAATGATCTCCATGGCACGGACTTTCGGTGCACCCGAGACCGTTCCGGCCGGGAAGCCGGCCATCAAAGCATCGATTGCATCATACTCCGGTGCAATCTGGCCCTCGACATTCGAGGATATGTGCATGACATGGCTGTAGTATTCGATCTGGAACTGTTCGGTAACCTTGACTGCCCCGATCTTGGAAACCCGTCCCACGTCATTGCGTCCCAGGTCGAGCAGCATCAGATGCTCTGCCCGTTCCTTCGGATCGCTCAACAAATCCTCTGCCAGCTCCCGGTCTTCTGCAGGTGTTGCGCCACGTTTGCGCGTTCCGGCAAGGGGGCGGATAGTGACGGTTCCGTCGCGCAGTCTGACCAGTATTTCCGGTGATGAGCCGACCAGGGAAAAGTCCCCGAAGTTCAGGTAAAACAGGAAAGGTGAGGGATTGAGTCGTCGCAAGGCTCGATAGAGCGAGAAGGCGGGAAGGTCGAAGGGCACCGAGAAGCGCTGACCGAGTACGACCTGATAGATATCCCCGGCCGCAATGTATTCACGCGCCTGCTCGACCATTTCGAGATAGCGCTCTTTGGGGATGTTGGCATCAACATCCAGCGAGACCGCGGGCAGGTCCGTCTGTTCCGGCTTGCGACTCAGCGGATTGTCGAAATCTTCCATGATCGCCTGAAGGCGTTGAATGGCCCTTTGATAGGCCTCTTCAGCACTGACCTCCTCTGCCGGCCAGACAGGCGTCAGGATCGTAACGACATCCTCAACACGGTCGAATACGGCAGTGACTGTGGGTCTGACAAAGAAGGATTCCGGCAGGTCGAGGGTATCGGGATTCTCGTCCGGCAGTTTTTCCATGTACCGCACCATGTCGTAGCCGACATAACCGATCAGACTGGTGGCCATGGGAGGGAGATGTTCGGGCAGGTCGACTTCGCATTCGCGGACCAGCTGCTTCAGGTTTTCCAGCGGATTGCCGCTTTCCTGTTCGAAGGCCTCGGGTTCGGCCAGCGCCTGGCGGTTTATTTCCGATGTGCCCCGGTAGGCTCTCCAGATCAGGTCCGGCTTCATGGTAATGAAGGAGTACCGGCCTATTGTGGATCCGCCCTCTACGGATTCAAACAGGAAGGAATAGGGCAGACTGTCTGCTAGCTTCAGGAATGCCGAAACAGGTGTCTCGAGATCCGTGACAAGCGTTGTCCAAACGAGTTGCGGTGTCCCGGTTTCCAGGTTCGTCCTGAATTCATCAAACGCGGGATAGGTCTGCATGGAACGGATTTCCTTCACGGATCAATAGGATGGAATGGCACGCTGAAGCCGGTCTTCGTTGATTGTAACCTCATAGTCGCTCTCCAGGCCGCGACGGAAAAGCGTTTCGAGATCATTACCCAGGCCCTGTTCCAATTCTGTCTGAAGTTCTGTGCCACTTTCCTCATCGTCGCTTTCTGCTTCGGCCGGCACGATTTCCTTCAAACGGGCGACGATGGGGCCTTGAGGTCCCTGGCTAAGGACAACATCGCCTTCATCGGCCGAGAAGAGTTGTGAAACGAGATCGCGGGAGGGGCCATCGTCAGAGCGCAACAGGGCGTCTGTTTCCTGTGTCTCAACACCGTTTTCCTCTGCGATGGTGTCCAGCGACTTACCCTCGGCAACCTGTGCTTCCAACTCTTCGGCAAGCGCATAGGCCTGCTCCTCGCGCTGCTCGCGAATCCAGAGAGTCTCTATCTCATTGGAAATTTCCTCGAAGGGGCGTGGAGCGGGATCTTCCACCGCATCCACCTGAAGGACAAAGTAGCTGTCCCCAGAGGAGGTTTCGATCAGCAGGCTTTCCTGGCCTTCCGAGAGGCTGAAGGCTTCGGAAAGAAAGCGTTCGCGATCTGGCAGGCCCTCGATTGTTTCGCCTTCCCGGTCGCGCCCTTCGGAATCGAGAGCCTCGATAACCTTTACATCCAGGTTCATTTCCTGTGCGGCCTCCTCCAAGGGGGCGCCACCTGCGAGCAGGTCATCGAGTTCGTTTGCCAGGCTGACCGTTGCTTCAACGGCCTCGTATTCGACGACTTCCTCGCGCAGACGCTCGCGAACTTCCTCGAACTCAGGTTCCTCGCCTTCACGAATTTCCTTCACGCGAATGATGTGCCAGCCAAAGGAACTCTCCAGAGGTGGTGTGATTTCATCCTGTTCGAGTTCAAAGACGTCTTCGGAAAGGCTCTCGGGCAGGTCGTCCGAGCGAACAAATCCCAGTTCGATGGGGGCTTCCCCGCTGGTTTCCTCAATGACGTCCGAATAGTTCTCTCCAGCCTGTATTGCTTCATAGGCCTGCTGGGCGGTTTCCTGGTCATCGAAGAGGCCTTGTTCGACAGAGCGTTCTTCCGCGACGCTGAACTCGTCCTTTCTGGCCTGGTATTCCTCGCGCAGTCGGCCTTCATCGACACCCACGGTCTCCCGCACGTCAGCGGGCGAAAGGTGGATGTAGGAGACCCGTCGATATTCAGGCGCCATGAAGTCATCGCGCCGTTCTTCATAGAAACTGCGCAGCGTTTCTTCATCGGGGGGATCAACGTCATCCATGTCTGCACGGGGAATCACGATGTAATCGGCAATACGACGTTCCTCGCGATACTGCCTGATCTGTTCACTGAGTGCTTCTGGCGCCTTCAGAGGCGCGGCAAGGGCCGACGTGATCTGGTTGACGGGGATGTCCTGGCGCAATGATGCAACCAGTTGTGCTTCACTCATCTGGTTGTTGCGCAGGAGCTGCTGGAAGCGCAGTCGGTCGAATTCACCCTCACTGTTCTGAAATGAGGGCGTGGATACGATTACATCGCGAATCTGTTCTTCCGTGGTGACCAGGCCAAGCTTGCGGGCATGCTGAATCAAGAGTTCATCGGCGATAAGCTGTTCTAGCACCTGTCGGTCCAGCCCGATCTGCCTGGCCATCTCGATCGTGAAGTCTTCCCCCAGGACTTGCCTTTGCCGGTCATAAGCCTGCATGAAGGCTTGACGGTAGGCGTTGCTGGAAATTTCTCGCTCGCCAACAACAGCAACGTTGTCAGGCTCTTGCTGTCCGCGGAAGATGTCTCCCACACCCCAGAGAGCAAAGCTCAGGATCAGCAGTCCAAGAAGCACGAAGAGAGAGACCTTGGCGATGATGCCACGCAGTTTGCCCATGAATAAGGATTCCAGTTACGGCCAGGTTTGATGATCGAATGCCGACCCCACAGTCTCGGCAATGGCGCGGCATCTTAGAAAGGGTGCAGCTATGGAGCAATATCATATCCATATTCTGGTGAATGGAAGAGCAGCGTGCTAGACAACCAACATCAGAGCACAGGGGAGTTGCAATGAGGCAGAAGCTGATCGCCGGTAACTGGAAAATGAATGGCCTGAGCGAAGAAGGGCTTCGCTTGGCGGAGGGCATTGTCGACCGCAGGCTTCGCGACATTGAACACGGCGGAGAGATAAGCCGGGCCTGTGAGTTGCTGCTATGCCCGCCCTTTACGCTCCTGGCACAGATTCGTCCTTTTCTGGGGGGAACTGGAATTGCACTCGGCGGCCAAGACTGTCATCCGGAACTATCAGGCGCTCATACCGGAGATATCAGTGCCGCGATGCTGATGGACCTGGGCTGTGAATATGTGATTGTGGGTCATTCCGAACGTAGACAGGACCATGGCGAAAGCGATGACCTCGTGCGTGCCAAGGCCAATGCGGCCCTTCAGGCCGGGCTGACCCCCATTGTCTGTATTGGCGAGACGGAGTCCCAGCGTGAGCAGGGACAAACTCAGGCTGTTCTGCGCTCCCAGTTGGAAGGCAGCTTGCCCGAACTGGACGGGCGAGAAGCAATGCGCCTGGTGGTTGCCTACGAACCTGTCTGGGCGATCGGAACTGGAAAGTCTGCCGATGTCCAGGATGTGACGGATGCGCATTCCGGTATCCGCAGCTATTTGGCTGAATGTTTCGGGTCTGACCTTGCTCAAGGGGTTCGCGTGCTATACGGAGGGTCTGTCAAGCCGGAGAATGCAGCAAAATTGCTGTCATTGGACAATGTGGATGGGGCGCTTGTTGGGGGCGCGAGCCTGAAATTGGAAGATTTTTGGGCGATTGCTACATCTTGTCCCTAGAAACCACAGGCCTGACAGGTTACATAGCTGCCCGCGCACATAGCCAAACCCGCTTCACAAGTTGATGGACCCTTTTCCGTCATGATGCAGATTCTGTTGATCGTACACCTCCTGATCGTGCTGGCCCTGATCGGCGTCGTCTTGCTTCAGAAAAGCGAAGGCGGCGGACTGGGTATTGGAGGCGGTGGCGGCGGTGGCGCCAGCGGCGGTATGGGCGGCTTCATGACCGGTCGTGGATCCGCAAACTTCCTTAGCCGCACAACAGCCGTGCTTGCGGCCTGTTTCATGGCAACCAGTATTACCCTGAGCATTCTGGCTGGGACTCAGACCGAGCCAACATCCATTCTTGACACCATCGACGAGGACAGCGACACGCCGACCCTGCAGGATGGCGGTGCTGCTGACGGCGAAGGTGATGCCTCCGGACAATCGGGGGATGATGGTGACGGCTCTTCAGATCCGAGTGTTCCGATCCAGTAGGTTCCGTTTTGGTGGCGGCCGGGGTGCCGCAACCAGTCATCCGACGCGGCCTCGGTGTTGCGTTATCCTTTAAAGTTCAACAGTTAGTGCCCCCGGCAAGTGGTGATCAATATGCCCTTGCCGTGAAGGGCCATTGCGAAGATAGTAAAGGCCCATGACGCGGTTTATTTTTATCACCGGCGGCGTGGTTTCATCCCTCGGCAAAGGTCTCGCTTCCGCTTCGCTTGGCGCGTTGCTCCAAGCCCGTGGATACAAGGTTCGCCTGCGCAAGCTCGATCCCTATCTGAATGTGGATCCGGGCACGATGAGCCCCTATCAGCATGGAGAAGTCTACGTCACCGATGACGGTGCGGAGACAGACCTGGATCTTGGTCACTACGAACGCTTCACGGGCGTGCCATCCCGGCGAACGGACAACGTGACGACCGGTCAGATATATTCACGCATCTTGGCGAAGGAGAGGCGAGGGGACTATCTGGGCGCAACGGTTCAGGTCATTCCCCATGTGACGGATGAGATCAAGGAGTTCATCCGCAGCGATATCGACGGTGAAGATTTCATCATTTGCGAGATCGGGGGAACCGTAGGTGACATCGAAAGCCTGCCCTTCCTGGAAGCCATAAGGCAGTTGGGCAACGAGTTGGGCTCGTCCAGTACGCTTTACATGCACCTGACCCTCGTGCCCTACATTGCTTCAGCCGGCGAATTGAAGACAAAACCCAGCCAGCACTCCGTGAAGGAACTGCAGGCCGTTGGCATTCAGCCAGATATACTGGTCTGTCGTTCCGAGCACGAGATTGACTGGGATGCACGGCGCAAGCTGGCGCTGTTCTGCAATCTTCGCGAGGAAGCCGTCATCCAGGCGCTCGACGTTGACACGATCTATGCCGTGCCACGTGCCTACCACGAGGAGGGCATGGACACGGTTGTTTGTCGTCACTTCGGGCTGGATAACAAGGAACCCGACCTGGCCATCTGGGACCGGATTACGGATACGGTGCGCCACCCCGATGGCGAGATCTCGATCGGTGTTGTCGGCAAATACACCAGCCTGATCGATGCCTATAAATCGCTGAATGAGGCATTGGTTCACGGCGGGATCGCCAACCGTGTCCGCGTGAAGATCAAATGGCTGGATGCCGAGATATTCGAGGACAAGAGCCGCATTCATGAGCTGGAGGATGTAAACGGCATCCTGGTTCCTGGCGGTTTTGGCGAGCGCGGCACGCAGGGCAAGATTGAAGCGGTGCGTTTTGCGCGTGAGCACAAGGTGCCCTATTTCGGCATCTGTCTCGGCATGCAAATGGCGGTGATCGAGTCCGCTCGCAACATGGCCAACATGCCCCAGGCTGGGTCCAGTGAATTCGGGTATGCAGATCCTGCGATTGTCGGCTTGCTGACCGAATGGCTGCGTGGAAACGAGGTTGAAACGCGTACGGCCGCCGGCGATCTTGGCGGAACCATGCGTCTGGGCGCCTATCCAGCCGTGCTGCAGGAGGGGAGCAAGGTCGAAAGCATTTACGGCGTGCAGCAGATCAGCGAGCGCCACAGGCACCGATACGAAGTGAACGTCTATCACAGGCAGGCTCTCGAGCAGACCGGACTGGTCTTTTCCGGGTTATCACCGGATGGAAGTCTTCCGGAAATCGTCGAGTTGCCGAGCCATCCCTGGTTTATAGGCGTTCAATTCCACCCTGAACTGAAGTCGAAACCTTTCGACCCGCACCCGCTCTTTACATCCTATATCAAGGCGGCTGTCGAGCAATCGCGCCTCATGTAGGCGGAAAGGACCAAAGCGATATGTCTGCGCCAATTACTGTTTCCATAGGCGACCTGAACATTGCAA
This sequence comes from Fodinicurvata fenggangensis DSM 21160, assembly GCF_000686045.1. Lineage (GTDB taxonomy): Bacteria > Pseudomonadota > Alphaproteobacteria > Kiloniellales > DSM-21159 > Fodinicurvata > Fodinicurvata fenggangensis. The sequence goes on from NZ_JMLV01000001.1 coordinate 347,013, forward strand.
ATGATCGTCCCCTGGCAGTCATTGCCGGCCCCTGTGCCATGGAAAGCCGTGCACATGCCCTGGAAATGAGCCAGGCACTCAAGGAAATCACAGATTCTCTTGGTGTGGGCCTGATCTACAAGTCGTCCTTTGACAAGGCCAACCGCACGAGCCTGAAGTCCAACAGGGGTGTCGGCATGGCGGATGGCCTGCCGATCCTGGCGGAGGTCCGGGAAACGCTTGGCTGTCCCGTACTGACGGATGTGCACGATGCTTCGCAGTGTGCCCCTGTCGGGGAAACAGTTGATGTCTTGCAGATACCGGCCTTTCTTTGCCGACAGACCGACTTGCTCGTTGCTGCAGCGGAAACCGGCTGTGCTGTGAATGTCAAAAAGGGTCAATTCCTTGCGCCCTGGGACATGCGCAATGTTGCCGAGAAGATCCGCGCCGTCGGCAATGACCGTGTGCTCCTGACGGAACGCGGCGTTTCCTTTGGCTATAATACACTTGTTTCGGATATGCGCGGCTTGCCGATCATGGCGAGCCAGACCGGCTGTCCGATCGTTTTCGATGCCACGCATTCGGTTCAACAGCCAGGCGGTCAGGGCGGGACCTCGGGTGGCCAAAGGGAATTCGTTCCCGTTCTCGCCCGCGCAGCGGTGGCTGTCGGGGTTTCGGCGGTCTTCATGGAAGTGCACCAGGATCCGGACAACGCACCGAGCGACGGACCGAACATGGTCCATCTGAAAGACTTCCGCGGACTGCTGGAAACTCTTGTTGCCTTTGATAAGCTGGCCAAGGACAATCCCGTCGAACTGACCTGAACCATTCTGCCAGTGCTTTCCTGTCGCTGCAGTCGACACAGTTACCCAGAGGACAATCATGAGCGCCATTACCGATATTCATGCCCGCGAGATCCTGGATTCCCGTGGCACCCCGACCGTGGAAGTTGATGTGCTGTTGGAAACGGGGGCCTTTGGGCGCGCTGCCGTGCCTTCCGGGGCCTCGACGGGGGCTCACGAGGCTGTGGAGCTGCGTGATTCTGACAGCGCTCGTTATCTCGGAAAGGGCGTTCAGAATGCCGTGAATGCCGTCAATCACGAGATATTTGATGCTCTGTCCGGCCTGGATGCCAGCAATCAGGCTGAAATCGACACTACCATGATTGCGCTCGACGGGACCGAGAATAAAGCGCGCCTTGGCGCCAATGCCATCCTGGGTGTTTCATTGGCAACGTCCAAGGCAGCCGCGCAAGACAGCGGGCTCCCTCTCTATCGTTATGTTGGCGGGGCCTACGCATCGAACCTGCCGGTGCCCTTGATGAACATTGTCAATGGCGGAGCGCATGCCGACAATCCGATAGACTTTCAGGAGTTCATGATCGCGCCCGTCGGTGCTGATGGCATTCGTGAAGCCATTCGTATCGGTGCCGAGGTCTTTCAGGCACTCAAGGCCGCATTGAAGCGGGCGGGGCACAATACGAATGTCGGGGATGAAGGCGGTTTTGCTCCAGGCCTTCGCTCTAGCCGTGAAGCTCTGGATTTCATCACTGCATCGATCGAGCAGGCCGGTTATAAGCCGGGCGAAGATGTGGTGCTGGCTCTGGATTGTGCAGCGACGGAGTTTTTCGAGAAGGGTGGTTACAATTTGACCGGGGAAGGACGGCGCCTTGGTGCCTCTGAAATGGTTGATTACATGAAGGAACTGGTCGAATCCTATCCCATCGTCTCCATAGAGGATGGCATGGCCGAAGACGATTGGGAGGGCTGGCGCTTGCTGACCGAGCAGATCGGCGATCAGGTCCAGCTCGTCGGCGACGATCTTTTTGTGACAAACACACGTCGCCTGAAACAGGGAATTCAGGATGGCGCTGGAAACGCCATCCTCGTGAAGGTCAACCAGATTGGGACCCTTACGGAAACGCTCGATTGCGTTGATACCGCAATGCGGCACGGCTTCGGGGCCGTCATGTCGCATCGTTCGGGTGAGACCGAAGACACGACCATCGCCGACTTGGCTGTTGCAACCAATTGCGGGCAGATCAAGACGGGCTCGCTGTCACGCTCTGATCGCTTAGCCAAGTACAACCAGTTGATTCGGATCGAGGAAGAACTGGGGCATCAAGCGCGCTTTCCCGGGAAAAGCGTTTTCCGCTGATACACTTGGCGCGCAGTACGCGTCCCTGGGTACAGCGCCCTTCGTAGAGGGTTTCGAGTCTTTCTGGTCACAGGTCACAAAGGGAAATGCATTTAATCGCATTTTCCTTTTGACGACCGAGTCGTCGCGTGATTCGATCACTGTATGGCTGTTCTGAACGAAATACGTGACCGCATAAGACAGGTGGCGCCGCAGGTGTTGGCCGCCTGTGTCGTGGTCTATTTCGTTTTCCATGCAATACAGGGGGATCGAGGCCTTCTTGCCTATCTGCAGCTAACGCAGCAACTTGATGAGACGGAGGCCGTCGCTCAGGATCTTTCTGAGCGAAGAGCATCCTGGGAACACAAGGTATCATTGCTGAAGCCAGGCAGCCTTGACCCTGACATGCTTGAGGAAAGAGCGCGTAGTGTCCTGAACTACTTACGCGATGATGAAGTGGTCATATACCTGCCAGACGGGCGTACACGTACAGACGCCAATTAACTGTTTATCGGTTAAAAGCAATAATATATCCACTTTTCAATACCTTGATGAATAACTTGCCTCTGGCAATCTTTCGCCCTACCTTGGTCTGAAAGAGGCTTGAAAGACAGCTCCCTGACAAAAGGCGACCAAGGGGAAACGCAAATGGCCACCCGCGCATCACAAGGGCGTAAATCAACGACGTCCGCTTCCTCCTCCGATTCAGGAAGCAAGAGCAGCAAGAGTACCCAGAGCAAATCTCCCCGGAAGAAATCGACCACAGCCCGCAGCTCCCAGAAGGGCGGTGTTTCGCGCCAGGCCGGCCTTGCGAAGAAGGAAAGCAAGGAGAGCCTTCTCAATCTCTACGAAGAGATGCTTCTGATCCGACGCTTCGAGGAGAAGGCCGGGCAGATGTATGGCATGGGCCTGATCGGCGGCTTCTGCCATCTCTATATCGGCCAGGAGGCCGTAGTGGTTGGCATGCAGGCTGCTCAGGGCGATGAAGACGCCGTGGTGACCTCTTACCGCGATCATGGCCACATGCTTGCAACCGGTATGGATCCCAAGGGTGTGATGGCGGAGCTGACAGGCCGTCGCACTGGTTACTCCAAGGGCAAGGGCGGCTCGATGCATATGTTCAGCCGCAACAAGAAGTTCTACGGTGGGCACGGAATTGTCGGTGCTCAGGTTCCGATTGGAACCGGCATCGGATTTGCCATGAACTATGCCGGAGAGGATGGCGTCTGTGTCACCTATCTTGGTGATGGTGCCCTCAACCAGGGTCAAGTCTATGAATCCTTCAACATGGCGGCGCTATGGAAGATCCCTGTCGTTTACGTGATCGAGAACAACAAGTACGGCATGGGGACTTCAATCGAGCGTTCTTCCGCCAAGTCCACAGAACTCTACCATCGTGGACAGGCTTACGGTATTCCGGGAGTCCAGGTGGATGGAATGGACGTGCTTGCTGTCAAGGCAGCCAGCGAAAAAGTTCTGGAACATGTCCGGTCCGGAAAGGGCCCCTACATTATGGAGATGCTAACCTATCGCTATCGTGGGCACTCCATGTCCGATCCGGCGAAATACCGTTCCAAGGAAGAAGTCCAGCGAATGCGCACGGAGCAGGATCCGATCGAGAGACTGCGCACGGTCATGCTAGAGGACGAAATCGTTTCGGAGGCCGACCTCAAGGAGATCGACAAGAAGGTCAAGGAGGTCGTCGGCGAGGCTGCCGAATTCGCCCAGAACAGTGAGGAACCCGATCCCTCTGAGCTCTGGACGGATGTCTACATCGAAGCTGCAGCGGCTGAATAAACAGGAACGCGGCCGCTGTCGGCGGCCCGGCAGAGCATTTCCGGAGCGATAACATGCCCACAGAGATTCTGATGCCAGCTCTTTCCCCGACGATGACGGAAGGCAAGCTGGCCAAATGGCTCAAGAATGAAGGTGACGAGGTTTCGGCCGGCGACGTCCTGGCGGAAATCGAAACCGATAAGGCGACCATGGAGGTCGAAGCGGTCGATGAAGGAACGCTCGGTAAGATTCTGGTTGCTGAAGGTACGGACAACGTCGCGGTGAATGACGTCATTGCCCTGCTGCTGGATGAGGGCGAGGACGAGTCTGCGCTTGAGCAGGCAACTGCAGGCGGAGCTGCCAAGAAAGAGTCAGCCGAGGGCGAGACTGCAGCTGAAGAGTCTGAAACCTCTGATGAGGACTCAGATCAGAAAGCACCTGCACAGCCCAGGCGGGAGGAAGCCCCCCAAGCGGAACCCGAATGGGACGGTCCAACAGAAAAGCAGACGGTGCGTGAGGCTCTGCGCGATGCCATGGCAGAGGAAATGCGTCAGGACGATCGCGTTTTCCTGCTCGGTGAGGAAATTGCGGAGTACGAAGGGGCCTATAAGGTCACCCAGAACCTGCTGGCCGAATTCGGCCCCAAGCGGGTGATCGACACGCCGATTACCGAGCATGGCTTCACTGGCCTGGGGGTTGGTGCAGCCATGTATGGCATGCGCCCGGTCATCGAGTTCATGACTTTCAATTTTGCCATGCAGGCCATGGACCAGATCATAAACTCGGCCGCCAAGACACTCTATATGTCCGGGGGGCAGATAGAGAATCCTGTCGTGTTTCGCGGTCCCAACGGAGCGGCCTCGCGTGTGGCCGCCCAGCATTCCCAGTGTTACGTCAGTTGGTATGCACACATACCGGGCCTGAAAGTGGTCTCCCCCTGGTCGGCTGGTGATGCCAAGGGGCTTTTGAAGTCTGCGATCCGTGACCCGAACCCCGTTGTGTTCCTGGAGAACGAGATTCTCTATGGCCAGTCCTTCGAAGTGCCAAAGAGTGACGATTGGACCGTTCCCATTGGCAAGGCCAAGGTGGTGCGCGAAGGCAGCGATGTCACGATTGTCGCCTTTTCGATCATGGTCGGGCGCGCGCTGGAAGCCGCAGAGCGTTTGTCGGAGGAAGAAGGGCTGGAGGCTGAAGTCATCGACCTTCGGACGCTCCGGCCTCTGGATACGCAGACCATCGTGAAGTCGGTCCAGAAAACAAATCGCATTGTGTCGGCCGAAGAGGGTTGGCCGGTTGCGGGCATGGGATCTGAGGTCGCCGCCATCATGATGGAAGAGGCCTTCGATTGGCTGGATGCACCCGTCGTCAGGGTAACAGGCGCGGATGTGCCGCTGCCCTATGCTGCAAATCTCGAGAAACTGGCCCTGCCGCAATCCGGAGTCATCTTCGATGCGGCCAAGGGTGTGTGCTATCGCTGATATCGGGCCAGAAGGGAAGACCAGGAAATGCCTACGAACATACTCATGCCGGCGCTTTCGCCAACGATGACGGAAGGCACGCTTGCCAAATGGCACAAGAAGGAAGGGGATGAGGTTTCGGCAGGAGATGTGCTTGCCGAGATCGAGACCGACAAGGCGACCATGGAGGTCGAAGCGGTCGATGAAGGCACCTTGGGCAAGATTCTGGTGCAGGACGGTACTGAGAACGTTGCCGTGAACGCTGTTATCGCCATCCTTCTGGACGAGGGCGAGGATAAATCGGCCCTGGAGGGCGCCGTGCAGGAAGCCCAGCAGTCCGGTGGACAGGAAACGTCGAAATCCTCGCAGGCGGAAGAAGAGCAGCAGGACGCCTCCAAGTCAGAAGCCAAGGGTGACCGCAGCGAAGACAAGCAGGCGCCGGAGCCCGCTTCCCAGAAGAAGGCGGCTCAGGAAAAGAGCGCGGACAAGGGCGGGCGGATCTTTGCCAGCCCCCTGGCACGGCGCATGGCCGAACAGGCAGGGCTCGACCTGGCGCAACTCAAGGGATCCGGGCCCAATGGGCGGATCGTTAAAGCGGATATCGAAAAGGCCCTGGAGACCGGGGCCGGGAAGGCGAAGGCCGCACCTTCGACGGAGGCCGCTTCGCCTGCAGCGCCAGCACCCGCGGCAGCTGCTGGTCCGGGGGCCAAGGAGATGGCCGATATGCTCGGCCTGTCCTATCAGCAGGAACCCCTTTCGGGTATGCGAAAGACCATTGCGCGCCGCTTGACGGAATCCAAGCAGACGGTGCCGCATTTCTACCTGACCATCGATTGCGAACTGGATGCCTTGCTGAAAGTGCGCAAGGAACTGAACGAGAAGAACGAAGACGGCAAGATTTCGGTCAATGACTTCGTTATCCGTGCGGTTGCTCTGGCCCTGCAGAAGGTTCCGGCGGCCAATGCCTCCTATGACGAGTCGGGCATGCTCTATTACGATCAGGCCGATATCTCCATGGCCGTGGCCACACCTGCCGGCCTGATCACGCCGATCATCAAGAATGCCGGTGCAAAGGGACTTTCGAGCATTGCGCGCGAAGCTAAGGAGCTGGCTCAGAAGGCACGTGACAACAAGTTGAAGCCCGAAGAGTACCAGGGCGGCACCTTCTCGATTTCCAACCTTGGTATGTACGGCGTCAAGCACTTTGATGCCGTCATCAACCCGCCACAGGGCTGTATCCTGGCCATCGGGGCCGGCGAGCAACGTCCTGTGGTCAAGGATGGGGCGCTTGCCATCGCAACGGTCATGAGCTGTACGCTTTCCGTGGACCACCGCGCAGTCGATGGTGCAGTAGGGGCGGAGTTCCTGTCCGCTTTCAAGAAGCTGATCGAAGACCCCATGACAATGCTGCTCTGAGGCAGAAAGGATAAAGCCGTGGCGGAAAACTCTTATGACCTGATCGTCATTGGCAGTGGGCCGGGTGGATATGTTGCCGCCATTCGTGCTGCCCAGCTAGGCATGAAGGCAGCCGTGGTGGAACGCGAGCACCTGGGCGGAATTTGCTTGAACTGGGGCTGCATTCCCACAAAGGCGCTTCTGCGGACGTCGGAACTTTACGGGTACATGAATCATGCCGGGGACTTCGGTCTGTCGGCCGAAAAGGTCGGGTTTGACATTGCCAAGGTCGTCAAGCGTTCTCGCGATGTCTCGAAACAGCTCAACAGCGGTGTCGGGCACCTGCTGAAGAAGAACAAGGTCACTGTCATAGACGGTGAGGGACAATTGGCTGGTAAGGGCAAGGTCAACGTCAACAAGGATGGCAAGAAGGTTGGTGATTTCCAGGCCAAGCATATCATTCTTGCAACCGGGGCTCGTCCCAGGGTGCTGCCGGGCATAGAGCCGGACAAGAAACTGATCTGGACTTATTTCGAAGCTATGGTTCCCGAAACCATGCCGAAATCCCTGCTTGTCATTGGCTCGGGTGCCATTGGAATCGAGTTTGCAAGCTTCTACCGCACCATGGGCGCAGAGGTGACCGTGGTGGAGATGTTGCCCGAGATCCTTCCGGTTGAAGACGCAGAAATCTCGGCGTTTGCACGCAAGCAGCTTGAAAAGCAGGGCATCAAGATCCTGACCGGCGCGAAGGTCACGAAAGCGGACAAGGGCAAGGACGAGGTGACCTGTACCGTCGAGGATGAAAAGGGCAAGTCGCAGAAGATCAAGGTTGATCGCGTGATCTCCGCTGCCGGCGTGCAGGGCAACATCGAGAATCTCGGGCTCGATAATACCAAGGTCAAAACCGATCGAGGGCTTATCAAGACGGATGGCTTTGGTGCCACTGACGAACCTGGCGTTTATGCCATTGGCGATGTTGCGGGCCCACCCATGCTGGCGCACAAGGCCAGCCATGAAGGGGTCATCTGTGTCGAGAAGATTGCCGGAAACAATCCGCATTCCATGGACAAGAACCTGATTCCCGGTTGCACCTATTGCCAGCCACAGATTGCCAGTGTCGGTTTGACCGAGGCTCAGGCGAAAGAGGCAGGACACGAGGTCAAAGTCGGTCATTTCCCTTTCATCGGCAATGGCAAGGCCATTGCTCTTGGCGAGACAGAGGGTATGGTGAAAACCGTCTTCGATAAGAAGACCGGACAGTTGCTGGGGGCTCATATGGTAGGGGCCGAGGTTACAGAGCTGATCCAGGGTTACGTTGTGGCCATGAACCTGGAGACGACGGAGCAGGAACTGATGCACAGCATTTTCCCGCATCCAACGCTCTCCGAAATGATGCACGAGAGTGTGCTTGACGCTTACGGTCAAGCCATCCACTTCTAGAGACATGTCTGAATTGGAAACCAAGTCCCGCGAACGTCACCCCGAGAAGGCGCACAAGCCGGACAATCCGGTCCAAAGGCGCAAGCCGGAATGGCTGCGCGTGAAAGCGCCGACCTCCAAGGCGTACAACGAAACGCGCCAGATTGTCCGTGAGCACAAACTCACCACGGTCTGCGAGGAAGCGGCTTGCCCGAACATTGGTGAATGCTGGGCCAAGAAGCACGCCACCATGATGATCATGGGCGAAATCTGTACGCGCGCCTGCAGTTTCTGCAACATTGCGACCGGCCGGCCCGACAACTTGAATCCGCTTGAGCCCTTTAATGTGGCAGCGGCCGTGAAGAAATTGGGTCTTGAGCACGTCGTGATCACATCCGTGGACAGGGACGACCTCGAGGATGGGGGAGCCCAGCATTTCGCGGACACCATTCAGGCCATTCGCGAGGCGTCGCCAGGTACGACAATCGAGATCCTGACCCCCGATTTCAGGCGCAAGGATGATGCTTTGGAAGTCGTCGTTGCTGCCAAACCGGACGTTTTCAACCACAATCTGGAAACGGTGCCGCGGTTATACACGGAAGTTCGGCCGGGGGCGCGTTATTTCCATTCCATCCGCTTGTTGGACAAGGTCAAACAGCTGGATCCCTCGATGTTCACCAAGTCCGGCATCATGGTTGGCCTGGGTGAGGGACGTGATGAAGTCCTGCAGGTCATGGACGACCTGCGCTCGGCTGATGTGGATTTTCTGACAATCGGGCAGTACCTGCAACCGACAGCGAAGCATCACCCGATTGATCGTTTCGTTACGCCCGATGAGTTCGCCGAGTATGAGCGTCGTGCCTACAACAAGGGCTTCCTGTTGGTTTCGGCCTCTCCTCTGACACGCAGCTCCTATCATGCCGATGAAGATTTCCAACGTTTGCGGAAGGCACGAGAAGAACGTCTTGCGCTTTCTGCCTAGCCTTGAATCTAAAACCCTGATGCAGCCAGGCCGATAATGAAGGGCTTTGCCCTACTCACTGTAGTCCCGAGCTGTTCCCTGGACACTGATTGACCCGGATAGCGCCTTCATGCCCGTTCATGCGGAAAAACGGAAAGTGCCTTACACGTCGCGTCAGCTGTTTGACCTGGTGGCGGATGTCAAAAGCTATCCGGAATTTCTGCCCTGGTGCCTGGCCGCACGGATCAAATCACATGAAGACAATGTCATCTACGCCGATCTGGTGATTGGTTTCAAAATGCTGCGTGAGCGATTCACCAGCCGCGTGGAACTGCACGAGGAAGACCCCGAAAACCTGACGATCGATGTCAACTATGTTGAAGGCCCCTTCAAGTACCTGAACAATCACTGGAAGTTTATTCCCGATGAAGAGGGTTGCCTGATCGATTTCTATGTCGATTTCGAGTTTCGTTCACGCCTGCTTCAGCGCGTCATGCAGCCACTGTTCAATGAAGCGGTCCGCAGGATGGTTGCTGCATTCGAGTCACGCGCAAAAGAGCTTTACGGCTGATAGCTATCAGGCCGCACCGCTGAACAGCGCCATGTAGAGCAGTCCCAGCATGATGCAGTTGAAGGCACTGTGCATCACGATAGCAGGCCAAAGTGATTTGCTTTTCTCGTAGATCCAGGACAGCATGAGACCGACCACGAAGAGGGCGGGGATCAGGATGGCTATTCCGTGCAGCAGCGAGAAGAGGCCGGCACTGACGACCATGGACAAGGCCTGCCCATAGCGCGTTCTCAGCCAACCGTAGAAAAAGCCGCGAAAGACGACTTCCTCGACAATGGGGGCGACAAGACCAGCGGCGAACAGGGTCAGGAGAACTGGACCCGCACTCAATTCACCCGGGTTCAGAAGATCCATCTGTGGATTTTCCAGCGGTGCGCCCTTGAAGCTGCTTACAATGATGTTCACGACAGCGACAGCTGGAATGGCTGCAATTGCGAGCAGGACGCCACGCAGAATCCAGCTCTGACTGCTGGGCACAAAGCCCAGGGCCTTCAAGGACAGGCCACGTCGAAGAATGATAACGAGGAACAGAACCAACAGGATAACCAGGGACTGGAGCAGGAAGCCGACAAGCACCAACTGAAGCTGTGGCTCCATCGATTCCGGAAGGGCTCTGAAGCCCTGGGAAAAAGTCTGTAGCAACCAAGGCAGAACAAATCGGACACTTGCCAGGACAGCGATCAGCAAGAGCAGGGTGTCCGCAAGTGTGACCCTGTGAAGCTCGTGATAGCCTTTCATGCCTTGGCAACCGCAGCCTGAAGCAGTGAGAGGGCCTGTCTCAAGCTGGCCTGTCTGACAGCCTGGCGGTTTCCCGGGAAGACTTGCTGGGTGGTCTCTGTTTTCAATTTGCTTCCCGCTACACCAAAGTGAACCAGGCCCACCGGTTTCTCCGTGCTGCCGCCGCCAGGTCCTGCGATGCCCGTGATCGAGACAGCCAGTTGGGCATTGGGGCTATTGTCCAGAGCCCCTTCGGCCATTGCCTGTGCGGTTTCACGGCTGACCGCCCCGCAGCTCTCTATTATGCCTGGATCTACGCCCAACAAGCGTGCCTTTGCGGTGTTGGAATAGACAATGAAGCCACAGTCGACGACATCTGAGGATCCAGCTGCCTCGGTCAAGAGACCTCCCAGCAATCCGCCTGTACAGGATTCGGCTGTCGTGATTCGTATTTGGCGTGTCCGACAGTCCTCCAGAAGCTTTGCTGCCATCTCTATAAGATCTTTGTCGAACATCCGCTAATATCCAATAATCAGGACAAGGAGCAGGCAGGCGAGCAGGCTGTATCCACCGGCAAAGATATCGTCCGTCATGACCCCCAGGCTGCCAGGAAGGTCCCGATCAGCCCAGCTGGCCGGCCAGGGTTTTGCGATGTCGAAGAAGCGAAAGAACAGGAAAGCCGCTGGATAGAGCTCCCAATAGGTGGCGACCGGTAACAGGGCCAGCCATTGTCCGGCAACCTCGTCAATGACGACTTCCTTGGGGTCATGACGCCCCGTGTCCCGCATGTAGAGTGCTGACGCCCATAAACCCACGGCCAAAATGATCAAGGTTCCTGCAAGCAGGCCAGGCCAACCCAGAAGCCAGGCGATTAAGGCAGCAGGAGGAAGGGCAGAAAGCGATCCCCAGGTGCCGGGGGCCGGGCGCAACAGACCTGCACCAAACCAGATCGCCAGGCAGTGAGCCGTTCGCTGTCGAAGTCGATTGTTCGAAGGGGTCATGTCCTTCATGCCGTTGCCGGCAGTTCGATGGTTGTAACTGCTTGAGCGGCAATTCCCTCTTTGCGGCCCGTGAAGCCTAGCTTCTCGGTCGTGGTTGCCTTCAGGCCGATTCGTGATTCGGATATGCCGAGCAGGCGGGAGAGATTGGCGCGCATGCTGTCTCTGTAGGGACCGATCTTGGGCGTCTCACAAATGAGGGTCAGGTCCAGGTTAATCAAGCGTCCACTGCGATGCTTGAGGCGTTGATCTGCTTCCTGAAGAAACAAGGCAGAATTGGCAGAACGCCATCTTGGATCATCGGGTGGGAAGTGGCTGCCGATATCTCCGTCGCCCAGAGCACCAAACAGCGCATCCGTTATGGCATGAAGGGCGACATCCGCGTCAGAATGACCAACGAGGCCGAAAGGGTGTGGAATGCTGCAACCGCAAAGCACCACGGATGTGCCTTGACCGAAGCGATGCACATCGTAACCGAAACCAGTCCTAACCTCTCTGCTTGAATGAACCATCTTTTCCGCTCTTTGCAGGTCGTCGGGAAGGGTGATCTTGAAGTTATCCGGATCTCCCTGGACAGAAGTGACGGTCAGTCCGGCCGCATCGGCAACGGCAGCATCGTCGGTAAGGTTGTTTGTGTCACAGTCGTTGTGAGCGGCCAAAATCTTCGAATAATCAAAGCCCTGCGGCGTCTGGGCAGCAACAAGTCCTGTTCGGTCGGGCCCCGATGACAAGGTGTTGGTTGAACTGCGCTGCTTCAGCGTGTCCGACACGGGCACAACGGGAATACAGCCATCATGATGCGTAAGAGCCTTCAGGACGCGCTCGATCAGGGATCGTGATACAAAGGGGCGCGCTGCGTCATGGATCAGCACGATGTCGGGGTGCAGATCACGCAAGGCCTCAAGTCCGGCCCGCACCGATTCCTGGCGCGTTGTTCCACCTGCCACGGCAGGACGCAGTGGTAACCCCAGGCTGGCCTGTTCATAGAAGTCTTGATCGTTGGGGTTAATGACGACCTGGACCTGTGCGATATCGGGGTGTTCGGTAAAGCAACGCAGTGTATGTGTCAGGACCATTGAGGCGCCCAGGGGCAGGTACTGTTTCGGTCTTTCCTGGGTCAGTCTTGCTCCGCGTCCGGCGGCGACGACAAGAACGGCGATCGTCGGCATATCAGATGTGGCCTCTATTCTTGCCCCGCCTTGATTGCAGGCTGTCGCACGGGCCTTTGAATGTTGTATGAATGGCGATCATGTCGAACCTGTCATTGATTTCTTCTGTTGCAGTCCTGTCCCTGCTGCCGGCCACCCTGCTTTCGTGGCGCCGGGGGCAGTCCGGCAGCTCCCTGCTGTTCCTTGTCCTGTTGCTGGCCGCACTTGGCGGAGTAGCCTGCTACCTGATCCTCCGTGTATCGGATGGCTGGGATAGCGGCTTTTCTTTTACTCTTTGGGTTTCGGTTGCGTCGAGTCTTCTCATCTTCCTGTTGCTTTGTATCTGCCGAAGAGAGGCTGAACGCCTGGCAGTTCTGTTGCTGCCATATCTGTTGGGCCTTTCCTTGCTTGCACTCTTGATCGACCAGGTTGACGGCGGCGCCGGTACTTCGGTCGATCTGGAAACCTGGTTGCTGGTTCACATTGTCGGGGCATTGGGAGCTTATGCCTTTGCCACCTTGGCGGCTGTTTCTGCTTTGGCGGTTTTCCTGCAGGAACGCGGGCTGAAAAAGAAGCAGACCGGGGTCTTTTCCGACCGGCTTCCAGCCCTGGCTGTTGCCGAATGGCTTGAGCGTCGCCTTCTCGTAACGGGCGAGCTTGTGCTGGGAGTGAGCATTCTTAGCGGTATGGCCCTACAATATATTAATAGTGGTTACCTGCTGGATTCAAATCACAAGACACTCTTCTCGCTTGCAGCCTTTGCACTGATTGCGATTGTAATTTACCTGCAATGGTATGCCGGGTTCAGGGGGCGCCGTGCCGGCCGGTGGGTCCTGGTGGGATATCTTCTGCTGAGCTTGGCTTATCCAGGCGTGAAGTTTGTCAGCGGTGTCCTGCTGACGTGAACAGCTTAAGCTCAGATTCATCTGTACAGATGGAAGCTGAATGCCTATCAACCCGCTTAGTTTTTAGGCACAGGGAACTAATGCCTAACCAATGAGCATTTCCATCGGCGACATAACCCTTCAGGATCCGGTTTTCCTGGCGCCCATGTCCGGGATATCGGACCAGCCATTCAGGCGGCTGGTGCGACAGTGGGGCTGCGGCCTGGTCTTTTCGGAAATGATCGCCAGTGAGGCGATGATTCGCCAGACGCGGCAATCAATGAAAATGGCCACGGGATGCGATGAGGAAAGCCCGATGGCGGTTCAATTGGCCGGATGCGATCCGGCAACAATGGCAGAAGCCGCGCGCTTGAACCAGGATCGGGGGGCCGCCCTGATCGACATAAATTTTGGCTGCCCCGTCAAGAAAGTGGTGAACAAGCTGGCAGGGTCCGCGTTGATGCGCGATGAAAAACTGGCGGGGGATATTCTCTCGGCTGTCGTTGAAGCCGTGAATGTCCCGGTGACGCTCAAGATGCGTCTGGGGTGGGATGATGAGAATCGCAATGCCCCGAATCTGGCTCGCATAGCAGAATCCTGCGGGATCAAGTTGATAACCGTTCATGGACGGACGCGGTGTCAGCTCTATAACGGTGAAGCCGATTGGCAGGCTGTAAACGAGGTGGTGCGTGCCACTCGGTTGCCTGTGATCGTGAACGGGGATGTCGCTAGCCCCGAGGACGCCGGTCTTGCCCTGGAAAAATCTGGCGCACAGGGGGTCATGGTCGGCCGCGCCACCTGTGGCCGCCCCTGGCTGATCAGCCGAATACAGGACTACCTGCGAACCGGGAGCTACAGAACGGAGCCTGACCTGGAGACACGTCAGGAGTCCCTGTTGGCTCATTATGATGCACTCCTGTCCCATTATGGTCAGCAGCAGGGTGTTCGCATTGCGCGCAAGCATATTGCTTGGTCCCTTCATGGCTTGCGCGGTGCCAACAGCTGCCGCGAGCGGATCAACAAGATGTCAGAGCCTTCCCAGGTGCATGCGGAGATCCGTCAGGTTTTTGCGGACAATATGGAGGCAATGGCTGCCTGATGGCTCGTAGCAGTACAGAGGAGGAAAAGTGCCAAGGTGAAGAGCGATTGGATTCTTCGGCTGTTTTGGGTGCACTCGCTCTTCCGGTCCTCGTCCTGGAGCCAGACAATCGCGTAGCCTCGGTAAACTTGGCCGCGGAACAATTGCTGGCCACCTCGGCGGCTGTATTGACGGGCCAGTTCATTACTTCTGTTTTACCTTCAGACAGTCCCTTGCTCAGTCTGGCAGAGCAGGTTCGCAGCCGTGGATATTCCGTTTCCGAAACAGATATCACTCTGGAATCGCCCCGAATTGGCACGCATCTGGTTGCGGCGGAACTGTCGCCCATACCTGAAAAGCCAGGGGCGGTCGTGGTCTGCCTCTCCGTACGCTCGATGGCCCGTCGCATGGAGGACCAGCAGGTTCACCGCAATGCAGCGCGCTCTGTGACTGCCATGGCTGCCATGTTGGCGCACGAGGTCAAGAATCCCCTGTCCGGCATCCGGGGAGCTGCACAGCTGCTGGAAAGTTCGGTAGCCGAAGAAGATCGCGAACTGACACGTCTTATCTGCGAGGAATCCGACCGGATTGTCGGTCTCGTGGATCGCATGGAGATGTTTTCCAGCCAGAAGCCGATCGAGCGCAAACCCGTGAACATTCACGAAGTGCTGGGGCATGTCCGTCGTCTGGCAGAGAACGGTTTTGCCGATCGGGTGCGTTTTGTCGAAAGATACGATCCCTCGCTCCCTCCGGTCCTCGGGAACAGGGATTTGCTTATCCAGGCCCTGCTGAACCTGGTCAAGAATGCAGCCGAAGCTGCAGATCCTGTTGCTCCTGAAATCCAGTTGCGCACAGGCTATCAACAGGGCGTGAGATTGGCCCTGCCCGGAGGTGAGGCGCGCGTGGACCTGCCTTTGATGGTGGGGGTCCAGGATAATGGACCGGGAATTTCCGAAGACTTGAAATCGAACCTGTTCGACCCCTTTGTGACCAGCAAACCAGGGGGCAAGGGATTGGGTTTGGCCCTGGTGGCAAAGATCGTCGATGATCATGGCGGCATGATCGAGGTCGACAGCGAACCGCGACGGACCCTCTTTCGCATGATGCTGCCCATGGCCGATACACAGGAGGCCGGATCATGACCAAGGCAACGGTACTGGTCGCGGACGATGACCGTGCCATCAGGACCGTGATCACCCAGGCGTTGGGTCGGGAAGGCTATGAGGTTCGCTCGACTGGGACAGCTGCGTCCCTCTGGCAATGGGTCGAAGCGGGCGAGGGTGATCTGGTTATCACCGATGTTGTCATGCCGGATGAGAACGGACTGGATCTCATCCCAAGGATCAAGAAGCTCAGGCCCGATCTGCGCATCCTCGTGATGAGTGCGCAGAAAACCCTGCTGACGGCCGTTAAGGCCACGGAAAGGGGCGCCTTTGAGTACCTTCCGAAACCCTTTGACCTGCGGGAATTGGTCCAGGTTGTCGACCGCGCCCTGACAGAGCCGCGGGCGGCCTCTGCACTGTCCGAAGGTGATGGCCAGGCTGAAGAAGACCTGCCGCTTATCGGGCGTTCTCCGGCCATGCAGGAAGTCTATCGCATCGTTGCTCGCCTGATGAGCACGGACCTGACCGCCATGATCTATGGCGAGTCCGGTACCGGCAAGGAGTTGGTTGCGCGTGCGTTGCATGATTACGGAAAGCGCAGTCATGCCGCCTTTGTGCCCGTCAACATGGCGGCCATCCCCAGGGAACTGATTGAAAGCGAGCTGTTCGGCCATGAGAAAGGCGCCTTTACGGGCGCCACCACACGCTCTGCCGGTCGTTTCGAACAGGCTTCGGGGGGCACGCTGTTTCTGGACGAGATTGGTGACATGCCGCTTGAAGCCCAGACACGCCTGCTTCGGGTTCTGCAGGAAGGCGAATACACGACCGTGGGCGGACGCACCCCCATTCGCGCCAATGTCCGTATCATTGCGGCGACCCATCGCGACTTGCGCCAGATGGTTCGTGGCGGCCTGTTTCGTGATGACCTGTTCTATCGCTTGAATGTGGTGCCTATACGGTTGCCGTCGCTTCGCGAACGCAGAGAGGATATCCCCGAACTCGTGCATCATTTCATGCAGGAAGCGGAAAGGCAGGGGCTGACCGCCAAGGCAATCGAAGCGGAGGGCATGGAGCTTCTGAAGTCCCATAAGTGGCCTGGCAATGTGCGCGAGCTTGAGAATTTCGTCAGCCGCCTGATGGCACTTTACAGCCAGGATGTCATAACGGCCGAGATCGTGCGTTCCGAACTCAGTGAACTGGTCGTGTCCGAAAGCACACAACCTGCGACTTCCAGGTCACTGGGTGGTGTCGTGGAGCAGGTGCTCAGGGAGTATTTCGATGCCCATGCCGAAGAACTGCCGGCTTCCGGGCTTTATGATCGTGTTCTGCGCGAGATCGAACGGCCCTTGATAGAGCTGACACTGGAAGCAACGCGTGGCAACCAGATCAAGGCGGCCAAGGTTCTGGGATTGAACCGGAACACGCTGCGCAAGAAGATCAATGATCTGGAAATCGACATCGTAAAGGGAGCGAAATAGACTGTTGCTTCACTGCAACGATTCCTTGAAGGCATCCGTCTTCATGGCTTAAAGATGCTCCATGGACGATTCCGATTCCCAGCCCGAGGAAAAGCGTAAGCTTCCGGCCCGACTGTATCAGCGGTTCAGGGCCTGGGCGCGGCATCACGGCCTGGAACGCAAGCTGTCGGTAATCCTGCTTGTCGCAGCGGTGCTGAGCGGCGTGGCGACTTTTGCCGCGATGACAGGGCGTTTGCCCGGGGCAGGGGATCCACGCAGCATTCTGCTTCTGCTCGTGCTCGATCTTGTCTTCCTGGTTTTCCTGGGAGTGCTGATTACACGCCGCCTGGTTCAGCTCTGGGCCCAGCGCAGACGTGCAGCTGCAGGCGCGCGCCTGCATTCGCGGCTGGTGGGACTGTTCGCCCTGGTCACCGTCTTGCCCAGCATGATCATCGTGATCTTTGCAGTTCTCCTGTTCGAATTCGGCCTGCAATCCTGGTTCAGTGATCGTGTCAGCACAGCGATCCGCGAATCCTTGCAGGTGGCTCAAGCCTATGAAGAGGAACACAAGCGCAACATCATGTCCGATGTTCAGGCCATGGCAAGTGACCTGAATCGATCGGGGCGCATGTTGACCATGGACCCCAACCAGTTTGCACAGTTCGTGGCCAACCAAGCTGCCGTACGCTCACTGACTGAGGCGACAGTCTTCCAGCCGTCAGGCCGGATCATGGCTCAGGTTGGGGTGGGATCCCTGTTCCAGGTCAAGCCGGACGTTCCTGAATCCGCCTTTCAGAGGGCGGGCGAAGATCGCGCTGTCATCCTGACCGGTGAAAACGACAACCGTGTACGTGCGCTCATCAAGCTGGACATCTATGTCGACACCTACCTCTTGATTGGACGCCTGATAGACCCCCAGGTACTCGCGCACCTGGAGAAGACTTCAGCAGCCGTACAGCTCTATGAGCAGCTGGAAGGCGAGCGCGCCGGCCTGCTCCTCACCTTCGCCCTGATCTTCTTAATCGTTGCCATTCTGCTGCTTCTGGCTGCGGCCTGGGTGGGACTGGCTTTTGCCGATCGCTTGAGCAAGCCCATAGGGCATTTGATCATGGCAGCGGACAAGGTGGGCGCGGGTGACCTGAGCGCACGCGTGGACCGCTTCGACCCCGATGACGAAGTTGGCTCCCTTGCCATGGCCTTCAATCGCATGGCTTCGGAACTGCAGCACCAGCAGGAAGAACTCTTGAAGGCCAACTGGCAGATAGAGGCACGCCGGCGATTCATTGAAACGGTCCTGTCCGGTGTTTCTGCGGGCGTGATCGGCTTGGACAGGCATCACCGCGTAACCGTGGCCAATCGTTCGGCCTGTGAGCTTCTGTCGCTCAGCGAGACCCAGCTGCATGGTCGACGTTTGAGCAATCTCTCCCGGGATGTCCGCTCACTGATCGATCTTGCCGGCCGGCGTCCGGGCAAGGTGCATGAACGACAGGTAACCCTGACACGGCGGGATGGATACAGTCGGACGTTTCTTGTCCGTATTGCCGCGGAACAGGATGATGAGAATATCATCGGCTATGTGGTGACCTTCGATGATATCTCGGACCTGTTGTCCGCCCAGAGAAAAGCCGCCTGGGCCGACGTGGCGCGCCGGATTGCGCACGAGATCAAGAACCCGCTAACCCCGATCCAGTTGTCCGCTGAGCGACTCAAGCGAAAATACCTGAAGCAGATCGATCAGGATCCCGAGACATTCAATGCCTGCATCGAAACCATTATCCGACAGGTCGGCGATATAGGCCATATGGTGGACGAATTCTCGTCCTTTGCCAGAATGCCGACACCGGCCATGGCCGAGCACGATTTACGGCAACTGATTCAGGAGGCCATCGATCTCTACAAGGCGTCCGGCAGCGAAATCGAGATTGCAACAGACCTGCCCCGACAGTCGGCGGGCTGTCAGGTTGATCCTGGGCAACTGCGCCAGGTCCTGACCAATCTTATCAAGAACGCTTCCGAGTCCATTGTCGAGCGACAACAGCAGGATCGGGAAGGCGGGGCAGAAGATGTTGAACCTGGACGCATCGAGATCACACTCAGTGAGGAAAACGAGCACTGGGTGATAGCGATTGCGGACAATGGGCGCGGTTTGCCGGCAAGCCAGCGAGAACGCCTGACGGAGCCCTACGTCACCACCCGCGAAGGCGGTACGGGGCTTGGCCTGGCAATCGTTAAGAAGATCATGGAGGATCACGGCGGGGATATTGCCCTGAGCGACCGTGAGGGTGGCGGTGCCCTGATCAGGCTTCAACTCCCGCGCCCGGAACAAGGCAGGAGCGAGGGTCTCCTCTCCGAAGATCCGTCATCAGGTAACTTGGCAAGGATGTGACATGGCTCACGATATTCTGATCGTCGATGATGAAGCTGACATACGCCTGCTGATCGAAGGTGTCCTGCAGGACGAGGGCTATGAGACCCGCAGTGTCGCGGAGAGTGATGCGGCTCTGGAGTCGCTTCGTACGCGCCGCCCGCATCTTGTTATCCTGGATATCTGGCTACAGAACTCTCGATTGGATGGCCTGGAATTGCTGGAGGCGATCGAAAGGGAGCACAGTGGCGTCCCTGTCGTCATGATCAGCGGGCACGGCACGATCGAGACGGCCGTCAAAGCCATCAAGGTGGGAGCGTACGACTTCATCGAGAAGCCGTTCAAGGCGGACAGACTGCTGCTCGTTGTGGAACGTGCCATAGAAGCATCGCGCTTGCGGCGTGAAAACGAGGAACTGCGCCTGCGCGGGGTTCCGGAAACGGAATTGATCGGCAAGAGTTCGGCGATCAACCAATTGCGGCAGTCCGTACAGAAGGTTGCTCCGACCGGGAGCCGTGTCCTGGTAACCGGGGCCGCCGGGACAGGCAAGGAAGTTGTGGCGCGCCAGCTGCACGCCAATTCACGCCGTGCCAACGGTCCTTTCATCGTGCTGAATTGTGCGACGATGCATCCAGACCGCATGGAAAGCGAACTTTTCGGCCAGGAGGGCGAGAACGGCGTTGAAGGCAGCGCCAACAAGGTCGGCACTTTCGAACGCGCGCATGGTGGAACCTTGTTTCTTGACGAGGTTGCCGACATGCCTCTTGAAACCCAGGGCAAGATCGTCCGTGTCCTGCAGGAACAGACCTTCGAAAGAGTCGGAGGCAGCCGCCGGGTGGAGGTGGATGTGCGCGTGATTGCCTCGACCAATCGCGATCTTTCGGAGTTGATTGGGGAAGGGCGCTTTCGCGAGGATCTATACTATCGCTTGAACGTGGTGCCTCTGAAGGTTCCCTCGCTTCGCGAACGCCGGGAAGACATTCCGCATCTGAGCAGCTACTTCATGTCTCGGACTTCGGACAATTCAGGTTTGCCCGTACGAGAAATCAGCGAAGATGCCATGGCCATGTTGCAGACTTACGATTGGCCGGGAAATGTCCGACAATTGCGAAACATGATTGACTGGTTGCTGATCATGGCGCCCGGAAGTGCGTCGGAAGCGATCACGGCCGATATGCTGCCATCGGAGATTACTGCGAAATCCTCGGCCGTGTTGTCGGGGGCAAGCAGCAGCGATATCCTTGCCCTGCCGCTGCGCCAAGCCCGTGAAAAGTTTGAAAAGCAGTACCTGGAAGCACAAATCAATCGTTTCAGTGGCAACATTTCACGCACTGCGTCCTTTGTCGGGATGGAACGTTCGGCTCTGCACCGCAAACTTCGACTTCTTGGCATTAATCCCGAGCGCTCGTGAATTGAACCGGCATAGTGAAGAGGTTCGCCCATGAAAGTGATTGTCTGTGGTGCCGGCCAGGTCGGTTTCAATATCGCGCGCTATCTGGCAAGCGAGAACGCCGATGTGACCATCATCGACCAGTCCCCGCAGTTGATCCAGAAGATCAGTGATCTGCTGGATGTGAGTGGAGTCGTTGGCTTTGCATCCCATCCGGATATCCTCGAGAAGGCTGGTGCCCGGGATGCCGACATGCTGGTGGCCGTTACCTATGCCGACGAGGTGAACATGGTGGCCTGCCAGATTGGCCATTCGCTTTTCGAGATTCCGACCAAGATTGCTCGCATCAGGCACCAGAGCTATCTGAACCCTGTCTGGTCGGACCTTTTTTCCACGGACAATCTGCCAATCGATGTCATCATTTCGCCGGAACTAGAGGTGGCCAAGGCGATTGAGCGGCGTCTGCGTGTGCCCGGCGCCTTTGACGCACTTTCCATGCTGAAGGACAAGATCAGCCTGATCGGTGTTCATGTGCGGGACGAGACACCGATCATCAATACACCGCTGCGTCAGCTCACCGAACTTTTCCCGGAACTGCACATTCTGATTCTGGCGATTCATCGCAATGGAAGTGTGATTGTCGCTGGGGGCGACGACCAGCTTCAACCGGGCGATGACGTCTATTTCGTCTGTCACAATGATCATCTCGACCGTGCAATGATGAGCTTCGGTTACGAGGAGAAGGAAGCCCGACGGGTTGTGCTGATCGGAGGGGGCAATATTGGGCTTAACCTGGCACAGCGGGTGGAGGACAAGCACCGTCAGGTGCAGTTGAAGCTGATTGAGATCGACAAGGCCAGGGCAGAGCGCGTTGCCCAGAGCCTTTCCCGTTCGGTTGTCATTCACGGCGACGCCGTGGAACTGGACATACTAAACGAAAGCAATATCAGCACTGCGGAAACCGTGATCGCGGTTTCGAATGAGGACGAGGTCAACATTCTGGCCTCTCTTCTTGCCAAGAAGCAGGGGTGCCACCGCGCCATCACGCTGATCAATTCCAGCTCCTACAACCAACTGGTAAGCGGTCTTGGAATCGATACCATCGTCAGTCCGCGGGCTATTACGGTATCGACGATTCTCCAGCATGTTCGTCGCGGCCGGATTCGTTCGGCCTATTCACTCTCGGACGGCGTTGGAGAGGTTCTGGAGGCCGAGGTTCTGGAGACGTCCGCCCTGACGAACCAGGCCCTGCGCGATGCACCGCTTCCGGATGGTGTTGTGATTGGCGCCATCTTACGCAATAAAGAGGTGATCATTCCGCGCGGCAAGACGGTCATCAAGGCAGGCGACCTGGTCGTCCTGTTTGCCAAGCCGGCCGCCGTCAAGAAGGTTGAACGTCTTTTCTCCGTGAAGCTCGAGTTCTTCTAAGCTCACCGGGAATAACAGCAGATACATCTGGGAAGAATAAGCCATGCCTCGCACAGCCTATGTCAACGGTCAGTACGTGCCGCACAACGATGCCTTCGTGCATATCGAAGATCGCGGCTATCAGTTTGCCGACGGGGTTTACGAAGTCGTTCCCGTCTTGTCCGGTAAACTGGTCGATGAGGAACGGCATCTGGATCGCCTGGAGTATTCGCTATCGGAACTGAGCATTCCCATGCCCATGAGCCGTCGTGCGCTTCAGCTTGTTTGTGCCAAGGTGATCGAGCGCAACCGCCTGACCAATGGCTTCGTCTACATGCAGGTGACACGGGGGGTCGCCCCCAGGGATCACAAGTATCCAAAGAACGTGAAGCCTGCGCTCGTCGTTACCGCCAAGCAGACGAAACCCCAGGCCGCCAAGATCCTCGAGGAAGGCGTAGCCGTCAAAAGCGTGCCGGACATCCGGTGGCATCGGCGCGATATCAAGTCGATTTCGCTGTTGCCGAATTGCATGGCCAAGCAGGCTGCAGTGGAAGAGGGGGCTTTCGAGGCCTGGATGGTCGAGGGGGATGGAACCGTAACGGAAGGCTCCTCCACCAACGCCTGGATCGTGACCAAGGACGGGGTTCTTGTAACCCGCAAGGCCAATCACGACATCCTGAATGGCATTACCCGCCTGGGCGTGCTTGATGTGGCGGGAGATACGGGTGTGAAGTTCGAGGAGCGCCCCTTCACACTTGAAGAGGCCTATGAAGCACGGGAAGCTTTCTTGACGTCCAGCACGAACCACATAACGCCTATTACGCGGATTGATGAGCGTTCTGTTGCGAATGGAAAGCCAGGCTCCGTGACCTTGAATCTGCGCGAAGCCTATCTGAACCACATTACCAGTGCTTGAGGCATGCCGGGAGATCGTATGCCCCCACGGGCACTGCTCTTCGATTGGGACAATACGCTCGTCAACACTTGGCCGACCATTCACGCTGCGCTGCATGTAACCTTCGAAAACTTTGGCTTACAGCCGTGGTCATTGGAGGAAGTGCGTCATAACGTGCGTGTTTCGGCTCGTGAGGCTTTCCCAGATCTTTTTGGCGAACGTTCCGATGAAGCATTGGATGTCTTTTATGAGGCATTCAAGGCACAGCATCTGGAACAATTGGCAGCGATAGAAGGCGCAACAGAGCTGCTGGCGGATTTACATGGTCGTGGCCTTTATCTGGGAGTTGTCAGTAACAAGTCAGGCTCATTCCTGCGTCGTGAGGTTGCCCATTTAGGCTGGGACCCATTCTTTTCGAAGGTTATTGGGGCAACAGATGCTGAAAGGGATAAGCCGGCTGTTGATCCCGTCATGATGGCGTTGGAGGGTTCCGGGATTTCGCCGTCGCGTGATGTCTGGTTCATCGGGGATACCGATGTGGACCTGCTTTGTGCCGAGAATGCGGGCTGTACGGGTGTCCTCCTGCGACCTGAACCTCCGGCAGAGGGAGAGTTCCCACGGACCTGGACCCATTTTCACGCTTCTGATTATCGCTGTCTATTGGCGCTGCTGCGATAAATCCCTATCTAGGAAATTGCGCGGCGATTTCCGGAGGTGTTTCTGCCATATCGCGAATGACCATTATCTGGTAAACGGAGCGTTGACAGCGCTGTAGGATATAAGCAGCAAACCCCGTGAAAGAAAATTAATTGACCTAAGGAAAGGGGGAAATACCAATGGCCGGCGAGAAGTCCCAGAATGTACAGGATGTGTTCCTGAACAGCATCCGAAAGAACAAGATTCCGGTCACAGTCTTCCTGGTAAACGGCGTTAAGCTGCAGGGGATCGTTACCTGGTTTGATAACTTCTGTGTGTTGTTGCGCCGCGACGCGCATTCCCAGCTCGTATACAAGCATGCCATATCCACCATCATGCCGAGCGGCCCTCTCCAGCTGTTTGAACCAGCGGAGAAGGAAGCCGAGGAAACCGGCGAGGAAACCTGACAAGGAACGCGTTTGACAGAAAGGGTACGTACAGAGGAAAGCGGCCCCGCGAAAGACAGGATAATCGAGGGAGAGACCTGCCTTGTAATCCATCCTGTCGAAAAGAAGTCGGGTATGGCCCAAAGCCATGCGGAAGCGCGCCTGGAGGAGGCAGTGGGCCTGGCGGCCGCGATCAACCTTCAGGTGGCGCACGCGGAAGTGATTCGCCTGGATAAACCCAGGCCAGCCACACTTGTTGGCATGGGAGTCATAGAGCGCCTTCGCACAAAGGTGCAGGAGGAGCATGCCGTCGTCGTTGTTGTTGATTCGGCCCTGACGCCTGTCCAGCAGCGCAATCTGGAGAGCGAACTGGAATGCAAGGTTATCGACAGGACCGGTTTGATACTGGAAATCTTCGGTGCGCGCGCCCGCACGAAAGAAGGGCGGTTGCAGGTGCAGTTGGCGGCACTGAACTACCAACGCTCACGTCTTGTCCGGTCCTGGACGCACCTTGAGCGACAAAGAGGCGGTGCGGGCTTCATGGGCGGTCCTGGCGAACGCCAGATCGAGCTGGACCGCCGTATGCTGGACGAGCAGATCATACGCTTGAAGAAAGCGCTTAAACAGGTGCGCCGCACGCGATCACTACATCGGTCCGCACGCCAGCGTGTGCCTTATCCGGTGATTGCGCTGGTAGGTTACACAAACGCCGGGAAATCCACTCTTTTCAATCGAATGGCATCGGCCGAGGTCAAGGCGGAAGACCAGCTGTTCGCGACTCTTGACCCGACGATGCGGGGGATCCGGCTTCCATCGGGGCTGGAGGCAATACTCTCGGACACTGTTGGCTTCATAACGGACCTGCCGACCGATCTGGTTGCGGCTTTCCGGGCCACTCTGGAAGAAGTGGTGGCCGCCGATGTCATACTGCACGTGCGTGATGTCTCCCACCCAGAAACAGAACTGCACAAACAGAGTGTCCTTCAGGTTCTGCACGACCTGGGCGTGGCGGGGGAGGATTCTCCCGATGCGAAGCCAATCATCGAGGTTTTCAACAAGATAGATTTGCTGGACCAGGAAGCGCTTGAGAACTGGCGTGCCCTGGCAGAACGCGGGGCCGGCCGGGTCATGGTCTCTGCCGTTAACGGCGAGGGCATAGATTTTCTTCAGGAAATTATAGAACAAAGGTTGCGTGAGCAGGATGAGCTCTTATCTCTCGCCATAGATCTGAAGGACGGTGCAACCCTGGCCTGGTGCTATGAGCATGGGCGGGTCATCTCCCGTCACGATGACGAAAGCAAGGCACATATCCGCGTGTCACTTGATCCGGCAAACGCTGCCCGCTTAAAGGCCTTCGAAGCCTGAAACGGGGATTTTCCAAGCCTCTGTAAAGGTTGACTCACCCTTGGACCTGAATAGTATGCCGGACTTGTTAGCACTCTATGCGGATGAGTGCTTAAAGCTTTCATTCACAACATAACCGTCGTTACCAAACGTCCTTAACGAGGAGATAGCAGATGAAATTTCGGCCGCTGCATGACCGCGTCGTCGTCGAGCCGCTGGACCAGGAAGAGAAAACCGTTGGCGGAATCATCATTCCCGATTCGGCAAAGGAGAAGCCGATGCAGGGCAAGGTGCTCGCGGTCGGTCCCGGCGCCCGTGGCGATGATGGCAAGGCGATCCCGCTTGATGTCAAGGAGGGCGATACCGTGCTCTACGGCAAATGGTCCGGCACAGAAGTCAAGGTTGATGGCAAGGATGTGCTGATCATGCGTGAAAACGACATCATGGGCGTCACAAGCTGATTGCCTGATCCAGCAACCGCACCAAACACAGCAAACCAGTAGCAACAAGTCTCAAGGAGAAACCGAGAATGGCAGCCAAAGATCTGAAATTCGGCGGTGATGCACGTCAGCGCATGATGCGCGGCGTTGATACCCTGGCCGAAGCGGTCAAGGTAACGCTTGGCCCCAAGGGCCGCAATGTGGTCCTCGACAAGTCCTTCGGCGCACCGCGCAGCACAAAGGACGGCGTGTCGGTCGCCAAGGAAATCGAGCTTTCCGACAAGTTCGAGAACATGGGCGCCCAGCTGGTCCGTGAGGTCGCCAGCAAGACCAACGACACGGCCGGTGACGGCACCACCACGGCCACCGTTCTGGCCCAGACGATCCTGCGCGAAGGCTCCAAGGCCGTGGCCGCGGGCCTGAACCCCATGGACCTGAAGCGTGGCATCGACCTGGCCGTGAAGGCCGTTGTCGAAAGCCTTCGCAAGCAGTCCAACAAGATTTCTGCCTCCAGCGAGATTGCACAGGTTGGCACGATCTCTGCCAATGGCGACAAGGAAATCGGCGAGATGATCGCTGATGCCATGCAGAAGGTCGGCAACGAGGGTGTCATCACGGTCGAGGAAGCCAAGTCTCTCGAGACCGAACTCGAGGTCGTCGAAGGCATGCAGTTCGACCGCGGCTATCTCTCGCCCTATTTCGTCACCAACTCCGAGAAGATGCTCTGCGAGCTGGAGAATCCCTACATTCTCATTCTCGAGAAGAAGCTTTCCAACCTGCAGGCCATGCTTCCGATCCTCGAATCGGTGGTGCAGTCCAGCCGTCCGCTGCTGATCATTGCCGAGGATGTCGAGGGCGAAGCCCTGGCAACCCTGGTGGTCAACAAGCTGCGTGGCGGCCTGAAGGTCGCGGCCGTCAAGGCCCCTGGCTTCGGCGATCGCCGCAAGGCCATGCTCGAGGACATTGCCGTCCTGACCGATGGTCAGGTTGTCTCAGAGGACCTGGGCATCAAGCTGGAAAACGTGACCCTCGATATGCTGGGTAGCGCCAAGAAGGTCACCATCACCAAGGACGAGACAACTGTCGTCGACGGTGTTGGCAAGAAGAAGCAGATCGAGGAACGCGTCAACCAGATCAAGGCGCAGATCGAGGAGACTTCCTCGGACTACGACCGCGAGAAGCTTCAGGAACGCCTGGCGAAGCTGGCCGGCGGTGTCGCCGTGATCCGCGTTGGCGGTGCTACGGAAACCGAGGTGAAAGAGAAGAAGGATCGCGTCGACGACGCCCTGCACGCAACGCGCGCAGCCGTTGAAGAAGGCATTGTCCCGGGTGGCGGTGTCGCACTTCTTCACTCCACCAAGGCGCTCGACAAGGTCAAGGTTGCCAACGAGGACCAGAAGGTCGGTGTGGACATCGTCCGGAAGGCCTTGCAGGGACCGGTTCGTCAGATCGCCGAGAACGCCGGTGTCGACGGTGCCGTGGTTGCCGGCAAGCTTCTGGAAAGCAAGGACCAGAACTACGGCTTCGATGCCTACAAGGGTGAGTACACCGACCTCGTGAAGGCCGGTATCATCGACCCGACCAAGGTCGTGCGTACGGCTCTTCAGGATGCGGCTTCCATCGCTGGCCTGATGGTCACGACAGAGGCCATGGTCGCCGAAAAGCCGGAATCGAAGGATAACAGCGGCGGTGCCGCTGCCGGTGGTGCCCCTGGTATGGGCGGCATGGGCGGCATGGGTGACATGGGCATGGGCTTCTAAGCCTAGCCTCCAAGCACCCGTTGGTTTTGCAGAGCCGCAGGAGTTATCCTGCGGCTCTGTTTCTTTTGGTGTGTCTCACGTGATAACGAGTTCGATGTCTCTTCCCGCCCCAGAAAAGGTAACGGCTCTTGTGCGGCAGGCCGCCGCAGAGTTGGTTCTGCCCAGATTTCGCAAGCTGCGAGAAGAGGACATTCGTGAAAAGATGAGAGGCGACCTGGTGACGGTTGCCGATGAAGAAGTGGAAGACTTCCTGTCCGATCGCCTGGTTTCCCTCTTGCCTGGCTCGGTGGTGGTCGGCGAAGAAGCAACAGAGCGAAAACCGGAAGGACTGGATGAACTGGCCACACAGAAGCCTGTCTGGATCATTGACCCTGTCGACGGCACGACAAACTTCGCTCGAGGCAATGATCGTTTTGCCGTAATGGTCGCGCTTGCCGAGCAGGGAACCTTGCAGTCGGCGTGGATTTACGCACCTGTTCAGAATATCCTGCTGCAGGCACAGGCAGGTAAGGGGGCCTGGATTAATGAAGAGCGACTTCCAGCATTGGAGCCCGTTTCACATCCTCGGCAGTTGATTGGTAGCCTGCACTTCGGAAGCCATGGAAGGCCGGAATTGCTGCGCCGCTTCGAAAGAAACCGCTCGAAACTGAGCACCCTGAAAAGCCTGCGCTGTGCTGGCCATGAGTATATCCGGCTGGCGAGGGGAGAAAGCAGATTCTCCCTCTTCACCAGAACGAAGCCGTGGGATCATGCACCGGGGGTTCTGATTTACCAGGAGCTAGGTGGTCATGCTCGTCACCTGCCGACCGGACAGGCGTATGATATCGCTGAGAGCGATCCGGGGCCGCTTCTTTTGGCCCCGGATGCATCGAGCTGGGATAGCCTGAGAGACAGCCTGCTTTCTTCCGGATAGATACTGACAGCCGGTGTTATTGGCTGGAGGGGTAGAGGGCAAAGTTATTGAACGACTGCGCCGTGGGCATGACTTCTATACGGTTGATGTTCATGTGCGGGGGCAGGGTTGCGGACCAGAAAACGGCTTCGGCAACATCTTCTGCACTCAACACCTTCAAACCTTCGTACGTCGCGCGCGCTTTATCCTCGTCGCCCTTGAAACGGACTTTTGAGAACTCGGTCTCGGCCATGCCGGGTTCGATGGATGTGACTCTCAGATCCGTTCCGCCCAGATCTGCCCGCAACGTCAGGGAAAAGTGATTGGCAAAGGCCTTCGTTGCAGCATAGACGTTTCCCCGAGGGGCTGGGTAGTTCCCTGCAACGGAACCGATGTTTATGATATGTCCTTCGTTTCGCTCGGTCATGCTGGGCAGCAAGGCATGCGTAATCTGCAGCAATCCCGTTACATTCGTCTCTACCATTGTCTGCCAGTTCTTCAAGTCCGCGTTCTGGGAGACTTCTCCGCCCTGCGCAAGACCGGCATTGTTGACCAGCAGATTTATGCGAGAGAATTCCTGGGGCAGGGCTGTAACAGCGGCTTTCACCGAGGCTTCGTCACGAACATCGAGGGGCAGGGCGCAGGCCTGGGAGCCGAGTTCTTCCTTCAAGGCTTCCAGACGGTCCTGTCGGCGCCCCGTAATTACGACCCTGGCGCCTTCGGCGACCAGCCGTCGCGCGATTGCCTCACCAAAACCGGCTGTTGCTCCGGTAATGAATGCGACGAGATTCTGGGCATCATGCCTTTGGTACATTATGTTCATCCGTTCTGGAAATTGGGGTTGTTCCGCTTTGCCTCAAGGAAGGGGAAATCAGGAGTCTTTCTTTGCGTCCTGCCAGGCCGCCTCCATCACATCAAGGGGGCTCTCTTGAAGATCGGCCCCCCGTGATTCCAGTAGAGCGGCCATCACAAGAAAGCGCTTCTGGAACTTCGCAGTGGCACGATTCAAGGTGCTTTCAGGATCGACCTTCAGGTGGCGTGCCAGGTTCACGACGGAAAACAACAAGTCACCTGTCTCTTCTTCAATGCGTTCCCTTGAAAAGTTATAAGAAATTTCATCCTTAAGCTCCTGGCATTCCTCCATTATCTTATCCAGAACTGGATGAAGCTCTGGCCAGTCGAAACCGGTGCGAGCTGCACGGGACTGCACCTTGCGGGCACGAACGAGGGCAGGCAGCGCCTTTGGGATATCGTCAAAGAGTTCCAGCTGTCCCTTAACCTGTCGTTCAGCAGCCTTCATCTCCTCCCAGTTCTGGGGCAAGGAGGGTGAGTTAGAGCTGTCGTTCTCGCTTTCACCAGGGCTGAACACATGTGGATGACGGGTGACCATCTTGTCGGCAATGGTTTTCGCAACGTCATCAAATGTGAAGTGGCCGGTTTCTTCAGCCATGCGAGCATGGAAGACCACCTGGAACAGCAAATCACCCAGTTCTTCTTTCAGGGCGGCCATGTCGTCATCCTCAATGGCCTCGATCACCTCATAGGTTTCTTCAAGTGTATAGGGGGCGATGGTCCTGAATGTCTGCTCTATATCCCAAGGACACCCTGTCTCTGGGTGCCGAAGTTCAGACATGACCTGAAGAAGGCGCTCAATGTTCTTTTTCTGGCAGGAATAGGAGGATGGGGTGCTGCTCACATCTGGACCTTTCTTCTTTCCATGGCGGCCTTTCAGGGCAGCAGGCCCTTGGCTCTCAACATTTCGCTGAAATTGAGGGCAGGGACCGCAACGCCATAATTCCGGCTTCCGTATTGGCGCACAGCCACACTGACGCCGAGGATCCTGTATTCTCCGTCCCGGGACTTCATAAGAAGGGCCGATCCGGAATCTCCGCGGGTCGCATCACAGTTATGAAGCAGGATACGTCCGCTCTCGGCCGTTCCCTCTACGGAACAGCCATTATGCGCAGCCAGGAGGTGAGCGCGATCCTGACTGTATCCGGCTCTCAATATTGACGGTTCTGCTGGCAGCTTAAGGTTTTGTCCGTCACGTGTGAACTCGTGGACCGGTAACGGTCGAAGCGGGATCTCCTTCCGCAACTCAACAAGCGCCCAGTCATTGGAAAGCGTATCGCCGTCCGAGGTACCATACTGAAATCCCTCTGCCAGGTGGATGCTGCGTGCCTTGGAGTGGGCGATATAGCTGTCTCTCTTGTAGCCAGCGACAAAATGAATCTCTTCAGGGGCCAACGGGCGTGCGTTCCTGGAGTCGAACATGCAATGCGCAGCTGTCAGCACATGGCGCGGGGCAATCAGGGTGCCCGTACAAAAGCCGCCAACTGTTCGATTGATTCGCCCAATGGAACTCCATGGCCAAGCAGAGCTGTCAATTGGAACGCGGTTGTCGCTCCCGATTATGCCTGGCAGTGAGAGCGTATCTTGTGCTTCAACAGGATGGAAATGAACGCTGAGCAGCGCAAAGGACAGAGCCAGAAGGGACAGGCGCATGCCGCTCACGGCCTGCCTCATAGCCGTAGATATAATTCGCATAATGTATATTATGGAAAATAATTTCATTATCTTCGTCCTAGCTCAGCGCCCTAGATAGATCGGACAACCAGGCGCGCACGCGCCTGCGGTTTACCCCAAAGTCATGATACCCCGTTACAGAGCGGCTGAAGACCACAAGACTGCTGGAAACAGGCGTCTCATTAAGCTGCAGTCCCCAGACCTGGATGATATCCTTGAAGCCGAACAGCACTGATTTCTGTTCATAGACATCGGATTCCTCGCTGCTGTTGGCGCTGTACAAACAACGGGTGCGCGGCTGTCCAAGGACGACCTCCCGGAAGCTGGCCCGGAGCACCTGGGCAGCAAGTCCAAAATTGGGAACGATGGTACCCGCGATGTCCTCGCGAAGACCTTGTGGTCCGGCAAAGTGCCAGTTTGGACTGGAGGGCGGTTCAAGCGCCTTGATGTCTTCGAGAGCCCCTGATGTCACCCTTCACACTGCAGAACCATGCCGTCATAGGCTGGTTCCACCCCCTTGGGACAAAGCGCCTTCACGTGATCGTAATCCATCGTGTGGTTCATATGGGTCAGCACAGCCTGACGCGGTTGCACTTCCCTGATCCACTTGAGGGTCTTCTCGAAATGGGCGTGGGTTGGATGCGGTTCCATGCGCAGGCTATCAACAATCCAGGTTTCAATGCCTTTCAGTTTTTCCAGTTCCTTATCCTGAAAATCTACAACATCCGTGGAATAGGCAAGATTGCCGACGCGAAAGCCCGTCGTCTCGATATTTCCGTGTGACTGTCGGATAGCTGTAATTGTGACGCCTTCAGCTTCGAAATCACCGTAGTCAAAGACCCTGTCTGCAAGCATTGCAGGGTAAAGACGGCTGTTTGTATGCGTGGATTCAAAAGCATAGGAGAATTTTGGTGTCAGGCTTTCATGTGTCTCGCGTGACATGTAGGCCGGAATAGGAGTTGAGCGGCCATAGGCAAAGGCACGCAGGTCATCGAGGCCATGCGTGTGATCAGCATGATCGTGCGTGAAGAGCACCATGTCGATCTGCTGGATGCCTTCACTGAGCACCTGTGCACGAAGATCCGGCGAGGTGTCGATCAGAATGCCTGCTCTCTGCCCGGTTTCAATGTGTATTGAGCAGCGTCGCCGCCTATTCCTGGGGTTGTCCGGGCTGCAGGAACGCCAATCCCCACCAGGTTTCCCCGACGCCAGGGGAACGCCTCCCGAGCCGCCACATCCAAGGACCTTCACCTTCATGTGGAAGGACATGCCTCTTTCATTGACGCCTTACTGAAGAGGCAATTGAAATTTTCCGTGGTTTTCTGCGCCAAGTCCTGGGGTGTGATGCCCTTGATCTCGGCAAGTTTCTCTGCCGTGTGAACAACATAAGACGGTTCATTTCTCTTCCCGCGCTTGGGTATCGGTGCCAGGAAGGGAGAATCCGTTTCGACCAGAAGCCTGTTCATGGGGACAGCGCGCACGGTCTCGCGCAGGCTTTCCGCCTTCTTGAAGGTTACGATTCCGGCAAGAGAGATATAAAAGCCAATATCCAATGCAGCCTCTGCAAGCGCGGGGCCGGCCGTGAAGCAGTGGATTACACCGGGAAAGGCCCCAGCCTTGTGCTCTTCGCGCAGGATGGCAATTGTGTCGTCATCGGCATCGCGGGCATGAACGATCAAGGGCAAGCCGCTTTCCCGTGCAGCTGCGATGTGAGCACGAAAGGACTCCTGCTGGGCTTCTCGGGGGCTGTTTTCATAATAGTAGTCCAGTCCCGTCTCCCCGATTCCGACCACCTTGGGGTCGTCTGTGAACTCGAGCAAGCGGTCGGCATTCTTCACGCCTTCCTGACCAGCTTCATGCGGATGAACACCAACCGAGCAGAAGATGCCGGGATAGCGTCGGGCTATTCCAAGAACCCGGTCAAATTCGGACAGCTTCGTACAGATGGTCACGAGGCGTTCGACACCATTTGCATGTGCCCGGGCGACGATCTCGTCGAGATTGGCGCCATCGTGCTCCAGATAATCAAGGTGGCAGTGTGAATCAACAAGCATATCAAGAGGTTTTTTGACTTTCTTCAGGTTCAATATAACGAGGAAATATGCCTTCAGGC
Organism: Fodinicurvata fenggangensis DSM 21160; assembly: GCF_000686045.1. GTDB lineage: Bacteria > Pseudomonadota > Alphaproteobacteria > Kiloniellales > DSM-21159 > Fodinicurvata > Fodinicurvata fenggangensis. The sequence goes on from NZ_JMLV01000001.1 coordinate 380,306, forward strand.
TTGGGCAGTACCTCGCCAGGCTGCAAGCCTGCTTCCAAGTATGCGAAGCTGCGCTGTTCGCCCGATACATTCAACTGGTCCAGAAGACGGCTCATGGCATCCGGCATGACAGGCTGGATCATCAAAGCCAGTCGTCGGACCGTATCCGCGAGAACATAGAGCACAGTCCCCATACGCTCGCGGTCAGTCTTGCGCAGCACCCACGGGGCTTGCTCATCCACATAGCGATTGGCATCACCGACGATCTGCCATATGGCCTCAAGGCCACGATGGAAGGTCTGTTGCGAAAATTCCTGCCTGACCGTTTGCAGGACACCGGCTGCCTTGTCCAACAAGACACGGTCCGACGAATGATATTCACCGGGCGCCGGCACACTGGCATCACAGTTCTTGTGAATCATGGACAAGACGCGCTGGGCAAGGTTCCCGAGGTCGTTTGCCAGGTCACCGTTCAGGCGTGCCACCATGGTCTCGTGACTGATGTAGCCATCGGAGCCAAATGGGACTTCCCGTAAAAGGTAGTAGCGCACGGGATCCAATCCATAGCTCTCCACAAGATCCTGTGGGCGGAGAACATTGCCCAGAGACTTCGACATCTTCTCGCCGCGATTCATCAACCAGCCATGCGCGTAGATGCGACGCGGCAGAGGCAGTCCGGCAGCCATCAGGAAAGCTGGCCAGTAAACGGCGTGGAAGCGCAGGATGTCCTTGCCCACCATATGCACGTCGGCTGGCCAGTATTTCCGGAACGAGGCGCAGTCTGTATCCGGATAGCCTACAGCCGTGATGTAGTTGGTCAGGGCGTCCAGCCAGACATATACGACATGTTCGGGATCGTCCGGTACGGGTATCCCCCAGTTGAAGGTTGTCCGGCTGACCGAAAGATCACGCAATCCGCCCCTCACGAAGGAAATGACTTCATTTCGGCGGCTTTCCGGACCTATGAAGTCAGGGTTCTCCTCATAAAACTTCAGCAGCGGCTCTTGCCAACGGGACAGGCGAAAGAAGTAGGAAGGCTCTTCCAGCCATTCGGCCTCTGCGCCTGAAGGGGCAATCATGCGTCCTTCCTCGTCTCGAGTCAGTTCATCCTCGTTGTAGAAGGCCTCGTCGCGGACCGCATACCATCCCGAATAGCTGCCAAGGTAGATGTCCCCGGATGCAACGAGCGCCTTCCAGATGGCTTGCACGGCTTCCTTGTGTCGAGGCTCCGTCGTGCGGATGAAATCGTCATTGGAGTAGTTCATCTGGCGTGCAAGAGCGCGGAAGTTCTCGCTGACCTCATCCGTGAACTGCTGGGGTTCAACGCCTGCCTTTCGGGCGGACTTCTCGACCTTCTGGCCGTGCTCATCGGTGCCGGTCAGGAAATGGACGTCCCGCCCATCAAGACGCATGAAGCGGGCCAGGACGTCGCAGGCCAGTGTTGTATAGGCATGCCCGATGTGTGGAACATCGTTCACGTAGTAGATAGGTGTCGTGACGTAGTAGCGGTCCTGATCACGCGTCATTTCTTTTTGTCGACTCCCGACTGGCTATAGCGCGAACTCAAACATTCAGCCCGAAACAGGAGCTTCAGGCTGCCATGCCCTGCAGGCGCCCAAAAGCCGTTATGAAAGCCTGCTTGCGATCCAGGCTGGCCTGCTCGGTCTGCTGAAAGAGCTGAGTGAGGTTTTCCCATAGGCTCATCCAGTCCGCAAGTTCACGTCTATCGGAAAGGCGCTGCATGACCTCCCCTTCCCCTTCAAGGATGCCGACTGGAGCGCTTTTTGTTGCGCGCAGCCTTACAAGACGTCCCAGCCACCAGAGCATCAATTCGCTCATGGTGCGGAACAAAACCCCCTGGCTGTCCCGTGCCAGGGTGTCCCCGATCTCGTGAAGCTTGTAACTGTCCAGTGCCGGGAGTTGTCCCATCATCTCCACCATCTGGATATAGAGGCCGGCACCTCCAGCCTGATTCAAATCGAGGGCGCGCCCGATACTGCCTTCGGACAGGTATGTCAGCAGGGTTCGTTCGTTTTCGTGCAGGTCTGGCAGATAGCGTTCCAGAAGCTGTTCAACGACAGTACCTTCAAGCGGTGGCAGGGACAGCTGGCGGCAACGAGAGCGAATTGTCGGTAACAGGCGGCCGGGATTATGGCTGATCAGAAGCAGCAGCGTCTTCTCGGGAGGCTCTTCCAGGCTCTTCAAAAGGGCGTTCGCACCCTGCGTTCCAAGCTCGTCCACTGGATCCAGAATGGCAGCTCGCCAACTTCCATTCGTTGCCGTCATGTGCAGGAAGGCCCCAAGCTGTCGGACCCCATCGACAGGGATATCCCGTTTGATGCGCCCATCCTTGTCCGGGCTGCGTTCCAGCACACGCAGGTCAGGGAAACTGCCTGAGGCAACCTGCTTGAACACGGAGCTATCTGCTGGAATATCCAATCCGGAGGACGACTGCGCGGCTGGCTCCGCTATCCCTCCAAACAACCCCGCGTCTGCGGGGCTGTCTTCCGTGAAGAGATACCTGACCGCCCGATAGGCAAGGGTTGCCTTTCCGACTCCTCTGGGGCCGGAAATCAGCCAAGCATGTGGAAGCCTTCCACTGTCCATGGCCTTTCGAAAGGTTGTTTCGGCGGTTTCCTGACCCAGCAGAGAGTTATTGTTGCGCGGGTGAAGTGAATCCACTTCTTCCTTATCTGGTGTGCCGCTGCTTTTGCTCATTCTTCAACAGACAGTTCAAACCTTGAGAGGACGGCCTGGATCATTTGATCCGTTACCTGTTCAAGTGGCTGGGTGCCGTCCAGGGTGAGAAAACGTGCGCGATCCTGCTTGACCCTTTCCAGGAATCCATGGCGCACACGCTCGTGAAAATCTCGCTCCAGGCTTTCGAATCGTGTTTCCCTGTCCTGTCGGCTGTGTGCCCGCTCGAGGCCAGTTTCAACCGGCAGATCGATCAGAATGGTCAGATCGGGCCGAAATTCCCCCAGCGTGAAGGCATGTAACTGATCCAGGCTTTCCAAGGGCAGCCCGTGCCCATATCCCTGATATGCATAGGTGGAATCAATGAATCGGTCACAAAGAACCCAGGTCCCATCTGCCATGGCGGGCCAGACAGTCTTGACCAGGTGATCCCTTCGTGCCGCCAGCACCAGGAGCGCTTCACTGGTGGCGTCCCAGCGTCCGGCCACGCCCTCGACAAGCAGGCGCCTGATTTCCTCGGCCCCTGTACTACCGCCAGGTTCACGTGTGCACTTGAACGATATATCCAGGCTTTGAAGCTTCTGGCTCAGCGCCCGGATTTGTGTCGACTTGCCGGCGCCCTCTCCGCCTTCGATCGTTATGAAACGCCCCTGCCCCATGAATATTTATGGATTTCCGAGCACAAGGTATTTTCCTGCGGCGAAGAGGCGTCCAAACAAACCGGCCTTGTCCACGTCTTTTGCGGCAAGCAGCGGGATTTCCTGTTCCGGCATGCCGGGAGCGGAAAGTATCAGCGTTCCAATGGTTTGCCCCTTTTCTATGGGGGCGGGAACCGGTCCTTCATAGACAATGCGAGCTTCAAGTTCGTCCCGGGCCGCATGCGGCAAGGTGACCACAAGTTCGTCCTCGGCCACCAGGGGCACTGTATCTTCGGCTCCGAGCCACACGGTCGCCTCATCGATAGGCTCATCCTTTTCCGCCAGATTAAAGTTATCGAACTCGCGAAACCCCCAGGACAGCAAGCGGCTTGCCTCTTCGGCGCGCTCGTTCACACTGTCCAGGCCAGTTACCACAAGGACCAGGCGGCGGCCATCCTGCACCGCCGAAGCGGTCAGGCCGTAACCGGCTTCCTCCGTATGTCCGGTTTTCAGGCCATCCGCACCAATGTTCCTGTAGAGTAGTGGATTGCGGTTACCCTGACGAATTTCGTTCCAGGTGAACTCCGTTTCCGAATAGATTTCGTAATACTGGGGAAATTCATCGATGATGCGGCGTGCAAGTGTTGCCAGGTCGCGTGCTGACATACGGTGATCCGGGTGGGGCCACCCGGTTGCATTGGCAAAAGTGCTATCCTGTAGACCTATTTCCCGGCCCATTTCGGTCATTTCACGTGCGAAGGCTTCCTCGCTGCCTGAAATGCCTTCGGCCAGGACAATGCAGGCGTCATTTCCTGACTGGACGATAACACCGCGCAGTAAGTCACTGACCGCGACTTCCTCGCCCACTTCAACAAACATCTTGGAGCCGCCCTTCCGCCAGGCCTTCTCACTGACAGGCAATTTGTCATCCATGGAAAGGCGCTCTTCCTCCAGGCGATCGAAGACCATGTAAGCGGTCATGATCTTGCTCATGGAGGCCGGTGGCATCGCCTTGTCAGCTTGCTTTTCGTAAAGAATGCTGCCGGTTTCATGATCCACCAGAATGGCTTCGCGCGCTTCTGTTTCAAACGCCTTCGCCAAGGGTACGCAAGCGATTGAGAGCAACAGGAGGCCGGATACGAAAGCGACATACCGAGGCAAGGCAGGCATCAATAATCCCTCTTTGGCTTCAGTTCCCAATGGAAACGGAAAACCTACTCAACAAAACGGTCTGAAATATGACCTACTGCACAACAACATGAGACTGCTTGTAGCCACTGGAGATCAGATTCTCCAGCAAGCCGTCCGCATCTCCCACCGAAGCAACAGGTCCGATTTGCACGCGATAGAAATCACGACCATCGACTGAAACAGGTGCTATGCGTACATCGCCGTGAGTCGACAGGCGGTCTGCCAAGCGTGTGGCGTTCGTGTAATCGGTGAATGATCCTGCCTGAATATAGAGATCGCTGGAACTGACGGATTCTTGAGAAACGATCCCATCCGGTTCGGGCGCGTCCTCTTTGTCCGTCACTCCGGAGAGGTTTTCTGTACTTACACGCGATACCGGGGCAGCCGCCACTTGCTGCTTGGCTGGCTGAAGGTCTTCTGGCTGATAAACAGCCTGTTGTACCGCAGGCTCGGGTACATCTTTCCCCTGCGCTGCCGCAGCCAGTTGGCGGCTTTCGTTTTCCAGAACGGTAATACGCACTTTCGCCGTTCCTTGTTTCTCAAAGCCCAGGAGCTGAGCGCCACGCTTTGAAATGTCGATGATACGATTATTCGCAAAGGGGCCGCGATCATTGATTCGCAGCTTGAGGGAGCGTCCATTTTCAAGATTGGTTACACGAACCAGGCTGGGAATCGGCAGAGTTGGATGTGCAGCCGTAAGGGCGTGCTGGTCGTATTTTTCGCCGTTGGCCGTTGCCTTGCCGTGAAATCCGGGACCGTACCAAGAGGCAATACCAGTCTCGTCATATGCGTAGTCGACCGTTGGATGGTACCAGACTCCGCTGATTTGATAGGGCTGGCCAACTTTGTATGTTCCGATCTGTCCGGAATCGCCATTGTCGCGAACAGATTTGGCCGTATGGGCAGCCATCTGGACTTCGGAGCAACCTGCAGCAATCAGGCTGACTGTACCAAGAACCAAAAAAACAAGCGGTAAGCGTTTGTACGACATCGTCGAAATCCCCCGATTCAGCCCTCATTTATACGAGAGCGGAGCAAGCAAATACTTCCATAAAACATACCAGTTCGACTTCTTCATTCCTCAGAGCGGATCTGCCGCAGCAGCTTCCTGCTTGGAAAAGCGTCTGCGGGAAGACCACGGCTTTCCTGATAATCCCGAATTGCGGTGCGGGTCATGGGTCCGACCTTGCCATCTGCCGGCCCGGCATTGAAGCCAAGCCTCCCAAGTCGAGACTGCATATCCTTAACCTGATCGACGCTCAGACGTACATCCTCCTGGGGAGCGGATACGGTCAGATCTGGTCCACCGACCAGCTTGTCTGCCAAGTACCCCACCGCAACGGCATAGAGAATGGATCGGTTCCACTGAAGTATGCGCGTATAATTGTGATAGACAAGAAAGGCTGGCCCTTCACTTCCGGCCGGCAGGATCACCGCCGCTTCACGGTTATCGGAAGGTAGAGTGGCACCGTCGGCTCCGTGCAACCCTAGCGCCTTCCATTCATCGATCGTCTTCAAGGTTTCCGGCATGGTTTCTATGGAAACCAGGGACCAGTCGAAGTTTGCCGGAAGACGTACCTCCTGCCCCCAGGTCTGGTCTCCACGCCAGCCAATAGAACTCAGGAAATTGGCTGCAGAAGCAAAGACATCCGGCATGCTGCCCCATATGTCCCTGCGGCTGTCTCCATCCGCATCTGTGGCATAGGCCGTGTAGGTGGAGGGCATGAACTGCAGGTGCCCCATGGCCCCGGCCCAGGAGCCTTCCATGCGCTCGGGACTGATGTCTCCGGAATCCAGGATCTTCAGGGCATGCAGCAGTTCTTCCCGGAAGAACGCGCTACGGCGTTCGTCATAGGCAAGAGTTGCCAAGGAGGAAATAACCGGGAAATTGCCGAATGTAGCGCCGTAGTTTGTCTCCAGCCCCCAGAACGCCACCAGGAAACGCGGCTGCACCCCATAACGCTGCTCCACCTCACTTAACAGAGGACGGTGTTGCTGCAGGAGGTCGCGTCCTTCCTCGATACGCCGATCATTGACAGCATTGGACATGTAACGCCAGAAGCTCAGCGTGAATTCGGGCTGGCTGCGGTCAAGCTCTATCACCCTGTCCAGAGGTCGGACACGCTCGAAGGCCTGATCAAATGTATTTGGAGAAACGCCCTCGCGAATCGCCTGGTTGCGAAGTTCGTCAACCCAGTTCTGGAACGAGGGATCCACGGCTGTCGAGAGCGATGATCTGTCCGTCGACGCAGACGTTGTCTGACCTCTCGATTGGTCATCTACTGCAGATGCGCTGCACCCTCCCCCGACCATGGCAAGGAAAGACAGCACAATAAGCGGACGCAATCGCGGAACAAGATTGGTCATAGAACCCCTGCCTGATTGAAACTACCCTTACTTATTGCCATGAAAGCTGGATTCCTGGCAACGCTGCATTCTCTGAAACTGCGGAATTCTCAGCACTACACCTTGATTCTGGTAAGGATTGATAAGTTTTTTACGATAAAGTCCGGTCATGAGCTTTACGCATAATCGCAGGCAGGGAGTCTTGTGGCTCGCCGCACTCTCGCTTTTTGTCGTTGGCACGGCCTTGTCTTTTTACATTGGCAGCCGTGTTGAAGCGGCTGTCCAACAACAGTGGAAAGCCCGGGCGGATCGAGAGGCTTCACGGCTTGTAGCGCTGGTGGATCAGACCCTGATACAGGCGGAAAGCTTCCTCACGGCCACCTCTTCCCTGTTCAATGCTTCAGATGAGGTAACGGTCGCAGAATTTGCACGGCTGGAGCACAGCCTGGACCGTGGCGAACTGGCGTATGGGTTCGATAATCTTGCCTTTGCTGAAATCATCCCTTTGGGGGAGCGGGCCGGCCTGGAGGAGAAGCTGGGTTTCGAACTTACCTCCTTCCTGAACCCGGCCAAGGAAGCACCGCGTATACGGCAGCATGCGGTTATCACCATGACCACGGGCATTCCCAGCATTTTTCTGCGCGGCACGGATCTGGCCAGTCAGGAGCAGCCGCGCAGTGCCATCTACCAGGCAATGACGGGCCAAGGCGATGCGGCAATGAGCCGTATTTTCCGCCATAGCGAGCGGTGGTGGAGCATCATGGCCCTTTCTGTCGAGAACGGCAGTACGGATGGTGTGCTGGTCGGGCTGATGGATATCTCGAACCTGTTCGAGAACCTCAAGAATGCGGTACCGGAAGGCCTGGAATTCAGGCTGGAACAGCGAGGGGATGCCCAGGGCGCATCGGTTCGAAATAACCTGATCGAAGGCCCTGAATCTGCACCCCCAGAGACAGTCGCAACCTTCGATTACGGACTGGTTCATGGGCAAGCGAGTCTTAGATTTCACTGGGATTTGCTGCCTGACTTCGAAAAGCAGGGCGGCGAAGAACTTGGTTGGGTGATATCCGGTGCCGGATCCCTGCTCAGTCTTCTGCTTTCCCTCTTGATCGGCTTGCTGCTTCAGCAGAATGCACTGATCCGGGCGCGCGTGGCCGAGCGGACCGCCGAGTTGGCCCAGGCGAGGGATGTTGCCGAGCGTGCCAACCGCAGCAAGACGGAGTTTCTTGCAACCATGAGCCATGAGTTGCGCACGCCGCTGAATGCCATCATCGGCTTTTCCGAACTGCTGCGTAACGAAACCTTCGGAACTCTGGGCAATGCAAGGTACCAGGAATACGCAGCGGACATTAATGACAGCGGGCAGCATCTGCTGGCATTGATCAACGATGTTCTGGATGTGGCAAAAGCCGAATCCGGCAAGATTGAACTGGATTATGCGCCCGTGGATCTCGAGCGTTTGATACAGGCTGTGGTCCGATTGATGTCGGATCGCGCGCAAAGCGGCGGTGTCCATCTGTCAATACGAATTGAAAGCCCCTTGCCCCTGTTCAACGGGGATGTACTGCGCTTGCGGCAGGTCATCCTGAATCTGCTCTCGAACGCGATTAAATTCACGGAAACGGGCGGACATGTCGAAGTTGGCGCCTATCGACGCGCTGGTGGAGACCTTTGCCTCTATGTTCAGGATACAGGTGTTGGGATGGACCCAGCCGAAGTCGAGGATGCGCTCGCCCCCTTTACGCAGCTGGACAGTTCCCTGAGCCGCAAGTTTGAGGGTACAGGACTTGGCTTGCCACTGACGCAGAAACTCGTCGAGCTGCATGACGGCGAGTTGAAGATAGACACGGCGCCAGGAAAGGGGACCACGGCAAGCATCATATTGCCGAGATCCCGCGTGGTGCAGCTTGAGGACGAGACCACCACGCAACGCACTGGTTAGGAAACCTTTGGCCAGATCGTTCGATGCTCTTGTCGAGCTGGAGCCAGCTGCTTAGAAAGGTGGTACCGGAGGGGTGGCAGAGTGGTCGATTGCACCGGTCTTGAAAACCGGCAGGGGTTAACGCCCCTCGTGGGTTCGAATCCCACCCCCTCCGCCATCACCATTGGGGCCATTCGGAATGATCGATATTGCCCTGAAGGGGCTTGGTACTGCCCTGCCCCAGCACCGACTGTCGCAATCCGAGGCCTTCATTCTGGCGCGCGACATGTTTCAGAATCGCTTTTCGGACTTCGATCGCATTGCGCCGGTATTTGCCAATGCAGGGATCGACAGCCGATCGATCGCGATGCCGCTTGACTGGTATCTCGAGCCGCGCGGATGGGATGAGCGGAATAAGGCCTACGTCGACGTTGCAAGTCAGCTGTTCGCTCAGGCGGCGAGAAGCGCATTGGCGGCGGCTGACGTCCCAGCCGCTGATATCGATGCCATCATTACGGTGAGTTCGACGGGGATTTCCACTCCCACTCTGGAGGCTCGCGTTGCTGCTGAACTCGGCTTCAGGCCAGACGTCCTTCGCGTGCCCGTATTCGGAATGGGGTGTGCAGGGGGCCTTAGTGGCTTGGCGCTTGGCGTTCAATTGGCTCGTGCCAATACGGGCGGAAAGATTCTGGTCGTCGCCGTGGAACTCTGCACGTTGTCGTTTCGCAAGGACACCCTGACCAAGGCCAACATTGTCTCCACGGCTCTTTTCGCCGATGGTGCGGCCGCTGCAGTGCTCGCTGCGGCGCAGCCGGATGATCGCCATATCGTGGGGCCGGGGTGTCAGTACACCTGGCCTGCGACGCTCCATATCATGGGCTGGAATGTCACCAGCGAGGGGCTCGAGGTTGTGTTCGATCGCGATATCCCATCGTTCGTGCGCAGTCGTATTTCCCACGTCGTACACAGCTTTCTCGAGCGCCTCTCTCTGACACATGAGGACATCGCTCGCTTCGGCTTCCACCCAGGCGGGATGAAAGTTCTGGAGGCGCTTGAGACTGCGCTTAACATCGAGCCAGGATCGCTCGACATTGAGCGCGATATACTTCGCGAACAAGGGAACATGTCGGCGCCAACTGTCTTGTTTGTCCTTGATCGTCTGTTGGCAAACGCGCCGGCTGACGGCATCAATCTGTTGTCGGCCCTAGGACCCGGATTCAGCGCCGTTTCGGTCCCTGTCACCGTCCGCTCTTGAGCCCCGATCATGCCGCTTGCCTCTCTTGTTCTGGCCATCGTCACGCTCCAGCGTCTCGCTGAACTCGTGCTTTCCAATCGCAATACAGCACGCCTGATCGAACGGGGCGGCGTCGAAAAGTCGCCCGGCCATTACCCGGTCATCGTCATCCTGCATGCCACCTGGTTGGCGCTGTTGTGGATCATGGCTGCCGGCGCGACCGTCGATCTGTCGTGGCTGGCTGTGTTTGGTGTGCTGCAGGGACTGCGGGTGTGGGTCATCTCGACTCTCGGCAAGCGCTGGACAACCCGGATTATCGTTGTGCCGGGTGAGGCACGGGTGCGTCGCGGGCCCTATCGCTATGTCGACCATCCCAATTACTTGATTGTGGTGGCCGAGTTCATCGCTTTGCCGATGGCGCTTGGACAGCCCCTGATCGCCATCGTCTTTACCCTTCTCAATGCTGCAGTGCTGTGGGTTCGCATTCGCGCCGAGGCGCTGGCACTGGATGAAGCAGAGCCGCACCGATGAGCAGCCCGTCTACGCCAACAGGAAGTGCTGCTCCGCCTGCCAGCTTGGCCGTATGGGTCTGTTTTCTTGCCATGTGCCTGGGCATGTTCATGGCAATTCTCGACATCCAGATCGTAGTGACGTCGCTGCCGGCAATCGCCCAGGCACTCGAGATCCCAGAAAATCAGATGAGCTGGGTGCAGACAGCCTATCTCATTGCCGAGGTGATCGCCATCCCGTTGACCGGATTGTTGACGCATACACTGTCACTCAGGGGATTGTTCCTGATCGCGCTCTCAATCTTTACGGCCGCTTCGAGTGCCTGCGCATTCGCTACAGGCTTCGAGGGTTTGGTGGCTGCACGCATCGTGCAGGGGTTTGCGGGCGGTTGCCTGATTCCCTTGGTGTTCTCCTCCGTCTTCCTGATGTTTCCAAAATCCAGTCAGGGCACAGCGACCACGATCGCCGGTGCCATGGCGGTTCTGGCACCAACTCTTGGACCGACGGTAGGTGGCTACATTACCGAGACTTACAGCTGGATGTGGCTTTTTCTCGTGAACGTTGGTCCGGGAATTCTTGCGGTGGTGGTGGTCGCGGTCCTGGCACCGCGCGAGCGCAGTAACTGGAGCTTGTTCAAACGGATTGACTGGATCGCCCTTGGCAGCCTCGCCATCGGTCTGACGGCTCTTGAAATCGCTTTAAAGGAGGGGCCACAAAAGGGCTGGTTGTCGGCCCCGACACTACCACTCGCGATCATCTTCCTGTTCGCGAGCCTTGGGTTCCTGGCACGATCGCTGCGCTATAGCGAGCCCATAGTTGATTTGCGACTGTTTGGTGAGCGAAACTTTGCAGTGGCGGGTGTGATCAGTTTCCTGTTCGGGATCGGGCTGTTCTCGACCGTCTATCTGATGGCGATATTCCTTGGCCTCGTACGGCTTCATGATCCTCTTGCAATTGGGCTGGTGATGCTGGTGACAGGTGTCGCGCAGCTCATCGCCGCCCCAGCGGTTGTCCAGCTCGAACTGCGGATCGATGCGCGGCTTTTAACAGCAGCCGGCCTCGCGATCTTCTCGGTGGGGCTCGCCATGAGCGGCTGGCAAACGCCCACAACCGATTATGAAGAGATGTTCTGGCCGCAGGTCGTCCGTGGCATTGGCATCATGTTGTGCCTCATACCGCCGACACGGCTGGCACTGGGAAAACTTGACACGGCTCGTGTGCCCGATGGCAGCGCATTGTTCAATCTCATGCGAAATCTCGGTGGTGCTATCGGCATCGCGATGACGGACACTATTCTATGGCAGCGCACGCCACACCATGCCGATGCATTCGGACGAAAGCTAATGGAGGGGGACGTCGAGGCAGCAAAATTCGTTGGCGTGCCGCTCAATCTCCTTCCGCCCTCTGGCGTGGTGCCATCGACGCAAGATATTGCCCTGGCCCAGCCCCTCATCAAAGCAGCTGCTCTCACGCTTGCGATCAACGAGGCATGGCTGGTGCTGGCTGGTGTGATGGCGGCGGGCCTTCTGGTGCTGCTTGCCGCCCGCAACTGACATAGCCAGACAGACGAGGAAGCTGTTGCGATTGCTGATTGTTTCCTGCGGAATGATCGCCAGGTCATGCAAGCGGGCCTGCCAATCTATGACTGCTGCCTCCGGTTTTCTTTCCCCTAAGATACATTCGTAAAAAAATCTTAGGAAAGAAGCTCCTCGGCTTGCTTCCACAAAGCGTCGGCCAGCTCCTCTGCGGGGCGGGTTTGCGCCAAGTGCGCTGACTGTCCGGCCCAGGCCTGCATGCGCGACAGTTCATTGTTCTTCGTGGCCTCACTGCGCATGGCCTGGGTCAGGCTGCGCTGGACTGGATAGGGCGCTGGTTCGGGGGTATCCGGTCTGTGGGCTGCACGCAGGTAGTCGTTGACCAGGGAGCGCCCTGCCCGGCCCGAGAAAGCCCGGGTCAGCCGGGTATCTTCAGGGTTGGCCCGGCCGATCCCCTCACTCCAGACCGAAGGCAGAGCTGCTTCCGGGGTCCGCAGGAAACCGGTTCCGATTTGAACTGCGGAAGCCCCCAGAAGAAGGGCTGCCGCCGTTCCGCGCGCATCCGCTATGCCACCGGTGGCGATGACAGGGACTTCCACGGCATCGACCACGGCCGGCAGCAGAGAGAACAGCCCGATCATCGCCGTCTCGGCAGACTCGGCCTGGAAGGCACCACGGTGTCCTCCTGCCTCCATGCCCTGAGCGACGAGCGCATCCGCGCCGGCTTCTTCCGCCGCTTTTGCCTCGTCAACAGTGGTCACCGTTGCAAACCAGCGAATGCCTTTTTCCTTCATTCGATGCACGAACTCCGAAGAGTAGACACCCATAATGGAGGATATGACTGTGGGGCCTGCCTCCAGCATTGCCTCGCATTGTTCTGAAAAATCCGGTGCAGCGACCTCGATTGCTTCAGGTTCCACTTCCGGTCCCCAGTCGGACAGGAAACGGCAGACTGCTCGTTCATGCGCTACGTCCCTTTCAGCCGGGGGATCGGGGATCCAGAGGTTCATCTGGAAACCACCATTGCTGCGAGCGCGAAAACTTGCGGCCCACTCCTGTATGGCGTCGGGCTGCATCAGCAGGGCGCCACAGGCTCCCAATCCTCCGGCATTGGCAACGGCTGCCGAGAGTTGGGGAGGACAGGCTCCAGCCATCGGTGCCAGCAGGATTGGCATTCGCAGTCCCAAGCTGCTGCAGAATTTCTCTGCGCGTGCGATGTCGGTCTCCCTTTTGGCCATGACCCCCTACCTTCTCATTTAAAAGAATATCTGCCCTGAATGTTATCCTGATTCGTGGATAAATCATTGATTGAATTTACCTTGATAGCCGGCTTCATTATCCAGCATTCAAGCTTTGTAAGAGGAAGAATGGCAGATGTTGGAAAGACGCTCCTGGGTTCCTGAAGATTGTGAAGACTACATACAGGGCCTTGCACAGGATTACGCAGAACGAACAAGCGATGTTCTTGAGGGGGAACTGCATGCGCTGGTTCGCCGGAACCGGATCATACATGAAGCGGATTGCATCAACCTCAATCCAGCCACCAATGCCATGAATCCGCGAGCAGAGGCTTTGCTGTCGCAAGGCCTGGGATCCCGTCCTTCGCTTGGCTACCCGGGTGACAAGTACGAGATGGGATTGGAGGCCATTGAGAAGATCGAGATCATGACCGCAGAGTTGGCGAGTCAGGTTTTCGAAGCCCGCTATGCCGAGATACGCGTACCTTCAGGCGCGATCGCCAACCTCTATGCCTTCATGGCCATGACCCAACCAGGCGACAGTATCATTGCCCCTCCAGAAACCCTGGGAGGCCATGTTACACACCACAAGGATGGCTCCGCCGGGCTCTATGGCGTCGTAACACACCCCGCCCCTGTCGATGCCAGCGGCTATGGGGTGGAGCTCGATGGCCTGCGTGAACTGGCAGTGCGGGTGAGACCAAAGGTCATTACAGTCGGCAGCAGCTTGAACCTTTTTCCCCATCCAATTTCCGAGATTCGGGCGATTGCCGATGAAGTTGGGGCATGGGTCCTGTTTGACGCGGCCCACATGTCCGGAATGATTGCAGGCCGTGCCTGGCAGCAGCCACTAAAGGAAGGTGCCCATATCATGACACTGAGCACCTACAAGTCTCTGGCGGGCCCACCCTCCGGTATGATCCTGACCAACGAGCCCGAATTGGCCCGTCGGATTGATTCCATAGCCTTTCCCGGACTGACCGCCAACTTCGATGCGGCCAAGGCCGCTGCACTGGCCATGACACTGCTGGATTGGAAAGATCATGGCCGGGCGTATGCCGCCGCCATGGCCAGGGTTGCCCAGGCTCTGGCGCGTGCTTTGGTAGAGCGGGACTTGCCTGTCTTCGGATTGGAGAAAGGGATTACAACATCCCAGCAGTTTGCGCTTGAGGCTGCCAGTCTGGGAGGCGGCCAGGCGGCAGCAAAACTGCTCAGGCAAGGCAACATCCTGAGTTGCGGCATTGGACTCCCCATGGATGCCGTCCCCGGTGACATGAATGGCTTGCGCCTGGGCAGCCCAGAGATTGTTCGATGGGGCATGACGGAACATGACACGCCGCAAATAGCCGACTTCATCGCCGATATTCTGAAGCAGCGCCGCCATGCCAAGACGGTCGCCAAGGAAGTTTCCGAATTCCGCAGGCCATTCAACAAGATTCACTTCGCGCGTTGACCCAGCCTGTTCGATCAGGACTGTTCTACCGGGATTTCCGGAAAGTGAGGTTAATGCGGCAGGCTCCAAAGAGGGGATGCGTGCCTTCTTCCAAGGGCTGAATGCCATGATAGTTCAGGCGTGAAGCACCGCCCCAGACCAGTACATCGCCGTGGTCCAGAGGGATACGGGTCTGCTTCTCGCTGCGTTTTGCACCGCCAAAAAGGAAAACGGCCGGCAAGCCCAAGGAGACCGATACGATGGGAGCCGAGAAGTCCAGTTCATCCCGGTCCTGATGCAGGCTCAGGCGAGCACCTGGACGGTACCGGTTGATCAGGCAGGAATCAGGGCTGAACTCTGCAAAGCCTGCCTTGTCGGCAGCGGCTGCGGCCAAATCCAGAAAGCGCGCCGGCATGGGGGGCCAAGGGCGGTCATTTGCGGGATCCCTGGCAGCGTAACGATATCCCTTCCTGTCGGAAACCCAGCCAAATTGGCCGCAATTGCTCATTTCCACGGACATTTGCCGCCCACCGGGTGTGCTCATCCTTCGAAACGGGGCCTGCTCCGTGATTTGCTCTATGAGCGCCAGTAGTTGCTTGTCCCAGCTGCCGGCATAGCCGCGAAGCAAAACTGAATCGCGGGCAAAATGCCATATTTCAGCTTTCCCCCTCTCCTGCTCGAAAAGGCCGGGTAGTGTAGGAGATTGACCATCCAACGAGGGCATAGCGTCTCACGATCCAAGTCTCAGACAATTCCGATCAACCATGGTAGCGAGATAGAAGCGCCTTTCGAAGATGCAATGGGCAAGGGCGGGCTAAAGCGTTTACGAGTGTAGTTAGCCAGCCAGCGCCGCTTCATCATGGACCGGCATAAGGCTGCTCTGAACAATCTGTGCGATGCGAGGCGCCGCGTTTCCATCGCCATAGGGATTGGCTGCTTTTGCCATGCTTCGGTAATAGGCCGGCTGTTCCAGAAGCTTTGTGACTTCAACCAGGATGCGCTCAGGTTGCGTGCCCACAAGCTTGACCGTACCGGCCTGAACCGCTTCCTGTCTTTCCGTCGTCTCGCGCAAGACCAGGACAGGTTTTGCAAAGGCCGGTGCTTCTTCCTGCACACCGCCACTGTCCGTCAGGACGATAGCCGCGCAACTGAGAGTGTAAACGAAATCCATGTAAGGCAGTGGTGAACAGAGTCTTATGTTGGGCCACATCTCAAGTTCTTCCTTGAGGTCGGCCCGGACCCGCGGGTTGGGGTGCCAGGGAAGCAGGATCGGGATTGCGGGATACTTCATGGCTATCCGGTTCAAGGCCTGCGCCAGATTGCGGAAGCCGTGCCCCATATTCTCGCGCCGATGGCCGGTCACCAGAATGAAGGGCTGATCTGGCGGTTGACCAAGTCGCTGTTGCAGGTCGCGCTCCATTTCAAGCCTGACGGCTGGATATCTGCGCCAGCGCTGCTCCAGATGCTTCAGGGAATCGATGACCGGGTTTCCGGTAACGTGAATGGTTTGATCTCCAATTCCTTCCCCTATCAAGGACTGGCGGTTCTGTTCCGTGGGAGCGAAATGCAAGCCCGCGAGCCTGGAAATGATTTGTCGATTCCCCTCCTCAGGGAAGGGCGCTTCAAGACTTCCGGTCCGAAGTCCAGCCTCCACATGGGAAACGGGTATACGATTGTAGAAAGCAGCCAGGGCGCCTGCGAGTGTTGAGTTGGTGTCGCCTTGAACAATCACATGATCAGGCCTGTCCTCGGTTAACACCTGGTCCAGAGCCTGGGTGGCTCTTGCCAGTGAACGTGCAGGGCTCTGGCTTTCCCGCATGATGTCCAGATTGTAGTCCGGACGAATGCGAAAGAGTTCAAGCACGGGAGGCAGCAGTTCACGGTGCTGGCCCGTGTTACAGACACGCACCTCGGCGTTTGTCTGGAGTTGCTTCTTCAGCGCCCTGATGACTGGCGCCAGCTTGATGGCCTCGGGCCTGGTGCCCAGCACGAAAAGAACGGCTTTCTTCATATGCCCCCGACTTTTATGTTCTTGTGCCAACAGTGGGACGGGTTCCATCCTTGGCGTGTGGTAGTTGATCCAATGCAAATATTAGTTTTAGTGATATTTTTATAAAATGGAAGATAAAATGCCACTGACGGCCCGTGTGATAGCTGTAGCGACGGCAGGGAGGTGTTCATGAGCACCACCTTCAACAGTGCAGAACGGGCCGCGCCGCGTGTCTGGCTGGTTATCGGCGACAAGCTTGGCGATAACGCACAGGTTGAAATTCTGGCAAAAGCATTGGGGTGGCCTGTCGAAAGTCGGAATCTTCGCTTCCGGTCTCAATACATATACGGCAAACCCCGTTTCCGCCCTTCTCTGTATCATCTGGACAGGCGGGCATCCGATTCGCTTGAGCCCCCTTGGCCAGACCTTGTTCTGACTATTGGCCGGCGCCCCTCAATGGCAGCTCTCTGGATAAAGCGGCAATCAGGCGGACGAACCAAGGTCGTCATTGTGGGGCGTCCAAAGCGGTACTTTGACGAATTCGACCTTGTGGTGGGCACTCCTCAGTACAGACTGCCGGATCGACAGAATGTGGTGACCCTGGATCTGCCGCTCATGCGGGCTGACATGCAGCGCCTGGAACAGGGCAAGAAGGACTGGGCTGGCGTGATGAACGACCTTCCCCGCCCCCTCACGGCTGTGCTGATCGGCGGGCAGACACGCCCTTTTCGTTTTGATGGCGAGGCCGCAGAAGAATTCTTGCAGAAACTTTCCCAGACTCCGGGCTTGTCGGAGGGCACGCTTTACATCACCACGAGCCGCCGAACACCCCGTGCCGTTGGTGAAACGCTGGCGCGCAGACTGCCATCGAACGCGCGGCTGTATCGTTGGGAGAGCGGCCGTGATGACAACCCCTATTTCGGTCTGCTGGCCTGTGCCGACAGGTTTGTGGTTACCGGGGACAGTATTTCCATGATGGTTGAGGTGGCCCGGCTTGAGCGCCCACTCGCCATCTATCCCCTGCCCTATCGGCGCAGCCCGATTGTCTCGCTTTATGAAAAAATGACCGACCTTCTGCATGGCCGTGAAGCATGGCGCTGGCTGGGGGAATTTCTAAGTGATCGAGGTCTGATTGGCTACCCTCGTCGTTTGCCAGACCTGCACGATCGCCTGGTACGTCAAGGTCGGGCGGTCATGCTGGGGCAACCCTTCGTCCAACCGCCCTCATTCGTTGACCAGGATCTTGATCGGGCGGCCGCAGCCATCAAGCAGCTTTTCAGTAGTTTGCCTGCCTCGAGCGGATCATAGAGCCTGGGGTTTTCTTTGCGGACAGCAGACGCATTTGCTATCCAGTTTTCAGTAAGGAAAAAGGGGTGTTGCCCGTGTCACCAAAGGCCTGTGTTTTCATACATACCAATCCCAAGCAGATGCTTGGAGCGCTGGTATCGCAGTACTCCCTCAAGCGGAATTCGCAAAATCCGGATGCTTTCGACGTCAGGATCATTTCCACGGATGACTTTCCCTTCCTGTCAAAGAAGGAAGGAGAGCCTTTTCTGAGGAATGGCGGGACACGGGTCTGGCGGATGGATGACCTGCAGTCCTTCACCCCCCTGCGTTTTACCCCACCAGAACTGATGGGCTATGAAGGACGCGCTGTTGTAATTGATCCCGATATATTTGCCGTGGGGGATATCAACGAACTTCTGCAAAGAGATATGCAGGGCAAGGCGATTCTCTGCCGGACCCGCTCCGGAAAACGCTCCGGCAGCCAGGAATGCATGGCGACCAGTGTCATGCTTCTCGAGTGCGCGAAATTGCGCCACTGGAAGGCCGACGAACAGTTCCAGAAGCTGTTCGACTATGAACTCGACTATGCAGACTGGATCTGTCTGCACAAGGAAGATCGCTCGGCCATAGGCTTGCTTGAGAACTGCTGGAACGACCTGGACCACCTGGATGACACTACGAAGCTTCTACACAATACGAAGCGCCAGACACAGCCTTGGAAAACTGGGCTCCCGGTTGACTTTGTCTCGGCCAATCGCCGTTTCCAACTGCTGAAACCAAAAAGCTGGGTTCAGTCCATCCGTACACAGGTTCTGGGCCTATCTCCCTATCACGGGCAGTATCGGCGCCACCCGGACCCCAAGCAGGAATCCTACTTCTTCACCCTCCTCGCGGAATGTCTGGAGAAGGGCATCGTAACCCGGGATCAACTCGAAGACGAAATGAGCCGCAATCACATAAGGCACGATGCGCTGGACATGATTTCCAGGCACGGGCCTGCAGTATCAGCGGCTTCATGATGCCACTTCACGTCAGATACGGAACATATCATTGAGCAAGTCAGATCGCGCTTCTTCCAACAGCAAAATGAAATTCGACACCCAACTGGCCCATCTTGGCCGTCGTCCGACAGTGAAGGGTGGACATGCGGTTAATGTGCCGGTGGTGCATGCCTCGACGATACTGTTCGACAGTGTCGAGCAGATGAGGGAGGCAACGCAGAACCGGTCCG
The DNA here is from genome assembly GCF_000686045.1 of Fodinicurvata fenggangensis DSM 21160. Lineage (GTDB taxonomy): Bacteria > Pseudomonadota > Alphaproteobacteria > Kiloniellales > DSM-21159 > Fodinicurvata > Fodinicurvata fenggangensis. The sequence goes on from NZ_JMLV01000001.1 coordinate 399,535, forward strand.
ATCCCAATTGGATTCACTATGGTCGTGGTGGAACACAAACCCATATTGCGCTTCAGGAATCCGTGGCCGAACTGGAGGGGGCTCATGCTGCCCTTTGCGTGCCTTCCGGATTGGCAGCCGTGGTAGTGTCCATCCTGTCCCAAGTTCAGGCTGGGGATCACGTACTGGTAGCTGACAGCGTATATGCCCCGACCCGGGGGTTTTGCGAAGGATTCCTGAAGAAATTCGGAGTGGAGACCGACTACTACAATCCGCTCGATATTGACGATCTGCGCTCAAAGTTTCGGACTGAAACCCGTGTGGTCTATACGGAAGCACCCGGATCGCTGACTTTCGAAATGCAGGACATACCTGCCATCAGCGAAGTGGCACACACCCACGGGGCAAAGGTTATACTCGACAATACATGGGCAACACCCATGTATTTCAAATCCTTCGCCCATGGTGTTGATATTTCGGTGCACGCGGGAACCAAGTATATTGTTGGCCATTCCGATGCGATGCTGGGGTTGATTCTGACCAGCGATGAAACGACGGCTGCTGTGCAACGGCAGGCCGACCTGCTTGGCTATGCCTGTGGACCGGACGACATCTACCTTGCACTGCGAGGCCTACGCACGCTGAGCGTTCGGCTGGAGCGCCACCAGAAGAATGCGCTGGCGCTTTGCAATTGGTTGTCTCAGCGCCATGAGGTCGCACGTCTGTTTTATCCGGCACTGCCAGACGATCCAGGACATAAACTCTGGAAGCGGGACTTTCTGGGGGCCAGCGGCTTGTTCGGAGTAGAACTCAATCCCGTTAGCGATGATGCAGTTGGTGCGTTCCTGAACAGCTTGGAGCTGTTCGGCATGGGATACTCCTGGGGCGGATACGAAAGCCTGGCGATTCCCACCAAACCCAGCGACTATCGAACAGCCACGCAATGGGACGGACACGGTCCGACCCTTCGTCTTCATGCCGGCCTGGAAGATGCGGATGACCTGATCCAGGACCTGGAACAGGCTTTCGCTCAATTGCGGGCTGCTTCGTAAATCCACGCCCCTGACGGGAATGGCTGTAACGCCTTCTTAACGGTCAATCTGTAAAAGTCCGCAGGGTCTCTCGGGACGGCTCTTTCGACTCCCGGATCCCAGCGGATTTTTTGGATAAGGCGTGAATGGCGGATAGCGACAACCAGCGTCCAATTCTGATCAAGAAAAAGAAGAGTGGACATGGTCACGGGCATCACGGCGGCGCCTGGAAGGTTGCCTATGCCGACTTCGTGACGGCCATGATGGCATTCTTTCTTTTGCTGTGGTTGATCAGCAGCACGTCGGAAGAGCAGAAGGAAGGAATCGCGGACTACTTTACTCCCACCACCCTGACCACAGACTCCTCAAGCGGTTCTGATGGGATTCTCGGCGGACAGACGATCACTGCGGATGGTGCGGCCCGGGATGATCGCAGTCCCATGGGATTCGGGTCAGGGCTTCCATCCCGCGAGACGCGTATCGAAGGGGGCGCCGCAGCCGATCAGGACCAGAGCAATTCAAATGAATCCGATGGCGAGGGCAACCAAACACAATCCTTGGACCAGGACACCCTGTCGAAGGCCGAAGAGACGATAAGGCAGCGTCGCGCCGAACAGGATGCGGCCGCCTTTCGTTCCGCCAAGAATGAATTGATGAGTGAGATTGCGGATCGCCCGGAATTGGCCGGCCTGAAGGAGAATCTTCTGGTCGATCAGACGGATGAGGGCCTCAGGATCCAGTTGATCGACCAGCAAGGAACAGACATGTTCCCTTCTGGCAGTGCAGAGCCTCATGAGCACACGGTGCGTCTGTTGGATATGGTCAGCTCGGCAATTGACGGTCTTCCAAACAGCGTCGCGATCTCCGGACATACGGATTCCACGCCTTATCGGGACGGAAGCAATTACGGAAACTGGGAACTCTCCAGTGATCGTGCCAACGCCAGCCGTCGCGCCATGATCGAGTCCGGCCTGGAGGAAGGCCGAGTGGAAACCGTTGTCGGAAAAGCCGATACCGATCCACTCGATCCCCAGAATACAACAGCTCCGCGCAATCGACGTATTTCCATTGTGCTTCTGAGACAAGGCCGCGGAAGCACAGCTACACTTCAGAACAACAATGACGCCGCAGCTATCGAAGAGACGCCGGATCGCGATCTGGAGCAAAATAACCCCATCGTAGTGGTCGATCCCCCCGAGACCTCAACTTCTGGCGTCGATGAAAACAGTCAGACCGAATCGCGCGAGACTCCTTTGCCCGCCCCTTCCCTACTGGCAAATTAGGCCTTCCATACCGATATCTTGAGAAATTGGATCGTGACGGAAGGACAGATGTCAGGAACCTCACTTACACTTTCAACACAGGATGCCACCTGGAATCGGGATGGTCAGGACTTCAATGCGCGTGACCCCAGGCTCTATGAGTCCGTCGTCCTGCTGAGAGTTCTGGGCTATTTCATGGACGTTGTCTTCCTGGCCATCCTTACGGGACTGGTCGGGTTGGTGTTATGGATTATTGGCATTCTTTCCCTGGGTCTCTTGATGCCCCTGGTTGCCGTCGGAGTGGCAATACTCCCTATCGCATACCATACACTGACCATAGGCGCTTATGGTGCCACGCCGGGAATGCGGCTGTTGGGCCTTGAGGTTCGCAATATCGAGGATGGAAGTTCCCCGGATTACATCCAGGCATTCGTCATGACTGCGCTGTTCTATCTCAGTATAGGTGTGACCAGCTGGATCATACTGATCGTTGCGTTTTTCAATCCGCGGCGTCGGCTGATGCATGACTTTTTCTCAAGCCTTGTCGTGGTGCGTCGCCCCCCTCCTGAGGAAATCTGATTTTGGGATTTGACTAGAATTGAGGTTACGCGCGCTATCAGGATGGGGCATACTGGACGCCTGAATATTCCGAATATCCTGCGAGAGCGCTGGTGAATAACCATTTGGCAAATCTGTTTTCTGACTACCAGTCGAATGACTTCTATTGCGAACTTTTCGGAAACAGCCAAAGAGGTTTGCGACCTGATACGCAGGCGATAATAGAGCGGTTATCAACGCTTGATCCAGAACGGCTTCGGCAACGTGCCCAGGACGCCGAGCGAGAACTTTACAATCTGGGGATTACTTTCACCGTCTATACCCAAAGGGACGTCATAGATCGGATACTGCCCTTTGATGTGTTGCCGAGAGTGATCGATACTGCGGACTGGAAAAGAATTGAATCAGGCGTCATCCAGCGTGTCAGCGCCATCAATCATTTTCTGCAGGATATCTACCATGAAGGCAGGATCCTCAAGGACGCCATCGTTCCTAATGAGCTGATTCTCGAAAATCCCAATTTCCGCCCTGAGATGCGCGACCTGCAGGTGCCTCATGGAACCTATGTGCACGTGAGCGGTATAGATATCGTACGTGGAGAGGATGGGAAGTTCAGGGTTCTTGAAGATAATGTTCGAACCCCCTCCGGGGTTTCCTATGTCGTCGAGAATCGTCACCTTATGCAACGGGCCTTTCCCGACCTGATGGAGGGCACGGGTATTGAGCCTGTGTCCAACTATGGCCAGAAGCTTCATGAGGCACTGATCGAGGTTGCACCTGCCCAAGTCCTCGACCCTCGCGTCGTCCTGCTATCCCCTGGCAGTTACAATTCAGCTTATTTCGAGCATATTTTCCTGGCCCGCGAGATGGGAGTTCCCTTGGTCGAAGGAAGAGACCTGATTGTGGAGGACAGTCGGGTTTTCATGAAAACCATCAAGGGCCTCATTCCTGTTGATGTCATCTACCGTCGGCTCAATGACGATTTTCTGGACCCTCAGGTCTTTAATTCTACATCCCTTCTTGGCTGTGCGGGGCTGATGGACGCCTATGCAAAAGGAAACGTAACGCTGGCCAATGCTGTGGGCACAGGAGTTGCGGACGACAAGGCCGTATATGCCTATATGCCCCGCATCATCCGCTACTATCTGGATGAAGAGCCCATCCTCGACAATGTCGAGACACATATCTGTCGTGAGGCGGAAGGGTTGCAGTATACCCTGAATCACTTGGAGGAACTCGTGGTCAAGCCTGTGGGAGAAGCAGGGGGGTATGGCATTACGGTCGGGCCCAAGGCATCACAGGAAGAGTTGGAAAGCTGCCGGGCCAGCTTGCTCGAGAACCCAGCCAACTACATCAGCCAACCCATGATCAATCTGTCTGTCTGCCCTACCCTTGCAGAGGATGGAATCATGCCGAGGCACGTCGATCTCCGTCCCTTTGCGGTCACGGGCAAGGAAACCTGGGTTCTGCCTGGCGGATTGACCCGCGTTGCCTTGCGCCCGGGTTCAATCATTGTGAACTCCAGTCAGGGGGGAGGATCCAAGGACACTTGGGTTCTTCGCTCATCGCGAGGATAACCGACGATGACGGCCCTTCTCTCACGCCACGCAGCCTGCATCTACTGGATGGGGCGCTATATTGAACGGGCCGAGAATCTTGCGCGTATCCTTGATGTCAACGAAACCTATAGCCGTGACAGCCGTGGCGGGCAGAATTGGCGTTCAATCGTTGAATTGTACAATGATAAAAATCAGTTCGATGAACTCTATGAAGATTATGACGATAAAAATGTCTTGAGCTTCTACGTGCTCGACAGCCGCAACCCTTCGTCACTTGTCTCAGCCGTCCAGACCGCTCGAGAGAACGCTCGTACCTTGCGCCCCCTGATCTCCACCGAGATGTGGGTACATATGAATGTCTTCAGCAATTGGATCAGAGGCACGCGCGAGGAAGACCTGAAAGAAGGCCGTCTGTCTCGATTGTGCATGCAGGTCCGCCAGGAATGTCAGGCGCATACAGGGATAACGGAGGGAACTTTCTATCGGGATGAAAGCTGGTATTTCTATCAGCTAGGTCGCATGATCGAGCGCGCAGACCAGACCACGCGTCTCCTGGATGTGAAATACCATATGCTTTTGCCAAGTCTTCACGATGTTGGCTCAGCACTCGATGTCAGCCAGTGGAATGCACTGCTGCGCTCGGCTGCCGGTTACCATGCCTTCAGGCGGGTATATCCAACAGGTTTTGCTGTACCGAATGTTGTTGCTTTTCTGTTGTTCAATGACTCGTTTCCGCGTTCAGTCCATGCCTCCATAGGTCAATTCGAAAGCCAGTTGACGGACTTGAGGCAGAAGTTTCAACTGATGGGCGGCGCGGACGCTCTTGGAGAACTGTACGACGTGCGTACTGTTCTGAGTGAAAGCAGCGTGGATGCCATTATGACCAGAGGGTTACACGAGTTTCTTGATTGGACGCAGCAAAGGATTATTTCCGTTGGCGACAAGCTTTCGGCGGATTTTTTCAGCTAAACAGCATGCGCTGAGGCCAAGTTATCTTTCCATGCAGGACTGCAGGGTACGCCTAGGAGTGAGCCGGTAATGCCTTACGAGTCCCCACATGCACCAGGGCCATCAAGCGTCCCTGCAAATGAAAATGCGAAGGGAGAACCGCGCCCTGAACTACATTTCATGGTGACGTCTGAATCGCCTTGCCCCTACCTTCCCGATCGCTATGAGCGCAAACTCTTGACCGATCTTCATGGGCGCAATGCAGCTTTCCACCATTCCCGCCTTTCCCAGGCAGGATTTCGACGCAGTCATCACTATGCCTATCGCCCTGCCTGCAGGGGTTGCAATGCCTGTGTGCCTGTAAGAGTGGCGGTGGACCGTTTTATCGCTAGCAAGTCGCAAAGACGGATTTACCGGAAGAATGCGGACCTGGAGCCGAGATTCCGCCCCGCCATGGCGACACGGGAACAATACAGGCTTTTCTCCCGCTATCTGCAGGCCCGGCATCGCGACGGCGAAATGGCCGAGATGACCTTCAGTGATTATAGAGCCATGATAGAGGATACCAACATTCGTACAGAGGTGCTCGAACTACGTGATGCCAATGATAATTTGCGTGGCGCCTGCCTTACGGACGTACTCGACGATGGTCTCTCTGCCGTTTACAGCTTTTTCACCCCTGAAGATGAAAAACGCAGTCTTGGCCGCTATTTCATATTGATGCTGATTGAGGAAGCGCTGAGACGAAAGCTCCCCTACCTTTACCTTGGGTACTGGATCGCTCAGTCTCGGAAGATGGCCTATAAAACGGATTTCCGTCCGATTGAAGCCTTGAAAACGAACGGCTGGTCAGATCTGGAGGACACGTAGTTTTATCGGTCCTCATCGACTGTCGGAAAATTATACTTCAACTGCCGCGCTTGCAGCATGGCCAGGTCTGTGTATTTCGACCAGCCATGCAGGTCCTGGCGAAAGCGTAGTATGCTCTGGAAAACTTCATGGCTGAAGGGATCTACGGCCGCAAGATCATTCATGACCTCTCCCGACAAGTCGGCCAAGGACGCAAGTGTCTGGTCACTGAGGGCAAACAGCTCAATGCCTTGCTCTTCGACCATGCGTCTGAGTGCACTTTGATTGTGGGCCTGGAATTCGCTTTGAGTCTGCTGATGTGCAAGTCTGGCTGCAGTCTGCAACAGGGTTCGTTCCGTTGAATCCAGGCGTCCCCAAACATCGAGATTGATGAAGGCATCCAGAAGGACAGACGGGGCTTGCCATCCGGGGTAGCCGTAGGACCAGCCGCTTTGAGCAAGGCCCAGGCTATCGTCTGCATAGGGACCCATCCAGGAGGCCGCATCAATGACACCGGCCTCGATTGCCTTGGGAATTTCGCTGCCAGGCAACAACACGACGCTCGCACCAGCCGCCTTGCACACTTCCCCACCCAATCCCGGCATGCGGATACGCAGGTTGGATAGATCGGACGTTTCCGAAACGGGTTGGCTGAACCACCCCGCCATTTGCTGTCCAGACACGCCACAAGCCAGGAATTTGCACCCAACGTCTCGATAAGCCCTCTCGGTAAGTTCCTTGCCCCCGCCGAATTGCAACCAGGCATCCATTTCCATGGATGTGAAGCCAAAGGGAATCCCGGAAAGGAAATCGGCGGCTGGCAAGGCCCCTTTCCAATAGTAGGGCGCACTGTGTCCCATATCCATATCACCGGATTGGACATCGCTCATGGCATCGAAGGCGGACCGTTCCGGTGTATCCCAGTGAAGCTCGACAACAAGGCGCCCTTCCGAAAGAAGCGTCACATACTCCGAAAAATACAAGGCTCCGGCACCCGGCCCGCTTGTTTCTTCTGGCCAGGCGGTCTGCATGCGCAGTTTCTTGTGGTTTTCGGAAATGGCCGGACGCGGAAAGGCTATCATGCCGCCACCGAGTGCGGCTGCAGTGCCACCAAGCAGGCTATTCCTCAGGAAAGCACGACGTTGCATGAGACTGGTCCTGCTACTGGTCCCTTCACCACATTGAAGTCATGCCTGGATATCAGTCAAACCGGTTGGAGCTCGAGAAGCCACGCGGTGCTAGGCGACCGGATTGTCCACGCTTGCCCTGCCATTCCATGAGGTTGTGCTCCGTGCGAACGCGTCCTGGACCAGCTGCCCAGGTCAGTCCATCCTCGAGCCGGAAGGTCTTGATATCCGAAAGCCCCCCATCCTTGTAGCGCTGCAGGATAACACCGCGCCCACGCGCCATTTCTGGAAGTTCATTGCGTGGGAAAATCAACAGTTTGCGGTTTTCTCCTATGACGGCAACGGAATCATCGCCCTCTGAAATCGGACGGCAAACCGAGGCCTCAGCCCCCTTGGCCGGGTTGAGTGCCTGCTTACCGTTCTTTGTCTGGGCCACCACATCATTCTCGGAAACAGCGAATCCGCGGCCGTCATCGGACGCCAGCAATATCTGGCCGGACGGAGTGTAGACCTTCAAAGCCACAATATCCTGATCGTTTGGCAAATCGATACTCAGGCGAAGGGGTTCTCCAAATCCTCGTCCACCCGGCAGCTTGTCGGCTCCCAGTGTATAGAAACGGCCATTGGTCGCGAACAGAAGGATCTTGTCCGTGGTGTAGGCTTTCAGAGCGTGCTTCCCACGGTCGCCATCCTTGTAGCGCGTCTCGGAAAGGTCGTCATGATGCCCTTTGAGGGCCCGGATCCAGCCTTTTTCTGAAAGGAGCACGGTCACGGGTTCCTTGTCGATCACGGCCTCAAGCGGGATCACAACCGCTTCCGGCGCTGAGCCGATCTCGGTATGGCGGCGTCCCAGTGGCGTATCGGTCGAGAACTCTTCCTGAAGATCGGCGATCTGGCTATCGATAACCTGCCAGCGCTTCTGGCTGTCCTCGAGCAAATGATTCAATTCTCCCTGTTCTTCGATAAGTCTTTCATGTTCGCGCCTGAGTTCCATTTCCTCAAGGCGTCGCAATGAGCGCAGCCGCATGTTCAGGATGGCATCGGCCTGCTTATCACTGAGTTCAAAGGTACGAATCAACTCGGCCTTGGGGTCATCCTCCTCACGAATGATCCGGATAACCTCATCAAGATTGAGGAAAGCAATCAAATAACCGGAGAGAACTTCGAGACGTTTTGCGATCTGTTCCAGGCGGTTGCGCGTTCGTCTTAAGAGAACAGTTTCACGATGCGTAAGGAAGGCCTGCAGGACCTCGCGGAGAGTCATGACCCGTGGCGTATTATCCGCATCCAGCACATTCATGTTGAGGGATACCCGGGTCTCAAGGTCCGTCTGCCGATATAAGGATTCCATCAGAACCTGCGGATCCACATTCCGACTGCGCGGCTCAAGTACCAGGCGCACGTTCTCGTCGGATTCGTCGCGAACATCGGCCAACTGCGTGAGTTTTTTGGCGGCCAGAAGATCCGCGATCTTCTCCACCAGTCTTGCTTTGGGCACCTGATAGGGAATTTCCGTAACAATGATCTGGTAGGTTCCTCCCTTCAGGGATTCAGTCTCCCAGCGCGCGCGTAGCCTGAAGGACCCACGTCCCGTGGAGTAGGTCTCAAGAATGCTGTCTGCACTTTCAACAAGGATGCCGCCAGTTGGAAAATCCGGAGCCGGGAGATATTCGACCAGCTTGGCGACTTCTGCCTCGGGGTGCGCAATGAGGTGACGAAGGGCACCGCAGATTTCCGAAACATTGTGAGGAGGTATCGCTGTCGCCATACCGACTGCAATGCCCTGGGCGCCGTTTGCCAGCAAGTTGGGAAAGGCCGCCGGCAGGACCACCGGTTCCTGCGATTCCCCATCATAGGTCGGGCGGAAATCGACAGCATCCTCGTCGATGCCCTCCAGCAAGCGCATGGCAACGGACGTCAGGCGTGCTTCCGTGTAGCGCATGGCCGCTGCGTTATCACCATCGATGTTGCCGAAGTTTCCCTGTCCGTCGACCAGGGGATAGCGTAATGAAAAGCCCTGAGCCATACGCACCATCGCGTCATAGATGGCCTGATCCCCGTGCGGATGGAATTTACCCATCACATCGCCTACAACGCGAGCAGCCTTCTTGTAGCCGTGCTCAGGGTCGAGACGCAGGAGCTGCATGGCATGCAGCAGACGCCTGTGTACGGGTTTCAGACCATCCCGCACATCCGGCAGGGAACGCGACATGATCGTTGAAAGCGCATAGGAAAGGTAACGCTCGGACAGCGCATCCACCAAGCGAACATCGGAAACGTTGGAATTTTCTGTGGTCGGGGTTGGAGCCATTGGACCCTCTATTCAGCAGGCCACATATGGTAGGCGTGCCTGGTTCAGACGACAAGAAGTGGAATTCAGAATCGCATACTGCGATAGGGATGCGGATCGACACAAACCGAACTCTCGCAGGCCATTTCAGAAATCATGCGGCCGGTCCGTGCTGCAAGAGTAAGGCCCAGATGTCCATGCCCGAATGCCAGATATACATTCGATGACGGCGTGGCAGGTCCGATAACCGGAAGTGAATCGGGCATCGAAGGCCGGAAGCCCATCCAGGATGTGCCGTGTTGCGTATCAAGTTCGGGAAAGAGTTCCCTGCCCCGAGAGGCCAGAACCTCCGCTCGCTTCCAGTCAGGTGGTGCCTCGAGCCCGCCAAATTCCACCGTTCCTGCAAGCCGTATGCTGTCATCAAGTGGTGTGCAAGCCAATCCAGTCTCCGGGACGTAGACAGGCCGGGACAAGCCGATGCTTGGCTGATTGATGTTGAAATGGTATCCGCGCTCGGTATCCAGCGACACCACCACGCCGGCCTTCCTGGCCAGGCTGCGCGACCAGGCACCTGCGGCAATCACGAGCTTGTCACATGAATGTTCGGCGCTTTCTGTCCTGACAGCGCAAACATGCCCCTTGTGATCCTTGGAAAGGTCTTTCGCAGTTTCCTTCAGAAGTGTTCCGCCGTTAGAAAGAAAGCTGTCCGCAAGCCGGACTGTCAGTTTGTGGCTGTCCACCACATGCGCCACACCCGGGTAGTAGTATCCCCCTGCAATATCCTTGGACAAGGCCGGTTCCAGTTCCCTGAGCTCATTCGTGGTCATCTTCTTGATCGAGACTCCATGGCGCTCCTGCAGTTCCGTTGCATATCCGGATTTCTCAAGCGTGGCATGTGAGAGGAAAGCACCGATCCAACCCCGTTCCACCAGCAGGTTTTCCGCATTTGCCGCTTTGAGCAGAGGCCGGAAGTCTTCAATGCAGCCATCCAGAAGCTTGGCCAAATCAGCTGTAATGCGCTCGGCTTCCGCCTTCCGGCCGGCCAAAACAAAACGCCACAGCCAAGGAGCAAGTCTGGGGAGATACGACCAGCGAATGCGCAGCGGTCCCATTGGGTCCAACAGCATGCCTGGAACCTTTCGTACGATTCCGGGCATGGAAATGGGAGTTACGGATTCACTCGCCAATACGCTGGCATTGCCGTAAGAGGCGCCTGCACCCGGTTCGTCACGTTCCATCAAGGTAACGCGGAATCCTTTGCGCTGAAGCTGAAGTGCGCTGCAGACACCGACAATGCCGGCGCCAATCACTATGGCGTGCATTTGAGACATCAGGTTTTTACTTATCCGGGGACAGGCTTGTTAGAGGTCTGGCAGGCTAGTTCAAGCCGCTCGTGATGAAAAGTGTTGCGCCAACCTTGTTCGAATTTCTGGCAAAGGGCGATCTCGCGGCGCAAAAACATTCTTTTCGAGGAAATAGCCAGTCAGTTCCATCCCTTGACGAATTTCGGACGGCCCGCCTTCTCCTCCTCCGGCAAGGAACCCCGGAAGGGGCAGAAGTTTGTGGCTGTACGGCTCTCCAGCTGACAGCGAGACGGCACGTCCGCTGCGGGGACTGACATAGGCGAGGTGGTCGTTGCTTCCACCCGCGGCGCATCGCTCGAGATCCAGGCCAAATCCCAACTCACTGAGAAGCAGCAGTTCCCATTTGATATAAACTTCGCCCCAGTAATCGCTGTCCAGGGCTTCGATCAACGCAAGCGAGCCATGGAAGATGGCGGCATGCGACTGCCGCTCAGGCAGGGCTGAATCGCAGAGCACCACGGCTGATTGAAGAGCGATCAGGCTTTCCGGACTGTTCATGAGCCGCGCCGCATAGCCGTGCTCAAGCTCAAGCGCATAGTGCCCCAGATGATCTGGCAGGCGCGCCCGCCAGCTTGCCTGCACAAGGTTGCCTACCTGTAGCACGGGGGCCATGCGCCGCCCCTGCCCCCCGGCAACCAGGCCAGCATGACGTCCCTGCTGTTCGCAAAGCAAGTGAACGACAGCAGCCGTCTCTCCGTGCGGCTTCACCGCCAGAACGATACCTCTGTCCTGCCATTCAATCATGGAAAAAGAATGGGGCAGTGTCTCCGTTTTGAAAAGCGGCAAACACTTGAAATGACGGAATTTCAGATATCGAAATCAAGACCCCAGTCCCGGTAGCGGGAAGGATCATCCACCCAACGCTCTCGAACCTTCACGAACAGGAACAAATGGATCTTGGTCTCCAGCAAGGACTCCAGCTCCTTTTGGGCTTGTTCCCTGACCTTTCGGATGGTGGCGCCCTGAGCCCCGATGGTGATGCGTTTCTGAGCATCCCGCTCGACGTAGATCGTCTGTTCAATACGGATATCCCCATTTTCGAAGATATCCCAGCTATCGGTTTCCACTGTCAGTGAATAGGGCAGTTCTTCATGCAGGCTCAGGAAAAGCTTTTCACGAGTCACCTCTGCGGCCATCAGGCGGTCGGAGAGATCTGAAAGCTGGTCCTCCGGATAAAGCCATGGGCCTTCCGGCAGCCTCTTGCAAAGCCAATCGAGGACATCCGATACACCATCTCCCTTCTTGGCAGAAATCATGAATGTCTGCTCGAAGGCTGCGGCTTCGTTCAGTTTCGCTGCCAAGCCAAGTAACTTTTCACGCCGAACGGTATCAATCTTGTTGAGGAGTAGTGCGCAGGGGGTATTACTGGACTTCAGCCTCTCCAGCACATGCATTGTTCGTGCGTCATCAGACCCACGATTGGCATCGTGCAGGAACAACACCAGATCACAGTCCCGAACGGCATCCCAGGCCGCCTGCACCATGGAACGTTCAAGTCGCCTCTTAGGGGCTGTGAATATGCCTGGTGTATCGACAAACACGACCTGGCAATCCCCCTTCAAGGCAACACCGCGAACACGCGTGCGTGTTGTCTGAGCCTTGTGTGTGACGATGGAAACCTTCGCGCCCACCGCCTTGTTGATGAAGGTCGACTTTCCGGCGTTTGGTGGCCCAACGAGGGCAACGAGACCACAATTCCTTGTCATGTCGATTGCCCTTCCAATTGCGATAGCAACTGCTTGGCTGCGATCTGTTCAGCCACGCGCTTCGAGCGCCCTTCGCCCTGCCCGCAGCCCAGTTCCTTGACCTCCACCTCGATCGTGAAGACAGGATCATGCGCTGGGCCACTGCGCTTGACCTCACGATAGTCTGGAAGGGGGTAACCACGCGCCTGGGCCCATTCCTGCAAGCGTGTCTTGCTGTCCTGAGGTGGGCTGATATCGGCCTCGAGAAGGTCTTTCCAGTCTCGCTCGATCACACTACGAGCTGCCTCAAGGCCACCGTCAAGATAAAGCGCACCCAGCAGAGCTTCACACACGTCCGAAAGGATTGCGGGATTCTGACGACCGCCGCTTTCTTCTTCCCCGCCTGAAAGAATGACATGCTCTTCCAGCTGCCAGTTCGAGGCAATCTTGTGAAGGGTCTCTTGCTTGACCAGGGCCGCCAGACGGCGGGCAAGCATGCCTTCCGGTTCTTTTGGGAAGCGCTGCAGGAGCATCTCGCAGACAATCAGGGCCAACACTCGATCGCCGAGAAACTCCAGGCGCTCATAGGAACGGTTCTCTCCACGACTGGAGTGTGTCAGTGCCTCTTGCAGGAGTTCCGGCTGTGAGAACTCATGTTCGAGAAGATCCGATATGCGCTTGGCCGAGATCGCAGGCATGCGCGGCAGGCTCCGGAGTTCAGTCAATGGTCTGAAAAATGCGATCGAACCGGATTGCGGAAGGCCACTTCCAGATTTCCCAGAAGCGGGCCGAACCGTTGTTCGAGAAGAAAATGAATTCCGCGCGTCCAACCAGATTTTCCTCGGGTATGAATCCGACATTCTGTGAGCGGCTGTCTTGGCTGCTGTCGCGGTTGTCCCCCATGGCAAAATAGTGATCGTCCGGAACGGTAAAGACAGGCGTGTTGTCAAAAACCTCGTCGTCTCCGCGCTCCCAAATTTGATGGGTAACATCATTGGGGAGGGTTTCGAGATATTCCGCTATTCGTATCGGATAGCCGCTGCTTCGGACCATCCCTTCTCCGAGTTTCTCACGATCCACGGGCGCACCGTTGATATTCAGAACACCGTCCTCAACCTGTATCTTGTCCCCAGGCAATCCGATAATTCGCTTGATGTAATCGGTACTGTTATCCGTGGGCAGCTTGAAGACAGCCACGTCCCCGCGTTCGGGCTGGCTTGCAAATACGCGTCCATTAATGGGGGCCAGGCTCATCGGGAAAGAATGGCGGCTGTAGCCATAGGAAAACTTGGAGACGAAGAGATAATCTCCGACCATCAGCGTGGGCAGCATCGATCCGGAAGGTATCGAGAAGGGTTCATAGGCAAAGGTTCGCAATACAATTGCAATAAGAACCGCATATAGAACGGTCCGCAGCGTTTCGCCGATGCCCCCGCCTTCACTTTTCTTTTTTGTCATGGTCGAATTCATCCTTGGTCCACCCACCTGGAAGTCTTGATATCAACGCGAGGGTATAGCGCTAGTCGTCCTGTGTGGGAACTGCAGAGATGATCACCAGGGCCTGGGCCCACGGATAATCATCGGTGATCGTAATGTGGATCTGTGGCGTCATACCCGCGGGAGTCATTTCCTTGAGGCGCTGTTTCGCCCCACCTTTCAAGTCCAGTGTGGGTCTGCCGCTCGGTTCGTTCACAACACCTATGTGCTGCCAATGGACGCCATGACGCGGGACACCGGTTCCCAGTGCTTTGGCTGCGGCTTCCTTCGCCGCGAAGCGCTTTGCATAGCTGGCTGCGCGTTGGGCCCTGCGCTCCGACTTCCTGCACTCCGTTTCCGTAAAGACACGTTGGGTAAACCGTTCCTCGTATCGGCCGAGGGTTTTCTCTATTCGCCGTATATCGAGTAGATCGTTTCCTATGCCCAGGATCAAGGTCCACCTCCTGTTAACGCGAAGCGCCTGCCATCCTCCAATGCCGCGTGCATTCTTTCCACGACACTTGGAAGGCCACTGAAAATTGACTGCCCAATCAGAAAGTGTCCGATATTGAACTCGATAAAGGCCTCGATCCTTGCCACGGCCCTGGCCGTGTCGAAATTCAGGCCATGACCAGCATGGCATTCGAGGCCAAGGCTTTCAGCCAATTTGGCTGAAATTCGTAAGCGTTCAAATTCACGTTCCGCAGCGGTGCTTTCCATCCCCTCCGAGAGGACGGCTTCGCAATAAGCTCCGGTGTGCAACTCGACGACCGGCGCCTCCATTTCCATGGCCGCTTCTACTTGGGGTGGGTCAGGGTCAATGAACAGGGAAACACGGATCCCAGCTTGCGAAAGCGTAGCGATGCAACTCTTCAAATGGGATTGCTGGGCCAGGGCGTCCAAACCGCCTTCGGTGGTCACCTCTTCCCGCTTCTCTGGCACAAGACAACAGGCATGCGGTTCAACCTTCAAAGCGATGTCAAGCATCTCCCGAGTTGCTGCCATTTCGAAATTCAAAGGCAACGGGATTTCTTTTCTGAGCCGGGCGATGTCAAGATCAAGGATATGTCGGCGATCCTCGCGCAGATGAGCGGTAATTCCGTCAGCTCCTGCTTCCGCGGCAATCCGGGCCGCATCAACGGGATCCGGATGCAAGCCGCCTCGTGCATTCCTGAGGGTCGCTACATGATCAATGTTGACTCCAAGCCTCGGCTTGCCTGGAAACTGAACATCATTCATTCGGTCTTTCCCATCTCGTTGCCTGTGTTTTTGCCGGCCTGCTGTGCTTTGGCCAGGCGTTTCTGCGCCCTCTCCAGGCGCATTCGTCTGGCCTTTTGGTACCCTTGGACAAGTCGATGGACAGACCAGAAGAAAAAAAGCCATACCAGCAGGGCCGTGGGAATGCTTCCCACCATCATTGGAAGCAAAACCTGGCTAGGATGGTCAAATATGTAGTTCATCGAGATATGCTGCGGGAGCGTCTCGATCATGTCGGCGTGTCCCAGAATCCAGCGACCCAATGAAAAGGTCCAGGCCCAAATGAAGGGAAAGGTCCAGGGGTTTCCAATGACTGTGCCGATTGCTGAAGCCAGTAGATTTCCGCGCAGAATCAGCGCGATGAGGCCGCCTCCCAGGAAGTGCAGGCCCAAAAGCGGCGTGAATGAAATTGCTGCCCCTGATGCGAAGCCGGCGGCAATGCTGTAGGGCGTTGAGGGAATGCGCCCTAGTCGATGCCCAACATAACGTGCTGAGCGTTTCCAACTTCGGCGCGGCCAGATGGCTACACGCAGGCGCCGCAGAAATGGGAGTGGCGAACGAGGACGGAAGAGCATCAGGGACTACATGATCACGTCGAGGCGATTGGCTTCGGCTGTTGTCACGGAAACTACCCGCGCGCCCGTTCAACGGACGAAATTGCAGGCATGGTTCTAAGTGCGGCGATGATGTTTGTCAGGTGCTTGACGTCGCTAACCTCTAGATCGATCAACAGTTCAAAGAAATCCGTGGAACGACTAACGATCTTCAAATTCGTGATATTGCCCTTGCTCTTTCCAATGACAGTCGACAACGAACCCAATGTCCCCGGTTCATTTGCCACAACAAGGTGTAGTCTACCTGTGAAGCCCTCTTCGCTCGACTCATATTCCCAACTGATGTCCACCCAGCGCTCCGGGCTGTCGTGGAAAGCTTGCAGTGTCTCACAGTCGATCGTGTGAACGGTCACACCTTTGCCGGTTGTGACAATTCCAACAATCCGATCGCCAGGCAGCGGATGGCAACAGTGTGCAAAATGCACCGCCATACCGGGGATCAGACCCTTGATCGGGATCGAATGGTCGCCGGATTTTCCGCGGCGCGCCCGGTTTATCGGGACAACCTTGTTGGGCTTGTCTTCCTCCTTCGCGCCGGGGAATACCGATACCAGGACTTCACGTGCCGTCATGTTCCCCTGGCCAACAGCTGCATAGACATCGGCAACCTGGTCAACCTTGAGCTTCTTCAGGACGCCGGCCACGCCTTTCTCAGTCAGCGTATAGCCTTCCTGGCGGAAGGTGCGATCCAGGAGTTCCTTGCCAAGGCTGACGAACTGCTGGCGCTGTTCCTGGCGAATGAAACGCCGAATCGCGGCCTTGGCCTTTCCGGTGACGACGAAGCTTTCCCAATCCGGTGAAGGACTCTGGGCCTTGGATGTGACGATATCCACCTGGTCGCCGTTCTGCAGGATTGTGCGTAGCGGAACCATTCTGCCGTTGACGTGAGCCCCGACACAGCTGTTGCCCACCTCCGAATGCACGGCATAGGCAAAATCGATTGGCGTGGCTCCCCGTGGCAATGCGATCAGATCGCCCTTGGGTGTAAAGCAGAAAACCTGATCCTGATACATCTCGAGCTTGGTGTGCTCGAGAAACTCCTCCGGATTGGATGCATGCTCCAGGATGTCCAGGAGTTCGCGTATCCATCGGAACTTGCGCCCTTCCATCGGCAGTTCCGGAGCATCGGGCGCTTGCTTGTAGCGCCAGTGTGCAGCCACACCGAAATCAGCCACATCATTCATGGCCTGGGTGCGAATCTGGACTTCGATGCGTTGGCGCAGGGGGCCTATCAAAGAAGTGTGAAGTGACTGGTAGCCATTTGGCTTCGGAGTGGAAATGTAGTCCTTGAAGCGTCCAGGCACGACCGGGTAACGCCCATGCAAGGCGCCAAGCGCTTGATAACACTCCCCCACGGACTCAACGATAATGCGAAAAGCCACGATATCGGCCAACTGCTCAAAGCCGACATTGCGGTGCTGCATCTTTCGCCAGATCGAATAGGGCGCCTTCACGCGTCCGAAAACCCGGGCCTCCAGGTTCTCGTTCTTCAGGACCTGGACAAGCTCCTCTACGACCTTGTCCGTTACGTCTTCGTCCGAGCTCTTCAGGTATTCAAGGCGGGCAATAATGGAATTTCGCGCGTCCGGATTGAGCTCTGCAAATGCCAGGTCATCCAGCTCATCCTTGAAACGCTGCAGACCGATGCGCTCTGCAAGTGGCGCATAAATATCCATCGTTTCCCGGGCAATGCGCCGGCGTTTCTCTTCGGACTTGATGAAGTGCAGGGTCCGCATATTGTGAAGGCGGTCTGCCAGCTTGACCAACAAGACCCGAATATCTTCGGACATTGCCAGGACAAGTTTTCTGAAGTTTTCAGCGTGCTTGCTCTTCTCGGATTGTAGTTCTAGAAGGCTAAGCTTCGTCACACCATCAACGAGCTTGGCAATCTCTTCACCGAAAAGCGATTCTATGTCTTTGAGGCTTCCATCCGTGTCTTCGACAACGTCATGGAGCAGTGCTGTAATAATCGAATCGCAGTCGAGTTTCAGCTCGGTGAGGATGCCTGCAACTTCGATGGGATGGGAAAAATAGGGGTCGCCGGAAGCACGTTTCTGGGATCCGTGCATTTTTGTTGCGTACACATAGGCTCGATTGAGCCGGTCCTCATCCACACCGGGATCATAGGACTTGACCCTCTCCACAAGCTCAAACTGCCGCAGCATTCCGTTCACGTATCCCATAGATATACCTGCAAGCAATATAGCACGTAAGTACGTGGACGCTATTCGCAAGCGCCCCGCATAGCGGCCATTTCGCGCAGGCTTGAGGAGAGAACAGTCTGTTGCTTAAGGACACCGTCCGGAAGAGGATTACTCGCCCTCTTCCTCGATTTCCATATCCGGCGAAGGGGTCTTGGGCAGAACCGTTTCAGCCTCGGCCGATTGTAGGCTGGCCGTCAGCATGTCGGTTTCGTTCATATCCTCTTCTTCCGGCTCGTCGGCTTCGACATGATGCTGCAAGCCGGACACGAGCGAATTCCTCAACTCATCGGGATCAACCGTGCCGTCGGCAATTTCGCGCAGAGAGACGACCGGATTCTTGTCGTTGTCACGTTCCACCGTCAACTGGGCACCGGAAGAAATTTCCCGCGCTCGCTGCGCCGACAGCATAACAAGCTCAAATCGGTTGGGAACCTTGAGGACACAATCCTCAACGGTAACGCGTGCCATATTGGTAACTCCAGAGACAGTTTTCTCAGATTTGCGCTGACTATAGAAGTCAGGCCGGTGTCATGCAAGGACACGTATCCCCTGCCCTTCCGGCAGTTGGTAAATAAGTTCGTCGATGCTTTCTCCGCTTTCAGGATGGTGCCAGTTCGGTGCAACATCCTGTAAGGGATATAGAACGAAAGCCCGTTCACGCATACGTGCATGCGGCAGCACCGGAACCTGATCCGCCCCGGTTACTCTGCCATTGAAATCGATGATATCCAGATCAAGCAGGCGCGCCTCGTTCCTGCGTTCGCGGGTTCGCCCGAAAAGGGCTTCTATCCGGTGCAATTCCTTCAGCAAATCCCGAGGAGACAGCTCGTTCTCCGACGCCACCTCGACAACGCCGTTGATGAAGTTCGGCTGGTCGGAGGCGGGTATCGGCGCCGTTTCAAACCAGCGCGAGCGGCGAACAAGACGCAGATCCATCTGCTGAAGCGCTTTCAAGGCTTCTTCGCAAACCTGCAGCGGACTACCGAAGTCTGGATGGGGAAGATTTGATCCGACAGCAACCAGGATCACAGCCAAGGCCTTATTCTGTTCAAAGGGAGCATTGCGCTCGACGCGAACGCGTGTCACTTTGCGCGAATTATCCGTGCTTTCTCACAGATTTATTGACTGTGAAAGCCAATTTCGAATGCTACCGCGACATTCCTGTAATTTGTTTTCAGAAAAGGCTGATTTGAATGAACTTCTATCCAGAAGAAAAAATTGCACTGTTTATTGATGGGTCCAATCTCTACTCAACCGCTCGCTCTCTGAATTTCGATATAGACTACAAGAAGCTGTATCAGGTTTTTGCAGATGAAGCCCGTCTGGTCAGGGCCTTCTATTACACGGCCCTTGTCGAGGATCAGGAATACTCACCTCTCCGCCCACTGATCGACTGGCTCGATTACAATGGGTACACCATGGTCACCAAACCCGCGAAGGAATATACCGATGGGAATGGACGCCGTAAGGTGAAGGGGAACATGGATATCGAGTTGGCGGTCGACATGATGGAGTTGTCCGACAAGATAGACCATGCCGTTCTCTTCTCCGGAGATGGGGACTTCCGTTCGTTGATCGCTGCAGTACAACGACGCGGCGTGAGGGTTACCGTTATTTCCTCCATTCGTGCCCAACCCTCCATGATTGCCGATGAGTTGCGGCGTCAGGCGGATCACTTCATCGACATCAACAGTCTCAGGGGCAGCATCGCGCGCAGCGGCCCGCCTGTTGAGAAGTCAAGGCGACAGGATGAGTCACGGGACGAGATGGAAGAAGACGAGGACGAATTGGATGCCGAGTTCCTGAATGACGACGATGCTTATGAAGAAGAATACGCTTCGGATTGAACCTTGAACTGCTTTCCGTAAGTGGGCAACTCTCAGAATGAAGGCTCAAGTGCCATCGCTCGACTGCAGTCTCTGTCCCAGGCTCGTTGATTTCAGGACCGAGAACAGGCGCCAGTACCCAGACTATCACAATGCACCGGTTGCAGCTT
Source organism: Fodinicurvata fenggangensis DSM 21160 (assembly GCF_000686045.1). GTDB lineage: Bacteria > Pseudomonadota > Alphaproteobacteria > Kiloniellales > DSM-21159 > Fodinicurvata > Fodinicurvata fenggangensis. The sequence continues at coordinate 419,734 of NZ_JMLV01000001.1, forward strand.
TTGGACCCGATGACGCCCAGTTGCTGATATTGGGTCTGGCACCCGGCCTCAAGGGCGCCAATTGCACGGGCCGACCGTTCACAGGTGATTATGCCGGAGACCTTCTTTATGCAACCCTGAAGAAGTTCAATCTTGCAGAAGGCAACTATGAAAAGCGCTCGGATGACGGGCTTACGCTCCGGGGCTGTCGCATCGTGAACGCTGTGCGCTGCGTACCGCCAGCGAACAAGCCGACAACGGATGAAATACGCACATGCAACAGCTTCCTGGCAAGTGAGCTCGAGTCACTGAAGCAGCTTACAGTCGTCGTGGCCTTGGGACGTGTTGCCCATGATGCCCTCTTGATGGCCAGTGGGCTGAAACGCAGCCATTTCAAATTCGAGCATGCCGCTGTCCATGACCTCCAGAAAGGAGTGCAACTCGTCGACAGCTATCACTGCTCACGCTACAACACCAATACGGGACGCCTGACTGAAACGATGTTTCACGATGTCTTCGCGAAGGCTCAGAAGCTGCTCTCGGAAAAGACCGAGAGTTAATCAGCCTTTATCGCGCAGCAGGCGCGCTTTTTGCCGTTGCCAGTCACGCTTCTTGATGTCTTCCCGTTTGTCCTGTTTCCGTTTGCCCTTGGCCACTCCCAACGCCAGTTTGGCAAGGCCGCGTTCGTTGAAATAGATGGAGAGAGGCACAAGGGTGTAGCCGTCACGCCGCACTTTTCCGAACAGACGATCCCGCTCCTTTCTGTGGACCAGAAGCTTGCGAGGCCGTTTGGGTTCATGCCCGAAGCGATTGGCCGGACCGTATTCAGAGAAATGCGAATTTATGAGATACAACTCGCCATTTTCTTCGCTGGCGTAGGCTTCATTGATGGAGGCTCGGCCAGAGCGCAGCGATTTCACTTCAGAGCCGGTGAGGACCATGCCGGCCTCCACCTTCTCTTCGATGAAAAAGTCATGGGTCGCCCGACGGTTATGGGCGACAACGCGCTGCGGTTGCTTGCTCATGAAGGAAACTTTGAAAGTGCTGATCTAATCGAGTAGTCCGGCAGACGACATGGCCTCCCGGACCAAGATCTTGGTATGATCCGTTACGGGAATCATGGGCAGACGAAGCTCGTTTTCAAGCTTACCCAACAGGGAAAGCGCATATTTGACCGGCTGCGGACTTGGCTCTGCAAACAGGGCCGCATGCAATGGCATCAGTCGATCGTTGAGTTCTTCTGCGCGCTTGCGATCATTGTTGTGCCAAGCTTCCTGAAATTCTGCGCACAAGGCTGGTGCCACATTCGCTGTAACTGATATACAGCCATGACCACCCTGGGCCATGAAAGGCAGGATCGTCCCATCCTCTCCCGAAAGCTGGGTAAATCCTTTCTTGATCGCAAGACGTGTTGCAGCCGGACGTATCAGATCGTTGCTTGCATCCTTCACGCCGACAATTCTCGGACAGTCCTCAGCCAGCCGCGCCATGGTCTCGACGGTCATATCCACGATCGAGCGACCGGGTATATTGTAAATCAGGATCGGAAGGTTGGAGGAATCGTGGACAGCCTTGAAATGCTGATACAAGCCTTCCTGATGCGGCTTGTTATAGTAAGGTGTGACCACAAGCGCTGAATCAGCACCTGCAGTTTCAGCATGCTGGATAAAGTCAATGGCTTCTGCCGTCGAATTCGATCCGGCTCCGGCAATAACGGGGACGCGCCCTTCGGCCGCCTCGATGCATTTCTCCACCACCTGCTTGTGTTCGACGTGTGTCAGGGTCGGTGACTCTCCGGTCGTGCCGCAGGGCACCAGTGCACTCGAACCCTGCTCGATCTGCCAATTCACAAGCTCCGCAAAGCCATCATAGTCGACGGCGCCATTACGAAAGGGAGTTACAAGCGCGGGCATGGAGCCCTTGTAGAGAGGGTGGGTCATGGAATGCTCACTTAACAGGCTGATCCGCCCCAATTTCGGGCGATTTGAATCGGCAGAGACGATAGCGCTGTGACCGGGTTGCCGCAAGGTCGCTGACCTTTATAGCCCACGCCTCATTCTTGTTTCATTTGTACCCCCGTAGGGCTGTGCTAGATTGACTTTTCAAAAGTGTGCCGAGGGAGTTTCGGTCGATGCGCCTGTCTGCGTCTTTCCTGTCTTGCCTGTCCATCTTTCTCTTGTCCCTGTTCATGATGGTATCTGCATCAGCTGCAGAGCTGAATTCCAGGGACAGTGAAATTCTATCAAGCGCCTTGGAACGTATCGATCAGGGGAAACCGGAAGAAACACGCTATATTGCCGCCGGAATTGACAATCCCCTGGCGGCCAAGCTGCTCCAGTGGTACCGGCTTCTGCGTTATGGTGACCGACAGGATTTTGCGGAAGTCAGCGCCTTCCTTGAGGCGAACCCGAACTGGCCTGGGCAGATAACACTTCGTCGCGCGGCAGAGAAAGTCATGCCAGAGGGCATGCCGCCTCAGCCCAGGGCAGACTGGTTTCAGAGATATCCACCGCTTTCGGGACAGGCAGCTTTGAAGTATGCGCGGGCCATCGCCTTCACGGAGTCTGCAGAGCGACTGGCAGAAGTCGTGCGCCCTCTCTGGAGAGAGACAGATTTTTCGCGCAGTGATGAAGAAGCTTTCTACGCGGAATTCGCCCCCCATCTGACACGCGCAGATCATATTGCACGCGTGGAGCGCCAAACCCAGGAGGGACAGCAACAGGCGGCGAAGCGTACAGCAGCACGATTAGGTCCCGGCTATCAACGACTGGTTACAGCTCAGATCAAGCTGGCGCACCAGCAACCAGGCGTGGACGACGCGATCCGTGCAGTTCCCGGCAACCTCCAAGGGCATGACGGCTTGCTGTACGAGCGCGCCCGTTGGCGGATGCGGAAGAATCGGATCTATGAAGCACTTCCTCTTTTACAGGATCACGATCCCAGCAAGGATATTGAATCCAATAAGCGTTGGTGGCCACTCAAGCATTGGGCCGCCAGGGACTTGCTGGAAGACGGGCATGCGCGCGATGCCTACGATCTTGCAAGTTCGCACGGACTGAACTCCGGCGTCGGTTTTGCTGAAGGGGAATTCCTTGCCGGCTGGATAGCCCTGCGTTTCCTGAACAGGCCCTCAGATGCTTATCAACATTTCGAGCGCTTGCACGGTGGAGTGACCACTGAAATCAGCCGTTCCAGAGGGGCTTATTGGGCAGGCCGCGCAGCGGATGCTCTTGGGAACGAGCAGCTCGCTCATAAGTGGTTTTCAACTGCAGCCCAGTTAAATAACAACTACTATGGACAGCTTGCCGTCGCTGAAACTGGTTTAACGCGAGGTGACCAGCAGAGCATTACTACCGTTACGGCGGAACAGCGGGAAGCTTTCCAAGGTGGCGAATTGCAACGTGCCATAGGGATTCTCGATTCAATCGAACGGGATGATCTGGCGGACTATTTCTTTTCGTCCCTTCTGCGAAATGCTGAAACAGCCAATGAATACAGGCTGATCGCAGATTTGGGCATGAAGAGAGGCCGTGTGGACCAGGCCGTCAGAACGGCCAGACGTGCCGCCTATAACGGCATCATGATGCCGGAGTACCTTTATCCGGTTCCTGCCTGGGTCGATGAGGATGACCCCCTGTCGCCAATCCTTCTTGCGCTGATGCGACAGGAGAGCAATTTCGAGGTTTCGGCTGTCAGTCATGCCGGCGCTAGGGGGGTGATGCAGGTCATGCCGGGGACAGCGCGGCAGGTCGCCACCAAAATGAACATAGCCTATGAACCTGCCCGATTGACCACTGATCCGCACTACAACATCAGGCTTGGGCGCAATTACCTTGAAGAAATGCTGGAACGTTATCGCGGTTACCTGCCGTTGGTTCTTGCTGCCTACAATGCCGGTCCTCACCGAGCCAATGACTGGATCGAGCGCTTCGGTGATCCACGTCATCCGAATATAGACGCGGTGGATTGGGTCGAGCAGATATCCTTCAAGGAAACACGCAATTATGTACAACGCGTTTCTGAAGCTGTCGTTGTCTATCGTCGCAAACTCCAGAAACAGGGTGGCCTCTACGAGGGTTTGCCGCATCCTGCCCAGACAACCCGAAACTTCGATGATGTTGCTAACAACGAGGCCAACCAATGAATGATCAGGGCAATACACCCGTTCCATCCTTTGCCGATATTGAAAGGGCGAGCCAACGCCTTGCAGGACAGGCTGTCAGGACACCATTGCTTGAGAATGCCTACCTGAATGAGGCTGTGAATGGACGCGTGCTGCTGAAAGCCGAAACTCTGCAGCGTACAGGCTCCTTCAAGTTCAGAGGCGCCTTCAACCGACTGTCCTTGCTGGATGATCAGCAGAAGGCCAAGGGGGTTATCGCCTACTCTTCCGGCAATCACGCACAGGGAGTTGCCGCGGCTGCGAGGATCCTGGGCATCGATTGCACCATCATCATGCCCAATGATGCGCCTGCTCTGAAAATAGCAAACACGCGAAACTATGGTGCTGAAGTCGTACTCTATGACCGGAAAACGGAAAGTCGTGAAGCGATTGCAAGCAAACTCCTCGATGCGCGCGGCGCAACACTCATTCGTCCCTTCGACGATCCCCAGATTATCGCAGGTCAGGGAACATGCGGACTCGAGATTTTCGAAGAAGCCCATGCACAGGGACTGTCGATTGATTCTGTTCTTGTTTGCTGCGGCGGAGGAGGTTTGACAGCGGGTGTTGCACTGGCCGCACGCGAGCTGTCACCGGCCAGCGAAATCTATGCCGTCGAGCCCAAGGGCTTTGAAGACACAGCACGCTCGCTGGCAGCTGGAAAGCGACTGGTAAATGATCCTGACGCCGCGTCAATCTGTGATGCTCTGCTGACCCCGAGCCCCGGAGAGCTCACTTTTCCAATCAATCAGCAGCTTCTATCCGGCGCACTTGTCGTCAGTGATGACCAAGTGCGTAATGCCATGGCATTTGCCATACGGAATCTGAAACTGGTGGTTGAACCCGGGGGTGCTGTTTGCCTGGCTGCCTTGCTTTCGGGTCAATTCAATGCAGAAAACAAGACAGTTGCCATCACGCTGTCAGGTGGCAATGCCGATCCCGCCTTCCTCGCAGACATCATAGCCGCCGAATAGCAGCCGGCAGGCCTTTACGTTCCCGAGGTTCGATTACCTCGGGAACGATGGCTTCTAGTCTACCCGGAAGGTACGGTCGATGTAATCCACAACCTGCTCGACACAGGAGGCCAGGTCTTTCGCATCGGTGTCTACCACCAGTTCGGCGCTGGCGGGTGCTTCATAGGGTGCGCTCACACCCGTGAAGTCCAGGATCTCACCGGCCCGAGCCTTCTTGTAGAGACCTTTTGGATCCCGTCTCTCGCATGTATTCAGGTCGGCACTGACATGAATCTCGTGGAAGGCCTCGCTGTCAATACGACTGGCGGCACTGCGGGCCCGATCGCGGTCCGCCTGATAAGGCGAGATGAAGGCCGTGATGCAGATGAAACCGGCGTCTGCGAACAGGGCGGCGACTTCCCCTACCCTACGGATGTTCTCGGTGCGCTCCTCCGGTGAGAAGCCCAGGTTGGCGTTCAGGCCGGCACGAACGTTGTCACCGTCCAACACATAGACCTGGAGCCCCTTCTGGAAGAGATGCTTTTCGACCTCCATGGCCAAGGTCGACTTACCAGCCCCCGACAGGCCCGTGAACCAGAGCACCCCGCCCTTGTGACCGTTGCGCACCACACGATTCTCGCGTGTTATCGTGTGCTCGACGGAATAGACGTTGGTCGACTTGACGGTCAGGCTCTGCCGCTGATCGGGATAACCCTCCATCGAGATCAGGCCACCGCCAACCACATCATAGTCCTCGAGCAGGACGAAGCGGCCCATCTTGTCGAGTTCGACATGCTCGTCGAAAGCCAGGACTTCCCGAGCACGCAGAACCACCTCACCGATCATGTTGCGCTCGAGCTTGGTTCCCGGGCGATGGGCGAGCGTATCGGTATCGATCAGGGTTTCGAGGCCGACCACTGTCACTGTTGCCGTTTTGGTGGCCAGCTTCAGCGTATAGCGCTTACCAACCTCCAGCGGCTTGTGCCCCAGCCAGAAGAGCCGCGCACGAAAGACCGTGGAAAGCACAGGCGGGTCTTCCACATGACTGATCACTTCCCCACGTTCCACAAAGAGCTGCTCTTCCAGGGTCAGGCCGATGGACTGCCCGGCATGAGCCTCCAGGAGCGGTGGAGCATCCCAGACATCCAGCGATTTGACTCGCGCTGTCTTGTTGGATGGCGAGAAGAGGATCTCGTCGCCCGGACGGATTACACCAGCCTCGACCCGGCCCGCAATGATGCGTCGCTGATCGAAATGATAGACATCCTGGACCGGCAGGCGCAGGGCCTGCTCCGATGGGACCGTAACAGAGTGAAAGCGGTCCAGTGCCTCCAGGAGGGTCGGCCCCTTGTACCAGGGTGAGGATGTGGATTTCTTGGCGATGTTGTCGCCTTCACGGGCCGAGATCGGCACGATAAAGCTGGGCTCGACGCCAATGCTGTGCAGATAGGCCGTTACGTCCCGGACAATCTCTCCGTAGCGCGCCTCCGAATGATCGACCAAATCCATCTTGTTGATGACCACCGCCACCTGCTTCACACCCAGGAGATGCAGCAGGTACCCGTGACGCCGAGTCTGCTCGCGCACCCCCTCCTCTGCATCCACGACCAGAAGGGCCGCGTCAGCCGAGGCAGCACCGCTGACCATGTTCTTCAGGAACTCGCGATGGCCTGGCGCGTCGATGATCACCACGTCGCGTTTCGGCGTCTTGAACCAGATCTGGGTGGTGTCGATGGTTACGGCCTGGTCACGCTCGGCCTGGAAGGCATCCAGCACAAAGGACCACTCCAGGGCCATACCGCGGCGATCGCAGATCGCCTTCAGTTCCTCGAACTTGCCGGTGGGCAGGCTGTCGGTGTCGTACAGCAGGCGCCCGATCAGTGTCGACTTGCCATGGTCCACGTGGCCGACCACGACGATCTTGAAGGTTTCACGAAGCATGTCGAGAGAAGAACTGGAATCCTGCATTACATGTATCCCGCGGCGCGGAGGCGCTCGAAGGCATCCTCGCTGTCATGGTCCATTGTGCGGCCGGCGCGCTCCGGCGTTCTCGTGGTCTGCAACTCCTCGATGATCTCCTCGATGGTCGAGGCATTGGACTCGATGGGCCGGGTAATGTCCTTCTCGCCAAGCGAGCGATAGCGCATGCCGTTCCGCGCGAAATACAGCGGAACCACCGGGATATTCTCTCTCTGGATGTAGCGCCAGATATCCACTTCGGTCCAGGCGAGCAGCGGATGGATGCGCACGTGCGTGCCCGGTGGGAATTCGGTCTTGTACTGTTCCCAGAACTCGGGAGGCTGGTCCTTGTAGTCCCATTCCCCGCTCTCGCCGCGCGGGCTGAAGACACGTTCCTTGCTGCGCACGGCCTGCTCATCACGGCGGATGCCCAGGAATATACCTCGGAAATCATGCTCCTCGATCACACGCTTCAGGCCCAGGGTCTTGCGGGCCGCCGAGCGTGCGTTGTAGGTCAAATCGGGATCGGTTTCCTCGTACGGCGGGCATTCAGCGTTGATGTAGTTCAGGTCCCATTCCTTCACATAGCGGTCCCGGAATTCATAGACCTCATCCAACTCGTTGCCGGTATCCAGCAGGATCACCGGAAAGGGTACGCGGCCATAGAAGGCTTTGCGCGCAAGCCAGATCATGACATTGGAATCCTTGCCGAGCGACCACAGCATCGACAGGGGTTTGATGCGATTGTAGGCTTCGCGCAGGATATAGATGCTCTGCGCTTCCAATTGGTCGAGATGGTTCATGACTTGGAATGCATCCGCTGGTGTGTGATGGAACAGGGCAAGAGTTAGCGTTTCTGCAGAGGCGGCTCAAGGGCAAAGCACGGCCATTGCCACATTATTTCCTGTAATTATATTATTTTCACATTAATTATTCGCTTAATTTTGGGTTGGAATGCAATCTGCCCGGTTCTCACAAATTGGGCTGGATTGCACCATAGACAGCAGCTTGCTATAGCTGCTCGCATACTACTGATTGACTCTTTTCCTGGAAATATCCATGCGCGTCTTACTGAAGAAGATCAGCCGTGAGCTGACCTTGCTGATTCTCTTTTTCCTCCCGCAGGAAAAGAAGATTGCAATTGAACGCCGCCTGCGCGGCAAGGAAGAGTACAGGAAACTGCGCCTGGCAGATGCCGTGATCGTTTCTTTCGGAAAGAGCGGACGGACATGGCTGCGGGTCATGCTGTCCCGTTTCTATCAGGTTCGCCACGGACTGTCCGAACGTCACTTGATCGGTTTCGACAACCTTCACCGCAAGAATCCTAAGATTCCAAAGCTCTTCTTCACGCATGACAATTATCTGAAAGATTATACGGGAAACAGTGACAACAAGGCCGATTATTATGATCGCAAGGTTGTACTGCTTGTACGCAATCCGGCAGACACCGCCGTTTCCCAGTACTTCCAGTGGAAATATCGCATGCGCGACCGCAAGAAATCCATCAACCAGTACCCACAGGGAATGGAAGACCTTTCGGTCTATGACTTCGTCATGGACGAAAAGGCGGGGTTACCGAAGATCATCGGCTTCATGAATGTCTGGGCGCGAGAGATGGACCGGTTCGAGAACATATTGATCGTCCGTTATGAGGATATGCGCGATGATCCGGGATCCGCCCTCAAACGCGTGACGGACTTCATAGGTACGGAAGGAACGGAGGATCAGATCGAGGAGTCCGTCCGATTTGCATCCGTGGAGAACATGCGCAACATGGAAAGCAATCGGACGTTCTGGTTGAGCGGCAGCCGCATGGTGACCCGGGACAAGAGCAATCCAAATGCCTACAAGGTTCGGCGGGCCAAGGTCGGAGGTTACCGTGACTATTTCGAGGATGCGCAACTCCGCGAAATTGAGGACTATATCGGCAAGCATCTCAGCCCGGTTTTTGGGTACAGCGTCGACCAGCAAGAGCAGGATGCGAACTCCGCCTAAAGCTTGCAGGCCTGAGACAATGCGTCAGCTTGCGGGGGTTTCCGGCATCTGCTAGGAACAATTATCAATTACACGACAGGAGTTACGGCTGCTGTGAAAGCTACCGTCTTCATCCATACAAATCACCGCCAGATGATTGGCGCATTGGTGGCTCAGTACACCATGAAGCGCAACTCGAAGAATCCGGACAAGTTTGACGTCCAGATCATTCACACCAAGGATTATCCCTTCCTGAAGGAAAAGGAAGGTCAGGAATTCCTGCGCGACGGCTACACACGGCCGTGGCGTTATGAAGACCTGCAGTCCTTTACGCCGCTTCGTTTCATGCCCCCCGAGCTGATGGACTACGAAGGTCGTGCGGTGATCATGGATCCCGATATTTTTGCGGTCGGTGATATCTGGGAGCTGCTTTCAAGGGACATGGGCGACCATGCCATCATGTGCCGGGCCCGTTCCGGAGCAAAGGGCCGCGAAGGTTGCATGGCGAGTTCGGTCATGCTTCTCGACTGCGCCAAGCTGACCCATTGGAAATGCGAGGATCAATTCAACAAGCTGTTCACGGGTGAGTTGGATTACATGGACTGGATCTGCTTGCGCACTGAACCGCGCGAAAGCATTGGCTTGCTCGAGCCTTACTGGAACGATTTCGATCGCCTGAAAGAGGACACCAAGCTGCTGCACAATACCCGCCGCCTTACGCAACCCTGGAAGACAGGGCTTCCGATCGATTTCACGCCAGCTGACAAATCCCGCCGCTTTCCAATCATTGGCTGGCTGATGCGCTGGCGCCGCAAGCTTTTTGGCGAGCACGCCCTGCTGGGGCGCTATCTCAGGCACCCTGATCGCAATCAGGAGCGCTTCTTCTTTGCCATGCTCAAGGAGTGTATGGATGAAGGCATCGTGACGGAGGAGATGATCCGTCAGGAAATGGAGCGAAACCACGTCCGTCATGACGCCTTCGAGGTCATGGAGCGCACACCCAAGATGGCTGCATGATTAACGGCAACCTTCATGCTCATGTAAAAGCCCCCTTTTCGGGGGCTTTTTGCTACCCCGACTTGGCCGTCGAGAGTTCCGGGAAAAGGGTATGAACGCGCTCCACGGCACGGGAGATGTCCTCAAGTGGTGGAGGTGACTCCAGTGGATGACCTTCGCCCAACCAGGCCGCGCGACCACTGGAAATCATGTAGTCATGAATGATCCGGATATCGCGCGTGATCCGATTGGGGCCCAAGTGCATCCCGGATAGATATACAAAGGCACGGAAATCAAAGCTGTCCCTTGGTTTCTTCAGATACTTGTCGAGCAGTTTGGGCTTTCCAGGCAATTGCCTGCGCATGGCACGCCACCCCTGCCCCAGATCGAACAGGTAAACCGGCTTCCCGGTGGCACAGGCTTCCGTCATCATCGAGACGCTGTCCCCCGTTACAATGATGCGGTCTGCTAGCCCCAAGAAAGCAAAATAGGGGTTGTCTTCTGCATCAGGGCGCCATTGATAGAAATGACAAGGCACGTCGATTTCATCCCTCAGAACCTGAATGGTATCGGCGCGCGTGCGGGCACTGGTTGTAACAAGTAGGGATGCCCCATACTGGCGGGCAAGCTTGCTGGCCTGTTTGCCAAGCCTTCGGGCGGCCTCCCGGTCATAGCTGTAGGGACCGCTGTTGCCACCGACAATAACGGCAATATAAGGGGGTGGCATACCCTGGAGTTTGTCCGCCCAATCTGCCGCATCGCTCTCAAGACGCTTCTGAGAAACCCTGTGCAGCGGTGTATTGTTCTGCAGGATATGGGGGTGCTGTGGCAGGCGATATTGGGGCGTTGTAATGATCAGGTCAAAGCGCCCGAAATTCGCCCACGGACGCCCGATATGAATCAAGCGAACATGTTTTTCCCGTTTTGCCTGCTGTTGAATCCAACGGCAAATCGGCTCATTGCGCCGTCCGGCAGAAATGACAAGATCTGGCCACGGGGGCTCAAGATGGCTGGATTGGTCCGGTAATGTTCCTGACAGAGTTGGGCCATGGGTCAGATTGATCAGAAGCTCATAGCTCTTGTAGGCAAAGCGCCGAATCTCATACGGCCACCCAAGTGCTTCAGCCAGAGCCAATACCTGTGAGTTATCCCCTGCCCGATGCCCCATCATGAGCCAGACGGATGGCACCTTTTTGGTTGAAGGCCCGATATCGCTCAAAACTGATCACTTTGCCCATTTCAGGAATTGCATGCTTATCCGGAACCGCCGGACGCTTCCGATTACTGGACTGCGGTGCTTCAGTCAAACACTGCTGCGGTCCTCTGATCTGGACTGATCGGAACAGGGAATATACCACTTCGTTGCCAAGCTTAGCTTTATCCAATCCTGTACAGCACTTCAGTTGCCGACGTGAACTTCATCCTCACCGGTCAAGTACCCTACTGCAGCGCCAGCCGCACCGCCAATCAGGGCCCCCGTGAAGAGGCTTCCTCCTGCAAGTGCGCCAATGGCTGCGCCGCCTGCACTGCCAATGGCGCCACCGCTCAATGTTCTTTGGGTTCTGGTATCCATACCCGAGCAGCCAGCCAGTGTCAGAACAACAATCATGGCTGCCATGAACCTTGACGAAGTCATCCTATAGTTCCCCCCGAAAATCAGTGAAGTCCGTGATTCAGTTACAGTAGAGCAATAAGCGAGAAGCTTGATTATCCCAAGGCAAGCGCATTGAGGCCAGAGGTCTTTTGACAGGCAGTATTTGCCTTCCGCTGGTTTTTCTGCTCGCGAGAATCTGCTGCCATGAGGATGAGGTCAGTGACAGTGGAAATCTCATCCGTTCTGCCTTCAATGCAGTCCACGACAAAAGGCTGCCATGACCTGTCGTGAGCATGCCGAGCCAGTTTATTCTGAATGATTTGCGCGAAGCCTTCCCGCTGCAAGGCAGACTCACCTACATCCAGAAGGCCTAGACTGAATCCCTGAAGGCGAATGACATAACCCTGTGAATGCAAGGTATCAAGGACCCCGGCCAAGGCCTCTTCCGATAGTCCTTCGCTGAAGGTCAGGATATAAAAGCGATAGCTCAGCCGGACATTTCGCAGCCGGGCCAGGGTCTCCTGTAAACGCCGATCATGAGGATGGCTGGCGTGCGTTTCCGTTTCAGGATGAAAATCTGACTTCTTGCTGGCTCGTACCGAGTGGAGCGTGGCCATTGGCTGTTATTCTCGCATTAGGTGAAACCCGGGTGAGAGTAACCTTCAAGGCCGAGGCGGGTCAGAGGCAAGGCTGTGACAAGAATGGCGCGGGAACCTGTCTCTCGCTTGCGCGGAGCTCACGTCACGTCGCCAGTGGCAGCTCCATACGGACACAGAGACCCCCTTCATTGCGATTCCGTGCCCAAACAATACCGCCTATCGCTTCGACATTTCTGCGAACCACCCACAAGCCTATGCCAAAGTTCGGCAACTTGACGGAGGCTTGAGGCAATGCAGAGGGATTGGCTCCAGGACGATGGGAATAATTCCGTTCGAAGATCCGCTCCAGGTTTTCCGGTGAAACCCCGGGGCCTTCATCCTCGACCGTCAATACGGCCTTGTCGTTCTCGCTGTACAGATGAACCCGAACCTTACCGTTGTCCGGGGAAAAGCTGATGGCATTGTCGATCAGGTTCTCGGCAACGGTTTCCAGCAATTCAGCACCACCAAGAACCTCTATGCCCTCAGAGATCCTGGACTCCACGACGGTCTGTTGCTGCCCCTCGGTTCCCTCGACATAAGGAGAGAGCAGCGTCTGCATGAGAGCCGACAGGTTGATCCGCTCACGCGGCGGGTTCAGTAGTTCAGCGACCGTCTCTTCCATACGGCGTGCTGCGCCAACCAGGCTGTCCAGACGAGCCACCGATTGTTCGACCACCTCCAGTGCTCGTTTCCCCTTTATGTTCTCTGGTGGGATAGCGCGACGCAGTGGTTCGGTCGCCTGGGAGATCACCGCGATAGGTGCCTTCAAGGCATGCGCATTCTCTTCTGCAGCATCGCGGATATCCTTGGCCGATTTCTGCAGTGTATTGACCATTCGATCGAACTCACGCGCTACGTCGGAGAGTTCCGGCACACGATTGAGGCTGGAAAACGAAAGTGAGGGGGTTCCATGCGAGCGGATTTGGTTCGCCAGAAGCGCGAACTTGCGCAGGCTGCCCCATAAGCCGAGAAATATTGCCATGACCACAATTGCCATGAGCAGGTATATGGCGGCGGCTACGCGCACTTCGGGCATCTGCCAGTAGGGTCGGCCCAAGGAAGAACGCAGCAACTCGGACGTAGCGTGTGAGGTTATGATGGCCCAGCAGCCCTTGGGCGCATTGACCGGTGTGATGGACGTCAGGAATTCCTCCCCTCCCTCCGGGTTTCGGTACCGAACGGAAAGAGGTTGCTGCCCACGGCAGGAATCCTCCAGTTTTCCCAGAATATCAGGAGTTACCAGCTGCTCCAGTTCGTCTTCCAGTTGATCGGCTGGCTGTGATTGTGACGAGGCCACGAAGTAGAAGCTGTCATACCCCTCCTCCCCCTCTGGACGGAACAGCAGTCGTACACGCATTCCCCGTACGCCCAGGTCCGAGAGTGTCTCATGGAGCACCAGTGCATCCTGACCCTCGAAGCGCTCAAGAAAGGGGCGCAAACTGCGTCCCACCAACCAGCCTTGCTCCTGGACACTCCGCAACAACAGGGTCGCCCGCTCTTGATCGGCAAGCTTCAATTGGCCGTATATTATAACCGGAACAGCAATGAATATGACCAGCAGCAAAAGGAATTTTGCAGCCAGGGAGCGAGGTATCCGGGAGAGAGGGCGCAAGTCGACCCCTTAGCGCTCAGTTGTGCGCCAGCGATAACCAAATCCGGGATAGTTTTCTATTTCGTCGAATTCTGAGTGAAGTTCCCGGAATTTCTGGCGAATGCGTTTCATGAAGGTGCGGACGTTTGCGCGATAACCCTCTGGCCCGGCACCTGCCAGGAATCCCTGACCATGAACCAAATCATAGATTTCCCGGTAGGTTACATCCTGTCCAGCGCGTTGCAGCAGCAAGTGAACGATCTTGAATTCTGTCAGGCTCAGATTGACACGTTCCCCCCGCCAGAAAGCACGGCTGCTGTCCAGGCGAAGTTCGAGTTCTCCTTGACGTATGACATCCTGGTTCTGTGAGTCACCTGCCTCAACTTCGCTTCCCTGAGGCGTCTTGTTGCCAGAGAGAATGAGATCGATGCGCTTGTGCAGGATGGCAAAACTGCGTGACTTCTCCACAAAATCCACGGCGCCGCTCAACAGCGCAGCTTCTTCGTATATCTGTTCACTCAAAGCCGTCAGGAAAATAACGGGCATCTCGTGCCCTTCCTCACGCATGCGTTTCAGAACCTCGATTCCGTTCATTCCCGGCATACGCCAATCGAGAAGAATCAGATCTGGTGATCCATCGTTATCCAGCCATTCGAAAAACGGTTCACCAGCCTCAAATATCTCGACAGAATAGCCAGCCTCCTTCAGATTTTCGGATAAAGTTTCTCGAAACAGCGGATCGTCGTCCACAACCGCAATCTCTATGTTCCGAGTCACTTGCATGGTTTCCATACTACCCATTTTGAAAACTCCCAAGCTCTTGCAGGCAGCGCTCCATAGTTGCGTCTCCCGACGGGGTCACTTCATAGGTGAGCGCTTGCAAACGTCGATCACGCAAAGAAGGGTAGAAAAACAGCTTCAATTCGCAGTTTGATCGCTGGTAATTCCAGACAGTGGCTGGTGCTTCTCGCCTGACATCCAGGGGCGGTCCCAGCTGTCCCAGCATTTCCTCTTCACTCAGACCAACCAATTCATCGGGATTCAGGGGGGTTACAGGTTTTCTCGGACCAGCTGACTCCGGAGAGCTTGGCGCCGGTGCGGAAACTTCTTCTCCGGATTCAGGTGCAGGTGCGGTGGCGCTGGGAGCTGTCGCGTTGGTTTCAGCATCCTGCCATGGCAAGGCTTCGCATCCGCTAAGCAGTGCCACAGCAAGGATTATGGTGCATGTTCGCAAAGCCATGATGAAGGTCTGAAGGCTGCCCTGGAATTGTGTTTGATGTACAGTTTATCGCAAGTAGGCATTATTACTAGGTTTTTCCAGAGACCTGGCAATCAGCCATCAGTTTGTGCCATTGCCCTACTCTGGGGAAAAACATGCCGCAAGACATTATACGGCTTTTGCTCTGTGACATATAGAGGGCATTCAGGGGGTGCATTTTGCCACTTGTGAGAATGGTGATTTGCCTTCCGAATTGGACCAAGGTTATTTTCAGGTTGCAGGAGTGAAAATATCCTGAGTTTCGGTTGATCCACCCTCTACAGAAAGCCGAATCTGGCAGGCCTCTCTTCATCTAAACAGGTAACTGAACCGCAACCACAGGAGACACTATGACCCTCGAACAGGGGTTGGTGCTGGGAATACTTGGCTGCGCCATGGCGCTTTTTATCTGGGGACGCTGGCGTTATGACGTCGTTGCCTTGATGGCTTTGCTTTCCGCCGTTCTGGCTGGCCTCATTCCCATGGATGAGGCCTTTTCTGGATTCAGTCACCCCGCCGTGATCACGGTCGCCGCGATCCTGATTCTCAGCCGCATGCTATCGCTTTCAGGGGCGGTGGACATCCTGGCGCGTCACGTTATTCCGGCTCGCGGCTCACCTACTCTCATGATTGGCGCTTGTTGCATTCTGGCAGCGGTTCTCTCCGCCTTCATGAATAACGTCGGTGCATTGGCGCTTCTTATCCCCATAACACTGCAAGCCGCAGCCAAGAGCAACATTCCTCCGAGCCGCTTCCTGATGCCAGTTTCCTTCGCGTCTATACTGGGAGGCATGACAACCCTGATTGGCACACCTCCTAATATCATTGTTGCCAGTTACCGCGCAGGTGCTGAAGGTTCTTCCTTCTCAATGTTTGATTTCACACCTGTCGGTGCCACACTGATGCTGGCCGGTGTTAGTTTTGTCGTTTTGGTTGGCTGGCGTCTCCTGCCCAAATCCAGAGATGGTGCCCATGCCGGACAGAATCTCTTCGAGAACATAGCATCGTACGTGACAGAGGCGCGGGTTACCGAAGACGCCAAGGCCAAAGGCAAGCGCCTGATTGAAATTGAACGTGAACTCGATGAGCTTGAAGCTGTCGTAATTGCAGTCGTCCGTAATAACCAGCGCATCCTGGCCCCTCACCGCTATCAAAGGATTCAGGAGGGGGATGTCCTGATTCTGGAGGCGGACCCCGAAGGGCTCGCGAAATCGATTCCCACGCTCGGATTGGAACTGGTCGGCGAAAGATCCGACGACGATCATGATTCCGAACTGAAATCTGAAGACACGGTACAGGAAGACGGAGAAGGCATAGAGGCCCAGAATCTCCAGTCCGAAGAAGTCAAACTGATCGAAGTGGTCATCCTGCCAAACAGCCGTCTGATCGGAAGCACAGCGAAAGGCCTGAGACTCCGCAATCGGTTTGGCATCAACCTTCTCGCTATTTCTCGGCAAGGCAGTACATCAGGAGAGCGGCTTCGTTCAACTGTATTCGCTGCTGGCGACGTTCTTTTGCTGCAAGGTGAAGAGGACAGGATTGCCAGCTTCACCAACTCTTTTGGCTGCGCCCCCCTAGGCAAACGCGAAATCAAGTTGCCTCATTTCAAGGAAGCCATGAAGGCCGGCGCACTGATGGTCGGTGCGGCTGCTTTTGCCGCCTCAGGCCTGGTCTCTGCTGCGGTGGCTTTTGTAACGGCAGCAGTCCTGGCCGTGATCCTGCGCATTCTTCCCGTAAGGGAAACCTATGAAGCTCTGGACGGGTCCGTTATCGTGCTTCTGGCCGCCCTAATTCCAGTCGCCAACGCAGTAGGAAGCAGTGGAGCTGCAGAGCTCATTGCCGAAACGCTTGTGAATGACCTGGCCGGTGGCGATCCTGTCCTGACACTGGGGCTATTGCTCGTTGTCACGATGCTGTTGACGGATTTCATGAACAATGCCGCCACGGCTGCCGTCATGAGCCCCATCGCGATTTCGCTCGCCTCTCAACTTTCGGTCAATACAGATACCTTCCTGATGGCCGTGGCCGTCGGGGCGTCCAGTGCGTTCCTAACCCCCATCGGACACCAGAACAATACACTGATCCTCGGGCCCGGCGGATATCGTTTCAGCGACTATTGGCGCATGGGTCTTCCGCTGGATATTGTGATCGTTAGTATCGCCATCCCCATGCTGCTGCTTGTCTGGCCGCTATAGGGGGGACTGGAGAGAGTTGGAAGAGATGGAAATGCATGACAACCAGTTCCTTCGCCGCCTGGAGGAAATAACTGGTAAGGGGGGTATTCTTGTCGCGGAGCAGGAGATAGAACCCTACCTTCAGGATCAGCGCGGCAGGTACCACGGCAAGGCCTGTGCCGTTGCCTTTCCTTCTTCGACCGAGCAGGTGGCCGAAGTGGTGCGCCTATGCCGACAGGAGAAGGTCAGCATCGTGCCACAGGGCGGGAATACCAGTCTTGTTGGCGGCTCCGTGCCTGATGAGACCGGCAAGAGCCTTATCCTGTCCTTCAAGCGCATGAATCGTGTTCGCGCCATCGACGCCGATAATTTTACACTGACTGCCGAGGCTGGCTGCATCCTGCAGGACATCCAGGAAGCTGCGGCTGCCTGTGACCGCCTGTTCCCGTTATCGCTGGGAGCGGAGGGCAGCTGCCAGATCGGCGGCAATCTTTCCAGCAATGCCGGTGGTGTCCAGGTCTTGCGTTACGGCAATGCGCGCGAATTGGTGCTCGGGCTGGAAGTCGTACTGGCCGATGGGCGCATCTGGAACGGCCTGCGCGGTCTGCGCAAGGACAACACTGGCTATGACCTGAAACAGTTGTTCATAGGTGCGGAAGGTACCCTCGGAATCATCACGGCAGCCGTACTGAAACTTTATGCGCGTCCACGAGAGGTCGCGACAGCCCTGGTCGCTGTTCCGGATCCAGCAGCAGCGGTCCGTCTTCTGGGGCGCATTCGCGCGGCTTCAGGCGAAAGCGTGACATCATTTGAACTGATGTGCCGGCGCGGGCTCGAATTTGCTGAGCGCCATGTCGAAGGAGGCCAAATCCCGCTGGATGCCCCCTCCCCCTGGTACGTCCTTGTGGAGCTGTTCGGGGGACGTGAGGGGCGTGGTTTGCACGACACGCTCGAGGAGTCCTTTAGCGACGGACTCGAAGAGAACCTGCTCAGTGATGCTGTTATAGCCGGCAATGAAACGCAGCGGCATAAACTCTGGCGACTGCGGGAAGGAATCGTGGAAGCTCAGAAATTTGAAGGCGCTTCAATCAAGCATGATGTTTCTGTGCCCGTTTCTGAAGTTCCTGCCTTCATTGAGAAGGGAACCGAAGCTGTATTGGCAATGGTGGAGGGTGCACGTCCCGTACCCTTCGGTCACGTTGGTGATGGCAATATCCACTTCAACATCACACAACCCGAAGGGATGGATCCGGCTGCTTTTCTGGCACGCTGGACAGAGGTCAATGCCCGTATCCATGATATCGTCGTAGAAATGGGGGGCTCTATTTCAGCAGAACATGGGATCGGACAATTGAAGCGCACGGAGAACATGCGTTTCAAGTCCGAGGTCGAAATCGATCTGATGAGAACCCTGAAGAACGCCTTGGACCCGGAATATCTTCTGAATCCTGGAAAGGTAATTTGAGTACACCCCTGGAAAGTCTCCGTTAACCATTTCTTCCTAGGCTTGCATTTACTGGGAAGAGATAAACGGAGCCGAATATGCTGGCTTTTCAGTCAGACGCTACGCTTAAGGAACTGATTGAAGCAATGGGGGTGCCTGTCTTCGTCGTAGAGGTCGAGGAAGAACCGTCCTTTCGATATCTTGCGTCGAACAGCTGTCATGAAGAAATGACAGGATTGAAGGACGCTATCCTTGCGGGGCGTCGACCACACGAAGTTGTGCCGCCAGAAACGGCTACTGCCGTCCAGGATCGCTATGCGGAATGCGTCTCCAAAGGTGAACGTATTCAGTATGTCCAGCATTACCAGTTGCCCAGTGGCTGGCGTTGGTGGCGTACAAGCCTGACCCCTGTAACCGATGATTCGGGCCGGGTTGTGCGGATTATCGGAACATCCAGTGACATTACGGGACAGAAGCAGGTCGAGCAGGATCTGGGTAAGAGTCGCGAACGCTTTCACCTTGCGCTCAACAGTGCAAATGATGGCTTATGGGACTGGGACGTCAAATCGGGGCAAGTCTATTATTCTCCCGTATGGTGCCGATTGCTTGGCTACGACTGCGAAAAACTACCGTCTCGTGTCGAGACATGGCTTGACCGTATCCATGAAGAGGATGCTTCCGAGGCCTTGCGCCTGCTCGCAGCTCACCTGAAGGGAGAAAGAGACAGTTTCGAGCATGACCATCGACTGAGGACCCGGAATGGAGATTATATCTGGGTCGCGGCCAAGGGACGTGCCTATCATGACCAGGATGGCGAGGCCGTTCGCGTTGTCGGCACCATCAGTGATATTTCCAAGCGCAAGGCGGCTGAAGCTGCCTTGGAGGCCAGTCAAAGAAGGTTCAGGGACCTGATTGAAGGCTCACTCCAGGGAATATGTATCCACCGTGGATATAAACCCCTTTTCGTGAATGATGCGTTCGCGCGAATCTATGGTTTCAATTCGACCGAGGAAGTTCTTGAGATGTCGGACATTCTCTGCCTGATGCCCGAGCAGGACAGGGAGATAGCCTGGCAGAGGTGGCTGTACAGCCTGGAAAACAGGAATCACGAGTTCACGACACAAGCACGCAACCTCACCACCCAGGGGGCTAATATCTGGGTTGAGGTCATGGGGCGCGCCGTCGAATGGATGGGTGAGCCCGCCCAGCAGTTAACAGTTCTCGACATCACCGATCACAAGCACTTTGAACAGGAATTGCTATACAGCCGCGATACTCTGGAATCGCAGACTGAGGAACTGAGACGTCTGGCAGAAGACCTGGAAGTTGCGCGGCAGGATGCAGAACAGCAGGGAAAGGCTGCTGAAGAAGCGAACAGGGCGAAATCCCATTTCCTGGCGGCCATGAGTCATGAACTGCGCACACCGCTAAACGCTATCCTGGGTTTTTCCGAGATAATAGCCAACGAATCCTTCGGCCAGAACAGCGTACCTGAATACACGGAATACGCCCGCGACATTCAGGAAAGTGGTCGCCATCTGTTGGAACTCATCAACGATATACTGGATCTGGCGAAGATCGAGGCAGGCCGTTTGGAAATCAATCCTGTCTTCCTGCATGTGGACGAGATTCTGGAGTCTTGCCTGCGGCTCAACCGCGTACGGGCCAACGAAAAGAGCCTCACAATGGGCATGGAGATCGTACCTGGCGGCGAGCAGATATATGCGGATGAAAGGGCTATAAAACAGATAGTTTTCAATCTGTTATCGAATGCAATAAAATTCACGCCTGAAGGTGGGGATATTGCTGTGAAGATCAGCAGCACAGCCGAGGATGAGATTGTCATTGCCATTCGCGATTCGGGTGTTGGGATCGCCGAAGAAGACATGGAACGTATATTTCGTCCATTCGAGCAAGCCGACAATACTTACAGAAGAGGCACTGGCGGAACGGGGCTTGGTCTCTCTCTTGTGCGCTCACTGACCGAACTGCATGGGGGGCGCCTTGAAATAGAAAGTGAAGTTGGGCAAGGCACCACAATGCGTGTTTATTTTCCCCTCGAGAGCGAAGAATCAAGGCTGATGGCGGCCTCCTGACCGGCCTTTGCAGATCCAGAGTGCCCGTTCGTGTGAGTCGACAGATTTAACCAGGCCATCTACCCTCTCCCGCTTGGCGCGGGACATTAGGGATGGCCTATGACTGAATTCGACCCTCCACTTCAGGACATGCGTTTCACACTGGATGCCATTGCCGGTGTAGACCGCTTGTTCAAGCTGCCAATCTACAGGGATATTTCCCAGGATCTCACCAACAGTATACTGGAAGAGGCTGGTCGGCTCGCGCGCGATGTTATGGCACCAGCAAATCGCCCAGGTGACAGACAGGGGGCCAGGCTCCTGGATGGCGAGGTTTCCACTCCCGAGGGCTATTGTAAGGCCTACCAAAGTTATGTCGAAGGTAACTGGAACAGCCTGCCCTTCGATCCGGATTATGGGGGACAAGGACTGCCCTGGGTTCTGGCGGTCGCGATCCAGGAGCTTTTCAGCTCGGCGAACATGAGTCTTGGCCTTTGTCCGCTTCTAACCCAGAGCGCGATCGAATTGATTCAGGCGCATGGCTCAGAAAGCCAGAAACATGCCTTTCTGCCGCCGCTGATTGCGGGACACTGGACTGGAACCATGACGATGACGGAACCACAAGCGGGTTCCGACGTGGGTGCCATCAGAACGCGTGCTGTGCGTGATGAGAATTCGTATCGCTTGTTCGGGCAAAAGATTTTCATCAGCTACGGTGATCATGATCTGGCTGAGAACATTCTTCATATGGTTCTGGCGCGCACTGATGATGCTCCGACTGGCAGCAAAGGTCTCAGTTTGTTCATCGTTCCAAAGTGGCTCCCCCGTGAAGATGGGACTCTTGGCGAGAAGAACGATGTGCGGTGTACCTCTCTCGAGCACAAACTGGGCATTCACGGTTCCCCAACCTGCGCCATGGCCTATGGAGACCGGGATGGTGCGGTCGCCTACCTTGTCGGAGAAGAGAACCGTGGCATGGAATACATGTTCACGATGATGAACTCGGCCCGGTTGGGCATTGGTGCACAGGGCGTGGGTGTTGCCGAACGTGCCTATCAGCAGGCGCGCCGATTTGCCTTTGAGCGTGTGCAAGGCAAGCGAGTAGGCGATCAGGGGGATGGAGCGCCGGTTGCCATCATCCATCATCCCGATGTGCGCCGCATGCTCATGACCATGAAGGCAACCACCGAAGCCGCGCGAGCCCTTGTCTACTATACCGCCACGGCCATTGACCTTTCACGAAATCTGCCGGACCGGACTGCACGTGAGGACAGCCGCATCAACACCCTTGATCTGTTGACACCCGTGGCCAAGGCCTGGGCGAGCGACGCAGCTTGCCGGGTCACATCGCTTGGAATCCAGGTTCACGGCGGAATGGGGTATATCGAGGAAACGGGTGCTGCCCAGCACTTCAGGGACGCCCGAATCACCCCGATCTATGAAGGAACGAACGGGATCCAGGCCTTTGACCTGATCCGGCGCAAGATCATGCGCCATCAAGGCCGACCAGCCTGGGCATTCCTGCACAAGGTCAGGGAAACCACCAAGGTCATGGACAAGGAACGCGGCGAAGACCTCAATGTCATTCGACGCAGCCTCGAAGAGGCCTGTGAAGCCTTTGAGCAGGCTACGGATTGGCTTGTCGATACCTGGAATGAACGACCTCTTGAAGCGGCGGCTGGAGCCACACCTTATCTAAATCTGCTTGGTACGCTTGCTGGGGGGTGGCTGTTGGCAGAAGGTGCGCGAAAGTCCGCTGCCATCAGTGCACGCAACGATGCTGAGGACAGCGAAAACAGCTATTACTTCAGCAAGCTTCGCACGGCTCGTTTCTTTGCTGACAATATACTGCCCGCCAGCGAGGCATATGCGGCAGCGGCCATACGAGGCTCAGCTGCCATAACGGATATACCTGAAGATTTTTTCTGTTGATGGCAAAAGCTTGAATAGCGTGAATTCAAACGATTACGAGCTTTCCTTTTCCTGAAAGCTCATGAATTTAGGCTGTTGCAAGGTGATGCAGTGAATGCCGCCTCCGCCTTGGAGTATATCCAGGACAGGCAGTTGTATGACATCACGCCCCTTGAAAAGGCCTGAAAGAACCTTGTGGGCGCGATCGTCAGCAGGATCCTCGAAGGCCGGCAGAACCAAGCCGCCATTCGGGGCATAGTAATTGATATAGCTGAGCGGCAAACGGTCCCCGTTTGCATTATACCGGGCACGTGGTTGCGGCACGTCAATGATCTCCAACCGGCGCCCCTTGGCATCGACTGCTGATTCCAGGACTTGCCGATTCGCTTCCAGTCGCTGATGATTCTCATCATCTTCATCATCGCATGCCAGAACAACGACCCCACCAGGCTTGATAAAGCAGCAGACGTGATCCACATGACCATCTGTATGATCACCAGCCAGTCCATGGGGCAGCCAAATCAACTTCTGGGTTCCAGTATAGCGCAATAGCAGGTCTTCTATGTCTTCCCGGGTGAGTCCTGGATTGCGATTGCTGTTGACGATACTGGGCTCGACGGCAATCAGCGTTCCCTCTCCATCCGTATGGAAGGCCCCACCTTCGGTTATCAGGTCAGCGGCGTACCGGCTAATGCGCAGATGATCGAGGATCGCATCCGGAACCTGTGCATCCAGTTCATAAGGTACGAAGCGCTCCCCCCATCCGTTGAATCCCCATTTAACGCCCGTGATATGACCCGAGGAATCCATCAGGAAACTGGGACCATTGTCGCGTATCCAGGAATCATCATGCTCCACTGGCAGGCAGGCAACGCCAGTTCCGCATTTGAGGGATATATCCGCCATATGGTCCGGATTCGCGATCATCGTCACAGGCTCGAAACGTGCGATGGCCTTCGCCACATCCGCATAGGAGTCCCGCACTTCTTCAATGCGATCTCCCCATAAATCGTCGCGAGATGGCCAAGCCATCCAACACCTTGCATGTGTTTCCCATTCCGCCGGAAGTCGAAAACCGTCAGTGCGTGGATCCCTGATCACGTATCACCTGTCAGCTAATTCAATCTTATGGGCGAAAAGTCTAGGCGGAGACCCCAGGGCTTGTCCATCTATGGGATCTTAGCGTCAGTTTCAGCGGCGCGCCCTTGCCCGCCCCATGATCCAAGACAGCAACAGGAAGACAATTCCCAGGAAAGCAAGGAGCGGCAAGGCCGGAAGCTGCAATAGTGTCAGCATTGCCGGATCCCACAGAGCCGACCATAGATAACGTTCAGTAACGGCCTGGACCAAATTGAGGCTGCCTGGATCCAGGCTGTACCAGATGGCGCCTCCCTGACGGAAAGTCACATCCCCTGCCGCTCTCCAGGCAATCATTTCCAGCCAGAGGCAGCCGGCTGCAACGATCAGGAAAAACCATCCCAGGATCATGAACAAGATCCTCATCCTTCATCCTTTCCAGTCTGTGCCAGCACGAATACCCTTGCTGTTCAAATACGGCCAATTCTTCAATGCGCGGCATTGCATAGCCAGAGGGGCTCGGCTATGTTCCCGCTCCATTCAGGGCGGTCACGGTAACAAGATCGCAAAAAATGGGTGAGGTGGCCGAGTGGCTTAAGGCGCACGCCTGGAACGCGTGTAAGGGTTAATAGCCCTTCGTGGGTTCGAATCCCACCCTCACCGCCATTTTCCTGAAGTTTCACTCTCTCCTAACTCTTCCGATATTTGCCTTGAAAGCTGGTGTTCAGATGTGAGCAATTTGCTCCGACTACCTGTTTGGCATCATATTCACGGTTAACGAGCTTCCGTCATGACGTTTCTGTTCTAGGATCAGAGGGGAGCAGGAATCGAGATAAATGTGAAGCTCATCAGTTTAGTTTTTCCTGGAACTGCAAGTCAGCCCAAAAGAATAAGTCAGTTTTGAGATAACATATGCGCTGACGGGTTGCTTGCCTTGGCCCTGCCCGATTGCTGAGGTTATCCTGTCGGGAACTGCATTCTGGGATGGAGACAAGACGGTGTTCTTCAGTCGACGTCAGTTCCTGATATCAGGTGGCCTTCTCTGCGCCCTGCCCTGGACAAACGCGGCCTCGTCACAGGAAACGCGCATCCTGCGTATTGGAACAGCTTCCACAGCCGGCATCTATTTCCCCATAGGCGGACTGATTGCCAGTGCCATCAGCAGTCCGCCCGGCAGCCGAGAATGTGAACGCGGTGGCAGTTGTGGCGTTCCGAATCTGATCGCCACAGCCCAGTCAACAGAAGGTTCGGCCTCGAACGTTGAGGCCATAGAACAAGGAAACCTGGAAACAGCCCTGGCCCAGGCTGACGTTGCTTTCTGGGCCTACCACGCGGAAGGCCCCTATGAAGGGCGCGAGCCCTTGCGCAATCTGCGCACGATCGCAAATCTCTATCCTGAGGTTATCCAGGTCGTGACGCGGGAAGAAGCGAAGATCGAAAGTCCTCACGATCTCAAGGGAAAACGTATTTCCCTGGATCAGCAAGGCTCGGGCTCCCTTGTGGATGCCCTTCTTATCCTTGAAGCTTGGGGGCTCTCACCTGATGATTTTGAGGCTTCCTACCTGGCTCCCAACGTTGCCGCCTCGCAACTTCGCAAGGGAGAATTGGATGGTTTCTTCATGGTGGCAGGTACTCCGACCCCAGCAATTAGCGATCTGGCAGAAGAGATTCCCATTCGTCTGCTCCGACTGGAAGGTGAACCGGTTGAGCGTCTGCGTAATCGTTATCCCTTCTTTTCTGTCGCGGAGGTGATGGAAGAAACCTATGAAGGCATTCCAAATACGCCAAGCCTGTCCGTGGGGGCGCAATGGCTCGTGGATGCCCGCCTGGAAGAGCAACTGGTGTTTCAGATGACCCAGGCCTTCTGGCACCCGAGACACAGGCAACTCTTCGAGGAGGGGCATCCCCAAGCACGCAGGATTTCCCTGGATACTGCACTCAACGGTCTCGGCACCCCCTTGCATCCCGGCGCCAAACGTTATTACGAGAGCATTGGCATTACCATCATCGAGCCCTATGAGATCAATGACTGAATGCGACGCCGCCGTTGAGCTGTTTTCTAGTGAATACCTCTATTCCGGCTTCCTGAAGCTGTCACGTCACAGTTTCACCTACCGAACCCAGAGTGGTCAGGAAAGCAAGCGGCTCGAGCGCGAGGTTTGTGAACGCGTGCCGGCCGTTGCGGTGCTGCCCTATCATCCGGAAAGCGACAGCATCATGATGCTGGAACAGTTTCGCCTGCCAGCCTGGCTGGCTGGCATGAGGGGCTGGCAGTACGAAGTCGTTGCCGGACTTGTCGAACCGGGTCAGAGCGAAGAAGAAACAGCTCTCAGAGAGAGTCGTGAGGAAGCAGGATTGGAGATCTCGGAGCTTTGGCAAATCAACCGCGTTCTGCCCTCGCCCGGCGGCTGTGACGAAGTGATATCGACCTATCTTGGCCGCTTGGCGGAGCCTGGCGTTGACGGCCTCTATGGCCTTGAAGAGGAAGGCGAAGACATACGCGCTTTCATGGTACCGTTTGACGAAGCCTATGCCCTGCTGCAACAGGGGCGGATCGAGAACGCGACGGCCTGGATGGCGCTGGCTTGGCTGAAGCTGAATCATGATGAGGTTCAGCACTGCTGGAACACGTGACCTTACGGCTATGCCGTGCAAACTGTTACACTTGTGATTCAACTGAAACGATAGGCTACGTAAATCCATGCAGATTCGTGAGGGCTTTATAGGGACGATTGGGCAAACGCCCCTGCTTCACCTGAAACGTGCCTCGGAGGAAACAGGCTGCACCATTCTGGGCAAGGCCGAATTCCTGAACCCCGGTGGGTCCGTAAAGGACCGGGCCGCATGGGCCATTGTAAGAGATGCGGAAAACAAAGGTCTGTTGAAACCGGGCGGTGTCATCGTCGAGGGAACCGCAGGAAATACGGGAATAGGCCTGGCGCTGGTCGGACGCGCCCGGGGTTACCGAACCGTCATCGTGATTCCGGAAACACAGAGTCAGGAAAAGAAGGACATGCTGCGTCTCTGCGGCGCCGACCTGCGTGAAGTCCCGGCCGTGCCCTACAAGGATCCACAGAATTATGTCCACGTTTCGCGCCGACTGGCAGAAGAGTTGGCGCAGGACCAAGAAGCCGGCGCAATCTGGGCAAACCAGTTCGACAACGTAGCCAATCGCCTGGGCCACTATGAAACCACGGGTCCGGAAATATGGGAGCAGACGGACGGTGGCGTGAATGGCTTTACCTGTTCGGTCGGAACCGGCGGCACACTCGCCGGTGTGGCCATGGCTCTCAAAGAAAGAAACCCACAGGTCCAGGTCGCTCTCAGCGACCCCTCCGGTTCTGCCCTGCACCATTATTATGCCCATGGGAGTCTGAAAGCCGAAGGCACATCGATAACGGAAGGCATAGGGCAAGGACGTATCACGAAGAATCTGGAGGACATGCCTCTGGATACATCCTTTACGATTCCTGACAGCGAATCCTTGCCGGTTGTCTTCGACCTGCTGGAGCATGAAGGTCTTTGCCTGGGTGGCTCCAGCGGCGTCAATGTGGCCGGGGCAATCCGTCTTGCCCGTGAAATGGGACCAGGGCACACCATTATAACCGTGCTTTGCGACTTCGGTACCCGCTATCAGAGCAAGCTCTACAATCCGTCATTCCTAAGGGAGAAATCCTTGCCCGTTCCCAATTGGCTTTGAGGAGTAGGAAACCATGGAATTGCTGTTCCGCGACGACCCTTACCTGAAGAGTTGCCGGGCTCGTGTTACGGATAGCTCGTCCGCGGGTGTGCGTTTCGACCGTACGATCTTCTATCCGGAAGGGGGCGGACAACCGGGCGACACCGGTCTGATGCGTCTGTCGTCCGGTGCCGAAGTGAACATTATTGATGCACAGAAGCACGGAGATGATGACCAGGATGTCCTGCACCTTCTCGCAGCGGACTCCCCAGTTCCGGACATCGGTGAGGAAGTTGAGTTGCAGATCGACTGGGAACGCCGTCACAGGCTGATGCGCATGCATACAAGTCTTCACCTGCTCTGTTCCCTTGTCGAGGGTGATGTCACGGGGGGACAGATTTCCGACGGCAAGGGACGCCTGGATTTCAACCTTCCCGAAGGAGCTCCTGACAAGACTTGGCTGACGGAGAACCTCAATGATCTGGTCAGGCGCGCCGTTCCTGTCTCGGTCATCTGGGCAAGCGACGAAGAACTGGACAATACCCCAGAGCTTGTCAGGACCATGTCCGTCAAACCGCCACGCGGCAGCGGGCGAGTACGCATGCTGCAGATTGAAGGGGTCGACCTGCAGCCCTGTGGAGGGACCCATGTCAGTAACACCAGCGAAATTGGCCGCCTGGAAGTCGGAAAGATCGAGAACAAGGGGCGCCAGAACCGTCGTATAAATTTGCGCTTTGCCAGCCAGGAAGCAGGTTCATGACAGATTCAGCCAGCCCGCTAGTTTCAACCGAGTGGCTTGAGAGAAACCTCAACTCACCGGATTTACGTGTTGTGGATGCCACCTACTATTTACCGGTGGAGAGCGGAGACGCCCGGGCTGAGTACGAACAGGAGCATATTCCCGGAGCCGTCTTCTTTGACATCGATGACATTAAGGACAATCAGGATTCGCTTCCGCACATGCTGCCCCCGCCGGAAGTCTTCTCTTCCAAGGTCCGCAAGCTTGGCCTTGGCGACGGAACACGCATTGTCGTTTATGATCGCAAGGGTCTGATGTCGGCACCACGGGTCTGGTGGATGTTTCGCGTCTTCGGGCATCGAGATGTGTTTGTGCTCGATGGCGGGCTGCCCAAGTGGAAAGCGGAGCAGCGCCCGCTGGACGATCATCCGGTCTTGCCAGAGGAAAGGCACTTTACCGCCCGCCTTGATACCACGCGTATCCGGGATCGTCACAAGATCCTTGGCAATATTGAGGCCGGGGAGGAACAGGTTGTTGATGCACGCAGCACGGGACGTTTCGAGGGTCGGGATCACGAACCCTGGCCAGGACGCCAATCGGGACGCATCCCCGGAAGTTACAACGTGCCCTACACGAATCTCATTGATGCCGAAAGCGGATGCCTGAAAACCCCTAGCGGCTTGCGCCGGCAATTCGAGGAGGCAGGTGTCGATCTCAAGGCACCAATTGTCACGTCTTGCGGTTCGGGCATCACCGCAGCTGCGCTTGCCATGGCACTCGACATACTCGGGCACAGGGATGTCGCCCTTTATGACGGATCCTGGGCTGAATGGGGATTGGCCGAGAAGCTTCCAATCGATAAGGGCCCGGCGTCTAAAGCATCAGCTTCCACGGAAAGATAGCCATTCCAGAAGAACTTAATAAACCAATTGAAATCGACGATCTGCGTGCTGGCCAGGAGCAGGCGTGTGTCGCGCTGTGGAACGAATGCGGTCTCTTGGTCCCGCATAACGACCCGCATGAGGATATCGCCCTTTTTCAGGCTGCTCCTTCGGCACGGATACTGGTTGCCCATCTGGACGGACAGATCGTGGGCAGCGTCTGTGTCGGCCATGACGGCCATCGTGGCTGGCTCTATTATCTGGCGGTCAAGCTGTCATATCGGCAGCAAGGGGTGGCCGGGACGCTTCTGAAAGTGGCCGAGAACTGGCTCTCCAGCCAGGATGTGCGCAAGGTGCAATTGATGATTCGCCCCGACAATCAGCCCGTTGCCACCTTCTATCAAAAGCAGGGTTACCAACTCACGCCCCGTGCAATGATGGCAAAGTGGCTCTCGGGTGAAGCGAGTTCCACACTCACTACGCATGAGAGCGCGTACCTGGATACGGAAATCACCTATCTGGAGATGACATCCCCACGCTCGTTTTCTGCCGATGAGACGCGGCTTCCCGACGACTGCCTCCTGCTCCGGGCAAACAGGCCACCACCTTCATTCTACCGATATCTCTATAACACTGTGGGTGAGCCGTGGCTTTGGTGGGAAAGACGCATTCTCAGTGACGACGAGTTGAACAGCATCCTTCATGCCTGCGGCCACGAATTGCATGTCCTCTATCGTGGGGGTGTTCCTGCAGGATTCGGGGAACTTGAACGCAGAAAGGATGGAAACGTCGAGCTTTCCTATTTCGGACTCCTGCCAGAGTTCATCGGCCAGGCGCTCGGCCGACCATTTCTCAAGTCAATCGTTCAACTTGCCTGGCAGGTCGCTCCGTCAGCAGTGCCAAAGTGCCTGAAGGTGAATACCTGCAATCTGGATCATCCGCGCGCACTCTCACTGTATCAATCGGTTGGTTTTTCACCCTCTTCACGAGAAACAAAACGCATCATCCATCCTCGATCCTTGGGACTCTTCGAAACGACATGAAGGCATCATTCAGTTCAACCACGGGCCTACCGATTCACGGTCTTTTCCGATAGTCTTTTCAATGGGTTGGTCATTAGCTTCAAGAATCTCTTCAAATTTTTCATATAGCTGTTACAACTGGATCAGGCTGTATAGCCAGAAACTTACAACTGATAAAATGAAGAACAGGATAGGGTAGATTCATGACTCTCAAATCATTCCTGGCTGCCGGCGCCTTTGTCGCCGCCTCTGCGGTTGCCATGCCAGCCATAGCTGGCGAAACGCTCGATGCCGTTCGGGATCGTGGCGAACTGCGCTGTGGCGTGAACACAGGTCTAGCCGGCTTTAGCAATCCTGACAGTGAAGGCAATTGGCAGGGCCTGGATGTGGATGTCTGCAAGGCAATAGCAGCTTCCATTCTGGGCGACGCAGACGCTGTCAGTTACACCCCTCTAACCGCACAGCAGCGTTTCACGGCGCTTCAGTCCGGTGAAGTGGACGTCCTGTCTCGCAACACGACCTGGACCTTGACCCGTGACACCTCCCTGGGCTTGCACTTTGCCCCGATCACTTTCTATGACGGTCAGGGCTTCATGGTGCGAAAGGAGCTTGGCGTCGAAAGTGTGCATGATCTGGACGGTGCCACCATCTGCGTACAACCTGGCACGACGACGGAGTTGAATCTCGCGGATTTCTTCCGTGCCAACGAGATGGACTTCGAGCCGGTGGTCATCGAGGACTTCGAGGAGGTCAACGCGGCCTATTTCGCAGGCCGTTGCGATGCTTACACGACTGACTCCTCGGGCTTGGCCTCCGTTCGTTCAACAGCTCCGGATCCCACCGCCCACATGATCCTGCCGGAAATCATCTCCAAGGAACCCTTGGGGCCGGCCGTGCGCCAGGGCGATGACGAGTTCTTCAACATCGTCAAGTGGGTCGTTTATGCCCTGATCGAGGCCGAGGAATATGGCGTAAATTCCGAGAACCTCGAAGAGATGCGCGAGACCAGCGAGAATCCTGGTATCAAGCGTTTGCTGGGTGCCGAACCCGGCATGGGCGAACACCTGGATCTCGAAGAAGACTGGGCTTACAACGCGATCGAAGCCGTGGGTAACTACGGGGAAATCTTTGAACGCAATGTCGGTCCGGATACCGATCTGGGTCTCGAGCGCGGCATCAACGGGCTCTGGACTGATGGCGGCCTGATGTACGCCATGCCGGTACGGTAAAAGAAGAAGTGCAAAGGGCCGTCGCGCTATAAGCGGGGCGGCCTTTTGCCTTTACATCCCTTCCCCTGAACAGGCGGGCGTGCCCGCCCAAAAAAATATCTTGATAGAACAGGATCGGGAACGAGGAGTTCGACCGTGACGGTACCCACCGGAGTCGAGACAAACCGGACGGGCGTAGCTGCACTCTGGCATGATCCCCAGGCGCGCTCGATCATCTACCAGGCGGTGGCGTTGGGGCTGGTAATCCTCGCCGGCTGGTATCTCTTTTCCAATACGCTGCAGAACCTGGAAGAGCGGAACATCTCCACGGGCTTTGGCTTCCTGGATCGCAGCGCCGGATTCTCGATAAGTGAATCCCTAGTCAGCTACGAGGCCTCGGACACCTATGGTCGGGCTTTCCTCGTCGGCCTGCTGAATACCCTTCAGGTGGCCCTGCTGGGAATTATCCTGGCCACGATACTGGGGACGATCGTAGGAATCCTGCGTCTCTCGACAAACTGGCTGGTTGCCAAGTTGGCCTCGGCCTACGTCGAGATCCTGCGCAATATCCCCGTTCTCCTCCAGCTTTTCGTCTGGTATGGTGTAATCACTATTACCCTGCCCTCTCCGCGCCAGGCCTTTGAACCGATGCCGGGGGTCTTCCTCAGCAACCGCGGATTCATGATCCCGGCGCCTGTCGACGACCCTGTTCATGGCTACATGGGCATTGCCCTCCTGCTCGCAATTCTACTGAGCCTCGCATTGCGTGCCTGGGCCAGACGCCGTCAGAACCGCACCGGACTCCAATTTCCCGTCTTTCCCTGCAGCCTGGCCATGATTCTCGCTCTGCCAATCATCGCCTGGATGGTGGGCGGTGCCCCGGTCGTATTCGAACTCCCGATACTGGAAGGTTTCAATTTCCAGGGCGGTATAACCTTGTCTCCCGAGTTTGGGGCCTTGCTGCTTGGTCTGACCACCTACACTTCAGCCTTCATCGCGGAAATTGTACGCGGAGGCATCCTCGGGGTCGATCATGGGCAGACGGAAGCAGCTGCTTCACTGGGACTGAGGCGTGTGCGTGTCTTGCGCTTTATCGTCCTGCCGCAAGCCTTGCGCCTTATAGTGCCGCCAACAACCAGCCAGTATCTCAATTTGACCAAGAACAGCTCTCTTGCAGTGGCGATCGGTTACCCGGACCTAGTGTCCGTCGGTAACACCACATTGAACCAAACTGGTCAGGCAATCGAAGCTGTCACGATTTTCATGACCGTCTATCTCTCTTTCAGTCTGGCAATCTCAGTCTTCATGAACTGGTACAACAGCCGTATTGCCCTGGTGGAGCGCTGACCCATGACAATGCCCAACACTCAGCACATGAGCGAAACCTCCCAGCGCCCGCCTGTTACGCGAGTCGGTGTCATTGGCTGGTTGCGCGCCAATCTATTCAATACCTGGTACAACTCGCTCCTGACGATTCTGATTCTTTGGCTGTTCTACAAGGCTATTCCTCCCTTCGTCGACTGGGCGATTCTCGATGCCGTGTGGGGAAATGTGGAGTCCACGGTCTGCCGACAGACAGATGGAGCCTGTTGGGCCTTTCTGTATGAGAAGGCCAATCTGATACTCTTCGGCCTCTATCCATTCGAAGAGCAATGGCGTCCCACAATCGCCATGATCATCTTCGTATCCCTTGTGGCTCTCAGCTGCCATCCGAAAGCCTGGCGAAAGTCACTGATCTTCGCATGGGTGATCGGAGTTCCGGCCATCGCCATTCTGATGTGGGGCGGTATTCTGGGCCTTAGCTATGTGCCCAATACTCGTTGGGGGGGGCTGCCCCTCACTCTGCTTCTTTCCGGACTTGGCCTGATGTTCGGCTTTCCGATTGGCGTCTTTCTGGCATTGGGCCGCCGCTCGAACATGCCGACGATACGAACGATCTGTATAACCTATATCGAATTGATTCGTGGGGTTCCTCTCATCACGATCCTCTTCATGGCATCGGTGATGTTTCCACTGTTCCTGCCCACGGGACTGACTATCGACAAGCTTTTGCGGGCTCAAATCGGCCTGATCATGTTCGCATCCGCCTATCTGGCCGAGGCCGTGCGTGGTGGCCTTCAGTCCCTGCCTAGCGGTCAGTATGAAGCAGCCGACAGCCTGGGGCTGAGTTACTGGAAGAAGATGCGGTTGATCATCTTGCCGCAGGCCCTGAGGATTTCAATCCCGGCACTTGTGAATAGTTTCATCAGCTTCTTTAAGGATACATCGCTGGTCATCATCATCGGCCTGTTCGACCTGATGGGTGCAACGAAGGCGGCCCTGACCGATGCGGCCTGGAGAGGTTTCTACAAGGAAGCCTACCTCTTCACGGCTATCATATACTTTGTCTTCTGCTTTTTCATGTCTAAGTATTCGCAGTACCTGGAACAGCGCTTGTATACTGGTACCCGGCGCTAGGAGAAACGAAACCATGAGCACAGCCAAGAATCAGACTCCAGCCAGCAGCAGTGATCCCATCATCGAGATCAAGGATCTCAACAAATGGTTTGGAGATTTTCAGGTGCTGCGCGACATTAACATGACTGTCGCGTCAGGTGAGAAGATCGTTGTCTGCGGACCATCCGGCTCGGGCAAGTCAACCTTGATCCGTTGCATCAATGCTCTGGAGGAGCACCAGAAAGGCAGCATTGTGGTCGACGGCATTTCCCTGACCAACAATCTGAAGAATATCGATGCCGTCCGTCGCGAAGTCGGCATGGTCTTTCAGCAGTTCAATCTCTTCCCACATCTAACAGTTTTGGAAAACCTGACTCTCGCTCCGATCTGGGTGCGCAAGGTTCCCAAGAAGGAAGCCGAGGAAACGGCCATGTATTACCTGGACAGGGTGAAAATCCCTGAACAGGCAGATAAGTATCCAGGCCAGCTTTCGGGAGGGCAGCAGCAACGCGTGGCCATCGCGCGTTCTCTCTGCATGAAGCCCAAGATCATGCTCTTCGACGAGCCGACCTCGGCTCTCGATCCGGAAATGATCAAGGAAGTGCTCGATGTCATGACCCAATTGGCCGAAGAAGGCATGACGATGCTCGTCGTCACACACGAGATGGGCTTTGCACGGACCGTGGCCAATCGGATCGTTTTCATGGATTACGGAGATATCGTCGAGCAGAACGATCCGGAGCGTTTCTTCAACAATCCGGAATCGGATCGTCTCAAACTGTTCCTGGGGCAGATCCTGCATCATTGATCGAGGGGCGCAGTCCCTTCTTCCTCAAAACATACTCCAGTTTCTTGACTGCGAGTTCCTTCAATGCAGCCTCTCCACGCGAGGGCTGCCCCACGATCGAGACTTCTATCAGAGTCTCGGGGTCGACAGCGGACACCTTCACATAAGCGCCCACGCGTATGAATTCGATCAATGCTTTACGATTCGGCATACGAGCAGGATAGATAGCTGTTCATAAAATATGTCTTAACGCTGATAATACAGCTCACCAGAGACAGGAACGGCCCGGTTTATTCAACCGAGCCGTTCACTTTCATCCAGCGGAAGTGTTGTGATTACATTTCGCTGTATTCACCGTCTTCCCAGATATACCAGACGTAGTTCGGATCGGCCGGATCGCCCTTCTCGTCGAAGGTAATCTCTCCAATCACTGTGTCAAAGGTGTTGCCCTTGATGGCTTCCGACAGGGTCATTGTATCGAAGGAACCGGTCTCCTCCGCAGCCTGGGCCCAGACCTGGACCGCAGCATAGGTGTAGAGGGTATAGCCTTCGGGCTCATAACCATCTTCACGGAAGTCCGCAACCAGTTCCTCTGCTTCCGGCAGCTTCCGCGGATCCGGTGCAAAGGTCATGATGGTGCCTTCACCGGCATCGCCGGTAATGTTCCAGTATTCCTCGGTCACGAGCGCGTCACCGGAAACGAGCTGTGGCTCATAGTTCTGCTGACGCGCCTGGCGGATCATGAGGCCGGCTTCCGTGTGATACCCACCCACGTAGATGGCCTTGATACCTTCGGATTTCAGTTTCGAGACGAGTGCAGAATAGTCACGTTCACCGGCCGTATAGGCTTCGTAAACGCCCTCTTCGACTCCCCGTTCGTTCAACTGAGCCTTTGTCTGGTCGGCCAGGCCTTTGCCGTAGGCGGTCTTGTCGTGAAGAATCGCAATTTCGCCGCTTTCATAATTCTCAGCCAGATACTTCCCGGCAACGATACCCTGGGCATCGTCGCGTCCGCATGTACGGAACACGTTGTACCAGCCTTCTTCGAAGGGCTTGTCCGTAAAGTCCGGATTGGTCGAGGCCGGAGAAATCTGAAGAATATCGGATTCCATATAAACCGAAGAGGCTGGGATCGAGGATCCGGAACAGAAATGACCGGCAACGAACCGCACCCCCTCGCCCGCGAGTTTGTTCGCAGCAGCCACCGCCTGCTTCGGGTCACAAGCGTCGTCTTCGACCAGCCCGACAACCTCTTCACCATTCACGCCACCGTTGGCATTGAGATCTTCCACCGCCTTCTCAAGGCCGCGCTGCATCTGTTCGCCAAAGGACGCATACTGGCCTGTCAATGGGCCGACAGTCGCGATTTGCACTTCGGCCTGAGCTGCCGCAAGGGTGGCGCCGGAAAAAGCGACCGCCGCGGCAACGGCTATAGAGAACTTATTCATTCCTTGTACTCCCTGTTAGATACCGGAAAGTCTTTTCCAAAGCTGCACCATCTTCCGGCGGCGGGGCTGATCCCCATGATGCAGCTGTCACTTGAGCCCAGAATGGGGCTGCTTAGGGCACCGATGTTGTGTGGTGTGGATCTCTCCCACCTCTTAAATTCAGCCCTCTTTCTCTCTCCAACTCAGTATGCCGGCTCTCTCATAGATCCAGGGATACTGATTGATCATCTTCCGAACCTGGGTCACGCGATAAGCGAACAGCATGATGCCGATCAGGATCAGGGAATTCACAAGATATCCGACTGGGTGCAGCAGAACCCCTTCGAAAAGCGCATAGGTCAAGAAGCGGTCCGCAAACCCCAGCAAGAAACCATACGGCAGAGACTGCCACGACGGCAGCCAGTTATTCGCAAGCGCTTGCCCGGACAGATAGGACAACCCTCCAAAGAGGATCAGCGTCAATCCGACGAAGACGGCAGGCTCTGTTCCGAGAAATTCGTACATTCGAGTTCTCCTCAATGCCCGCCTTCGAGATAAGCTGAACGCACCTCTGGATTGACCAGAAGCTCCTGTCCGGTGCCACTCATGGTGATGTTGCCATTAACCATCACATACCCACGATGCGCCAGTTTGAGCGCATGAAAGGCATTCTGCTCGACCAGGAAGACGGTTACCTTGTCATCCTGGTTGATCTGCTTGATGACCTCGAAAATCTGCTTCACCACCATGGGGGCCAGCCCCAGGGAAGGCTCATCCAGCAGCAGCATGCGCGGTTCGCTCATCAGGGCGCGCCCGACGGCCAGCATCTGCTGTTCTCCACCGGACAAAGTGCCGCCACGCTGGTTCCGGCGCTCCTTTAGCCGCGGGAAGAGTTCGAAGACGCGACTTATATTGCGTTCAAAGCGATCCTCGGTGTTGCGAATGGCACCCATCTGGAGATTCTCGTACACGGTCATGCGCGAGAAAATGCGGCGTCCCTCCGGGGATTGCGCAATACCCAGCTGCACAATTTCATGGGTCGGCATCTTCGTGATGTCCCTGCCTTCGAAGAGAACCTTTCCCCAACGCGCACGCGGTGATCCGCAGATGGTCATCAGCAGTGTCGATTTGCCCGCACCGTTCGAGCCAATCAGCGTGCTGATCTCGCCTGTCTCAACCTCCAGACTGACTCCTTTCAGGGCTTCGATTGCGCCGTAGAAGGTGTGAACGCCTGAAATGTTCAGCATCAATTCTCCTCCTTCGCGGCTGCCTCAACATCCTGCTTGATGACATCGGGCAATTCCTCGGTGTCCTCCTCACCCAGGTAGGCCTTGATGACTTCGGGATCGTTGCGCACGGCTTCCGGCTCGCCATCTGCAATCTTTCGGCCGTAATCCAGTACAACGACATGATCCGATATGCGCATGACCACGCTCATGTCGTGCTCGATCAACAGGATCCCGATACCAATCTCCTCTCGGATATCGAGCAGCAGGTCATTCAAGGCCGCGGATTCCCGTGGGTTCAGTCCGGCGGCAGGTTCATCCAGGCAAAGAAGCGCCGGTTCCGTACACATCGCACGCGCGATTTCCAGCCGGCGCTGATCTCCATACGGAAGGTTGCCAGCCTCAAAATCCGCCCTGGCTGTCAGGTTGATCCGGTCCAACCAGAAGCGGGCCAGATCGACTGCAGATTGCTCCACATGCTTGTAGGCCGGTAGACCCAGCAGGCCTGCAAGCGTGAAGGCTGACGCCCTTTGCAGTTTGTTGTGCTGTGCAACCAACAGGTTTTCCAGAACCGTCATTCGGGAGAAAAGCCGGATGTTCTGGAAGGTCCGCGCGACCCGGGCATGCTTGGTAATATCATGGCCAGGCATGCGCTCCAGTAGATAGTCCTCGTTGTCGCGTGTCAGCTTGAGACAGCCAACCGTAGGCTTATAGAAACCCGTCAGGCAGTTGAACAGCGTTGTTTTCCCCGCCCCGTTTGGGCCGATGATGGCTGTGATTTCGCGATTGTTGGCAGCAAAGGAGACATCATCGATGGCTACAAGACCGCCGAAGCGCATGGTGAGATGCTGAACCTCGAGCAGAGGCGTTTTCTGCAGTGCACTCATCGTGTCGCCTCCGCCGCTTTCTGCTCCGCTTCAATCCTGTCCGCACCGGGGCCTTTCCTGCCGTGAAGCAGGATGGAGGGGTCACGATGCGCCAGAAGTCCACGTGGGCGCCACAGCATGATCAGGACCATGCCGGCACCAAATGCCAGCATGCGGTACTGCTCAAGTTCGCGGAAAACCTCGGGCAATCCGATGAGGAGAATCGTGGCTATGACCACACCCAACTGGCTGCCCATTCCCCCCAGGACCACGATTGCCAGGATGATGGCGGATTCCAGGAAAGTGAAGCTTTCGGGACTGATAAAGCCCTGGCGTGTGGCAAAGAACGATCCTGCAAAGCCGCCGAAGGCCGCGGATATCGTGAAGGCGGCAAGCTTGATGTTGGTTCGATTGATGCCCAGTGACTGACTGGCGATATCGTCCTCGCGCAAGGCCTCCCAGGCCCGGCCCAGGGGCAGCTTTCTCAGCCGCAGGGATACCATGTTGACAAGCAATGCAAGCGCCAGAATGAGGAAATAAAGGAAGATCAGACGGTGCATGGGATCAAAGTCGATGCCAAAAAGCTCGGCGAAGGTGATCCCGTCCCGAGAGGCGGGCAGGAATTCTGCAATGCCAAAGAAACTTGGGCGCGGAATGCCGCCAATACCATCGGGACCACCCGTGAACTGGTACCAGTTCAGCAGGATGATTCGAACGATCTCGCCAAACCCCAGAGTGACGATGGCGAAGTAATCTCCGCGCAGACGCAGAACCGGGAAACCCAGCAGGTATCCTCCGAGCGCGGCCAGGACACCTGCCAGGGGCAGGCAAACCCAGAAGCTGAGATCGAAGGACACGGCCAGCAACGCATAGGAATAGGCGCCTATGGCATAGAAAGCCACGTATCCCAGATCCAGCAAACCAGCCAGGCCGACAATGATGTTCAGGCCCCAACCCAGCATGATGTACATCAGAAGCAGCGTCGCAATATCGATGTACTGCCTGTCCATGAAGGGCAGAAACGGCAGGATGATGGCGAAAACCACCAGAATGGGACCGATGAAGCGTGAAAGCTCCTGGAAACGAGCAGCTGCCCTGTCCATGGCGCGATCTCGCTCGCGCATGTCGATTCCGGGGCGA
Organism: Fodinicurvata fenggangensis DSM 21160; assembly: GCF_000686045.1. Classification (GTDB taxonomy): domain Bacteria; phylum Pseudomonadota; class Alphaproteobacteria; order Kiloniellales; family DSM-21159; genus Fodinicurvata; species Fodinicurvata fenggangensis. The sequence continues at coordinate 458,933 of NZ_JMLV01000001.1, forward strand.
TGCCGGATCAGGGTAACGACCGCCATGAGGGCAATGAGCAACCCGCCCACCATGCACATGGTTTCCAGAAACAGGCTCGGAAACGGCAGGACAAAAGACAGGCCAAAGGCGGCAAGGCTGGCAATCAGCACGAACGAAGCGCGCCGATAACGCAACATGATGTAGCCGAAGCGCCCGAGCGTCAGCATCACGATCGCATAGACCACATCCGTGAAGCGCGGAATTATGATCAGCTCGCCGCCACGGTCGGCTGTCTGCATACCGACCAGGACAAAGGTCAGGCCAAAGGCCACCAAGGCCGTGAAGAACAGCTCACGGCCGATTGCCTGCCAATCGAGGGCTGGTCGGCCATTTTCTTCCGAAGAGGAAACTTGAGTTTCTACAGCCATGGATCAGACCTTCTCGATTTCGGGTTTTCCAAGGAAACCGCTGGGCCTGAATATCAGCACCAGAATGAGGATCGAGAAGGCGGCAACATCCTTGTACTCGACAGAGAAATAGGCTGACCAAAGCGCCTCGATCAGGCCGATGGCAAGTCCGCCAAGCATGGCCCCGGCGATCGATCCGATACCGCCAAGCACGGCTGCGGTGAAGGCCTTCAGTCCGGCAAGAAACCCTATGTAGAAATCGATGACGCCGTAGTAGAGCGTAACCATCACGCCGGCAACCGCCGCCAGGGCCGCCCCCATGACAAACGCCAGTGAGATGGTGCGATCGACATTCACACCCACAAGGGCTGCCATCAGCTTGTCCTGTTCGCAGGCACGCTGCATACGGCCTAAAGCCGTTTTCGTGATGAGCAAGGTGAACGCGGCCATCAGGACCACGGTCAGCAGGATAATAATGATCTGCATATAGCTCATGCCAACGGTGAACCCACCTACTCCACCGTCCATGAGTTGCAGGCCTCCACTTATCATCGGCTGCATGGGCTTCACGCGCGCGCCTTGAAGCAGCTGCACGTAGTTTTGCAGGAAGATGGACATGCCCAATGCGGAAATAAGAGGAGCCAGGCGTTGGGACCCACGCAGCGGCCGGTAGGCAATCCGCTCCACCGTCCAGCCATAGACGGAGGTAAACACAATTGCCATCACCAGGACCAACAGCAGGGCCAGGGGAATCCACGTGATCCCCAGGATGGCCATGACGATGAAGCCGATGATCCCGACAAAGGCACCGATCATGTAGATATCGCCATGGGCGAAATTGATCATGCCGATGATGCCATAGACCATCGTATAGCCGATTGCGATCAAGCCGTAGATCGACCCGAGCGTCAGCCCGTTGATCAACTGCTGTACGAAATATTCCATGTTATATCTGCCCCCTGCCCTCACCATTCTTATGAGGTGAGTCTTTTTTTATGAGGTCTTGCTTACCCTGAAGTAGGAAAAGCCGATTTTTCAGCCTGATGCAAGAAAAAAAACTGCGAAAAAAGTGGATAACAGGATGATTAGCGGAGAATACCAAAACTGGTAGTTATAAGACCTTTATTTCGATTTTTGCATAGATTGCACCTCGGTCTCTCAGATGCCGCGTCCTGATGGTAGCGGGATTCGCAAAAGTAGCATATATAAAATATTTGATAATAAATATTCCAGATTTGCCCTTAAGCATATGAGTTCAAATGGATTTTATATACTCAATTCAACAAACGGACTTTTTGCTCTGATTATTCGAAACAGCACTCAACAAGCGCATTAACCGGATGGGGTTGAACATATCTGCCGATCAGAGGTGGGGCTTTCGATCCCCATTCTTCCGGGATATGTTACGGCCCGAACCTGCAGTATCAGCTGGAGTAGACGATGAGCACAGCACAGGATGCCCCCTCGGGCACCAAACCTTCCAACGACAAGGTCCGTTTCGTTTGGGAGGATCCATTCCTTTTGAATGAGCAGCTCACTGAAGATGAGCGCATGGTACACGATGCGGCACGGCAATACTGCCGCGACAACCTCATGCCGCGCGTACTCGAGGCAAATCGCAACGAGAACTTCGACCGCGAGATCATGAAGGAAATGGGTGAATTGGGCTTCCTTGGGGCCACCTTGCCCGAGGAATACGGCTGTGCCGGTGTCAATTATGTCTGCTATGGCTTGATCGCCCGTGAGGTTGAGCGTGTGGACAGCGGTTTTCGTTCCGCCATGTCCGTACAGTCATCCCTGGTCATGCACCCCATCAACGCCTACGGAAGCGAAGAGCAGAAGAAGAAGTTCTTGCCCAAACTTGCCACTGGTGAATGGGTCGGCTGCTTCGGTCTGACCGAGCCGGATGCCGGCTCGGATCCTGCTTCGATGCGTACCGTGGCGCGGAAGGTCGATGGCGGCTATCAGCTGAAAGGCAGTAAGACCTGGATTACGAACTCACCTATTGCCGATGTCTTTGTCGTCTGGGCCAAGAGCGATCCTGACGACAAGATCAGGGGGTTCATCCTGGAAAAGGGAATGAAGGGTCTGTCCGCCCCCAAGATTGAGGGAAAATTCAGCCTCAGGGCCTCGATCACGGGCGAAATCGTCATGGAGGATGTCTTCGTTCCCGAAGAAAACCTCCTGCCGAATGTAAGCGGGCTCAAGGGGCCCTTCGGATGCCTCAACCGGGCGCGCTATGGCATTGCCTGGGGCGCCATGGGCGCTGCCGAATTCTGCTGGCATGCCGCGCGTGACTACACCCTGGAACGCAAGATGTTCAACAAACCTCTTGCCGCCACTCAGTTGATCCAGAAGAAGCTGGCAGACATGCAGACGGAAATAGCTCTGGGCTTGCAGTCGGCCCTGCGTGTTGGTCGCCTGATCGATGAGGGCAAGCTGATGCCCGAAGCCATTTCGCTCATCAAGCGGAACTCCTGCGGCAAGGCCCTGGACATTGCGCGCATGTCGCGCGACATGCACGGCGGTAATGGTGTTTCAGACGAGTATCACGTCATACGCCACGTCATGAATCTCGAGGCCGTGAACACCTACGAAGGCACGCATGATATTCACGCCCTGATACTCGGCCGTGCACAGACCGGCCTTCAGGCCTTTGGATGAAGCCGGGGCAGCACGCAGGTATGAACGTCTCGTCACCCGAAACCGAGCAAGGCGCCGCATTGACAGAGCAACTGCAACGGATTGCGGACGCCCTTGAGCGATTGGCTCCTGCAAGGGACAGTGTCCTGGATGTCGACTCTGCCGATGCTTTCGTCTGGATGCCGGACAGCAGAACCCTCCAAGCGGTCGAAAAGGTCAATCGCGTCGAGTTGGATCTTCTGGAAGGTATAGAACAACAGAAGGCCAGCCTGCTCGACAATACACGGCGTTTCGCCAAGGGGCTGCCCGCCAACAATGCGCTGCTCTGGGGTGCACGGGGCACCGGGAAATCTTCCCTGACCAAGGCGGTCCATGAAAAGATCAACCGGGAAGCCGACGGCGAAGGCTTCGACAAGCTGGCCCTTGTCGAAATTCACCGAGAGGATATTCCCAGCCTGCCCGGCTTGCTTGCCCTGCTGCGAAACCAGGACAGGCGGTTCCTCCTGTTCTGTGACGACCTGTCGTTCGAACAGGAAGACACAAGCTACAAGTCGCTGAAGGCTGTCCTTGAAGGCGGCATCGAGGGGCGACCCGAGAATGTGCTGTTCTACGCAACCTCGAATCGGCGTCACATCCTTTCCAGGGACATGATCGAGAACGAGCGCTCGACTTCCATCATGCCCTCCGAGGCCGTTGAAGAGAAAGTCAGCCTGTCGGACCGCTTTGGCTTGTGGCTGGGCTTCCACAACTGTGATCAGGAAACCTACCTGGCTATGGTGCGTGGTTATGCCCGACACTTTGGTCTGGAGGTTGAGGATGAGGATCTCAAGCAGCAAGCCGTGGAGTGGTCCGTGACGCGTGGTGCGAGATCCGGACGTGTCGCCTGGCAGTTCACACAGGAACTTGCGGGCCGCCTTGGTCAACGCTTGAGCTGAATCACTCCTCCAGCAATTCAAGCGGGTCCATGGCACGGGTCCCCTTGCGGATTTCGAAGTGAAGCTGTGGCCGTGAGACACTGCCCGAGTTGCCGGCCTCGGCAATGGGTTGGCCGCGCTCCACTTCCGCACCGCGCCCGACCAGAAGGCGGCTGTTATGCCCATAGGCCGTTACCCAACCGTCTTGATGGCGCACCAGCAGCAGATTGCCGAATCCACGAAGTTCATTGCCCGCATAGGCGACAACGCCATTCTCGCTGGCGCGGACGACCGTGCCCTCCGATACAGCAATATTGATGCCATCGTTGTGCTGCCCATCGCCCTGCGCTCCGTACCGCGAGAGAATTTCACCCTGCAGCGGCCATGAGAAGCCCTGCCCGGTCAAGGCAGGCGGATCCGAAATCGGGCCGGTCTCGGCCGCCACTGGAATGTCGCTGCTCTCGGGCTGACTCATGTCGGGGGCCTTGGTCTCGGTCCGCTCCTCCTCGCTTTCCCCTGGTTCCGTTCCAGCTCCCGTTGCAGCGGCCGGCTCTACGGAGGCCATATCCGAAGCCGGTTCCTGTACTTGCGTGTCCTCTTGCTGCAACGGCGCCTGCTGCTGGCTTTCTGTCTGCCGTGATCGCTCGGGCAGGCGCAATCTTTCCCCCGGCGACAGCTCGTAGGGGGGCTCCAGCTCGTTCAGATCCACCAGTTCCGTCAATCGTGTTTGCGTGTCATTCGATATACTGAACAGCGTATCGCCTTCCTGCACCTCATAGGAATTGCCGTCGAGGGTCCCTGGTTCAGGTTCTGGTTCAGGCGCCGGCTGTGAAGACGGAGTCAGTTCACTGACCTCTATGCCGGATGTTGTACGCTCTGATTGAGCGGACGTGGAGGCCTGCGTCGTTGCGGGCAGGCTCCCCGGTTTTGGAGGTTGCACGGGAGGTGGGAAAGGCGGTGTCCCCAACTGTGTTACGGGAGGCTCAGTCAGGGAGCAGGCTCCAAGTAAACTTGCGAGAAGGCTCCAGGTGACAACAGCCAAACAGCTATGCCTGATCGATAATCCTTTCATCCGGTTCGACGCTGCCCCTTGCCAGAGTTCTCATCAGATACCAGGGGAACAAAGCGCACAATTCCCAGCTCCTTGCGCTCAATCCCTTCGCCAACCCGCTTCAGGCGCACCAGTTCCTGCGTTCTTCCCTGCCCGCCAACGGGAAGGATCATGGTCCCGTCCTCACCCAGTTGCTCCAGCAGGGGTTCCGGCGGAAATTCCGCGGCGCAGGTCACGATGATCCTGTCGAATTTTCGAGTTTCTGGCCACCCGCGACTGCCGTCTCCCAGGCGAGTCATGACATTGTGAAGTCTTAACTCGGAAATCCGGGCTGTGGCCTCTTCCAGCAGGCTGCGATGACGCTCGATGGTGTAAACGCGCCGCGACAGGTGCGCGAGCACGCAGGCCTGATAGCCCGATCCTGTTCCGATTTCGAGAACCGTATGCCGTTTCGTCAACTCAAGGGCCTGGGTCATGAGCGCGACGACTTCAGGTTGGCTCAAGGTCTGCCCCTGGCCAATGGGAAGGGCAATGTTCTCGTAAGCCTGGTCCCGAAAACTGGGGGGAACAAAGTTCTCACGCGGCACCCGTTCAATGGCCGACAACACAGCGGTGTCGTTGATGCCGGCCTTGCGGAGCTGCATGAGCAGCCGGATCTTACGTGCGGCCAGACTCACCAAAAACCTCCGTGAGCTCCGTCAGGGATTGCTCGTGTGTCAGATTCTGATGGAGGGGCGTGATGGATATGGCGCCTTCTCGAATGCTTGCCAGATCCGTACCCTCTTCCTCTGAGTGATCAGGCCCGAAATCACCAATCCATAAATAGGGACGTCCAGCCGGATCCTGTCCTTCAACCAGCCCGACCATCACATCCCGTCGTCCCTGGCGACCAATGCGAATCCCGTTCACATCAGCTGCAGCCAAGGCCGGAAAATTCACGTTGAAAAGCAGGTCCGGACTCCAGGAATGCCGATCGAGCTGCCTGATGATGTCCGGTGCAAAGTGCTCTGCCATCTCGAAGTTGGCTGGATTGTCATCCTTCCTGAGCTGACTGAAGGCAATCGCCTTGATGCCCAGAAGCGCCCCCTCCATGGCGGCAGCAACCGTGCCGGAATAACCGACGTCCTCGGCAAGATTGCCACCATGATTGATGCCGGAAAGAACCAGGTCCGGCTTCCTGTCCTTCAGGACGGAATTGACGGCAACCAGCACGCAGTCCGTCGGAGTGCCGTCCACGGCAAACCGGCGTTCCCCAAAACGGCGAACCCGCAGCGGGCGTCGTGTCGTCAGGGAGTGACTTGCCGCAGATTGTTCCGTTTCCGGCGCCACGGCCCAGACATCATCGCTGAGGCTGTGTGCAATCCTTTCCAGGGCATGCAATCCAGGGGCATGGATGCCGTCATCATTGGTGACAAGTATGCGTGCGGATCGCAAGGAATCAGCGGTCATGGTTTTCCCCAGCTCATCAGACAGGCGAGGCGAGTCCCTCACCGCTCAAGGCTTATAGAGAATAGGCGATGAGACGTCCATGGACCAGCCGGTTGCTGCCGGACCGGGCGTCCCATCACTCTACTTCACGCTCGACCTAGAGTTCGTCTTCTTCTTCCTGTTCGCGCCGCGCTTTCCTGCGCTCAACCATGCGCGCCAAGTGAATGGATACTTCATAAAGCGCCACGATTGGAATAGCGAGACTGAGCTGGCTGAGCGGATCCGGGGGCGTAAAGATGGCAGCAACGATGAAAACACCGACGATCGCATATTTGCGCTTGGCTGCCATGCCATCGGCCGTGGCGAGGCCGACGCGCGCCAGAAGCGTCATCAGGACCGGCAACTGGAAGCAAAGCCCAAAGGCGAAAATCAGCTTCATGGTCAGGGAGAGATATTCCCCAACCTTGGCTTCCAGCTCAATCGGAACCGTTCCATTGCCGCCGCTGGTTTCAAACTGAAGGAAGAACTCCCAGGCAAATGGCAGGATGATGTAATAGACCAGCGCGGCGCCCGTGAAGAAAAGAACCGGAGAGGCAACCAGAAAGGGACCCAGCGCCAGTTTTTCGTTCTTGTACAGACCGGGGGCCACGAACAGCCATATCTGGGTCAGGAAAAGCGGACAGGTCAGAAAGACTGCAAAAAAGAAGGCCACCTTCACATAGGTGAAGAAGACCTCCGTCAGGTCCGTGAAGATCATACGGGCCAGTCGCTCATCGCCCCGCTCCAGCAGAAGCGTCGCCAAGGGTTGTGCGAGATAGTTGTAAAGCTGCTCTGCAAAGAAAAAGCAGATAACAAATACAACAAGCAGGCCCGCGGCAGAGAGCAGTAAACGCTTTCGCAGCTCGATCAGATGATCGAGCAAGGGCATTTTTTCTTCGTCGACAGTCTCAGCCACGATTACGCCTGTGTGTCAGATTGTTTCTTGTTTGAAGCCGCGGTGCTCTTGCCGGAAGTGCCGGATGACTTGCCGCTGGCTGCAGTCTTCCCAGTGCCGGTATCTGCCTTCTTGGCAGAGGAAGAACGCGCAGCTGTGCTTTTCGATGCCTGATTCGAGCTCTTCTGGGGGGCGCTCTTTTGGGCAGTGGTTTTTGCGGCGGTCGTTTTCTGGTTCGAACCGCTTGCGGATTTCGCTGTTCCCGAAGCCTTGCCGCCGACCTTTGAGGTTGTTGCCTTGGAACCGGAGGTCGTCTTGCGCTGAGAGCCCTTGGCGTTGGAAGTGGTTGTCTTTGCAGTCCCGCTCTTGGCCGAAGCTGCTGTTGAAGAAGGCGCCTTCTTTCCAGACTTGCTCTCTGTAGCCCCTTCCCCGGCCTTCGATGAGGCTTTCAGCTCGGGGGACGCTTCCTCAGATTCCGCCGCACTCTTCTGTCCAGTTTGGCTGCTGCCCGCTGAAGACTTGCCCGAGGATGATTTCGCAGATGACGATTTCGACTCAGCGGATTGACGTGCCGTTCGGTCAACGTCGTTCAGTTCCTTGTTCAGCTCACCGTCAGGATCAATGGATTCCTCGACCATGCCCTTGAGCTTGCCCTTGCGCACGGATTCGATGGACTTCCTGGCCTCTTGAAGCTCTGAATCCCGTACAATTTCATCGAGTCCCGATTGAAACTCGCGCCCCATAGCGCGCACCTTGCGCATCATGCGGCCTAGTCCTTGCAGGGCGCGCGGCAGGTCTTTTGGGCCGAGTATGATCAGCGCCAGAAAGACGACAAGCGCCATTTCACTCCAGCCGAAATCGAGCATGGGGTCTGTCCTAGAGGGCCGTTAACGGCAGCTGGTTCGTCCAGGCTGTGGAGCCCAACTCAGCCGTTGGCAGCTTTCTGTTTCTTGTCTTCGTCGACCTTCTCGCTTTGTGCGGTCGAGGTTTCGTCACGGTTCAAGGCCGGCTTCTCGCTGCCGTCATCCTCTTCACCTTCGGACTTGTCCTCTTCCTTCATACCACGCTTGAACTGCGTGATACCGCTGCCAAGGTCCTTCATCAATTTCGGGATCTTTCCACCACCGCCGAAAAGGATCAGCACAACGGCCAACACGATCAGCCAGTGCCAGATGCTGAAAGAACCTGTGAAAGCAACCAAGAGATATTCTTCTGTCGGGATCGCACCCATAAGGGGTCTCCTGCTAATTCAAACTTACGCCTCTGTTCGCCGAACTATCGCAAAAAGCTGTGCGCCCCGCAACGTGTGTCCTTCAATCAGTTCAAATCTGAATCGGGAAAGACGAAGGTTTGATTGAAATCCAGGTCCAGGCTGAAGATCTCTCCCTCCGCTGGAAGGAAGCGCCCGGGCACACGTGCATGAAGATGCAGGGCTTCCTGGCCGTTGTTGTCCACGGACAGGTGCACAAGACTGCTGCGTCCGAGAAGCTTTGATGTGATCACGCGCGCAGGACTGCGCCCCGATCCGGCGTTTGCCCCTGGCGGCAGCAGCTTGATGGCTTCCGGCCGAATAAGGATTTGCGCCCCCTGCCCGTCCTGCAGGCTTTCAGCCTCCAGGCGCCCGAGTGCCGTCTCGACGGCGCCATCGTGGACCACGCCCGTAAGCTGGTTCGTGTCATTGAGAAAGGAAGCGGCAAAGGCGTTCACCGGACTGTAGTAAAGATCGACGGGCCGATCCGTCTGGACCAGACGTCCCTGGTTCATCAAGGCAATCCTGTCCGACATGAACATCGCCTCTTCCGGGTCGTGCGTTACCATCAAGGTGGCGGCGCCCGATTGCTTCAGGATGTGCAATGTCTGGTCCCTGACTTCGTTCCGCAGGCGCATATCCAGGCCGGAAAAAGGTTCATCCAGCAGAACGACAGCGGGTTTTGGCGCCAGGGCCCGCGCCAGCGCTATGCGCTGCTGCTGTCCACCCGAAAGGGTGTGCGGATAGGCACTCCCGAAATTTTCCATCGAAACCTGGGCAAGGGCCTGCTTGACGCGCTTCTCGCGCAGTTCGCGGGACTCTCCCTTGAGTCCGAAGGCCACGTTCTGTGCGACGCTCAGGTGCGGAAACAGGGCGAAATCCTGGAACACCAGTCCAACGTGGCGCGATTCGGGAGAAACATCGACCTTGCCGTCGGCAACGATCTCGCCCGCCATCACGATGCGCCCCTGCTGCAGGCGCTCGAGTCCCGCCGCCAACCGCAGCATGGTGGTTTTCCCGCAACCGGATGGCCCCAGAAGACAGACCAGTTCCCCGCGATCGACAGTCATGCTGACATTATCGACCGCCGTCACCTGTCCGAAGCGGTGGCGTACGGATTCGAAGGCAAGGGCTTCCATCTTGGACATCAATACTCAGTGGAGAAGTTCATGCAGAACCTAAGCGGCCAGAGGGGGGAAGACAATCCATTGCAAGAGCGAGCCTCTGGAATTCAGCTTCGCTCAGAGCCCTCTTCATCCGCCTCCGGTTCGTCCCCGTCTTCCCAGGGTTTAATCGACGTCCGGGATTCTCCGCCGTCGGATTCGCTTCGGGAAAATTCGTCCTGAATCAGGGAGTCGAGTTCCTGTTCATCCAGACTGTCTTCTTCCTTTCCAGCCTCTGTCTCCCCTTCCCCCTGTTGGGCATCAGCTCCCAGGAGCCCTCTTTCGCCGAGTGCCGTAATTGCCGGTCGCGTATCCAGCAAGCCGGCCGCCTTGAGTTCCTCGACACCTGGCAGGAGGGACAGACTTTCCAGGCCGAAATGATCCAGGAAGGACTCTGTTGTTCCCCAGGTCAAGGGACGTCCCGGGGTGCGCCGGCGGCCCCTTGGTTTGACCCATTCGGCTTCCAGCAAGGTATCCAGGGTGCCCTTTGAAAGACTGACCCCGCGTATCTCCTCGATCTCGGCACGGGTCACCGGTTGGTGATAGGCAATGATGGCCAGGGTATCCACGGCCGCCTTGGAAAGCTTCTTGTAGGTTGTCTTTTCACGTCGAAGATCGGGGCCCAGATCCGCTGCCGTGCGGAAGGCCCAGGCATTGTTCACCTGCTCCAGAACAACGCCTCGATTGGCATACTGGGCCTGCAACGCTTCAAGCTGTGTTGCCAGATCGGCATCTTCGGGGAAATAGGCAGCCAGTTGCTTTTCGGTCAGTGGGGTTTCTGACGCGAAGAGAACAGCCTCCAGTAGCCTCAATGTCTTGAAACGCTGCTCTTCATCCATTGTGTCAACTGTCTTCAATGTTCTGGATTGTCTCGCGCGGCCGCAAGTAGATGGGACCGAAGGTTCCGTCCTGACGAATTTCCAGCTGCCCTGATTTGCAAAGCTCCAGGCTGGCCACAAAGGTGCTGGCTACGGCCGACCGCCGCGATAGCCCATCCTGCAAGTCGTAAGGCAGAAAGTTCATCAAGCTGTGCCACCCCGGCGTTTTCCCGACCAGCCCGGAAAGGCGCTTTATGGCGTTTTCAACCGAGTAAAGATTGAGCGAGAGAACGCGCAGCGATGACGGGGCCGTATTGCGCGCGCGCATCTGTCCATAGGACTGCAAGAGATCATAGAGGCTGACGTCGTACACAACGCGCTGTTCAGGTGAGAGATCTTCCGGCATCCCGCGGCCCCAACGCAGTTGTCCCAGCTGAGGTTGGGCGAAGAGCTCTTCGCCCGCCGTCTGCATCGCCTCCAGGCGTTGCAGCTGGTACCTCAAGGCGGCCGCCATTTCCGGTCCGGTCGGCTGCTCCTCATTGTCTTCGGGTTCGGGAAGCAAAAGACGGGATTTCAGATATGCCAGCCAGGCCGCCATGACCAGATAATCCGCTGCCAGTTCCAAGCGCAACTGGCGGGCCGCCCGGATGAACTCCAGATACTGCTCGGCCAGTGCCAGGATGGAAATACGGGTCAGATCGACCTTCTGGTCGCGAGACAATTGCAGCAGAACGTCAATCGGCCCTTCGAAGCCTTCCAGGTCCAGGCGCAGACGTTCCTCATCCTGAAGGGCTGATGTCTCGTTCTTCTCGTCCTCGGCAAAATCCTGACCGGTCAAGACAGGAGTTCCTCCAATTCCTCCACGGCATCCGGGAATGCTAACCCGTCACCTCGAGGAAGTTGAAAACTTTTTTCCAGGCGTCCCATCGCGGCCTTTGTCATGGGGGTCGCAGCCGCCGCTATCGCCTGCATCTCTTCGGCATCCCCGTTGCAATGCAAAACAACATCACAGCCTGCCGCCAGCGCCTTGGCCGTGCGGTCCGAAAAATTACCTGCGAGGGCCTTCATGGAGATATCATCCGACAGCAACAGCCCGTTAAAACCAATACCCTCGCGAATGATCTCCCGAATGATTCGTGGCGAGGTCGTTGCCGGGTTGACAGCATCGACAGCCTGATAAACGACATGTGCCGTCATGGCCCACGGCAGCCAGGCCAGGTTCCGGAACGGCTCGAAATCAGAGGACCCAAGCTGTTCGAGCGTGGCTGTCACCCTTGGCAGTTTCTCGTGGCTATCGACCAAAGCCCGCCCGTGACCGGGTATGTGCTTGGCCACAGGCAGGACACCGCCAGCAATGAGGCCGCGAGACACGGCCTCGCCCAGTTGGGTTATCTGTTCGGTATCGGCACCGAAGGACCGGTCGCCGATGATGTCATGGGCGCCGGGAAAGCGCAGATCCAGGCAGGGCAGGCAATCGACCGAAATGCCGAGTTCCGCCAGCTCCAGAGCGATTGTATAGCCATGCAGCCAGGCCGCCCGTCCGGCCTTCTCGGGCGCCTGCTCCCAGAGTTGCCCGAAGGGTTCCGCCGGGGGCAGCTTTCGCCACTGGGGAGGCTTCAGGCGCTGTACTCGCCCACCCTCCTGATCAATCAGAACAGGCGCATTATGCCGGCCGACCGTCGCCCGAAGATCAGCGACAAGACCACGCACCTGATCGGGGGACTCGATATTTCTCGCGAAGAGGATGAACCCCAGTGGATCGGCCTGCTGGAAAAAACGGCGCTCCTCATCTGAGAGCCGGGTTCCCTCACAGCCGAAAATGACGGCGCGAGGGGCTGCAGGATCCTTACTCTCATCTGTTGTCATTGCGGACTTCTGACGAGGCAGGCCTGATCCCTTGACTTGAGATCTTCGCACAGGGTTTCGGCCGCCTGCTTGTCCGAAAGCGGCCCTGCCTGAATGCGGTAATAGACACCCTGGTCGCCCAGGTCGGCCCGTTCAATATTCAGCGTGAGAGAGCCCAACAGGGCTTCATGCTTGCCTTGCAGTCTCTGCCATTCGGCCTCTGCAGCCTCGGTGGAGCGCACGGCGGCAAGCTGTATACGAAAAGCCTCGGCAACCGCCTGGCTGCTGTCGGCTGTTTCTGTAGCGTCTGTAGCGGCAGCCTCTTCCGCTGTCGTTGCCTCTGTTTCCGGCTCCGTTTCCTCAGTCCCACCTTCTTCGGAAGGTTCTGCCTCACCATCACTCTCCGCCGTCAGCTCTTGAGCCTCCTGGGGAGAGTCGTTCGTGTCAGCCACTTCCATATCACTGGACTCCTCGGAAGCGGCCCCTGTTTCCTCGGCTTCCTCGGCAGTGGGCTCGGGGAGCACATCTTCGCGCGTTGTATCGAGTTCAGCCGTTTCTTCATCAGCCGGTGCCTCGGAAGGCTCCGCCTGTTCGCGCTCAACCGGCTCTTCGGGAGGCGGCAGCAGCCGCTCAACCTCCTGCCCTTTGTCCTGCCCGTTGCCAGGATTCAGGACCAGGGTATCCTGATAGGGCACTTCCATGCCGCCTGGATTCTCGGGAGCCTCCTTTTCCGGCCCTTCCGGCGCCTGGACGACCGGAATGGCTTCTGACGCACCATCACTGCGTCCCCAGGAATAGGCGTACCAGACAATGCCTGCAAAAAGCAGAAGACCGAGGACGGCGACCACAGCGGGGATCAGGCGTCGCGGTCCTTGCCCACCGCCCTTGGGCTTGCGCGGCGGCCGCTGTTCCCCCTGAAGCTCTCCCGGAGAACCTTCATTGTTCCAGGAAAAACGGGGATCATAGGTCATCAACGCATCTCCTCGACAGGACGCACCCCGAAGATATTCAGGCCCGACGCAATGACCAGCGCCACAGCTTGAAGCAAGGCGAGCCGCGCCTGGGTGAGTTCAGGATCGGCTGGCAGAAGAAAGCGCAACTCCTCATTGTCCTTGCCTTTCGTCCAGAGGCCATGGAAATCCGAAGCAAGATCGTTCAAAAAGAATGCGATCCTGTGCGGTTCATAGGCCTGCGCCGAAGCTTCCACAAGGCGTGGCCAGCTTGCCAATCTCTTAATCACGGCCAATTCCGCGGAGTCGGTCAAGCGATGCAGGGGCGCGTCCGACAATTGACTCAAGCCCTGCCCAACCGAAGGCAATTCCTTTTCCGCATGGCGTAGAACCGAACGTATGCGGGCATGCGCATACTGCACGTAAAAAACCGGATTGTCCTTGGACTCCTCCATGACCTGCGCCAGGTCGAAGTCCAGTGGCGCATCGTTCTTACGGGTTAGCATGATGAAGCGCAGGACATCCTTGCCCACTTCATCCACGACTTCACGCAAGGTGATGAAGTTCCCGGATCGCTTGGACATCTTTATCTCTTCGCCATCGCGGGTCAGCTTCACGAGTTGGCAAAGGATGATGTGCAGCGCCGTGGTGTCATCCGTCAGGGCCTTGACGGCCGCCTTCATTCGCTTCACGTATCCGCCATGATCCGCGCCCAGGACATCGATCAGGGTGGTGTGCCCCCTGTTCGCTTTGTCCAGGTGATAGGCCATGTCATTGGCGAAATAGGTCCAGGAGCCGTCCGATTTCAGGATCGGGCGATCCACGTCATCACCAAAGTCGGTCGCACGGAACAGGGTCTGGGGTCTTGCTTCCCAATCCTCCGGTTTCTTGCCCTTGGGCGGCTCCAACACACCGGTGTAGAGCAGGTCCTTCTCCTTCAAGCGCTCAATAACGGATTGCACCGCACCGGCCTCAACCAGTTCCTTCTCGGAACGGATGACATCGTGCTCGATGCCCACGGCCTTGAGATCTTCGCGGATCAAGTCCATCAGGCGTTCGACGGCAAAGCTGCGCACCGGCGCCAACCACTCGGATTCCTCGCAATCCATCCACTTGCGCCCATCCCGCTCGGCCAAGGCCTGGCCCACCTCACAGAGATAGGCGCCGGGATACATGCCTTCCGGGATAGTCCCGATCTCCTCACCCAGGGCTTCGCGGTAACGCAGGTAGACGGACCTGGCCAGGGTGTCGACCTGCCCGCCTGCATCGTTCACATAATATTCCCGGGTTACCTTGTGACCGGTTTTCTGAAGCAGGGACGCCAGCGCGTCGCCGACCACGGCCCCACGGGCATGCCCCACGGTCAAAGGTCCGGTCGGATTGGCCGAGACATATTCCACGTTCACGGACTGTCCTTCGCCAATCCGCGACTCTCCATAGGCTTCGCCGTTCTTCAAGATTTCCGACAGCATCGACTGCCAGAACCGGTCGGACAGTCGCAGATTGATGAAGCCTGGCCCCGCGATCTCGACGGTTTCCACGCCCTCAAGGCCCCGCAATCGCTCAGCAATTAAGTCCGCAAGCTCGCGTGGCTTGCGCCCGGCCTGCTTGGCAAGGACCATGGCTGCATTGGTCGAGAGGTCCCCATGATCCGGATCCCGCGGCGGCTCCACCGTCAAACGCGTCAGATCCAGGCCGGCCGGCAGCCGGTCCTCCTTGCAGAGCGATTCGATCGAAGCATGAAGACTGCTTTCGAATGTATTGAAAATGTTCATTTTTCGTTGATCAAAGCCGAATGTAGGGATTGAAGAGTGTCTCGTGAGATTCCAGCGCGTAGCGATCCGTCATGCCGGCAACATAATCCGCAACGATCCGTGCCCTTTGGTCCTCGGAACCAGACATGTCAAGTTTGCTCTGCCAGTCATGCGGCAGGCAATTGGGCTCGTCCAGATAGACCTGGAACAGTTGCTTCAGGACACGCCGTGCCTTCGAGGTGATGCGGTTGACCTGGTAATGCCGGTACATACGCTGAAACAGAAAGCTGCGCAGGGTCTCGATGTCCATGCGCATTTCATCCGAGAAGGCGACCAGCGGGCCCGATTGAGCCCGCACCGCATCGGCACTGCCCGGAGATGACTCTTCAAGGTGCCTGTTCGTTTCCTGCAGCAGGTCATTGACCATTAGGTCGATCAGGCGACGGATAACCTCGTGCACAAGGCGCCCCTCATCGACGCCGGGATACGCCTGCCCAACCTGGTTGAACAGGTCACCCAGCAGCGGCAGATCCAGCAGATCGTCAATCGTGAACAGCTGTGCACGCAGCCCGTCGGCCAGATCGTGATTCACATAGGCAATGTCGTCGGCCAGGGCCGCAACCTGGGCCTCCAGACTGGCATAACTGCCCAGTTCCAGGTCGAATTCCCGGCAGAAGCTTTCCAAGCTTTCACGCGGATTGGAAACGGGACCGTTGTGCTTGGCCACCCCTTCCAGGGTTTCCCATGTCAGGTTCAGGCCGTTGAAGGCTGCATAACGTTCCTCGAGCAAGGTCAGGATGCGAAAGGTCTGCTCGTTGTGATCGAATCCACCCTGGCCTTCCATCGCCTCTTTCAGTGCGTCCTCCCCGGCATGTCCAAAGGGCGTGTGCCCCAGGTCGTGGGCCAGAGCCACGGCTTCTGCAAGATCCTCGTTGAGCTGCAACTGGCGAGCGATGGAACGGGCGATCTGAGCCACCTCGACGGAATGGGTCAGGCGCGTCCTGTAGTAATCGCCTTCGTGGTAGACGAAGACCTGTGTCTTGTACTGCAGCTTGCGAAAGGCCCCGGAATGGATAATCCGATCCCGGTCGCGTTGAAACACGGAGCGTGTCCGGCTTTCCTCTTCAGGAAGCTTGCGGCCGCGTGTTCGATCCGGAACGCAGGCATAAGGCGCGAAAGTGGCAGGATTCATCATGATAACGACAAGATACGGGTGCATGTCCGGACAGACAATCGCGACTTTAGGCGCGCCTCCCTTTAATCACAAAGGATTCTGGATTACATCTAGCAGAACAGCTTCAAGAGGACGTGATCATGACGGCCATTACAGAAACATCAGACACGCTGCAGCCGCAGGACGCCCTCAGCCTCAGCGAGAGCGCCGCCAGACGCATCAACACCCTGGCACAGGCCGAGGAAACCCCGGACATGATGCTGCGCATCACCGTTTCCGGCGGTGGCTGCAGCGGCTTTCAATATTCCTTCGCCTTCGACGACAAGGTGAATGAGGACGACCGTCTCTTCGAACGCGAGGGCGCGAAGGTGGTCGTGGATTCCATTTCACTGGAACTTCTCGAGGGCTCGCAGGTCGATTTCATCGAAGACCTGATCGGCTCCTACTTTGCCATCAACAATCCCAATGCCAGTTCCTCCTGCGGCTGCGGCACCAGCTTTTCCATCTGAAGTGTCGTTCCCGCCGATAGAGAGGGTTCCAGGCTGAACAATGGCGGCATCGGTGCTATAACGCCGGTGCCGTTTTCAGATTCGAAGGATTGTCATGGTCAAGCTTGCCGCCTGGAACGTGAACTCCATCAAGGCCCGCCTTCCCAATGTGCTGGCCTGGCTGGATGAAGCGGCCCCCGATGTCCTGTTGCTGCAGGAACTGAAATGCCAGGAAGAGAACTTCCCGCGTATGGAGTTCGAGGAAAAGGGGTACTACTGCCTGGTTCGCGGGCAGAAAAGCTACAATGGCGTGGCCATTCTTTCCCGTGACGAGTTGGAAGACCCACTTTCCGACCTGCCCGGCGATGATGGCAACGACGGCCAAGCGCGCTACCTGGAAGCCACCACCTTCGGCCTGCGCGTCGCGTCCATCTATCTGCCGAATGGCAATCCCCTGGGCAGCGAGAAGTTCACCTATAAACTGAAGTGGATGCAGCGCCTGCATGAGCACGCAAGGCAGCTTCTTGCAAGCGAGCAGCCGGTCGTCCTGGGCGGGGACTACAACGTCATACCCGAGGAACGGGATTGCTATGATGCCGAAGCCTGGCGGGATGATGCCCTTTTCCAGCCGGAAAGCCGAGCGGCGCTGCGCAGACTGGTCTACAGCGGGTACACTGATGGTTATCGCGCCCTGCACCCTGACCAGGCACGTGCCTTTACCTACTGGGATTACCAGAAAGGCGCCTGGGACAATGACCACGGCATCCGGATCGATCACCTTCTGCTCTCGCCCCAGGCCGCCGACCGGCTGGAAGACTGCGGAATAGATCGGACTCCCAGAGGCCAGGAGAAGGCTTCGGATCACACCCCCATCTGGTGTCAAGTAGCGGCCTGACCGCTATAGAAAAGCGGGCACCGAGCCATGGCCTTCCTGCCCCTGATGGACAACAACCCGCGGCGTTTCCTGCGTTACCCCTGGGTGACCTGGGGGCTGATCGTCCTGTGTGTATACCTCTATTTCGAGCAGACGGCCGGGGGTAGCCATCGCTACCTTTCGATCATCCACGGTTTCGGTTTCATACCGGCCGTGCTGGACGGTACGGCCTCGTTGCCGCCCGAACTGGAACAGCTGCCGCCCTTCCTGACCCTGATCAGCTACCAGTTCCTGCACGGCAGTTTCATGCATTTGCTAGGCAACATGCTGTTCCTCTTCGTTTTCGGGGACAACATCGAGGATTCCATGGGCCACCTGCGGTTCCTGGCCTTCTACCTGCTGTGCGGAATTGCAGCCGGATTGGTGCATTATCTCCTCAATGCGCAGGCCACGGTACCCACCATCGGGGCCAGTGGAGCCGTCTCCGGCGTGCTGGGTGCCTATCTGCTGCTCCATCCCCGCTCGAAGATCCTGGTTCCCGTCATCATCATTCCGCTGTTCCTGCCGGCCTGGATCCTGCTGATCGTCTGGTTTGTCATGCAGGTCATGGGGGCAACGGGTGGCGAGGGCTATCAGGGCGTCGCCTGGTGGGCCCATATCGGCGGTTTCATCACGGGTTTGCTGCTGGTCATTCCCTTTCGCTACAAGACCGTGCAGCTGTTCGATGGGCGACCGCCGCCCCAGGGCGTCCGATTGCGTCGCCGTAACAGCCGCCGCAAGTAACGCCTCGACTTATGTCTCCCAAGAAAAAGGGCGGGCAGAAACCGGTCTGCCCGCCCTTCAATCACGGAAGAATGTAAGTGTGGCCTCAGATGTCGGCGTAGCAATGCGTCTCCGCCTTACCTCCTGGGTGTGTCACAGCCCCCTTCTCGGCCGAGCCAACCGTTTGTGCATACTTCCAGAGCGCACCTGAGTTGTAGTCGGTCCCGCGCGGCTGCCACTTCTTGCGCCGGGCTTCCAACTCGTCCTCGGAAAGCTCCACGTCCAGGATGCCTTCCACCGCATCGATGACGATGATATCGCCATCCTCAAGCAGGCCGATGGGGCCGCCAACGGCGGCCTCCGGGCCGACATGGCCAATGCAGAAACCGCGGGTCGCACCGGAGAAGCGCCCATCGGTAATCAGGGCCACACTGTCGCCCCTGCCCTGACCATAGATGGCGGCCGTGGTGGACAGCATCTCGCGCATGCCAGGACCGCCCTTCGGTCCCTCGTAACGAATGACGATCACATCGCCCTCGTTGTACTCACGTCGCTGCACTGCCTCGAAAGCCTGCTCCTCGCTGTCGAAACAACGTGCCGTTCCGCGGAACTTCTGGTTCTTCATACCGGCCACCTTCACGATAGCGCCTTCGGGGGCCAGGGTCCCGCGAAGCCCCACGACTCCACCGGTTTTGGTGATCGGATTGCTGGCCGGACGGATGATGTCCTGATCCGTCGGAAATTCAATCTCTTCAAGGTTTTCCGCCATGGTCTTGCCAGTCACGGTCAGGCAGTCCCCATGCAGGTAACCGCCTTCCAGCATGGCCTTCATCAGGACCGGCACGCCACCGATCTCGAAAAGGTCCTTGGCCACGTAACGGCCACCCGGCTTCAGATCCGCAATATAGGGGGTCTCCTTGAAAATACGCGCCACCTCGTGCAGGTCGAAATCATCGATCCCCGCCTCGTGTGCCATGGCCGGCAGGTGCAGGGCCGCGTTCGTGGACCCACCGGAAGCCGCGACGATACGCGCCGCATTCTCCAATGACTTACGGGTGACGATGTCGCGCGGCCGGATGTTGGCGGCCAGCAGGCGCATTACAGCCTCGCCACTGGCCTCGGCATAGGCATCGCGGCTTTCGTAGGGCGCCGGTGCACCGGCTGAGCCTGGCAGGGCCAGCCCAATAGCTTCCGAAACACAGGCCATGGTGTTGGCCGTGAACTGGCCGCCACAGGACCCGGCAGACGGACAGGCCACGCATTCCAGTTCGTGCAGATCCTCGTCGTTCATGTTGCCGGCCTGGTGCGAGCCGACTGCCTCGAAGACGTCCTGGACCGTCACGTCCTTGCCCTTGTAGCGGCCCGGCAGGATCGAGCCGCCATACATGAAGACGCCGGGCACGTTCATGCGCAACAGGGCCATCATCATGCCCGGAAGGGACTTGTCACAGCCCGCAAGGCCGACCAAGGCATCATAGCAGTGTCCGCGCATGGTCAGCTCGACGGAGTCGGCGATCACTTCGCGACTGACCAGGGAAGACTTCATGCCCTGGTGCCCCATCGCGATTCCGTCGGTGACGGTGATGGTCGTGAATTCGCGCGGTGTGCCGCCTTCCGTTTCCACACCTGTCTTGACCACCTGTGCCTGGCGGGAGAGCGCAATATTGCAGGGCGCCGCCTCGTTCCAGCAGGTCGCCACACCGACGAAGGGCTGCTGCACCTGCTCTTCCGTCATCCCCATGGCATAGTAATAGGAACGGTGCGGGGCCTTGCCCGGGCCCACCGAAACATGACGGCTTGGCAGGCGTGACTTGTCGTACTTCTTGTTTGGCGAGTCGAGAGGCATGGGTCAGTCTCCTGATGACGTGCGATTCTGGCGCGTGGAGCGCAAGTCTATATCTGTTGAAGCCTAGCGAATGCCGGCGGACGGCTCCATGGCCTTTTTGACGCGGCGAACGCCTCTAATAGGCAGAAGATTACAAGCTTGCCAGGCGCTCCAAGCTGCCAGCAAGCTTTTCACGGCTTTGTGCGATCTGCTCACGGCGCTGCCGCTGCTCCTCGACCACGGCAGCCGGGGCCTTCTCCAGGAACTGCGCGTTGGACAGCTTGCCGTCCAGCTTGGCAATCTCCTTCGACAGCTTGTCGAGTTCCCGCTCCAAGCGCTGGCGCTCTTCCGCAATGTCGATGACATTGCCAAGTGGAATGCCCATCGTTGCTTCCTGCATCACGAAGGTCGCCGCATCGGCCGGCAGGTCGGTCATGGCCATCTCAAGCGAATCAACCCGGGCCAAACGCTTCAACAGATCGGCGTGCCGCTTCAATCGCTCGTCCGTTTCCTCGGCGCCATCCTTGACCACCAGAGAGACATGGCTGCCCGCCGGAACATTCATTTCGCCGCGCAAGGCCCGTATCTCCGAGATCAGGGCGATCAGCCATTCCATTTCGCTCACGGCCGAGGGCGCACGCAGGTCCTGGCGATCCTCTGGCAACTGGGCGGTGATCAACAGCCCCTCGCCTCCGAAGCGACTCCAGAGTTCCTCCGTCACGAAGGGCGCAAAGGGATGCAGAAGTCGCAGGAGGGCATTCATGGTCCAGGCCATGGTGGCGCGCGTCTCTGCCGTTGTCTCGGCGTTCTCGAGCTGGGGCTTGGCGAACTCGATGTACCAGTCGCAGAAGCTGTGCCAGATGAAGTGATAGAGGCGGCCGGCGGCTTCATCCAGGCGATAGCTCTCAAGCGCTGAGTCGATGTCGGCGCGCAGTTGGCAAACCTCGCTGACGATCCAGCGGTTGAGTGCCGTGCTGTTGTCGGCAGGATCAAAACCTGCGGGCAGTTCAGCCTGGTTCATCAGGCAGAAGCGCGCCGCGTTCCACAGCTTGGTGATGAAGTTGCGATAGCCTTCGACACGCGAGGGATCCAGTTTCACATCCCTTCCCGGAACGGCCAGTGCGGCCAGCGTGAAACGCAGGGAATCACTGCCATAATTATCGATCATCTCCAGCGGATCGATGATGTTGCCCTTTGACTTGGACATCTTCTGGCCATGCTG
Source organism: Fodinicurvata fenggangensis DSM 21160 (assembly GCF_000686045.1). Taxonomy (GTDB): domain Bacteria; phylum Pseudomonadota; class Alphaproteobacteria; order Kiloniellales; family DSM-21159; genus Fodinicurvata; species Fodinicurvata fenggangensis. The sequence continues at coordinate 480,395 of NZ_JMLV01000001.1, forward strand.
GTCGCGCACCAGGGCATGGATGTAGATGTCGCGGAAGGGCACATCCTCCATGAAGTGCTGACCCATCATCATCATGCGGGCCACCCAGAAGAAGATGATGTCGAATCCCGTGACCAGCACGTCGCCCGGGTAATAGCGTGCAAGGTCGCGCTGCACTTCGGGAGTGTCCTCGGGCCACCCCAGGGTCGAGAAGGGCCAGAGTGCCGAGCTGAACCAGGTGTCCAGCACATCCTCGTCCGCCACCAGGTCCACATGCTTGCCATAGTGGGCCTGTGCCGCCGCGCGGGCCGCATCGACGGTTTCCTCGACAAAGATATGTCCATCGGGACCGTACCAGGCCGGTATCTGGTGTCCCCACCAGATCTGGCGGGAGATGCACCAGGGCTGGATATTGCGCATCCACTCGAAGAAGGTGTTTTCCCACTGCTTCGGCACGAAGCGCAGCCGCCCGTCCTTCACCGCCTCCACACAGGGGGCAGCCAGTGTCTTGGCATCGCAGAACCACTGGTCGGTCAGCCAGGGCTCGATGGCCACGCCGGAGCGATCCCCATGGGGCACGGTGTGGCGATGATCGTCCACCTGCTCCAGCAGCCCCTCGGCCTCCATGTCGGCCACCACACGCTTTCTGGCCTCGTAGCGATCCAGGCCGCGATAGGCGTCCGGCACGTTGTCGTTCAGGCAGGCATCCTTATCCAGGATATTAATGACCTCCAGGTCATGACGCCGCCCGACCTCGAAGTCGTTGAAGTCATGCGCGGGCGTCATCTTCACCGCACCCGTCCCGGTCTCCGGATCGGCATAGTCGTCGGCAACGATGGGCAGACGGCGTCCCACCAAAGGCAGGATGCAATGCTTGCCGACCAGGTCGCCATAGCGCTCGTCCTCGGGATGAACTGCGACGCCGCTGTCACCAAGCATGGTCTCGGGACGCGTTGTGGCAACGATCAGATAACGCCCCTCCTCGCCTTCCACGGGATAGCGGAAGTGCCAGAGGTGGCCGTCGACCTCTTCCTGCTGCACCTCAAGGTCCGAGATGGCGGTGTGCAGCTTGGGGTCCCAGTTCACCAGGCGCTGGTCGCGGTAGATCAGCCCTTCGCGATAGAGAGAGACGAAAACCCGGCGCACGGCCTCCGATAAACCGTCGTCCATGGTGAAGCGTTCGCGCGACCAGTCGGCCGATGCACCCAGGCGCGTCAGTTGCTGCGTTATGCTGCCCCCCGATTGGGCCTTCCACTCCCAGACCTTTTCCAGGAACTTTTCGCGCCCCAGGTCGTGGCGCGTCATGCCTTCGGCGGCCAGGTTGCGCTCCACAACCATCTGGGTGGCGATGCCGGCGTGATCCGACCCGGGCTGCCAAAGCGCGTCGCGTCCGATCATGCGATGATAGCGGATCAGGATATCCTGGATCGTGAAGGTCAGCGCGTGGCCCATGTGCAGGCTGCCCGTGACGTTGGGCGGCGGCATCATGATCACATAGGGCTTCCTGTCGGAATCCGGGTCACAGCGGAAGGCGCCGCTATTGCGCCAGGCCTGGTACTGGCGCGCCTCAACCTCGGACGGGCGGTATGTCTTTTCCAGTTCGCCGGGATTCGTAGTCGTCTCTGATTGTTCAGCCATTGTTCTTCTGGACAGCGGAAAATACGGGGAAACTCAATCTGTTCCCGGAAATGGAGCGGTGTTGGCTTTCGGGGTTCAGTCGTCTTCCGCGCGGCGGACCATGCGACGAACCTCCTCACGTACGACGCGTTCGACCAGGGGTGCAAGATTCTGGTCCAACCAGTCCTTCAACAGCGGCTTGACGGCTTCCCGGACAAGTCCCTCCAAGGTCTTGTCGCTTTGAATGGGAAGGTCTTCAGCCGCGCGCGCCTGGCTTCGGACATCGCGCGATGCTTCCGAAAGCGCCGCAACCGTTGCCGCGGCGGTGGCGCTCGAAACGAGGCCTTCCTCGCTGTTGTCCCTGCTCATCGGCGCCTCCGGTTCATCCTGCACTGCGTTGCCTCCAAGGCCGTCATCCATCGCGCTTTCTGTCTGGCTGGTATCTTCCTCAAGATTCGGTTCAGGCATGGATGTCATGTCGCCCTGGGTTTCGGCACCTGTCATGTCACCAAAATCATCGACGGCGTCATCCTGACCATCCTCCTGGGCATTCGCCAATTCATCGCCGAAACCTGCTTCCTCCAGAGCTGCGAAGGGGTCGGGAACAGCTTCTTCCGCCACAGGCGCAGAGTCTTCCGGCAGGGCGCCCGGAATTGCATCCGCTTCCGGGTTTTCGGCAAATGCGGTGTCCTCGGCTGAGGCAGACTCGCTGCCCCCCTCACCTGGGTCTTCGGCTTTATCGGTCAGGTCCAGGATGTCATCATCGGCACTTTCCGTGGCCGAAAGGGCCTCCGAACCTGCCTGTGCAGACTCACCGGCCTCCTGACCGGTTTCTTCAGACTGTTCCTTGTCGTCCTCGGAAATGATCCGGCGAATTGATGCCAGAATCTCTTCCATCGACGGTTCACCCTGCCCGTCCGGATTGCTCATGGCTGCTCTCCCACGCGTGTGTCTATAAACACACTGAATGTACCGGATTAACTTATTCCGAAGGCGTGCTCAACCCGAACCACGAATCCCGCACGGCCCTGTAGTCCTCTTCCGGCTCGTAATAGGCCACATCCAGCCCCAGTTCCTCTGCCGTTAGGCGGCCGATGGCCGAGAGCAGCCGAAAGCTTGCAACGATATCCTCGCGCCGTGCACGAACCAGGCTGACCTGCGCATCCAGCAGTTCCTGCTCCTGGTCCAGGACATCCAGGAGCGTGCGCGCCCCGACTGCATTTTCCTGCTGAACGCCTTCCAGCGCGACTTCAGCCGCTTCGATCTGTGCCTGAAGGGATGTAATCTGCGCCTGGGATGAAGTCCATTCTTCCCAGGCCGTCACCGTTTCCTGCCGCACATTGCGGCGCGAGACCTCGCCCTCCAGGCGGCGCTGGTTCTCGACCTGCTTGGCCTCTCTCACTTGACTGGACACCAGACCCGCCTGGTAGATCGGGATCGTCACCTCGGCCATTAAGCTGGCAGCCTCGTTCTTCGAGCCCGCAAAACTGGTCTCTCGACCCGCTGAAAGGCGTCCGCGCAGCTGTATTTCGGGCAACAACTCCCCTTCCCGTTCCCGAACCTGCCGTTCGGCAGCCCGCTCATCGAACTGCGCAGCCTGAAGCGAAGGGTTGCTTTCCTCTGCCAGAGCTATGGCTGTGGACAGGGACTCAGGCATCCCCTCGACGGCTTCGGGGGCTGACAGGTCCTCTGCCGCTTCGCGTCCGATCACTTCCCGGAAAACGGCACGGCTGGAGTTCAAGCGGCCCTCAGCGGCAATGCGCTCGGCACGTGCGCCGGCCAGGCGGGATTCCGCCTGCGCAACATCGGTGCGTGTAATCTCGCCCACTTCGAAGCGTTGGCGTGTCGCTTCCAACTGCCGAGCCAGGCGACTTTCATTGTTTTCGTTCAGGCGGACTTCCGCCATGTCGCGCCAGACATCCATATAGGCGGTCACGGCATCGAGCAGAACGGTCTGCTCGGTATTCTCCAGGCGAAACCGCTGGGCCCGGACTTCGTTTTCGGCGCGCTCGGTTCCGGCCACGGTACGGCCACCGCGATAGAGCGGCTGGACGATCTCGATCGCACCTTGACGCGGTGTCGTCGTTTCCTGAATTCGACCGCTGTTGCCGCCGGCTCCAGCCGAAAAACCGCCGCCTTCGCTGAACGAGCGTTCCTTGCCGGCCGAGGCCGTGACCTGAACTGTGGGACGCCAGCCGGAAAGGGCCTGGGGAACCCGCTCGTTTACCGCACCAAGCTCGGCGCGCGCCGCCTTCAGCCGGGGGTTGGATTCGTAGGCATTCTCCAGCGCATCCAGAAGCTGGAATTCCTGTGCCTGCCCCCCTGTTGCCGCAGTCAGCAACAGGCCGCTTGCCAGCAGACTTGCCCGCAACACCTTCCGGATAGGGCCGACAGCTTCACAGGAAGGCAAGGGGCTTGGTATTGGCAGACGGTTCATCGGCATGCTGTTCGCTTTCATCCTGGCCCCTGCCAGGCCTCAGCTACTTTGGCAGAGTTCTCCAGACAATAGAGGCTTCAAGCGCCTGCAGCCAGTCTCGAGTCCGGATTCGTTGCGCGAAAATATGCTGTTCCACTCTTCTCCTGCATGTAGAACGGAACCCCAGTGGGCCGTCTCGACCTAGAAGACGAAACGTTCTGGTGCCCGGAACTCCTCCAGGATCGGTGTGGAGGCATCGAAGAGAATCCGGTTCGAAACCACACCATCGTCCTTGCGATACAGTCGAGCGCGGCCGATTCCGCCTGGCGAAGGGCGTGTCACGCACATGAGGCGTCCCCCTTCCGCCAATTGGTCGGTCAGACCATCGGGCAATTCCTCAATCCCGCCATTGATCAGGATCACGTTATAGGGTGCCTGCTTGGGATAGCCCGCCGCCAGATCGCCCTGCACCACCACGGCATTGGATATCTCCATGCGGGACAGCAGGTTGTTGGCCGTTTCCACCAGCCCGGGATCGCTTTCAAGACCCACGGCCGTGCTGCACAGCCGCGCGAGAATGGCGGTCGCGTAACCGGTCCCACTGCCGATATCCAGCGCGACATCGCTCTCCTGGATGTCTGCCGCCTGCAAGAGCCGCCCGAGGACCATAGGTTCCATCAGGTAGCGCCCGTTTCCTATGTGCAGGTCTTCGTCGACATAGGAAATGCTGCGAATGTTCTGGGGCACGAACAACTCGCGGGGCAAGGTTTCAAAGGCGTCCAGAAGACGCTCTCCGAAGACACGGTTCGTGCGCAGCTGGCTCTCCACCATATTCAGGCGGGCGTAGGCGTAATCCATGACTCAAGGCCTCACATGAACGCACAAGGCATCGATAGGATGCCCAGGCTTTACCGGATCGTTTACTTTCCCTGCGCGTTATAGTCAGCCTGCCGCTTCAAGACAACTCTCGCAGCCAGGATCCGGGAAGTTTTGCGGTTGCACCCGGCCCGACCGGCAGACTTGCGATCCTGGCCGCAGCCAGGCGCGTCTAACGCCTTGACCCTCTGCTCGAAAAGTGGCAGTAACCTGCGCCTCTGGCCCGGTGGCAGAGTGGTTATGCAGAGGACTGCAAATCCTTGCACGTCGGTTCGATTCCGGCCCGGGCCTCCAAAATGCGGCAAACGGCATTGCACCCCCAAAGGAGCTTTGCTATAAGCCGCAAACCTTGCCACAAGGCACCTGATCCGCGGTAGCTCAGTGGTAGAGCAGGTGGCTGTTAACCACCGGGTCGCAGGTTCGAGTCCTGCCCGCGGAGCCAACAGACAAAAAGGGTCGCCCATTTCGGCGGCCCTTTTTCTTTGAAATCATTTATAAACGATATCTTATAATCCTGGTTTCATCTGAATATTCAATTCCATTGCCATCACTGCGGTAAAGTCACGGATTCTGCGCATAGTTCACAGTGCAGGCCACTTCGCTCACGAACTGTTACAGAAGGTTCTGACCTGAATGGTGTCAGGATACGGTAATAATACACAATATTATCAATGGATTAGAGGGAAGCCCTGTGACAAAAAATGGATCATATGACCAATATTATTTTCCACTATATCCTTTGGGGTTATAGTCCCTTTCGGAAAGTCGCTAAAGGCTTTCGACTGCTAGGGAGGATGGGAATGAGACATCAGGCCAAACGCTGCCATCGGAATGTCTATACCCCCCGTAGAACTTCAATCATGGAACGGCGACAGGTTCTCAATTTCGGACTGACGTCCGGATGCCTTCTGCTGGGAACACTGGCCGCAGCACTCTGGATCCAGATGGTATTCTGATCGCGGAAAGATTGTCTGGGTCCTTCAGGGCGCCGGTTTCCGGCGCCCTTTCCTTGTGCGATTCCGGATTTACAACGAGGTCGCCGAACGCGCCGCCTGGTCATAGAGGCCCGAGAGCAGCCTCAAGTTCTTTGCCAGCTTTTCGAGATCACGGTGATCGGCGCCGCCCATGGAAGCAGAGGTCGAGACCAGGCAGGCTTCCCGCACTTCCCTGTATTTCCGGATACAGGCTTCTCCATCTTCCGTTGCCTCAAACAGCACGTCCTTGCCCTTTCGATGACGCTGCACCAGGCCAAGGCGCGTCAACTTCTTAAGGGCATAGTTGACGGTATGCGTCTCCTCGATATTCAACACAAAACAGATATCCGCCAGCCGCTTGCCACGCGTCCGATGGAATACGCTGTGAAGCACAAGTATATCCAGGGTGGACAGGTCCGGCATACCTGCGGCCGCCATGCAACGGGCCACCCAGCGGCCAAAGGCATTCCAGGCGATAATCAGGCCGAACTCGAATTCACTGAGTTCTGCCGCCTGCTCCGAGACAAGATGAGATGAGGAAACGATATAGCGGCGCCCTCTTTCCTGCGGTGCATTGTCCTGTCCTGATGTCAGTTCTTCGGATTTAGTCATTCTTGAAGCGCACCCTACAATGTCCTGCGAAGGATTGGGAAACGTGACGATTCTTCGTCTGTTTCACTATAAAATGCCGGACAGTTTGCCGGAAGCCCCACCACCTACTGGTAGCATTATCTTATAATACATGAACACTTTCTGAGTGTGTATTTCTCAACTACCACAAAATTGCGCTCATACTTATGTTATTTTTATATGCGGATATGAAAAATTGATGTATAAAGTCTGCGGGGTAATCCGAAATCGATATTCCTCTGGCTTCAGGACGTCGTCTGTTTGAGACTTATCCCGTCCTTTTCATGGGTAATCGAGAGATGACACCATGTCCGTCCTGGTTGTCGATGATCACCCACTGGTGACAAAAGCCCTGGTCCACTTGTTGGAAGCAGAGCAAATTGATGCCGCTTCGGTGACCGAAGTAGCGGAAGCTGTCGATTACATCAAGACTGTTCGGAAACCGGATCTCGTCATCCTGGACGCACACATGCCAAAGGTTAATGGCCTAACCGGAATCGGGATTCTACAATCCAATTTCCCCAGTATTGCAATCGCGCTCTGGTCCGGTGACGAGCGGCAGGAAATCATCCAGCAAGCCATAGAAAAGGGCGCGCTTGGGTTTCTATCCAAGGCAATGTCAATTCGTGCGATCATTCCGGCCATCCACCTGATGCTGGCCGGCGAGCCCTATCTGCCCGTCCATCTAATGACCAGGAAAAACGAAGACTGGAACCGCAGTGAAACGGCCCAGTCCTATCATCTGACCCCCCGCGAGCGGGCAGTCCTGGACGAGCTTGCCAATGGCTTGTCGAACAAGGAAATCGCACGCAACCTGGGGATCGAGGAAATAACGGTGAAGCTGCACCTGCGCGCGATCTACAAGAAACTGAGCGTCAAGAGCAGGACCCAGGCAATCTCAATCTATTGCAACAGCCATCCGGCCAGCACACCTCAGCACAGTTCGACTTGAGGCCCGTCCGGCACAGCCTGCCGAACATAAGCCTGCCCTTTCGCGTGCGGCCAAGGGTATGGGGTACCCCATACCAACGCCACCTTCCCCATACTTCTGACACAACATGCTACCCCTTTGACTGACTCCGCAGCCGCGCACTTTTGAGGCAATCTATCCCTGTTCCCGGACTTTCGATGAGGGATGCGTACCCAAAGATGAATATCAGAGAAAATGGGTAGCCCCTTCGTCATAAAGAGAAAACATATCCAATCCGGCAACAAGGTTCTTGGAACAGCATTAGGGGCAAGGCAATGGACAGTTACCAGAACACTTCCGTGATGATCATTGATCACAGCCGCCTTTTAAGGGAAGGCCTGCGCCAGATCATGACCGGGACAAGCTTCGCGGTCCTCTATGAATTTCCCACCCTGGAATCCGCGCTTGACGCACCTTTGGAGGCGGGCGCACCCAAACTGGTCCTACTGGAATGGCTGCCTGAGGATGATCAGGACAATCCCGTGGCCCGGCTGCGCGAACGCCTGCCGGATGCGCGGATTATTGCATTCGGCGACACGCTCTCGAAGAAACAGATGGTCCACGCCCTTCGTGCGGGCGCCGGCGGGTATCTTCTGAAAGACATGTCGCTCGATGCCCTGATCCAGTCGCTGCGGCTGGTCCTGATGGGTGAGGTCGTGTTTCCGACCGAGCTTGCCGCTCACCTTGTAACGGGCAGCTTCAACATGGACACACCGGGCGAAAGGCTGGACAGGCACAGCTTTGGCGCCGCGCTCTCAGAGCGTGAACTCCAGATCCTCAAGTGCCTGATCAACGGGTATCCCAACAAGATCATTGCCCGTCAACTCAACATCACCGAAGGGACGGTCAAGGTGCACCTCAAAGGCCTGCTCAAGAAGATCCAGGTGCAAAACCGCACACAGGCGGCCATATGGGCCCTCGATCACGGAATTCGGCACAATGATGGCCCAGAAGCTTGACTCGCTCTTGAAGCCTGACGTGCCCTCACAGGCCGTTAAGCTGGCCGATCCAGGTGTCAATCACCTGGCCGGCCGGCGTGGCCGTGGAAGTGGCGACCCCGGTCCAGCTGCCCTGGTCGGCCGGCGTGTTCATCAACGACGTCCAGCCAACATAGGCGACCTGTGCCGAATCGAAGGGATTGCCTGTGTACCCGCCATTGGCCAGGTAAGGACCGGAAGCAGCCCCTCCATAACCGAAACCGCCAAGGTTCAGGAAGCCACTGGGCCTGTAAGGCAGGGTTATCGAACTGGGGCGCGACACGAAGGCTTGGCGGTCCGGGCCACGACGCACGTCCAACAGGAAACCGTCCGCACCACGGTAGAGGTTGTCCGGTTCGCTGCCGGTGAACTTGCGCTCGATGATGGCCTGGCGATAGCCGGGGCTCATGCCGACACCACCGGACGGCCCTTTCCAGCCAGGCTGCCAAGGCTGGTTGTTCCATTGGGCCGAAGCTCCGGATGTGGCTGCCACGACAAAGGCTACGGCCAGACTCGGGACGATCAGGGACGCTCTCATGAAATCGCTCCTCTCAAGGCAAGACACTGCTGAACGGTCTCCTCCACGCCTGAGCAGTTCACAGCGCGGTTACCGCAACAGGCACAAAAACAGTTTACTATCTTCCTAGATGCTTTGCCTTGACGGTTAAGGCCAGTACCTTACCCCCCAAGAACGCTGCTTACCCCGTTCGCGTGCCTCTTTTGGCGGCATGACCAGGAATCAGAGCGACGGTAGGCGTCCTTGGCCGTTTCGTTAAGGCTGTCCGAGGGGCCATCCTTTTCCGAATCGGGGAAGTGTCTGTCCTCAATGTCTTCACTGGTACGCATCCAATAGGCCAGGACAGCCGCGCAGGTCCGGTTTTCCAGATGCAGGTGTGAAAGCAAGGCGCGCACCAATGTCTTGACCCGCGTAACAGGCAATTCCAACTCACCGGCAATCTCGGAATTCGTCAAACCGCGCCCCAGGCAGTCCAGCAGGAGCCGGTCCTCGGGCTCCAGTTCCTGCGGCAACTGCATCGCACCGGGGCAATCCAGCAAGCACTGGACGGCGGCTTTGTTCATGACACAGTAGCCGATTTCGGCCAGAATCAAACGCTCTGGGGCCGTCTGTCTATTTTCGTCGAAAAAGAAGACGCCGAAACTGAACGCATCCCACCCCCAATAACGGAAGTTCAGCATGGCCTGCCGGAAATCCGGCATATGCGTCATCAGGACAAAGGGAACCTCTTCACTTTGCGCCTGTGCATCCGGCTGTCTCGGATAAAGCGGCAAGACTTTCGAAAAATCGATACGTATGCTGTCCCCGCGCTCCAGCCGCGCCACCAGGTCGGCGCGCAGAGCCAAGTGCGCAATCTTTTCTGTTGCGATCAAAAGGGCGATCAGCTTCCTGGCCTCTATCGTCACCTGGCTGCGAAACAAGGCGTCGGGATCGCAGGCAAGCAGGATCTTCTGACTCTGTTTCGAGGACATGGGCATTCCTGCGAGCGCTTTTCGCGGTTTCCGGTCATGGCCGAACCTGCTTCATGCGACGGGTTCGACCGGGTGAGCAGCACGACGGCTGGGAGTTCAGCATAGTTTGATTCGCTCTATCTGAAGGAAGGGAAAAGGAGGCGGCCTAAGTGAGCAGAGGGCGCATCACGCTGTCCGATCGGGCCTCTATCCTCTCTTAGGGACAGCCGCACGACTCTTTCGGAGTAATCCGCATAAACGGAAAATGCTCCATAATAAAGAAATGTGTCCTAAAAGTTTTAAGCAATTATACTTACGATATGTTTCTTGTTTTGTAATTTTATTTAATATCGCTTCTCGGATGTTCATGGAACTTCCGGCTCCCGAAACGGACCGGATCGCACTCCGCGGCACAAGAGACATAGAGGGAAGCGATGACCCAGCGCTCAAGAACAGCACGTCGGCTTTTAACAGGTCTCGCCATCGCCGGCCTGTTTGCGGTTTCGGCCTGTGCACCACATACGACAGCCGAGAGCATAAAGGACGCGCCCAAGGGGCCCGAGCCTTTCTTCAGTTTCCCGGTCACCTCGAATGACACGCCCTATTCGCAGTGTCTCGCATCATTCAAGAAATACCCGGCCAACAACCTGCCCGCCTTCACGGTCGGCGAGGTTGCCGACAAGACGGGCCAGATCGACCGCACCAGCAACAGCGCGGTGATCTCCCAGGGTGTCTCCGAGATGGTCATGAGTGCGCTGTGGAAGACCGGCAAGGCCAAGCTCGTGGAGCGCTTTGACCTGCGCATCCCGCTGGCAGAGATGAAGATGATCGAACAGGGCCTGACCACCCGGCCCCAGAACGGAATGGCCAGTTCCATCCGCGCCAGCGACTTCGTCGTGCTCGGCGCCTTGACAGAGCTCAACTACAACATTGTCAGCCAGGGCGCAGGCCTCTGGGTCGGCGGCATCGGCGCGGGCGCGCGCACGGTGGTCATAAATGTCGGCCTGGACCTGCGCGTGGTCAACTCACGCAATTTCGACGTCGGCTACGTCAGCTCTCTGCAGAAGCAGATCTACGGCTACGAAGTCGAAGCCAACGTTTTCCGATTTTTCGGATCCCAACTCGTCGAGTTCGACGCGGGTCGTATCCAGAACGAACCGCTTCAGCTCGGCGTGCGCTCCGTCGTGGAGATGGCGATCTACCAGATCATGACGGAGTATTTCGGGCTTCCTGCCAGCAAGGAATGCGGGGAGATCAAAGAAGCCCATAACCTTGACGCAAGAGACAGCACTAAGAAGGAGAGCTGAAAATGAAAAGAACCTTACGTTACGGGCTCCTCGCCGGCGCATCCGGCCTGGCCCTGGGCGTTGGACTGGCCACGGCACCGGCCCAGGCCTTCGATGAAGTGGATTGGACTTGGACATCAGATATCACAACCGACTTCACCATTGATCCCGAGATTGTTTGGACTGTCGATCCCGAAGGCCTCGTGATGGTGGAATCCATCCAGGTTAGCGTCGGTGATATCTCGGCATCTTCCACGGTCAGTGGTGTCCACAACAACCAGCCTGAAGGCACCGGCTATGCCGATGGCTCTTTCACCTTTGAAAGCGAGATCTTCGACGATGACTCTGTCGATGGCCTCGACTTCAACAAGGGTGTCTATGGTGGGGAAACTTCCGGTGAGGTGGCTGGCATCCAGCCGGGCGCACAAACCGACTCCACATTTGGCAGCACTGATGACAGTGGAGATGTAGGAGACCTGGATAGCGGCGTCTATGACGCGACCGGGGCTCTCGATGGGGCGACAGTCAGCGTCCACGGGGGCATCGCACCGACAGGTGGCTCCTGTAACAATGAAACGGGTGAAGAGGGCTGTGTTATCTTCACCGTCGACATCGAGGATATGTACATTATTGGCGATGCTGCCCTCGATGCCGTAGTGGAGCTTCCTGAAGTCGTCAGCGTGGCAACGGCCGTGGCCAACAACCTCACCGTGACGGCCGATGCCGGTACAATGATGCACAATGGCCAGTATGCCTTTGGGGAGTTCAATGCTCCCGAAGAAGGCGAAGTTACCTATGCTGCCGCTGAATTCGAGAAGGAGTGGGAGTACTGGTACAAGGACATTGGACGTCGTGGTGTATCCTTGGGTGGAGGAGAAGGCAGCCTCTCCGGCAGCGGTGAGTACTTCAACGCATCCGGTGATCTTGCCAATGTTGCTCTCGCAGCGGCAGGCATTTCTCAGGTCGATACCGGAAACCGTCACCACGACGTTCTGGCAACGGCCACCATCCTGGCTCAGCTTGGCCTCATCTCCAAGGGGACGGTCGAAGCCGAATCGGATGTCAGCGACATCCTGAACGCTTCGGTCGACAGCAATGCCACGGCTGTTTCCAACAACATTTCGGTCTCCGTGAATCCGGCCGAAGAGGTTGAAGGCGAAGATGGTGAGATGGTCAGCGTGGCCGAAACAACTGCAGATAACCTGCTGGTCGCCGACTACACCCAGTTCAGCTACATGGATGTGAACTCAACCTCCAGCGTGAGTGATGTTGAGGTCAACAACTATGTGAATCTGGGCGCCATGGACCGTCCGCTCGTGAACTCCACGGCGACCTCGGTCGGCAACAACATTTCCGTCAACGTCGGAAACTGATCCTTACCTGATCTCGGAGGCGGGTGGAAACACCTGCCTCCCCTTTTTCAATCAGCCAACTCGGGAAAGGACAAGGCAATGTACAGATACCTGATTGCAGCCGCCGCCCTGCCGCTGACACTCCTGGCTGCGGATTTGGCTCAGGCTCAGCAGATGGGCAATGACGGCTGGAGTTGGTCGCGCAACAAGTCCATGGCCGCCCAGTTCCAGGCGATGGAACGAAACGGTGGTAGCGCGAACGGCGGCGGCCTGGGCGCCCTCAACCAGTACACCACCAACTACACCTCCAACTCCACCTCTGTGGGGAACCTGAACGAGATCACGCAGATCCTGTCGGAAGGCTCCAAAGGCTACGTTGGACAGAAGACGGACCAGTACAGCGACGGCAACCAGGATTCTGGTGCCAAGACGGATGTCAGCCAGAACAACTCCGTCAGCAACGTGCAGGGCGACAACAACGACACCTCCAGCAGCAGCGACACGGCGAACGCCAGCGAATCGCCAAGCGAAGAGGAGCCGTCTGACGAACAGACCGCCGAGACCGAGGCGGAGTGACACCTGCTAATCGTATGCGGCCTGACTATGGCCGTAACTGGAAGGGGCCGGACAAAACCGGATGAAGAATGATGTTTCTGCAAAAGTCTAAACCCAAATCTTTCTTGCAGGCCTTAGCCATTGGCACTTTCCTGGCAGGCCTTGGGACCCTTTCACCTACAGTGGCTACAGCCCAGCAATTGGGAGAAAGCAGTGTGGAAGAGTTGCGTGCGGAATCAGCCAAGGGCAATCCGGAAGCGGATTTCCAGCTGGGTCTGCGGGCCTCCATGCAACGCCTGCCGGGGGAAAGCCCGACCAAGGCCTATGAGTACCTGCGTCGCTCGGCTGACGCCGGCCACCTGGAGGCAAGCTTTCTTTTGGGCTCGCTCTACCTGGAAGGATTCGCGGGCCAGCAGTCCTCGCCGCAGGCAGCGGAGCGATATCTGAAACAGGCCGCGGAACGCGGCCATGCCGGCGCACAGGAAAAGATGGGCCAGTATCATCTTTCCACCACCAACAACCCGGGCGAAGCCGTCCGGTGGTTCCAGGCCGCAGCGAATCAGGGACTGGCGAGTGCGGAGAACAACCTCGGGCTGCTTTATGCGGAAGGCAGAGGAGTCAACAAGGACCCAGCCCGCGCCTTTGAATTGATCAACAGGGCCGCAAGCAAGGGATTGCCGGGTGCCAAGCACAACCTGGGCCTTCTCTACAAGACCGGGAACGGCGTAGCAGCTGACCCGGCCCGCGCCAAGCAGCTCTTCGAGGAAGCGGCGCAACTAGGCTATCAGCGCTCCCAGTACAGCCTGGCCCAAATGCACATGAAGGGCGAGGGCGTTCCGCAGAACCCCGTAGAAACCCTTAAATGGTTGATGCTGTCCTCTTCCGGCAAGGACAGGAATATCCTGGAAGCGTCGCGCCGAACCCTGATTGCTCTCGTGCAGCGGACTTCGCCCACCCAGGTGCATGATGCTGCTGAGGCTGCCCGCCAATGGGCCATCCGATACGAGATGAGCGCACCCTATCAGGTCAACCAGAACTGAGCATGACAGAAGCAGGGAACAAACAGGCATGAGAAAGCTCTACAGCACCTCCCTGCTTCTGCTCCTCTTGGCCCTGCCCGGCTGTGGCGGGCCGGCGGTTATGCTGGCCTCGGCTGCCCTGGGTGCCTTGGGCGGGGTCGGGGTTGGCGGTTCTTCGGGCACGGAGCCCACCGGAAACTCCTACAGCTACCGCAGTCCGAATATGGCCTCCGATGCCCAGAATGGGCACCGCGTCGACGAGTCCATCAGTCAGGCGCTGCAGATCTCCGATCAGGATGTGACTTCAGCCTGTAAGCAACGCCTGCCGGAGGAGTCGAATCTGCCCCTGGCCGCAGGCGAATGCGAGGTGCGCATGACCTGCCTGCCCGGCGCCAAGATGCCAATGCGCATGCGTGTCTGCATGCCGCTGGACACATCGGCCGCGGATGAAATCACCGCTGATTCAGAAGCAGTCTCTCGTGCCCCGGGGCAAGCGCTTTAAAGCCTTGACCGGCCGTTGTTTCCTGGCAGTCGGTCACACCACCCAAAAGAATTTATCCCTGACATAAAAAGCTGTTGCGCAGACTCTCAAAAGGGATTATCTGCACACTTGAACCGTATTCGCACGTGCCTCTGGCCGGGACAAACAGCCTGGCGAACGCAACGACGTGACGCGGCTTTTTTGGTCTCGCCGGCCCTCCACCCGTCGGCCTTACCGAGAGAGACGAATTACATCGCTGCCAGGGCGTGCGGAGCCGGGATTTCCCGTCCGATAAAAACTGGCGTCAGAAAGAACCAACCGGTTGGATCCGTTCCTTCTGGCGTCGGTCACGTACCGCAGTCACTTTCACGTGCTTTGCGACAGGCCTGTCCTGTGGCGAAGCTGGAACGTCAGCCAGTCCTCCACCGCACTGGCGTTCCCTGGTCGCACTTATTTGCACGGTTTTACAGCCGACCTGCTGAAAGGGACAGCCATGACCCCGAAGATTGCCCACTTCCTGAACGACGCCCAGCCACCCACCCCCTGCATGGTGCTGGACCTGGATGTCGTGGCCGAGAATTATCGCCGCTTTACCGTCGCCCTGCCCGACACCCGCATCTATTATGCGGTCAAGGCGAACCCGGCGCCGCAGATCCTGGGACTGCTGACACAGCTCGGGTCCTGCTTCGATGCCGCCTCGGTTGCTGAAATCGAGATGGTGTTGCGCGCCGGCGCGGACGCCTCGCGCATTTCCTATGGCAACACCATCAAGAAGGAATCCGATGTCGCCCGTGCCCATGCCCTGGGCGTGGACCTTTTCGCCTTCGACAGCCAGCCGGAGCTGGAAAAGATCGCACGGCAGGCCCCCGGCGCGCGCGTCTTCTGCCGCATCCTGACCTCGGGCGAGTCGGCCGACTGGCCGCTGTCTCGCAAGTTCGGCTGCGAACAAGACATGGCCGAGTCCCTTCTGGAGCAGGCCCGCGCTTTGGGTCTGACCCCCTATGGAATTTCCTTTCATGTGGGCTCGCAGCAGCGTGATCCGCAGCAGTGGGATGCAGCGCTTGCCACAGCCGGCCGTTTGTTCCGTCGACTGACCGAAAAGGGCATCCATCTTCAGATGGTTAACCTGGGGGGTGGTTTCCCCACGCGCTATCTGAAGGAGATTCCGACCGCCGAGGCCTATGGGCATGAGATAATGGAGTCCCTGCGCCGTCACTTCGGAAACCGCATTCCGGACACCATCATCGAGCCCGGGCGCGGCATGGTCGGAAACGCCGGCGTGATCCAGAGCGAAGTGGTCCTGATCTCCCGCAAGTCGGAGGCCGACGAGCGTCGCTGGGTTTACCTGGACATTGGCCGCTTTGGCGGGCTGGCGGAAACCGAGGGCGAGGCCATCCGCTATCCCATCGCCACACCGCGCGACGGCGAGCAGGTTGAACCGGCAATCCTGGCCGGACCGACCTGTGATTCCGCCGATGTCCTGTACGAAAAGGTTCCCTATGACCTGCCGATCAGCCTGACCATCGGGGACAAGATCCTGATCCAGGCAACCGGGGCCTATACGACAACCTATTCCTCGGTGGCCTTCAACGGATTCGACCCGCTGGCGGAACACTACATCTGAATCCTGGACATCATGACGGGACACCGGAAAGCGCCTGCTTAGGTGCCTTCCGGTGCGCCCGGGTTCGTCAGTAACTGCCGTTCCGCTCGCGCAGGAACAGGCCGGCCACCTGCCCGATTTCGCGGCCCAGGGTCCAGGCGATCCGACGACGGGACTCTGGGTCAGCCAGCAGCTGCTCGTCCTGCGGGTTGGTGAGGAAACCCGTTTCCAGCAGCACGGAGGGAACTTCCCCGGAGCGCAGGACCGCAAAGTTCGCGGAACGACGTGGATTGTCCAGCAGGCGCAGGTCCTGCGCCGCCCCTTCCACGATCAGGCGCTGGGCGCGGCGCGAGTCCTCCCTGGCGATTCGCCGGGCAAGATCCATTAGGATCGCCGCCGTGCGGGAGTCCGTGTTTCGCAGATCTATGCCATAGATCTCGTCCACCGCGTTTTCACGCTCGGCCAGGGATTCCGCGAACTCGTCCGAGGCGTTCTCGGCCAGGGTATAGGCCGACAGGCCGCGTGCATTGCGGTTGGGAGCCGCATCCGCGTGGACGGAGATGAACAGGTCGGCCTGCAGCTCGTGCCCGATCTGCACACGGTCGGGCAGGGCCAGGGAATCGTCGCCTTCGCGGGTCAGGGCCACATGATGCGGCAGTCGGCCATTCAGAAAACGGCGCACCTCCTGACAGATGGCCAGGGTGACATTCTTCTCCAGGGTCCCTGCCCCGCCAATCGCGCCGGGGTCGCGCCCGCCATGTCCGGGATCCAGCACGATAACCGCTCCTTTCGGCTTGGCCGGAACCAGAGGCGGCGCCTCAGCCTGTGCCAGCCGGGAGGACAGGCTTCCCAGAAGCGCGGAAGCCAGCAGGCCGGTGAAGAAGGTTCGTCTATACACCGCGAAAACCGACTCCGTTAAGAACTCATTCTCACGAGGGTTAACAGGAAGGGGTCTGCCGTCAAGTCAAACAGCCGACTTACCGGCTGCGAGCGCCCGTCCCCGGTCCATGCGATAGCTCCGGTCAATCAGTCCTTCGGCAAAGGCCGGATTCTGTTCGGACAAGAGGACCGTCAAACCTTCCTGCTTCAAAGACAGGATCGCCTGTCTCATTTGCTGCACGACAACGGGAGCCAGCCCCTCCGAAGGTTCGTCGAGCAGAAGCAGACGCGGATTCCCCATCAAGGTTCGTGCGATGGTCAGCATCTGCTGCTCCCCCCCGGACATCTCCCCTGCCCGCCGCTCATAGAGCTGCTCCAGTTTGGGGAACAGGCTGAAGAGCCCATCCAGGGACCAGGCCACCCTGTCGTTCTGTGGCGGACGCTGCGCCACGGAGAGGTTCTCGCGAACCGTCAGGCCCTGGAAGACGCGCCGGTCCTCAGGCACATACCCAATTCCCTGGCGTGCGATCTGGTACTCGGCCAGTCCGGCGATTTCCTGCCCATCGAATTGCATGCGTTCTGCGGACCGCGTGACCAGTCCCATGATCGCCTTCAAGGTGGTGCTCTTGCCGCTGCCATTGGGGCCAAGCAGGGCAACAACCTCGCCTGTCTTCACCTCAAGAGCGACATCGAAGAGCACCTGTGCGCGGCCGTACCAGGCCTTCAATCCCTGAACTTCGAGCAGGCTTGTCATGACTCCTCCTGCCCGTCCGGGTCTATAGGCACCTCAAGGCTGCCCAGATAGACCTGTTGAACCGCGGAGTGGTCCTGGACCTGCCGGGCGGTCCCATCCGCCAGGACTTGCCCCTGGTCCAGGACCAGGATACGGTCTGCATTGCCGAAGACGACCGACATGTCGTGTTCCGTGAAGAGGACCGACATGCCCCTCTCCCGGACAAGCCGGACGACCTGTTCCATTAGTCCTTCCCGCTCCTCGGGCGCCATGCCGGCGGTCGGCTCGTCCATCAGCAGCAGGACAGGATCATGGGCCAGGGCCACGGCCAGCTCCAGCCGCTTGAGATCGCCATAGGCCAGCGTGCCGCAGGTGCACTCGGCCACTTCCTCCAGACCAAGCTGCGTCAGCAGGGACAGGGCCTGGTCCCGATAGAGCCGGTCTGCGCGCGGCCAAAGCTGCCGCAGGCGCCCATGATGGGAAATGAGGGCCATCTGCAGATTCTCCACGACACGCATGGAGGCAAAAGGTGCGGCAATCTGGAAGGTGCGGCCAAGCCCCAGGCGCCAGACCTTGCGGGGCGGCAGGCCGGTAATCTCCCGCCCCTGGAAGAACACCTGACCCGAATCCGCCTGTAGTTGGCCATTGAGCAGGTTGAAACAGGTGGTCTTTCCGGCGCCGTTGGGGCCGATGAGGGCGCGAAGTTCCCCCTGGCTCACGTTAAAGGAGACATCCTGCACGGCATGGACACCCCCGTAGGCCTTGTTCAGCCCCTTGACCTCCAGGACCGGGTTCATGGCCGCCGTCCCGGCAGCCAGGCTGCCATCTCACGCCCTGCTCCGGCCAGTCCACGGGGGAAAAGAATGCACAGCCCCACGATCAGAAGC
Organism: Fodinicurvata fenggangensis DSM 21160; assembly: GCF_000686045.1. Classification (GTDB taxonomy): domain Bacteria; phylum Pseudomonadota; class Alphaproteobacteria; order Kiloniellales; family DSM-21159; genus Fodinicurvata; species Fodinicurvata fenggangensis. The sequence continues at coordinate 499,096 of NZ_JMLV01000001.1, forward strand.
CCCAGCAACAGACGCCAGTAATTGGTCAGGCTGACCAGCTCGGCCTTCAGGCCGGTGAAGATGGCAGCGCCCAGGATCGGTCCCGTCAGGGACTGAACGCCCCCAAGCAGGACCATGGCCAGGGCATCGACGGATTGGGGAATGGCCATGGCATCGGGCGAGATGCTGCCTTTCATGAATACGAACAACCCTCCGGCCACTCCGGCGAAGACACCGGCGAGCGTAAAGGCAAGCCAACGCTGCAACCGGACATCGATGCCGATGGCCTCGGCACCCAGGGGCGAATCGCGGCCGGCCCTGAGTGCGTAGCCGAAGGGCGCATAGGCAAAACGCCGCAAGAGGAACAGGCAGGCCAGACAGATGGCAAGGACCAGATAATAGAAGCTGGCACTGTCCGCGGCCCATTCCGACGGCCAGACGCCCAGCAAGCCGTTGTCGCCGCCAGTCAGCCCCTCCCACTGGAAGGCAATGGACCAGGTAATCTGGGCAAAGGCCAGGGTCAGCATGGCCAGGTAGACGCCCGACAGGCGCACGCAGAACCATCCGAAGAACAGGGCGCCCGCGGCGGCCAGGAAGGGGGCCGCCAGCAAGGCGAGCTCCATGGGAAGGGCAAGCGCCTTGAAGGCCAGGGCGGCCCCATAGGCGCCCAAGCCGAAGTAGGCGGCATGTCCGAAGGAAATCACCCCGCCCAGGCCCATGAGAAACTGCAGGGACGCCGCAAAGAGGGCGAAGACAGCCATTTCCGTGAACAGGTAGAGACTGTAGTTCCCCGCCCCCAGGATCGGAAGCAGGCAGAGAATCAGAATACCAAGAGCCATGACCGCTTTCAGCCAAAGGCCCGGCCTTCGCAAGACCGTGGCCTCCACCGGCAAGCCACCCTTGTGCAGGCGCTCCGGACGGCCCAGCAATCCCCAGGGACGCACCACCAAAACGACGGCCATGACAATGAAGATCGACACCAGTTCGAGCTGCCACATGGTGATGCCCAGAACGGACAGTTCGGCGTTCGCAACAGCCAGTGTCCGGATCAACGACACCAGGACAGCGGCCAGGTAGGCGCCAAGTATCGACCCCATTCCGCCGACGACCACGACCACGAAGACCGAAGCGATGATCTGCATGTCCATGGACAGATTGGCACTGCCTTTGGGCAACTCCAGGGCCCCGCCCAGACCGGCAAGCAGGGAACCAAGCGCAAAGACCGCTGTCAGGATCCAGCGCTGGTTTACGCCCAGCGAGGCCAGCATTTCCGGATCCTCGGTGGCGGCGCGCACCAGGGCGCCCCAACGGGTTCGATTGAACAGGGTCCACAGGACAAGCAGGACAAGTGGCGCCAGGAGTATCAGGAACAGGTCATAAACCGGAAACCGATGTCCCAGAAGCAAATAGGCGCCGTCCAGTCCCGGAGGTCGCACGCCGAAACGATCCTGCGGCCCCCAGATGGCCAGTGTCACGTCCTGCACGATCAGGACCACGCCAAAGGTTGCCAGCAACTGGAAGAGCTCGGGCGAGCGATAGAGTCTTCGCAGGATCGTGATCTCCAGAAGACCGCCGATCAGGCCGACAGCCAGCACGGCAACCAGCACGGCCAGCCAGAACCCTCCTGCCTGGCCGCCCCAGAGGGCAACCAGGCTGACGGCGATATAGGCCCCCAGCATGTAAAGACTTCCGTGCGCGAAGTTCACGACACGGGTGACCCCGAAAATGATTGTCAGGCCGCTGGCCACGAGGAAAAGCGAGGATGCACTGGCCAAACCGGTCAGCAACTGGATGATCAGACTGTCCATACCTCTCCAGGCTTTCCGCTCCGCGATGAAGGTTGCGCTGAAGGCGCCAGACCACAGTCTCTAGCAGGAAAGCTCAGTCCTCTTCGCCGCGCAATTCGCGGACCGTCTCGTCGGACGGCAGGTAATCCGCACCCGAACCGTAACGCCAGTCGACCATGCGGGGCTTGCCATCCTGCACGGTCAGGCGGCCGACAAAGGTTCCCATGTCGCTTTGCTGGTCAATTCCGCGATAGGTGATCGGCCCAAGCGGCGTCTCAATCTCCATACCGCGCATGGCCTTGATGACAGCCTCGGTCTCGACGGTGCCCGCCGTCTCGATGGCCTTGGCCAGCGAATGCAGGGCCACATAGCCGACAACCGAACCGAGACGTGGATAGTCGTCGAAACGTTCCTGATAAGCCTCCAGGAAGGCATTGTGTTCAGGAGTGTCGATTGCGTACCAGGGATAGCCGGTGACGATCCAGCCTTCGGGCGCATCTTCGCCCAGGGGATCGATCCATTCCGGCTCGCCGGAGAGCATGGAGACGACCTCGCGGCCCTCGAACAGGCCGCGGACCTCACCCTCGCGCACGAAGCGCGCCAGGTCACCGCCAAAGGTCACGTTGAAAATGGCATCGGGCTTGGCTTCCTCCAGGGCCTGGACAACCGAGCCGGCATCGATCTGTGCCTGAGGCGGCCACTGCTCGGCGACGAATTCGACTTCGGGATCCAATTCTTCCAGCCGGCTCTTGAAAGCCTCCACCGCGGAGCGGCCGTATTCGTAGTTGGGTGCTACGGTTGCCCAGCGCTTGGCATCCAGTTTGGCGGCTTCCTCGGCCAACATGGCCGCCTGAACATAGGTTCCGGGCCGCAGCCTGAAGGTATAGTCATGTCCCCCGTCCCAGACCAGATTGTCCGTCAGTGGCTCTGCTGCCAGGAACAGGACTTCCTTCTGTCGCGCGAAATCCGAAACAGCCAGGCCAACGTGGCTGAGCAGGGTCCCGAACAGAAAGTCGGCCTCTTCCCTGCTGACCAGTTCATTGGCCACTGTTATGGCGTCTGCGGGACTGGCCCCATCATCGCGACTGATCACGCGCAACTGGCGCCCGAGTACACCGCCATCCTCGTTGACCTCCTCCAGAGCCATCTGCCAGCCATCCCGATAGGGATGCGTAAAGGCGGCATATCCCGTATAGCTGTTCAGGTCTCCAAGACGGATTGGCTCTTGGCTGAGAGCGGCAGTCGTGGTCGCAAGCAGCATCGCAAGCGATGCCGCTGCCGAGAGCAGAAATCGTTTCATGGACCAGAGCATCCCATTTTGTGACCAGCCACTGTTGGCATTTTATGGCATGTTAACGACTGAGCCGCACAGAACAAGCACGGGTACATGACCCGCTTCATCTCTTTTGGATAAGGCAGGCACCGTCACAGGATTGCCACTCCCCGAATGACCGTAACCGCCTTCGAAAGCCCGTCCCTTCCGATTCACGACATCCTGCCCGAACTGAGTGAAGCTCTAGCGGCCGCCCCGACCGTGCTCCTGAAGGCAGCCCCCGGCGCCGGCAAATCAACCATAGCGCCGCTGCATGTCCTGCAAACTGCATCATGGCTGAAGGGGCAATCGATCCTGATGCTGGAGCCCCGCCGCCTGGCGGCCCGTGCGGCCGCGCTGCGCATGGCCGACCTGCTGGGGGAATCCGTCGGACAGACCGTGGGGTATAGTACGCGTCTGGAACGGAAGGTTTCCAAGGAAACGCGCCTGGAAGTGGTCACAGAAGGCATCCTGGTTCGCAGGCTGCAGAAGGATCCCGGACTTGAGGGCATCGGGCTCGTCATCTTCGACGAGTTCCATGAACGCAACCTCCAGGCCGATCTTGGCCTGGCGCTCTGCCGGGACCTGAGTACGGCACTGCGTCCGGATCTGAAACTGCTGATTATGTCGGCCACGCTGGAAACACAAGCCTTGCAAGCAGCGCTTGGACAGCCGCCACTGGTCGAGACGGCCGGCACTGGCTACCCCGTGTCCACGCAATACCTTCCCGTGAAGATGCGTACGCGCCAGGAGATCTGCAGCGCTGTGGCGCAAGCCGTGGCGCAGGCTCTGCAGGAGACCAAGGGCAGCATCCTGGCCTTCCTGCCTGGTGAAGCGGAAATCCGGAGAACGCTGGCCCTGCTTGGGGAACGACTGGAGTCTCATGCATCCGTGCAGCTGCACCCCCTTTTCGGCAGCTTGCCATTCGCACAACAGAAGGCCGCCCTTGCGCCAAGCACGCCGGGGCAGCGCAAGGTGGTGCTTGCAACCAACATCGCCGAAAGCAGCCTGACCATCGAGGGCATTTCCACAGTGGTGGACAGCGGACTGGCCCGCAGGCCGACCTTCGACCCTGCCACCGGTATGACACGACTGGAAACACAACCCATCTCGCGTGCCTCCGCCGAACAGCGCAGGGGCCGTGCCGGTCGCCTGGAGCCAGGGACCTGCTATCGGCTCTGGCCCGAAGGACAGGATCGCGTGCGCGTTGACTTCGACCCACCGGAGATCAAGACAGCCGATCTGACTGGACTTGTCCTGGAAATGGCTGCCTGGGGATGTCTTGCCGCGAATGACCTGGACTGGATAGACCCGCCACCCGAGGCGGCCCTTGTCCGGGCCCGGGATCTGCTTGTGCAACTGGAGGCCATCAGGCCCGACGGCTCGATCACGGCACACGGACGACAGATTGCGGAGCTGGGACTGGAGCCGCGCTATGCCCACATGATACTCGCGGCCCGAGACTTGAGAGCGGAACGAACGGCCTGTGACCTCGCCGCGCTTCTGAGCGAGCGCGACATCCTGCGACGCAAGCCCTCTGGAATGGTTCCGAGCGATTTACGGCACCGCCTGGAACTGCTGGCGGAGCCGTATCGGGACAAGGGCCGTCGCGAAACGGACGGCGGCGCAGAAAAGAGCTGCCGCAGAACCTGCGAACAGCTGCGCCAGCGCCTGAGCATGGGTGAAGGCCAGTCCCTGCCCTCCATGGCAGGACGCCTGGTGGCGCTTGCCTATCCCGAACGCGTTGCCCAAAGACGCAAGGGCCAGGCCGGACGATTCCTCATGCGAAATGGGCGCGGTGTCGAACTGCCCGAAGACGACCCCCTGGCACAGGAGGACTGGCTTGCCATCGCCCATCTGGACGGGCGCAGCGGTGACTCACGGATCTTCCTGGCTGCCGCAGTGACTCGTACAGACCTGGAAGAGCTCTTCGAGTCCGATATCGAGCAGAAACGGCGTGTGGAATGGTCCAGCAGGGAGAACGAGATCCTGGCACGCGAAGAGCGCTGCCTGGGCGCCCTGGTTCTCAGCCGTCAGAAGATAAAACAGCCAACGCCTGAGGAAATGACGGCGGCCCTGCTTGCAGCCATCCATGACAAGGGCCTGCGCACCCTGCCCTGGACGGAACGGGCGCGCAGCCTTCAGGCACGCATACTCTTTATGCGCCGGCTTGAACCGGAGGGTGGCTGGCCGGCTGTAGAGGATGGCATCCTGCTGGCACACCTGGATGACTGGTTGGCACCCTATCTGGTGGGCCTACACAGCCTTCAGGAACTGCAGGAGCTTGATATCGCCGCCATACTCCACAGTTTCCTGGACCAGGAGCAGGTCAGGCGGTTGGAGGATGAGGCGCCGGAACGGATCGCGGTTCCCAGCGGAGCCTGGCGTCCGATCGACTATGAACCCGAGGAGGGACCGGTGCTGGCGGTCAAGCTGCAGGAAATGTTCGGAGCAACGCGCGCTCCACAGATAGCCGGCGGGCGCCTGCCCTTGACGCTGCACCTGCTGTCCCCAGCCGGACACCCGCTACAGGTGACCCAGAATCTCGAGACCTTCTGGAAGGACGGCTACCGTCATGTCCGGGCCGAGATGCGCGGGCGCTATCCCAAGCATCACTGGCCCGAAAATCCCCTGGAGGCTACCCCTGCAACAGACACCAGGCGGGCCAGACCCTAGGAGAAATTGGAACAGGCGATGATGACCGAGAAAGCAGGCCCCTTCCCACTCCAGCCGGTCATTCTGTCCGGAGGTTCCGGCACCCGGCTCTGGCCGTTGTCTCGGGAATCTCATCCCAAGCAGCTCCTCCCACTACAGCATGAAAGCTTGAGCCTGCTGCAGCAGACCGCAGGACGCGTATCGGCGAGCGAACTGTTCCTGCCGCCGCTTCTGGTCGCCAGTCACGACCATCGCTTCCTGGTCGCCGAGCAGCTGCGTTCCTGCGGCATCGTGCCGGACAGCATCCTCCTGGAACCCATGGGGCGCAACACGGCTCCTGCCATAGCCGTGGCAGCGCTGCACTGCCATCGCCAGGATCCGGCCAGGATCCTGGTCATCCTGCCTGCCGATCATCGAATCGACGATGAAGAGGAATTTCAGCGCGCGGTTCAGGTGGCCGCGACCTCTGCTGCGGCCGGCAGTCTTGTCACACTGGGCATCACACCCGACCATCCGGAACCGGGCTATGGCTACATGAAGATGGGGCCTACCGATGAAACTGTCGCAGGCGTCTGGCACCTGGCCGGCTTTACCGAGAAACCCAGCCTCGCAGTTGCCGAATCCTACCTGGAGGCCGGGAACTATCTGTGGAACAGCGGCCTCTTCATTGCCCGTGCCGATACCCTGTTGCGTGAACTTGCACACTACGCACCAGAGGTGCTCGAAGCCTGCCGCCTGAGCCTGGAGGGCGCTGAACGCGATCTCGACTTCCTGCGGGTCGGGGAAGAGGCTTTCCAGCGCGCGCCCGCCATTTCCTTTGATTACGCGATCATGGAGCACACCACACAGGGGCGCGTCGTTCCCTGCGATCCAGGATGGAGTGATCTGGGAAGCTGGCAGGCCCTCTGGAAGGAAGGGTCCAGGGACAGTGCAGGAAATACGATCCGAGGACGGGTTGTAGCTGATGGAGTCAGGAACAGCCTGCTCCACAGTGATGACAGCAGATTGCTCGCCGCCGTCGACCTTGAAGACATGCTCGTCGTCACCACAGCCGACAGTGTCCTTGTGGCCCCATTTCAGGCAGGCGGGAAGATCGGACAACTGGTTGAGACCATAAAGCTGCAGGGGCATCCCGAAGCCACGGAATACCCCCTGTGTCACCGCCCTTGGGGCAGCTATGAAACCCTGGCAGAGGGCGGTGGCTTCAAGGTCAAGCGAATCATCGTGAAGCCTGGCGGCACCCTGTCGTTACAATACCATCAGCACAGAACCGAGCATTGGGTCGTGGTCAGTGGCGAAGCCAGCATCCTGAAGGCGGACAGCCAGCACGTCCTTCAGGAAAACCAGTCCCTCTATATTCCGGCTGGCACGCCTCACCGCCTGTCAAATATAAGCGATGCTCCCCTGACCCTGATCGAGGTCCAGTGCGGCGCCTATTTGGGTGAGGACGATATCGTCAGGCTGGATGACATTTACGGTCGCAAGGTCCCGGAAGCACCATCGCGAAATTCCTGAGCATGAAAGAAATTACGGCCTTGTTTTCCTCGCACCCGAGTGGCATTTTCCCCGCCACATCGAACGGCATAATCGCCGTTCACAAGGAAATGCCGCCGTAGCTCAGGGGTAGAGCACACCCTTGGTAAGGGTGAGGTCGAGTGTTCAAATCACTCCGGCGGCACCATTTTCCAGCAGAATCAGCACAAAAAAGGCAGCCCTTATGGACTGCCTTTTCGTTTTTACACGCTTTTAACACGTCAGTGTGTCGGATGGCTTTTGGGGCGGTAACGCCCTTCCTCCATCTCGGTAAAGAATTCGCCTACCTCGGGGTGCGAGACTGGGCGACCGCTTCCATCGTGCTCCAGGTTCTGTTCCGAGACATAGGCTGTGTAGGTCGTCTCGTCGTTCTCCGCCAGGAGGTGATAGAAGGGCTGGTCCTTTGAGGGGCGCACCTCCTCGGGTATTGAAAGCCACCACTCTTCCGTATTCGAGAATATGGGATCAACATCGAAGATGACCCCGCGGAAGTGATAATGGCGATGCTTGACGATATCGCCGATCGAGAATTTTGCGGTCCGTATTGTCATGAAAAACCCAATAACGCGCCTGAGCCGGATTGTTCAACGCCAAAGCTGCGCCGCACACCCGGAATCGCGCTCAACTCACTCATCACGAATCGCAAATATTTCCCATTCCCCGATGGAGCGAACGGCCAGCATGTACTCTCCGGGATCCAGGGTTTCGGAACGGCCTTCGCCTCGGCCGATCTGGTTGCCGACAATACCGATCAGCTCACCCGTAAAGTCCCGCAGCTCGATGGTCATGATGCTGCCCTCGCTGGTCCAGCGAAGGTGCCATTCCTCTTCGGCGGAGAAGACCTTGCTGTCGAAATCATCCTCACCGGCGATGTTCAGGATGGTTTCATCGTCCGTAGCCACAATATTGCCGGACTCTGCCTCGCCTTCCACGATCTTGTCATAGCACTGCAAGCGCTCGGTCGCGTCTTCGATCATGCGGCAAGCTGTCAGTTTGCTTTCGAGTTCTTCCGCCAGAAGCGTCCCCGGCACCAACATGAGGCCGAGGATCAGAGTAAGATATTTCATTAGACCTGCCAGTCGTTCATTGTCTGCCTGAAGGATATATAACCTTACAGCGGTTAGATTAACCCCCAATTTACGAATTCCGGAAAAGGGTCTGCCGATATAGAGAAAAAATCAAAGGTTTTCCCTCCATACAGCATTCCTTTGCTTGACGTTCGGGAGGGCATTTTCTATAGGGAGTCTCCCTTCGGCGGGGTAGCTCAGTTGGTTAGAGCAGTGGAATCATAATCCACGTGTCGGGGGTTCAAGTCCCTCCCCCGCTACCAATCTAGAGGCTGTCGGATCAAGCATCCGGCAGCCTCTTTGCCTTCCAGGCCCCTTCAATTGGTCAAGGCCCAAAGCAGGGCCGGCAAGAAGACAAAACTCATGACGGTCGAAAAAACGACCATGCCGGCCACATCGGCAGCGCTGCGCCCAAAGCGCTCGGCAAAAAGATAACTGTAAACAGCCACAGGCATCGAAGACTGAAGCACCAGAACGTTCCGTTCCAGCTCCGGCAAACCCAACAGGTGACTGACCAGCAAGCCCGCTGCAAGCCCGCCCCCCATGCGCAGAACCGAAAGGGATAGGCCGCGCTTCACGCCCTGCAAGGGCAGGCGCGACAAGGACACGCCGAGTGTGAGCAGCATCAAGGGTATGGTCATTCCGCCCAACAGATCGACGGTATTCGAAACCCATACGGGCAGCTGCAGATCCCAGACAATCAGGGCCAATCCGACAGCAACCGCATAGATGACCGGCAAGCGAAGCAGCTCGCGCCAGGCCAGGCTGCCCCGCGCCACCGTCAAACCGAGCGTGAAATGCCCAATCACGTTGACCGTGAAATAGACGATCGCCAGGGCCAGTCCGGCCTCTCCAAAGGCAAAGAGTATGAAAGGCAGGCCAAGATTTCCCGTATTGGGGAAGATCAGCGCGGGCAGGTAGTCCCGCAGGTCCAGGCGCGCCAGCTTGAGGATAACGGCCGCCCCGAATGCCACCAAAAGGGTCACCAGGACGGTGGCCAGGGCGATCTCGCCAAAAGCCTCGGGGTCCGGGCGAGTCTGATCGAAGGTTCGGATCAACAGGCACGGCGTTCCGATATACATAACGAGCGCCGTGATCTGCGAGTTCTCGAAAGGCCAATCCTTGCGCCCCCAGACATAGCCGAGGGCGACGCAAACAAGGATGGGAGCAATGACGGAGATCAGCGGTGCCAGCATGAAGATGGAACAATCGTGAAAAGTCTGGGACGAACGGTGGGTCTGTTAGCTTGCCAATCGCAAAGAGACAACGCCCGCGTTCGCCTTTTCCCGGATGGCTGCTATGCTTGCCTTGGAGTCACAGCGTCCCCAAGGCGGATGCTTCTGGTATTTCTGACAGACAGGATGGTTCATGTTCTACAAGGCAGGCCAACACAAGGAAGCCGGTTTTTCTCACGATCCCTTCAAGGCGCTGGTCGCACCCCGCCCGATCGGCTGGATTTCAACGCTCAACAGCTCTGGCGGCGTCAACCTGGCTCCCTACAGCTTCTTCAATGCCGTTGCCTCATCTCCCCCCATCGTCTTCTTCGCCCCAAACGGCAAGCCCCGGCAAGGCGGCGTTAAGGACAGCCAGGCGAATGCGGAGCGAACCGGGGAGTTCGTGGTGAATCTGGCCACCTGGGACTTGAGAGAGGAGATGAATCAGACGTCCGCCGCCCTGCCCTCGAGCGAAGCGGAACCCGAGCATGCCGGCCTGGAAATGTCTCCCAGCAACCTTGTCGAGCCGCCGCGTGTCAAACGCTCTCCGGTCAGTCTGGAATGCCGCTATCTGCAAACCCTGGAACTACCGTCCGGTTCGGAAGTGACAGACAACTTTGTTGTCTTCGGCGAAGTGGTCGGACTTCATATCGCCGATGATCTGGTCGACTCCAAGGGTATGGTCGATATCACGAAGGCAAAGCCGATCGCCCGACTCGGCTACATGGACTATGCCGTGATCGAGGCCGTCTTCAGCATGCAACGGCCCTGAGGCCGCTTCCAAGTCCGATAGAGGACTGGAATGGTGGGCGGTGACGGACTCGAACCGCCGGCATCCACGGTGTAAACGTGGCGCTCTACCAACTGAGCTAACCGCCCTTCCCTGGGGCCTCGAAGACCTGCAGGCCAGGATGGGCCTTTTTCGCGCTTCGAAACCGATTTCTCAAGAAAAAAACCGGTTATTCAGGCGGAAGCCCAGAATAACCGGTTTTTTGTAATCACTGATACGGCTGTATCAGTTAACAGCGTCTTTCAGACCCTTGCCAGCCTTGAACTTCGGCTGCTTGGACGCGGCGATCTTGATCTTCTCGCCGGTGCGTGGGTTGCGTCCTTCAGATGCTGCACGGTGTGCCACCATGAAGGTTCCGAAACCGACCAAGCGAATTTCGTCCCCCTTCTTGAGAGCAGCCGTAATGGAATCGAATACGGCATCGATAGCCTTGGCACTGTCGGCTTTCGACAGCCCCGTGTTGTCGGCTACAGAAGCCACGAGATCGTTTTTGTTCACTTAACCCCCCTTCGGTGATCTGTGAAGTCCTAAGGAAATGTCGCTTAGGTAGTCCGGCACTCTAAACAGCGCCAATACGTCACGTCAATGTGGAAAGCCGCAGTTACCGCCGCTTTTGGCCCTAAAAATAGGGGCGCGCCCCTTTCGGAACGCGCCCCTTGTCTGAAGATTCTAAAGGACGTGATGCATTTTATCCAAGTTTGCATCACAATCTGCGATTTCAATGGGTCAGCTGGTCGCCGATACCTTCTTCCGTAGCCTTGTGGGCAACCGGATCCACCTCATCACTCTCGGACCACTCGATCGGTGTCAGTTTGCCCGTGAGTGCATGTTCGAGGATGTCATCCACGGTCCTGCAGGAAATGATGGTCAGGTCCTCCTTCACGTTCTCGGGAACGTCAGCCAGGTCCTTCTCGTTTTCCTGCGGGATCAGCACCGTCTTGATGTTGCCGCGCAGGGCCGCCAGGAGCTTCTCCTTGAGTCCACCAATCGGCAACACACGACCACGCAGTGTCACCTCACCCGTCATGGCCACGTCATGGCGCACCGGCACCCCGGAAAGCATGGAGACAATAGCCGTCACCATGGCCACACCGGCAGAAGGACCATCCTTCGGAGTCGCACCTTCCGGCACGTGAACGTGAATGTCCTTCTTCTCGAAGATCGTGGGCTTGATGCCGAATTCTGCGGCACGGCTCTTCACATAGGATTCCGCTGCCTGGATCGACTCCTTCATGACGTCGCCAAGCTTGCCGGTGGAAACGACCTTGCCCTTGCCACGCACCGTGACAGCCTCGATGGAGAGCAGCTCGCCGCCAACTTCCGTCCAGGCCAGGCCTGTGGCAACGCCTGTCTGATCCTCCTGATCAGCTTCTCCGTAGCGATAGCGCCGGACACCGGCATAATCGCCCAGGTTATCAGGCGTGACCTCAATGACCTTCTTGTCGGTCATCGCGACCTCCTTGACCGCCTTTCTCAGCAGTCCGGCCAGTTCGCGCTCAAGGTTCCGCACGCCTGCTTCGCGCGTGTAATAGCGGATCAGGTCACGCAGGGCATCGTCCGAGACGCTCCACTCGCCTTCCTTGATGCCATGGACCTCGAACTGCTTGGGCAAAAGGTGGCGCCTGGCAATCTCGACCTTCTCGTCCTCGGTATAACCGGGAATCCGGATCACTTCCATGCGGTCCAGCAGCGGCTGCGGCATACGCAGCGTATTGGCCGTCGTCAGGAACATGACGTCGGACAGGTCGTAGTCGACCTCGAGGTAGTGGTCGTTGAAGGAATTGTTCTGTTCCGGATCCAGGACCTCAAGCAGGGCCGAGGAAGGATCGCCCCTCCAGTCAGCACCCAGCTTGTCGATCTCGTCCAGCAAGAACAGTGGATTTGAAGACTTCGCCTTCTTCATCCCCTGGATGATCTTGCCGGGCATGGAGCCTATGTAGGTGCGGCGGTGACCGCGGATTTCCGCCTCGTCACGCACCCCGCCCAGGCTCATGCGCACGAAATTGCGCCGAGTCGAGGTCGCCACCGACTTGCCGAGCGAGGTCTTGCCGACGCCCGGAGGACCGACAAGGCAAAGGATCGGTCCCTTGACCTTCTTCATGCGCTGCTGCACGGCCAGGTATTCCAGGATGCGCTCCTTGACCTTTTCCAGGCCATAGTGATCACGGTCCAGGATCTCCTGCGCCCGATCGAGATCGATCTTGGCGCGGGTCGGCTTCTTCCAGGGGATCGAAACCATCCAGTCCAGATAGTTGCGCACCACCGTGGCTTCCGCGGACATGGGGCTCATGTTCTTGAGCTTCTTGAACTCCGCCTGGCACTTCTCGCGCGCTTCCTTGCTGAGCTTGGTCTTGCGGATCTTCTCCTCGAGTTCAGCCATTTCGTCACGGCCGTCCTCGCCTTCGCCAAGCTCTTTCTGAATGGCCTTCATCTGCTCATTCAGGTAGTACTCGCGCTGGGTCTTCTCCATCTGCCGCTTCACGCGGTTGCGGATGCGCTTTTCCACCTGCAGGACACCGATCTCGCTTTCCATGAAAGCATAGACCTTTTCCAGGCGGTCACTGACCGTCGATGTCTCGAGTAGTTCCTGCTTGTCCGGGATCTTGAGGGACAGGTGCGAGGCGATGGTGTCCGCCAGCTTGCTGGGCTCCTCGATCTGGTTCACGGACACAAGCACTTCCGGCGGGATCTTCTTGTTCAGCTTGATGTACTGCTCAAACTGACTGACCACCGTCCGGGACAGGGCCTCGGATTCCTTGTCCTTCTCGCCCTCTTCCTCGATGGGGTCTGCAACCGCCTCGAAGAAATCGGCATTTTCGGTGAAGTGCGAGATCTTGGCACGCTGGCCACCCTCGACGAGCACCTTGACCGTCCCGTCGGGCAGCTTCAGCAGCTGCAGGACGGTGCCGACGGTTCCCGTGGCGTAGATATCCGAAGGTGTTGGGTCGTCCTGCGAGGCATTCTTCTGGGTGACAAGCAGAATCTGCTTGTCGTCCTTCATCACGTCCTCAAGGGCACGCACAGACTTCTCGCGCCCTACGAAGAGCGGCACGATCATGTGGGGGAAAACAACGATGTCTCTCAGCGGCAGAACCGGGAAGACATTGCCTTTTGATAATTCGAGCATCTTACCTCTTCAGCTCCGTGCTACCAGCCGCGGGCGGCCTGGTTTCACGGCCATGTTGGTGGTCTCACTTGGAACCACAGATTGGCCGAAAACCGGTTAGTTCAAGGCCTTGAAAAAACCGCCTTGAAAACAGGTCACCCTGCTATGCACTCGAGCCGACATCTTCGCGGCGATCCGCATAGATGTACAGCGGCTTGCCGCGTCCATCGACCACCTCGCGATTGATGACGATCTCTTCGACATCTTCAAGCCCAGGCAGGTCATACATGGGATCCAGAAGGATGCCCTCCATGATCGAGCGCAGACCACGTGCACCGGTCTTGCGCTTGATGGCCTTGTCCGCGATACCCTTCAGCGCATCTTCGGTGAACTGAAGACTGACATCCTCCATGTCGAAAAGGCGCTCATACTGCTTGACCAGGGCATTCTTCGGCTTGGTCAGGATCTCGATCAGGGCATCCTCGCTCAGGTCCTCAAGCGTTGCGACGACCGGCAGGCGTCCGACAAATTCAGGGATCAGACCGAATTTCAGCAGGTCTTCCGGTTCCACATCATGCAGAATGGCGCCCGTGGAGCGTTCCTCCGGAGCCTTGACGTCTGCGCCAAAGCCCATGGCCGATCCGCGCCCGCGCTCACTGATGATCTTGTCCAGGCCTGCAAAGGCACCGCCCACAATAAAGAGTATGTTTGTGGTATCGACCTGGAGGAATTCCTGCTGCGGGTGCTTGCGGCCACCCTGCGGCGGCACCGAGGCAACGGTGCCTTCCATGATCTTCAGAAGGGCCTGCTGCACGCCCTCGCCCGAGACATCCCGGGTGATGGACGGATTGTCCGACTTGCGGCTGATCTTGTCGACTTCGTCAATATAGACGATGCCGCGCTGGGCCCGTTCTACATTGTAATCCGAAGCCTGCAGCAGCTTCAGGATGATGTTCTCGACATCCTCGCCAACATAGCCGGCTTCGGTCAAGGTCGTGGCATCCGCCATGGTAAAGGGCACATCCAGGATGCGCGCCAGCGTCTGTGCCAGCAGTGTCTTGCCGCAACCGGTGGGGCCGATCAGCATGATGTTCGACTTTGTCAGTTCCACATCACCGCTTTTCTGGCCATGAGCCAGGCGCTTGTAGTGATTGTGGACCGCAACGGACAGAACCCGCTTCGCGTGATCCTGCCCAATCACATAGTCGTCGAGCACCGACGATATGTCCGTCGGAGTTGGGACCCCATCCCGGGACTTGACCAGCGTCGACTTGTGCTCTTCGCGGATAATGTCCATGCACAACTCGACGCATTCATCGCAGATGAACACGGTCGGTCCCGCAATGAGCTTGCGCACCTCATGCTGGCTCTTCCCGCAGAAGGAGCAGTAGAGGGTATTCTTGGAATCTGTGCCGCTGGATTTACTCATATCAACCGTTTTGCGTCTCTCTTCAGCTAAATCATGTTAGACAGACGCGCGCCCGGCACACAACGTCAAAAAAAGTGAACCCGGCGCACCATACTTGCTCCAAGCATAGCCCTATTCGTCTATCCAAACAATTAACGTGGTTCTTGAATCCAATCTGTGAAGAGCTGTAACTCGATCAGCTATCGTCGTCCTTCTGATCCTCAGCCTTCTTGTTCTCGGCTTCCTGCGGCACTTCCCGCTTGGAGACCACATCGTCTATGATACCGAAATCCTTGGATTCTTCAGCGGTCATGAAGCGATCGCGTTCCATGGCCTGTTCCACCGTTTCCAGGGGCTGCCCGGTATGGTCGGCATAGATCTGATTCAAGCGCGCCCGGACCGCCAGGATCTCCTTGGCGTGAATCTCGATATCCGTGGCCTGCCCCTGGAAGCCGCCGGAGGGCTGATGAATCATGATCTTCGAATTCGGCAAGGCGAATCGTTTCCCGGGGGCACCCGCCGTCAAGAGCAGGGAGCCGGCCGAAGCCGCCTGACCAACGCAGACCGTGGAAATGTCCGGGCGGATGTACTGCATGGTGTCATACATGGCCAGGCCCGAGGACACGACACCTCCCGGCGAATTTATGTAGATCGCGATATCCTTGGTCGGATTCTCGGATTCGAGGAATAGCAGCTGCGCGCAGACCAGGGTGGACACGGCGTCATTGATCGGCCCCGTCACGAAGATGATCCGCTCTTTCAGCAGCCGGGAATAGATGTCGAAGGCGCGTTCCCCGCGGTTTGTCTGCTCGACAACCATGGGAACCAGCGTGTTCATGTAAATATCCTGAGGGTCGCTCATCGCTTCAGCACCTTCCGGTCAAATGCTTAAAATCTTGCCAACTGTAGTGCGACGAATTGGGGAGGCTGCACCACAGCGATGCAAGCCTCCCCTTTTGCGCCGGTCATTTCAAGCGCTTCACGCGCTTTCGGATGACGTCTTCTTGCTCGAACTGGATTTGCTGCTCGAAGCCTTGGAGGCGGTGGATTTGGAAGAAGAGGCCTTGCTGCCCGCGGCCTTGCTTGTCCCAGTTCCCGCCTTGGAGGCTGTCGATTTGGCAGCTGTGCTCTTCTTCGAAGTCGAGGCCGACTTCTTGGTCGTGGTGGCTGCTTCGCCCTCGCCTTCGGATTCATCCTTCTTCGTGGACTTCGACTTGGTGGACGCGGCTTTCTTGGCCGTTCCCGAAGATGCGCTCTTCTTGCCAGAGGATGAATCGCTCTTGGATTTCGTTGCCTTGGCTTTCTCTGTCTTTTCAGGCGAGTCCTGACTGTCGAACTCCTCGCGAAGCTCGTCCGGCGTCACGCTGCGCTCCGCCACCTCGGCCTGGTCCAGTATATGATCGACCACCTTCTCTTCCAGAAGCGGACCACGCAGGTTTGCAACGGACTGCGGGTTCTTCTGGTAGTGCTCGAAAACTTCCTGTTCACGACCCGGATACCGCTGGGCTTCCTGGATCAGGGCCTGTTGCAACTCTTCCTGGGCCACGTCGATCTCGTTCAGGCGCCCGACTTCCGAGAGCAACAGGCCGAGGCGAACGCGGCGCTCGGCAATCGCCCGATATTCGCTCTTGAGCGTTTCCTCGTCCTTCTCGGCGTCCTCTGGATCCAGGTTGCCGGCTTCCTTGTCCTGCTGCAGTCGGTTCCAGATGGCCTCGAACTCCATATCGACCAGGCCGTCCGGCACCTCGAAATCATGACGATCGGCCAATTCATCCAGAAGCTGGCGCTTGACCAGAGTACGGGACAGAGACTGATATTCACCGCCCAGATGCTCACGCAACTTGGACTTCAGGTCTTCCAGGTCCTCTGCGCCATAGCTCTTGGCCAGTTCATCATCGATGTCGGCCGGCGTTGCGTTGAGGATATCCTTGACCTTGACCTGGAACACGGCTTCCTGGCCAGCCAGCTTCTCGTTGCCGTAGGCCTCCGGGAAGGTCACCTTGACCTCGGCCTCGTCCCCCTTGTTCTTGCCGATCAGCTGGTCCTCGAAGTCGCCGACAAAGGCGTTGCTTCCAAGCTCCAGATGATGGTCCTCGGCCTCCATGCCGGGCAGGCTCTCACCGTTCACCGACCCCTTGAAGTCAATGACCAGAACATCGCCTGACTGTGCGGGGCGCTCCTCGCTCAGGGGCTCGGTCTTCTTCTGCTGCTCGGCCAGACGCTGCAGGGCTTCGTCGATCTCGTTATCCGGGATATCGACCTTCAAGCGCTCCAGCGAAATCTTCGTGAAATCGGCAGGCTCGATCTCGGGCATCACTTCCAGCTTGATGCTGTATTCGAGATCCTGGCCCTCGTCATAGGAGGTGATCTCGATCTGCGGCTGCATGGCCGGCCGCAGGTTGCGCTCCGTTATGGCCTGCTGAGAGGAATCATTGACCGCTTTCTCGAGCACCTCGCCCATCACGGCCTGGCCATAACGCTTGCGCAGGAGGCTTTCGGGCACCTTTCCCGGACGGAATCCCGGCAGCTTCACTTCGTCTTTGAGCTGTTCCAGGCGTGCCTGAACCTTTTCTTCGATATCGGCGGCGCTCAGGACAACCTTGTATTCCCGTTTCAGGCCGTCGGCGCTTGTCTCGGTTACCTGCATGAAAAAAGAGGCCTCTTGATGTTATGATGAAAGTTCGACCCAACAGATTGGTGCGGGCGGAGGGATTTGAACCCCCACGGGTCTCCCCACTGGTACCTAAAACCAGCGCGTCTACCAGTTCCGCCACGCCCGCCAGGCCAAACCCGGCGGGCTATCCGCCCACCGCGGTCGGCGGTCTATAGCACAAGTGTTTTCCTGCGAACAAGGACAGCCGCAGAAAGCGATCAAGTCTGGCGATGCCTGGACAACAGGGCCGCTGCACAGGCATCGATCAGGGCAGCTTCGTCCAATCCGTAATACCGATAGAGATCCTGCAAATCTCCCGATTGCCCGAAATGCTCAACCCCGAGCGCCTGGACACGATGGCCGCGTACGGCCCCCATCCAGCCCAGCGTTGCAGGATGACCGTCCAGCACCGTGACCAGAGCGGCATCCCGCGCAAGCGGCGCCAGGAGGTCTTCCACATGGGCCGTGGCCTCAGGATGCCCCTGCTGACGGGCCTGCTCGGCTGCCGACCAATCGGCATTCAGGCGATCCGCAGAGGTCACGCAAAGCAAGCCCGCACCGGGAACATCCTCCTGCACAGCCTCCCAGGCCGATTGTGCTTGCGGGGCGACGGCGCCACTGAAGACTATTGCCAGTTCCGCGCCCTGGTCCGGCTTCTTCAGCCAGTAGCCGCCCTGAATGATTTCCTCTTCCAGTTCAGGCGCCATGGTTCGTACCGGCTGCTCGAGGCTGCGCGTTGAAAGGCGCAGGTAAACGGATCCACCGGTTTCGTCGCGAAGCCAACTTTTCGACGCGTCTCCCTCGGGTGCGACCCCCTGCCCGTCGCGCTGCAGGTAATCGAGTGACCACCGCAAAATCACGGCCAACTCATCGGCAAAAGCCGGCTCGAAACTGGCAAGACCATCCTGTGCCATGCCAATCAGCGGTGTGGACACCGATTGATGGGCGCCTCCCTCCGGAGCAAGCGTGATGCCCGAAGGGGTGCCGACAACGATGAAGCGCGCATCCTGGTAACAGGCATAATTCAGGGAATCGAGGCCGCGCTGGATAAAGGGGTCATAGAGCGTCCCGATCGGGAACAGGCGACTGCCAAACAGGCTGTGGCTCAAGCCAAGCGCTGCCAGCAGGATGAAGAGATTGTTTTCGGCGATCCCCAATTCCAGGTGCTGGCCCTGGGGTGACATGCCCCAGCGTTGAGCTGAAACCACCTTCTCTTCGCGGAAGATGTCCTCCCGATCGTGCCGGTCGAAGATTCCGCGACGATTGACCCAGCCACCCAGGTTGGTTGATACGGTCACATCCGGCGACGTGGTAACGACCCGATCGGCCAGTTCGCTCTCGCTTTTGGCGAGATCGGCCAGGATTTTTCCAAAGCCCTCCTGGGTGGAAAGCTTTTCACCGGAAACCGCAATTGCATCATCGGGAACCTCCACATAAGGGGCGGAATAGCGCCGGGTGCCGCGCTGATTGAAAGGAACAGCCTCCAGGAAGGCGCGCAGCCTCTCTTCAGGCATGTACAGGCCGGCAAAGGGGTCCCATTCCTGGCCTTCCGGCACCTCCTGCCTTTGCTGGAAAACGGCCATCTGTTCACTATTCATCAGGCCGGCATGATTGTCCTTGTGACCGGCGAAGGGCAGTCCATAGCCCTTGATGGTATAGGCGATAAAGCAGGTGGGAAGGTCATCCTTTATCTCGGAGAAAGCTTCCAACACCGTCTCCAGGTCATGTCCCGCCAGATTCGTCATCAGATCGCATAGGGCGTCGTCATCCAGGGACTCGAGAAGCTCGCGAATTCCCGGCTCGTCGCCCAGGTCCGCCAGAAGGTGCTGGCGCCAGCCATCCGCTCCCTTGAACACAAGTGCTGAATAGAGCGAATTCGGGCAATCGTCGATCCAGCGGCGCAGAGCGTCTCCCCCGGGTTTTTGGAAGGCCGCCTCGAGCTTCTTTCCGTATTTCAGGGTCACAACCCGCCAGCCCATGGTCTTGAACAGCTGGTCAATCTGACCGAAGAGCCGATCCGTCACCACGGAATCAAGGCTTTGACGGTTGTAGTCGATGATCCACCAGACATCGCGGATGTCGTGTTTCCAGCCTTCCAGCAAGGCTTCGTACACATTGCCTTCGTCCAGCTCCGCATCGCCCACCAAGGCAACCATCCGGCCACGCTCGACCTTTTCAGGAAGCATCTGCTTCATGTCCAGGTAGTCCTGGACCAGGCTGGCGAAGGAGGTCATGGCAACGCCAAGCCCAACGGATCCGGTGGAAAAATCCACGTCATCGCTGTCCTTGGTGCGCGAGGGATAGGACTGCGTCCCGCCAAAACCGCGAAACTTCTTCAGGCTTTCCGTATCCTGGTTGCCCAGCAGGTACTGAATGGCATGGAAAACAGGACTGGCATGGGGCTTGACGGCAACACGGTCATCCGGCCCAAGCACCTCGAAGTAGAGCGCCGTCATCAGGTTGACCAGGGACGCGCAGGAAGCCTGGTGTCCGCCTACCTTAAGGCCATCGCGGCTGGGGCGGAGATGATTGGCGTTGTGAATCATCCAGCTGGACAGCCAGAGCACCTTCTGGCTCAGGGCCTCGAGACTGGCCATTCGGTCCTGGTCCTGGCCGGATGCTATTGAGTTGGATTGACTGGAAAGCGCTCTGCGCTTTGCCGTATCTGCAGACATGGCCCATACCCTGGATTATGTACTACCCAGAATCTACGGGACCACAGCACGCAGCCCTGTGCAAAAGAAATCACGCCCGAAGAGCTTCTCAGGTCTTTCAGGCCGTTCCCATCTCGTGGCGCAAAGGGAAGCGCTCCATGAACGAGGTCATGTTCAGCGTTCGCGAATCCTCGAACCAATCATAGGCTTTCTGCTGAACTTTTACTCGGAAGTGCACATGCTGGATACCCAGCCGGTCAGGCATTACGGAGAGAACACGGGCAGTCTCCACTACACCATTGGCCGGATGCGAACGATAGACACGTCCGGCTTCGATCTCGCTGGCCTTCAAGCGGCGTGAACTTTTGAAACCCATCAGGCTCATTGTTCGGCCCTCCTGCCTTGTACCCAAGGGGTTGAAACGAAGAGTCTTTCCTCGCTATCAAAGATGTGCCCGAATTCCTTGAAAAATCGTTAATCCCGTCCGTGCAGTCGTAAACGGCGCAGGAGCCTCGGAATGCCCTCGGGGATATCTTCGGATATCAACCCCGGTCCGAAGTTGATTGCGACTTCACCTTGTAACCAGACCACCGCCGCAGCAGCCTGAAAGGCATTCATTCCCTGGGCCAACAAACCCACTGCAAGTCCTGTCAGAACATCTCCGCTGCCCGCTGTCGCCAATTCAGCAGGGGCGTTACTGTTGATGACAGCCCGTCCATCCGGCGCTGCAATCACGGTATCCGGCCCCTTCAGAACAATGACAGCCCCGGACTCTCTGGCGGCCGTACCGGCTCGAACCAATCTGTTCCCCTCACAATCACCGAACAATCGGCGATATTCGCCATCGTGCGGCGTCAGGATTGTTGGCTGCACGCGCGTGATCTCGAAAAGGGCTTCGGGCCGATCCGAAAACATGCTGAGGGCATCGGCGTCCAGCACAAGCGGAATTCCGGCCCTATGTAGCGCCAAGACCTTGTCCCTGGTTTCTGTTCTCAAGCCCAGGCCTGGTCCGGCACCCGCAGCAGAATAGCGCCCATTCTCGAGAAGCAGGCTCAGGTCCGCGACAGCATCGCAACTCTGTACAATCAAGCTGGGACTGTCACAGCGATACACCATGGCGGCCTCTGACGATGCCGCAAGACTGACCAGCCCACTGCCGACTCGCAATGCAGCCCGCGCCGCCAGTCGTGCGGCCCCCGTCATGGTCTCGCCACCAAGTAGCAAGCTGTGCCCCGCATGGTATTTGTGGCCTTCCAAGCGACGCCATGGCCAGTCCTCAAGCCACAGTTCCGGTCCATTCTCCCAGAGGGTTAGTGAAAAGCGATCAAGCACTCTTTCCGGTATGCCGATATCGGCAAGGCGAACTTCGCCGCAATGCCCTCGCCCCGGATAAAGCAGGTGTGCAGGCTTCTTGCGGAAGAAAGTGACGGTCAGGTCTGCTTGAAGCGCGATCGACCCAACGGGTTGGCTGCTGTCTCCCCCGATGCCGCTGGGCACATCAACCGAGACCACGGGCAGGGTCGAACGATTGATGCGCTGTACCAGGTCTGCGACCTCCCCTTCCAGTGGACGCGACAGCCCGGCCCCAAACAAGGCATCGACCACCAGAGCGGCCTCTTCCAGCCCGGCATCCTTGAGGGGACGTATCTCACCCTGCCATTGGCTGGCATGCCATGCTGCATCCGGGGGCAACTTTCCGATCTGTCCCAGGGCCGCGATCTCGACCGGCCAGCCCGCATCCGCAAGGTGGCGTGCGATGACATAGCCATCGCCTCCGTTGTTTCCAGGACCACAGAGAACAAGGATCGGGCGTGGAGCCCAGCGTTCGAATATCGCCCGACTGACGGCGGCCCCGGCGTTCTCCATCAGCGCACGAGTGGAGACACCGAACTCCTCCGCCGCCTGATCCGCACGATAAAGCTCGGCGACCGACAGGACACACCTTCGCTTTGCGCTCTGGGGCAGCACGCTGGACACCTGTTTCATTGCCTTACAGCCGGATCTCGAATCACTGAACTTCGACCACCCGACAGAAAGCCTCACTGTCGCGGGATTCGATCGTTGCGCAAACCTCGCGCGCCTTGGCCTGCGTTTCATAGCCCACGGCGAGGACTCTCAGGAAGATTCCGGAGTCTGTTTGAACCTCACGGGTTTCATAGGTCAGTTCTGAAAGTAATTCCTGATACTTGCCAACGGCTTCTCCCCAAAGACGACGAGCGCCTTCCGGTGTAGCCATGGAGCCGAGCCAGAGTGCGTAATCAAACGTTTCATTGTTATCCGGTTGGTCAACCTGACTTTGCTCGGTGCCATTGTTCACACCCTCAGAAGGCTCAGCACTCTCCTGCCCGGCATCCTGCGCGGTGTCGTTTGCTTCTTTGGACGGTGCATCTGAAGGCCCTGTTGTCCCCTCATCGAAGAGAGGATCTGTGCCCGCTTCCTCCAAGCTGTCTGTCGAGATTGCGCCAGCCGAGTCCCGCCCTTCGGGAGTGTCCGGTGCTGGCTCCTTGGTCCGGGTCTCTCGTGCTTCCGCGCCCTCACCCACATCGTCCTGTTCAAGGCGGCTCATTCTTTCCGGGTAGAGCTCCACAGCGCTGGCGACGTTCTCTCCATCCGTCACTGGGGAACTACCGTTTTTTTTTACGTCTTCATCTTCACTGTCTTCTTCGGGAAGCTTGTTTGCGGGAAAGAGATTTCGTGCCGTGGTTTCAGCGTCAGGACCGGGAACCTCCTCACCCCCAACGACTTCCATTTCGCCGCTTTCACCGTTGTCATTGCTATCCACTGGTTCCGCTTGCTCGCTTTCGACAGCAATGTCCTGCTCATCCGGAGGCGCTTCAGCCTCCTCTGCTACATCCTCGGTTTTCGCTTCGGGGTCCGGCTCAGGTGCGTTTTCTTCCGTCTGCCCAAGCTCACTTTCCTCCAAGTCCTCTGGATCCGATTCCAGCGTCGTCTCCGGCTTCCGGCTGCTGACCCCACTCTCCCTGAGTTCCTGCACCTCGCCACTGGCGCGCTCATGACCTTGCGTTTCCGCCAATTCATACCAGTAAAGCGCATGCGCCCGGTTTTCATCGACACCGACACCAAGCCGATACATTTCGGCAAGTGCGAACTGGGATTCAGCCAGGCCGCTCGATGCCGACCTCTCGAACCATTCCGCCGCCTTGGTATGGTCCTGCTCCGTGCCCATCCCTTCATAGTATGCCAGGGCAACATTATACTGAGCCTGCTGGTGTCCGTTCTCCGCGGCGTCCAGCCAAAGCTGGAACGCCCGTTCCTCGCTTCGGGGCACGCCGTGACCCTGGATGTAGAGCAAGGCCAGGTTGTTCTGGGCATCCGCCAGGCCGGCTTCCGAAGCCAAGAGGTACCAGTCGGCAGCCTTTGTCAGACTGCGCATGACCCCTTCGCCACCATTCTCGTAAAGCTTTGCCAGTGCATATTGGGCCTGCACATCCCCTGCTTCCGCCAAGGGAAGCCAGATCTCTTCCGCCCTGGCGAACTCGTCCGCCTCATAGGCCTCGACGCCAGTCTCGTAGGTTTCTTCGGCCTCCTGTGCATAGCTGCCTGAGGCCCAGAGCAATAGGAGGGCCGCCGCAGCTGTACGAAGCAGGCCGTGAATCTGAGTGGACACCCCCGAAACTCCCCATTCTTGAATCCTGCCCGTGACCTTATCGGCACCTGCTAGTGTCAGCAAGATGAGAGGTTTGGCAGATTCATTTTCCGTGCATCAAGGGAGTGGAGAACCGAAAGCTGTTCAGGAAAACATGTGACGCGCGCGGACCTGCAGCACAGCAAACTGAATCACTCTTACCGGGAAACCCAATTGCAGCATATTCGGAATGTTAGGAGAAGATTTTTGGGGGGTTGGGGTGGCTGATGGGATTTGAACCCACGGCCTCCAGGACCACAACCTGGCGCTCTAACCAACTGAGCTACAGCCACCGCCGACCGCTTCGCGCTACGGCGAAAGGATGAGTGTGTTTACTCCTCTGCTCTCGGCGGCGTCAAGCACAACGACTTTAACTGATGGCTCGCCTCTGCCTAGAATGCACCAAGACCAGAATCAGGGAGACTTAAAGGTGCAAACTGTTGATTCACTGAATCGCCTTGGAACCGAAACCGCCTTTGAAGTGCTTGCACGCGCCAACGCACTTGCTGCCCAGGGGCATTCCATGATCAACCTCGGGATTGGGCAGCCCGACTTCCCCACCCCGCCGCATATTGTCGAGGCCGGCATCAAGGCTTTGCGGGACGGCCATCACGGCTATACGCCAGCCAACGGCATACCGGAATTGCGCGAAGCCGTGGCCGCCGAGCTGGAGTCCCGAGCCGGTCGACCACTGGACCCCGATCGTGTCCTGATCGTGCCTGGCGGCAAGGTGACCATGTTTTTTGCCATCACCGCATTCGGGGAACCGGGGGCCGAGATCATCTATCCCAATCCCAGTTTCCCCATTTACGAATCGCTCATAAACTATACTGGGGCCAAGCCGGTTCCCCTGATGCTGAAGGAAGAGGATGGTTTTGGCTTCAAGGCTGAAGACATCCTGTCCCTGATCACGGAGCAAACACGCCTGATTGTGCTGAATAGTCCGGCCAATCCCACAGGCGGTGTCGTTGCTCCAGAGGAAATCGAACGCCTGGCGGAAGGCCTCGAACAGCATCCGCAGGTGGCTGTTCTCTGTGACGAAATCTACAGCCGCATCCTCTACGGTGATCACAAACACGCCAGTCTTCTGGCCTATCCTTCGCTTTCGGAACGCATCATCCTGCTCGACGGCTGGAGCAAGACCTATGCGATGACGGGATGGCGACTGGGGTATTCCTATTGGCCAGAGTCGCTTGTCGCCAAGATGACCCGCCTGGCCGTAAACTCCTATTCCTGCGTGAATGCGGCAGCCCAGCATGCGGGACTGGCCGCCTTGACAGGGCCTCAGGACGAGGTGGAAAGGATGCGCCAGGCCTTCGATCAAAGGCGTAAGGCCATAGTCAGCGGCCTCAATCGAATTGAAGGCATCAGTTGCGTCGAGCCGGGGGGGGCGTTCTACGCCTTTCCCAATATATCCGCTACCGGATACACGGCGAAGCAGCTTGAGGAAGGGCTGCTTGAACAAGCAGGTGTTGCCGCAATTGCCGGCACGTCCTTTGGCGCAAATGGAGAGGGTTTCCTGAGGCTGTCTTATGCCAACAGCCTTGAGAATATCGAACGCGCCCTGGAACGTATCGAAAACTATCTTGCAGAGCCTCGTACCTCCCGTTCCGCATCCGCGTGATGGCACGGCCAGTCAGAGAAAAGAGCTTTGCGTGCTGATCAAAATTTGGGCACCCTGCCTTGTTTGCAGGCATATGGTTTCACTCCCATGAGGCAACACGCGCCATGGAAAGCTGAATTCCTGCGCCTTCCGAAGTTTGGCATGCGTCCTGCTTAGTACCTGGCAGCGGTGGCCGTGCGTTACCCTTAACCAATCGAATGGACAGTGAAGAGAGCCATGAAGAAAGTCGAAGCCATCATTAAGCCCTTCAAACTCGATGAGGTAAAAGAAGCCCTTCATGAAGTTGGCATAAAGGGGATCACGGTTACCGAAGCCAAAGGGTTTGGCCGCCAGAAGGGACATACGGAACTCTATCGCGGGGCCGAATATGTTGTCGATTTCCTGCCGAAAGTGAAGATAGAGGTCGTGGTAGATGACAATCTGGTCGAGCGAGCCGTCGATGCCATAATGGAAACGGCACGAACGGGCCGTATTGGCGACGGCAAGATCTTTGTCAGCTCCATCGATGAAGTGATTCGTATCCGCACTGGAGAGCGCGGCGCAGAAGCTGTCTGACGGCCTCCCCCCTGCTCAAAGGCACACCTGAACCAGAAAAACAGTAAGAAACGCTTAGAAAGAAAGGACGCAGACATCATGTCCGATGCAAATACCGTTCTCCAGATGATCAAGGACAACGACGTGGTCTACGTCGATTTCCGTTTCACCGACCCGCGCGGCAAGTGGCAACACCTGGCCCATCATGTGGATACGGTTGATGAGGAGCTCCTGGCGGAAGGCATCATGTTCGACGGCTCGTCTATCGCGGGCTGGAAAGAAATCAACGAATCCGATATGGCGCTGAAGCCGGACCTCTCCAGCGCTGTCATGGATCCCTTTGCAGCACAGCCACAACTCATTCTGTTCTGTGACATCCTGGATCCCGTGACAGGCCAGCCCTATAACCGAGACCCGCGCACCACGGCCAAGAAGGCGCTTGCCTACATGGGTTCGAGCGGCATCGGCGATACGGCAGTGATCGGTCCGGAAGCCGAGTTCTTCGTCTTCGACGATGTGCGTTATGCCGTCGACATGCATCACTCCTTCTTCCGCTTCAGCAGCGAAGAAGGCCCCTACATGTCCGGCGCGGAGATGGAGGAAGGCAACCTGGCCCACCGCCCCGGTATCAAGGGTGGCTACTTTCCAGTTCCTCCCGTTGATTCCGGCACGGACCTGCGCGCCGAAATGGTCAGCGTCATGAAGGAAATGGGCGTCCAGGTGGAAAAGCACCATCACGAGGTCGCACCTTCCCAGCACGAATTGGGCATCAAGTTCGACACCCTGGTCAAATGCGCCGACAACATGCAGATCTATAAGTATGTTGTTCACAACGTCGCACACTCCTTCGGGCGTACCGCAACCTTCATGCCCAAGCCGGTCTATGGGGATAACGGTTCCGGCATGCACTGCCATCTTTCCATCTGGAAGGACAACAAGCCGCTTTTTGCCGGGGATGGATACTCGGGCCTCTCGGAAACGGCGCTGTTCTTCATTGGCGGAATCATCAAGCATGCCCGGGCCGTGAACGCCTTCACGAACCCCAGCACCAACAGCTACAAGCGTCTTGTGCCAGGTTTCGAGGCTCCGGTCCTCTTGGCCTATTCTTCGCGCAATCGTTCGGCTTCCTGCCGCATTCCCTTCGGGGCGGGCCCGAAAGCCAAGCGGGTCGAGGTACGTTTCCCCGATCCCACGGCGAACCCTTACCTGGCCTTCACGGCCCTGTTGATGGCAGGCCTGGATGGCATCCGGAACAAGATTCATCCAGGCGATGCCATGGACAAGAATCTCTATGATCTGCCGGCGGAAGAACTGGAAGACATCCCCACTGTCTGTGGCTCTCTGCGCCAGGCACTAGAGGCCCTGGAAGCCGATCAGGACTTCCTGCTGGCAGGCGATGTTTTCGACAAGGATCAGCTGCGCGGTTACCTCGACCTGAAGTGGGAAGAGGTCTATGCCTTCGAGCAGGCCCCGCATCCGATCGAATACAAGATGTACTACAGCTCCTGATTTCCCTTCGGGAGCAACAATGAAAAGCGGGCCGCTCGAGTAGCGGCCCGCTTTCTATTTGGGGCTGTCCCAGACCCTTAAAGCCTGCCGCGATTAATCGATTTCTTATTCAGCGGCACTGAAGAAGTTGGTGCACTCCTGCTCGGTGAAAAGGTCACAGGCGATCACATCGCCGGAGGAAGGCATGCCTGCATGCCGTACATTGACTTTCTGATGGCCACTTCCCAGAGCCGTATCAACAATCAGTCGTGCGCTTCCCGACGCAGATTTTCGACATCGGAGGGGGAAACATCCGATCCCTGTCCGCCCCAGCGGGCGCGCATCCAGGTGGCCAGATCGGCAAGCTCTTGATCATCGAGCTTATCGGCAAAATCCGGCATCGGCTGCATGCGTTCCACGCCCGGAAAATCAAGCTCGGGGATGCCATGCAGCACCGTCTGGAGGAAGTTTCTGGGATCCTCCAGGCGCAGGGTGATGTTGGTGGTCATGGGCACGGCGACATGTGGTATTCCTTCGCCGGAGGCACCATGGCACCCCGAGCAGAGATTGAGGTAGGTTCCTCGCGCCGAGGCTGCAATTTCCGCCGAAACCTCGACAGGCTCCGGCTGCGGAGGCGGCTCCTCCGCCGCCGCGATATCATCAACATCGAAAAGATAGGCAGCCATAGCATCGAGATCTTCTTGGCGCATGTACTGCGTAGAGAAATGAACAACCTCGAACATATCGCCGGTCATCCCGCCCTGGGCCGAGACGCCCCTCTGCATGAAATGGGCGAGCGACGGTGCATCGAACCCCATGCGCAACAAACCCTCGCGGGTGACATCCGGGGCTTCCATGCCCTCGAGCACCGCCCCTTGCAGATAGGCGCTCTCCTTCATGCCCATCATGACGTTGCGCGGCGTGTGGCATTCACCGCAATGGCCGAGCGCATCCACAACATAGTGGCCGCGATTCCATTGCTCGGACCTGTCATCGCGGGCCTGGAAAGTGTCGCCTGGAAGATTGAGCAGATTCCAGAACCGCAACAGCCGGCGCATGTTGAACGGAAAGGTAAGCTCATTGGTCTTGTCGGCAACTGGCATCGGCTCACGCGACATGAGATAGGCATAGACAGCGTCGACGTCCTCCGGTGTCATCTTGCGATAGGAAACATAGGGCATGGCCGGATAGAGCGGAGCACCATGCTTGCCGACGCCGTCCCGCATGGCGCGATGAAACTCGGCACGCGTCCATTCGCCGATGCCATGCTCCTTATCCGGCGAAATGTTGGTCGCGTATATGATGCCGAAGGGTGTCTCGATAGGCAAACCGCCTGCCCAGGGTGCACCGCCCGGCGCTGTATGGCAGGCATAGCAATCGGCCGCCGTGGCGACATATGCACCACGCTCGGCCAACGCCTTTCTCTCGTCCGGCAATAGCGGTTCCTCGACCTCGCTGCCAACGACACTGGACTGAAAAGCACCGAAGAACACAGCCACGGCCGCGGCAAACATGAAGATGAGCACGACACCGGCCGTGTAGAAGACAACGAACCGCTTTTTCATTTCACTTCCCTTGTCAGCTCGTCACCAGGCCGGGCGTCTTGAGCGCAACGTCGCGAACCGCTTCGAGATAGCGGATATAGCCGGTGCAGCGGCATATGTGCTTGTCGAGCGCTTCGGTGATGACCTCCTCGAGATCTTCCCGTGAAACCGGCTCGCGCTGCAGCCGATCAAGCAGCACCGTGGCTCCGATAACAAAGCCGGGTGTGCAATAGCCGCACTGAAAGGAGAAATGTTCGATGAAGGCCTGCTGGACAGGCGAAAGGTCAGTGACGGCTCCGTCGGTGTCGCGCTCCGCAATGCCTTCGATGGTACGGACCCTGCGGCCTTCGAACCAGTGCGCACCCACGATGCAGGTACGCATTTCCGCCAGCGTGCCATCCTCTTCCTCGACGACGACGGTGCAAGCGTGACAAATGCCCTGGCCACAGCCCATCCGCGCACCGGTGAGGTTGAGATACTCGTGCAGGAAGTCCTGCATCATCAGGCCCTCGGGCACGGCGACCGGCCCGACCTGACGGTCGTTCACGGTTAGCGACATAGGCTTCGTGGCGCGGGTCATGACAGCGCTTCCCGTATTTTCTCGGGTGTTATGGGCAGCTCGTAAAAGCGTTTCCCGGTGGCATGCGCAATGGCGTTGGCGATCGCCGGGACAATTGCGATCATCACGACCTCGGCAATGCCCTTGGGGGGATCGCTGTCCGACAAAGGCTCAAGCACCTCCGCGGTTTGGCTCCAGGCGGCAACATCCTTGGCACGCGGCAACTGGTAGCGATTCCAGTTCCAGGTGCCATTGCCCGGCCCATCCTCATAGAGTGGCAGATATTCCATGAGGGCGTGGCCGATGCCCATGGCAAGCCCGCCCTGAAGCTGGCCGGAAACGAGGGCCGGCACTATCTGGCGCCCGCATTCCATGATCGAATGATGGTTGAGCAGCGTCACCTCGCCACTGGCGGTGTCCACCGACACCTCCGCCAATGTGGCAACCGGCGCATAATAGGTGACTCCGGCATTGTTGCGCTGGATTGGCGGATAGGAAACGTTGGCCCGCTCGACGAAGTGCCAGCCCCCCGCCGTCATTTGCTGCTTCAAGTCTTCGGATGCCTGGCGGCCGTACTTGACCGCCAGCGCGTCGATAGGACGGCGCATGGGACCATGGCCGGGAATGTCGAACTCGGCCTCAGCCCATTGCCAGCGGTTGAAGGTATGCACCGTTACGCCAGTAACGAGACCCATTCGGTGCGCCTCAGCGGCTACCTGCTCGAAGGTGAGCGAGGGCATGCCTCCCGCATTGACCATGCCACCGGCAAGGCGAAGTTCTTCCGGATGGACCGCGAAAGGCGCAAGAACTCCGCCGCCAATGCCGCGCGACCAGAGGGAGCGGGCCGCCGGCCAAAACGCGAAGTCACGCAGGGCGCGGGCCGCTTCGCGCACGGCATGCCCCATGTAGTAGACACTGTTGGTCGCGCTCATGGGTGAGGTAAAGCGCGGCGTCCAGCGCGGGTTTCGTTTGCGCCTGTCCTCCTCCTCCTGGCTCATCGTGTAGGGCTCGTCCGTGGTCTCAAGCGGCATCTGCGGCCATTCGGTCACGGCAAACTCCGTCTCGTCAGGAACACGGCCAAGAATCTCGCCCGCCATGACAGCCTGAGAGGTGGTGACGCCCGGCCCCATCTCATGGGCAACATGGCGCATGTACAACCGGCCCTCCGGATCGAATTCCAAGGACACCACTGCCGCTTCGGCACCGGTGCCATAATCCTTGTGGGTGTGGGCGTAACCAACGCCATAGCGGCGGCCGGGATGTTCTGCCTCAAAGGTGCGTTTTCTATCGTGGCGGTTCACCCAAAGGGGATGCGCGGCCGCGCGGTCGAGAATTTCTTCGTTGCGCATTGCCCCGCCAGGAATCGCCCCTTGCGTGTTCTTCATGCCCGATTTGAAGACATTGACGCGCCTCAGTTCAATCGCATCCATGTCGAGAAGTTCCGCCACCTCGTCGATCATCATCTCGGTGGCAGACATGGTCTGCAGAGTGCCATAGCCGCGTGTCGATCCGGCCTCCACCGCACGCGACGCAAACGCCTTGGCGGAAAAGTCGCTCTTGGGCAGGTAATAGATGGACTGCGCCGCCGTCGCGCCGACGAAGGAAACCGAAAAAGAGAAGTTGGCACGGCCGCCGCCGTCGGTTCTCGAATGGCCTGTCATGGCCCGGATCTTGCCAGTCTTGCGATCGACAAGCATTCGGTTCTCCATCCAGAAAGGATGGCGCTTCAACCCCGTCTGGAACTGTTCGAACCTGTCATTGGCGAGCCGCACCGGCCGCCCTTCGCCGTAAAGACCGGCAACGACGCAGAAAAACGGAAAGATGTTGTGGTCCTTGGTGCCGTATCCGACAGTGTAACCTGTCTTCAAGTCAATGGAGTTCAAGGCGAAGCGGGACTCCGCGACCAGCTTGGCCGACACCTCAGCGACATGGTAGGGCGACTGCGTTGCCATCATCAGATGCAGTACGCCATTCTTCTCGTCATACCAGACATTGCCATTATCGGCTTCCATGGCCGAGGCATCGATCGACTGCGAGAAATAGTTGCGCTCAAGAAGTAAGGTGCCCTCGCCCGCCTTCTCCATCTCGTTTTCGATCTCGGCCGCAGCCGCCATGCCGCGGGCAACCGCATCCTTGTCCCCGGCTGCCGGCCATTCCACTTCGTCCCCCTGGAAGGAGCCATAAATGACGGCATCCTTGAGTGGTGAATAACGGTCCTCCTCCTCGGGCCTCTCACCCGCAATCCGCACATAGCGCGAGGCCCCATAGTTCGGAGGCGGGTTATAGGCCGTCTTCTCGCCGTAAACGACCGCACCTTCTTCAAAATGCAAGCGGCGCTTCGCTTCGTCGTAGAGTGCAAAATCATGGTAGATCAAAAGAGCAACCGGCTGGCCGAGCAGGCGTGGCGTCTCCCCCTTCGGCACCAGGAAAACATCGCCGAAGAAATCGGGATTCGGAACGGCGATGCCGTCAGCGACCAGATCCTCGTGCAGCACCAGACGGTCCGGCTGTAGATCCTCGTCAAGGACGGAGAGGTCCACCCCCTCGAAGCGGCGATCCGCCTTTGTTGCATGGATCATGAAGGCGTGAGACTGCTCCGCTGGCCAGTCTACAAGATTCTGGGCGCGATAGTCGCGCGAGAAGGTCTTCGCGCCCGTCACCTTCGCAAGGGCATCGAGACGGTAACGTGGTTGCCCGGTGGAATCCAACCAGTCCGCGCCTGGCCGTGGCGGCGTTTCGAGAAGCCGAGCAGCGGCCGACAGAGGCAGGCTGGAAACCGTGATCGAGACTCCGGCGACTGCGCTTCCTTTGAGGAACCCTCTTCGACTTACCTTTGCGGCCATCTTCAATACTCAGCGAGCCCCCCGTACAGTATCTAAGACTTTCATGTATCAACGGCCGATTCAATTCAAACCCGCCCAATCAAATCCCGGGACGAAACAGCCAAGCCTTTCTTATATCCTCATGCCGCCGCCTCGTTGGGAATGGCATTGATGGCTTCTTCCAGGTCATAGAAGGAAGGCTGGATGCGGCTTGGCACGTTTCCGCGACCGATTTCCACGGAAACCTGCGCGGCATGGCCATGCAGGTGAGCCGTAATCGTATCCCTTATCACGGCATAGAACTGGGCTTCCTCGTCAATGATCTGCTTCAGGCGCGAGGCCATCGGACCAACGAAACCGTAGGCCAAGAAAACACCGAGGAAGGTTCCCACCAGTGCCGAACCGATCATTCCGCCCAACACGTCCACGGGCTTGTCGATGGAGGCCATCGTCTTGATCACCCCCAGCACGGCCGCCACGATACCCAGTGCCGGCAAACCATCCGCCATGGTCTGAAGCGCTTCGGCCGGCTTGAGTGCCTCCTGATGATGCTTGTCCAGCTGGCGCTCCATGAAATCCTCGACCTGGTGCGGATCGTCCAGGTTCATGGTGACCATGCGCAAGGTGTCGCAGATCAGGGCCACAACATGATGATCCCCGACGATTTTGGGGAATTGCTGGAAGATCTTGCTCTCTTCCGGATTCTCGATGTGTGGCTCCAGACCGACAACGCCCTTGGTCTTCATGACCTTGGTCAAGGCATAGAGCAGGCAAAGCAGATCACGATAGTCATCCTGCTTCCAGCGCGGCCCCTTGAACACCCGCGATACTCCGCCAAGCGTCTGCTTGACGATGCTGCCGGCATTGGCAATCAGCAATGCGCCGACGGCGGCACCGCCAATAATCATCAACTCGAGCGGCAGGGCCTTGAGGACAATCTCCATATTGCCCCCCGCCAGAAGATAGCCACCAAATACCATAAACACGACCATGACGAGGCCACCAGCCGACAGCATACCTAATCTCCCGTAATCCAGGCTGTCTTTCGGGATACCAATCGGAAAAGCATCCCGGTTTCAGGGACTATGCGCGGCTAAGCTTAATTTTCCGCTAATGCAGGCTCGGGGGTCGTGATTTCAGCGCCTGTCTGGTATTGGCCGGGAATTACCGTTCTCGTCGATTGCAACATAAACGAAATTGCCTTCCGTAACGCGCACGTCCTCATCGGTGCGCTGCCGCTTGGCCCAAGTTTCTATGTAAACTGTCAAGGAAGTGCGTCCGACCTTGATGATCTCCGCATAACATGTCACGAGATCACCAACGTGAATCGGGCGATGAAACCGCATGGCATCCACAGCCACGGTTGCGATTCGGCAGTCGGCACGCACAGAGGCTGGCACGGACCCTGCCAGATCCATTTGCGAGAGGACCCAACCGCCGAATATGTCTCCATTCACATTGGCATCCCCCGGCATGGCAAGTGTACGCAGTGCAGGGTCGGATTTTGGCGGCTGTTCCATGCAAACCTCTCAACATATCGTGGCTTATGACGCACCTCACTACCGCATATTCTTGAACACAGGCCAACCCCACTTATAATGCGACCATGGTAGATCTTTTCCAGACAACCGACAGCAACGACAATTCCTACTCGGCCAAGGACATTGAGGTCCTTGAGGGGTTGGAGCCGGTACGTCGCCGCCCCGGGATGTATATCGGTGGTACGGATGACCGCGCCCTGCATCACCTGGTGGCTGAACTGCTCGACAATGCAATGGACGAGGCCGTTGCCGGCCACGCCTCACGCATCGAGATCGAACTCAGCGCAGAAGACAGAGTGACGATCCGGGATAATGGCCGGGGCATTCCCGTGGATGCACATCCGAAGTTCACGGAACTCTCGGCGCTTGAGGTCATCATGACCACTTTGCATTCAGGGGCAAAATTCACGGACAAGGCCTACCAGACCTCGGGAGGACTTCATGGCGTAGGTCTGTCTGTCGTCAACGCATTGGCCGCCTCTCTGACCGTCGAGGTGGCTCGTGATCGCCAGCTTTGGCGACAAAGCTACGCAGAAGGCAAGCCACTGGGCAAACTGGACTCCTTGGGCAGCGTTCAGAACAGACGCGGGACGAGCATTACCTTCGTGCCGGACAGCAAGATCTTCGGGCAGGATCTACATTTCTCCCCAGCCCGGCTGTACCGCCTGGCACGCTCAAAGGCCTACCTGCATAGAGGCGTTGAAATTCGCTGGTCGTGTGACCCTGCTCTCCTGGGTGAGCATGACAAGACACCTCCGCAGGAGAGCCTCCACTTTCCCGGTGGCCTGCGCGACTTCCTCGCCTCGATCCTGGACGAGCGCCAGACCATCGTGGACCAGCCGTTCAGCGGTGAAAGCACCTTCTCGAATTCCGCCGGCAAGGTGGAATGGGCAATTACCTGGCCCGTCGGCTTCGACGAAGGCTTTGTCTCTTCCTATTGCAACACCGTCCCGACACCGGATGGCGGCAGCCATGAACAGGGCTTCCGCACGGCCTTGACCAAGGCCATTAAAGCCTACGGCGACCTGGTCGGGAACAAGAAAGCCTCGAACATAACCGCCGAAGATCTGCTGGGAGGCGCCAGCCTGCTGCTATCGGTCTTTATCAAGAATCCTCAGTTCCAGGGACAGACCAAGGAACGCCTGTCTTCCCCCGAAGCCGCGAAGCTGGTGGAGGCGACGGTCAAGGATCACTTCGATCACTGGCTGTCCGGCAACCCTGAGCGGGCCGGAAAGCTTCTGGAACACCTGATCGAACGAGCCGAGGAACGCCAGCGGCGAAGACAGGAGCGCGAACAGTCGCGCAAGACAGCAACAAACCGCCGAAGCCGCCTTCCTGGCAAGCTGTCCGACTGTGCCCGTACCAAGGCCGAAGGCACGGAAATCTTCCTGGTTGAAGGCGATTCGGCGGGCGGCTCCGCAAAGCAAGCCCGCAACCGTGACACCCAGGCGGTCCTGCCCCTGCGCGGCAAGATCCTCAATGTTGCAAGTGCCACCGCGGAAAAGCTGCGCGGCAATCAGGAAATCTCGGATATCATACAAGCACTGGGGTGTGGCACACGTGGACAGTTCGATCAGGAGAAGCTGCGATACGAGCGGGTGATCATCATGACGGATGCTGATGTGGACGGCGCTCACATCGCGTCACTGCTGATCACCTTCTTCTTTCGTGAAATGCGTGGCTTGATCGATGCCGGATGCCTCTACATCGCGCAACCTCCGCTCTATCGCCTGACCCAGGGAGACAAGAGCATCTATGCCCATGATGATGAAGACCGCGAGCGCTTGACGCGAGAGGTTTTCAAGAACAAGGGCAAG
Organism: Fodinicurvata fenggangensis DSM 21160; assembly: GCF_000686045.1. Classification (GTDB taxonomy): domain Bacteria; phylum Pseudomonadota; class Alphaproteobacteria; order Kiloniellales; family DSM-21159; genus Fodinicurvata; species Fodinicurvata fenggangensis. Next base: position 534,829 of record NZ_JMLV01000001.1, read on the forward strand.
GTCGAAGTCAGCCGCTTCAAGGGGCTGGGCGAAATGCCCCCCGCACAGCTGCGTGAAACCACCATGGCACCGGGCAAACGCAGCCTGTTGCGAGTCGTGGTCCACCCTCGCGATGAGTACGAAGGCCCGGAGAATGATGTCCGTGAAGCTGAAGAACGCGTGGAACATCTTATGGGCAAGAAGGCTGAGTTGCGTTTCGCCTTCATCCAGGAGCACGCCCGCTTCCTGGATTCCGAATCGCTCGACGTCTGAACGCGTCACCACTCTGCCCCTAAATTGCCGCCGGACATCATTTGCCCTGTCAGCTAGAAGTGTCTTCTGGCCCTAGTGACAAGGTAAAGTAGCGTGAAAATAAAACCCCAATCCGGTCTGCTGGCGATCCTCCTTGTTGTGTCGAGCAATACGACGATTGCAGCATCCCCGCCAGTCTGGGATCCGGCCCATGGATCCAGCGACCGACCAGTAAAGGCCTACTCACCCTATCTCTCGCTGGATCCCGGGTTGTGCCATCGTACTATCCTGGGCAGCGCACTGGGTGGCGCTGCCGGCGCGGCACTCGCCTCACGGCCAGATCGCAAAAATAATCGCACGCTTGCCGTACTGGGTGGAACGGCCAGCGGCATCCTGGTGGGGGGCGTCATCGGCCAGTGGATGGACAGTCTGGACCAGAACTGTACGGCCCAGGCCCTGGAGCAAGCACCCGACAACAAGCCAATTTCATGGCAGGGAGCACAGCCCGTGGATTACACCGTCACCCCAACGGAGAGCCTGCAAAAGAACGACCGTCCCTGCCGTCGTTACAAGGCAACGGCGATCCTGGCCGGACAGGAGAGAGAGACTTGGGCGACAGCCTGCCGCAACCCTGATGGCAGTTGGCAACTCGCCGACTGAAGCAATCAGGAATGCGGGGGATTCAACCCCATTTCCCAGAAACCGGTTTCCAACTTGACGGCCGTTCGGAAGTTGTCGCTGAGTGACGGCCAACGCGCGGAATGCGCTATATCTTCCTGGGACAATCCACGACGCCTCGCAACACGATCGAGTTGTCCAGCAGCCTTTTGCGCTCCCTCCTGAAACTCGTCTCCACCATAAAGCTCGATCCATTCGCGGTAGGGATTCCCTTCAAGGCGCGTTTTATCGTCCATAAGCAGACGCTTCCCAATCTCTGCATAACCCAGCGCACAGGGCGCCAGGGCCACCAACAAGTCCAGCAAATCGCCCTGATGTCCCTTGTCCAGCACATAGCGCGTATAGAGCCTGTTGGCCGGGTCTTCCTCGGTTGCCTGAAGGTCCTGCTCGGAAATTCCCCAACGGGCACAGAAATCCACATGCAAGCCAATTTCGTGGTTGAGAAGAAGGTCGACCATGAAGGCAGATTCTCGTAGATCATCCACCTTTTCAGATTTCACCACGGCAAGAGCATGGGCCCGGCTGTAGTGCAGCAGGAATATGTAGTCCTGCATCAGAAAATGACGGAAGGCAGACTCAGGCAATGATCCTTGCGCCAACTGCTCGACGAAGGGATGTTTGACAAAGACGTCCCATTCACGGTGACAGCTTTGCTTGAGGGTTTCGAACAGCATCCAGACTACTCGAGCAGCATGTTGCGCGTGTCACCGGGCAGGCGGACAGTCAAGCCATCCAACTCTTCCGTCATGACAATCTGGCAGCCAAGACGGGACGTGCGCTGAAGATCGAAAGCCAGATCCAGCATGTCCTCTTCGTCCTCGCTAGGTTCCGACAATCGTTTGAACCACTTGTCGTCGATAATGACGTGACAGGTGGAGCAGGCCAGTGAACCTTCACAGGCTCCCTCGATATCAACATCGTTGCGATGCGCAATTTCAAGAAGTGAAAGTCCCACGGGCGCTTCAACTTCCTTTTGATTGCCGTCGCGCTCGATGAAGACAACTTTCGGCATAAATCATGAACTCCTTCATTCAAAAACCGGCTGCGTCAAATGCCGGTGGCCTTAGCCAGGTGCCAGGGGGCCAGGTGCCAAGGGGCCAGGTTCCGGGTCTGTGCCCTAGCCCATAGCAGAAACAGGATACGGGGGTCACGCGCATTGCTCAGGCTAGGCGGCACGCTGCTGTCGTCGATAGATATCGATCCAGGCCTGGCTGAAACGTTCCAGATCCGATGGAGAACTTGCCCACCCGCTAGAGATGCGCAGAGCATTTGCAGCTAAGGTTTTGTCCGCTCCCATGGCCGTCAGCACGTGGGAAGGCTCGACCTTTCCTGAAGAGCAGGCCGAACCGGAAGAGACAGCAAGTCCCTCAAGGTCAAGGGCCATAAGCTGCAGTTCTGCCGAAACACCCGGCATGGCAACGCAGCTGGTATTCGGCAGACGCTCGCTTTCAGTCCCGAAAACAACAGCCTCCGGCGCAGCATTCCGCAATCTTTCTTCCATCTTACGGTGGGCATTCTCCAGGCTTTGGAACTGGGACAGTTCCGCCACTGCCGCCTCTACAGCGGCCGCAAAGGCGGCAATGCCGGCTACATTTTCGGTTCCGGCACGGCGACGCCCCTCTTGCCCGCCTCCGCGCAGGTATGCTTCCAGATGCAAGCCCTTGCGCAAGACCAGCGCGCCAACCCCTTGAGGACCGCCCAGCTTGTGGGCGGACAGGCTGATCATGTCCGCTCCAAGTTGACTGAATGACAGCGGAAGCTTTCCAAGTGCCTGGACGGCATCACAATGAAGCAGACCTCCCTTGGCGTGGACGACATCTGCTATTTCCGAGATGGGTTGCAAGATTCCCGTCTCGTTATTGGCAAGCATGATTGAAACGCGGGCTCCCTCCGGAACGTCTTCCAGGGTCTCGCGCAGAGTCGCCGGCGACAGATGCCCACTCGAATCCACCGGAACTGTCCGCGTCGTCTCGGGAATGGCCTGCAGCACTGAGGGGTGCTCCACGGAAGAGACGATGAGATTATCTGCCTTCTGTCCGTTGATGATGCTGCCGAGTGCAGTCGCGTTGGCTTCCGTACCGCAACTGACGAAAATCACCTGAGCAGGATCAGCCTCGATACAGCGCGCAATACAGCGGCGCGATTCTTCGACCAGTTTGCGCGCGGCACGCCCGAATGCATGGACGGATGAGGCGTTACCAGTCTGCTCAGCAGCACTGCAGAAGGCCTCGAGTGCCTCCGGTCTCATCGGTGCTGTCGCATTGTAATCCAGGTAAAGGGGGGCGATTGACATGAAATAAGGATTCCGGTCTCAGCACTTGCCGCTCAGGTTCTCGCCTTTCTTCTCGGCCTCTGTGCCCTGGTCCGTATCGCCTGCTTGCGTAACGCTGTCCTGGGCAGCCCCTTCCCCACCATTCTCCAGTTCGCCTACACGGGCCCGCAGGTTCTGGACTTCGTCCAGGAGCCCGTCCAGGGCGCGCGCAATGGGGTCGGGGATTTCACCCGTTGGTGTGCCATACGCCATGAAGTCCTCACTGCCTGCCATGGCAGAGGGCTGGATCGATTTGGCTGGTATTCCGACAACGGTCGTCCTGGCCGGTACAGCCTTGGTTACGACGGCATTTGCGCCGACACGGGCATCCTGTCCTACTGTTATCGGTCCCAGGATCTGTGCACCAGAACCGACAATGACACCATTCTCAAGACTAGGATGGCGCTTCTGGTTGCGCTGGCTATCGCTGTCCACGCTTGGTGCCACACCACCCAGTGTGACCCCATGATAGAGCGTGACATCATCCCCGATCTCGGCTGTCTCGCCTATAACCACGCCCATCCCGTGATCGATGAAGAAACGGCAGCCAATCCGTGCACCCGGATGGATTTCTATGCCCGTAAGGAAACGTCCCAGCTGCGAAATCCAGCGTGCAAAAAGCTTGATGTTCCGCATCCAGAACCAGCGCGACAGCCTGTAAAACAGGAGGGCCTGGAAACCGGGATAGCACAGGATGACTTCCAAAGCCGACCGCGCTGCCGGATCGCGAGCCATTGTTGCATCAATTTCGGCGCGTAAAGTCTTGAACATTGCTCGTTCCGTCGGCTATTTTCCGGCCCGGCCGCAAGTACGGTCGACACACCCGCTCGTGTACGGCATATAAGCTTCCTGATTAAATTGGTCAACTTTTGCCGGAGCCACAGCGGGTACTGACGATCCGATATCTTGAAAAAGTGCGCTTTGGGCGCATTTTATGTGGCATATACTGCAAGGTGACCCGAACGCATGCCTGACGTTATCATCAATGGTCCGGCCGGTCGGCTGGAAGGCCGCTATCAGCACGCCAGTGCGGACAACGCACCGATTGCCCTGATCCTGCACCCCCATCCGCAGCATGGGGGGACCATGAACAACAAGATTGTTTATACCCTCTTCCATGCCTTTGCGCGGCAAGGCTTTTCGGTTTTGCGCTTCAATTTCCGAGGTGTCGGTCGCAGTCAGGGAACTTATGACCGCGGTGAGGGCGAATTGTCGGACGCCGCATCGGCGCTCGATTGGCTGCAGATGTACAACACCAATGCCTCGACCTGCTGGGTAGCCGGTTTTTCCTTCGGTGCCTGGATCGGCATGCAACTCCTGATGCGCCGTCCGGAAATCTCGTCCTTCATTTCGGTGGCGCCTCCCGCCAACCTCTACGATTTCAGCTTCCTGGCCCCCTGCCCGTCTTCCGGACTTGTCGTTCAGGGCACGACCGACGAGATCGTCCCCGAAGCCTCGGTCAAGAAGCTGGTCGACAAGCTTGCACACCAACGGGACATATCCATCGAACATAACGTTGTGGAAGGCGCCAACCACTTCTTCCAGGGACATCTGGAAAAGCTTGATAGCATTACCGAGGACTACATTGCCCGCATCCAGAATGGCCAGGTAACTCCTGAAAAGCTGGAATCCTAAGGGCATTTGATAGTTTAGATTTTACACTCCGGCAGCAAAGAGACGTCCGCCACGCATGGCGTGCGGAACACCTGTTGTGAGGGGCAGTGATATCGGCAACCCCTGCAGGCTGCGCGAAGCCAGATAGGCAAAGCACTCAGCCTCCAGGGCATCTCCGTTCCAGCCGACAGATTCGACGGGCTCGACCGACCCGGTCAGTTCCCCCGCCAATGCCTTCATGATGGCTGGGTTGTGCCGCCCTCCCCCGCAAACCAACCAGCGCGTGGCTTCAAGGGGGAAGAAGGCCTGCCCGCGCCCGACGGCGGCCGCCGTAAAGGCTGTCAGGGTTGCGGCCCCATCCTCCAGTGACAGCTCCTCCAGATTCGAGAAGGAGAAACTGTTTCTATCAAGGGACTTGGGTGGCTTTTCTTCAAAATATGAATGAGTCAAAAGCTCAGCGAGAACGCACGGGTCCATCCTCCCTCTTTCAGCAAACTCTCCACCCAGGTCACAAGCACGACCTGTCGCGCGATAGACCCAATCGTCAATCAAGGCATTTCCCGGGCCGGTATCGAAGGCAAGAATGGCTTCGCGGTCGGGACCAACCCACGTGACGTTGCCAACGCCACCAAGATTCAGGATGGCCAGGGGCTTTGTCAGGTCTACCGATTTCACGGCATGATACAGGGGAGCAAGTGGAGCTCCCTGCCCTCCGGCACGGACGTCTGCAGAGCGGAAGTCGGTGACCACGTCGATACCGACTATCCGGCTGAGCAAGGCACCATCGCCCATCTGCCACGTGTATCGCTTCGACGGATCATGCCTGATTGTCTGGCCATGGAAGCCTATGGCCCTCACAGCTTTGCGAGGCAGGCCGCTTCGCTCGAGCAATCGCTCCACGGCTTCAGCGTGCTGCAACGTCAAATCACGCTCGACTTCTGTCGCCGATGGGTCATCGGGTTCTTTCAAAAGCTGGCGCATGCGATCGCGAAACGCATCACTGTAAGCCAGACTCTCAAAGCAAAGCGAGCGAACCCGGCTGCGTCCATCCGTTTCTATTGCTGCGACATCGACACCGTCCAGTGACGTGCCACTCATGAGCCCGATCAGTATTTCCATGGAAACATCCAGTGACTCACATGCATCATTGCTCAACCATTCTATCAGCCTCTGGCATGATATAACTCAGAAAGCCCCCCAGGTACGCCAGGGCGGTGAAAGCCATGATCGCACTTGCCGGGACCCAGACATCAGCCAGGATTCCGAGGCTCCCCAAGAGCAGTGCGACAAGGCCAATCGCGCTATTGGCAAACGCGACATAGAGGGGACGCTCTTTTGAAGGGGCTGCGTCCACGAGATAGGTCTTGCGACCGACACGCGCACCCGCCTCGGCAACACCAAGCAGGAAGAAAACAGGCGCGTAATAGAAGACAGGGAGTGTGTCCCCAACCCACCAACCGAGCAGGAGCGCCAGAACACCGCTTGTCCCTCCCATAGCTGCTGCCAACATCATGACCTGCCGTGCTGTCCGGTCGGACAGGCGTCCCCAGAACGGGCTGCTCATTATGTTCGCCAAGCCGACAGACACAATGAAAACGGCCAGTGTATTCATGCCGTCTGGAACCTGTTGATAGGCATGTAGCACGAACAGCGGCATGGCAACCTCGACCGATGTCAGAGCTGCTCTTGCAGCTAGATACTTGCGATACCCAGTCACTGACCTGACAAGACTCATTCCCTTCATGGCCTCGGTTATGGCATTGTGGCCTCCCTGTTGTTCGCTTGGGGCCTCGCGGATCCCGGCGAAGAGGACGGCTGCAAGCAGCCAAAGTCCCGCTGAGACAAGCAGGAGGAGGATGTATGGCCCAGAGCCGGTGTCTTCCCCGACGAAAAATCGCAACGCCAAACCTGCGATCAGCGTCAGAACGCCCCCCAGTGCCGCCCGGCCCGCGAGCAGACGCCCGCGCCGACCCTTGGGAATCGTCTTTCCCATGACATCCTGGAAAGAGACTGAGCCTGCACCACTTGCAACACTGAACACCGCAAGCAGTGCCAGAACGGCCAGGCCGGCTGACCACCCCGACAGAAGCAGGATGGACGGCACCATCAGCAACAGACAGCATGCCTGCAGCCCTCCCGCCCCAACCCAAACCCACTTGCGCCGGGCAAGCTGGCGGATGCGGGCCGCGACAAAGAGTTGCGGCACCAGAGAACCAACCTGCTTGATTGGTGATAGGAAACCAACCAATGCCCCAGGCGCACCGACCGCCGTCAGCAACCAGGGCAACGTCAGTCCGGGGCTGATCAGTTGTTCGGCAAGTTTTGTACACAGGCCATTGAAAAGGTTAAGGAAAAAGTTCTGCGGCACATTTGTGCATGCATCTTCGGGAATGGCGTTACAGGCCCGATCCTGGGAATCGTCCCCGGCAACGATGGCATACAGCCGATCCAGGGTTGCCTGGTTGGTCCCGGATTCAGCGGTTGGCTCCTGGGAAATGCTCAAAGGATCTCTCCTCAGCGTGCTATGTGCACGATCCATTCTTGCGCGGTCTTCTCCCGAGTGTCAGAAATTCAAAGTCAGGTGGCAACGTCAAGCAGTGGCTCAAAAGGCATGAAAGTCGGCGATCAAGACTACCGCAGCATATGGTTGGGGGAAGACGGCTGGTCGGTTGAGATCATAGACCAGACCCTCTTACCCCATAACTTCGCAACGCATCGACTGACCAGCCTTGAGCAAGCAGCTGAGGCAATCCTGTCCATGCGGGTCCGTGGTGCGCCCCTGATTGGAGCAACAGCGGCCTATGGACTTTGCCTGGCCTTGCGCCAGGACAGCAGCGACCATGCTATGGAACAGGCCGTATCCATGCTATTGGCGACACGGCCGACCGCGGTCAACCTGCGCTGGGCCTTGGAACGCATGACAGTCGGTTTGTCCTCCTTCCCCGAATCTGACCGCGTGCAAAAGGCGTACGAGATAGCGGGTTCCATCTGTGACGAGGACGCAGCGCTGAACGAATCCATAGGGTCACATGGGCTTGCGCTACTCAAGGAATGTTCAGTCAGAAAAAAGTCTGGCAAACCCCTGAACATACTGACGCATTGTAATGCAGGGTGGCTGGCGACTGTCGACTGGGGAACTGCCCTTGCCCCCATCTACAAGGCCCATGACCTCGGCATGCCCCTGCATATCTGGGTTGATGAAACGCGCCCCCGAAACCAGGGGGCCAGCCTGACAGCCTGGGAATTGGCCGGACACGGCGTCCCCCACAGCGTGATCGTGGACAATGCCGGTGGTCATCTCATGCAGACGGGACAGGTCGATCTCTGCATCACGGGGACGGACCGGACGGCCGCAAACGGGGATGTCTGCAACAAGATCGGTACTTACCTGAAGGCCTTGGCGGCGCACGACAACGGCATACCTTTCTATGTTGCGCTGCCCAGCCCGACGATTGACTGGCAGCTTCAGGAAGGTGTGGGACAGATCCCGATTGAAGAGCGATCTCCCGAAGAAGTCAGCCAGATAAGCGGTTTGGATCAGGAAGGGCACCTATGTAAGGTGAACCTGCTCCCTCAAAATAGCCGTGCCGTGAATTACGGCTTCGATGTAACCCCTGCAAAGTACGTAACCGCGCTGATCACGGAAGCGGGGATCTGCGAAGCCTCCAGGGAAGGGCTCGAAAGCCTGTTCCGCCGCCAGGCCGTATGAAGACAGTACATTGAGGCTTTGAGCACCCTGTGCTAATCACCCTCGGCCCGTCGCATCCTCAGAATGGCTATCCAAGACATGGCGAAGTCCGAATTCCTCAAAGAAATTTCCAACCGCGGTTTTCTGCATCAATGCACCGACCTGGAAGGTCTTGATGATCAGCTGATGGCCGGTCCTGTCACGGCCTATATCGGTTTCGATTGCACGGCAGACTCCCTGCATGTCGGGCATCTAATGTCGATCATGAACCTGCGTTGGCTACAGAAGACAGGACACAAGCCGATTGTGCTCATGGGCGGTGGCACGACAAAGATCGGAGACCCCTCCGGACGCGACGAAACCCGTCAGTTGCTCAGCAACGAGGACATCGCCAACAACATGGCAGGCATTCGGAATGTCTTCGAACAGTTCCTCACTTTCGGTGACGGACCGACGGACGCGGTGATGGTCAACAACGCGGATTGGCTGGATGATCTCAATTACATCGCGTTCCTGCGCGATTTTGGCCGGCATTTTTCGGTCAACCGCATGCTCTCCTTCGACTCGGTCAAGCTGCGTCTGGATCGCGAACAGCCGCTCACCTTCCTGGAATTCAATTACATGATTCTCCAGGCATACGATTTCCTGGAACTCTCGCGTCGTCAGAATTGCCTGCTGCAAATGGGTGGGTCGGACCAGTGGGGCAACATTGTCAACGGTATCGAACTGACACGGCGCCTGGATCATAAACAGCTTTTCGGGTTGACCACGCCACTGATCACCACGGCCTCTGGCCAGAAAATGGGCAAGACTGCAGGCGGAGCCATATGGCTGAATGAAGAGCGCTTGAGCAGTTATGACTACTGGCAATTCTGGCGCAATACCGAGGATGCGGACGTCGGCCGTTTCCTCAGGCTGTTCACGGAGTTGCCTCTGGACGAGATCGAGCGCCTCGAAAAACTGGAAGGCCAGGAAATCAACGAGGCGAAGAAGATCCTGGCACAAGAGGCGACAGCTCTCTGTCGCAGTGAAGAGGCAGCCCGTGGAGCAGCGGAAACGGCGCGCAAGACATTCGAGGAAGGACAAAGCGGCGAAGGATTGCCAAAGGTTTCGATTGACCGCGCCCGCTTGATTTCCGGTGTCCCGCTTTATGAACTCCTGCGTGAAGCAGGCCTCAGCAAGTCGAATGGCGAAGCCCGACGCCTGATCAAGGGCGGTGGCGCGCGAATCAACGAGGCGCGGATTGACGATGAGGGTTATCTGGTGACAGACAGCGACTTCACGGACAGCAGCATCCGTATATCCGCGGGTCGGAAACGTCACGCCCTGGTCGAAACAAGCTAGGGCTTATCTTCCTGTTGAGGGAGGACGGGTTTCAAAGGCCGGGTCATTGTCTGCCGATGCCTCGGCCCCGTCTTCATTTCCACTTTCGCCTGGCGGACTGGTATCGGGCGAGATATTGAAGAGTTGCCTGAGAAATCCCGGCGCCAAAACGGAGAGCGGGTTCACCGCTATGTCGAGATCCTCGATGGGACCGCTTACCGCATAGCTGAAACCCAGAATCCCCTCACCCTCTCCACCGGTCAAGAGGTCGCCGATCAGCGGAATGGATCCCAGAACGCTGTTAATCGAATAGGCCGGAACAAGGGTCCCGCGGATATCTGTGGCCTCGCCCTCCATATCCAGCCGGCCCTTGGCCGTAATCCCGAGTGAGGGGCCATTTGCCTGGATCAATTCGCTCGTGATCTGGCTTTCATAAACAATTGCATCTCCATGCAGGCGTTCAAAGACGATCCCTTCGCCGCTCATGAGATTGGCAATACCACTCAACGAGGCAACTGTCAGAAGCTGGGCCATGGCCGGAGCATTCACCAGTCGAAAGTCCTGTGACCAGATGCGCAGATTGAGCGGCTCTCGGGGATAAGGCCCATTGGCTTCACCCGAAATACGCATGGCTCCTCCACGAATGCCTCCCGTCAAACCTGTGGCCTCAAGAAGGGCCCCCATGTCACTGGCCGTGAGTTCAAGCGTGTATCCCTCTGTTTCTCCCGGCCCATACTGCAACCGCAGGCCATCCGGTATGGGAATGCCGGAATCTGAAACCGCCTGGTTGCCAGGCAAGTCAGCTTGTGCCCGCGCCATCAACCAGAGACCGTCCCTTCGCTCTGCCGAGATAGACAGGTTCTCGAAATAGCGGTCCTGCGAGAAATAGACCCTGGACAGCCCCGGTGCACGGATCACCAAATCTTGCGAATTCTCGGTCTCAGTGACGGCATAATTCTCGCTGTCGCCTGTATCTTCGCTATCCTCCATCAAGGGAACGAGATCCAGTACTCCTCCTCCAAGTTCAACTTCGAGCGCTCCGCTGGAAGGGCGCCTTATCACGATATCCTGAAGGCGCGAGCGGTCCATTTGAAAGCTGGAGAGAGCGGCTTCCTGTATCTCCTCGCCCGTCTCGTTCATGGTGACGACACCAGCAGCCTGCATATTTCCGGTTGTCAGATCAAAACTCTCTGCACCAAGGAAACGCTCTCCCTGAAGCACCAACTTAGCGGCCAGGTCCCCTTCCCGGCTGGCAGGTTTCCGCCACTGCAGTTCGGGAAGATGCACCTCAGTGTCGAACAGGTCGGCTTGCACATCTATTTCTGCACGCTCATCGGCATAGACCCGCGCAGAAAGGGAAACGGCCGCCGGACCAGAAAGATAGGGTGCAGGATCGACATCGATCATTTCCCAACCGGCTTCATCCAACGCTGGTATCTCGGCCGTCAAATCGGTACGCAATCCCGGACCCGCAAAGATTTCCCGCCATTTAGCTGTCCCCCCTACACTGCCAAGCTGCATCGGCCCTTGTACCTGCATTTCATCCTGAGTGACCTGGATGTTCAAAGGGCCGCTCCGCATGTCTGATTCCAGGAAGGCATTGGCAATGAAAACGTCATTCAGCTGGCCGTCTGCGGACAGATTCACATCATCGAATTCAAGGTCATCCAGTAGAGGAAATGCGAAATTGAGATCGGTCGTGAACTGGCCCTCGCTTCCCTCTGCCGTGAATCCCATTTCCTGCAGCAAAGCAAGGCGCGGGTGCTCGAGAATCTGGAATGCAGCAGGCAAGGCGCCGTTGGCCTGCAAGGACAGGTCCAGGCGATGGTCCTCGCCAGACAGGCCGTAGATATCCAGGAGTCCTTCGGTCACCTCAATTCCGTTCACCTGCCCTTCCAAGACCACGAAATCCAGCCCATCAGGGTTGAAGGTTGCTGTTCCGGACGTGGAAACGGCGGGTGGAAGGGGGTCAAGGGAATGAATTTCCAGCCCTTCGTAATCGAAGCCTCCTGCCATTTCACGCAACTCGACATTCAAAGCGTCGTCCAATCCGAGGGCAGCCTGGAATTTCAACATGTTGACGCCGCCGGCGCGAATGTTGCCAGTGACCCAGTCACGTGCGTTCTCGGCCACGTCGAGAGGCCAGAAATGCGAAAGTTCCCTAGCGCGTACGTCCCGGACTTCCCCCTCAAGTCCTACGCTGTATCCTGCCTTCAAAGCTTCAAGCTCAGCCGAAATGGAAACTGCCGGACCTGATTGCTCAGTCTTGGGGCGCAACAGCACAAGACTTGCATCTGATACGGTCAGACGGTGTTCTTCTTCAGAATGCAGTTCACCCTCAACGGACAGTGACTCAAAGGCAATCCTACGCTTGAAATGACTTGGCAGGTTCAGAGCCCCTCCCTGCGAGTTCATGGTAAAACTGCCGTATGGCAAGCTGCCCGAAAGCGGCACCTGGCCCTGAAATTGGGCATCAAGCGTGAACTCCAGTCCGGACAACAATCGAGATTGGGGAAGGAAGGAATCAAAGGTTGATCCCGTCGCAGTGGGATCGAAACCCCTCAGGCTGAGATTCATATCAATGGCATCACTGGCCTTGCCATAATGGAATGTCGTGGCCAAAGGCGTCAGTTGATCGCCCAGCCGCAGGTCCAGATCTGCTTGCCCGCCAATCCCTGATGGTTCACGCCATATGTCTATGTTTGAATTCTCGGCTGAAAAAACGGTTTCGAGACGCCTGTCCTCAAGGACCAATTCGGCACGCGTAACATGCAGCTTTTGAAGATAGGACCACGGTTCATCCCCATGCGGCTCGGACTGCATTCGCCCGAGAAACCTTTCGGCAAGCTCGTTGAACCCCTCTTCGGACTCTGTATTCTGGCCCATGCCGCCCATCCGGAACTGTCCCTCCTGGTCCCGAACGAGATTGACCCGTGCGTCCAGGATATCGATTTCAACAGGGGCCAGGTTCCCCTTTAACAACTCTGTCAGACTGAAAACGACATCGGCGCGCGGGAAACTGGCAAGCAGCTGGTCCTGATCGTCATAAACACGCCAATCGCGCGCCTGCAGACCCAGCCGGTGCGTGGTCCCTGACCAAGCCAGGTAGGTTTCGCCGACATCGACCCGGATGTCTCCTGTGGTGGATGACAGGTTCTCTTCAAGAACCGGCGCCAGAAAGTCGAGGGAAACAGGTTGCTGGGACAGTCGCCACCCCGCAAAAACCAGCAGTACAACGGCCAGGATGAGTAATGCGGAAGCGAGGTTCAGAATCCTATGAGCACTGCGGAACGGCATGAAACAATCCTACCTGTCCAGTCTGCGTCCGCACAGAACATAATCGTCCAATTCCAGCTTTGTCGGAGCAGGACTTGACCAAGGACTTCCGGCAACGGAGGCTCCGTTAATGCGCGTGTCGATCAAAGGAATCTGAATCATGTCTTCAAGCCTGTTGTCCCGGTTAGCTACATTGCCTCCGCCCGGGGACAACGAGCGGACATCTGTTGGGCGAAAACACCTTGCGGAACGACTCCAACATCTGGACGAGGAACAACAGGGTAAACTCAACAGGATTCTGGAACACGCGCAGGTATCTCAATTACTAGATGTCATTTTTGGGTACTCGCCCTACCTGACCCAGTGCCTGCTGTCCGATCTGCTCTGGACAGGGAAAGCCCTCGAACAAACACCGGAAGCGACATTTCAGGAGATCCTCACGGAGTGTGAGAACGAGGTTCCCGCCTGCGAAGATACTTCCGAAGCCATGCGTATCCTTAGGAAAGCTAGGAAACGTGTCTCCCTGCTTTTGGGCCTTTGCGACATATCAGGATTGCTGGATGTAACGGCTGTAACCGAACAACTCAGTGCATTTGCCGATACAGTCATCAATGCCGCTGTGTCGCACCTCCTCCTCCAAGCGGATACACGCGGCGAAATCAGGCTCAAAAACCGGGATTACCCCCTGACTGACTGTGGTTATTTGGTGATCGCCATGGGGAAGTACGGCGCAAGGGAACTCAATTATTCCTCGGACATAGACCTGATCGTTCTCTACTCACCTGAACATATTGACTACAGGGGAAGCCGCGACCTGCAAAGCCGAATGGTTCGCCTGACCCAGGACCTGGCACGCATGCTGGATGAACGGACAGCTGAAGGTTACGTCTTTCGAACCGACCTTCGCCTGCGCCCGGATCCAGGCGCCACACCGCTTGCCCTTTCCGTTAATGCAGCCTTGTCCTATTACGAATCCACCGGTCAGAACTGGGAACGTGCAGCCATGATCAAGGCCCGGGCCGCGGCGGGGGACCTGGAACTCGGGGCATGGTTCCTGAATGAGCTTGCCCCCTTTGTCTGGCGCAAGCACCTGGACTTCTGGACGATACAGGACATTCATTCCATCAAACGCCAGATCCACGCCCAGAAAGGCGGTTCGGCCATCGAGGTGGAAGGCCACAACATCAAACTGGGACGCGGCGGGATACGTGAGATCGAATTCTTTGCCCAGGTTCAGCAACTGATCTTCGGAGGACGCGAACCTACGTTGCGTCCGGCAAAGACCCTTGATGCCCTGGCACAACTCGCGCAGGCTGAACGCATTTCTGCTGAAGCACACCAGGATCTTTACAAAGCCTATCGTTTCCTGCGCACACTCGAGCATCGCCTCCAGATGGTCGAGGATCAGCAAACCCATAGTCTGCCCGAAACCGCAGACGGACTTTCCAGGATTGCGGGGTTCATGGGACACCCCACGCCCCAGCCGTTTCGAGACGAGCTTCTTGGTCACCTGCGAAACGTCGAGCGCCATTACGCCGAACTCTTCGAGGAGGCGCCCAGCCTCGCAGGCCCCGGAAACCTGGTCTTCACGGGTGGAGAGCCTGAACCCGAAACACTGAAAACGCTTCGGACCCTTGGCTACCAGGACGGAGAAAAAGTCTTCCATACCGTTCGGGCCTGGCATCATGGTCGATACCGTGCCACCCGCTCGACACGGGCACGACAGATCCTGACAGAACTCATGCCGGCCATTATTGGACAGTTTGGGGAAACGCTGGATCCTGATACGGCCCTATCACGCTTTGATGCCTTCCTCGCCGGGCTACCCGCGGGAGTCCAGTTATTCTCGCTGCTGTACCAAAATCCCAAGCTGCTCGACGTATTGGGAGATATCATGGGACGGGCCCCGGCTCTGGCCGACCACCTGAGTCGCAATGCCGGCCTGTTGGAGGCTGTTCTGGACTCAAACTTCTTCGACCCATTACCGGACAGGGAAACCCTGGAAAATCATTTACAGGAGGAACTGAATCGCGCGCGAGATTTCGAGGATTGCCTGGACGTGGTGCGCCGCTGGACAGCCGATCACCGCTTCCAGGTCGGTGTCCAGATTCTGCGAAGCAGTATAACCTCGATCGAGGCTTCGAGGGCCCTGTCCGACCTGGCAGAGGCCGTCATTCGTGCCCTGACACCCACGGTTGAAGCGCAGATGGCTGAGCAGCACGGGGTGGTTCCAGACGGTGGGTTGCTTGTATTGGCGCTTGGAAAACTGGGCGGGCGTGAAATGACCTTCAGTTCCGATCTCGACTTGGTTTTCCTCTATCAGACAACAGACGATCATGCTGAATCCGACGGACGAAAGCCCCTGTCCGCCAGTGTTTACTATGGGCGTCTGGCGCAGCGCATAATAACGGCCCTGACGGCATTAACGGCAGAAGGTCAACTTTATGAAGTGGATCCACGTTTGCGGCCCTCCGGGGCGGCTGGTCCTATCGCCCTGTCTGTAAACGGCTTTGCAAAATACGAACTGAATGATGCCTGGACCTGGGAACACATGGCCCTGACCAAGGGACGTGTCATTTACGGTCCAACAGCCCTGCAGAACGAACTGAAGGACCGGATCCACGAGGTCTTGACCAAAAACCGCGACCCCGAACAGCTCCTCCTGGCCGTGCATGACATGCGCGGGCGAATTACGAAGGAGCACCCCGGAAAGTCGATATGGGACTGCAAATATGTACGCGGTGGACTCTACGATCTGGATTTCCTGGCTCAGTACCTGCAACTGCAGCATGCCGCGGACCACCCGCAAATCATATCTCCCTCCTCCGAGCAGGCCTTCAGCGAAATGGCGCAGGCAGGCTTGATCGGAGAAGATGAAAAGGAGGATTTGAGTCGTGCCATTCGGTTGTTCCGACAGGTGCAGAACTTCCTGCGCCTGACCGTTGGGGAAAACTTCGACGAGGGCCAGGCCAACACACCGCTGAAAGTCGCCCTTGCCAGAGCCACTGAGTATCCCACTTTTGAAGAGCTGAAAGACGCTTTAACGATCAATGCCGATACGGTTACCCGATACTATAGGCAGCGAATCGAGCTCCCCGCTCAGGCGCTGACTGACACGGGTGAAACAAGAAAATAAATCACAAGAAGGAGAAGCAAATGGCGCTGGAAGAAGGCCAGAAAGCCCCTGATTTCAACATGCCCACGGATGGAGGGGGCAAGATATCCCTCAGCGAGCTACGCGGGCGCAAGGTTGTCCTGTACTTCTATCCACGCGATGACACCTCGGGCTGCACCAAAGAGGCTTGCGGTTTTCGCGATTCACTGCCGGACTTCTTCGGGGCCGATGCCGTGGTAATCGGAGTTTCGAAAGACTCCGTGAAGTCTCACGACAAGTTCAAGGACAAGCACAACCTGAACTTCACGCTGGCGTCCGATGAAGATGGATCGGTGTGCGAAGCCTATGGCACCTGGGTTGAGAAATCCATGTATGGAAAGAAATTCATGGGCATTGAGCGCTCAACCTTCCTGATTGACGAGGAAGGCGTACTCCGCAAGATCTGGCGCAAGGTAAAGGTCAATGGTCACGTGGACGCTGTCCTAGAGGAGGCACAGAACCTGTGAGCCACGCAAATCTCTCGGCAGAAGCGGTGAGGATTCTTGAAACCGCTTCCGCCGAGAAGAAAGCCAAGCTTGGGCGCACTGTCGCTACTCAGTGGCGCGAGTCACCCTGGCACAGTGTCGGGCATGCTATCCCTCCACAGCGCCCAGCCCGGCCGGACTCTCCCGTACTGCGACCGCCGCGCGATGTCCCGAGGCGCAAGATTGGCCCTGGCTCCGAGGGGCGCGCAGCACTTTTGCATGCCTTGGCACATATCGAATTGAATGCTGTGGACCTGGCCTGGGACATCATCGCACGTTTCACGGATCAGGAACTTCCGCACACCTTCTATGATGACTGGGTCCGCATAGCAGACGAAGAAGCTAAGCATTTCCTCCTCCTGGCTGCGCGCCTGGAAGAGTTGGGCTCGTACTATGGCGCCCTGCCCGCACATGATGGCTTGTGGCAGGCCTCGGAAGCCACATCCGGGGACCTGCTCGCCCGCCTGGCCATCGTCCCCATGGTTCTGGAGGCGCGCGGCCTGGACGTCACGCCTGAGATGATACGCAAGCTGAAAGCTGCCGAAGACGAGGCTTCGGCAGCAATTCTTGAAACTATATACGAGGAGGAAATCGGGCACGTGGCGGTCGGACGCAAATGGTTCGAATGGCTCTGCGAGCGGCAACGTCTGCAGCCTGTTGATACCTGGCAGGCCCTGGTGAACCGTTATTTCCGAGGCCCCTTGAAACCGCCCTTCAACAATGAAGGGCGTGAGATGGCGGGTTTTCCCGCATGCTACTATGAGCCTCTGGTGTCTCCCGCATGATCAAGTCACGCTGCTCCTGGGTCACGGAAGACTCTCTGTATATTGCCTATCATGATGAGGAATGGGGGCGCCCTCAGCGAGACCATAAACTGTTGTTCGAGACCTTGATGCTGGAAGGCTTTCAGGCCGGACTGTCCTGGCTGACGATCCTTAAGAAACGCGAGAACTTCCGCGCGGCATTTGCCGGATTTGACCCCGAACAATTGGCTAGCTGGGGGAGCAGTGAAGTCGAAAGCCTGCTGCAGGACCCGGGCATCATACGTCACAGGGGCAAGATTGAGGCAACCCTCCATGGAGCACGCAGTTGGTGCGAAATCATGAACGGGCACCCCGGCGGCTTTTCGGGGTTCATATGGGAAAGCCTGGCAGATGCGCCGCGTATCAACCGCTATTCCACGCTGGAAGAAGTTCCCAGCGAAACCAGGGAGTCACAGGATCTCTCGGTAAAACTCAAACGGGCTGGCTTTCGCTTTGTCGGTCCCAAGATCTGTTACGCCTTCATGCAGGCTGCAGGACTGGTCAACGACCACCAGACCAGCTGCTTCCTTCATCCGGAAAGGTCGGCGCGCTGACTGGTCTGAAGACGCATCAACGGAAGAGCATGACGGGGACGAGGCAGGAGCGGATCATCTCGCTTGTCGTGCTCCCGATGATCAAGCTGCGTATCCGCGAATGCCCATATGCTCCCATGACCAGCAGGTTTGCTGCCTCTTTCTCGACGGACGTGGCTATAAGCTTCTCGGGCTGTCCTTGAAGCCGTTCGGTGGTGACAACGCGCCCCGCTTCCTCAAGTTCATTCTGTGCTGCTTCCAGGGACCGCCTGTTGCCGTCACTGTCATCTCCGACCAAGAGCAGATGACATGACAGATCTGCGAACAGGGGATTGCTGGCCATATAGGTAATTGCCTTGCGGCAACTGGCCCCGCCGTCAAACGCTACCAGAACCCTGTGGATTGGCTTGTAGGCCCGTGCTGCAACCAGGATTGGTTTACTGCTGCTGCGAACGATACGCTCCAGATTGGAACCAAGATGGAGGCGGGCAAAATCGGCAGCTTCACCACGTTTTCCGACCACCAGCATTTCGGCCAGGGCCTCAAATTCCTCAACAGCCGCCAAAATATCCCCGGTTCGCAGTCGTGTCGCAACCGACTGCCCCCCTGCTTCGTTCAGTGCTGATTTCGCCTCGTTCAGGATCAGACGCCCGCGTTTCTGTGCCAGTTGCGCGCGCTGTTCATCCAGTTCCGTGAGCTCTTTCAACAGGGAGGAACGCGCTCCCAGGGAAATACTGCCACTCAGGTCGGAAGGCGTGCTCGAGGTTTCCCGGCGGCCAAGCACATGCAGGATTTCCAAAGGAAGTTCCATCCCCTTGGCCAGCCAGGCCGCATGTTCGCATACGCTTTTGGAATAGACGGAGCCATCAATGAAGGCGACGAGTTTGGACATGCTTCTTCCTTCCTAATGGCCCAGCAGGCGCTCCATGGCATCCGGCTTGTCATGTATTCCAAGTCTGCCCACCAGGGTGCGACTGGCTTCATTGAGACCTGTTAACTCTACAATCGCGCCTTCGCGACGAAACTTGAGAACCGCAGTGTCCAGGGCTGCCACACTGGACAGGTCCCAGATATGGGCACGACTGACATCGATCGTCACCTTCTCGAGCGCTTCGCGGAAATCAAAGGCGGCCATGAAATCCTCGACCGAGGCAAAGAAAAGCTGCCCCTGAACCCTGTAGACCCTCGAGGTTTCATCCTCCGACAGCTCCGAATTGACCTCGAATATCCGGGCAATCTTCCAGGCAAAGAATATTCCTGAAAGCAGAACGCCAACCAAAACACCAATGGCCAGGTTGTGGGTCACCACGACGCAGGCCACCGTGGCAAGCATGACCAGGGACGAACTGCGTGGATGATGCTTGAGGTTCCGTATCGAGGACCAACTGAAAGTTCCGATGGCCACCATGATCATGATGGAAACAAGCGCGGCCATGGGAATCTGCTTCACCCAGTCACCTAGCACGACAATCATGAACAGCAGGAACACGCCCGCAGAGAATGAGGACAGACGTCCACGACCGCCGGATTTGATGTTGATGATGGACTGCCCGATCATGGCACAGCCTGCCATGCCGCCAATGAAGCCGGTAGCCGTGTTGGCAAGCCCCTGACCAATACATTCCCGATTCTTGTCACTGGGTGTATCCGTCAGCTCATCAACGATGGAGGCTGTCATGAGGGATTCCAGAAGACCGACAGCAGCCACAGCCGCGGAATACGGCAGGATGATCGAGATTGTCTCCAGCGTTAAGGGGATATCCGGAAGCAGAAAGACAGGAAGAGTCGACGGCAGCTCCCCCATATCCCCGACTGTGCGCAGGTCCATCCCCAAGCTTATGGAAACGCCCGTGAGCACAAGGATACAAACCAAGGGAGACGGGATTGCTTTGGTCACGCGCGGAAAGAGATAGATAATCGCCAAACCGGCCGCAACCATGACATAGGTCAGTGAGGGAACGCCCGTCAGTTCGGGTATCTGTGCCAGGAAAATGAGGATCGCCAAGGCGTTCACGAAGCCCGTCATCACCGATCGGGAAACGAACCTCATCGCATACCCGAGACGAAGATAGCCAGCGGCAATCTGCAGTACGCCCGCCAGTATGGTTGCGGCCAGCAGGTATTCCAGACCGTGGTCGCGAACCAGCGTAATCATCAGTACGGCCGTCGCTGCCGTGGCCGCCGAGATCATGCCAGGCCGCCCCCCGGTAAAGGCCGTGATGACAGCAATCGAGAAGGATGCATAAAGCCCGACCTTCGGGTCGACTCCTGCAATGATTGAGAAGGCGATGGCTTCCGGGATCAGCGCCAAGGCGACAACAAGGCCGGAGAGTACATCCGCGCGCAGGTTGCCCAACCACTGCTCGCGGTAGGCAGAGAATGATGGCATGAGTTTCCGTTGAATACAGGCAAGCTGCAGGCGACTCGGCCTGCAGGAAATCCTTGGTTTCTTTGTTGTCCGGCGGATAGGCGGCCGGAGAAGCCATCCGGCTATACCGGATCCTGGCGAAGAATCATGAAGCCGCGCTTATCCCGCAGTGCAGCATAACAATCAAGTATTCTCTTGCAGATGCGAAATAGTGGGTGGTCCAGGCCAGCCTGTGAGTTGGCGTTAAAGCGCTTCAGACCTGCATTAGCTGCGATTGTTCGCCCTCCCAGTCACTGCTATACAAGAAGGAAAGATACGGGACTCTGGCTTCCGGATCTTGGTCCAACTTTCCAACCAACCTGCTCGGCGATCGGATAGCATAATGCGGCGCAAGAAAATCTACGAAGGCAAGGCCAAGGTACTCTTTGAAGGCCCCGAGCCTGGGACGTTGGTTCAGTACTTCAAGGACGATGCCACTGCCTTCAACAACCAGAAGCAGGGCTTGATCGCGGGCAAGGGCGTCCTGAACAACCGGATCTCCGAATTTCTGATGCAGAAATTGGAGGAGATCGGCATCCCCACGCACTTCGTGCGCCGCCTGAACATGCGTGAACAGCTGATCCGTGAAGTCGAGATCATTCCCCTGGAAATCATCGTGCGCAATGTCGCGGCAGGCTCCATCAGCAAACGTCTGGGTATCGAAGAGGGAACCATCCTGCCCCGCGCAATTGTCGAATACTGCCTGAAGGATGATGCGCTTGGCGATCCAATGGTTACCGAAGAACACATTACGGCTTTCGGCTGGGCCAGCCCGCAGGACCTGGACGAAATGCTGCAACTGACCTTGCGCATCAATGATTTCCTGAACGGACTTTTCCTGGGTATTGGCCTCAAACTGGTGGATTTCAAGCTGGAGTTCGGACGTCTCTGGGAAGATGACCAGATGCGTATCGTTCTTGCCGATGAGATTAGTCCGGACAGCTGTCGCCTCTGGGACGTTGCCACGAATGAGAAGATGGACAAGGATCGCTTCCGTCGCGACCTGGGCAAGGTCGAGGAAGCTTACCAGGAAGTGGCGCGTCGTCTCGGCGTATTGCCCGAAGCCGGCCCTGTCGACATGAAGCCACCAAAGGTCATGCAATGAGTGGACATCGTCCAGGCCGGGGACCGTTGCTGGTTCTCATCGTAGCCAGCTTCTTCATAGCCGGTGTCGGGCTGCTGTCGCTGAACGCTTACACAGATCTGCAGTATGCCGGTATCGAGGCCTATTGGGGTCCCCTGCTCTTTGCCCTGATTGGTGCCGGCTTTCTGGTTGCTCTCTTTATCAGCCTGATCATTCGACAATCCCGCCGAAATAAATAGACCGAGACAAGTAGGCCGCGCCAAGTAGGCAGACAGCACCTCACGAGTGCTCGTGCATGATGGCCGCTGCAGGTTTTTCGCGTGCCTGCCAGCCTGTTTCCTCCAGTTCGGCAACCGGGCTGGCTCGCAAGGGATAGCCTATGCAAAGATAACCAACAAAACTCCAGGTCTCGGGAACCGCCAGATCCCGTTTGAGTTGGTCCGGATCCAGGATCGAGACCCAACCCATGCCAATCCCCTGCCCGCGCAAGAGCAACCATAGTGTATGGATTGCCATCACAACGGAATACCGTCTGGTTTCCGGCATTGTCGCCTGTCCCAAGCCATGCCCCTGTTTGGTCTCCTCGTTGCAGAAGACAGCCAATTGTTCCGGTGCCTGGTGCAAGCCTTCAAGCTTCATGCTGGCATATAGCTGGCGCCGTTCCCGGGCTTGGAAACGCAGAGCCTCTTCGTTCGAGACCTGGAAATTGCGAACAACTGCGTGCCTGTCTTCCGGGTCGGACACCTTGATGAAACGCCAGGGCTGGCTGTTCCCGACCGATGGCGCCGTATCACAGGCAAGCTCCAGGGTTTCCTCAAGTCTGTCCTGGGGAAGGCTCACGGAACTGAAATGCCGCACATCCCTGCGCCAGTACAGAAGTTCCTCCAGCTTGCGGCGAAACCCATCGTCAAAGCGCGGTTCATTTGCGGCTTTTCGGTCATTCTCAGCCCGTAGTTCGCGAAAACGACTGAACTCCATCAAGGGCATGCGTGCAGTATCCGGTGTGTTTATCGATCCTCTCGCGGAACCTACTTGATTGGCCTGTTTACGACCAGCCTGTTACGGAAGCCGAAAGTGGCCGATCGGACGTTGCGACCCCGGGGCCAGGGGGGTAGTCTCCGCGCGATCGAAGCAGGCAGGGATCTGGTGATGAAAGCCCGTATTCACGTAACGCTCAAACCCGGTGTTCTGGACCCTCAGGGAAAGACCATTTCGCATGCGCTGGGTGCGCTCGGATTCGAAGGTGTGGAAGAGGTTCGACAGGGAAAGTACCTTGAGCTCGACTTGAAGGAATCCGATCCCGAAAAGGCCCGGGCAGAAGTCGACGAGATGTGCCGAAAGCTGTTGGCCAACACTGTCATCGAGAACTACCAGGTCGAAATCGAGGCCTGAGCAAGATCATGCAAACTGCCGTTATTCGCTTTCCGGGCACAAACCGTGAAAAGGACGTGGTCATGGCATTGGAACATGCCACCGGTCACGCCCCGCGGGTGATCTGGCACAAGGATGCCAGTTTTCCTGACGTTGATTTGATTGTCCTGCCAGGTGGTTTTTCCTATGGCGACCATCTGCGTGCAGGGGCCATGGCGGCCCATTCGCCTGTCATGAAGGAAGTTGTCCGACAGGCTGAAAAAGGAGTTGCCGTACTCGGCATCTGTAATGGATTCCAGATTCTGACGGAGGCCGGCCTTCTGCCAGGCGCCTTGTTGCGCAATGCAGGTTTGAAGTTCGTGTGCCGCGATGTTTGCCTGCGCATAGAGACCGCCGAGAGCCCTTTCACGACCGGTTATCAGAACGGCCAGGTAATACAGGTGCCCGTCGCGCATCACGACGGGTGCTATTATGCCGACGATGAAGAATTGAAAAGACTGCGTGACGAGGAGCGTATTGCCTTTCGTTACTGTTCGGCTCAAGGCGGGCAGGACAATCGAAGTAATCCCAACGGATCGCGTGACGAAATTGCGGGGATACTCAGCGCTTCGAGGCGAATCCTGGGCCTGATGCCTCATCCCGAAAATGCGACAGAGCCACTTCAGGGAAGCACCGATGGCTCCGGACTCTTTGACGGACTGACCCGCGCACTCAACTGACTTGCAGCCTAGCGCATATTCGCGCCGGAGAGAGAAACGTGAGCACAATCACACCGGAAATCATCGCCGAACACGGCCTGGCTCCCGAGGAATACGATCGGGTCAAGGAGATCATGGGGCGCGAGCCGAATCTGGTGGAACTGGGCATCTTTTCCGTGATGTGGTCCGAGCACTGCTCGTACAAGTCATCCAAGAAGTGGCTGAAAACCCTGCCCACATCAGGTCAGCATGTCATCCAGGGACCTGGCGAGAATGCAGGTGTCATAGACCTTGGGGAGGGGCAGGCTGCCGTCTTCAAGATCGAGAGCCACAATCATCCCAGTTTCATAGAACCCTATCAGGGGGCCGCCACAGGGGTTGGCGGCATCCTGCGCGACGTTTTCACCATGGGGGCCCGCCCCATCATGAACCTGAATGCCTTGCGCTTCGGAGACCCGGAACATCCAAAGACTCGCCATCTCCTGGCGGGCGTGGTTGCCGGGATCGGTGGTTACGGAAACTGTGTCGGCATTCCCACCGTAGGCGGTGAAATCAATTTCCATCCGGCCTACAACGGCAACATACTGGTCAATGCCATGACCGTCGGCCTGGCACCGCGCGATCGCATATTCTATTCGGCCGCTGCGGGTGCTGGTAATCCCGTTGTCTACGTCGGCTCCAAGACGGGCCGTGACGGCATTCATGGCGCCACCATGGCCAGTGCTGAATTCGGTGAGGACTCCGAGGAAAAACGCCCCACAGTTCAGGTGGGTGATCCCTTTACCGAAAAGCTCCTGATCGAAGCCTGCCTGGAACTGATGGCCACAGAAGCCATCGTTGCCATCCAGGACATGGGTGCAGCCGGACTCACCTCCTCCTCCTTCGAAATGGCATCCAAGGGCGGCGTTGGTGTCGCCCTGGATCTTGACCGCGTGCCGATGCGTGAAGAGGGCATGACTCCTTACGAGTTGATGCTTTCTGAAAGCCAGGAACGCATGTTGATGGTCCTCAAACCAGGGCACGAGGATGAAGCCCGCAGAATCTTCGAGAAATGGGATCTGGATTTCGCGGTTATCGGACACCTGACCGATAGCGGACGCATGGAGCTGCGTTGGCATGGAGAAACCGTCGGTGACCTGCCCATCGATCCCCTCGCCGAAGCGGCACCGGAATACGACCGTCCTCATCAGCCCACACCGGCCCCACAGCCATTGGGCGTGAACGACATCCCCGACTCCCAGGACCCCTTGCAGGACCTCAAGAAACTGATGAGTACGGCGGACCTCTGCAGCCGGCGCTGGGTTTGGGAACAGTATGACCATCTGATCAATGGTGACACCATTCGCCGGCCGGGCGGCGATGCGGCTGTCGTGCGTCTGCCGGACGGTCGCAGGGGCTTGGCCGCCACAACCGATTGCACTCCACGCTACTGCCAGGTTGACCCGCAGGAGGGTGGCAAGCAGGCGGTCGCCGAAAGTTGGCGCAATCTCTGCGCCGTCGGCGCCCACCCCATGGCCGTTACCAACAACCTGAATTTCGGAAATCCCGAGCGCCCTGAGATCATGGGCCAGATCGTGGGTTGCATTCAGGGCATGGGCGAGGCCTGCAGCACCCTTGAGTATCCCGTCATCTCCGGAAATGTCTCGCTCTACAACGAGACAGGGGGACAGCCGATTCTGCCAACACCGGTGATCGGTGGAGTCGGCCTCGTTGATGACCTCGAAGAACTGCCTTCGGCCGGACTTCCCGCAGCGGATCTGGACATCATCCTGGTGGGGGAAACGCGTGGGCATCTGGGTCAATCCCTTTATCTGCGCGATTTGCACGGCCGCGAAGAAGGCCCAGCTCCCCCCGTGGACCTGGAAGCCGAGAAGCGGAACGGGCGCTTCATCCTGCAGCAAATTGAGGCTGGTCGGGTCGCAGCCTGCCATGACGTTTCGGACGGGGGCCTGCTGGTTGCGCTGGCGGAAATGGCCTTGGCAGGGAACCTCGGCCTGTTCCTGGACACGACAGAGCCACGCGCGACAGCCGCATGGTTGTTCGCAGAGGACCAGGCGCGCTATGTTGTGATCACAAGCGATAAAGAGACCGTTCTGGAAGCGGCAGGGAAAGCAGGTATCAAGGCTGAGGTGATCGGTCGCACCGGCGGGGATTCGTTGAAACTCTCCACGGGCCAACACATCTCACTAGATGAATTGCGAGAGGGTCACGAGAACTGGCTTGATCGCTATATGGCCGAGAATCCAGCTGATTCTGTAGCCTGATGAATGCAAGTGGACTGACAGGAGTAACAACCCTATGCCGATGAATCCGGCGGAAATCGAGAGCCTGATCAAGGAAGGCATTCCGGATGCCCAGGTCACGATCGAGGACCTGCGAGGGGACGGCGATCACTACGCCGCCTATATCGTATCGGAATCCTTTCGTGGCAAAAACCGCGTGCAACAGCATCAAATGGTCTACCAGGCTCTTCAGGGACGCATGGGGAATGAGCTCCATGCCCTCGCCCTCCAGACATCGGCACCCACAGAGTAACGGCAGCCAGACGATACTGGACTGCAGTAGAGAGGCAAGTCATGGATAATCCCGTTTTCGAGCGCATCAAGCAGGACGTAAGCGACAACGACGTCGTCGTTTACATGAAAGGTACCCCGGTCTTCCCGCAGTGCGGTTTTTCGGCTGTGGTCGTTCAGGTGCTGACCCACCTCGGTGTCAAGTACAAGGGCATCAATGTTCTGGAGGACCCCGGTCTGCGCGAGGGGATCAAGGACTATTCGAACTGGCCAACCATTCCCCAACTCTATGTGAAGGGGGAATTCGTGGGAGGCTGCGACATCGTCCGTGAAATGTTCCAGAGCGGTGAGTTGGCTGAGATGATGTCTTCACGCGGCATTGAGGTCGAATCGGCAGCCTGACGCCCCCTCTTCCACACAATCAGACGATTGGAAAATGCGCCCTTGAATTGAGGGCGCATTTTTTCTGTAAGCAAGGCTCTGCCCGGAGCCGCCAGTAGACAGGATCATGGATAAGTCTCACCAAGCGCCAGAACCTCCCCTTCCAACGGAATCGTCCGGGCTGTTGCTTGGGTTCCTGGGGGTGACCGGATTCAGTGTCACGCTTCCGGCCACGATCCTGGCCCTGGAGTCCTTTGGGCCCTATTTCATCGCTCTGGGCCGCGCCGCCTTGGCCGGTTTCTGTGCCATACTTATCCTGGCAGTGACACGTTCACCTATTCCTCGCGGGCGCATGTGGAGAGACATCGCAATTGCTTCGATTGGCGTGGTCTTCGGCTTTCCACTGCTCACTTCATGGGCCATGCAGCACGTTCCCGCAAATCATGGCGGTGTCGTTTTGGGTCTGCTGCCCCTGGCCACGGCCCTGGCGGGCGTGATCATCAATGCGGAGCGACCCTCATTGCGTTTCTGGTTGTTCGGTATCCTCGGCAGCGTGACGGTCATTGTCTTTTCGCTCCTCCAAGGAGCCGGAGGCATCCATGTCGCCGATGTGGCCCTGCTGGCGGCAGTTGCCTTTGCGGCCATGGGCTATGCGCAAGGGGCGCGTCTGTCGCAAAGCATGAAGTCCTGGCAGACGATCTGCTGGGCGCTTGTCATCGCCCTGCCCGTGACCTTGCCGGCGGGTCTCCTGCTCTATCCTTACGATACCCCAGTACCGACACTGTCCGCCTTCAATGGTTTCCTCTACGTTGCCCTCATCAGCCAATTCGCCAGTTTCTTTGCCTGGTACAAGGGGTTGGCCATGGGCGGAGTTGCGCGTGTCGGTCAGATGCTGCTTCTGCAGCCTTTCCTGACCTTTGTGGCTGCCTACCTGCTTCTGGGCGAACAGATTGATCTGCTAACGGTCGGCTTTGCCTGCCTCGTTGTGTTCTTCGTTGCGCAGGGGCGCAAGGCGCCGATCCGCAAAACAGCATGAAACTTTAGTACAGGCGGTATTCACGTCCAAGCGTAACTGGCCATGGAAAGACTTCCATGGCTGAAGCTGCGATGCAGGACGTCTCCCTGCTTGTCGCGGGCCGCTCCCAACGCAACAAAGAAAGGCAGGAAGTGCTCATCGGTTGGGTGAGCCTGGTCATGGTCGGACCTGGCAGAATAATTCAGCAATCCATCTACATCGCCAGCACTGACACGTTCTGCCAGGAAGTCGTCGAAACTGCGGGCCCATTCTGCAACATTCACGGGATCGCGGCGATATTGCATCAGGTTGTGGACCGCACCGCCCGAAGCCAGAACCAGAATGCCCTCCTCTTTCAACGGCTGCAGGGCCTCACCCATGGCATAATGGAATTCGGCCCCCTGCTCTGGAGCAACAGAAAGCTGGGTTACGGGAATTTCAGCCCCAGGGAACATCTCCATAAGAGGAACCCAGGCACCATGATCCAGACCGCGACCTGCATCGGTACGCGCCTGGATTCCATTACTCGCCAGCAATTTCCTGGTGCGCTCGGCCAGTTCCGGGGCGCCTGATGCGGGATACTTCAACTCATAGAGTTCCTCCGCAAAACCATAGAAGTCGTGAATCGTCTCAGGCTTCTGCGCCAGGGTAACCGACGGTACAGAGCTCTCCCAATGCGCAGACACAACCAGGATTGCATCAGGCCGAGCGTCGTGTCTCAGGTTACTGCCCAAATCCCGCAGGAAAGCCCGCGCAGGATTGTCGGTTTCCAGGGGCAAGGTCGGGGCGCCATGCGAGACAAAAATGGAGGCTGGCTGTTTCATGAATTACACCTTTTTTGGTCGTATCAACCAATGTAGGTGAAGAAACCGACCTTCATAAGACAGAACGGGGGCGAAACTGCGTTTCGCCCCCCCCAACAATCGGCCTAAAAAAAGATAGATTATTAGCGCGAATAGAACTCGACAACCAGGTTCGGTTCCATCTGCACGGCGTAGGGAACATCCGCGAGCTTGGGTCCGCGAACCAGGCTTGCCTTCATCTCGCGATGATCAACCTCGATATAATCGGGGACATCGCGTTCCGGCAGGGCGACAGCCTCAAGCACCACCGTGAGCTCCTTGCTCTTCTGCTTGATTTCCACGACATCGCCGTCACGCAACTGGTAAGAGGGGACGTTGACGCGCTGACCATTCACCATGACATGGCCGTGATTCACGAACTGTCGCGCGGCAAAGACGGTCGGGACGAACTTCGAGCGATAGACAACGGCATCAAGGCGACGTTCCAGCAGTTCAATCAGGTTCTCACCCGTATCTCCGCGGCGACGCACGGCTTCTTCGTAATAGCGGCGGAACTGGCGTTCACCAATGTTTCCGTAGTAGCCCTTCAGCTTCTGCTTGGCAAAGAGCTGGGTGCCGAAATCGGACGGCTTGCGGCGGCGCTGGCCGTGCTGGCCAGGGGCATACTGACGGCGATTGACCGGACTCTTTGGGCGCCCCCAAAGGTTTTCGCCCATCCGGCGGTCAATCTTGTACTTTGAACTCAGGCGCTTTGACATCTGCGCGCTCCTCTTTGATCGAAGTTTGTCCCGGTAGTCCGATGCACACTGGCCGGCGGGCGGGATTCATGATCCCCCACATTCCCGGGAATAGGGGCCGGACTATACTTCCGCAGCCCTATAAGTCAATTAGCCATTTGCCAGTTACGAAGGCTCAGTTTTCGGGGCTTTCCGGCTGTTCCTGACTGGCGGACGGGGCACGGCGAACCTTTGCGCCCAGCAAGGCAGAAAGCACACCATGCAGAGTTCGAACTTCCTGCTCAGTGGGCTCTGCACGCAGGAAGAAACTGCGCAGGTTACGTATCATTGCCGGCCGTTTCTCAGGCGGATGGTAGAACCCCTTTTCCTCCAGCAAACCTTCCAGGCGCTCGAAAAAGCCGACAAGCAATCCCCGGTCCGCTGGTGGACTGTTGCCGGAGGGAGCTTCGCGCGCGGGCTGCTCACTGCCCCACTGGAACCACTCATAGGCAAAAACCAGGACGGCCTGGGCCAGGTTCAGCGATGTGTAGGCGGGATTCAACGGGATGCGTATGATGGCATCGCCCAATGCCAGGTCATCATTCTCCAGGCCCGTGCGTTCCGGTCCGAACAGCACTCCGCTACGAACACCATCTCCCGTAAGTGTATGCACCTCGGCGGCCGCCGCCCGGGGCGTTAGGGTGGGCTTCGCCAATTCCCGATTGCGGCCCGTTGTCACATAAAGCCTATGAAGGTCGGCTACGGCATCGCTGGTAGAGGGATAGACGCGCGCCTTCTCCAGAACCTCGGTTGCACTTGCCGCCGCGGTAACGGCATCGCGATTGGGCCAGCCATCGCGAGGTTTCACCAGCCTCAGATCGGTCAGGCCACAATTCAGCATGGCGCGGGCCGTCATGCCGATGTTCTCACCCAGCTGGGGCGCAACCAGGATGACGGCCGGTACAGGCTCCTGTAGCGACATCAGATCACCGGAGCCTGGTTGTTCCTGAACAGTTTCCACGTAATGGCATCCGACAGCGCATTGAACGAAGCATCTATGATGTTCTCAGAGACACCGACCGTTATCCACCGCCCGCTGTTTCCTCCACTTTCGATCATGACGCGGGTGATCGCCTCAGTTCCATCCTGGGGCGTCAGGATCCTCACCTTGTAGTCAAGCAAGCGCATGGTCTCCAGAATCGGATAGATGGGCAGTAGCGACTTTCTCAAGGCCTTGTCCAGGGCATCAACCGGTCCGTTGCCTTCGGCCACTGTCATGGCCCCTTCTCCATTGATGGAGAGGTTGATCGTTGCCTCGGATTCCGTGACCAGTTCACCGCGTGCATTCCAGCGTCTGTCATCCATTACGCGGAAACGCTGCAGAGTGAAGTATTCAGGAATGCTGCCCAGGGTACGCCGCGCCAGAAGCTCGAAAGAAGCTTCAGCCGTATCATAGGCATAGCCATGGAATTCCCGCTGCTTGATCTCCTCCACCAGCTGGTTGACCTTTTCATCCTTTGGATCAACTTCAATTCCGAACTCTTTGAGACGG
The DNA here is from genome assembly GCF_000686045.1 of Fodinicurvata fenggangensis DSM 21160. Taxonomy (GTDB): domain Bacteria; phylum Pseudomonadota; class Alphaproteobacteria; order Kiloniellales; family DSM-21159; genus Fodinicurvata; species Fodinicurvata fenggangensis. Next base: position 565,465 of record NZ_JMLV01000001.1, read on the forward strand.
GACAGGATATTGGCACGACCGGCCTGGTCTGAAACCACAATGTGACGGACATTTCCGACACGGGTTGGCTCCACATGTTCATAGGTGCGCGGATCCTTCTCGACGGCGGAAACATGAAGACCGCCCTTGTGGGCAAAGGCGTTGTCACCAACGTAGGCAGCGGATTTCTGGGATATGCGATTCAGGCGATCATCCAGGAGCCGTGAAATCGGCCTGAGCTGGGTCAGCTGTTTATCCGAAATGCCGGTCACGTAGTCTGTCTTGAGCGCCAGTGAGCCGATCAGGGATATCAGGTTGGCATTGCCGCAACGTTCACCAAGGCCGTTCAAGGTTCCCTGAATCTGACGCGCGCCGGCCCTGACAGCCGCCAACGAGTTCGCAACAGCATTCTCAGTATCGTTGTGTGCGTGAATTGCGAGTCGCGAGTCGGGAAGTTCACGGCGAACCTCCCCCACAATCTCCTCGACTTCATGAGGAAGCGTCCCTCCGTTGGTATCGCAAAGGACCAACCAGGAAGCTCCCCCCTCCTGGGCCGCCTTCAGGCAAGACAGGGCATAGTCGCGGTTGTTCTTGAAGCCGTCGAAGAAATGCTCGGCATCGAACATTGCCTCGGCCTTGCAGTCATTCAGGTGCGCGATGCTGCCCCGGATCATGTCCAGGTTTTCTGCATTGCTGACACCCAGAGCCAAATCCACATGGAAATCCCAAGTTTTGCCGACAATACAGGCAGCATCGCTCCTGGCATTGACCAAGGCTGCCAACCCCGGATCGTTACCGGCCGAACGGCCAGATCGACGTGTCATCCCGAATGCAACGAAACGCGCATTCGTCAGTTCGGGTGGCTCCGCAAAGAAGGCATTGTCTGTTGGATTGGCGCCCGGCCAGCCCCCTTCGACATAGTCCACCCCCAGACGATCCAGTCCCTGCGCAATCGCAACCTTGTCAGACACCGTGAAGTCGACACCGTTGGTCTGCGCCCCGTCACGCAGGGTCGAATCGAAAAGGTAGATGCGCTTATCGTCTGTCATGTTGTCACTCTTTTCAATCAAGGGCTTGCTGCCAACCCTTGGAAGGAACTTTCAAATTCCCGGAGAATTCCGGTCCTGGGTCATTTCCGCCGCCAACTGGTTCCCTGGGCCCCATCCTCCAGCAGGATTCCACGCTCTAGCAGATCATCACGTATCCTGTCCGCCGTCGCAAAATCCCGTGCCTTCCGCGCGGCAAGACGTTCTGCGATCAGGCGCTCGATTTCCGCAACATCCAGGTTGTCTTCGCCGCCCTTGAACCATTCTTCGGGAGGACGCTCCAGCAGACCCAGCAAACGCGCTCCTGCCAGAAGGGCTTCTGCACAACCGGCTTTCTCGGTGTCACTGGCCTTGTTGAGATCATGCGCCAGATCATGCAGTGCGGACAGGGCTAGAGGCGTGTTCAGATCGTCGGCCAAGGCGTCGAGGAGCTTCTCGGGAGTCCCTTCCTCGCCGGGCTCTGGCAGGCTCTCCCCCAAGGGGCGCAAGGCACCATAGAGCCGGTCCAGCTGGCTTTTCGATTCCGCCAGCTTCTCCCGGTTGATGTCCAGGGGCTGTCGATAATGGCCGGAAAGCAGAGCCAGGCGAATGACCTCGCCGTCGTAGCCTTCTTCGCGCAATTGACGGACGGTCAGGAAGTTGCCAAGGGACTTGGACATCTTCTCGCCATTCACGACAACATAGCCATTGTGAAGCCAGTAACGGGCCATCCGTTCCGTGCCGTGTGCACAGCGGCTTTGTGCCAGTTCGTTCTCATGGTGCGGAAAAACCAGGTCCTGTCCACCTCCGTGAATATCGAAGGTTTCCCCAAGGTGTTCCGCACTCATGGCAGAGCATTCGATGTGCCAGCCGGGACGTCCCCGTCCCCAGGGACTGTCCCAACCCGGCTGCCCCTCGGCGCTGGGCTTCCAGAGCACAAAATCCGCCGGATCCTTCTTGTACGGAGCCACCTCGACACGCGCACCTGCGACCAGGTCATCGCGAGAGCGCCGGGAAAGCTGTCCGTAGTCATGCATGGAAGGGACCGAGAAGAGGACGTGACCTTCGGCAACATAGGCATGCCCCTTTTCCACGAGGTCCTCGATCATGGCAATCATCTGGTCAATATGACCGGTGGCACGCGGCTCGACCGTTGGCCGAAGCGCGCCCAGTGCATCCATGTCCTCATGAAAGGCGGCTGTGGTGCTTTCCGTAATGTCACTGATGCTACGTTGCTGTTCGTCGGCAGCCGTCAGAATCTTGTCATCCACGTCGGTAATGTTCCGGACATAGGTAACATGTGCCTGACCATAAACATGACGAAGCAACCGGAATAGGACATCAAAAACCACAACGGGGCGCGCATTCCCTATGTGTGCAAAATCATAGACCGTTGGCCCACATACATACATGCGCACCCGTTCCGGGTCCTCAGGGGCAAAACTTTCCTTTCGGCGTGTCAGCGTATTGTAGAACTGCAAGGGCATGGGATCCGGTCCGCTAGCGCACTGTCGCGCTTACTTTCGTGTTGGCACAATCTATCCCTCGCCGAACAAGCCGGGTCAAGCCGTCTGCCCTGCCAGGCGTTTGGCGGCCCGTTCGTAACCAATCAGCGGCAGAAGATGCTTCAGTTCGGGCCCAGAGGATAGCCCCGTAAGGGCCAGTCGCAAGGGCATGAACAACGCCTTGCCTTTCCGGCCCGTCTTTTCCTTCACGGCCTGCGTCCAGATTGACCAGGTGGAAAGATCCCAGGGCAAGGGTGGCAGAAGTTCACGTGCCGTCTCCAGGAATGCTGCGTCCTCGACAACGGGTGATATTTCATCCTGGCAAATGCGGTACCAGGTCAAGGCATCCTTGCGCGTTTCAAGGTTGCCGCGTATGGCCAGCCACAGATCTTCGGTGAAGTCCGGGCCCGTTTGCTGCTGCACCCACTCCGCAATCCTTGAGAAGGGCATTTCATGCAGGATGCGACTGTTCAAGGTCTGCAGTTCATCGGGATCGAACCGGGGGGTCGCCCGCCCATACCGGGAAATATCGAAGCCAGGTATCAGGTCACTGGGCGTCTGCCCGCTTTCTACCGGATCGGGCGTGCCCAAGCGCGCCAGATAGGCGTTGAGAGCCATTGCTTCCAAACCATCCTGGCGCAATTGTGCAAGCGAGAGTGACCCAAGTCGCTTGGAAAGCCCCTGCCCCTGCGCACCGGTCAGAAGGGGCAAGTGTGCAAAGGTTGGCGCCACTCCTCCAAGCGCCTTAAACAGCTGAATCTGTACGGCGGTATTCGCAACATGATCCTCGCCGCGCAGGACATGGGTAATCCCCAACTCAAGGTCATCAACCACTGATGAAAGGGTATAGAGTGGACGCCCGTCTTCGCGAAGCAGGACAGGATCGGAGAGCTTGTCGCCTTCGAAATGCTGTGTTCCGCGGACGGCGTCTTCCCATCCGATAGGCGCATGATCCAGGCGGAATCGCCAGTGTGGCCGCCGGCATTCGTCTTCGTATGCTTTCTGCTGCACCGCGCTCAGGGCCAGGCCCTCGCGGTCATAGATCGGCGGGCGTCCGGACTTGAGCTGGAGTTTGCGCTTCAAATCCAACTCTTCGGGCGTCTCATAGCAGGCATAGAGACGCTCCGACGTCTTCAGTCGCTCAATCGCCTGGCTATAGCGGTCCAGCCGATCGGACTGTCGTGCGAATTCATCCCAATCCAGCTCAAGCCATTTCAGGTCAGCCTCGATGTCATCCGCAAAAGCCTGGGTGGAACGATCCTGGTCGGTATCGTCCAGGCGCAAGAGAAAGGTTCCATCCTGCTGACGCGCCCAAAGCCAGTTCAACAATGCCACGCGTGCGTTGCCAACATGAAGCGCTCCCGTAGGGCTTGGCGCAAACCTGACTTTCATATCGTTCAACCTTTTATGCAGGCCCCTTGAACCTGTTTATTATCGGATAACGTCGATCCCGCCCAAACGAGCGACGCGTGATCTTGACTCCCGGTGGTGCCTGCCGTCGCTTGTACTCTGCGTTCTCGAGCATGCGCCAGACACGGTTGATGACCGAGCGCTCATGACCCCGCGCGGCAATCTCTTCAACACCAAGCTCTTCCTCGATCAGGCAGCTCAGGATGTCATCCAGCATGTCATAGGCCGGCAGGCTGTCCTGATCCGTTTGGTCCGGCCTCAACTCCGCCGTGGGCGCCTTTGTAATGATGCGTTCGGGAATCACCCGGCCTGTGGGACCCTTCACGCTTTCCGGGCGGTTCTGGTTACGCCAACGGGAAAGACTGTAAACCGTTGTCTTGTAGACATCCTTCAGGGCATTGAAGCCACCGCACATATCGCCATAGAGCGTCGAATAGCCCACGCTCATCTCTGACTTGTTCCCGGTGGACAGCACCATGTGAGCGAACTTGTTGGACAAAGCCATCAGGAGAATACCGCGAATTCTTGCCTGGATGTTCTCCTCGGTTGTGTCCGGATCCAGTCCCGAGAAAAGCGGGGCAAGCATACCGTCGAATGCTTCAACCGCAGGATTGATCGCAATATCGTCCAGTTGCACACCCAGAAGCGCCGCACATTCACGTGCATCCTCCAGGCTTTCCTGGCTGGTATAACGCGATGGCATCATCACACAGCGCACCCGTTCCGGACCCAGGGCATCCGTTGCCAGAACGGCGGAGAGTGCGGAATCGATCCCTCCGGACATGCCTATGACGACCCCGGGAAAGCCACTCTTGTCTACGTAATCACGCAACCCGGTCACCAGGGCGCTGTAAATGTCAGCGTCCCCTTCGCTTTGCGCCTCCCTTGGCCCAACGGCACAATCCCAACCGTCGCCGCCCTCTTGCCAATCGCTGCAAACCAAGGCTTCCTCGAAGCAGGGCAGTTGCAGACGGAGATCACCACGAGGTCCCAGCACAAAACTGGCGCCGTCGAAAACCAGTTCGTCCTGCCCTCCAATCTGATTGACGTAAACAAGAGGAAGCTCGGTTTCGATCACCCGGGAAAGGGCCAGTTGCAGCCGCTCCTCGCGTTTGCCTGTCTCGTAGGGAGATCCGTTGATGACCACGAGCATCTCGGCACCGGATTCGACCAGACATTCAGCAACATCCGGCTGCCACATATCCTCGCAGACCAGCAGGCCCAAACGATGCCCACGGAAATCGACGGGGCCGGTCAAAGGACCGGGCTGGAAGACCCGCATTTCATCGAAAACGCCGTAGTTTGGCAGCAGGTGCTTGTAGCGAACGGCCGAAACCTCACCCGCGTCAAGCAGCACCGCCGCATTGTAGGCCTTGTCCCGTAGTGGCGCGGCCAGTGACTCGCCTTCGTACCAGGGAGCGCCCACCACGATTCCCGTAGATGTTTGTGCTGTGTGGGCAGCAAGCTGCAGGACAGCCTGCCGTGACGCTTCCAGGAAGGCCGGTTTCATAACCAGGTCTTCAGGCGGGTAGCCGGTGATGCACAGTTCAGGACAAACGAGCAGATCCGCTCCCTGTGCAGCGGCAAGACTGTGTAGTTTCTCCAGCTTGTCCAGATTCCCCGGTATGTCTCCGACAACCGGATTGAATTGCGCAAGCGCTATCTTAAGGCCTTCTGTCATGGCGTCTGTCTACTGGCTATGGAAGGGACCGGCAATGGCAGGCAGGAACGAACGGAAGCCAACGCCAGGATCTCAGCGCCTGAGAAGGAACTCGCGCCCAACCTTCACACGCGGCTTGCCATTGTACTCGACAATGTCGGCCGTTGCGTAGGTTTCGGACCAGCGAATCGGAAGGAAACTGCCAGTTCCGATGACATTGATAGGAGCATGGGCGTCGGCCATAAGGCGGCACTTCTTGGGACCAAAACCACTAGAAGCAACAATGCGTACTTTCTGGAATCCGGCTTCATCCAAGGCTTCGCGAAGGCGCCAGATAGCCGCAGCCGACACACCAGGCCCAACGAGGTAGCGCAACTCCTCCTCGGTACGAAAGCCGCGAATAGCTTCCGGTACGTGCCGCTCAAGCACCGCATAGGATGCCGGCGGATCCAGGGTTTCCATATAGCGGCTGCCGGCTATATCTATGCGCAGGGAAAGCTGTCCTTCGCGTGCCCTCTTCCTGAAAGCACGGCAGACTTCCAGGCTATCCGTTACCTCATGGCCGAAGTAATCCACCAAGACCGTCATGGGCTCATCGGAAAAACACTCGTCATACATTTCCGCAGCTCGCAAGGTTGAGCCGGCATAGCCGATGAAGGCATGGGGCATGGTCCCAGCCCCTTTTTCCTTGCCAAAATAATGGGCAGTCGCGTCGGTCGAGCCTCCCACGAACCCGACAGCGCCTACCTTACGCTTTGCCCGCTCTGAACCAACAGAAGCTGCATAGGCCATCAGATCAGCCATCTCCGTTCCCGCACAATGACGCGCGTCCATGGCCAGGAACGCCACATGAGGCAAGTCCGCACACATGGAGAAGGCATTGTGAGCGGCAACGCAGGCAGGACCAAGTTTCTGAAGTAACAGGGTCTCAAGGTCACAAAGGTGATAGAGAGAACCGGAGATATACATGATGGGCTCGCCGGCACCGACCCACTTTCCTTCGCGGTAACGCAAATCGACTTCGAATTCGATACCCCGATCCGCAGCGACCTGGTTCAACCAGTCAATCACCATTCCCGGTGCCGATATGACCGGCCGGCGCATGAACAATGCATAGGTAACTTGCGCATCGCCAAATCGGCCGACCGCCTGTTTCGTACGCTTGAAATAGACATCGGTCCAACCGGCTATGGCATCTTCCCGATGCTGCGCAGCTTGCCCCTCAGGCGTTTGCCTGTTTTCCGCTGTCGTTCGTTCCGTCATGTGATCGGTCCCTGAAGCAAGCCTTCTGCTGCAGATAAGAGTCTTACTTTGCTGCGGCAACAGGGGCTGGTGCCTGGCCAGCCATCTGGCGCTCAGCCTTCAATTCACCAGCTATCAGGAAGGCAAGTTCCAGGGCTTGGCTGGCATTGAGGCGAGGATCACAATGGGTGTGATAACGATCGCCAAGCATGCCTTCGTCAATGGCCTGGGCCCCTCCGATACATTCCGTGACATCCTGCCCGGTCATCTCGAAATGCACACCTCCGGCATAGGTGCCTTCCGCACGATGGACTCCAAAGAACTGACGCACTTCGGAAAGTATTCGGTCAAAGGGGCGTGTCTTGTAACCGGATCCCGATTTGATGGTATTCCCATGCATGGGATCACAGGACCAGACGACATTACGTCCTTCACTCTGCACTCGGCGAACAAGGGCCGGGAGGTGATCTTCCACTTTCTCGTGACCCATCCGTGAGATCAGGGTCAGGCGCCCCTTTTCGTTGTCGGGATTCAGACGGTCAATCAAACGGATCAGATCATCGGGGTCCAGCGCAGGGCCACACTTCATTCCGATCGGGTTCTTCACGCCGCTGAGAAATTCGACATGTGCCTCGTCGATGTTTCGCGTGCGATCACCGATCCAGAGCATGTGCGAGGAACAGGCATACCAGTCCCCCGTAAGGCTGTCTGTCCGTGCCAACGGCTCCTCATACGGTAGCAGCAGGGCTTCATGACTGGTGTAGAAATCCGTTTCGCGCAGTTGCTGCACGGTCTGAGGCGTGACCCCACAGGCTTCCATGAACGCCAGGGCTTCATCGATGCGGCTGGACAATTCCTCATAGCGCTGTCCCTGCGCGCTGTCTTCAACGAAGCGCAGATTCCACTGGTGAACCTTGTAGAGATCGGCAAACCCACCTTGAGCAAAGGCGCGCAACAGGTTCAACGTGGCTGCCGCCTGGTTGTAGGCCCGGAGCATGCGTTGCGGATCCGGACGGCGCTCCTCTTCCGTGAAGTCTATGCCGTTGATGATATCTCCACGGTAGCTGGGAAGTTCAACACCATCCAGCGTTTCCGTATCGGCCGAGCGCGGCTTGGCAAACTGTCCAGCCATCCGTCCGACCTTAATGACCGGACAGGACGCGCCGAAAGTCAGGACAACGGCCATCTGCAGCAAGACCTTGAAAGTGTCTCGGATGTTGTTGGGATGGAACTCGGCAAAGCTTTCCGCACAGTCCCCGCCCTGCAACAGAAAGGCCTTTCCATCGACCACCTGTCCCAGGCCTTCTTTCAGGCGCCGCGCCTCCCCAGCAAAAACAAGTGGGGGATAGTTCCGGAGAGTCTCCTCTGCGGCCTTCAGCGCCTCCTGATCAGGATAGTTCGGGACCTGCCGTATGGGCTTGTCCCTCCAGCTGCTTGGGCTCCATGCTTGCGTCATATCAAAAACCTGACTTAACTCTTGTTCATCGGTCGACCACGTCCCGACCGCGGATACGTCATAAAGAATGCCTTAACGAGTCTTAGTCGTCACGCCACGACGAATCCAGAAGGAAATGGGAATTTTCCGAAATATCCGCCGTATTCTCGAGACACTCCAAACAGGGCAAAGTGAACAAGTTTAGAGCTTCCCCTGATCAGCGAGGTGGTTCGAAAAGGCCACATCGGCCGAGAAAATATCGTCGGTCAGCGTACGGTAGAGGTCTCTCAGGGCAATGCTGGAACTTCAGGCCTTGTCACATTGAAATCGAACACGAATCTAAGTTTGGACATCAAAAGGGCCAGAACTTCGGGATGAGGAAACTGGCCAGAATCCAGTTCATGGTATTGAGCGGCAGTCCAACTTTCAGGAAATCCGTATAGCGATAGCCGCCCGCATGATAGACGAAGGTATTCGTCTGGTATCCGATCGGGGTCGCAAAACTGGCGCTCGCCGCGAACATGACGGCCACAACGAAGGGGCGTGCATCGACCCCCAGGCTGTCGGCCACACCAATGGCAATCGGGGTCATGATCACAGCGACGGCATTGTTGCTGACCATCTCGGTCAAGAGTGATCCCAACAGGAATATGACCGAAAGCATGACATAGGGGCCATAGTCGCCAGCCAGGTAGACGGCCCCCTGGACGATAGCTTCGACAGCCCCCGTTTTTTCCAGCGCCATGCCCAGGCCGAGCATGCCGAAAATCAGGATCAGGATACGCCATTCGATGGCTTCGTAGATCTCATCAGGCCGCACGCAGCCCAGCAGAACCACCGCCGCCACGGCAATGATGGCCAGACCGGCAATCGGCATGATGTTGAAGGCAGCCAGCCCCATGACGGCCATGACGGACAAAAGTGCCAGGGGTGCCTTCTGACGGCGCACCGGGCGCTCCGTCATCTGGTTGAGATTGATCAGCATCCTGTCCTCGACCAAACGCTTGATACCGTCCGGTGGGCCTTCCAGCAGCAATGTGTCGCCGAAATTCAGGGTCAACTGGTCAAAGGCACTGGTCAGGTTCTCGTTCTGCCGGTGAACAGCCACGACATACACGCCATAACGGCGGCGAAGGTTCAGGTCCGCCACTTGCCGCCCGACAAGTCGGGATTCGGGGCCGACAATGCCCTCGATCACCATCAGCTGCTGTGTGCTAATCGGTTCAAGCTCAAGGCTGCCACCTCCGGCGAACTCCATTTGGCCGGTTTCCCGCAAGCCAATCACTTCCCGGGCATGCGTCTGGATCACCACGCGATCTCCGGGCTCAAGTGTCACGGTATCCAGGACGTACCTCAGGGAGCGCTCGCCACGTATTATGTCGATCACATCGGCATTTGGATTCTTGTGTAGCCCGGCTTCTGAAAGTGTTTTGCCGATCAGCTTCGAACTATGAGTGATCAAGCCTTCGGTCAGAAAGCGACGATCCGAAGGATTGGTGAAAAGGCCGCTGAGGGTCTGTCGGTTGGGCAGGAACCAGCGCCCGACAAGAAAGAGGTAAAGACCGCCACAAACAGCCAGGATCAGCCCCATCCCGGTAATCTCGAACATGCCGAAGGGTTCCATCCCGTTGCTGCGTGCCACCCCGTCCACCAACAGGTTCGTCGAGGTTCCGATCAAGGTGCAGGTCCCACCAAGTATGGCCGCATAAGACAGGGGAATCAGCAGTTTCGATGGCAGGAATTTCAGATGATGAGCCAAACCGATCACCACCGGGGTCAACACCACGACCACCGGGGTGTTGTTGATGAAGCCTGACAGCACCACAACGCCCATCAGAAGGGACACAATGGCCAGGGCGCGCGAGCGGTTGGCCAGTTGCGTCACACTGCGTCCCACGGACGCAATAATCCCCGTGCGGTCCAGGGCAGCACTCAGGACGAACATACAGGCCACGGTTATGGGACCGCTATTGCTGAAAACCGAGAGCAGTTCTTCCGTAGTGAGGATGCCAAGCAGCAGAAGCGCAGCCACTGCAGCGATGGCCACAATATCGGGAGGAACCCAAGCCCGCACGAAGGCGGCAAAGACACCCAGGGTCAGCAGCAGGACCAGCAGCGCGTCATAGCCCAGCGCATCCATTACGAAGCCCTCCCCTGCTGACCAATGCCCTGTTCCGACCCTGGCTGATGCTCAGACCCTGAATCGAGTGGTCAAGCGGCAGCCTGCTTGCAATCTACACTTATCGCCTTGAATCTGGAAGCGCTTGCAAAACCACGCTAATTCCCAGAAGCATGCCTCTACTCAGCAGCTTCACTTACTCCGGGATCCGGCTGCTTCTCTCGCATGGTGACAAATTCCTCTGCCGTGGTCGGATGAATGCCGATCGTGGCATCGAAGATATCCTTTGTAGCGCCCGCCTTGATGGCAATGGCGACACCCTGGATGATTTCCGCCGCATCCATGCCAGCCATGTGCGCGCCCAGAACACGCTCGCTGTCGCGTTCCACGATCAGTTTCATGAGTGCACGCTCCTCGTTTCCGGACAGCGTATGACGCATGGGCTTGAAATCGGCACGGTAGATATCGACCTTCCCGTACTGTTCCCTGGCCTCTCCCTCGCTCAACCCAACCGTCGCGATCGGGGGCTGGCTGAAAACCGCCGTTGGAATATCCGCGTAATCGACACGGCTAGGGGACTCCTGGAACAAAGTCTGCGCCACCGCCATGCCCTCAGCCAATGCGACAGGGGTCAGCTGCAGGCGATCCGTTACATCACCTATAGCCAGGACGGAAGGAACATTGGTTCGGAAATACTCATCCACCTGGACCGCCCCGCGCTTGTCCAGAGCGACGCCGGCGTTCTCCAGGCCCAACCCCTGTGTATTCGGAGTGCGTCCAACGGCATAGAGAACCTGGTCGAAGTCTTCCCGGCGCCCATCTGAGAACTCGACCGTCAGGCCGTCCTGCCCCTTGGCAACGGAGGTAATGGTCTGATTGAAGCGCAGCGCGACACCCTTTTTGTCCATTTCCCGGGCCAGGAAGTGCCTGAGGTCTTCGTCAAAGCCACGCAGGAAAGCCGGTCCACGGTGCACAAGCGTTGTCTTGCTGCCCAGGCCATTGAAAATGCCGGCAAACTCGACCCCGATATAGCCGCCGCCCACGATCAGGATGCGTTCGGGCTGCTTGTCCAGGAAAAAGACATCGTCTGAAACGAGGGTCAACTCACGGCCCGGTATGTCCGCTTGGGCCGGCTTTCCGCCTGTTGCCACAAGGATGTGGGCCGCCGTTACCCGCTTGCCTCCCACATCAATCGTATGTTCATCGAGCAGCCGGGCGCGCGATTCGAAAATCTCGACGCCAGCGTTGTTCAGGAGCTTCTCGTAGATGCCGTTCAGGCGAGCAATTTCCCGATCCTTGTTGGCTATCAAGGTCTTCCAATCGAATTCGGGTTTTCCGAGAGTCCAGCCATAACCGGCAGCATCCTCGAAATCTTCGCCAAAGTGGCTGGCATAGACCATCAGTTTCTTCGGCACGCAACCAATATTGACGCAAGTCCCGCCAAAATGACGCTCCTCTGCGATGGCGACACGCGCCCCATGACTCGCCGACATGCGTGCGGCCCGGACCCCACCGGAACCAGCTCCGATCACGAAGAGGTCATAGTCATAACTGGTCATCTGTTACCCCTGATTCTTCCGGAACACCGGACCTGTCTGTGATGATCTGCGCGGAATGCTCAGAAATCGGGCGAATCCTGAAAAGGGATTCGCCCGATTCACTTCAGCAGGACTCAGATTCCACCAACACAGAGATACTTCATCTCCAGGAAATCCTCGATTCCATACTTGGAGCCTTCACGACCAAGTCCGGATTCCTTAACCCCACCAAAGGGAGCAACTTCCGTGGAGATGATACCGGTATTGATCCCGACAATACCTGTTTCAAGGCCTTCCCCGACACGCCAGATGCGACCGACATCGCGGGCATAGAAATAGCTAGCCAGACCAAAGGGCGTATCATTGGCCTGTTCGATGACCTCATCCTCGGTGTTGAACCTGAAAAGCGGCGCGACCGGACCGAAGGTTTCCTCTTCAGCCACCTTCATCTGCCGGGTCACACCAGTCATCAGGGTTGGCTCGAAGAAAGTACTGCCAAGCTCGTGACGGTTCCCACCAACCTTGACCTCTGCTCCCTTGGAAACCGCGTCCGCAACATGCTCCTCGACCTTCTCAAGGGCCGGCTGGTCAATCAGCGGCCCCTGCGCGACACCGTCATCCAGGCCATAGCCGACCTTCAGGGTCTTGATCTTCTCGGCAAACTTTTCGGCAAAAGCATCATAGACACCATCCTGAACATAGATCCGATTGGCGCAAACACAGGTCTGCCCCGTGTTACGGAACTTGCTCATCATTGCACCGTCAACGGCGGCATCCAGGTCGGCGTCATCAAATACGATGAAAGAGGCATTTCCCCCCAACTCGAGGGAGAGCTTCTTGATGCTGTCCGCTGACTGCCGCATCAGCAGCTTGCCGACCTCGGTGGAACCGGTGAAGGACAGCTTACGAATTGTCTTGTTCGAAGTCAGCTCGCCACCAATCTCGGAAGCTTTACCGGTCACGACATTGAAAATGCCGGCCGGAATTCCGGCTCTTTCAGCCAATTCGGCAAGGGCAAGCGCAGAATAGGGGGTCTGCTCGGCCGGTTTGAGCACAATGGGACAGCCTGCTGCCAGGGCTGGTGCAGCCTTGCGGGTGATCATAGCATTGGGGAAGTTCCAGGGCGTGATGGCCCCAACAACACCAATCGGCTGCTTGATGACCATGATCCGCTTGTCGGACTGGTGCGCAGGTATGACATCACCATAGATCCGGCGGGCCTCTTCCGAGAACCACTCGATGAAGGAAGCGCCATAGGCGATCTCGCCACGTGCCTCGGCTAGGGGCTTGCCCTGCTCGACGGTCATCAGGATGGCCAAATCTTCCTGGTTTTCCATGACCAGGTCGTACCATTTGCGCAAGATGACAGCGCGTTCCTTGGCCGTCTTGGCACGCCAAGCCGGCCAGGCCTTGTTGGCCGCTTCAATGGCGCGCCGGGTTTCGTTGGCCCCCATATTTGGAATCGTACCCAGGACATCTGATGTCGCTGGATTGCTCACCTCGTTCGTTGCGCCACTGTCCGCGCCAACCCATTCACCATTGATATAGGCTTCCTGGCGAAACAGCTTGGCGTCTTTCAATTGCGGCGCAGAAGTTTTCTCTGCGGCACTTACTGCGGACATAGTCAGTCTCCCTTATGGTCTTTGCAAATATCGGATAAAGAATTTCCTAGCACAGATGGGTACCATCCTGGGCCTGGAAAAGCCCTACTGTCATTCAGACCTGCAGCCTGTCGAGCAAACGAGGCCATGATGTTCAAACGACTTCCCGGCCAAATTGCGTTTCGTAGTGTTGCCGTTGCAACTTCAGCGCCGTGAGAGTGTTGCGCATCAGGATGGAAACCGTAACGGGCCCAACGCCCCCCGGCACGGGTGTGATCCATCCGGCGACCTCTTGGCAGCTTTCGTAATCGGCATCGCCCACAACGCGCGAAGATCCATCGGGTTCGTTCACTTGGTTGATGCCAATGTCAATGACGGCCGCACCTGGCTTGATCATGGATCCCGTAATCAGCTGCGGCTTGCCGACCGCAACGAAAACGGCATCAGCCTGCCTGGAATGAACAGACAGGTTTCGAGTCATGTGATGGCAAACAGTTACGGTGGCCCCTTCACTCATCAACAGAAAGGCTATTGGCTTCCCGACAATCTCGGAGTGGCCAATGACCACGACTTCCAGACCCTGCAGGTTCAGCCCCGTGGCCTTCAGCAACTCCACGGAAGCAACCGATGTACAGGGCCCCAAAGCCAGTTCGTTGTAGACGATATTCCCGATAGAGGCGGGATGCATGCCCTCCACATCCTTCAAGGGATGAATGGCAGATTGCAGCTGCTTGATGGAAAGATGCTGAGGAACTGGGCGCTGGAGTATGACACCGCTCACACGCGGATCAGCATTCAGGGAGCGAATCGCAGCCAGCATCTCCTCCTGCGTCACCTTGTCGGAATAGAAGCGTTCCTCGAAAGCAATTCCCGTCTGTTCGGCCACGCGACGCTGGTTTCTGATGTAGAGCTTGGCGGCATCTGTCTCGCCCACGGCAATGGAGACCAGTCGAGGTGACCAACCGTCCCCCTCAAGCTTGCGCGCTTCATCCGCCACAACGTCCCGGATTTCACGGCCCAACTTCCGGCCATCCAGGGTTTTGTGCTGGTCCGCGCTGGACCGATCTTCTTGCAATGCAACTGTCATGCTGCCCTCATTCATATGATTTCACCAACCCTGATAGCCCAGAAGAACGATTCCGTCACGGACCGAGCCGGAGGCCACGACCAAGCTTGGGAAGCTTCATGGAAGGGCGAGAGACCCACCATCACAAGCTCTTCAGTGCTTGTAACACCAACTTCGCGTCAAGACGCCGCGGTGGGCTTTACCAATGGGGGCAAGCTGGCAATGCTGTGGTTCAGTTCACAGGGATTATGTCGGAATGCTCAAATTTATAACTACAGCTATCTTCAGCAGCTTTCTGTTTCTTACGGCTTTGACTGCAAGCGCAGAAAGCCTCGATGCAAGTGATCTACAGATCCTTGACCCTTGGGCCAGGGGCTCGGCTGGAAGAACGGAAACTGCAGCGGCCTTCCTGAGAATACGGAACATCTCTGATCATGCAGATCGTCTGGTCGCTGCACGCACTGGCATTGCAGAGGCGGCTGAACTTCACACCCACCTTCATGAGGATGGCGTCATGCGCATGCGCCAGGTCGAATATATCGATCTGCCGGCAGATGAGACCATAGAATTGGCACCAGGCGGAGACCACGTCATGCTGTTCCAGCTCAAAACGCCATTGCAGGAAGGGCAGAGCTTTCCCTTGAGCCTGACCTTCGAGAAGGCCGGAACCCTAGAAGTTGAAGTTAAGGTGTACCCGGTAGGTTCTGCAGGCCCAGGCGAGGACTGACTTGAACAGCTTCAAGGTCCAATGGAAGCCCGCCTGTTGACGACGTGTTGCAACTGCTGAAGCAAATTTTCCAGATTCCTGCTTTGCTTGGCAGAGATGCCATCCAATAACTCGCCAAGCCAGCTATTGTAGGATTGGGAGATCCTGTCGAAACTCTCTCGGCCTTTGCGCGTCAACTTGATGAAGTGCGTGCGCCTGTCACTGGGGTCAGGATGGCGACTCACCAATCCGTCTGCGACCAGGCGATCCGTGATGCCGGTTATGTTTCCATTCGAAACCATAAGGCGGCGGCTCAACTCCCCCATGGGCAAGCCTTCTTCGTGGCGGCTCAATTCTGCCATCGCCTCGTACCGCGGCAAGGTCATCGAATAATGTTGTCGCAAGCGGAGCCGTAGTTCCGCCGCTATCAGGCTATGACAGGTTGATAAACTATTCCAGAGAGCGGTTTCTGTACCTTCTGAATCATTCGAATCCGCAAGCACAAGATTCTTGGGCACAACCTCGCCATGGTATGAGTCACAGTCCATACGCATCTCCCCGTGTTTGCACATTCATGTATTTTTCTTTTATTTTAATCGTATCATGCCATGGATTGACATATTTTTTGTCGCCTACAAGGATATTTTCTTATCTTGTAAACGTGGAAGTTGTCAGACTTCGACAGAGGCACGATCCAGATTCGTATCAGGTGCTGTGCATTTTGCCAGGGAAGGCATTGAACCTTTATGTGAAGGAAGGGTCTCAAGGTTCTGATAAATGGGAATGGTGAGCCCGACAGGGTTCGAACCTGTGACCTACTGATTAAAAGTCAGTTGCTCTACCAGCTGAGCTACGGGCCCGAGAAGGCGATGGGAAGATATGTGGCTTCCCCGTTCCGGTCAATTACCCGGCGCGAAAAAAGTCCCCTCAGACAGGTTGTGAGCCCTCGCCGCGTTCTTCGGCAAATCTGCGCTGCAAGGCCAGGGCCACAGTGGGCGTGACAAAGGAGGTGATGTCGCCCCCGAGACGGCCAATCTCTTTCACGAAACGCGAGGATATGAACTGCTGGCGCTCGGAGGCCATCAGAAAAACCGTTTCAATCTGGGGATTCAGCCGGGCGTTCATGGCAGCCATCTGAAATTCGTATTCGAAATCTGAAACGGCGCGCAAGCCGCGCACAATCACCCTGGCGCCGAGACTCTCGCAGAAATGCATCAGCAGGTTGTCGAAGGCCTGCACCTCGACGGTGATTCCATTGCTGCCCCCGTTGCCATCCAATGTGGCAACTTCTTCACGAACGAGATTCACACGCTCTTCGGTGTTGAACAGTGGCCCCTTACCGTCATTTCTGGCAACGGCTATGACCAGCCGGTCCACAACCTTGGTTGCACGTCGAATGATGTCGACATGCCCCAGAGTAATGGGGTCGAACGTCCCGGGATAAACCCCTATAAGTGACGAAGTCTTATCCGTTTCGCCCATTCGCCCCTCTCGTCAAGACTCCTGTCCACTTGTGCCTTCATCAGGCTCTCCGGACGGATCACTTTCCTCATCCATAGCGGCTTCGTCCTCTCCGTTCTCATCATCGCCTTCAAGATCCTGGAGATGCGCCACTGATACAACATGCTCGTCTTTGCCAACCCGGAACAATGTAACCCCACGGGTTGTTCGCCCGGCCATGCGAATACCTTCCACCGAGGTACGGATAAGCTGGCCTGCATTGGTGACAAGCATGATCTGGTCGTCAGGGCCGACGGGGAATACAGCCGCAACCTTGGCCGCGCCTCCCCCCGAACGCGAGAGGTCGAGATTGCCGATACCCTGGCCACCTCGTCCGGCCACACGATACTCATAGGACGAAGTGCGCTTTCCATAACCATCGTCGGAGACGGAAAGAATGAACTCTTCATTCGATTCCAATTCGGCAAGACGGTCTTCACTAAGCTGCAGAACTTCCACGTTTTCCGTGGATTCCTCCGCTCCATCCTCCAACTGGTTCTCCGCGCGTCGTCTCGCGGATGCATGACGCAGATAAGCCTCGCGCTCCTCACTGCTGGCCTCGACATGGCGCAGTATGGACATGGAGATGACCTCATCTCCCTTAGCAAGGCGAACCCCCCGAACACCCGTGGAATTACGTCCGGCAAAAACCCGGACATCCGTGATCGGGAAACGGATGGCTTTGCCAGCCGCCGTAGCCAGCATGACATCACTGTCATCACTGCAAGTCGCAACACCGACCAAGTAACCGTCTTCGGGTGCTAGCTTCATGGCAATCTTGCCATTGGCCATGACGTTCGTGAAATCCGACAAACGATTGCGCCTGACCGTCCCGGCCGAGGTGGCAAACATCACGAACATGTCGCTCCAGGTGCTTTCATCCTCCGGCAATGGCATGAAAGCCGTGATGGTTTCGCCTTCCTGCAACGGCAGCAGGTTGACCAACGCCTTGCCTCGTGCCTGGGGCGTCCCTTGCGGCAGGCGGTAAACCTTCATCTTGTAGACCATGCCGCGTGACGAGAAGAACAGCACGGGTGTGTGCGT
The DNA here is from genome assembly GCF_000686045.1 of Fodinicurvata fenggangensis DSM 21160. Classification (GTDB taxonomy): domain Bacteria; phylum Pseudomonadota; class Alphaproteobacteria; order Kiloniellales; family DSM-21159; genus Fodinicurvata; species Fodinicurvata fenggangensis. The sequence goes on from NZ_JMLV01000001.1 coordinate 583,295, forward strand.
ATCCGTCACGAACAGCCGCGAGACGAAATCCTCGTCACGCGTGGACATGCCACTGCGACCACGACCACCCCTGCGCTGCGCCCGGTAGGCCGAAAGCGGCACACGTTTGATGTAGCCGCCGTGTGTCACGGTTACGACCATGTCCTCACGCGGGATCAGGTCTTCGATATCGTGCTCGAACTCGCTGTCCTCTATGGTGGTACGACGCTCGTCCGCAAAGCGCGAACGCGTATCCACCAGTTCGCCGCGCAACACTTCCATCAGGCGCTCGCGCGAGGTCAGGATGGTCAGGTAATCCTTGATCTTGGCAGCCAGATCATGGAGTTCCTCGGCAATCTTGTCGCGTTCCAGCCCCGTCAGACGCTGCAGACGCAAGTCCAGTATGGCACGTGCCTGGGCATCGGAAAGACGATAGGATCCGTCTTCACCGACCACGTATCCCGGCTCGTCGATCAAGTCGATCAAGGGGGCGACTTCCGAGGCCGGCCAATGGCGCTCCAGCAAGGCGGTCCGCGCGGCCTGCGGATCCGGCGCGGCACGAATCAGCTCGATCACCGCATCGATGTTGGCTACGGCAATCGCCAGCCCCACCAGCACATGAGCGCGCTCTCTGGCCTTTCCGAGCTCATAGGCCGTACGGCGGGTGATAACCTGTTCCCGGAAGGTAATGAACGACGTCAGAACCTCACGCAGGGTCATGAGCTGCGGACGCCCACCACTGATGGCCAGCATGTTGACGCCGAAGGATGTCTGCAGCGGCGTGTAGCGGAACAACTGGTTCAGCACGACATCCGACATGGCATCCTTGCGCAGTTCGACAACAACACGCAGGCCATGCCTGTCCGACTCGTCACGGATTTCCGAAACGCCCTCGATGATCTTTTCGCGCACAACTTCGGCAATGCGTTCCAGCATGCGCGCCTTGTTCACCTGGTAGGGCACCTCGGTAATGATGATCGCTTCCCGGTCCTTGGCATAGGTCTCGATGTGGGTGCGCCCCCGCATGACAACGGAGCCGCGCCCGGTCCGGTAGGCCGAAGCAATTCCGGAACGCCCCAGAATGATACCACCCGTTGGGAAATCCGGCCCCGGTACCAGCGGCAGCAACTCTTCGTCAGACATCTGCGGATTGTCCACCAGAGCACAGCAAGCATCGATCACCTCACCCATGTTGTGGGGCGGAATGTTCGTTGCCATGCCGACGGCAATACCGCCGGCACCATTGACCAGAAGGTTCGGGAAGCGCGCCGGCAGGACCGTGGGTTCGTGAGTCGTCTCGTCGTAGTTCTGCTGGAAATCGACGGTCTCCCTGTCAATATCCTCCAGCAGCGACTCACTGGCCGCGCGAGTCAGCCTGGCTTCGGTATAACGCATGGCCGCGGGCGGATCGCCATCCATGGAGCCGAAATTGCCCTGGCCATCCACCAACTGCCGGCGCATGGAGAAGTCCTGCGCCATGCGGACCATGGCATCGTAAATCGCGCTATCGCCGTGCGGGTGATACTTACCCATCACGTCACCTACGATACGCGCCGACTTGCGATAGGGCCGATTCCAGTCGTAGCCCTCTTCCTTCATCGCATAGAGTATCCGGCGATGAACGGGCTTCAAGCCGTCACGCACGTCGGGCAACGCACGCGAGACAATGACACTCATGGCATAGTCGAGGTAGGAGCGCTGCATCTCCTCCTCTATGGTGACAGGACTTATACCCTCGCCTCCTCCACCAATGCCGCCTGGAATCGGGGGCGCACCGTCACCGTTACCACCACCCTCTCCATCGGGCTGTGCCGTTTCAGAGGACTCCGCAGCCGTGCTCACGCTCTCGTCTATGTCGCTCAAAATCGAAATCTCTGGACAGGAAAAAACACAGGAAAATCAAGGGCTGTAAAACAACCGCGATTCTTGTGTGCAGATTAGCAGATTGCCGCCCCTGCTACAAACACACAGGACCGCAGCTCAACGCCGCTTAACCGGCGGGCCGGATCATGTCCACATGGGGAATGCCATGATCGTCATAAGGCAGGCTGTTCGCCTGGAAGCCCAAGCGTTCATAGAAGTCGCAGAGATGCGATTGAGCAGACAGTTTCACGGCCTGGGGACGGAAACGCCGAGTCACTTCTACGAGCGCTTCATGGACAAGGGCCTGGCCGTGACCTTGCCCGCGATAAGCCTGGCGAATGGCAATACGCCCAAGGACCGGAGCTGGACCAGCCATGATCGGAGGCAACAGCCTCAGATACCCTGCAAGCGCCCGGGCGCCACCATGCACAGAGTCATGGTCATAGGCCAGTAAATGCAGGGCCTCTCGATCCAGGCCGTCCACATCGCAGCAGGGAGATTTCTGCTCCACCACGAATATATCGGAGCGGATCCGGAGAACTTCATACAGTTGATCGCGCGATAACTCGTCGAAACTTCTCCAGATCATCTCCATCATCCGCTCCGATTTTAGAAGGGTATCTCGTCGTCCAGGTCCCCAGGTCCGGACGAAGCGCCTCCTCCGCTACCCCCGCCGGAACCGTAATCGGCGGGAGCACCGCCACCGTAGCTGCCGCTACCGCCGCCGCCAAAATCGGACTCTCCTCCGCCTGAACGGCTGTCCAGCATGTTCAGTTCCCCACGATAGGGCCGCAGGACAACTTCGGTGGTATAGCGCTCGGAACCGGACTGGTCGGTGTACTTGCGCGTCTCCAGTTGGCCCTCGACATACAGCTTCGACCCCTTGCGCAGGTAACGCTCGCAGACGCCGACCAGGCTTTCATTGAAGATGACGATGCGATGCCATTCGGTCTTCTCGCGGCGCTCGCCAGTCTGCCTATCTTTCCATGATTCCGAGGTTGCCAGAGCCAGATTGCAGACACGCCCCCCGTTCTGCATCGTCCGTATTTCCGGGTCTCGCCCCAGGTTCCCGACCAGAATGACCTTATTCACGCTTCCCGCCATCTGCCTGCTTTCCTTTCAACGTTCTGCGGTAGAGTGGCGCAGCTTATTCATCCATCCTTGTGAACGCCACCCCGTACAGTCACGTTCCTGCAAACAGCTTGAAAATTATCTGTCCCTCACGTTAGCTAACGCTCGTCTTTTCCAGATCATTACCCATATTGGGCAGGTCGACAATCCTCAGCGTAAAACCATCATGTCCGCAGAATTCACCGGTCCCAAAATCGAGGTGCGCGGCGCCCGCGAGCACAACCTCCGCAATGTGAACGTGGATCTGCCGCGCGATAGCCTCGTGGTCATCACGGGGCTTTCCGGTTCGGGCAAGTCATCCCTGGCGTTCGACACGATCTATGCGGAAGGCCAGCGGCGTTACGTGGAATCCCTTTCCGCCTATGCACGTCAGTTCCTGGAACTGATGCAGAAGCCTGACGTGGATTCCATCGAGGGGCTTTCGCCTGCCATCTCGATCGAGCAAAAGACCACATCCAAGAATCCGCGTTCTACCGTCGGCACCGTCACCGAAATCTACGACTATCTGCGCCTGCTTTTTGCGCGCACAGGCATCCCCTATTCCCCGGCCACTGGTCTACCCATCGAAAGCCAGACTGTCAGTCAGATGGTCGATCGGGTCATGGCCATGCCAGAGGGCACCCGGCTCTACCTGCTGGCCCCCATCGTACGGGGCCGCAAGGGAGAGTACCGCAAGGAACTCCAGGAACTGCAGAAAAAGGGGTTCCAGCGCGTCAAGATCAATGGCGAGATCCACGAAATCGAGGATGCGCCAAGTCTCAACAAGAAGCAGAAGCACGACATCGAGGTCGTGGTCGACAGGCTGGTGGTACGCGAAGGTCTTGAAAGCCGCCTGGCGGATTCCTTCGAGACGGCGCTGAATCTGGCTGATGGTCTGGCCTTTACGGAGGATGCGGACAGCGCGGAACGGCAAACCTTCTCGGCACGCTTCGCCTGCCCCGTATCAGGCTTCACCATCGACGAGATCGAGCCCAGGCTGTTTTCCTTCAACAACCCCTTTGGCGCCTGCCCGGCATGCGACGGGCTGGGCAAAATGTCCTTTGTTGATGCAGATCTTGTGATCGCGGACCCGTCGAAAAGCCTGTTGCGCGGAGCCGTTGCCCCCTGGGCCAATTCCTCGTCCCCCTATTACCAGCAGACATTGGAAAGCCTGGCACGCCACCTGAATGTTGCCGTGACCGCACCTTGGCACGAACTGCCAGAGGACGCGCGTACCGCCATTCTTTTCGGTACGGGCAAGGAACCCGTACGCATGAAGTACGATGATGGCCTGCGCAGCTACGAAACCAACAAGCCCTTCGAAGGAGTCGTGCCCAACCTGGAGCGCCGTTGGCGCGAAACCGACAGCGATTGGGTTCGCGATGAAATCGAACGCTACCGTGCCAGCCATCCCTGCGAGGCCTGTGGCGGCTATCGCCTGAAACCCGAAGCCCTGGCCGTGAAGATCGATGGTCATCACATAGGCGAGGTGGCGGACTTCTCCATTGGAGAGGCCTTCGAATGGTTCCGGGATCTCGAAAGCCGGATGACAGGCAAGCAAAGTGAAATTGCCCAACGCATCCTGAAGGAGATACGCGAGCGCCTGAATTTCCTGCACGACGTCGGCCTGACTTACCTGACTCTCTCGCGGGCTTCTGCCACGCTTTCGGGAGGCGAAAGCCAGCGCATCCGCCTGGCTTCACAGATCGGCTCTGGCCTGACGGGCGTCCTCTATGTACTGGATGAGCCATCGATCGGCCTGCATCAGCGCGACAATGCCCGTCTGCTGGACACCCTGAAACGGCTGCGTGACCTGGGCAACACGGTCATCGTGGTGGAGCACGACGAGGATGCCATTCGCAGCGCGGATTATCTGGTCGACATGGGACCGGGAGCCGGAACGCACGGTGGCCGGGTCGTAGCCGCCGGCCTGCCCGAAGACATCATGCAATCCAGCGACAGCCTGACTGGGCAGTACCTGACGGGCGTGCGCCAGATAATCGTTCCTGCCAAACGCCGTAAAGGACACAAGGGGCAGAAGGTTTCCCTGCGTGGTGCAAGTGGACACAACCTAAAGAACGTGAACGCCGAGATACCACTGGGAACGCTGACCTGCATCACCGGGGTTTCCGGCAGCGGTAAATCCACGCTGACCATTGATACCCTCTACAAGTCCCTGGCCCGACGCCTGAATGGCAGCAAGGAACAACCAGCGCCACATGAAGCCATCGAAGGCCTGGAGTTCCTGGACAAGGTCATCGACATCGACCAGTCCCCCATCGGCCGCACACCGCGCTCCAACCCGGCAACCTACACCGGAGCCTTCACGCCAATTCGTGAATGGTTTTCTGGCCTGCCCGAGGCCCAGGCACGCGGCTACAAACCCGGGCGCTTTTCCTTCAACGTGAAGGGCGGGCGCTGCGAAGCTTGCCAGGGTGATGGGGTTATCAAGATCGAAATGCATTTCCTGCCTGACGTCTTCGTGGAATGCGATGTCTGCAAGGGCAAGCGCTACAACCGAGAAACGCTCGAGGTCAGATTCCGCGGCAAGTCTATTGCCGATGTCCTGGACATGACTGTCGAAGAGGCGCGCGACTTCTTCCAGGCCGTACCCTCGATCCGTGTCAAGATGGAAACGCTGGAAAAGGTCGGGCTCGGCTACATCAAGGTTGGACAGGCAGCAACCACCCTTTCAGGGGGGGAGGCCCAGCGCGTAAAACTGTCCCGGGAGCTCGCCAAGCGTTCGACAGGCAAGACCCTCTATATCCTGGACGAGCCGACCACAGGCCTCCACTTCGAGGATGTCCGCCACCTCCTACAGGTTCTGCACACCCTGGTGGACAACGGCAACACCGTGGTCGTCATCGAGCATAACCTGGAAGTGATCAAGACGGCCGACTGGCTGCTGGACCTGGGACCGGAAGGTGGCGACGGCGGTGGACGCATCATTGCCGAGGGCACACCCGAAGATGTGGCCCAGACACACGGCAGCTTCACGGGCGCGTATCTACAAGCCTACCTGCCGGCACTCAAGGACCTCAAGCGCGCCTGAGCTTCTCAGAACGGCACACGAACCGACAGAGCGACCGACCCAAAACTGTCCCAAACGTCCCGGTTCCGGATCTGGGGCGAACGATAGACCTGCGTATAGGTCAATCGCATAGGACCATAGGTAAGTGCCACCCCGCCCTGGACTTCTGCATTGAACCAGCGGCGGCTTACAGAGGGGCTGTCCCGGAAGGTGTTTCCATCCAGGAAAATGTCCCTTGCAACACCTCTGCCTTCGACACCTGCAAAGAAATAGCCGCTCAAACGGTCGTTCAGCTTGAAATAACTGGAGCCGGGCAGACTGGGACGAATTCGCGGGGCCCCGAAATCATCCTCGAGGTCGAAACCTATGCGCATCGAAGCGCCAGCGGAGCCATAGGTCATGACATTGCCTAGTGCAACGCCCGCGTGCGGCATCAGATCGATCCCGAACCGCCCCTCCGGATCGGGCTTATAGTGGAATTGCCGCCACTTGCGTTCATAACTGAGGATGAATCCGGGCTCGTTATGCAATTGGTTATCCCACCCCTTGGCGGTGGGGATATCGAGAATCCTGTGTGTGGTGTTCTGTACTTCCCGTCCCAGTGCGGCCGGCCCGACCATTCCGACATCCAGGGCAAGCGATTGGAACAACCCATAGTTTTCGTCATAGGCGATTGCACCCAAGCTGCCATACAGCCAGCCGGCGTAAGGTCTGTCGTTATCGATCAGATCTCGTTCCTGGGTATCGCTGGGAGTGAAGATGCTTTGCCCGAAGGACAGGCTGTAACGAAGACGGTCGCCATAACTCAGGAAGGGAATGGCCTCGATCAGGTTCCGGGCCCAATGGCTGCCCTGCTTCTCATCGGAGAGGTATTCAAACACGAAGCCACTGGTATAGTCGCGATCCGTTCCGGAGACGGAATCGTTTTCCAGTTGAAAGGTTAAGGTCCCCTTCTCACGGTGGTCCTTTTTCTCCTGCGGCGACTGCTCATCCTGTCCCAGGGCAGGCAGGGAGAAACACGACAGAAGCAATCCCGCTGCCCCACTTATAGCCAGTCTGTAATTCACGACGGGAAAGTCCTTTAGTGTAATTCCAAGTAAGCTGCGACTTCAGCAATAGATAAAAATCTACGTAACGGCAAGAAAACAGGCTATGACAAAAGTTGCATGATTTCTGGTCATCGGATCATGCGTTGCAGCAGGCGACTTCGCTAAAGGGCTGCTTTCTCTCAGGCACCACTGGCCACGCATCTACTGGGATTGATTGGCTGTTCCCTCCCAATAGGGCGCCAAATCCTGGCGCATGGCCTCGAATATCTCTGCGCGCGGAATCGGTTGGCCGGGCGCACCGTTCACCAGGAAGGCAAAGGCTCCCCATCCGCCATCCCGAAAGCGCAGATAGCCAGCCAAACTGGTAACCGTCACGGGCTCGCTGAGGCCACCCGTTTTCACTGCCAATCGCCTCAGCCAATCCGGATCCCGCTTCTTGAGGCTGCTGCCAGCCGTATGATCAGGCACGGTCAAGCTGCTTAGGAAAGCGGGAAAAAGCCCCGGTTTCTGGCGATAGTAATGATCCAGGACGGCTATCAATGCGCCGGCCGAGAGACGATTGTCCGTGTCCAGGCCACTGCCATCGAACAAGCGTATGCCAGAAAAGGAGTCGGGGAAGAGTGTACCGGAGCTTTCTGCCAGATGGCCGGCATAGACCTGGAGCCTTTGCGCGGCTTCTGCCACTGACAGCGGCGGCCTGCCGCCCTTATCCACATCGAGGTTCAGCAGCAGGACATCGGACATGTAGTTGTTGCTATACCGCATCATCCCCGCCAAGGACGAATCCAACCTGTCTCCACTATGTCTGACCAGTTGTACGGCACTCTTCGGCGGAGGTTCGTGCGTGACCCGGACCGTTCCCTGAATCGAAATGCCCTGTTCCTCCAGGAAAGCCTGAAACAGCAATCCAGTCTGCAGGTCGGGATTTCCGGCAGAACGGTACAACATACGTCCATCCCGCCCTGGTGCCAGGCTACCGGACAGTTCGATGACGTCCCGTCCACCGGATAAGGTTGCGCGTCGGGCAGCGAGGTATCCGCCCCGCTCGCTTGCCACATGGCCCTTGAGTTCGACTTCAGGCAGATCAAAGGGATACAATCTGGTTCGAACAGTCCCGTCCTGATGCTCGACGGTAATGCTCCAGCTGGCATAGTTGCTGCCAGCAGAAGAAAGCGGCGCATCATAGGCATTGCGCGAAGCCTGCCTAGCCTCGCAACGATCCTGGACATTGCAGGCCACCAAACCAAAGCGTGACGCATTCACAACCAGATCGCCTTCTATGCGCCTGAGTCCCTTCCGGGAGAGTGCGCGCGCCATCTTCCAGAAGTCCTCATCGGTCAGCGCGGGATCTCCACCTCCCAGCAGGACCAGATTTTCAACGCTTCCGTTCCGCAGGGGGCTGGAGCCAAGAAGCCGGGTTTCGAAACGATGATCGGGCCCCCAGGTTTCAAGCGCCAGACCTGCGGTGAACAGCTTCGTAACCGAGGCCGGAATCAAGCTGCGATCTGCAGAGTTTTCCGCCAACACCTGCCTTGTCTGCAAATCAACGATCGCTGCAGAAAAGGAGGCACCTTTCTGTTGCTGTAAGGCCTTCATTGCCGAGAATGGCTCGGCGCCTACAGGCAGACAGTACAAAGCAACCAACAGGAAGCCTATCATTGTCCTGGATAACAGTTTGACTGCCATGTTCCGGGTTGCCTCTCTGCACTGCTCGCATTGTATCAAGCCTGCAGCTTCGCTATGTGTCATGCATGAGTAAAGAACAAGTCCATATCATAGGCGGCGGCCTGGCTGGCAGTGAAGCAGCCTGGCAATTGGCGCAAGCTGGCGTTCCGGTCTTGCTTCACGAGATGCGCCCAATCTGCAAGACCGAAGCGCACCAGACGGACTCATTGGCCGAACTGGTGTGTTCGAATTCCTTTCGCTCCGATGATGCAATGAACAATGCCGTTGGCCTGCTGCATGAGGAAATGCGCCGCTGCAATTCCCTCATACTTGCCATGGGGGACCGCAACCGCCTGCCGGCTGGGGGCGCGTTGGCCGTAGACCGGCACGGGTTTTCAGCCGATGTCACCGCTGCGCTCGAAGCCGAACCGCTGATCGAGATCGACCGGAACGAGGTAGCAGGCCTGCCACCCGAAAGCTGGAGCCAGGTGATCGTGGCAACCGGTCCGCTCACCTCCAGTGCTCTTGCGGAAGGCATTCGCGATCTCAGCGACATGGAATCGCTAGCTTTCTTCGATGCGATCGCGCCGATTGTCTACAAGGAGTCCATCGATTTCTCCAAGGCGTGGTTCCAGTCGCGCTATGACAAGGGCGACGGCAGTGACTACATCAACTGTCCTCTGAATGAAGCGGAATACGAGCGTTTCATTACAGCCCTGTTGGAAGGTGAAAAGACCGCCTTCAAGGAGTGGGAGAAAGACACTCCCTATTTCGAAGCCTGTCTGCCCATCGAGGTAATGGCCGAACGTGGGGCCGAAACTCTGCGCTATGGTCCGATGAAGCCGGTTGGATTGCACGACCCTCACAGGGAGGAGCCACCTTATGCAGTGGTTCAACTGCGTCAGGATAATGCCCTGGGAACACTTTATAATATCGTCGGTTTCCAGACCAAGCTGAAGTATGGCGCCCAGGCCGAGATCTTCCGCATGATCCCGGGTCTGGAGAATGCCGAATTCGCCCGACTGGGCGGAATCCATCGCAATACCTTCATCAACTCTCCGCGCCTGCTGGATGGAACCCTGCGTCACAGAAAGGCGCCTCACTTGCGCTTTGCCGGTCAGATAACCGGAGTGGAAGGCTATGTGGAATCAGCGGCCATCGGTCTGCTGGCCGGTCGTTTCGCAGCTTCGGAACAGAATGGCGATGAAATATCCCTGCCGCCACGCCCTACGGCGCTGGGCAGCTTACTGGCACATATCACCGGGGATGCCGAAGCGGAAACCTTCCAGCCAATGAACATAAACTTCGGTCTGTTGCCGCTCGCGCCGGCAGCGGCCAATGGCAAGAAGCTGCGCAAGAAGGACCGCAAACCCGCCATGGCAGAACGCGCCCTCAAGGAACTCGATGCCTGGCTTGGAAAGACCCGCGCTGCTGCCGAGTAACGTTCAGAAACGGCCCCGCCAAGCGTTCCAACTCACCTTCCAGGCGCCTCTTCCCTCCAGGCGCGCTAGGCGCGGATTGAAGGGATCGTAGGCTGCGCGCTCCAATGCCTTCAGATGAAGGTCGTTCAGACCGGCAATGAGAAAGGGTGCACGACGGTGGCTTTTTATGCTGCGCGCAAGGTCACGCGCTTCCGACAGGTGCTCTTCCGCCCGTCTCGCCAGGCGCATCGCAACACCGGAAACCTGATCAGAGCCTCTCAACTCGAAAAGGTCGCTACGCTCTACGCCCGCCACCTCCATGTGGTCTTCCGGAAGATAGAGCCGCTTCTGCCGTGCGTGGAAGGGTACGGCTCTTATAAGGCCGGTTAAGGCCCATGCAATCCCCACATGACGGGCAACCTTGCGTTCATGCTCGTCCGGTAGCGCCCCAAGCGCCGCCAATGCAATGCAGAGCAACTCCGCAGATGTGGCGTCGGCATAATCTTCAAGCTCGCCAAGATTGGCCGGGGGGGCCGGATCCAGATCGAAGGACCTGGCATCCAGGATGCGCTCGAAGGACTGTGAGACCCCTTTCAGGTTCTCCCTGCCCGTTTCCAGTGCCTGTAGCACGGGATGCGCGCGTGTATTCCCCTTCCAAAGTTCCGAAAGACCTTCACTCCACCACTGTAGCCGAATTTCTCCAAGCGTGGCCTCGCTGACCGTCTCGGCTGTCTTGGCAACCTCGAGGTTCCAGGCATAGACAGCGGCAAGCAAGTTGCGTTGCTCTGTGTTGCAGAAGAGAGTCGTCAGGTAGCGGGCGTGGTCTTGTCGACGCACTCTTTCCAGGCAATAGCTTGTGGCACTCTGGCTTTCCATGGACGCGGTCTATCATGCTGCCCACAGTGCTTCCAGCCTTGTACAACCCCATAGGACAATTGGAAATTTTCTGCCGATTACAGCTTGCCCAAGTCGCTGCATCTGTTCACATTCGCTCAAGAATACCTATCTGTATTGGATAAGGGTCATCACACACCGGGGCCGACAGGGATCGGGTCGGTTATTCACGTTCTATAAAATAAGGAGAGACTCAATGGCTTTCGAGCTTCCAAAACTGCCATATGCCCAGGATGCCCTTGAACCCTATTACTCCGAGCGCACACTCAGCTTCCACCATGGCAAGCATCATCAGGCCTATGTGACGAAGACCAATGATCTGGTTTCCGGGACCGAACTCGAAGGTAAATCGATCGAGGACGTCATCAGGGCCGCCAAGTCATCGAACAACACGACTCTCTTCAATCAGTCGGCCCAGGTCTGGAACCACACCTTCTTCTGGCACAGCATGAAGCCTGGTGGCGGTGGCAAGCCGACGGGCGATGTTGCTTCCAAGATTGACGAGGCCTATGGCTCCCACGACAAGTTCGTCGAGGAGTACAAGGCAAAGGCTGCAGGAAACTTCGGCAGCGGCTGGACTTGGCTGGTGCTGGAAGGCGGAAAGGTGAAAATCGTCAATACGGACGATGCCGACACGCCACTGGTCAATGACGGCCAAACGCCCCTGCTGACAATCGACGTTTGGGAACACGCCTATTATCTGGACTACCAGAACCGCCGTCCCGATTTCGTTCAGGCCTTCTTTGATCACCTTGTGAACTGGGACTTCGTGAACGAGAACCTTTCGAAGGCCTGAGGCACGTAACTTTCTGAAAAAGGGCTGCCTGTGGAGGCAGCCCTTTTTCTATGCCGGGAAATCATCCACCAGACAGACACAGGAAGAACTCTTGTAACCTGTGGCTCCCGGGTAGTATTTCCTTGCAACTGGCGCTTATCATTTGAACGACCTTCGACGGAGAAGCCTTTTGCGAGCCATCAAGATTGTTGCCATTGCCCTGATCATTGCAGGAGTGATTACGCTGGTCCTCCCCTACATTCCCTTTACCGAGGAAAAAGAGGTCCTGGATGTAGGCCCCATCACGGCAACAGCCGAAGATGAAGAGCGTATCCAGATTTCTCCATTCATTGGGTTTGGTTTGCTGGTGGTTGGCTCGGTCCTGCTGATCTTTGACCGGACCAAGCAATAGCCGGGCAAAAGGAACTTCGCTTAAGCCACCCACTGCGTTTTCCCTATCTCTGGCCGGGTCACTCGACAGCAATCAGGGCGGCTGCCACACGCCGCCCTTCAGCCTGCAAGACATTATAGGTTCGCGAGGCGGCCCCTGTATCCATGGGTTCGACCGCCACCCCCTTTTCCTTCAAAGCGGCGCGGAAATTGCGCGGAATCATGACGGTTTTGCGGCCGAGTCCCAATAACAGCAGTTCCACCTCGGACCGGTCAGTTACGTGATCTAGACTTTCAACGGACAACTCATCGCTGGATGACACCGCCCAGGCAATGGTCTGGTCCGGCAGGATCAGGATCGATCCCTCGTAACGATAGCCCGAAACACGAAAGCCCATGTCCCCATAGGCTTCGATCACCTGTCGTCCCTCAGGCACAAGCGGCGTAATATCCATGTCATGGCTCCTCTTTCAGGAGGAATCAGACCTGCGGCACGCCGTCCTGGGCTTTCGTGCGGCCCTCTTCCTGCTTGTCGACCGGCTCGCTCTTGACGCCCATGTAATAAAGCAACGGCACAGCCACCCCGACACTGGAGAATGTGCCAATCACAATGCCCCAGATCAGGCCTGCTGTGAATCCGCGAATCACTTCACCTCCGAAGAAGTAGAGCGAGAACAGGGCCAACAGGGTTGTCAGCGAAGTCATCAAGGTTCTGGACAGCGTATCATTCAGGGCCTTGTTGAGAACCTCGCTGATCGGCAGCTTCTTGTACTTCCGTGCCGATTCCCTGACGCGGTCGAAAATAACGACGGTATCGTTGATTGAATAACCGGCAATGGTCAGCACGGCGGCCAAGGTCGCCAGATTGAATTCGATCTGCGTAACGGTGAAAAAGCCGATCGTCGCAATCACGTCATGCACCAATGCCAGCAGAGCTGCCGCGGCAAACTGCCATTCGAAACGAAACCAGACGTATACCGCGATCCCCAGCAAGGCCAACAGGGTCGCAAGCGTTCCGGCTTCGCGGAGTTCTGCCCCGACCTTCGGGCCGACAAATTCAGTGCGTCGGTAATTGACGACCACATCGTCGATTTCAGACTTCACTCTCTCGATGGCTTCCTGCTGCGCTTCCGCATCTCCGTCCTGCCGCTGGATATTGATCAGGATGTCATTGGGGGCCCCAAATTCCTGCAGCGTCACTTCTCCTAGATCCAGGGCTCCGAGACGTGAGCGCAATTCCGGTAGATCCGCAGGACCGTCGGTTTCGATCTCGATCAAGGTCCCGCCCCTGAAATCGATACCGAAGTTCAGTCCAAACGCGGCAAGGCAAATGATCGATCCGGTCATGATCAAGGCCGCAACCGCCAACGTCACGCGGCGGGCGTTGAGAAACTTGATGCGCGAATTTTCGGGAAAGAAGCGTATGAGGGCCATTAAGAATATCGCTCTATCAGATTGGCAGCTGCTTGGGACGGCGACTGCGCAGCCAGCCCACGATTATGGCACGGGTCACCATGATGGCTGTAAACATCGAGGTTACCAGACCGATGGCAAGGGTGATGGCAAACCCCTTGATTGGGCCGGTCCCGAAAACGAACAGCAATACAGCGGCGATCAGGGTGGTAACATTACCGTCGATGATGGCCGATAGCGCTTGCCGGTACCCTGTATCGATCGCGGAAACGGGCCCACGGCCATTGCGAACTTCCTCTCGAATGCGTTCGAAGATAAGCACGTTCGCATCAACAGCCATGCCTATGGTCAACACGATACCTGCAATTCCGGGAAGCGTCAGGGTCGCCTGAAGTCCCGAGAGCACGGCCACAATCAGCACGATGTTGGTGGTCAAGGCGACAGAGGCCATGACCCCGAACAGCCCATAGACAGCCATGATGAATATCACCACGCCAACCAGGCCGAGGATGGAAGCGATCTCGCCAGCACGGATCGAATCCGCACCGAGCCCAGGGCCAATCGATCTTTCCTCGATCACGGTCAGTTCAGCGGGCAAGGCGCCTGCTCTCAGAAGAAGCGCCAAATCCTGGACTTCCTGGGTACTGAAATCGCCGCTGATGACACCACGCCCCCCCGTGATGGGCTCACGGATGACCGGCGCACTTATAACCTTCTCGTCAAGGACGATCGCAAAGGGGTTTCCGACATTCTCACGTGTCACATCAGCAAAACGCTGCGCGCCTACGGAATCGAACGAGAAAGAAACGACTGGCTGGCCTTCCTGGAAAGTTGCCTGTGCATCCGTCAGATTGTCGCCACTCACCATCACACGTCGGCGAACCACGTATTCAAAAGGTTCACCATCCGGTCCCAACTCTTCCGAGGGAAGAACCTGGGAGCCAGCCGGAATATTGTCGGAATCCGCCGATGTATCGGTATCGACCAGATGGAAGGTCAGCTTCGCCGTTCTTCCCAGAATATCCTTGATGCGTTCCGGATCATCCACACCCGGCAACTGGACGAGAATGCGATCTTCACCCTGCTGCTGAATCGCCGGCTCCCGCGTGCCGGTTTCATCGATGCGGCGACGGACGATCTCGATCGACTGCTGAACGATATTGGTCTGCCGCTGAGTCTTGGCCTGGTCCGTCAGGGATATGCGCCCCTCGCCTTCCCCATTGATCGACAGGTTTGCATTCCCGAGATAGTCGGAAAGTGTCTGCCGCGCTGCGTCCGCCTGCTCGGGGTCAGTCAGGTTGAAAGTGACTTCCTCTCCACGAACGGCCAGATCGGTATAGCCAATGCGTTCGCTCCTGAGTTCAGAGCGAACCGTATCCTGCAGACCTTCCAGCTGCTCCTCGAAGACGGACTCGATATCCACTTCAAGCAGAAGGTGAGAGCCGCCCTGCAGGTCCAGGCCCAGATTGATCTGCTCGTTGGGGACCCAATCGGGCAGGCTATCCAGTAGCTGGCGAGACAGGATGTTTGGCAGGGCGAAAACAACACCCAGTATCAGCACGGCAACAACAAACAGAAGCTGCCAGCGCGAAAAATGGACCATGGTTCAGGCGCTTTCGAGGACGGCTAACACAGTGACGGCAATCCAGGCAGCATTCAGCCGCCTACTGTTTTTCGTCGGATCTCGTCTCTTCGGCTTGGTCTTCTGGCTCAGCTTCAGAAGATTCGCTTTCCGGCTCCGACTTGCGGCTCTGGGACTGTTTTCCGCGTCCGCCCTTTTCCTTGGAGGAACTGCGGATGGGTGCACCCTTCTCGATGACCTCCGTGATGGTCTGGCGCATGACCTGGACGCGTGTTCCCTGGGCGATCTCGACCTCGACCTCGGAATCACTGGTCACCTTGATGATCTGTCCGACAATGCCCCCTGACGTGACAATCCGGTCACCACGCTCCAGAGACTGGATCATTTCACGATGCTGCTTCATTTTCTTCTGTTGCGGCCGAATCAGAAGGAAATAGAAGATGACAAAGATCAGGATGAACGGCAGGACGGACATCAGGAGATTTCCGCCATCGGCAGCGGCACCCTGTGCATAGGCCGGGGAAACGAACATGCTCACTCCTAAGAATTGGCTTCCTGGGCCGGAATCGAAAAACCTAGGCCCACGCGAATGAGCGGACTATAGCCCTGAACACGCGAAATGCAATGATAGGCCGGCAATTGCTGCCATCATGCAAACACCAGACAGCAATCACCGCTTTGACGCATGCCTTTTCCACGGATCAGCCAGAGGCACTTGTTAGCCTCTGGCGGAAAAATGTTCCGGGGTGGACCAGTAACGAAGCAAACGTGACAGTGTATCTCCGGCAGAGTTCAACTCGTCAGCACTCAGACCCAATTCCTGCATGTCCGAAGAGTGTTTTTCGAAAAGGCTGTCCAAGTGCTTGAAGATCACCATGCCTTTCTCACTGACCCTGACATGGGTTGAGCGGCGATCATGCGGTGAGCGTTCCTGGACCAGGTAGCCGTTCTCGACCAGCTTCTTGACATTGTAGGAAACGTTGGACCCCAGATAATACCCACGTTGCGTGAGTTCACCGACGGTCACTTCGCCTTCACCGATATTGAAGATGATCAGGGCCTGAACATTATTGAGATCTCGGATTCCTTCACGCTCGATCTCAGCCTTGACCAACTCGAGACATTGTCGGTGCAGCCGTTCAATCATGCGGATCATTTCAAGATACGCAGCTTTCACAGGGGGTCTCCTAATTCTTGATGAAGCGTCCCTACCTAGGCGCTTGATCCGTTATCGAGCTTTATGTGGTTCTTACAAATCCTGCAGTAAATCTCACGTTTCGTACAGAATTTAAAGCACTAACACTCTGCAGGAGAATCTGTCTCGAGCTTAAGTTTAGCCCTCTGCCTTGGTTCAGGAATAACTTGAATCCAGTAGTATCGGGACCCTTCCCCTTATGCCTTGTCGTGAACAAAAGCCATACCAGGACATAACAGCAGGCGGCAGTGATCAAGCAACAACAAGCTCTGACTCTCCAAGGGCGTGAAAATGAGCCTGCACCACTTCCCGGGTGACTTCATCCAGAGTGGCAGGGCTCCATTTTGGAGCATGATCCTTGTCAACCAGAACGGCACGGATGCCCTCATAGAAATCATGCCCCGCCATGCAAGCCTGGCTCATGCGATATTCCATGCGCATGCAGGAATCAAAATCCAGATTGGCCGCACGCTGGAGTTCCTCAAAGCTGATTGCAAGGGACGTAGGAGAGCGCTTTTGCAGTATTTCCAGATGCTCACTTGCCCATTCCGAACTGTCCTCCCGAAGTGAATGGAGAACAGCACTGACACTATTCTGTCCAAAATGTCGACTGATGTCCCTGATATCTTTTGCAAGCCCACTCTCACCAGCGACGTCTGAATGACGTTCAAGGATTTCGGAAATCTTGGCGTCCCAAGTCCAGGGCTCATCCTCCACAATGTCCAATACTGCAAGCTCACGGATCGTATCTACAAGGCGGTCAGATGCTATATAATGCGTCGCCAGTCCCGTATAAAGCGCATCTGCAGCGTCCAGCCTAGCCCCAGTCAGGGCCAGGTATAGGCCCAGAGGCTCCTGCAGCCGTGACAGGAAATAGGAACCTCCAACATCGGGGAAAAAGCCGATTGCCGTTTCCGGCATGGCCATGATCGTCTTTTCGGTTGCAACGCGGTAGCGCCCATGGACTGAAACCCCCATGCCGCCCCCCATTGTGATCCCATCAAGCAACGCAATGAAAGGCTTTGGAAAATGCTTGATTGCCCGATTGAGCTTATATTCCTCCCGGAAGAACCGTTGAGTCAGGTCGCTCCCCTCGCATCCAGCTTCGTAGACCGCTCGCACATCACCACCCGCACAGAATGCTTTCGGGCCAGTGCCCTGGATTATGACAGCTTGCGCCGCTGCATCTTCGCGCCATTCCTCGAGCTTGGCATGCAAGGCCTCGATCATTTCCAAGGTCAAGGCATTCAGGGCCTTTGGACGGTCCAAGGTTACCATGCCGATACTGCCCTGTTGCTCGAATAGAATATTCGGGTCCCCTGACATCTAGCTTTTCCCTGAATCCATGGACGTCTGAAGCGCGAGGAGCGCAGATAACGCTCCATCAGGATGGCCGTCAAATACCTTCTCTATCAGAATCTCTATCTACGAGTTTGAATTTGTCAAAATCCACGCAGAAGAATACAGAGAAGTAAATTTTTGACAAATCTCTTTTAAAAATCTCACGATGAAATCTTAAACAAACTCTCCCTGCAATTGAACCAGTAACTTTTCAAAAACTCTCAAGAGAAAATCTCGGAAATCTCTATATATTGAAAATATACATTGTGCAAACCTCGCTCTTCCTGCGAACTTGCTATAATAATCATAAAGAATGCTGAATTCCCAGGAACAGGCACACCTAATCGGGCGGACCTCTTACATGAATGTACATTATCCCTCTACGGACAGCGGCTCCTCTCAGACACATGATAGCCAAAGCTGCACATGGTGGATTGATGATCAGGCCAACTGGCGCCTGGTTACCCCCGAAAGCGAGCTTCCCCACCTTCGTGATCCTGTAAACCATGATCCGGAAGCGCTTCACTTCCTATACAGCTGGCTTGGAATGATCCGCGTCGACAAACAGTCAAAGGTCCTCACCATCGAATGGGATATCCAAACCGTTCAGCCAGACAGCCTGGCAGCAGCGAAGACCTATTTGGACAGCCTTCATGATCAGCAGCATTCGATAGACGAATTCGTGCTGCACTACTGCTATGGAGGCTGGTGCCGTGAATCTTTCAAGGCCTCGTCAAACGCATTGGCCCGCCTGGAACAAACTGAAGCCTATCGCAACGTAGTGCCTTTCGAGGGGCCCACGATCCATCCGATCGAACTTCAGACACTGGACAGGGATCAACTCCAGTCCCACCTCCGAAGGGCGCTGGATTTATGGGATGAAGTAATCAATCGCCCGCGGGGAGAGGCACTGTCACTTTTTTTCCAGCACCCGGAACTGGTCGAGCGCATGGTTGCCTATACGCGAGACAGTTTGGGAAGTCTGGTTTACGAACACATTGGTGAGGAGTCGCTCTTTGCAAAGGCTTACGGCCATGGCGAGACTTCGCAATTGATTGGGCAGAATTGCGCTTTCGATCCGGATCATCCGACCTCCAAGAATCCTATTTGCGAGGCCTACGAAGCAGTTCTTTCCTCATGCCAGCCCCGGTATGACAAGCTTCGCACTCTCTACTCCCGCAATGAAGCTCGGTACTGGATCAGTTGCGAGCGCCTGCTGCTGCCATTTACTCTCGCAGGCGGCGAGCAATACCTCTTGGCCATTTGCTGCCCGCTTGAAATGACCGCCATTCCTTCACCCTTGCATGAAAATGGAAGTGATGCAGGACGCTCGCGTTCACGTACAGCTTGACAACGGGCACCTTACAACGCTTTCTAAGTGACGCGCCGATTTGAGGAATCAGCTTGCGGGCGCATGAAAAATACGGCTAAAGCGGATGGAAACGCTCCGGCTTTGGCTGGAGCGTTTTTTGCTTTAAGGTTTGGCTGACCAAACAGCTTCCGGCGATTTGAGGGCAGCTTGCTCCGGGTTATCAAATGGCTAAAGCGTCATAGACGTAGCTCCCTCCCCCGGACATCGGTCCGGGACAACACGAACCACAGAGGGCGTTTTCCATGAGCACGACATCGCACAATCCCGAAACCATTGTCCTGCATAGCGGGTACAGAGCAGATCCGGCCACTGGCGCGGTCGCCGTCCCCATCTATCAGACGACTTCCTACCAGTTCGAAGACACAGCACACGCAGAAAGCCTCTTTGCGCTGCAGCAACTGGGAAACATCTACAGCCGCATCATGAACCCCACCTGCGATGTCCTGGAAAAGCGCGTCGCAGCCCTTGAAGGTGGAGCTGCTGCCCTGGCCCTGGCCTCAGGTCAAGCCGCGTCTGCCTATTCAATCCAGAACATCGCACAAGCCGGCGACAACATTGTAAGTTCGACAGATCTCTACGGCGGAACCTGGAACCTTTTCGCCAATACCCTGCCGCAGCAGGGGATCGAAGTCCGCTTTGTAGACCCTTCGGATCCCGAGAATTTTCGGCGAGCCACGGACTCGAAGACTCGCGCCTATTACGCGGAAACCCTGCCGAACCCCAAGCTTGAAGTCTTTCCCATTTCCGATGTGGCCGCCATCGGCCAGGATCTTGGCGTTCCCCTGATCATGGACAATACGGCTGCGCCTGTTCTCTGCCGCCCCCTGGAACAGGGGGCCAGTATCGTTGTCTATTCGGCTACCAAGTATCTGGGGGGACACGGCACGACCATCGGAGGCCTGATCGTCGATGGCGGCAATTTCGATTGGGAGAAGCATTCCGAGCGCTTCCCCCTCCTGAACCAGCCTGACCCCAGCTACCATGACGCTGTATGGACGGAAGCTGCCAAACCATTGGGCCCCATTGCCTACATACTGAAGGCACGTGTCACGATACTGCGTGATCTTGGCGCGGCCATGAGCCCCTTCAGTGCCTTCCAATTGATCCAGGGACTGGAAACCCTGCCATTGCGGATGCGTGAACACTGCCGAAACGCCGCTGAGGTTGCGCAGTTCCTTCAGGATCGCAGCGAAGTGGCAAAGGTCATCTACCCAACCATCAATGATGATGCGGACAAACGCGCCCGAGCCGACAAGTATCTTCAGGGCGGCAAGGGCGGCCTTCTGGGTTTTGAACTGAAGGGGGGCGCCGAAGCGGGACGCCGTTTTATCGATTCCCTTCAGCTTTTCTACCACGTCGCAAACATCGGGGACGCACGCAGCCTGGCCATTCATCCGGCCACGACGACGCATTCCCAGTTGAGCGAGGAAGATCAGCAGCGTTCCGGCGTGACCCCCGGCTATGTGAGGCTTTCAATTGGCATCGAGCACATTGACGACATCCTGGCCGATCTGGACCACAGCTTGACCGAAGCCGGCAAGGCCGGCTGATTTCCTTACTGCAAGCCGCAGATCCGAACAGGGGCAGGCCTCCACCTGCCCCTGTTCTTGCGTCATGGCAGATGAGACTGGCCGATGCTTGTTGCCCTTTGGTCTTGGATTTAAACTGCCTGAAACAATTTCGGGAAGATCGATGTCAGAGCGTCAAAGACAAAATCCGGCTGCCTCCAACCCGGGCACGGATAACTTGGGACTTTCGGTGGGCGCCTACCCGCTTCTGAGGCCACGGAGGAACCGGACCGATGCCTGGGTGCGTGGCATGGTGGCTGAAACACGCTTGAGCGTTTCCGATCTGATCTGGCCCCTTTTCCTGCGAGAGGATGACAATCCAGAGGTCGCAATCACCTCGATGCCCGGTGTTTCAAGGCTTACAGTAGAAGAAGCCGTCCAGGCCGCCCGTCATGCAGCAAACCTCGGGATTCCAGCACTGGCCGTTTTTCCCTGCATTGGGGAGGATCGCAAGAATCCCGACTGCACGGAAGCTGTCAATCCTGACAACCTGGTTTGCCGTGCCGTTTCCGCAATCAAGAAGGCCGTCCCCCAGATCGGTATCATCTGTGACGTCGCCCTCGATCCCTTCAATGCCAACGGGCATGATGGGCTGGTTCACGACGGTCGCGTATTGAACGATGAAACCATTGCCATCCTTTGTCAGCAGGCGATTGTCCAGGCCCGTGCAGGCTGCGATATCATCGCACCGTCTGACATGATGGACGGCCGGGTCGGAGCTATTCGCTGCGCACTGGACCAGGCCGAACTTCAGGACGTGAAAATTTGTTCCTATGCCGCAAAATACGCCAGCGCCTTCTATGGGCCCTTCCGCGATGCCGTGGGGTCCGGTGGTAAACTGGTTGGCGACAAGCAAACCTATCAGATGAACCCAGCGAACAGCGACGAAGCCCTGCGCGAAGTTGCAATGGACCTGTCGGAGGGCGCCGACATGGTCATGGTCAAGCCCGGGATGCCCTATCTGGATGTCCTGCAGCGCATCAAGGAACGCTTTGCCGTTCCGACCTTCGCCTACCAGGTCAGTGGGGAATACGCCATGATCCAGGCAGCAGCCTCAAATGAGTGGCTGGATGGCGAGAAAGCCATCATGGAATCCCTGATCTGCTTCAAGCGATCCGGCGCTGATGCCATTTTCACCTATTTCGCACCCAAGGTTGCCGAGCGCCTGCAAAACAACGCGCTCTAGCCTGCTTTTGACATCCCACGCGCAAAGGTCGCCGTACAGCGATCATGCCATGGGATCTGGCTGCCCACTCCATGGAATCCCACATGACCTCCCGAGTGCGGCATGACGAGACTCAAGGTCGAATTGCTTCGCCAGTCATACCCACGATAGATGCTACCGGGAATCCAAGGATCATCCTGAGCATGCAAGACCAGGCAGGGAACGGCAACCTGGTCCAGGAAATTCAGGGCTGAATTCTGATTGTAATAGTCCCGAGCACCTGCAAAACCATTGCGAGGAGCCGTCAGGTATTCATCGAAATCCCACACCGAGTGCAGTTTCATAAGCCAGCGCCGATCCCGCACTTCATCTGGTTGAGCGCTGGCCATGACCTCCCGACGCATGCTGTTCATCAGATAGCTGTGATACACGCGGTTTCGTGGCCTCATGATCGCTTCCTGGGTGCGCAGCAGGTCAATCGGTGCGGATACGGAAACCGCGAAACGTATCGGGACTGGAGACTCTCCTTCGCCCAGGAACTTCAGAAGCATATTCGCACCCAGGGAGTATCCCACCAGGAAGACACCTCGCCGTTTTAGCGTGGGCCATTGTTGCCCGAGTTGACCCAGAACAGCACGCAGGTCCTGGGTTCGACCTGCATGGTAGGACTGCCGGCAAAGGGGTCCGGAAGGGCCAGCGCCGCGATGATTCAAGCGCAGCACATCCCGGCCTTCCTTCAACAGGGTCTGTGCCGTACAGCGCATATAAAGCGAATCCTCACTTCCCGTCAGTCCGTGCAGCAACAGGCCCAGTGGATGGGTTCCTGTTTTATCGGCCTGGTTCAATGTTCCAAGCAAACAGTCGCCATCCTCCTGTGGAAAGGTCAGACTGCTAGATGACCAGTGCCCAAGACGGACGACCGGCCGGACAATCATGTTGCGCAGGGTCTGCAAATCTCCACCAAGCCAGGGGGGACGCGGCTTGAACTCGGGCAAATTCATCATCTTCGTGAACAACACTCACATATCCGATACAACGTCAAACGACCACTCGACAGGGAAGACCGCGTCTTGACCTACAGATCACAGAAATGCCGCTTCGCTTTCCCCACGGCGTTCTGGCAGATGCCTGTTACCGAACTCCGCCAAGAAACTCAGGTCCAGCGACCCATCTGATGACAGCCGGCCCGGAAATCCAGAGCAAGCGTTCAGCATCCCGCCCAGCCCAGTTCGCTTGGTGCCTGTTTGATTGGGCCAATCAAGGCTATCCAACAGTTATCGAGACATTTATATTTGCAACCTTCTTTACCCAGGCTGTGGCGGTCTCGCCGACCGAAGGCACCGCGCTTTGGGGTTACACACTGAGTGTAGCTGGCTTCCTGATCGTTATCCTGAGCCCGATCCTGGGCGCCATAAGTGACGAAGGCGGTCGCAGGAAACCATGGCTGCTGTTCTTTTCCTTATGTTGCGTAAGCGCTTGCGCTCTTCTCTGGTTCACGCGTCCAGACCCGTCTTGGGTCGTTTGGGCGCTGATCTTTTTCTGCATCAGCGCCACGACCTTTGAATTCACGCAGATTTTCTATAATGCCATGCTCTCCGATCTGGTGCCGATGCACCGTATCGGTCGCTTGTCAGGCTTTGGCTGGGCTGCCGGTTATACCGGAGGGCTGACGGTCCTGACCCTGATCCTGCTGCTTTTCGTGCAGCCCGAAACACCCTGGCTGGGACTGGACAAGGAAAGCGGCGAGCATGTGCGCATCTCGGCGCTTATCGTTGCCGGCTGGTGGATCCTCTTCAGCCTGCCCCTGTTCATGCTGGTGCCCGACCAGCCCTCCCGCCACCTGCCGCTTCGTCAGGCAGCCTTGCAGGGCGTGCGCACCCTTCTCCATACGCTGAGGAACATCCGTCATTATTCGAACGTGGCCCGCTTCCTGGTGGCCCGCATGATCTATAACGACGGCCTGAACACGCTGTTCGCCTTTGGTGCGATCTATGCCGCTGGCACCTTCGGGATGCAGTTCGAGGAAATCCTGCTTTTCGGAATTGTTCTGAACATCTCTGCTGGTATCGGCGCGTTCGCTTTTGGGCTGATAGACGAACGTCTCGGCAGCAAACGCATCATAATGCTCTCACTCGTCGCTCTCATCATCATCGGCATTCTTCTTATCCTGACAACCTCGGTCGCATTTTTCTGGGTTCTCGGTGTTGCCATTGGCTGCTTTTTTGGCCCCGTGCAGTCAGCCAGCAGAGCCCTTATGGCCCAGATTGCCCCGCCCGGGCTTGAAGCCCGCATGTTCGGTCTCTACTCGCTGTCAGGGAAAGCCATCGCTTTCGTTGGCCCTGCGGTCCTCGGGCTGGTAACCGATGTATTCGAGAGCCAGCGCGCAGGGATGGCAACAATTGCGGTCTTCTTCCTGATTGGTCTTGTCGTACTGGCCGGTGTAAGGGATCCACGCAGGGCCGCCTTGGAGAAGTGAATGCGAAACACCTGGCATTTGTGACACACTGACAAGCAGCAGTCCTTAACCGATCGAGCAAACACCAGGATGTCCCCCGCCAGATTCTTCACCCGCCCAATTCGCATCTGTTTTTCTATTCTGCTTCTGGCTGCTGGAGTGAGCCTTACCTGGCTTGCCCCAACGTCACCGTCCGGTCAGGAACCCGAAGGTCACCAACCCAGGGTGCTCGTACTCAACTATCAGGGACCTATCGGCCCAGCCAGTTCCGAGTACCTGTCCCAGGGCTTGACCAAGGCCCGGGAGCGCGATGCAGAGCTTATGGTCCTGCGCCTGGATACACCGGGGGGCCTCGACGACAGCATGCGTCAGATGATCCAGGATATCCTGGCTTCCCCCGTACCTGTTGCAGTCTATGTTGCTCCGGGCGGAGCACGCGCCGCCAGCGCGGGAACCTACATACTCTATGCCGCGCACGTTGCAGCCATGGCACCGGGCACCAATCTTGGAGCGGCCACTCCAATCCGCATGGGCGGATTGCCTCTTCCTCTCGGGGGCAATGATCCAGAGGAGAACTCGGATCAGGGAGCAGACGACCAGGATGCCGAGGATGACAGCTCATTTGAGGAACTGGATACAGCCTCGACAAAGACCGTCGAGGATGCCGTTGCCTACATACGCGCGCTCGCTCGCCTGCGCGATCGCAATGCCGACTGGGCAGAGCGTGCCGTTCGGCAATCGGCCAGCCTTTCGAACAGCGAGGCCCTGGAAGAAGACGTCATCGACTACGAGGCACGTTCACTGGAGAATTTACTGGACCAGCTAGACGGCATGTTCGTGGCCCTTCCGGACGATAGGCGCACGCGACTGACCACGTCGAATGCCAGGGTCGAGGAAATCAATCCCGATTGGCGTATTGAGCTGCTGGCGATCATAACCAATCCGAATCTGACCCTGATTTTCCTGATGCTGGGCGTTTACGGGCTGATTTTTGAATTCATGAACCCCGGCATGTTCTTTCCCGGAATCGTGGGGGCCATATGCCTGCTGCTAGGCCTATACTCCGTAGCTGTTCTGCCCGTAAACCTGACCGGTTTTGCCTTGTTGCTACTGGGGTTGGTACTGATGGTGGGTGAGGCCTTTGCTCCCTCCTTTGGCGTACTGGGCATTGGTGGTGTCGCTGCCTTTGTTCTGGGCGGCACACTGCTCTTTGATTCAAGCATGCCGGGATACGAGATATCTCCCTGGACCCTGGGAGCCTTGACCGTAATCAGCGTACTATTGCTGGTTATCGTACTCCGCATGGCGATCCGCTCCCATCGAAGGCCCGTCCAGACGGGTGCAGAAGAGATGATCGGACAACAGGCAGAGGTCCTGAAATGGTCTGGCGGAAAGGGGCAGATCTTCGTGCATGGAGAACGCTGGAAAGCCGTGGCCGATGAGCAATTGAAGAAAGGCCAGACAGTCGAGGTTCTTGCTCTTGACGGCCTGACCGTACGGGTCAGGTCTGTTGAAAACGACAGGTAACGCCATTCCCGATGGCTTAGGAGTGCTGTCCAATGTTTATCGATATCATTATCTATCCGGTTATCGTCGTACTTCTTCTGGTTTTGCTGGTTGCGTCCCTGCGCATCCTGCGGGAATACGATCGTGCGGTTGTCTTTACGCTTGGCCGCTTCACCGGGGTCAAGGGGCCTGGACTGATCATCCTGATCCCCTTCATCCAGCAAATGGTGCGTGTGGATACGAGAACCCTGGTTCTGGATGTTCCCAGCCAGGACGTCATTTCACAGGACAATGTTTCCGTACAAGTGAATGCAGTCATCTACTTCCGTGTCGTCGATGCCTCGAAATCCGTGATCCAGGTGGAAAACTACATGCAGGCGACAAGCCAGATTGCACAGACCACCCTGCGCTCCGTCCTGGGCAAGCACGATTTGGACGAAATGCTTTCCGAACGCGACAAGCTGAACAACGATATTCAGGAAATTCTGGATAATCAGACGGATTCCTGGGGTATCAAGATTGCCAACGTCGAGATCAAGCATGTCGATATCGATGAAAGCATGGTGCGGGCCATAGCAAAGCAGGCGGAAGCCGAACGTGTTCGCCGGGCCAAGATCATAAATGCGGAAGGCGAGCAGCAAGCCTCGCAGAAGCTTGTTGAAGCAGCGGAAATTCTGAGCAGCATCCCAGAGGCGATGCAGTTGCGCTATCTTTCAACCCTGCAAGACATAGCTGGAGAGAACAGCTCTACAATTGTCTTCCCCTTCCCCATCGACATGGCCTCGACGCTGCAATCCTTCCTGAAGGAAGGACAGTTGCGTACCACCAGTTCCATTAGTTGAGTTTGTGAAGGAAGACATTAAGACTGCAGATTTCCAGTGGTGATGTATATATCAATCTGATATATGCATCCTAGCTAGGATTGATCTGTAGTAATGGACACACGCACGCTTTGCTTGGCAATCCTTCAAAAGGGGGCAGCCAGCGGATACGAGATCAAGAAGAAGCTGGAAGAAATGCCCTATCGCATCTTCCAGGAGGTTGGGTTTGGCTCAATCTACCCGGCCCTGAACCGCTTGCTGGAAGCCGGACATGTCACCGTACAGGCCCAAGCCCAACGGAAACGGCCTGACAAGAAGGTTTACGCCATAACCGCAAACGGCCGGCAGGAACTCGAGGGATCACTGTTACATCCTCCTGCACAGGACCGTTTCCGGTCGGATTTCCTGTTTGTCTTGTTCCATTCCGAACTTCTGGCGCATGAAGAACTTGCCGACCTGTTCGACACACGCATCACCGAACTGAAAAGCACGATCGATCAGATGCATGCATGCGACCTTTCTGGAGCCTCCCCTGGTGCACGTTTCGTGCATGGATATGGGCTGACCTATTACGAGAATGCGCTCGACTACCTCTGCACTCACAGAGAATGGCTGCTCGACGAGACAGAGGCCCGAAGGCAGACGACATCTGCTACGTGGTGTCCCGAAGTTTCCTCTACGGTGCCTGGAGGTGACAGATGAATCGCTCCTATCTGCTGGCAGCAGGCATAGCGCTCGCTGCTGCAACCTGGATCGCAGTTGGCACCATCCTCCAGGGGACGGAAGAGCGCGAGCCCGAAAAGGAAGCGGCAGCGATCAGCCAGTCCACAGAGGTGCAGCGGGTTCAGGTACGCACGCAAATGGCTCGTCCCTATGTGGAAGAAGTCCGCACAACCGGGCACAGTGAAGCGAACCGCACTGTCAACCTGAGAGTAGAGCAGTCCGGACCGGTCGAAGACCTGCCGGTTTCAAAAGGGAATCTTGTAGAGGAAGGCGAGACCATTCTGCGCATAGCGGAGCAAGATCTTGGCGCTTCCCTGACCGAAGCCCGCGCAAGGGCAGCCCAGAGGCGTATGGAGTATCAAGCCTCGGAGAGTCTCAAGAACCAGGGCTTTCGGGCAGAAACACAATTTGCTGAAGCACGCGCCGCCTACGACCAGGCACTCGCAGCGGAAAGGCGCGCGGAAATCCAGATCGAACAGTTGACCCTGGAGGCGCCCTTCGATGGCGTCCTGGAAACACGAGATGTTGAACAGGGCGACTACGTTGACCTGGGCCAGGAGGTTGCGCAGGTCATCGACCTGGACCCGGTCATTATCGTCGCCATGCTGAATGAACAGCAACGCCCGGGGCTCCTGACCGGCGGTCCCGGGACAGCCCGCTTACCGGATGGACGGGAACTTGACGGACGAATTCGCTACCTTGCCTCGTCAGCAAACCAGGATACGCGCAGCTTCCGAGTGGAGCTTGAGGTCGAGAATCCCGAGCACAGTATTCCCGCCGGCATTACCGCTGAACTTTTCCTGCCGCGTCGGACCGTGAATGCACACAGAATTTCTCCTGCCATCCTGACCCTGACAGACGAAGGCCTGCTCGGCGTTCGCGCTGTCGAGGATGGGAAGGTCGTCTTCCACGAAGTCGAAATTGCTCAACAGGACAGTGATGGAGCATGGATCACGGGCCTTCCTGAAGAGGTGACCTTGATCACTGTAGGGCAGGAATTCGTGCGCGACGGGCAGGAGGTGATTCCTGTACCGGAAGAGGATCCGGCCACTTCCAGCACAAACGCACCAGACGAGCCGCGTACGTGAAAAGCCTGATCCATGCAGCACTGACGCATAGCCGCACGGTGGTGGCAACCCTGCTGCTGTTGCTGCTTGCAGGCTTTTACACCTATGTCACCATCCCCAAGGAAGCCGAGCCGGACGTCAATATCCCAATAATCTATGTGTCCCTGGCTCAGACGGGCATTTCACCAGAAGACGCAGAGCGCCTTCTGGTCAAGCCCATGGAGCAGGAACTGTCGTCCGTGGAAGGCGTCAAGGAGATGCGTTCCACTGCCTTCCTGGGAGGGGGCTTTGTCCTTCTGGAATTCGAGGCCGGGTTCAATATTGACGAGGCCATGGCAGATGTCCGCGAACAGAGTGATATCGCGCAGGCGGAGTTGCCAGCAGATGCCGAGGAACCGCGTGTATCCGAGGTCAACCTCAGTCTGTTTCCAATCCTGGTCGTCACACTTTCCGGTGATGTCCAGGAACGCACGCTCCTGACCATTGCCCGGCGCCTGCAGGATAACCTGGAAAGCCTGCCGAACGTACTGGAAGCCAATATAGGCGGCGACCGGGAAGAACTGATCGAGCTGCTCGTCGATCCATCGATGATCGACAGCTATGCCCTGGATGCGCAACAGGTGCTGCAATCCGTCGACCGTTCCAATCGGGTTGTAGCCGCCGGCGAGATTGACACGGGAGCCGGTCGCTTCCCCATCAAGGTTCCGGGGTTATTCGAGTCCAATCAGGACATCCTGAACATGCCGGTCAAGACCAGCGGTGATTCCGTTGTGACCTTTGGAGACATCGGCACCCTGCGCCCGACCTTCGTGGATCCCAGCGACATCGTTCGGGTCAATGGCAAACCGGCACTGGCCATCGAGATATCGAAACGAACTGGCACCAACATCATCGAAACCATCGAGCAGGCTAAAGCGGTCGTGGAAGCCAGCCGAGGGGCCTGGCCCGAGGAGATTCAGGTCAACTACAACCAAGATAAATCGACCGATATCCGTACCATGCTTTCCGACCTGCAGAACAACGTGCTGACGGCTGTTCTACTTGTGATGATCGTGATTGTCGCTGCCATGGGAATGCGTTCGGCAGGCCTTGTCGGCGTTGCGATTCCCGGATCCTTCCTGACCGGCATGCTTGTCCTGGGCATGCTGGGATTCACCGTCAACATCGTCGTCCTCTTCAGCCTGATCCTGGCCGTGGGCATGCTGGTGGATGGTGCAATCGTGGTCACGGAGTATGCCGACCGGAAAATGGTGGAAGGCCTCCCCAGGGAAGAGGCCTATGGTCTGGCGAGCAATCGCATGGCCTGGCCCATCATAGCCTCGACCGCCACGACACTCAGCGCCTTCCTTCCCTTGATCTTCTGGCCGGGGACTGTCGGCGAGTTCATGAAGTACCTTCCCATCACCTTGCTGGCGACGCTGACGGCTTCGCTGATGATGGCATTGATCTTCATCCCCGTCCTGGGGGCACGTTTTGGCAAACCCGGTCAGGCTGTATCCACCCGAAAGATGCGCGCGCTTTCTTCCGGAAACAGGGCACAGTTGCAGCAGCTCGGGGGACCTACGGGTCACTATGTGAACTTCCTGCGGAAAGCCCTTGCCCATCCGGGCAAGATCATTCTGGCCGCAGTCGTCGTGCTTATCTTCGCGCAGGGAAGCTATGCTGTCTTCGGCAAGGGGGTCGAGTTCTTCCCTGAAGTCGAGCCGGAGAATCTGTCTGTCTGGGTCCACGGCCGTGGCAACATGTCGATACAGGAGCGCGACGAACAGGTCGCAGGCGTGGAACAGGAGATTCTGGAGCTGGCCCAGGAGAAGGGCGAATTCCATTCGATCTATACACAGACACTGACCACGGCCGGGCAACAGGACGACTCAGAACCCGAAGACCTTATTGGGCGTATCCAGCTTGAGTTTGTCGACTGGTTTGCTAGGCGCAGCGCTGACGCGATCATTTCGGATCTGCGTACGAGGACAGCAGACCTTCCGGGCATCTCGGTCGAGTTCCGCAAACAGGAAGCCGGTCCGCCAGTCGGCAAACCGATACAAATTCGTGTTTCTTCAACTGATCCCGGACGGATTGAGCCCGTTGTCGATCGAATACTGACGGCGATGGAGGATATTGGCGGTTTCGTGGATCTCGAGGATGGAAAGCCCCTGCCCGGGATCGAATGGGAAATGACGGTAGACCGTGCGCAGGCGGCAAAGTTCGGCGCGGACGTCACCTTGATTGGATCCTACGTTCAAATGGCCACCAAGGGCTTGGAGATCGGAACGTACCGAACCGATGAAAGCGACGAGGAAATCGATATCGTCGTCCGCTACCCGCGTGAAAGGCGCAATGTCTCGCAACTCAACAACATCCGTGTTGAAACGGATGCAGGCTTGATCCCGGTCAGCAATTTTGTGGAGTTGCAACCTTCTCAAAAGGTATCTCAGCTAAGGCGCGTCGAGGGGAACCGGACCATGACCATCCGCAGTGATGTCGAGCCCGGCATCCTGCCGGACGACAAGGTTCAGGAGATCCGGGAATGGCTGGAAACAGCAGATATAGACCCGGCTGTAAGTATCTCCTTTACGGGAGAGGACGAAGAACAGAGAGAGGCTCAGAACTTTCTGGTCAAGGCCTTCATGATCGCGCTGTTCCTCATGGCCATTATACTGGTCACGCAGTTCAACTCCTTCTACAGCGCCTTCCTCATCCTGTCCGCCGTCGTACTCTCGACGATAGGTGTGATGCTGGGACTCCTGGTCACGGGCCAGCCATTCGGCGTTGTGATGAGCGGTATAGGAGTCATCGCCCTGGCCGGTATCGTCGTGAACAACAACATCATCCTCATCGATACCTTTGACCGCATCAAACTGGAGGCCGCAACACCTCTTGATGCCATCCTGAGAACCTGTGCCCAGCGCTTCAGGCCGGTCATGCTAACGACAATCACGACCATCCTGGGCCTGCTTCCGATGGTTTTTGCCGCCAACATAGACCTGCTGGAGGGCACAGCCAGTCTGGGGGCACCTTCCTCCCAGTGGTGGACCCAGCTTGCCACAGCCATTGTTTTCGGGCTGACCTTTTCGACCCTGTTGACCTTGCTGGTTACGCCCAGCGCACTGCTGTTTCGTGAAAACCTTGCCCAATGGTATCGCCAAAGACGAAAAATCAGGTTCTCATGACTCATGGACTGTCGGGCCCCTGACGAGGTGGTTTAACGCAGCGTTAAACCGTTCGTGGCTATGCTGTTCCTGAACAGCTGTTCGGAACCTTAGAAAGTCATGCGATGGCCATGGAAAGCGGCATAAGTCAAAAGTCCTCCTGCGACGAGGATCAGCAGGCGGATGAAGCAAAGGTCAATCTTGCCCTGGAAATAAGCCGGGAAGAGGAGTTGCCCCTCCAGCTCCATCATGTGGGGCTATCGGAAAATGGAGAAATCCGAAGGCGGACAAAGGGCGAGGACATCACCTTCAGCTTCATTCATCGGGGCATGCCTTTCGCATGCGAATGCAAGACGACAGGAGAAACGAAGCTGAAGATTGTCGGCGAGTTGGGAAAGCTGCCCTTTACGGCCGAATCTCCTGCTGGACGACGTTTCTTCAGGCATCTTGCAACGGCGACCAGAACGCTTCCCAAAGGGCATATTGCAATCATCAACGATCAGGATGTGCGCCTTCTGGCCGAAGTCGCCCCCCCTCAAGGGCTTACACCCGTCAGCATCATCGCGGCCCTGAGCGCTGTACTCCTGGAGTTCAAACCATTCTTTGAAATGGCCGAGGATGTTCTGGCTGTCCGGCAAACAAGCAAAGGGTGACTGGGCAAAAAGCCTAGAGACAGCTTCCAGCTGTCCTTATCGAGCTTCCTCCTCCTCAATGCCGGGAACGACGAAAACCTGCCCTGGATAGATCAGATCCGGATCCTGGATCTGATCATCGTTCGCATCATAGATCACCGTATAGTGAATACCCCGGCCGTAGGAACGGCGTGCCAGTCGCCAGAGACTGTTGCCTGGCTGAACAACCACGACTTCTCCGCCTTCGGCCTGATCCGGTGATATTTCCTCCCGCACAAAGGGGGTTTCGAGCCTGGCAACCACTTCGCCTTCTTCATCGACCTGGTCAATGCGTATGGTGTACTTTCCCCCTTCCAACGCCTTATCCGGCTGGATCTGCCAGCGGCCATTCTCACTGGCCTTGGCTTCGCCCACGAAGCGATCATTCACGTACATGAAGACACGGGCACCGGGGACCAGCTGCCCGCTTGCCAGCAGCTCTCCATCTTCATCGTAAGTTATCGAATCCAGAGACAACTCCCCGGCGATGAGACCGCCTTCCGGTCCTTGCAGGACACGGGCCTCGCCTGCTCCCTCTCGTGGCATCTGAACGGCAAGCGGACGTGGAGACAACGCCTCAAGCGGCTTTGTATCACTGTCGGTGACGGACTCCTGGACTTGGCTGCTGTCCGTGACTTCCTCCGCCATGCCACCGGAAGCGGATTGTCCGGAGTCAAGCGCACGACTGGACGCCGCAGAAGGCACCGAAACGACAACGATATCCTTGGAATCCGCGTGCGCACCATTGCCCGATACACTGGACAGGCTCAATTCGTGATCACCCGAAATCAGCCCCTCATCCGGCAACAGGACCCACTCCCCCCTTTGGTCTGCCTGGACGGAGGCAATTTCTTCGCCATTTGCCAGTACGCTTACCTGGCTTCCAGCTGCGGCCCGCCCAGCAGCCACAAAGCTGCCATCCCTTTCGACTCGCACAACATCGAAACTGGGAAGTACCTTGTCTGGACCATTGGCCACCTGAGAGTCGGCCTCCTGACGTTCCTCTTCAGTCCCAAACTGCTCAGGCTCAGGTTCAGGCGATGCAGCAATCTCCGATTCGACTTCGTTTGCACTTTCAGCCCCCCCCTGCTCCTGAGGGCTGTCACCCGACTGATCCCTGTCCGCCGCCTCGACTGGAGTCGTGTCCGTTTCATCCACGCTATCAGGCGTTATCGGTTGTTCATCCGTTTCCCTTTCCCCAACGGGCTGCTGATCAGCTTCCTCGCTCTCCAACGCAGTTTCTTCTGAGGGAAGAGCGGACGTCTCCTCTTCACGACCTACCGGGGTAGTGGCTGTTTTTTCCTGCTTGTCACTTTCAGCAGGCGCTACGCTATCTGCAACCAGCTCAGGGGAGTCCCTTTGCGCTTCTCCGGATTGTTGCGACTCACCGCGCGACGCACTCTTGTCGCCTTCAGAGTCCATCGTGTCACCGGCATCCCTCGAGTCATCCACAGCGGGCGCCGACTCGCTCTCTTCAGTCATGCGCTCAGATATTTTTCCTTCTTCGCCAGTCCCCTCGCTCGCGGGAACCGCCTCTTCAGGACTCACAGATGTCGCCGTATCGTACCCGGATTCGCGGTCTTCACCGTCAAAGAAGACAATTCCCGCAGCAACTATGGCTACGGCCAAACCGGCAACAACAAACACAAGAACAGGCTTCAAGACGACAAGGACTCCTCGGGGTCATTTTTCGGACATTAATATGCCGCAATAATGCAGAGAACGACACAGCTTCTAGCGTTTAAATGCAAAAAGGTGAAGATTCCCCAAACGTCTCTTTCCATGGAAAGCTCTCTGGCTGCTTTCTCGTGGGCTTGCAGTATCACCTGCTTTGGGTTTTCTTCCCCCGCTCTGACCCATGGTCAGATTCTTACAATCCTAGGATCAAGTGAGGCATCGATGCCCGAAATCACGTCGCTGTGTGTCTATTGCGGTTCCTCGAAGGGCCGTGATCGCATTTACATGGAAGCGGCTCGGGAACTGGGGTACGCGGCAGCTGCCCGTGGAATAAGAATCGTCTTCGGTGGGGGGCGCGTTGGATTGATGGGCGAACTTGCCGACGCTGCCCTTTCAGCGCAGGGGGACGTACTGGGCATCATACCGCGCCACCTTATGGAGTTTGAAGTCGGACACAACAATCTTACGGATTTGCGTGTTGTCGAAAGCATGCACGAACGCAAGCTGGAGATGTTCCGGGAATCCGATGCCTTCTGCATCCTTCCTGGCGGTTTCGGCACTCTGGACGAAACCTTCGAGATGATCACCTGGGGACAGCTTGGATTGCATGCGAAACCCCTTGGACTGCTGAATGTCAACGCCTTCTGGGTGCCCCTTATTCAAATGCTGGAACACCAGGTGGAAGAAGGCTTTATCAAGCATCATGATCTGAAGCGCTGCTTTGTGGCGGAGTCGGTCGGGGACTTCTTCACCCAGATTGAAACGACCGTGGTTCCATCATCTGACCTTGAGGCCAAGTGGAGTTGAGCTCGATTCCTTGCAACCTGAGGCAGCAAGTTGCAAGGCTTGTAGCCTGAGGCAAGCCTGCTATTCTGCGCAGCACCTGACACCCACCTCAAGACAGAGACGGATACGCAATGGCTAAAATCAAGGTTCAGAATCCGATCGTCGAACTCGACGGCGACGAGATGACTCGCATCATCTGGGATTTCATCAAGAACAAGCTGATCCTGCCCTATCTCGACGTTGACCTGAAATACTACGATCTGAGTGTCCAGGAACGCGACCGCACGGATGATCAGATCACGGTTGATGCCGCAGAGGCCATCAAGAAATACGGCGTTGGTGTTAAGTGCGCCACGATCACACCCGATGAAGGACGGGTCGAGGAATTCGGACTGAAGAAGATGTGGCGTTCACCGAACGGCACCATCCGCAATATCGTGAACGGAACCGTCTTCCGTGAGCCTATCATCTGCAAGAACGTTCCGCGTCTCGTGCCGGGCTGGACCCAGCCCATTATCATCGGACGCCACGCATACGGGGACCAATACAAGGCGACTGACTTTACAGTTCCCGGACCTGGAAAACTCACCATCACCTATACACCCGACGACGGCGGAGAGCCTGTTACGCGCGAAGTTCACAACTTCCCGGACAGTGGCGTTGCCATGGGTATGTACAACGAGGATGAATCGATCCGCGGCTTCGCCCGCTCCTGCTTTAACTACGGCCTGCAGCGCGGTTATCCTGTCTACCTCTCCACCAAGAACACGATCCTCAAGGCCTATGACGGTCGCTTCAAGGACCTGTTCCAGGAAGTCTTCGACAGCGAATTCAAGGAAGCCTTCGACAAGGCGGGAATCACATATGAACACCGTCTGATCGACGACATGGTTGCCGCCGCACTGAAATGGTCCGGCGGCTTTGTCTGGGCCTGCAAGAACTATGACGGCGACGTGCAGTCCGACACCGTGGCGCAGGGCTTCGGCTCTCTGGGCCTGATGACCTCGGTTCTTATGACTCCGGATGGAAAGACGGTGGAAGCCGAGGCTGCACACGGCACGGTCACGCGCCACTACCGACTTCACCAGGAAGGCAAGGAAACCTCCACAAATCCGATCGCCTCCATCTTCGCCTGGAGCCGCGGACTGTTCTACCGGGGCACCTTTGACGAATCACCCGAGGTGATCGATTTTGCAAGGAAGCTCGAAAAGGTCTGCATCGATACCGTGGAGAATGGTGACATGACCAAGGACCTGGCCCTGTTGATCGGCCCCGACCAGAAGTGGCTGACCACCAACCAGTTCCTGGACAAGCTGGACGCCAACCTGCAGAAGGTTATCAACGCATGACCGCCTTGATACGTAGCCTTGTCATGGCCTTTGCACTCCTGTTGCCGCTGCAAACCGCAGCGGCGCAGGAGGCGCCGGCCAGTGAAAACGTCCTTGTGATGGACCTCAAGGATGGCCGCGTCCTGATCGAGATGCTGCCCGAGGTGGCCCCGGCTCATGTAGACCGAATCCGCAAGCTGGTACGCGACGGGTTCTATGATGGCTTGAAGTTCCACCGCGTTATCGATGGCTTCATGGCGCAAACGGGAGACCCGACCGGAACCGGCCGCGGTGGCTCCGAGTTGCCGGATCTGGAAGCCGAATTTTCCGATCGGCCGTTCAAGCGCGGAACTGTTGGCATGGCCCGTTCCCAGGACCCGGACAGCGCCAACAGTCAATGGTTCATCACGTTTGAACGCGCCCCCTGGCTGGATGGCGAATACACGGTCTGGGGAGAGGTTCGCCAGGGAATGCCACTGGTCGACGAAATTAAGAAAGGCGACCAGCAACGCGGCGGCACCGTCGACAACCCCGATGAAATCGTGCGTATGCGTGTTCTCTCGGACATCGAATAGTCCCCACCACGACAAGCGAGCCACAACATGTCTCTTGATCCCGAGAACACTCTTGTCCTGAAACTCGACACCGGGCAGGTCACAATAGCACTGAAGCCGGAGCTGGCACCGGCACATGTGGATCGCGTCAAGGAACTGGTGCGCGACGGATTCTATGACGGCCTGTCTTTCCACCGCGTTATCGACGGTTTCATGGCCCAGACCGGCTGCCCTCACGGTACAGGAACCGGTGGTTCAGGCCACAACCTGAAAGCCGAGTTCAGCGATGCTCCTTTTCACCGCGGCACTGTAGGTGCGGCCCGCGCACAGCATCCGGACAGTGCGGACAGTCAGTTCTTCATCTGCCTCGACGATGCTGATTGGCTGAAGGGGCAATATACCGTCTGGGGAGAAGTCATCGAAGGGATGCAAGCGGTCGATGCCTTGACCAAGGCGCCCCCTGGAGATCCATCAGGCCGCGTTCCAGACCCGGACAACATAGTCAGCGCACACATTCTCGCTGACACCCAGCAGTAAACAAAGGCCGGCCAATTTGGCCGGCCTTTGTCATTTCAGCCCTGCAATACGGCTCAATCATCGACTCAGCCAGCGTCCGGCTCATCCATTGGAGAGAGCAGCCTCTATCGCGGCCAATGCCGCATCGGCCTGCTCGGCATTGGGACCGCCGGCCTGGGCCATGTCAGGACGCCCACCACCGCCTTTACCGCCCAGGGCTTCGGCGCCTACCCGAACAAGGTCAACAGCCGAATAACGCTCTGTCAGGTCGTCCGTCACGCCGACGACGAGAGAGGCCTTGCCATCGTTCGTCGCAATCAATGCAGTGACGCCCGATCCCAGCTGCTTCTTCAGGTCATCGGCCATGGGTTTCAGGTCCCGGGCCGGAATATCCTCCATGACGCGCGCTGCCAGCCGAGTCCCGTTGACTTCGCGGGTCATCGCTCCGCCCGTGCCGCCTGCAGCAAGTTTGCGGCGCAGATCGGAAACTTCTTTCTCCAGCCGGCGGCGCTCTTCCAACAAGGCCGTGATCCGGTCTGGAACCTCTGTGGGTGAAACCCTGAGGCTGCTCGCCGTGTTGCCAAGCAACTCTTCCTGCGCCTCAACGTACTTGAGGGCAGAGTCACCCACCATGGCTTCAATGCGGCGCACACCGGCGGCCAAGGCCTGTTCGGAAATGATCTTGAAAAAGCCGATGTCCCCGACGCGGCTCACATGAGTTCCACCACAGAGTTCCGTTGAGAAACTGTGGTTCGCCCCTTTCTCCTCGTCCAGGCCTCCCATGGACACCACGCGGACCTCGTCCCCGTATTTTTCCCCGAACAGTGCCAACGCCCCTTCGTTAATGGCCTCATCCGGCGTCATGAAGCGGGTTTGCACCTCGGCATTCTCGCGAATGCGGGCATTGACCATGTCCTCGATCGCAATCAGGTCGTCGCGGGAAAGCGGATGGGGGTGACTGAAATCGAAACGCAGGCGGTCCGGCGCCACCAATGACCCCTTCTGGGTCACATGCTCGCCCAACCGACGGCGCAAGGCCTCGTGCAGCAGGTGTGTGGCGGAGTGATGCGCGCGCAGATTCCTGCGACGTGCACCGTTCACACGCATTTCCACGGCCTCTCCAACACGCAGGCTGCCCTTGCGCACATGTCCATGGTGGATATGCAGCTCGCCAGCCTTCTTGGTCGTATCCTCGACCTGCACCTCGACACCATCCGGGGCGAAGACCAAGCCCGTGTCCCCCATCTGACCGCCACTTTCTCCATAGAAGGGCGTCTGGTTAGTCAGGAAGTCGACCTTCTGTCCGGCGTCGGCTGTTTCGACTTCCTTGCCCTCGACAACGATGGCCTGGACGACTCCTTCGGCCGTTTCGGTCTCGT
This sequence comes from Fodinicurvata fenggangensis DSM 21160, assembly GCF_000686045.1. Lineage (GTDB taxonomy): Bacteria > Pseudomonadota > Alphaproteobacteria > Kiloniellales > DSM-21159 > Fodinicurvata > Fodinicurvata fenggangensis. Next base: position 621,740 of record NZ_JMLV01000001.1, read on the forward strand.
AGCCAAGAAACTCGGTCGCACCGTGCTTTTCATGCAGATCGAACCAGAGTGCTTCCGCCACGGTTTCACCGGAGCCGCTCCAGGATTTGCGGGCCGTTTCCCGCTGGCGCTCCATGGCCGCTTCATAACCCGCAACGTCAACGGACCGGTTTTGCCCGCGCAGAATGTCCTGTGTCAGATCAAGTGGGAAACCGTAGGTGTCATACAGCTTGAAAGCGACCTCGCCGGGCAGGAGATCGCTCTCTCCCAGGCGTCCCATTTCTTCTTCCAGCAATTTCAAGCCACGGCCAAGCGTGTCCTTGAAGCGTGTTTCCTCAAGCTTGAGCGTTTCCTCAACCAGGGCCTGAGCACGATTGAGTTCCGGAAAAGCTCCCCCCATCTGCTTGACAAGAGCCGGCACCAGGCGCCAAAGCACCGGATCACGCGCTCCCAACATGTGCGTATGACGCATGGCCCGTCGCATGATGCGACGCAGCACATATCCACGTCCTTCCTTCGCCGGCAGGACACCATCGGCAATCAGGAAGGAAGCGGCGCGCAGGTGGTCGGCGATAACGCGGTGTGAAACCCCGTGGGGACCGTCGGGCTCGGTGCCACTGGCCTCCGCGGAAGCCTCGATCAACGAGCGCATCAGGTCGATGTCGTAATTGTCGTGCTTGCCCTGCAGGACGGCGGCTATTCGCTCCAGCCCCATGCCGGTATCGATCGAGGGCTTTGGCAGGTCATGCCGCTCCCCTTCGGCCAACTGTTCGTACTGCATGAAGACGAGATTCCAGATCTCGATGAAACGATCGCCATCTTCGTCCGGACTTCCCGGCGGTCCACCTGGTATGCCTTCGCCGTGGTCGAAGAATATTTCGGAACAAGGTCCGCAGGGCCCGGTATCTCCCATGGCCCAGAAGTTGTCCGAAGTGGGGATACGAATGATCCGGTCGTCCGGCAGGCCGGCCACCCGCCGCCAGAGGTCATAGGCCTCATCATCCTCGTGATAGACAGTTGCCAGAAGCCGGTCCTTGGGAAGTCCGAACTCCTTGGTTACCAATTCCCACGCCAGCTCGATGGCGCGCTCCTTGAAGTAGTCGCCGAAAGAGAAATTTCCCAGCATCTCGAAGAAGGTATGATGGCGCGCCGTGTATCCGACATTCTCAAGATCATTGTGCTTTCCACCCGCGCGCACGCATTTCTGAGAGGTCACGGCACGTGAATAGGGCCGCGTCTCTGCCCCGGTAAACACATTCTTGAACTGGACCATGCCCGCATTGGTGAACAGCAGGGTCGGATCGTTGCGCGGCACGAGCGGTGAAGAGGACACGATCTCGTGTCCGTTTCGCTCGAAAAACTCAAGAAAGCGGCTGCGAATGTCGTTGGTTGTTATCGTCATGACTGCCTGTTGGATACACGAGATTGTCTGCCGCAGATTTAAGGCGTCTGCAGTGCTTTACACAAGGCAGGATTTGGTAAGGGCCCGCCTTCAAGGCAATGCCCCGCTCATTATCGCTCAGTATACAGGCAACAAGGTAACCTGGCCGTCTTCGTTCACGGTCAAAAACAGATTCGAGGCGTTCGCCTATTCGCAATGGGCCGAACGATCACTCACTGCTTTCCGCGTCATCAGATTCCGGCTTCTCTTCGGCCAGCATTGCATCGGAAACCATGCCAGCATTCGAGCGCACCGCATGCTGGATCGATTCCGCGACATCCGGATTCTCCTTCAGGAAGCGCCGCGCGTTCTCGCGCCCCTGGCCAATTCTCTGACCTGAATAGGAAAACCATGCGCCGGACTTTTCAACAACGCCCGCCTGAACCCCGAGGTCCAGGATTTCTCCCGTCTTGGAAATGCCTTCGCCGTACATGATGTCGAATTCGACCTGCCTGAATGGGGGGGCCATCTTGTTCTTCACCACCTTCACGCGGGTCTGGTTCCCCACGACGGTATCCTTGTCCTTGATCGACCCGATACGGCGGATATCCAGCCTGACAGACGAGTAGAACTTCAGGGCATTGCCGCCCGTGGTGGTCTCGGGACTGCCGAACATGACACCGATCTTCATGCGGATCTGGTTGATAAAGATCACCAGGCAGTTCGACCGGGAAATCGAGGACGTCAGTTTGCGCAAGGCCTGACTCATCAGGCGCGCCTGAAGGCCGGGCATCTGGTCGCCCATATCGCCTTCCAGTTCAGCGCGTGGCACCAGTGCAGCAACGGAGTCGATGACCAGAACATCCAGACCGCCTGAACGAACCAGGGTGTCGGAAATCTCCAGGGCCTGTTCCCCAGCATCGGGCTGGGCAATCAGGAGTTCCTCGATATCGACGCCGACCTTCTTTGCATAGCTGGGATCAAGAGCATGTTCCGCATCAACGAAGGCACAGGCTCCGCCTGCCTTCTGTGCTTCTGCGACGACGTGCAGCGCAAGCGTGGTCTTGCCCGAGGATTCCGGGCCATAGATTTCGACCACGCGTCCACGAGGCAGCCCGCCAATTCCCAGGGCAATGTCCAGGCCCAGTGAGCCGGTGGAAACAAACTCCGTTTCAACCACCTCGCGTTGGCCGAGACGCATGACGGAGCCCTTACCGAATGCCCTTTCGATCTGGGAAAGTGCGGCATCCAGTGCCTTGTTGCGATCGGAAGTTTCTTTGTTCACGAGTTCGAGCACCATTTCTGACATTGGAAGAGCTCCCCCTTATCCCATGCAACCGGAGTCGCTGCAATGACCAGAATGTACTCGTTATGTTCCCATCTGACAAGAAGAGAGATCAAAAGGGGAACATACAGCCTTACCCCATGACTTCCTTAACCTTTCCCGCCAGTTGTTTCAGACTGAAGGGCTTGGGCAGGAAATAGATGCCTTCATCGCCGTCCATCTGTTCGCGGAAGGAATCCTCGGCATACCCCGAGATGAAGATCACCTTCAGTTCCGGGAAGAGTTCACGTGCCTTGCGCACAAGCGACGGTCCATCAAGCTGCGGCATCACCACATCCGTAATCAGCAGGTTGATGTTGCCAGGATCTTCTTCGGAATTGTCCGGTGTTCCCTGCAGGATATCCAGAGCCATTTCACCTGAACGCGCCTCGAGCACCTGATAGCCCTTGTTGCGCAAGGCCCGTGACGAGAAAGAGCGAACGGCGTCCTCATCCTCCACCAGCAGGACGGTTCCCCGACCGGTAAGATCCCGTGAAGCCTGTGGATCAGCCTCGTCCGCTTCCTGGCGCTCCCTGCTGTGTTGCGGAAGGTAGATGGAAAAGCGTGTTCCCTTGTTCAGGTGACTGTCCACGAAGATGTGACCGCCCGTCTGCTTGACGATGCCATAGACTGTCGAAAGCCCTAGGCCGGTTCCTTCGCCAACCTCCTTGGTTGAGAAAAACGGCTCGAAGATCCGGTTCAGATTCTCCCGCGAAATGCCGGATCCGGTATCCTCCACCTCGATCTGCACATACTCGCCGGGCGGAACAGTCTCGTTGCCGAACCGCTGGGCATTTCCGAAACTGACATTGCTGGTCCGGATGAACAGGCGCCCTCCATCCTGCATGGCATCGCGTGCATTCACCGCAAGATTGATAATCACCTGTTCCAGCTGCCCCTGGTCCGCCTTGACCGGTCCCAGGTCCCGACCGTGTACGACTTTCAGGTCGATGCGCTCTCCGATCAGACGCCTCAGCAGGTGTGAGATTTCCGCCAGGATGTCCGTCACGTTGAGCACCCTGGGCTGCAGAGTCTGTTGCCTGGAAAAGGCGAGCAACTGGCGCACCAGATTGGCGGCACGGTTTGCATTCTGCTTGATCTGCATGATGTCCACGAAAGACTGGTCACCCGGCCGGTGCCGCAACAACAGCAGATCCGAGAAACCAATCATGGCCGTCAGCAGATTGTTGAAGTCATGGGCGATGCCGCCGGCAAGCTGGCCGACCGCCTGCATTTTCTGGGACTGTGCGAACTGCACCTCCAGGGCTTTCTGTTCGGTCGTATCGATCATGTGAACAATCAGGCCGTGTTCGGCCTCCTGACCGAAACTTCGCAGCGTCAACGAGCAGCGCAATTCCCTGGCACAGGTCAGCTGTACTTCTGCAAAGGAGGATCCTGCAGCCTCTGAATCCGGCAACAGGGCCTGCTCCACCGCCGCATGCACACGCGCCCGCGAATCCGCTTCCACCAGGTCAGCCAGGTCCTGCCCCACAGGACTGCGCCCCTCGTCATCGACCATGTCCTGGAAGGCGCGGTTGCATTCGGTGATGCGGCCATCGCGGTTCAACAAGGCAATCCCCACCGGCGCTTCACTGAACAAGCGCTGGAAACGTTGCTCAGTCAGCTCCAAGGCCGCTTCCGTCTGCCGCTCTGCTGTCAGGTGGCGCACGACGGATCGGGTACGCAAGCCGCCCGCACTTCCAGTGTCCTCGACCTGGTCCTGTATGATCAGGGCTGTAAAGCTGCCGCCGCCTGCACAGAGCAACTCCACTTCACCTTCGCGCTGTTCATTCACGAACGGCAGGTACGCCGAATGTGGCAGTTGCTCGCGGGAAGCGAGAATATCATGAAGGCGCAGGCTGCCTTGTGTGAGTTCGCGAACGCTGCGTCCCAGCCACTCGGCCATGATGCGATTGATATAGATGAACCGCCCTTCCCCATCCACTGAATAGAAGCCGACGGGCGCATGTTCCAACAGGTCGAAGAAGCGCTTGTGTTCATTACGCAGCACCAATTCCATCTGCCGGCGCATCGTGATGTTGCGCATGGTCCAGAGAGATTCCCTAGCTCTGCCCGGGAAAGGAAAAGCGCTGATGCGATACCACAGCACCGCATTATCGCCACCTTCTTCATCCGGCAGGGCAATCTCGGTCTCACCGTGCATACCTGTTTCAAGCTGGCGTTGCAGACGTTCGACCTCGGCGCGTTCCTCCGCTGTGGAAAGCTGTTCGAGAACCCAGTCCGGCAGGGTTTGGTCCGCCTGCATGGGCAAAGCGTCACAGGCCGGATTGGACAGCAGCACCCGCTGTCCGCGGCGCACCACCTGCATTGGGTCTTCAACGGCCGCAGCGGCCGATTCGAACAGCTTTAACCGGTGCCTGATTCGCAGGTGCCGCCAAAGCAGAATCGCAAACCCGAAAATCAGGGCGCCAAGCAGCCCCAGTTCGAGTATCCCCCCCAGAATCATCGTCCCTGAATGTCCCTATTCCCTAAGCGACTTCAAATCTTGTTAGCACGGATCCCGCCTTCGCGCGAAATCCCCGTTCACATCTATCAGGACTGCGTCGCCCCGCCCCTGCCGGAAATCTGCCCACGAATGCGCATCACGTAGCCGATAATCTCGGCAACGGCCTTGTAGTGCTCGGGGGGCACTTCCTCGTCAATTTCAACCGCATCATAGAGGGCCCGTGCCAAGGGACGGTTCTCGACAAGAGGAACCTCGTTCTGCCGGGCAACCTCACGGATACGAAGGGCCACCTCGTCGATTCCCTTGGCCACAACGGTGGGAGCATTCATCTCGTCGGAATTGTACTTCAAGGCGATGGAATAGTGGGTCGGGTTGGTGACCACGACATCTGCCGAGGGCACGGCCGCCATCATCCGTCGCTTGGCCCGTTCCATACGGATCTGGCGCAGGCGGCTCTTGACCAGGGGATCACCCTCGGACTGTTTTGTCTCGTCACGCACCTCCTGGCGCGTCATGCGCATTTCCTTGATATGCTTATAGCGCTGATAGGCAAAGTCCATCGCCGCAATGACCGTCATGACGGCAAGAACCGCCACGAGAAGACGCAGGGCTTCCGCTCTCAGGAAAACGAGGATTTCCTGGGGCTGCAGATCGCTCAGATTGATGATCTTCTGTCCTTCCGGCCAGATCACGGCCGCTATGACAACGCCGATCAGCGTGATCTTCAGGACACCCTTCAGGAATTCCATGAGCGCACGACTGCCGTAGATCTTCTTGAAACCGGAAACCAGGGACAGTTTCGACAGTTTCGGCTTCATGCTCTCGAAGGAAAAAATCAGGCCGAACTGCATGAAACCCGATGCCAGGGCCAGCAGCATCAGGACCAGGAAGGGGAGGGCCAGCGCAAGCCCTACATCCTTCACCGTGTTGTACATGAGCGTGCGTGCGGTGTCGCTCTCCACCATGAAATCATGTGGACGCTCGATGAAGGGCAACAGAGCCAATCCGATTTGGTTCACCATCCAGGGCGACATGATCCCGAGAACCAGCGCGAATCCCAGAATGATGAACCAGTGATTGACCTCCTGGGAACGCGCGACCTGCCCTTTCTCGCGCGCGTCCTGTAACCGCTTCGGGGTCGGTTCCTCGGTTTTCTGGGCGTCGTCCTTCTGTTCCTCGGCCATGGTTCGCCTTCCTGCCTAGTTTCCAATGAAGGAGATGAAGGTTTGTTCCATCTCCCCCAGAAACAGGCGCATTATGATTGGAAGGCTGAGCATCAGGACCATAAGACCCAGTACGATTTGCAATGGCAGAGCAATGAAGAAGACCTGCATCTGCGGCATGAGGCGCGACAGCAACCCCAATCCAACATAGAAGAACATGGCGACGGCAATGAAGGGCGCTGACATCTTGACCGCCAGCACGAAGGTATCCGCCACGGTCCGCGCAACCATATCGGCCATGTCGCCCACCGGGACCACCTCTCCCGGCCGCATCACGTCATAGCTCGCGACGACGGCTTCAATCGCCAGATGATGAATTTCCAGGATGAAGATCAGCAACAAGGCGGTTACGGTAAGAAAGCCGCTGGCGATCGACGCCTGCTGGGCACTGACGGGATCGTTGACCAGGGCATTCGCCATTGCGGAAGTCTGTGCCACGATCATGCCCACCACATTGAGTGCGTTGATGAAAAGACGTCCCAGAGTCCCCAGGAAGACACCGATCATGATTTCGCCCGCCAGCAGGACCAGAAGCATCATCGGCGCAGCCGGCATGGCCGGAAGCGTACCGGCCAGGACCGGACTGACAACGAGTGTCACCATGAGAGCAAGAGCCAGCCGGGTGCGCGTATTGATATAGGTCTCGCCAATTCCCGGCAGCAGGATAAAAGCCGACCCGACGCGGGCGAATACCAGCAGATAGGCAAAAACTCCCGCTGGCAGCAGTTCTTCAAGCATCTCGCTCAGCCAGACGCCACGATGTGATCAACCAGTCCTTCGGCAAACTCGGTCAAGGTGGTCAGCATGAATGGCAGGAAGAGGATGATGGAAACGAAGATGGCCAGAATCTTCGGCACGAAGGACAGGGTCATCTCCTGCATCTGCGTCAAGGCCTGAAAGAGCGCAATCACCAGCCCGACAGCCAAGGCGACCAGAAGAATCGGTCCGGAAACCTTCAGCATCACCCAGACAGCCTCCCGGGTAACCGCTATGGCTTCAGCAGACTCCATGATGAATCACCGCGCGAGTGTCAGATCGGCATGCGCAAGATGTCCTGATAGGCTTGCACAGCCTTGTCTCTTATCGACACTACAGTCTGCAGTGTCAACTCGGCCTTGCTGACCGCCATGACGACTTCGTTCATGTCGGCATTGCCCGTGGCGGCGCGAAAACTCTGTTCCTCGCCGCCCCGCATGGTCTCGACCGCCCCTTCTGTCGCTTCCTTCAGCGCCTGGGTAAAATCACCGCCTTCGCCTCCTCCGCCGGAAACCGGCGAGGTCGTGCCGCTGGTGCCGGCAGCCTTTCCGGCCACGCCCCCCAGCTGCGAATAGGCCGATACGGCTTCGTTGATACTGACCATCGTCTGTCCCTTTCAGGTCCTGTCTGTCAGCCTTCCTGGGCGTTATTGCGAGCTATCGCAGAAGGTTGATTGTCTGTTCCAGCATCCTGCGGGAACTTTGCTGTACGCGCAGATTGGCCTCGTAACTGCGCTGGGCTTCGCGCATGTCCGTCAACTCGATCAGCGAATTCACATTGGGCAGCAGCACATAGCCATCCTCATTCGCGGCGGGATGGCCGGGGTCGAAGCGCTGACCAAACTCGCTCTGATCAAGCGTGACCTTGCCCACTTCGACTGTTTCCGCGCCGATCTCGCGATTCAGCACATTCTGGAAATTGACCACCTTGCGCTGATAGGGCTCGCCCCCCGGCTCCAAAGCAGTGGAATCGGCATTGGCCAGGTTCTCGGCAATGGTGCGCAGGCGCGTGCCCTGCGCCTTCATGCCGTCAGCCGAAATGGTCAGGGTATTGAAGAGATCCATGGCTTTGTCCGTTCCCTGGTCTATCTGGATCCGCCGCCGCCGGCAGCCATCTTGTACATTTGTGTATACTTGGAATAGAGGTTGGTGACCGTTGAGTAGTGCATTTGCGTGTCCGCGATCTTGCCCAACTCATTCTCGACCACCACGGAATTGCCGGACGGCACGGTCTCATAGCGATCACGCACCTCATCCTGGCGGACTTGCTGTCCCGGCCCTAGATCACGCGTCCCGCTCATGTGCCCCGAATGCGTGGCTGTGGTCTGCATAAGCAGGTTTCGCCCCTGCAGCATGCGCTCGAAAGAGCCTTCTTTGAGATCCTGACTCACGTAACCGGGCGTATCCGCATTGGCAATGTTCTGAGAGAGAACGGATTGCCGTTGGGACAGCCAGTCCATGCGCTTTGCGAAAACGTCAAAAAGTGCGAACTTGTCGCTCATCACGCTCTTCCGGGCAGAGTACAATCGATCAACCTCAGCGTGGCACAGGACTTGTTAAGAAAGTGTAAATGCTGTTACAAACGATTCAGGCTGGAGTGCATGTAATTTGATGGCCGGAACAGGAGCTTCGCCCGCCGATGCTGTATCTGACACGAAAGATAGGTGAATCGGTCATCATTAATGACGACATCACAGTCACTGTCGTAGATATCCGTGGAAAATCCATAAAACTGGGCTTTACCTTTCCTGCTGACGCAAGTGTCCTGCGCGAAGAGATTCACGAGCGTATCCAGGCCGAGAACCGGTCCGCCGCGAATGGCAGTGCGGCCTTGAGCCTGGAAGAGGATGAAACCACCAAGGACGGTGTGGAATCCTGAACTCAGGTCTGTCCAGGAATTGCAGGCGCCTCAATACTTCCTTAACCATAAGCCTTCATCCTACCCTCCAGGAGGCGTTCTCCTCTGGATACGGAATGAAAGACTGTGATGACTCGGTCATCCTCGGATAACCCCGATTACGACCCCACCTCCAGACCGGGCGGGCAGCGAACACTGGCTGTTGCCCTGGAAGGTGAAGCCGCTGATACCACCCGCGTCGTCGCACGGGGCGAAGGTGTATTGGCGGAGCAGATCCTCTCGCTTGCCTTCAGCCACAACGTAAAGGTCCGTCAGGATGCGGCTCTGGCAGAGATCCTGGCCACTCTTGAGCCGGATAGCGAAATCCCTCCGATCGCGCTGGCAGCGGTTGCGGAAATCCTTACCCGGCTTTATCAGGCAGACAGGAGCCTTGGACAGACGGCTGCGAGTCCGTATGGGCGGACTTCCCAGGGACAGGATTGACAGGTTCAGGATTAACAGGGGCAGAACATGGATCCAGGAGACTACATACGCTTTCTGATTGCCTTGGGCGTCGTTATCGCCCTTCTTCTGGGCCTTGCATGGATCGCCCGCCGCTCGGGTCTGGCTGGACGCCTGGGCGCCCTCGCCCCATCCAGCAAGAAGGAAAAGCGGCTGAAAGTGATCGAGGCCCTGCCCCTCGATTCCAAGAAAAGGCTCGTGCTGCTGCAATGGGATCGGCGCGAGCACCTTATCCTGCTCAATCCGGGAAATGCGCCGGACCTCCTGATCGACAGCAGCAGAAGTGATGATCCGCACAAGGACAGCCAACCGGACGATGGAGATGCGTCTTGAGCGCTGCAGGGCACTGGGTGAAGAAACCCGGCCTGGTTCTGGCAATTGCCGCCGGCCTGTCCCTGTTGTTCGCGGTCGTCGGAGCGCCGGCACTTGCGCAAAGCCTGAGTCTCGACCTGGGCGGAGAGGACGGCTCCACGACCAGCCGGATCCTGCAGCTGGTTATCCTTGTCACGATCCTCAGCCTGGCGCCCTCGATCCTGGTCATGGTCACGTCGTTCACCCGGATCGTGGTGGTGCTTTCCTTCCTGCGAAGCGCACTGGGCCTGCAGCAAACGCCACCCAACATGGTCCTGGTCTCACTGGCACTCTTCCTGACCGCCTTCATCATGATGCCGACCTTCGAGCGGGTGTACGACGAGGCTGTCGTTCCCCTGATCGAAGAGGAAATCGACGAGATGACGGCGTTCGAGCGGGCCAGCGATCCCGTTCGCGACTTCATGCTGGCCCACGTCCGCGAGCGCGACCTTCAGCTCTTTGCCGACCTTTCCGAGGTCGAAGAGATCGAAGCTCCGGAAGCCACGCCTTTGCGTATCCTGATCCCGGCCTTCATGATCAGCGAACTGAGGCGTGCGTTTGAGATTGGCTTCCTGATCTTCCTGCCCTTCCTCATCATCGACATGGTCGTGGCCTCGATCCTGATGTCCATGGGCATGATGATGCTGCCGCCGGTCATGATCTCCCTGCCCTTCAAGCTGATCTTCTTCGTGCTTGTCGATGGCTGGTACCTGATCGCAGGCAGCCTGATCCAGAGCTATTGAAGCTGAGCGATTGCTGCGCCGCCTGACCGGTTACAGACCGGACTCAGCCAAATCCTGAAGCTGGTCGCTATAGCTTGTCATGTAGCTTCGGGCCTCGGCCACAGCCGAAAACTCCGCGGCGAGTGACTCGCCATCCTGCAGATCCACCTCATCCACCAACAGTGCATAGGCATCGGCGTGTTCGCTTTGCGCCATGCTTGCTTCGTAACGGGAAGCCTGTGCTGCAAGATCGTCACTGCGGCCAGCAAGGGTCAGCGCCACAGCATGGTTGAGAATGCGTCCCGACTCCTGTTCGGAAAGCGTCTCTCCCTCCTCGGGCACCGGCGGCAGAACTTGGGACAGCGTACTCGCAGCCTCATCCCATCGCTCGTTGCTCCACAATATCTCTGCCCTCAGGTCACGCGCCTGCAGCCGCTCGTCTCCGCGTAGCAGGGAAAGCGCCTCTTCCACCTGCCCCTGTTCGCTGAGCGCATGCGCACGCAGATAGACCCTTTCGCGCGACAGGTCCTGCTCCAATCCTGAAACAGCCGTTTCCTCCAAAGCCTTCAAGGCAGAGCCCGGGTCATTGTTCAGCAGGTGAATCGCGGCCAGGCGGGCACCGACGCGCGATTTGTGGGAACCGGCAAGACGGTAGTCAACCTGGTGCTGCAGCAGGTTTGCCGCGCGCTCCAGCAAATCCATGGCCACAAGCTTGTCCGCAAGCCTGGATATCAGGCGCTCACCATCCGGCCCCACAGGCATCAGCTCGCGGAACTCTTCATAGAGCGCAAGCGCACGCATCGGGGGCAAATCGTCGACGCGATCCCCCTCAACGAGGACCTCGCGGAAAATGCTGCGCATCTTCCGTGCAGCCGCCTCCACACCTGCCGTTTCCGGAAAATAGGTCACAGCCCTGCGTAGCGAGCGCAAAGCTTCGCTCGGCGCACCGCTTTCCAACTGCAGATCTGCCAGCCGTGTCAGCAGGGAAAGCTCGAAGTTGTCGCCCCGCCACGCGAAGCGCAGCCGCTCCAACTCGTTGATCGCCTCGTCATGGCCGATCTCGCCGCTCTCCAGGCGGTCGTCCAAAAGGGCCAAGCGCGCTTTTGCAGAGGCCGCACTGTTGATGCGCTCGGCTGTAACCTGCCACAGGTCACGCGCTTCTTCCCTCTCGCCGCGCAGCATTGCGATACGCCCAGCTAGGTAGTCCTGTCTCGCCCGCGAAAGGTTGTCCGTAGCATCGCTTTCTGCCCGCGCCAGATAGTCCTCCGCTTCGTCGAGACTTTCCTGGTTCACGGCCGCTTCCGCAGCCAGCTGGTAGAGGCGGACCCGCACATTCCGGGGATAGGTGTCGATGAGGGCATTGTTCTCCGCGAAGGCTCGCGCCGCCACCGGCCAATCCCGGGCTTCCGCCGCATAGACGCCCCGCCACAATGCAGCCTCGGGTACCCTTTCCAGCAGGGGAGCGCCCAGGCGTCCGGCCGCCGCCTCAAACTCGCCCCTCAGAATATTGGCGGCGGCGCGCATGACCCTGACTTCCGGGTTCGACTCGAGCAGCGGGTCCTCCTCCACCAATTGATCCAGGATACCCAGGGCTTCTGCCATCAGCCCCCGGGCAAAATAGAAACGGGCCAGATCCAGGCGCCGAAGCGTCTTGTCTCGGCCCGTGGCGGCGGCCACTCGGTCCTCGAGATGCTGGCGCGTTTCGCTATAACCCTCCCCGATCTCAACGCGCCAGGCATCAAGATCGAACAGTCTGCTGGTTCCCTTGTCCCCCGGCATCCCGGAGGGTTCATTGAGATCCACCCCGTCTGAAATATACAGGCCATCCTCCGCCCGCACCTCGACAGAGTCCGAACCAGCCTCAACACTTACGCGTTCATCAAGTGGCTGGATGACAATACCCTGCAGCGTTTCCAGAAGGATGAACTGAGGAAAATGCCTCTGCGCGGGAAAAAGCTGTCCGTCCGACATCAAGGGCGCAGCAAGCAGGCGTCCACGCTGGGCATCCTCCTGCTCGACCACCAAGCGGGCCCCGGAGGCTGCTATGGAAAGCAGCACCTCCTCACCGTCCTGCCGCCTTTCCAGAAGCGGCGCCCTGGGCCGTGTTGGGGCCTTGGGACTCAGCCGTATCCGCCATTCACGGCCTTCCCCGGTCACCTCGGCCTTCAGTGGATAAGACACGGGAACCGTCAGGATGGTCGCATCCTCCAGCTGTTCCTGCTGCACGCCAGAGAACTCAGGCGCAGTATTCCGCAAGCGTTGCGCGAAATCCTCAGGTACCTCCCGATCAAGGGCGATGACCAGCCCCTGGTCGTTCTCATAGGCAGCCAGGGCCACTTGTTCCGGCCACGTCATGACCAATTCGACTTCGTCCGGCCAGGGCGCGCGGCGTCCCGTATAAGGCCTCGTGTCCTGCAAGCGCGACTGACGTGCCACATCAAGTCCGATGGCATTTGGGTCCCTCTCGCCGTCCTGCAGGGTAGGTGCGTCGGATGCCAACGGGCCGTCCAGTTCTGGCTGATCGGTTGCTTCCATGGAAAAGGGAGAATCGGATGCCAGTCCGACACCCGGATCCGCCACATCCAGTTCCACCAGGGACTCCCGGCTGCGGCTCTGCAGCCGCGCCCCGGCCTGATGTTCCACATTCACGCGCAGCTTGTTGTCGGCTAGTGTGCTCTCAATCCCCTGTATCCGGGACAACCTGTCCAGAAGGCCTTCCTCGAACTGAAGGCGCCCCGGCTTCTCGAAATGAAGCGTGCTGCTTTCCTCGCCGCTTTCCAGACGATAGGAAACCGGATCTGCCCAGGAAAAGCGCAGGCGATCGAAAACCTCGTGGCGTTCACCATCGACGCCCACATCGGGAGGGGGCGGCGGAGGCGGAACCTCGGGGCGAAGGTCCAGGACGATACGCGACCCGCTGTAGGCACTTGCGACCTTGCGCCGATCACTCAATTCCACCTGAAACCGGCGTCCGTAATCCGAGACCACGACATCACCGAGCATGGGGCCAAGAGCTTGCCGCGCCGGTGCGAAATCCAGATTAACGGCCTGATTGAATCTCAGCAGCAGGTAACGGCCATCGGTGCGGACCTGGTGTTGGGGCGTGTCATCGAAGTCCAGGACCAAACGATAGAAGCCGGGATGAATGCCGCCGCGCACGGCAACCGCTCCGTTTTCGCTCTGGGCCAGGGCGCCAGGCGCCACCAGGCAAAGCGAAAGCAGCAGGAAGAAAAAACGCAGCACCGCACCTACTCCAGATCCCCGGCATCCTCCAGGACAACGATCTCGGTCCGGCGCCCCTGGCGGAAATTCTCGGCCGGGTTCTCTCCGGCCGCCCGGGTCAGTTCCTCGAATCGTCCGGCTCCGTGACCACGGATGATGATATCCGAACCATAGCCGGACCGCTTCAGGAAATGCGCGACCCAGGCGGCGCGTGCAAGGGAAAGTTCCCAGTTGCTGTGCGGACCGTCCTCGATCGGACGTGGGTCCGCATAGCCAACCACCTCGATCCGGTTCCGCACCCTGGCCAACAGCCCGCCAAGTGAGTAGATCGCGCGCTCCGCGCGGGGGATGGGCTCGATCGCGCCTGATTCGAACAGAAGGTCATCTGGCAGAACCACCACCAGTCGCCCGTCCTTGCGCTGGACATCGGCCGTGTCGAAGAACCTGTTGTCCGAGAATTCCGCCCGCAGCTGAGCAGCCAGGTAGTTCAGGTTCAATCCGGGCCTCAGGCGGGCCGTCTCCACATCCTTTTTCTGGTCGGGCGAGACAAGGGGGTCCTCTTTGAGCGTCTCGACCTGGCCCAGGAAATTGCTGCGCAAGGCTTCCCAGTCGCGATCCTCCAGCGTCATCATGGCAAACATCATGACGAAAAAGGCAAGCAGCAGCGCCACGAGATCCGTAAAGGTAACAAGCCAGGCCCCGGAAGCCTTGCCGCCCCCTTTGGGAGCCGCAGGGGCCATGCCCCCCGAAGGCACCGGCGCAAAGGGTATGTAGGGGGACGATTCTGGCTTGTCCGTGCCTTTCCCCTCTGTCCGGCTCATGGATTCAGCTCCGCCGGCTGATCGGGTTCACCCTCACCCCCCCAGAGGCGCACCACTATGCGGACCTTCCCCGCCTTCTCCGGCAGCAGGCCGCCGGAAATCCTGTCAGCGGCCAGGTCACGGTCCAGGAAGGAACGTACAAGCGCACCGGCGCGCAGGAACACGGGGCTTTGTCCTTGGCTGTCCAGTAGTCTCTCCATGGCCTGCGGATCGAAGCCGTTCAGTAGCTCCAGGTCATAATCCGCATTCCAGTCCTGTCGCCTGCTGAGTTCCACTGCCACGCGATCGATCAGGCGCTCCGCCCGTCCGTTCAATTGCGTGCTGTCGCGCAGGAAAAGCTCATTGGCCGGCATTTCCAGCCGCAATTCGCCCAGCGCGGGATCTACCTCCATGGAGGCCTTCGGCAAATAGGAACGAAACAGGCGGCTCAGTTCGCTCAAGGCCGGCGCGCCGCCCTGCTGGATGCCATCTGCGCCCGGCAGGGGGTTGATGGTACGATTGACCTCGACCCGGCCCTCGAAGGTCTTGTTGACGCTATCGACGACCTTCTTGACCTTCTCGTTCTCGAACTGCGCCAGGACGGTCAGCAGGATGAAGAACGCCAGCAGAAGCAGCTTCAGGCTGAGCAGCGCCATCAGGCTGCTTGTACTGGACCCTCCCCCCTGTCGCTGAATGCCTGGCGCCGGCTGCATGATGTGCCTCAGTCGAAGCTGGCAAGCAACGCGTCGATATCGTCCTGGCTGATGGCATCCTCTGAAGATTGCGGGCCGTTCATCAGTTCAGCGTCCGCCGCACCTGAAGTCTCGTTCGCTTTCCGCTCACGGGCCGATCGTTCACCCGGCTCGCCAAAGGTTTCCAGCAGGGCGTTAACCTTTTCCTCGATATGAGTCAGGCAGTGAATGACCTTGGTGATGCGCTGGCCGGTGATATCCTGGAATCCGCAAGCCTCGTAGACCTGGGTCACGGAGTCGGTCAGTCGCTGCGCCACCTCCGGAGGCAGGGTCTCGGCTTCCTTTTCGATGGCCTCCACCGATTCCATGATCGAATTGGTGGCCTGTTCCGTAGCGCCGACAATGGCTTCCAGCTCTTCGCCGGCGGCCGGAATATGCTCGTCGGTGATCTCGTCGGGCCGCAGCGAGGCGATTTCCTGACGGGCGGAGTGAATATAGCGCGAAAGGGCCTCGATCTCGCCATAGACCTTCAGATTGACGCTCGACAGGTCGCCCTGGGCCGTATTTATGATCCCTTCGACGATATTCACCAGATCATCGGGATCTATGTCCTTGTAGCGGCTGACCAGTGCTTCAAGGCGCTGCTCGTGTCCGTTGGTTTCGGCTTGATCCGTCATGTTTCATGACCTTTAGAAAGCGCCAAGAACAGCCTGCAGCTTGTTCTTCAGCGTCGCGGCATTGAACGGCTTGACGATGTAGTTGGTCACCCCGGCCTGCTTGGCGGCGACCACGTTCTCGCTCTTGCTTTCCGCCGTGATCATGACGAAAGGCAGATCCTTCAGCTTGGTATCTGTCCGGACTTCCTTCAGAAGCTGCAAGCCGCTCATGGGCTCCATGTTCCAGTCCGATATGACAAGCTGATAGGGTTTGTCGCGTAGTTTCTGAAGGGCCTGGGCGCCATCCGTCGCCTCGTCAACATTGTTGAAACCAAGCTGCTTCAGCAGGTTGCGAATGATCCTGAGCATCGTCTTGTAATCGTCAACGATGAGGATCTGCATATCCATGTCCACACCTGCCATCTCTCGTACTCCGTCTTGTTCTCGCGTGTTCCGGTTTTTATCCAGGGCAGCAATTCGCGCCTAGTCTCAAACTAGCCACAGCTTCTTAACGTTGGGTAAAGCCAAGAAAATTTCGTGAACTCAGCCTGATTATTCGCCAATGACCGGCATGTCCTGCCGCTCGGCCATGCGAACGGTAATCTGCTGGGCGCGGTCGGGGCGCATCTCGGCCAGGATGGGTGCGGTGATGCGTTCCTTCATGCGGGTCACCACCGCCAGCAGGACCTCCATGTCCAGCTGCTCGAAGATACGCGCGGCATCCTTGGGCTTCATTTTCTCATAGATGGCAACCAGGTTATCCAGCTTCTGCTGTTCCTCGTCGTCATGCTGGCCCAGCAGCGCTTCCACCTTGCCCTGCATCTCCTCCAAGTGCGCGATCTTCTCCTCCACACGCGTTTCCGCGGCCTTCAGAAGCGCTTCCTTCTCCTCCAGGGTCTTTTCACGCTGATCCAGTTCCTGTCGACGGCCGGCCAGCGACTGCAGCAGTTCGATCTCGGTCTCCGTCATGGAAAAGGGATCAACCTCCGTCAGGTCCTTGGCCGCGTCGGAAGCCTGTTCTTCCCCGGTGACATCCACGTCTGCGGCATCCGCCAACAGGGCGTCGGCAGCGCCCTCCCCCTCGGTTTCAGCCTGGGGCGCGCCCGCCTCATCGGCGTCAGCTTCTTCTTGCCCGGCCTGTGCCGGCTGCTCTTCCTGGGCCGCAACTTCCACGCCCTGCCAGACATCGAACACCCGGAAGCCAAGGGTAAGGGAAGCCAGGAATATCACCAGCGGCAACAACCGTAGGCGTGGCGCACGCTTGAGCTGGACGCTGCTGTCGTTCTGCGCTGTCGTCATCGTATACCATCCAAAGTCTTGAGCAGTTCACGCGCCTCCGGGGAAACGGAATCCGACGCCTTGCGCGTCTCATTCTGGTCCTGCGCAGTCCCGCCCGTTGCCTTGCGCTCCTTGGGCGCGGCCTTGCGGCCGGAGGACGGCTTTTCCGCAGCTTGAGGCGTAGCGGCAAGTCCCTTCGAGACGGAATTTTCCAGGCGGTCGGCAACCGAGGTTCCCTTCTCCACCAGGAAAACCAGATCGTCGGCAAGGCTGCGTGCTTCCGAGGCGCGCCCCTCGACGGCGCTGACCTGCTTTTCCAGGTCACTGCCCAGGGTCTGCGAGCGGGACTGCAGGCTGGCAATGCCCTTCTCGGCATCCTGGGTGGCCTGGGCGAATTCGCCCACCATGCCCTGCATTTCCTCGCGCAGATTGCGGAACTGGTTGAGCTTCCGGTTCAGCATGATGGCGTAACCAATTGTCACCAGTAGCAAGATGGCCAACAGGCCATCGATCATAAGTTCTATGGCCATCACTCGATCTCCCCCGGGCCGCGGATCAGCTTGTCCGATATTCTCGCGGCGATATAGCCGTTGCGGCGCCCCATCTGTCCCTTGAACATGTCGACATCCCCGCAACGCAGGGTGACCTTGGAATTGGGTGTCTTGTTGAGAGGGATCTGGTCGCCGACCTTCAGGTTCAGGATGTCATTGAGGGGCATTTCCATCTGCTCAAGCACGGCATCGATTGCCACCTCGGTATGCCAGAGCTCGCTGCTCAGGTGAGTTTCCCAGATGGAGTCCCGACCGAACTTCTCGCCCATGAACATCTGCAGCAGCAGTTCGCGGACCGGCTCCAGCGTGGCATAGGGCAGGACAAGCTCGACGCGGCCGCCGCGATCCTCCATGTCGATGCGAAGGCGCGTATTGATCGCCGCATTGGCATTGCGCGCAATGGCGGCAAAGCGCGGATTGGTCTCAAGACGCTCGAAGCGGAAGGTGACCGGAGACAAAGGGTCGAAGGCCGCCGACAAATCCATCAGGATCACGTTCATCAGCCGCGTGATCAGATTGCGCTCGATGGTCGTGTAGGGGCGCCCCTCGATCCGCATGGCCGCGGTCCCCCGCCGCCCGCCCAGAAGGACGTCCACGATGGAATAGATCAGGTTGCTGTCGACGATCATCAGGCCGTAGTTGTCCCATTCCTCGGCCTTGAAGACTGCCAGCATGGCCGGCAGCGGAATGGAGTTCAGGTAGTCGCCGAAACGCTGCGAGCTGATGTTGTCCAGGCTGACCTCGACATTGTCCGAGGTGAAGTTGCGCAAGGATGTGGACATCATGCGCACCAGGCGGTCGAAGACCACCTCCAGCATGGGCAGGCGCTCATAGGACACGCGCGTGGAATTGACGATGGCATTGATGCCCTCGTTGTCACCTCCGGCACCGTCTTCGTCGAAACCCAGCAGGCTGTCGATCTCGCTCTGGTCCAGCACCCGCTCGGAGGAACCGCCCATGTCATCGGACTCGTCCATGTCGTCCGAGTCCGCCATGGCCTCCCATTCGGCCATCAGGGCATCGTAGTCCTCGTCGGTCTCGGCGTCGGGGGTCTCCGTGTTTTCGGTCATGTCGCTCATTGGACTGCCACCGCTTCCGGTTCGTTACTGGACCAAGATCTGGCGGAAGAGAACGTCCGTGATTTCAGGTTCTTCCACCGTGGTGTTGGCACGCATCAGCAGCTCTTCGCGCAGGCGCTGCATGCCTGAGGAGCCCTCAAGGTCATCGACCCGCAGCTCCCTCAGATAGACCTGGAAGCTGTCGATGATCCGCGGCTGCACCTTTTCCAGTTCCGCCAGGCCCGCCGGATTCTTCAGTTCCAGGGAGATCGAAAGCTTCAGGTAGTTGGAGCCGTTGCCACTGGAATTGAGGTTCACCAGCATGTCGGGAAGCTCATAGAAAACCTCGACCTCTTCGACCTGCGCACCTTCCTTCTCGCCCGCTTCGACGGACACCAGCAACTTGTCCAGCATTCCGGTGAAATACATCGCGGCGGCAGCCCCACCCAGGATCAGCAGGGGAAGAAGGATGAAGAGAACGAGCTTCTTTCCGCTCATCCCGGATTTCCGGGGCAGAACCTCGACTTCCTGGTCCCCATCGTCCGGATTTGCTACTGCATCGGCCATTCTGGTCGCTTTCCAACTTCATTCTGTTTGCAAGGGCTCGCCCAAGTTAACGGACGATGGTTAACAAGTCGTTTCCCCCACAGAGGAAGTTGGGAAACAGGGCAATCGACCCTGATAAGAAGTTCGGGTGCGGCAGCTTTTGCCCGCCCGGCGCAAGGATTGCCGTCACACCCAATCGGCAGCACCACGACCAGCCACCCCAGTCTACTGTTTTTCTTCGGATTTTTGAGTTGGCACGCTTCCTGCTTCTGTCCTGGCGCAAGAAGCTCGCAAAAGAGCTCGGCACATGAAAAGGACAGACGAACCATGGAAAGCCCAAGTTACATAGCCCTGTCACGCATGACCGGCCTGCGCCGGGAAATGGATGTCGTGACCAACAACCTGGCAAACATGAACACGCCCGGTTTCCAGCGGGAATCGATGATGTTCGCGGAATACCTGGCCGACACGAAGGACATGCGTGCGGGCATCTTCCGCAAGATCAGCATGGTCCAGGACCTGGCCAGCGTCCGCGACTTGAGCGAGGGACCGATGGTCAACACGGACAATCCGCTGGACATCGCGATATCCGGCAACGGCTACTTCACGATCGAGACCGAGGACGGCCCGCGCTATACCCGCAAGGGCAATTTCACGCTGGACAACAACGGCCAAATCGTGACTGCCGCAGGCGATCCGCTGCTGGGTGCAGACGGCGCCCCGATTGTCCTGCCGCCAGAGGCCTCGGACATCGTGATCAACAAGGACGGCACCATCGCCGTACGCGATCCGGCGGACCCAATGGCCGAGAATCCCATCGGCCAGGTTGGCGTCGTGCAGTTCGAGGAAGAATACGAGCTGAAGCGCGAGGCCGGCAGCCTGCTGAATGCCGAAGACCAGGATCCGGTCGAGGCCGAGGACGTCTCCGTTCTGCAGGGCATGCTGGAGGGCTCGAACGTCCAGGGCGTGGTCGAGATGACCCGCATGATCGAAACCCAGAGAAGTTATCAGTCCGTCAAGAACATGATGGACAAGGAGGACGAGCGCCAGCGCCAGGCAATTCAGATCCTCGGATCCTTCGGAGGCCAGGCATGACCCTGGGCAAGATTGTCCCTCTCACCATGATTGTCCTGCACACCACAGGAAAGGATTTCTGACCATGCGCTCTCTCAGCATCGGCGCAACCGGCATGCTTGCGCAGCAGACGAATGTCGACGTCATCTCCAACAACATCGCCAACATGAACACCACCGGATTCAAGCGTGGCCGGGCCGAGTTCAACGACCTGCTCTACCAGGACCTGCGCCGCGTGGGCTCCGCCTCGTCCGATACCGGCACGATCGTGCCGTCGGGCGTGCAGATCGGCCTGGGCGTACGCACGGCCGCCGTCTATCGCATTCACGAACAGGGCAACCTGGAAATCACGGACAACAGCCTGGACCTGGCGGTGAACGGACGCGGATACTTCCAGGTTGAGCAGCCCAACGGAGAAACGGCCTACACCCGGGCCGGTTCCTTCCAGCTCAGCCCCGACGGCGACATCGTCACGCCGGACGGTTTCATGGTGGAGCCGGGAATCAACATCCCTGCGGAATCCACGGCCATCTCCATCAACGAGAATGGCGAGGTCTGGGTCAAGCTGGACGGCCAGGTCGCACCCCAGCAGGTGGGTCAGCTGGAACTGGCTGTCTTCCCCAATGACGCGGGCCTGGAAGCCATGGGCCAGAACCTCTTTGTGGAAACCCCAGCTTCCGGTGCCCCCCAGGTGGCCGCTCCGGGCGAAGAGGGCTTCGGCTCCATGGTGCAGGGTGCTCTTGAAACCTCGAACGTGGATGCGGTGCAGGAGATCACGAACCTGATCACTGCCCAGCGTGCCTACGAGATGAATTCCAAGAGCATCCAGGCGTCCGACGAGATGCTGCGCAGCGTCACCCAGCTGCGTTAGGCGGAAAGGATCGCATCATGAAAAGCACACTGATGAAAACCCTGCTGACGGCCGGCTTCCTGTCCGCCGCCAGCCTCTCCCCCGCCCTGCCCACCCCGGCACTGGCAGATTCTGCCCAGGCGACCGAGCAGATCATCTCGCTCAACCGCTCCATTGTGGTCGAGGAAGAATTCGTCCGCCTGGGTCATATCTTCAGTGGTCTGGAGGCACAGGCAGACACCCCCATTGGCCGCGCGCCCAAGGCGGGCACCAGGGTCCAGCTCGAGGCGCGCTGGCTGGCAACGCTGGCCCGCAACTACGGGGTGGACTGGTCTCCCAGCTCGCACCTGGAATATGCCGAGGTCGAGCGTGCCAGCATCCGGCTGGAACGCGGCGAACTGCTCGCCATGATCGAGGCGGCCTTTCAGGACCGCGGTGAGGAGGGCGAATTGGAGATCTCCCTGGAAGAACCCCAGGATACTCTTCATATCCCCCGGGTCGACGGCGCCGAAGCCGGCATCGTTGGTCTGGAGCGCAGTGAAGAGAGCAATCGCTTCGCAGCGCGCCTGGTCTATCCCGACAATGGTTCGCCCCTGGTACGCCTGGAGCTTCGCGGGCGCGCCTACGAACTGGTCGAGGTGCCGGTGGTGAACAAGCGGGTCAGCCGGAACGACATCATCGCGGAAAGCGATATCGTCTGGGAATCCCGCCGGATCGATCGGCTGCACAGGGACACGGTAACCGATGCCCAGCGCATGATCGGCAAGAGCCCGCGCCGCACCCTGCGTGCCGGTTCGAGCCTGCGGGGCAATGACCTGGCTGAACCGATCCTGGTGGCAAAGAACAGCGGTGTCACCATCCGTTACCGCAACGCCAACATGCACCTGACCGTTTCGGGCCGTGCGTTGGAGGAAGGGACCGATGGCGCTGTCATCCGCGTGATGAACACCAAGTCGAACCAGGTCATCGAAGCCGTCGTCGAGGATACGGGCCTGGTGTCCGTTGGCGGTCACAACACGGCCATGCTGAACTGAGCGGCCAAAGGAACAGAGATCATGACAGAGATCAGGAACACCCACTTCACCCGCCTCGCCGGCAAGCTGGCGCTCGCAACCCTCCTGGGCCTGGCCCTGGCCGGCTGCAATGCAGGCGAACGTCTCTCGCGCATCGGCAAGGCTCCGGACATGAGCGAACTGGACCTGCCCGTGGACCCCAAGGCAACCCAGCAGGCTGCTCTTTCGGATCCGCGGGCCCAGGACATGAACCAGCCACAGAATGCCAATTCCCTGTGGAAGAGCGGCGGCCGCACCTTCTTCGATGACCAGCGGGCCAGCGAAAAGGGCGACATCATCACCGTCGTCATCCAGATGAACGACTCGGCCGAGATGAACAACACCACGAACCGCAGCCGCAACAGCGACGAGAATTCATCCCTGAATTCCTTCCTGGGCTATGAAACCCGTTTGCGGAACGTCCTTCCCAATGCCGTGGATCCAGGCAACCTCGTCTCGGCGGGCAGTACCTCGGATGCCGGCGGTACGGGAAACATCGCACGCGATGAAGAGATTGACCTGCGCATCGCGGCGTTGGTGACCGACGTTCTGCCCAACGGCAACCTGGTGATCGCCGGTCGTCAGGAAACACGAGTGAACTTCGAACTGCGTGAGCTTCAGATCGCCGGAATCATCCGCCCTGCGGACATCTCCAACCTGAACGAGATCAACTACGACAAGATCGCCGAGGCGCGCGTGTCCTATGGCGGCCGCGGAGAACTCTCCGACGTGCAGCAGCCACGCTACGGCCAGCAGGTCTTCGACATCATCTGGCCCTTCTAAGCGCCAGCCACCCAACCCTTCCAGGCGTCTGTCCCGAGCTTGGAAAACTTCAGGGCCGGTTCGAAAGAACCGGCCCTTTTTTCTGAGGAGCGAGTCCCTTTAAGACGCCGCCTTGCGGCGACTGCTCAGTCTGATAAGGGCACGTCTCGCAAGCCTGTCCTGAGTTTATCGAAGAGGGGTCTTATGCGCCGACGTCGGTCATTTGCAACTTTTTCAGGCTCAACCGTTTCTACCAAGGCACTTCGAGGGGCTGCTACGCAGCCCACCTCAGTGTGAGGTGGTTTAGTGAGTTGAAATTAAATAAAAAACCTCGTCCTTGTCTGTCGGCGATTTGTTATCAGGATAGGGGGCGGGTCGGAGATCGCTCTCGTCCTCGAACCTGAAGTTCGTACCTCAGCAAGGATCCCGACCCGCCTGATCAAAAGTGAACCCGAACGGTTGCCAGAGCCCGGCCTTGCACCGGAGCTCCCATCGACAAGGAAGGGTCCGTGATCATGATAGCAACATCCATCGCCGGAATCGATATCGCCAAGCATCACCTGGATGTCCATCTCCTGCCGAGCGGCAAGCGGCGGCGCTTTCCTGCGAACAAGCTGCCCCAGTTGGTGGCCTGGCTGCAGCAGTGCGCGGTGGAGCTGGCCGTGGCCGAGGCTACGGGCGGTTTCGAGGTTGAGTTGATCGAGGCCTGCCAGGATGCCGGCCTGGCGCTGGCCGTGGCCAATCCTCGCCATATCCGCCATTTTGCCCGCGGCATGGGCCTGTTGGCCAAAACCGACCGCCTGGATGCACGGGTGCTCGCGCTCTATGGCGAGCGCGTGCAGCCGCAGCCAACAGCGCCACTGTCGGCTGACCGGCGGCGCCTGGTCGCCCTGCTGCGCCGGCGGCGCCAGCTGACGGCCATGCGGACGGCCGAACAGCAGCGCTGGCACCAGGAGCGTGAGGCCGACCTGAAGGAGGAGCTGGAGCAGACCATTGCCCAGCTGACCGCCCGGGTCCGCACGCTTGAGGCCCACATCACCCGGCATATCCGGCAGAGCCCTGAGCTTGCTGCCGACGCTCAACGCCTCAGCAGTATTCCCGGGATCGGCCCGGTGCTGACGGCCACGCTGCTGGCCGGCATGCCCGAGTTGGGCCAGGCCTCGCGCCGCCAGGTCGCCACCCTGGCTGGTTTGGCTCCCCATGCCTGGGACACCGGCACCCTGCGCGGCCAGCGCCGCATCTGGGGCGGGCGGCAGATTGTGCGCAACGCGCTCTACATGGGGGCTGTGGCCGCCGTTCGAGGCGACAACGCCATGCGGCGGCGCTACCTCAGGCTCAAGGAGAACGGAAAGTCCGGCAAGGCCGCCCTGGTCGCCGTCATGCGCCATATGGTGATCGTCGCAAACGCCATGCTCCGGGATGGAACCAACTATCAGCCAGTGTGATAAAACACGGTTGCTGAGGTGCG
>NZ_JMLV01000002.1 GCF_000686045.1 Fodinicurvata fenggangensis DSM 21160
GGCGCCGGTCGTACTGCCGCTGCAGGTTCCTGGGCAGCCGCTCCTCGACGAGGAACTGCAGGGCGGCCCGCACCTGCTCGTCGATCATCGTGTCCGGCACCGAAGGCCCGAACAGCGGATCGATCGGCAGGCGGTCCTTGCCCCTGCGCTTCATGACCAGCTTCTGGCCCTGCCGCGTCGTGACGATGAAGCTGCCCTTGTAGAGCTTGCGCGATCCCCAGGCCTTGGCCGTCACACCCTTGCGGGTCTGCCGCGCCGAGAAATGGATCAGGTTGCGTGGCCGCCCGGAGGCGATGATCCGCGCCTCCAGCCGCTGGCGCGAGGCGTGCAGGATCTGCAGCGACTTGCGCGCCGTCGTCACCTTGATGCCCATGATCTTCGCGATCTTCCGGGCCGCCTCGGTGCGGGTCTGCCGGGCCGTCTGGTTGATGGCCTGGCGTGCGACCTCGCGCCCGTCCTTCTCGCCCATGGCCCGCAGCATGGCGTTCCACTCGCGATCGTTCCACTTGACCTGGAAATCACTGCGCCGGCGAGCGGCCATGATCCGGTCTCCGAAAACGCACGACGGCGGCGCCGCCGGGCCCGAGGGGGCAGATCCGGTGGCAACCGCCGTCGTCAGTTGAACAGGGAGGCTTCACGTCTGGGAGACGGACGCTCAAACGAAAAACGCCCGGCGGGAAAATCCAGCCGGGCGCACTTCAGCGTCACGAACACTCTGTCAATACACTTCATGGAAGTCAAGCAATTCTGCGCATCCTGTTTTCGCGGGCCGACAGGGGGTCCTCCTCCCAGGGCCGCTCCGGCAGGTCGAACGGCTTCAGCACCAGACGCCGCAGCGCCTTCTGCTCGACCTCGGCCTGGAGCGTCCGCAGCGCCTGCCACCACATGCGGTAGATGATGCGGCGCCGGCCGATCTCCGCGCCGTTGTCCTCCAGCTCGAGGACGCAGTAGCGGGCCTTGCTCTTCGGCGCCGTCATCTCCTGCACCCGCATGACGTTGCGCTTGCGGTCGAACACCCGCTTCGCCTTCATGCGCACCACCGGCAGGTCCCGGCCCCAGTCCGGGGCCGCGCCGTTGCGGGCCGCCTCCTGTACCAGCAACAGCGACGGCCGCTCCAGAACCCGGTCCGCCGTCAGCCACAGGGTCTCTGCATCGGGATGGACCTGCGGGCCGTGGCGATCGCTGCTGCCCGTCCCGTCCACGAAGGTCCCCAGCACCGAGTAGCGCTCGACGGCCCAACAGCCATCCGCGCTCACCCCCGGCCGGAAGTCCTGCGGCCCGGTGCGCAGGTACTTCAGCGCCTGGTCCGCCCGCTCCCGCGCCACGGCCCAGTGCAGGGCCTCGTCTATCCGCAGCTCTTGGCCTGTCCGACTGACAGGACTGAACCCCTTATTTTCAAACTGTTCAGTCATTTTCCTGTGTGTTTCCAATCCATTGAATAGTCTGAATGGTTAAGCCCAAGGTTCCGCGCGTACGAGACAGCTTGAAGGAAGCCCCATACGCGCGGGAGCTACCGGGAACTGTTCAATCCCTTCAGGATCATGATTTCCCCCTGTCGATCAGTGCCTTATGGCTGAACAGTAGTTTCATCGACTGAACCCTTTACCCTTCAGTAATCGGCCGGATCGAGCCCGCTGCGCCCGACGATGCGGTCCAGCTGACGGAAATTGAGCGTGACCTCCTGGTACTCCTGGCGGCCGGTCTTGCTGCTGCGCGCCTTTTTCACCCCCCGGTCGCGCAGGCAGAGGCCGAAGCGCGTGTTGCTGACCGGCTCACGCCCGTTCGCCTTGGCCCACTCCGCATAGGCCTCGAAGAAGTCGGCCGAGGTGATGCTGTGTCCCTTGGCCTCGTCGCCCGCGATCACGACGTCCTTGAAGAAGTCGGCCAGCGGGTCGTTCTCGGCCCGGTACTCTTCCGATGCCTGGGTGACCACATCCGGCGGCGCAAGGCCCTGCTCCCGGTACAGGCGATAGCCCTCCAGCATCCAGTTGAAGATCCCCGTCGCCTCCTCCTCCAGGATACGCTCGGCCAGTTGCGTGTCCTTCGCCTCCTCCGGCACCTGCACCGGCCAGGGCAGCACCTGGATCCGTCGCCAGGTCCCGTGGTCCTGGCCCTGGATCTTCGGTGGGTTGTTGAAGGACAGGATGATCTTGTGCGTGGGATCGAACTCGAACTGCGCGCCGTGCAGCGGCCGCACCGTGATCGGCTCGCCCCCGGCCTGTGTCTTGATGGAAGACTCGGACAGCTTGGTCCCGCTCTCCGGCTCGCTGGCCAGAGCCAGCCGCTTGTCCACCAGGCGCACCAAGTCCGGCGTGGCATCGCCCCCGGACTTGAACTTGTCCTGGGCAAAGGTCGAGAACGGCAGGGTCACCGTATAGTCGCCCAGCACGTGCCGGAAGATCGACAACAGGGTGGACTTGCCGTTCGCCCCTCGGCCGTACCAGCAGAAGATCACCTGCTCCCCCACCAGGCCGGTCAGGCAATAGCCGGCGACCCGCTGGATATAGGCGCGGATCTCCGCCTGGGGCTGCACCTGCCCCAGGAAGGTGCGAAATCGCGGACAATCCGCCCCCGCGTCATAGGTGACAGGTACCAGGTATGTGCTCAGGTCCTGCCGGTCGTGCGCGTCACAACGGTGGCCGCCGTCCGGCAGCAGGCGCAGGGTCGTACTCTCCAGGGTCAGCAGGTTGGGGTCCGCGTTGAAGTCCTTTTCCGAGCGTAGCAGGTACGGTGATGCCATCTGCAGCATGGACGCCACCCGGGACGAATTGCCCGATTGCACGGCCCAGGCGAAGTGCCGAGAGATGCGCTCCCGACGTTTCTTCTGCGCCGCCTTGAACTCGGTCTCGCTGTCGAAATCGCCCACGTCCGGTGGCGGGTCTCGCTCCAGCGCCCGCGCTTCCTCGATGATCGATCGGCTGACCTGGTGGGCCAGTTTCTGCGCCCGCTTCCAGGCGCCCTGCTGGCGCCAGACGCGTCCGTCCCAACTGGCCCAGCCGTCCCGCATGTCGCGGTGCAGCTCCTCCAGCACGACCAGGTCATGGCCATGCCGCGCCAGCAGCCGGTGCGCGTTCCCCCAGTCGTTCAGCGGCAGGTCCGCCAGCTGGCGGTCATCCACCGGCGCCGGTTCCCCCGGTGCGGCATTGGCCAGGGCCTCGAACACGGCCATCGCCCCCGACAGGGTCTCATCATCCTCCCCCAGCACATCAGGGGTCGGGGATTCGCTGTTCAGACCCTTCCGGTTCTCGTCGCTCACGACGCACCCCCTTGCATCCGGAGAAAGCGCCGTGGTTGGATAGCTACAATTCTGCCTAGTAACAGGAGTTCTGGTTTAATGCGCCAGGTTGCGTTCCCACAAAAGCCGCCGGATAGGACGAAACAACCCCCCGTGCCTAACCGAAAAGACGAGAAACCAGCGCCTCCACCGCCGCGGCCGCGTCCAGAGCCGCCCAAACGGCCGCCGCAAAAGCCAGGAAAGAAGCCCTGAAGGCCAGACTGGCAGACGCCTTCACACTCTCCGCTCGCCTGCTCATGTCGGTTTCGTTGCGATCCATCGCTCGCTGTAGCCAAGCCAATTGGTCGGCGCGGGCCTCCACAAGAGTCACGGCGTCCCGGAAGTCCTGATACCATTGTTCTGGCGCATTGCCTGGCAAAGTGAAATGGCCGGGACGGAATGCCCGCCAGGCATAGACCGCCGCCAGACCCAGGGCCACGCCTGCACCTACCAGGAAGATGCCCACACCCAAGGGCAGCCCACCAGCCTGGAAAAGGCCGGCGGTCGTTCCGAACAGGATCATCGCCGCCGTCGTGTAGACCGAGAAGATCACAAGGGCGCGTTGATCGGCTGCCAAGGCCGTTTGCAGCTGGGCCTGCAGGTGCAACTCCCCTTCGCGCAGAGCCTCTTTCACAACTTCCTCGGAAACATCCTGCAGGTCCGGCACTTCGCTCAGGTAATCGCGTTCCGTCATCGGCTGGTTCCTCTCGTGTTGCGGACAGCAGAGGTGCTGTGCAGGCCGTATCGTAATACCTATCCTGGACCTTCACTAGATCACCTCCCCCTCACCTTTTGTCAGTGTCCTGGCCTCGCTCACTGCGCCTTCGCCTCCTGCGGCTCATAGTCCGCCAGCTTCTCCAGGCGCTTGCGACAGGGCGGAATCCAGTCGAAGGCCGGCCCCTGGAAGCCATGGCGGGAGCGATAGACGGGCTGGACCCACACGATCCAGCAATAGCTGGTGGCCGAAGACGCCTGGCGGTCCAGCCGGCCCTTCAGCATCGGCACCCGCTCGCAGAACTGCAGGATCCACTCCGGCGGCCGTGGCTCGAACAGCCGCTTGTAGCGGCCTCCGCCCTCCAGAAAGGCCGTTCGCACCAGC
The DNA here is from genome assembly GCF_000686045.1 of Fodinicurvata fenggangensis DSM 21160. Classification (GTDB taxonomy): domain Bacteria; phylum Pseudomonadota; class Alphaproteobacteria; order Kiloniellales; family DSM-21159; genus Fodinicurvata; species Fodinicurvata fenggangensis. Next base: position 4,374 of record NZ_JMLV01000002.1, read on the forward strand.
AGGGCCACGCCCTCCCGCGCGACCTCGAGGCCCCGCAGAGCGAAATCCTCCGCCTTGTTGAAGGGCGGATTGGTGATGATCCAGTCCGGTTGGTGCTTGTGGTGCCGGAAGTCGATGGGCGGATCCTGGTCCAGCAGCGTCCCGTCCGCCAGGAAGTCATAGACCGCGCCATGGCCATAGTCGTGGATGTCGCTGGACGTGACCTGCCGGAAGTATTCGGCCAGCGGTCGGGCCATGTAGCCCTCGCCGCAGGCCGGCTCCCACACCGTATCGCGCTCGATCGCACCATAGGTGGCCAGGTGTTCGCACAGCGCCCGCGTCCCCCAGGGCGGCGTCGGGAAATAGTCCAGGCCTTCCGGCGCGTCACTGCGGTTCTGCATGACGGCCATGGAGGTGTTCTGACCACTCATTCCGCTGCTGACTCCCCAACCTTTAATGCCCTCGCCTTGGCAACCAGATCCAGCTTCCGCTGACCCGACGCGATCAGGCCGGGCGAGCACTCCTCTTCCCCCAGAGCGATCAGCTGCCGTCCGGCATGCGCCAGGGCCTCATAGCGATCGCACTCCACCGCCCCGTCCTGGACGGCCATGGCCCGCTTGCTTTGGCTGATGTCGAAGTGCACCCAGCTGGCCTTCGGCGGTTGCTGCAGCCACCGGCGCGCCACGCCGATGCGATCGGCCATGGCCAGCAGCTCTTCCCGGCTGTCCGCCCACATGTGGCACATCTTCATCCGGCCATAGGGTATGGCCACGTCGTCCACATAGACCGCCATCTAAGCCGCCTCCCCTTTGTCGCTCTTGGTGTCCCCGCCCTTCGTCCGCCGCAGGTGACAGCGGGTATGGTGCTCGGCGCAGTACGGCGAGCCCTCTTGCACCGCCGCGCCGCACTTGTCGGCGTCCGTGAAGGGTCCGTTCCCCGCCAGGTACTGACAGCTGCGCGGGCGCCAGCCGGTCGACTGGGGCCGGAGAGCTGTCTTCAGCAGCTGGGCCGCACGCTCCGGATCCCGCTGCGGTGGGCCGCCGGGCTGTGTCCCGGCCTCACCTTCCGTGCTGCTGCCGGGCGGCGCCTGGCGCGTGTTGGCGGTCAGGGCCCCGGTCGCGGTGATGCGGATCCGCCGCGCCGACTCGCTGATGACCAGCACCTCGATCCAGCCCCGCCGGCGCAGCTCGGCCATCCACTGGACGCCGGTGGTGAGCGATCGGCCGATGCGCTGTGCGATCATGCGGTTCGAGGGCGCCGGCAGCCGCCGGGCCGCCAGATCGGCCAGCCAGCCATAGAGCTGCTGCAGCTCGCCCTCGATGCCGTCTATGCGGTGATGTGCTTCACCGCCCACATGACCGCTTCCTCGGCCTTGGTCTTGGCCAGGCTGAGTTCGCGCGACTGACCTGCAGCCTCGATCTGATCCAGAAGCTCCTGCCCCTTGTCCTTGATCGCCTGCATCTGCTCTTTCTCGGCCTCGCTCAGAACCCGGTACTGATGACGCATGGTGTTGTTCTGGGTGCGGTGATCGCTCGTGCTCTCCATGATTCTCATCCTTTTTGAAGGTAGTGGGTGCCGGGTTCTCTCCCCCCGGCGAAGTCACGTCCATTCTCTCAGACGTTGCAGATGCCGACCGCCCGGCATCAGGCCTACTCCCGGCATCGTCAGACGGGGCCTTCGTCTCGATGATGCCCGGCTCACCGCCCTCTTCCGGTTTCGCTTGGGGTTCCGTCTCCTCTGGCACAGGGCGCTGCAGAGCCCGTTTCACCGTCCGCTGGCTCACCCCGAAGGTCATGGCGATGGTCGCCACCGTGGTGCCCTGTGCCGCCATGTGCTGGATGGTCTCCCGCTCCTCCTGGGTCATGACAGCCCCTCCGCCCAGGCGATCAGCTCACGCCGCTCCTTATCAGTGGTGTTCTCTTTGCCAGCCAGCGTGGCCTTCAGCTCCTGGACCGCATGAAACAGGGCCGCGTCTCGGGTCTCGGCGAACTTCCCCCACTTCGGCCCGACGTGGTATCCGCCGCCCCAGCTCGACAGCTGGAACTGAGTCGCCCACATCCACAGGCCGTCATCGTGCTGGTGCAGCTCGATCCGCGCCTTGTTCCAGGCATTGCGCGGATGCGGCAGACACAGCGTTTCGTGCGCTTCTCCGTCCACGGTCGGTCCATAAGGATCGACAGGCTTGCGAATGGCTGGAGGCATCAGGGCATCGAAGATCGAGAGCTGCTGCATCACGCCACACCTCCCAGCCAGGCCCGGTCCCGGTCGATCCACTTGATCAGCTGCACCTTCGCGTGACTGATCGCCTGCCGGCGCTCGCCGCAGGCCTCGAAGACGCCCTGCTCAGAGTAGAGTGCGAACTGGGCTTGCCACCGCAGCACCTGGCGAATGTGCAGGCTGCCGTCCGCTTCCTGTGACCTGAGGGACGGGCAGTGCTCCATGCAGATCGCCGCGCAGCGTTTGTGCAGCAGCGGCTCGACCTGGAGGATGTCACCGGGCTTGAAGGCATGCAGATAAGGCCTGGCCTGCGACAGGCTGACCTTCGTAGCGGTCTTGAGCAGGCGCCCGCAAAGATCGCAGCGGCCGTGCGCGATCGCGGCACGCTGACGAACCACATGGGGCGAGCCAAAGCGGGGCTTACCTTCGCCCCGCTCTACCTTTTGACAGATCGCCAGACGGCCGCCGGCATAGGGACAGGCATCGAGGAAGAAATCCTCCTCAGCCGTCCAGGCGACAGTCCAGGGCACCGGCACGCCACCATAATGCAGGAGTTCCGGCATCATCCACCCTCCCGGTTCGCCAGGTCCAGCAGCACGTCGGCATGACAGGGCTTGTCCAGCGAGCACCAGCAGGCCAGGTCCCGTCCGCGCAGCTCGGGCAGTCTCTCCAGGATGGCCGTGCGTGTCGGGTATCCGGCCGCCGCCTCGAGCGCGAACGATATCTTGCCGGTGTAGGTTCCACCGCCGGTCAGCCCGCTGTCCAGCAGGTGGCGATAAGCATCCACACAGCAGCGATAGGGATGGACAGCGCCGTTCTCGTCCTCCCAGACGTGGCGCTCGAAATCGGGCGAATGCGGGCAGCCATAAGGCCAGCTGCAGGACGTGATATTGCCGAAGACCGAAGGCCGCCCGACATAGACGGCCCCCGCCGGCATCCGCCACCCCTTGGTGCGCTTGCGCTGGATCCGCTGTGGCATCAGGCGACCTCTTTGCTATCGATGATGGGTGAATCCGCTTCGACACATTCGCGCCGGCGCAGTGCACGGCAGATACCTGTGGTCAATTCCCGGCCGGCACAGAGCCACCTCAAGAGGTCCATCATGTCGCGCCGCGTGGCACGCTTCGGCACCGCAATCCGCAGGTTGCCGCAGAGCTGGTACAGCTCATCACGCCACAGCATGTCGAGAGCGGCCGCAGGCAAGGTCTTGTTCAGGGCCGGCTTATCGATATTCCATCGCTCCAGGCCGTCAAAACCGCCTTCCACGGCCCGGCGCTTTCTGGGGTATACCCACACTCCCATTCGGCGCAGATCGTCCGGCAGGTTGCGCATGAAGTACTGCCCGTCCCGTTCGTAGTGCGCAGCCCATTGGTTGGTGCGCTGCTCGACCAGGAATTTCTCATGGATCGCGGCATAGGCATGATGCGCCACGTCCTGCATGGCCCGCATCTGGTCTTCCAGCCGGTGCAGTTTGTCCCTCGCGGACTTGATCTCGACCGCCACAATCTCGGCCGGGCTCACAGCCAGGACATCAATGCGATTGCCCAACTGCCAAGCATTGATCTCGTGGATGATGCGCGCCTCGGGCCGGTTCCGGCGCAGGTGCGCAACGACCTCGGTTCGGATCTCGGCTTCGGCTTCGCTGCGATACGCTGGCATCACGCCGCCTCCCCGGCCGTCACGGCCCCGCCGCGGACGTACCAGTCCGCGAAGTCCAGGCCCTCCGGCGGCCGCGTGCGGCGCACCCGCCGGCCCTCGTGCCGGCCCCGGCGCTCGGCCCGGTCATAGACCGCGCGTGCCGAGTCTGGATCCTTGTTGTCGCTGTCCTCCGCGATCACCCAGGTGGCACACCCGGGCGGCAACCACAGGCCCGGCTGGCTCAGGTCCGGATCGCGTGCCGGCAGGTAATTCCGCCGCTGCTTGCCCGTGCGTGGATCCTCGACCCAGGGCCGCTGAGGGTGCTGCACGCGCCGCGCGCTGCTGTCCCCCGGCCCGGCCAGGTTGTTCAGGCTCAGCGCCGCCCAGAAGGACGGCAGCTCGCGGATCTGCCCGTCGGCCTCGGCCTGCGCCATGGCCAGATAGAGCGCCAGCGTCGTCTCGATGCCCTCGGCCGTGACGATCTCCGCGCCGCCGGCCGTCAGGCGCAAGGCCCCGCCGCTGTAGCGCCCGATGATCTTCTTGGTGGCCCAGGGCTGGCCGTCCGCAGAGCGGCCCCAGATGCGCCGGCCCTTGCCGTCGGCCTCGCCCGTCCCGTCGAACAGCCAGGTGCAATGCACCGCCGTGATCTGCCCGCCGCCCTCGGCACGGCAGCCCGGGCCCTGCACCGCCGCCACCAGGGCCGGGCCGCTGCCCGCCTGGACCGGTGCGCCGCGCTCGTCTTCGCCCCAGTAGGGCAGCGCAGCGTGACAGCGTAAGGACGCGGGCAGCCCGCCGATCAGCGCGAAGTCCGCCGGATCCAGCCCCAGCCGGTTGGCCAGGTAACGCTCCGCTAGGGTTCCGGCGATCGGCCCTGCGCCGCGCCAGATATCCAGCACCCGTTTCGATTGCCGGTGCCGTGCGTCCTGGTCCTTGGCCAGGCGCCGGCGGCTGTCTTCTTCAGCCCGCGCCTTGGCCCGGGCCTCCGCCTGGGTCCGCTGCGCCTCCGGCAAGCGCGCCAGGCCGGCCATGTCCTCCAGTAATTCCAGGGACTCACCGAAGGACAGGCCGGCCAGCCGCTGCGCCAGCTCCAGCACGTCGCCATGCGCCCCACAGCCGAAGCAGTGGAAGAAGTCCTGCCCCTCCCGGATCTTGAAGCTGGGCGTCCGCTCGTTATGAAAAGGGCAGCAGGCCACCCGCTCCCGGCCCCGCCGCTTCAGCGGCAGGCCCAGCCGCTCCGCCACGGCCGCCAGCTCCAGGCGGTCCTTGACGGCGGTCACGCGTGCTTCGGTGTCCCGGCGATCGGTCATGACGACAACTGCTCCCTCCAGTTGAAGAAGCCGAGCGCACCGCGAACCAAGATGAAATCAACCGGTCGGGCATTGGCGAGAACGAAGCCAAAGCGCCCAACGAACCACGGGCTGTCGCTTACCTCGACGCAATCGATAATCTCGGCCGTTCCGATGATCCCGCCACGAAGAAAGTCGCGCGGTGAAGAGGCCGGAATCCTCTCCCAACCTATGCAGCTTGCCGCGCTGTAGAATTCCTCTTGAGTGCAGCCCTTGGCGGCATGAATGCACACCGGCCCGCGATATCGTGTCCTCCAGTCGCGGTTCTCGATGTCCTTTCCGGCATGCAGGATGGCCCAGGCCCAGGGCTGCCGGATCGAAAGGGCCAGCTTCGGAAGTTCTGAATACAACATGCCTACAGCCGCTCTGCCGTACCGGGCCGCGAGATCGGCCCGTCGCACCCGGCCCCGATCTGCCCGGGGTCTTCGGCCACGAAGTCCTTGAAGTGGATCCAGCCCTTGGCGCAGTGGAATCCCCACTGCCGCACCCGCGGCCCGGTGATGAAGAGGCTCCAGCACACCCGGCTTTCCATCCGGTGATAGTCCGGCCGGATCAGCTCGAGGCGATGCGGCGTTACCGCCCGGCGGAATGTCAGGCTGCCCGGCTGCCGCAGCTGGCGCCCGCCCTTCAGAACCTCCACATAGCCGCCGGCCAGGATCAGGCTGGCACTGCACCAGGGATGGTCGTGCAGGGCGCGGTCGTCGTCGTCGCGCAGCACCTGGTGCAGGTAGATGTTGAACAGCCGGTTGCGTGGCAGGATCCACCAGCGGCGCATGTACGGCGCCCGCTCACCGCCGATCACGAAGTCCGGCGGCCGGTGATCGATCCGCCGCAACAAGAAATGCAGCAGCCGCTTGGCCGCCGGCTTACTCAGGATCCGCATGGCTCGATCTCCCTTCCTCTCAGAACACGCGCCGCCCCCGGCCGGCCCAGACGGTCGCGCCGCACGCTGGTCCGGGCGTCCAGGTCCTGGGGCAGCAGCAGCGCCAGGGTCAGGACGATGCCCAACCCCGCCTTGACCGCGCCCGCCTTCAGCGCCAGGGACCGCGCAGCACCCGGCGCAGCCGTATCTCCATCCAGTGGTGCAGCCGCGCCAGGGCCGTGTGGCGCCAGGCCTTCCGAGTGTGATGCCACGCCCGCCGCTGATGCCGCCGCCGCAGGCGCAGGTGAATCTGTCGTCGGATTCTGGGCAGCAGCATCGGCGGCCAGCTCCTCTTCCAGTCGTGTCAGGGAAGCGCGGATGCGCGTGATCTGGTGCGCGACCGAGGACTCCTGCGCCTCGAGGACGGGCGCGAAGAGGTAGTCCAGGAAGCCCTCGCCCCACAGGTCGACCATGGCCAGCAGGTGACGGAACTGGGGCACCTGCCCGGCCTTCCAGCTCTCGGCCGTGCGCACGCTGACCCCGATCGTCCGCGCCAGAACCTTCGCCGGCCAGTCGCGCAGCCAGATGGCCAGCCGCCCGCCGACCTCGGCCACAGGGCTGTCGGGATCGCCGGCCTGCTGAAGTAAAGCGATGGTAGCCGCCGACATGGATTTACACTCCCGTTTCTGTAGGCTGAGCCAGAAGGAGAGAAGAGCCGCGCACCACGGAAAGGGAGCGACCACCATGCCGACGACCACACCGCCCGCCGGCCCCAGGGGTCAGGCCGGAGAGAGCGAACCGCAAAGGCTGCGCCGTCATGCGCAGCGCCTGCGGCGAGAACTTCAGGACCGGCCTTATCTTCAGCCAGACCTGAGAGAGGCCATGACCGAGGGTGCTGACTGGCTCGAGTCGGCAGCGAACAGCCTGGATGCGGACGGCGCGTAATGACATCAGGCCGCCTCGCTTTCCGGCTTGGGCCTGGGAATGTCGTCGGGCCACTCCAGGTCTTCGGGCCAGTTGTTCGAAAACCACTGAACAACCTTGCCGTAGGTGGCAATCGTGCAGGTTCTCCCCTTCCGAAGGCGGTCGAAGAACATGCCCTGGTCATAAGCCAGCGTCGCGACCCTCGCGTGAGACCGGCCCGTGTGCTGGCAGTAGGTATCTGCCAGGCGGATTATGTGTGTCGTGAAGTCCATGCGCGGATACTGCGGAACATTTACCGCGCTGTCAACATGGAATGAGGAATACTTACCGCGTGACCGAACAGGCGAAAGTGCGGCATAAATTCCGCATGAAGTTTCCAAGACTGGTTAAGCTTATTGACGAGGCAGTGCAGGCCCGTGGCTGGAGCGACAAGGCTGCTTCACGGAACGCGGGCCTGAATGAAGAGGCCGTGCGCTCAATCAAACGCGGTCACGAGCCCAGCCCAAAGACATTGATGGCACTGGCCAAGACCCTGGATATTGAGGAAAGCGTGCTGTTCGGATCTCTCGCAGCGGACGATCCGCAAGCGAGTAGCGCGGTCACCCCGGACCATCCCCCACTTTACAACGGCACCTTGAAAAGCGGTTTCATCGAAGTCGGAAACGAGGAGTATGCCAGCCTGCCAAGGTTCGATGCCAAGCTGTCCGCCGGTCCCGGTTCGCTCATGGAACAGGATCCCGAACCCTTGGGCTATCATTTGGTGGAAGCGCAGTGGCTGAAGGCCATTACGAGCACCATTCCCAAGAATCTGATCATCGTTATGGTCGACGGCTACTCTATGGAGCCGACCTTCTACAGCGGCGACTGGGTGCTCGTCGACACCACACAGCGCCGCGTGTCCGACCAGGCCATATTCGCGCTGCGGGTCGCGGAAGTGATGTGGATCAAGCGCCTGCAGCCCATGCTGAGTCTCCAGAAGATCCGCATGATATCCGACAACGAGCGCTACTACCCCGAGGATCTGGACGAACACCAGCTGCAGATCATCGGCCGCGTCGTCGGCTTGGTTGCACGACGGATCTGACCCCACAACCAAGCTGGACAAGGCTCGACCTGTCGCGCACACTTCCGGCTGCATCGACTGGGGTCATACAATCGAACAGGGGGAATCACATGGCACTCATCACCTGCCCGGAATGCTCGAGCCAGGTCAGCGACACCGCCTTCAAGTGTCCACAGTGCGCCGCACAGCTGCGCACACCCAAGCGGGGCTTCTGGGGCAAGCTGTTCAAATGGGGCTTCATCGTCTTCAACGTGATCATGGTGGTCTGGCTGGTCGGCTACTGGATGGAGCTCGGCGAGATGACCAGCGGATCCGTCAGCGATGCCGAGCGCACCGGCCAGGCCATCGGCGGCACCATCGGGACCGGCCTGCTGCTCGTGCTCTGGGTCATGGGCGACATCATCCTGGGCTTCCTGGTGCTCTTCACCCGGCCGAAGGCAGCCTGAGCCGCAAAGCAAAAGCCCCGCCAAATGGCGGGGCAGACAGCTTCGAGCTGATGTCAGCATCAAGTCTTGTGCATCTTGTCGACACGCACCTCCAGCTTGCCTACCTCGATCACGTTGTCCTCGATCTGCGCCGTCACCTTCAGCTGACCTTCCTGGCTGATGACGGCCCCCTCGAAGACGATCTGTTGACTGACGGTGAACTGTTTCACCTTGTCGGAGTCACCTTCTATGGTTTTCAGGTCCTTGGGGTCCAGGCCCACATCCACGACACCCGAGGTCTCCTCCCCACCGGGGAAGGTAAAGGTCATGTGAATCTTGTCCGGAACCGGCTCGCGCTCGAAGACCAGGTCGATGACCATGCAGAGCTGCGGCAGGGTATAGGGCAGCTCCCGCTGCACCGTCATGGCGCCGGTGTAGACCCCCACATAAGTATGCTTGCGGGAGACCTCCTGGCGGATGTCATCGCAGAACAGGACGTAGCCGTGAATGCTCATGGCTCGGCCGGCTCCAGGGGCTTCACCCTAGCCGGGCCGCCGGAGACCTCGCCCTGGAATGAGAAGCGTGTCAGGCCGGGATCGTCGGTGCTCTCGGTCTCCGGCTGATTGCCAAGCCGCACCCAGCTTGGGCGCGGCTGCTCCGTGTCTTTCACCAACCGGAACTCGATATCACGGCCCAGGGCATCAGCCATTTCAGCGATGCTCCTCAGGGTCAGGTTGGCACTGCCGTTCAGGCGCCGCGTGATCACCGACTTGTTGACGCCGACCCGGTCGGCCAGTTCCTGCTTTGTCACGCCGTTCTCTTTCTTCTCGTCCAGATAGGCGTTCACAAGGGCATCACGGACACCGCCTATGAAGCGGATGACCTTCCGGCGTTTAGGTGTGATGGCAAGTCGATAGGACATCTTCAACCCTCGTGCTCTGCAGATGCTTCGGTTCGTCCAGCGGCAGAGACTCCCGAAAGCGCAGAACCGCTTCCTTCATGGGCCTCGAGAGCCTTTGCTGCTTCATGACTTTCTTCATGTTGGCCGTGACCCCGATGAAAATATCGTAGGCCGCGAACCACCCCAGGATCCTGAGGTCCGTGGTCTTGAACTCCCAGATCCCCAGCGCGGACGCCGATATCGCCTTGATATCAGCATCGTGGTTCAAGCGTTCGCCCATCTGTATCTTCTCCAGGAGATCGACGAACTGTTCGGCCGGTGACAGCCTGGCATCGTGGTCGCGCGCATGGTCTGGCAACTCCTCGTCCACCCAACGGATCAGTTCAGGTGACGCGTAGAAATATCGCTGTGGCAAAGAGCTTGATCCATTCAGGGCATCCAACCAGATCAGCTGCTCGCTCTCGCATAAATTGGCGATGGTTGCCATAAGAGTCAACTTAGCATTCGTGGTGCCACTGTGTCATGGTGTCCCACGGACCCTCACTGCAGCGCCTCCCAGCTCTTCTCCTGTTCCTCCAGGCAGAACGCCACCATCCCGAAATCCATGCCAATGGAATCGGTCCATTGCTGCGCGCAGCCCCGCCACATCACAGCCGCCGGATCGCGCTCCTCATAACGCCGCTCCATCTCCTCGGCGGGGCCGAACTCATGACGTTCCCTGAAATCCCTCAGGTCGGCCACGGCCTTCTCTTCCTCGTCCCGACAGAACTTCTGCATGGAGAAGTCGTCCGGCCACTCGGCTTCGCAGCGCTCTTTGATCACCGCCTCGGCAGGCGGCGCATCGTCCTGCGCCCAGGCCGGCAGGGCCTGCAGGCCCGCCAGGATTATTGCTGTAACTGCATGCTTCATCGTTGGGTTCCCTCCATCAGGTCGTCGATCACCCGGGCCTTCAGATAGCCCTCGGCATCGTCTGTCACTTCGCCCGTCTCCAGGTCCGTCAGCTCCTGGATCCGGTCCACGCGAAAGGTGCGCAGGTCGTCCGCCTGGTGGCACCAGGCATAGAGATAGAGCGCCTTCTTGCGCTGCACCAGGCGCAGGGTATCCACCTCGCGCTCCGTTACCTCGCCGTCGGCCGCCTCATAGACCAGGCACAGGGGCCATTCGTCCAGGTTGTCCGGACCGTCCATGTCCACCAGGCGGTCGTCCTCCGCCTCGCGCCGTGCCCTCGGCCGGGCCTGCGGCCGGGACGCGGCCTTCTTCTTCCGCGCCTTCTCCACCCGCTCCTTGTCCGACGGTTTGAAGTAGATGGCATAGATGCCGGCGGCCACCAGGACAATCAGCGTGATGACCATTTCCCCGCCCGTCATGTCGCCCCCTGAGTCTCAGCCTCCCATGGCAGGAAGATTGCGCCCTGCCGCGCTCTTGCACCCAAGAGTAGCAGGGGCATTGCTGAATGCACAGCGGTATATATTCCGCGCTTTTCTATTGACGCGGTAAACTTTCCGCAATACCGTCCTGTTCTCTAGCAACAGGAGGCACCCCATGTCCCCACTCCAGATCCTGCACGCCAGCTACGACGGCCCCATCCCGGCCGACCGGCTGGCCGCCGCCCGGGAGGCCGAGCGCCATTACCGGCCAACGCCCCAAGCCCGCATCGGTCGCGTGCGGCGCAAGCCCCACGTGACGATCGAGACCATGGCCGCCGCCATGCTCGAGCGCTACGCCGCCGAGGGCGCCTGCGCCAAGAGCGACCTGCTGCGGCTGGGCTTCACCGAGAGCGAGATCCGCGACCACGCCGAAGCGGCCGCCGACCTGGCCCGCCACCGCGCCGAAGCCCGCGGCCTGACCGTCGGAGGTGCGTCATGACCATCCCGACCGACATCCCCACGGCCATCCCGCCACGCCGTGCGGCCCAGGCCATCCGAGAGGCCCGCGGCCTGCTGGACCGCGACCCCATGAACGCCGTGGCCACGGCCTGCCTGCACAGCCTCAGCCACCACCCGCACCCCATCGTGCGCAACGAGGCCGAGGACGCATTGCAGCAGGCCAGCCCCGGCACCCGCACCATCGCCCAGGCCCGCGCCGACCACCGGCCCCAGGGCGACAACTTCGTGGAGCTGCGGCCATGAGCGACAAGAGCAAGATCGAATGGACCGATGCGACCTGGAATCCCATCACCGGCTGCAGCGTCGTCAGCCCTGGCTGCACCAACTGCTACGCCATGAAGCTGGCGGGCACGCGCCTGAAGGATCACCCCAGCCGCAGCGGCCTGACCGACGACAGCAAGGCCGGCCCCGTCTGGAACGGCCAGGTCCGCCTGAACGAAGACTGGCTGGACCAGCCCCTGCGCTGGAAGAAGCCGAGGCAGATCTTCGTCTGCGCCCACGGCGATCTCTTCCACGAGAACGTGCCCGATGAATGGATCGACAGCGTCTTCGCGGTGATGGCCTTGGCACCGCAGCACAGCTTCCAGGTGCTGACGAAGCGCCCGGATCGGATGCAGAAGTATGTATCAGCAGGAGATCATGAGGATTCCGATCTGTTTGAACGGATTGCTGATGCAGGCGCACGAATGGTCGAAGACGGCGACCTCGCCTACTCCGATCTGATTTACACGCAATGGCCCCTCCCCAACGTCTGGCTTGGCGTCAGCGCAGAGGATCAGGCGCGTGCCAACGAGCGGATCCCGCACCTTCTGGAGACGCCGGCGGCAGTTCGGTTCGTGAGCGCTGAGCCACTGCTGGGGCCGATCAATCTGAAGAACATCACGCCGCCCGGCGGACCCATGGACATCATGCTCCCCTTGGCGGGACTGACTTGGCGTGTATCCGGCTCCGGATCGCGCCTGTCGGGCCAGCATGCGGCCCTCGACTGGGTCATAGCCGGCGGCGAGTCCGGGCCGGGCGCGCGGCCCATGCTCCCCGACTGGCCCCGCGCCCTGCGCGACCAGTGCCAGTCGGCCGGCGTGGCCTTTCACTTCAAGCAGTGGGGCGAGTGGCTACCAATCGGCCAAAGCCTCCCCGGATGCGGGAAGGTCCACGGCGCGACGGCGGTCAAGCCGGGTCGAATGAAACTGCACTACGGCGGCACATCCAGTCAGCCGCCGAAACACGCCTTCGCCGATCGTGGCGTCGAGTTCGCCGCGACTGATGATGGTCTCCTAACATTGCGCGTCGGCAAGCGCGCCGCCGGCCGCCTGCTCGACGGCCGCACCTGGGACCAGTTCCCGGAGGTGGCATCATGACCGGCCTCACCGACAAGGACCTCCAGCTGCGCAGCCTGCGCCGCGCCGAGACCCACCGCGTCCTCGGCACCGGTGTCGGCAATGACCTGGTGCGTGAACTTACCGATGTCGCCCATCTGATCAGCCTGCTCAGTGCGACCAAACAGGCCGGTGACGATGCCGATACGGCCCTGCTCTGGAACCGCCTCCCTGCCGCCTGGCAGAAAGCCAAGAGCCTCCTGGACGAGATCCAGCGGCACCGCGACCGCACCGCCGAAGAGGCGTCCCGCCGCGCCGCGCTCGAGGACTCGCGACAGCAACAGGGGCTGCCCGTCCACCTCGCCGCCGCAAACACCGAGCAGATCATCGCCATCGCCGAAGCCGCTGTGTGGCGCCAACTGGCGCTGCAGGCCATGGACGAGGCCTGGGACCAGGGCGACACCGCGGCCGAACGCGAGGCCGTTGCCGAGGTGCTGGAGATGGAGCGGCGCCTGGCCGGCTGCATCCTGCCACTCACTCCTAAGTCCATGCACCACCAGAGCAAAGGAGAGTGACCATGCAACAGCGTGACCAGATGCGACAGCGCGACGACAAACCACGCGCACCGCGCAGCGGCGGCCTCGGTCCTAACCAGATGGCCTGGTGCCGCAAACGCCTGGGCCGCGGCTTCACCGATGGCGCACGTGCCGCCACTCAGGCCCAGCGCGACTACGAAGACTCCCGCCTCCGGCTCAAGCCGAATGGCGGACAACAGGCACCCCAAGCAGCCGGGGGACCGACGGCTGTAGCCGCCACGCCAGAGCGCTGAGTGCGGCAGCCCGCAGCGGACGTGCGGGCCTCAATAGGAGCTGATTGGCACTGACCGTTGGATCTGACAGCCGCCGGCCGCGTCCGGGCCGGTGGCCTCAAAGGAAGGAAGCAAGGGCATGACGCTGACACTCGAGCCGGAGACCGGGCGCACCCCGCCCAAGGTCTGGCGCCTGATGGCCGATGGCACGCGCCGCGGCACGATCTGGATCGACCCGATCGGTCAATACTGCTGGGCGCTCTACCCCACCGACAACATCGGTCCCACCGAGTCCGGCGTCTGCGAAGACCACCAGTCGGCCGAGATCCTGATTTGCGCCGCGCACGAACAATACTATGGAGGCGAGGATGGCTGAACCCGCACGCCCCTACACCACCCGCCAGCTGGCCCAGCGGTGGGGCTGCAGCGAGCAGCACGTGCGCAACCAGATCGAGCGCGGCCACTTGCATAGCTTTCGAGTCGGGCGTTTAATCCGCATCAGCAGGGAAGAAATCGAAAGGTTCGAAGCATGCGGCTCGTCTACTTCCGGGGAAAATGGTGCGTCTACTGGCGAGACGAGTCCGGACCCCGTCGCGTCTCTCTCGGCACTTCGGACAAGGCAGAGGCTGAGCGCCGCTACCTGGACTGGCAGTCAGACCAGCGCAGATCGGAGTCGCTGACCACCGTCGGTCAAATCGTCGAGGCCTATTTCAAGGATCGTGAGGCCCGCAAGCCTGGTTCCGCGCGCCGCCATGCCTGGAAGGGCGCGCGTGAGACCTTTGGCGATCTGCTGCCGCGCCATGTCACCCGCGATATCTGCCGGACATACACTGAGCGCTGCCGAAAAGCAGGCCGCTCGGACGCCACCATTCGCGATCGCCTCTCCACCATCGCCGCTGCCTTGCGCTGGCACGATCCTGCCACGCCAGCCGTGATCGAGATGCCGCCGCCTCCACCGCCGCGCGATCGGCGCCTGTCCCGCGAAGAGGCGGTGCGGCTGATCGAGGCCGCACGGCCCACGCCGCACCTGCATCTCTTCATCGTCCTGGCGCTGACCACGGCCGCGCGCAAGACCGCCCTGCTCGAGCTGACCTGGGACCGTGTAGACCTGGACCGTGGCCGCCTGGATCTGGGCGAAGGCGACGGCAACAAGCGCCGCGCCCGACCGCCGATCAACGAGTCGGCACGCTTCGCCCTAGTCGCTGCGCGCCAGGCCGCCACTACGGATTATGTGATCGAATATGCCGGCCGCCAGGTGGGCGACATCAAGAAAGGCTTCGCCCGCGCCTGCGAGCGCGCCGGCCTCCAGGGCGTCAGCCCCCACACGCTGCGCCACACTGCGGCCGTCTGGATGGCCGAGGCCGCCGTGCCCATGAGCGAGATCAGCCAGTACATGGGTCACACCACGACGGCGGTCACCGAGCGCGTGTACGCTCGCTATTCCCCCGACTACCTGCGCCGCGCAGCCAGTGCTCTGGAGATCGACACAGGTTCACTTGTACAAAAGAGAACTACGCGGCGGAAAGCTAAGTAATTGAAAAGATTGGTGGAGCCGAGGGGAATCGAACCCCTGACCTCTACAATGCCATTGTAGCGCTCTCCCAACTGAGCTACGGCCCCATCCTTGGGATATGCCCGCCATTTTCCGGCGCGACGGGCTGGGAAACTAAGTGGCGTTCCGGGTCTTGGCAAGGGAAAAATCATGTCCCTCTTGCCACTCTGCCATGCCCCGGAACAGCCCGCAGAATCAGGGGCAGAATCAAGTCTTGATCAGGTCTTGTCTTCTTCCTCGTCATCGCCGCCGACCTTGGCGATGTCCTCCTCTTCGCCCAGGTCCGAGGCATCCTCGAGCGCGTCGTCCTCGACCTCGATTTCCAGGTCCTCGGCCAGCTCGAGATCGTCACCCTTCGCCTCGGGCTCTGCGGCGGCTGCGGGCGCTTCCTTCTCGACCGCCTTGGCACGGCTGGCGCCCTTGCCCCGCTTGCCGCGCAGATGCGCCTCCGGGTCGAACTCGGTGCCGCAGGACGGGCAGACGATGGGTGTGCGAAGCATGTCGTAAAACTTCGTCCCGCAACTCTGGCACTGGTGTTTCGTGCCCCATTCCGGTTTGGCCACACCTACCTCCGTGACGTCTGATATTCAGGTTGCGGGCATTTGCCATGCTCCCCTTGGCCTGTCAAACCCATTCCTTAAGGGAACGCCGCATTTCTCGCCCGGCGGCGCAGAGGGCTTGGGCTTCGCGCGCGGTCATGCTAAAGACCCGCGCGAACCGATCCCTCAACCACACCGGACCCGAAGAACGCGTGGCTTCGCTGACCGCCCATCCCTCTCAGGCCCTCGCCGGCCGCCTTCAGGTTCCCGGCGACAAGTCCATTTCCCATCGTGCCCTGATGCTGGGGGCCCTGGCCGTGGGGCAGACCCGAATCTCCGGCCTGCTGGAGGGTGAGGACGTATTGAACACCGCCGCCGCCATGCGCGCCCTGGGCGCCGAGGTCACCCGCGAGGAAGACGGCACCTGGCAGGTCTGGGGCCGCGGCGTGGGCGGTCTGCGCGAGCCGGAGGATGTCCTGGACTTCGGCAACAGCGGCACCGGCGCCCGCCTCGCCATGGGCCTGGTGGCCGGCCAGCCGGTCAATGCCGTCTTTACCGGCGATGCCTCGCTGCGGCGGCGGCCTATGGCGCGCATCACGCAGCCGCTGGAGGAGATGGGCGTACGCTTCGTGGCCCGCGAGGGCGGGCGCCTGCCATTGACGGTCAGCGGCCCGGAGGCCCTGCGCCCGATCAGCTATCGCCTGCCCGTGGCTTCGGCCCAGGTGAAGTCCGCCATCCTGCTGGCCGGCATTGCGGCGCCGGGCAAGACCAGCGTCATCGAACCCGCCCCCACCCGCGACCACAGCGAGCGCATCCTGCGCCATTTCGGCGCCGAGGTGGAGGTGACGGATCGCGACGACGGCCGTCATGTCATCCTGACCGGCGAGGCCGAGCTGACGGCGGTCCCGGTCAATGTCCCGGCCGACCCCTCTTCGGCCGCCTTCCCGCTGGTGGCGGCGCTGCTGCTGGCGGACTCGGAGATCACCCTGCCCGCCGTGGGCATGAATCCCCTGCGCACCGGCCTGTTCACCACCCTGCGCGAGATGGGCGCCGACCTGGTGGAGGAAGCCCCGCGCCAGGAAGCGGGCGAGCCCGTGGCCGACCTGCGCATTCGTGCCGGGCGGCTGCAGGCCGTGACGGTCCCGGCAGAGCGCGCACCCTCGATGATCGACGAGTACCCCATCCTGGCCATCGTCGCCGCCTGCGCAGAGGGGACCACCCACCTGGAGGGCCTGGCCGAACTGCGCGTCAAGGAAAGCGACCGCCTGGCCGCCATGGCCCGCGGCCTGCAGGCCTGCGGCGTGCAGGTGGAGGAGGGCCACGACAGCCTGACCATCCACGGCTGCGGCGGCCCGCCGCCCGGCGGCGGCACCATCGAGGCCGACCTGGATCACCGCATCGCCATGTCCTTCCTGGTCATGGGACTCTGCGCGCAACAGCCCGTGACGGTGGACGACGCTGGTCCCATCAACACGTCCTTCCCCGGTTTCACCGAGGCCATGCGGGCACTGGGGGCCGAGCTGCGCCCCCTGGACAGCGCGTGACGAGTGGACAGCGCGTGACGAGGCAAGGCCGCATGGCAGGAAAGCAGGACAGCGTCATCATCGCCATCGACGGGCCGGCGGGCGCCGGCAAGGGCACACTGGCCAAACGGCTGGCCGAGGCCTTCGACTATGCCTATCTGGACACCGGCACGATCTACCGGGCCGTGGGCGCGCGCCTGCTGGATACCGGCGCCTCGGCCAGCGACAGCGCCGCCGCGCTGGAAGCGGCCCATAACCTGGATCCACGCGACCTGGAGCGCAGCGACCTGCGCCGCGAGGCCGTCTCCGGCGCCGCGTCCGAGGTTGCAGTCCAACCCGCTGTCAGGCAGGCTCTGCTGGAGTTCCAGCGCCGCTTTGCGGCCTGTCCGCCGGAGGGCAAGGCGGGGGCCGTCCTGGACGGCCGGGACGTCGGAACAGTCATCTGTCCGGACGCCGACGCCAAGCTTTTCCTGACCGCCAGTCCCGAGGCACGGGCCGGCCGGCGGCATAAGGAGTTGCAGGAAAGCGGTGTGGAGTCTATATACGCGCGCGTCCTGGAAGACATAAAGGCTCGCGATGAACGGGACAGCTGCCGTGCGGCGGCCCCGCTCAAACCGGCCGAGGATGCCGTAACACTGGATACGACGGCCCTGAACGCCGACGAGGTTTTCGCACAAGCGCTGCGGATCATCGCGGAAATAACGGGAAGAACCCCCATCCAGCAACGATAAGCCCGAAAGTTTTTCGGGAAGACCGCCGGATCCAACCGGCAGGCCTGAACACTGAACCGAAAGGAACCATAATGGCCACCAACACTGCGGCCCAGCCGCAAGAGAAAGAATCATTCGCCGCCCTGCTCGAGGAATCCCTCGGCGAGGTCGGCTCCCTGGAAGGCACGGTCCTGAAGGGGCGTGTCGTCAACATCGAGAATGAAAGCGTGATCATCGATGTTGGCCTCAAGTCCGAAGGCCGTGTCGCACTGCGCGAATTTGCCAAGGCCGGCGAGGACAGCGAACTCAAGATCGGCGACGACGTCGAGGTCTATCTGGAGCGCATGGAGGACAAGAACGGCGAATCCATGCTGAGCCGCGACAAGGCCCGCCGTGAGGAGTCCTGGAACCACCTCGAGAAGGCCTTCGACGACAGCAAGCGCGTGACCGGCACGATCTTCGGCCGCGTCAAGGGCGGCTTCACCGTCGATCTCTCCGGCGCCGTTGCCTTCCTGCCCGGCAGCCAGGTCGACATCCGTCCGGTGCGCGATGTGACGCCATTGATGCACACCCCGCAGCCTTTCCAGATTCTCAAGATGGACCGCGCCCGCGGCAACATCGTCGTCTCGCGCCGTGCGGTGCTTGAAGAGGATCGCGCCGAGCAGCGCAGTGAGCTGATCGCCAACCTGCAGGAAGGCCAGATCCTGACCGGTGTCGTGAAGAACATCACCGACTACGGCGCCTTCGTGGACCTGGGCGGTGTCGACGGCCTGCTGCACGTCACGGACATCTCCTGGAAGCGCATCAACCACCCCTCCGAGGCGCTGGCCATCGGACAGCAGGTGCAGGTGCAGATCATCCGCTTCAACCCCGAAACCCAGCGCATCAGCCTGGGCATGAAGCAGCTGGAAGCCGACCCCTGGGAAGGCGTGGCCGCCAAGTACCCGGTCGGTGCCAAGTTCGAGGGTCGCGTCACCAACATCACCGACTACGGCGCCTTCGTGGAGCTGGAAGCCGGCATCGAGGGCCTGGTGCACGTCTCCGAGATGAGCTGGACCAAGAAGAACGTCCATCCGGGCAAGATCGTCTCCACCTCCCAGCAGGTGGAAGTGGTCGTCCTCGACGTGGACGAGGAAAAGCGCCGCATCTCGCTGGGCCTCAAGCAGGTCCAGGCCAATCCCTGGGAAGAGCTGCTGGAGAACTATCCCGTCGGCTCCGAACTGGAAGGCGAGATCAAGAACATCACCGAATTCGGTCTGTTCGTTGGCCTGCCGGGCGAAATCGATGGCATGGTTCACCTGTCCGACCTGGACTGGAACCGTCCGGGCGAGGAGGCCATCCAGGACTACGAGAAGGGCCAGGTCATCAAGGTCAAGCTGCTGGAAGTGGACGTCGAGAAGGAGCGTATCTCGCTGGGCGTCAAGCAGCTTGAGTCCGACCCCTTCGAGAGTGCCAGCGAAGGCATTCGCAAGGGCAGCTCGGTGACCGGCACGGTGACCGAGGTCAACGACAACGGTGTCGAGCTCGAACTCGCCGACGGTGCCACCGGCTTCATCCGCAAGGCGGAGCTCTCCCGCGACCGGGCCGAGCAGCGTCCGGACCGCTTCGCCGTGGGCGAGAAGGTCGACGCGAAGGTGACCACGGTCGACAAGAAGACTCGCCGCATCAACCTCTCGATCAAGCAGCTGCAGATCGCCGAGGAGAAGCAGGCCATGGCCGAATATGGCTCCACCGAGTCCGGTGCCAGCCTGGGCGAAATCCTGGGGGCGGCCCTGTCCCAAGCCAAGGCCGGGACCGGCGAAGGCGAGAAGACGGACGAGGCCCAGGATCAGGCAGAAGATCAGGACGAGGACGAGAAGAAGGACAGCTGAGGCAGTCCTTCATCCCGCCTGACGACAAGAGGGGCACGGACCACAGGGTCCGTGCCCCTTTTTCTTTGTGTCCGCCTGAACGGTAACTTCAACCACGCGCCGTTTTTCTGGGTCGCCCGCCCTTTCGACCATTCTCGCGCGCGGCGGCGGCCTTGGAGATCGAGCTGGCCTTGCCGGCATGACGGGCCATGAAAGAGCGCGTCCCGAGCAGCCCGTTCAGCAGATCTGGCACTGAAAGGTCCACATCAAGCGCTTCCCAATGCAATCCGTAACCTGCCCCCAGGATCACGATATCCGAAAGCTCTTCGGTCCCGGCCGCCTCCAACCCTTGTGCCGACCGTGCCGGAAAGGCGAAGGCACAGCCATTGGTCAATTCAACGACGACGCGCTGGCTTTTCGGATCATAAGACGCAGCTGCGGCACGCGGCTCTTCTGCACGCGCGGCTCGGCCTCGCTCGAGAGCTTCATCGATTTGCCTGTCCGTCAGTTCATCCATGGATTTCTTTCCATCGTTCCAGGAAGTCCTCCTGCCGCCGTGCCACCAGTTTCATGGCCCGGCGGACATCACTTTGCTTCATGCCCTCGGCCCAAACCAACTCGGGTCTCCCATCCGGACCAGTCAGGTTGATCTTTACCTGACCACTGCCGAACAGGTGTACATGGGCTGGCACGTGATCGTTCGTGAATATCACCACGCGCAAGCCTTGCTCTCGATATATAGTTACCATGGCATAAAATAAACCCATCGCGATAGGTTATTTACGTGAACGTGCGCCCTCATGGCTATGGAAAGCTGCCTGCCGAAACAATAACCATGAATTGCCGAGACGGCCGTGCGATTGTCTGAAGCTGCCGAAATTCCCAAACTATCTACTTGTTATGCAAGGATATTCCTTGACCTCTTTTCAAGCCTCTGGCACCTTTTAGAAGGAGCCCTGCAAGGTTTCCATTTTTGCGGGAATGCGGCACTCTGGCGTTACTGGGGGCGGAACGAAGCATGACAAAATCCGAACTGATCCAACGCATAGCGGAGATGAATCCGCATCTCTATCACCGTGATGTCGAACGCATCGTCAGCACGATATTCGAGGAAATTGCCGAAGCCCTTTCCCGCGGAGACCGGGTCGAACTGCGCGGCTTCGGTGCTTTTTCCACCAAGCAGCGTGACTCCCGCGTCGGGCGGAACCCGCGCACGGGCGAAGCCGTCCAGGTCGAGGCTAAGTCCGTTCCCTATTTCAAGACCGGAAAGCAGTTGCGCGAGCGACTGAACGAGTGATCGCGCTGGCTTCGCAGCCCGAAGGCAGGCATCCCAGAACAAGGTAAATTGGCCGTGAAGCTTTTGAGTTGGATCATCTCCATCCCCCTGCTCGTCATAGGCGTGGTCTTTGCCGTGGTAAACCGGCAGAACGTGGATGTGCTGGTCTGGCCCTTCGGCATCGAACTGCAGGCTCCCCTGTTCCTGGTCATCCTCGTCGCCCTGTTCCTGGGATTCCTGATCGGTGGACTGCTTGCCTGGTTCTCCGCTCAGGCCGCACGCCGCCGCCAGAAGCGCCGGCAGAACGAGCAGATACGCTCGCTCGAGCATCAGCTCGAGGACCTGCGCCGCGGCCGCGACAGCGCCCCCGCCAGCAGCTCGCAGAAACTGCCTGCTTCCGAGTCCGCCAACCGCTAGACAGTTCTTTCAGCACTGGAAGGAGACATCCGCCCGATGCGCATGGTATCCGCGGAAGACACGCGCAACAGCCTGGACTTCCCCGCACTGGTCCGCACACTGGAAGCGGCCTTCGCCGGCGATGCCGAAGTCCCGGTGCGCCATCATCACGCCATTCCCCGTCCAGGTGAACAGGACGCGACCCTGCTGTTGATGCCGGCCTGGGACACGCATGGCCCCACCGGCATCAAGATCGTGCGCGTCACCCCGGGCAACGCCGAGCGCGGCCTGCCGGCCATCATGGGCATCTACCTGCTGATGAACGAGGTCACGGGCGAGCCGGAGGCCATGATCGACGGCCAGATGCTGACGGTGCGCCGAACCGCTGCGGCTTCGGGGCTGGGCGCAGACTTCCTGGCCCGCAAGGACAGCAGCCGCCTGCTGATGGTTGGCACGGGGGCCCTGGCGCCACACCTGATCGAAGCCCACGCCAGTGTCCGTCCCATCCGCGAGGTCAAGATCTGGGGCCGCAACCCGGACAAGGCCGCCCGGCTGGCCAAGGACCTCGACAGCGACGCCATGAAGGTCGAAGCGGTCGAGGACCTGCAGGCCGGCGTCGAATGGGCCGACGTCATCTCCTGCGCAACGCTCAGCCGCGAGCCGCTCGTTCGCGGCGAATGGATGCAACCGGGCCAGCACCTGGACCTTGTCGGCGCCTTCAAGCCGGACATGCGCGAAACCGACGATGCCGCCGTCCAGGGCTGCCGCATCTTCGTCGACACGCATGCCGGCGCCCTCAAGGAAGGTGGCGACATCGTCCAGCCGCTGGAGGCCGGTGCCATCGACACGTCCGACGTGGTTGCCGATCTGTTCGAACTGGCCCGCGGCGAATCGCCGGGCCGCCGTTCGGACGAGGAACGGACACTCTTCAAGTCCGTGGGCACGGCCCTGGAGGACTATGCCGCCGCGCAACAGGTGCTGCAGCGCCTGTCCTGAAACCCGACCGGCCAGGACGCGCCCCGTGGTGTGTCGTGGCCCCGACAGCGAGACCCTGTCATGACGGACGGACTGGAGTCTGTTTTCATTGCCCTCGATACGGCGGATCCGCTGCGCGCGCGGCAACTCGTGCGCACATTGGGCGAAGGACCGCGTACGGCCGGTTACAAGGTCGGCAAGGAGTTCTTCACCGCCCATGGCCCCATAGGCACGCGTGAAGTCACCGACGGCTTTCCCCTGTTCCTGGACCTGAAGTTCCACGACATCCCCAATACCGTTGCGGGCGCCATTCGCAGCAGCCTGCAACTGCACCCGGCCATCGTGAATGTCCATGCCTCGGGCGGGCCGAGCATGATGCGGGCAGCGGCCGAAGCCGCGCGCGAAGCGGCTGAGCAGCAGCAAATACCGCCCCCCTGGGTCGTCGCCGTCACCGTTCTGACCAGCCTGGATGATCAGGACCTGAAGGCTGTGGGCCAGACGGGCCCGGTCCTGGACCAGGTGGTGCGCCTGGCCACCCTGGCCCAGGACTGCGGCCTGGATGGCGTGGTCTGCAGCCCGCGCGAGATCGGCGATCTGCGCCATCACTGCGGCCCCGACTTCCGCCTTGTGGTACCTGGCATCCGTCCGGACTGGGCGGTCAGCGGCGACCAGAAGCGCACCCTGACCCCGCGTGAAGCGCTGGACGCCGGGGCCGACCGCCTGGTCATCGGCCGACCGGTCACCGAAGCGCGCGATCCCCTGGAGGCCCTGCAGCGCCTGGCGGATGACCTGGCCTGAAGGCAACGGACTCGGCCCACGGGCGGAAATGAATCTCTCTTTTCATTTTTTCCGTGACGCTGGACCTGCGCAAAGAAATAGTTGACCCCATGGAAGAATTCGACTTCACCAGCTTGCCGGACCAGCGGCCTCTGCAGCCCCTGTCGCTGGGCCAGGCCTTGCCGCAGGTCATGGGCCTGCTGAAGGCGCACTGGCGCCGGCTGGCCGAGCTGGCCCTGCTGCCGATCCTGATCAGCTTCGGCCTTGCCGGTGCCTTTACCCTGATAGGGCTGGGCGGACCGGCCAGCTTCTTCATCCTGGGTGTGGACCTGTTCCTTTCGGTCTGGTTCTCGGTCGCCGTCTATCGCTACTGGTTCATTGCCGCGCCAAGCCGGCGACAGGATTACATTCCCGCCTGGCGCGCCCGCGAGCTGCGCTTCTTCGTCCGCGGGCTGGGCCTTTTCTTCATGATCTCGGGCGTCGTCGTCCTCTGTCTCATGGCCTTTGGTGGCTTTGCCGGCACCCCCAACGGCATGCCGGCGCTGGGACCGGGACTGGTGGTCGGCATCCTGGCCGGACTGGTGGTGGCGGTTGGCTTCTCGTTCGTCCTGCCGGCGGCCGCACTGGGAACAGGCTACTCTTTCCTGCGCGCCGTTCAGGAGGCCAAGGGCATCCTGCTGCCCTTCTGCGGCCTGCTGCTGGTCACCATCCTGCCGGTAGACCTGGGATTGAGCCTGGTCAACTTCCTGCTGCTGTCCCTGGAGCAGGGCGTGGGGCTGTCCATACCCGGCATTGTCTTTGCCGCCGTGGCCAATTATGTCTCGCTCTCCGTAGCCGCAACCGTGCTCTCCGTGGTTTTCGCCCGGCGCACCGGTTGGCCGCTGCGTGTGGAGAGGAACGCGACATGAGCCGGCCCGAGGTCAAGATCTGCGGAGTCAATTCGCCCGAGGCAGCCGACGCCGCGGCGCGCCATGGCGCACGCTATGCCGGACTGGTCTTCTATCCACCCAGTCCGCGCTCGGTGGACAAGGCCCAGGCTGCAATGCTGGCCCGTCATCTGCCGGAAGGCGTGCTGAAGGTTGGCCTGTTCGTCGATCCCGACGACAGCCTGCTCGGCGAGATCCTGCAACAGGTGCCCCTGGACATGATCCAGCTGCACGGCAGCGAACCCCCCAAGCGCGTGGCAGAAATCCGCAGCGCTCACGGACGTCCGGTCATGAAGGCCGTGAAGGTGGCAAAGCACGAGGACCTGGAACAGGTTGCCGAATATGAATTCGCCGCCGACATGATCCTCTTCGACGCCAAGGCCCCGAAATCCATGACCAATGCCTTGCCGGGCGGCAATGCCCTGTCCTTCGACTGGCGACTGCTGGCTGGCCGGAAGGGACGCTTGCCCTGGATGCTTTCAGGCGGCCTGAACGCCGATAACCTGGCCGAAGCCGTCTCCATCAGCCAGGCGCCGGCCGTGGATGTGTCCTCCGGTGTCGAGGACAGCCCCGGAAAGAAAAATCCCGACCTGATCCGCGCATTCCTGGAAAAGGCACGCAGCCTCTAGGAAAATGAAGTGCCAGGATGCTGCAAACTGCGGCTTCTGGCGTTGCGGGAGGCGGCGTAATGCGGCAAAGTGCAGGCCTATCATCCGGTCGCGTGCCGGATGGGCGGGACAGGGTCCCGGCTCGCTCTTGCACTCGTTTTACAGACATTCAGAATGACCGAACCGCTCAATACCTACAGATCCGGGCCGGATGAATTTGGCCACTTCGGAATTTTCGGCGGGCGCTTTGTCGCCGAAACCCTCATGCCCCTGGTGCTCGAGGTTGAGCGCGCCTACGACGAGGCTGGCGCGGACCCGGACTTCAAGCGGGAACTCGAATACTATGCCCAGCACTACGTGGGACGGCCCAGCCCGCTCTATCACGCCGAGCGGCTGAGCGAGTACCTGGGCGGCGCGCGGATCTACTTCAAGCGCGACGAGCTGAATCACACCGGCGCGCACAAGATCAACAACACGCTGGGGCAGATCCTGCTGGCGCGTCGCATGGGCAAGACGCGCATCATTGCGGAAACCGGCGCCGGCCAGCACGGCGTGGCTACGGCCACGGTCTGCGCCCGCTTCAACCTGCCCTGCGTGGTCTACATGGGCGCCACCGACATGAAGCGGCAGGCGCCAAATGTCTTCCGCATGAAGCTGCTGGGCGCCGAGGTCATCCCCGTGGAAAGCGGCACCGGCACCCTGAAGGATGCCATGAACGAGGCGCTGCGCGACTGGGTCGCCAATGTGGACAGCACCTTCTACATCATCGGCACGGCCGCCGGACCGCACCCCTATCCGGCCATGGTGCGCGATTTCCAGTCCGTCATCGGGCGCGAAACCCGCGAGCAGATCCTGCAGGCGGAAGGCCGCCTTCCGGACACGCTGGTGGCCTGCATCGGCGGCGGCTCCAATGCCATCGGCCTGTTCCACCCCTTCCTGGACGAGCCGGATGTGAAGATGATCGGGGTCGAGGCCGCCGGCCATGGCCTGGACAGCGGCGAGCATGCCGCCTCCCTCAACGGCGGCGAACCCGGTGTGCTTCACGGCAACCGCACCTACCTGCTGCAGGACGACGATGGCCAGATCATCGACGCCTATTCCATTTCGGCGGGCCTCGACTACCCCGGAATCGGTCCCGAGCACTCCTGGCTGCATGAAAGCGGCCGGGTTGACTACGCAGCCGTGACCGACGAGGAGGCGCTGGAAGCCTTCAAGCTCTGCACCGCCACCGAAGGCATCATCCCAGCCCTGGAGCCCAGCCATGCCCTGGCCCAGGTGATGAAGGTCGCTCCGGAGCTGCCGCGCGATCACCTGCTGGTGGTCAACCTCTGCGGACGCGGTGACAAGGATATCTTTGCCGTAGCCGAGAAGCTGGGGGTGGAACTGTGAGCACTGCGACCTCCGTCCAGATTGCCGAAAGCCGTATCGACGCCCGCTTTGCCGAACTGAAGGACCAGGGCCGCGCCGGCCTGGTCACCTTCATCACTGCCGGGGATCCAGACACCGAGACCACCTATCAGCTGCTGCGGGCCCTGCCCGAAGCCGGCGCCGACCTGATTGAGGTCGGGATGCCATTCTCCGATCCCATGGCGGACGGTCCGGCCATCCAGGCCAGTTCCCAGCGGGCCCTGAAGAACGGCATATCGCTGGCCAAGACACTCGAAGTCGTGCGGCGCTTTCGGGCCGAGGACAGCAAGACACCGGTCATCCTGATGGGCTACTACAACCCCATCTATCACATGGGGGTCGACAAGTTCCTGACCCTGGCCAGCGAGGCCGGCGTCGATGGCCTGATCATCGTCGACCTGCCACCGGAAGAGGACCGCGAACTCTGCCTGCCGGCCATCCAGGCCGGCCTGCACTGGATCCGCCTGGCCACGCCGACCACCGATGACAAGCGTCTGCCCAAGGTGCTGGAGAACACCAGCGGTTTTCTCTACTACGTTTCCATCCTTGGCATAACCGGGACGCGTGCTGCGGCCGCCGAGGAAGTGGGCGCCGCCATCGAGCGCATCAAGCGCCACAGCAAGCTGCCGGTGGCCGTTGGTTTCGGCATACGCACCCCGGAACATGCCGCCGCCATCGGCAAGGTGGCTGACGCGGCCGTTGTGGGCTCGGCCATCGTCGAACGCATTGCCGAAGGTCTGGACGAGAACGGCAAGGCCGGCGCGGGCCTGGTCGACTCCGTCACGGAGCTGGTGCGCAACCTGCGAACGGGACTGGACCGATGAACTGGATCACGAACTATGTGCGCCCGAAGCTACAGGCGCTGGTGTCTTCCAAGAACGAGGTTCCCGACAATCTCTGGGAAAAGTGCCCGGCCTGCGAGCACATGGTCTTCCACCGCGAGCTGGAGGAGCAGCTGCGTGTCTGTCCGAACTGCGGCCATCACATGCGCATCGGTCCCACCACGCGCATGAAGCTGCTGTTCGACGAGGGCAAGTACACCCGCATCTCCTTGCCGGAGACCATCCAGGATCCCCTGAAGTTCCGCGACCGTGAGCGCTATACCGAACGCCTGAAGAAGGCGCGCTCCAAGACCGGCGAGCAGGACGCCATCCAGGTGGCCCACGGTACCATCGGCGGGCAAAAGGCGGTGACGGCCATCTTCGACTTCTCCTTCATGGGCGGCTCCATGGGCGTGGCCGTGGGTGAGGGCCTGCTGGCCGCGGCGAAACTGGCCGTGGAGAAGGATGCGGCACTCATCACCATTCCCTCCTCCGGCGGGGCGCGCATGCAGGAAGGCATTCTTTCCCTGATGCAGCTGCCGCGCAGCGTCATTGCCGTGGAGATGGTGAAGGAAAAGAACCTGCCCTACATCGTCCTGCTGACCGACCCCACCACGGGCGGGGTCTCGGCCTCCTTCGCCATGCTGGGCGATATCCAGATCGCCGAGCCCGGCGCGGTCATCGGTTTTGCCGGCGCCCGCGTCATCGAGGAGACGATCCGCGAAACCCTGCCGCCCGGATTCCAGCGCGCCGAATACCTGCTGGAACACGGCATGCTGGACATGGTCGTGCCGCGCAACGAACTTCAGGAAACGCTGGGCCGGACCCTGAAGCTGCTGCGCGAGCCCCTGCTGGGCGAAGCTCTGCCTGCTTCCGGCAAGGGCAAGAAAGCCGCATCCAAGGCGGCCGCCTCAGACGAGGCAAAGGGCAGCAGCACGGCGGAGTCCGAAAAGCCCGCCGCGAAGGACGAGAAATCCGGTAAGAAGCCGGCCAAGCCCGAGGCGGAGCGTGTCACAGAACAGTGACGCCGTCCTGGCGCGTCTGAATCGGCTACATCCCAAGATCATCGACCTTTCGCTGGGCCGGGTGGAAAACCTGCTTGCAGCGCTCGGCCATCCCGAGCGGCAGCTGCCTCCCGTCGTCCATGTGGCCGGCACCAACGGCAAGGGCTCGGTGCTCGCCATGCTGCGCGCCATGCTCGAGGAAAGTGGCCGCGCCACGCATGTCTATACCTCGCCGCACCTGGCACGGTTCCACGAACGCATCCGCCTGTCCGGCCAATTGATCTCCGAGCCGGACCTGCTGGCCCTGCTCGAGGAATGCGAGGCCGCCAACGGCGAAGCCCCCATCACCTTTTTCGAGATCACGACAGCCGCGGCCTTCCTGGCCTTCGCGCGGCAGCCTGCCGGTATCCTTCTGCTGGAAGTCGGGCTGGGTGGCCGGCTGGATGCCACCAATGTCGTCGCGCATCCGGAATTGACCATCCTCACCCCGATCTCGATGGACCACATGCAGTATCTGGGCGACAGCCTGGAGAAGATCGCCCGGGAGAAGGCCGGCATCCTGAAACCTGACGTGCCGGCCATCATAGGCCTGCAACCCCCTGAAGCCCTTCAGGCCATTCAGGACCGCGCCGAGGAAGTGGGCGCACCGCTCTTCATCCAGGGGCGTGACTTCGATGTGGAGCGACAGGGCAACGAGGTTCTCTTCCGCCAGTCGTCCGGCGAGACACGTTGGCCCTTGCCGGGCCTGCCCGGCCCGCACCAGGTCGAGAATGCCGGTCTGGCCCTGGCAGCCGCCCGGCAGCTGAACGCCTTCCTGCCGGACCCGGCATCGGTCGCCCGGGGCCTGAAGAAGGCCTCCTGGCCGGCCCGCCTGCAGCACCTGAGCGAGGGGAACCTGCCCGCCAACCTCCCTCAGGGCTGGGAGCTCTGGCTGGACGGCGGACACAACGCCGCCGCCGGCCAGGCGCTGGCCCGCGCGCTGAACGCTTTGCCCGACAGCGCAGAGACCAAGCCCCTGGACCTGGTCTACGGCATGCTGAACAGCAAGACGGCCGCGGCCTTCCTGGAACCTCTGGCGCCGCTCGTCCGACAGCTGCGCGCCGTGGAAATTCCGGGCGAACCCAATTCCCTGAGCGCCGAGGAGGCCGCCTGGCACGCCCGTGAGTGCGGAGTCCGTGCCGAACCGGCGTCAAATCTCTCCCAGGCCCTGCAGGATCTGGTACAGTGCAGTGCGCAACCGGGGCGTATACTGATCTGTGGATCGCTCTACCTGGCCGGTGAAGTGATCCGACAGAATGAAGGGGAGACAGTCTGATGCAGGGACGGCGTAACTGGCTGGTCCTGGTGGGTTTCCTGGTCCTGACCCTGGCAGTGGGACAGATCGGCAGCCTGCCCACGCGCGCCGCACTGGAAAGCTGGTACAGCAATCTGACCAAGCCCGCCTTCACGCCGCCAGACCTGGCCTTTCCCATCGTCTGGACCCTGATCTACATCATGATGGCCGTTGCGGCCTGGCTGGTCTGGTGCCGGGGCGGCTGGCGCCGGACCAGGGGCGCACTGGGCCTCTGGGGCCTGCAACTGGCCCTCAACCTGCTCTGGACCTTCCTGTTCTTCGGCCTGCGCAGTCCGGGCCTGGCCCTGCTGGAAGCAATTATCCTGCTGCTGGTCCTGGCGGCCACCTTGGTGGCCTTCGACCGGCACAGCCGAGCAGCGGCCTGGCTGCTCGTGCCCTACCTGCTGTGGACCGGCTACGCGATCGCACTGACCTTCGAAATCTGGCGGCTGAACTGAGCCCCGCCGGAAAGCGCTTCAGGAAACCTGCCGAACGCTGTCCGCGTCTCCTGTCTCGAGGTCCCTAGTCTCGACGGGCAGGGCCGCGCTTTCCTCGCGCCCGATCATGCCCTGGACCTCGTCCAGTGCCCCGGGTTTCAGCTCCAGCACCTGGAAGCGCGGCGGATCCACCGGGCCCGGCAGGATCAGTCCATAGCTGACGGCGGACTGGAAGCCGAAAGGCACGTAATAGGAAGGCTCGCCCACGACAACGCAGATGCTGTGCCCCTGTTTCCGGGCCTCGGTCAGGCTGTGATAGACGAGGCCCTTGCCGATCCCCCGGCCCTGCTGCGCCGGCTCCACGGCCAGCGGCCCCAGAAGGATCGCAGGCGTCTCCTCGATGCGGATGGGCCAGTAGCGGATGGAGGCCAGCAGGCTGCCATCCTCATGCACCGCCACGAAGGACAGCGCCTTGATAGGCCGTATCTCCTCACGCAAGCGATAGACCGTCTTGCCGTGGCGTTCGTGACCGAAGGTCCGGTCCAGCAGTGGGTCGATCAGCGGGCCGTCCGAGGGCCGTTCGGGCATGAATTGGTGTGTCATTTGAAGCAATCCGTTCGAAGCTATGAAGAAGACAGGAGCGTTCCGCAACAGGCGCTACCTGGCCCCGTTGCGTGCTGCCGGTTGTTCACCGGCTCTCTCTTCGTCGTTCGAACGTATGTGTCATCTCGCGGTCTTCTTGGCTTCTGAAACGGCGTGACTCTTAGCCATATAGCACGAGGGTTTTGCGGAATCCACCGAAAGGCGAACAAGACAGCCCTGCGGGCGACACAGGTACCTATCCCGTGGCCTGCCCCCGGCAGGCTTCGCGCAAGGCCTGGTCCCAGGTCGGCTCCTTGCCGAAATGCTGCGCCAGGAAGTCGATGAAGACCCGGACCTTCGGCGAAAGGTGCCGGCCGGCCGGGTAGACGGCGTGAACGGCCCCCAGTCCATCGTCCATCCAGTCGGGCAGGACCGGGACAAGCTGGCCAGTCTGGAGGTCCGCGCCTGCAATGAAGGTCGGCAGGTAGGCGATGCCCAGGCCGGCGACAGCGGCCGCACGGATGGCCTCACCGTTGTTCAGGCGCAAACGGCCGCTAACCCGGATCCGGCGCTCGCCATCGGGCCCGATCAGGCGCCAGTTGTCGCCTGATGCCTGATAGCTGTAGAGCAGGCAGGAATGTGCCGCCAAGGCCTCTGGACTCTGGGGCGCACCCTGTTCCTCAAGATAGCTTGGCGCGGCACAGAGCACGCGTCGATTGGGAGCCAGGCGCCTGGCGATCAGGCTTGAATCCGAAAGGACTCCGATCCGGATGGCCATGTCATAGCCCTCTTCGACCAGATCCACGGGACGGTCGTCGAAGGCGGCATCCAGGTCGATTTCCGGAAAGCTTTGCAGGAAGAGGGGCAGCAGGGGCGCCACCTGCAGGGTACCGAAAGACATGGGCAGGTTGACGCGCAGGGTTCCGCGCGGCGCATCCGACAGGCGGTGCACGGCCTGGTTGGCGGCCTCCGCCTCGTTCAGCATGCGCCGGCAGCCCTCGTAATAGCTGCGGCCCGCTTCGGTCAGGGACAGCTTGCGGGTGGTGCGATTCAGAAGGCGCGTGCCCAGCCCCTCCTCCAGGCGCGAGATCGTCTTGGATACGGCAGACTTCGAAAGATTGAGGTTACGCGCAGCAGCGGAAAAGCTGCCGCTTTCGACCACGTTCACGAAAACCGCCATGGAAGGCAGGAAGTCAAACATCGCCCAATCCGTCTGCTTCGTCGGTAGGTTTCTCCAGGAGAAACGATGAATTGAATTTGTACGCTCTTATCATACCTACGGAAACAAACATATAATCAAGTCAGCCGTTCAGAACAGCGGCAACGGATTTCACATCAGCGCACGGAGACAACAATGACCAAGGTTCTCGTTCTCTACTATTCAAGCTACGGACACATCGAAACCATGGCCCAGGCCGTTGCGGACGGGGCCAGGCAGGTGGACGGCGCCGACGTCACCCTGAAGCGTGTTCCGGAACTGGTTCCGGAAGAGGTCCGCAAGAACTCCGGCTACAAGACCGACCAGGCGGGCGAGGTCCTGCAGGATGTCAACGAGCTGGAAAACTACGACGCGATCATTGTCGGCACGCCCACGCGCTTTGGCAACATGACCAGCCAGATGCGCAACCTATGGGACCAGACCGGCGGGCTCTGGGGCAATGGCAAGCTGATCGGCAAGGTGGGCAGCGCCTTTACCTCCACCGCCAGCCAGCATGGCGGGCAGGAAACGACGCTGACCTCGATTCACACCACGCTGCTGCATCATGGCATGGTGATCGTGGGCGTCCCCTACAGCCACCCCGGCTTGACCAACATGGAAGAAATCAGCGGCGGCACACCCTATGGCGCCAGCACACTGGCCGGTGCCGACGGCAGCCGCCAGCCCAGCGAGAACGAGCTGGACATTGCCCGCTACCAGGGCCAGCACGTTGCCGAAATTGCCCGGAAGCTGAAAGGGTAAGCATGCGGGACGGCCAGGTTCGTCCCTTGTCCCCAAGGAGATGCGGTCATGATTGAAGCACGCCCGTTCGAACAGCTCGGTCACTTCGAGACCGGCTGGCTGAACGCCAAATATCACTTCAGCTTCGCGAACTACCATGACCCGTCTCGCATGGGGGTCGGCCCCTTGCGTGTCTGGAACGACGATACCGTCGCTCCGGGCCGGGGATTCGACATGCACGGCCACCGCGACATGGAGATCATCACCTATGTCCGCGAGGGCGCGATCACGCACCAGGACCACCTGGGCAACGAGGGGCGCACCGAAGCAGGCGATGTTCAGGTCATGTCCGCCGGCAAGGGCATCCTACATGCCGAGTACAACTACGAGGACAAGCCAACCACCCTGTTCCAGATCTGGATCCTGCCAAACCAAGCCCAGCTGAAGCCGCACTGGGAAACGCGCAGCTTCCCCCGGGCGGAACGGGCCGGCGAACTTGTGCCGCTGGCCTCGGGTCGCAGCCACCAGGACGCCCTGGAAATCCACCAGGACGCCGCCCTGTTCGGCAGCCTGCTGAAGTCCGGACAAAGCCTGGAGGTATCTCTCGAACCCGCGCGGCAAGCCTACCTGGTCCTGGCGACAGGCCGGGTGGAGGTTGCGGATGCGGACGCCTCCCCTGAAACATTGAAAGCCCGTGACGGGGCCGTCATCACGGATACCCCTCGGGTGACAGTTACCGCCCGGGAAGACAGCGAACTGCTGCTGGCCGACCTGCCCGTCACGCAGTGAACGGGCACGACCGAGCCGGCGAACGAGGAAAGGAAAGACAATGGGACTGCTGATCGACGGTCAATGGCACGACCAGTGGTACGACACGGACAAGCATGGCGGCCGCTTCGAGCGCGATGCCAGCGCCTTCCGCAACTGGATCACTGCCGACGGCAGCCCCGGTCCTTCCGGCGAAGGCGGCTTCAAGGCCGAGCCCGACCGCTATCACCTCTATGTCTCGCTGGCCTGTCCCTGGGCGCACCGGGTCTTGATCTTCCGCAAGTTGAAGAAGCTGGAGGACCTGCTGCCCGTTTCCGTCGTGCACTGGTACATGGGCAAGAACGGCTGGGAATTCCGCGAGGAAGACGGCGCGACAGGCGATCCGCTGTTCGGCTTCGACTACCTGTATCAGCTCTATACCAAAGCCAAGCCCGACTACAGCGGACGCGTGACCGTCCCGACCCTCTGGGACAAGAAGAAGGGCACCATCGTCAGCAACGAATCAGCCGAGATCATCCGCATGCTGAACACGGCCTTTCAGGATTACACTGACGTCGATCACGATTTCTACCCGCCGGAGCTGCGCGAGGAAATCGATGCCGTGAATGCACGCGTCTATGACACGGTGAACAACGGCGTCTACAAGTCGGGTTTCGCCACCACGCAGCAGGCCTACGAGGAAGCGGTAATCCCGCTGTTCGATTCCCTGGACTGGCTTGAGGAGCGACTGTCCCGGAACCGCTACCTGGTGGGCGATCACCTGAGCGAGGCCGACTGGCGGCTGTTCACGACGCTGATCCGCTTCGATCCGGTCTATGTCGGCCACTTCAAGTGCAACCTGCGCCGAATCGTGGACTATCCAAACCTCTGGGCCTACACCCGCGAACTCTACCAGATGCCGGGCGTGGCCGAGACGGTGGACCTGCACCACATCAAGCATCACTATTATGTCAGTCACGACATGATCAATCCGACCGGCGTGGTCCCCAAGGGCCCGATCCTCGACTACACGGCGCCGCACGGGCGGGGGTGAGCGAACTGGCGCCCGCCCGGAAATTGACCGATGCAGGCAGGCCGCGATCTGCAGTAAGCTTCCCTCAGATACGACAGAGAACAGGACGGGAGCGTATCCGATGGCACTTACCAGGACAGGCAAAGCCAATCTCCAGCTGGCCTGTGTCGCGTCCACACTCCTCCTGGCGGGCTGCGGGAGCTCCGGTGGCTGGGC
Organism: Fodinicurvata fenggangensis DSM 21160; assembly: GCF_000686045.1. GTDB lineage: Bacteria > Pseudomonadota > Alphaproteobacteria > Kiloniellales > DSM-21159 > Fodinicurvata > Fodinicurvata fenggangensis. The sequence continues at coordinate 38,390 of NZ_JMLV01000002.1, forward strand.
CGAAGATCGCGCGCCCTACGGCCACATGCCGCCGCCGGGCGAATGCAGGATCTGGCATCCCGACCGGCCGGCGGGTCAACAGCCCCCACCTGGGCCCTGCCACGAGATTCACGAGAACGTGCCTCCAGGCGCTTCGGTGATACGCGGCTGAAGGGCAAGAACGGCTGTCTGGCCCTTGCCCCCGGCGCCCCTTTGCGCCACCTTCTCTGCCATGCAGACCAAAAACGCTCCCCAGACCCCACCGCCGCATCCGCGCGAGGTTGAAACCTGGCTGTTCGACCTGGACAACACGCTCTACCCGGCCTCCTGTCGCCTGTTCGACCAGATTGACCGCCGCATGGGCCTGTTCATCGAGCAGCGCTTCGGCCTGTCCGCGGAAGAGGCCCGGCGCATGCAGAAGTCCTTCTTCCATTCCCACGGCACGACTTTGCGCGGCCTGATGACGGAGCACGCCATCGAGCCGGGGGACTACCTGGACTTCGTCCATGACATCGATCTGTCGGGCCTGGAGGCCAACCCGCGCCTGGATGCTGCCCTTACGGCCTTGCCGGGCCGCAAGGTGATCTTCACCAATGCCGATACCGCTCATGCCGAGCGCGTCCTGGAACGCCTGGCACTGACCCGCCATTTCCAAGCCATCTTCGATATCCGTGCGGCCGCCTTCGTGCCGAAGCCCGATGAAGGCCCCTATGATCAGATTCTGGAGAACCACGGCCTGGCTGCCGAACGGACGGTCTTCTTCGAGGATTCGGCGCGCAACCTGAAACCCGCCCATGCCCGCGGCATGACCACCGTCTGGGTGCGACACGAAGCCAACTGGAGCGCGCCGCCCGACGAAGGCGACTACATCCACCATCACACCGAAGACCTGGCCAGCTGGCTGGAAGACCTGCAGGACAGGCGGGGCTGACCGCAGGTTTCCGGCTGCAAAAGCCAGCTGACGCGATTGACTTGAACCGGGGCCTGCCGCATCTTCTGCCGCGCCCGATAAACTGGCCGCCTGGCCCAACCCCGTGAGCAGAGACGTCAAGACAATGCAGACAGAAGACCTGAAAGGCGTCATCGAGAACGCCTGGGAAGAGCGCGACAAGATCACCCCCAAGACCGAGGGCGTGGTCCGGGATGGCGTGGAACTGGCCCTGGAGGGCCTCGACAGTGGTCGTTTCCGGGTTGCCGAACGGCACGAGGACGGCGAATGGCACGTCAACCAGTGGCTCAAGAAAGCCGTGCTCCTGTCCTTCCGCCTGAACGACATGACCGTCATGCCGGGCGGTCCGCGCGACGTGAATCACGGCGAGGCGGTCTGGTTCGACAAGGTCCCCTCGAAGTTTGCCGGCTGGACCGAAGAACATTTTCGCGAGGCCGGTTTCCGCGCCGTCCCGAACTGCACGGTCCGCCGCTCGGCCCATATTGCGTCGGACGTCGTCCTGATGCCCTCCTTCGTGAACCTGGGCGCCTACGTGGACAGCGGCACCATGGTCGACACCTGGGCTACCATCGGTTCCTGTGCCCAGATCGGGAAGAACTGCCATATATCCGGCGGCGCCGGCATCGGCGGCGTCCTGGAGCCCCTGCAGGCCAATCCGGTGGTCATCGAGGACGGTGTCTTCATCGGTGCGCGCTCCGAGGTGGCCGAAGGCGTGATCGTGCGCGAAGGTTCGGTCCTGTCCATGGGGGTCTACCTCGGCGCTTCGACCACCATCATCAATCGTGAGACCGGCGAGAAGTTCCGCGGCGAGGTGCCGTCCTACTCGGTGGTGGTCCCCGGCTCCATGCCCGGCAAGCCCCTGCCGGACGGCTCGCCCGGCCCCAGCCTCTACTGCGCCGTGATCGTCAAGCGCGTCGACGAAGGTACGCGCGCGAAGACCTCGATCAACGAGCTGCTGCGCACCTGAAGCAAGAGGTTGTCATGTCATCCGGCGTTCTGGATCCCGTTGACCTCACCCAGCGGCTGATCCGCTGTCCCAGCGTGACACCTGCCGAAGGCGGGGCGCTGGACCTGCTGCAGGCGGAACTGGAAACCTTGGGCTTCACCTGCCACCGCCTTGTCTTCTCCGAGGATGGCACGCCAGACGTGGACAACCTCTACGCCCGCCTGGGCACCGCCGCCCCGAACATCTGCTTTGCCGGGCACACCGACGTGGTGCCCACCGGCGATCCCGCTGCCTGGAGCTGCGATCCCTTCTCGGGCGAGCTGCGGGACGGCATGCTCTTCGGGCGCGGCGCCTCGGATATGAAGGGGGCGGTCGCTGCCTTCGTCGCCGCCGTATCGGCCTACCTGGCGGCCCAGGGCGCGCCTGCCGGTTCCATCAGCCTGCTGATCACCGGCGACGAGGAAGGCCCCTCCATCAACGGCACCCGAAAAGTGCTTCAGTGGCTGGCCGAACAGGGGGAAAGGCTCGACGCCTGCCTGGTGGGCGAACCCACCAACCCCGGCGAACTGGGTGACATGATCAAGATCGGCCGGCGTGGCAGCATGAACGGCTGGTTGACGGTCCGCGGCGTGCAGGGCCACACCGCCTATCCGCATCTGGCGGACAACCCCGTGCACCGGCTGGTCACCATGCTGGCGGCCCTGACGGCCGAACCGCTGGACCAGGGCAGTGAACACTTCCAGGCCTCGACCCTCCAGGTCACCACCGTCGACGTGGGCAACCCGGCCACCAACGTCATTCCTGGCGAGGCACGGGCAACCTTCAACATCCGCTTCAACGACCTGCACAGCGGCGCGTCGCTGGAATCCTGGCTGCGCGAAACCCTGGACCGCATCGGCGGGGACTATGACCTGCAGATCAAGCTGTCGGGGGAGTCCTTCCTCTGCCCGCCGGGGCCCTTCAGCGAACTGATTGCCAGCTCGGTCGAGACGGAAACCGGGCGCCGCCCCGAGCTTTCGACAACCGGCGGCACCTCGGACGCGCGCTTCATCAAGGACTATTGCCAGGTCGCCGAGTTTGGCCTGGTTGGTCAGACCATGCACAAGATCGACGAACGCACGCCGGCCGCTGATGTGGAAAGCCTGGCCCGAATCTATCATCGCATCCTGCGGGGCTACTTCACGTGAAGGCGCCGGCCCTGGGTGAAATCCTCCAGGCCTTCTACGGCAGTTGGCGCCTGGCTCGGTTCGATCCACAGGGCCTGTCCTACCTGGGCAAAACGGGCGATGATTTCCGCAAGTCCTTCTTTGCCGCCGTGATCGTCCTGCCGGTCTGGCTGGTCCTGCTGCACCTGCATGTTCGGGAACTGGAGATCACTGCCGGCTGGCCGACCATCCTGGCCATCCAGTTGCCCGCCTATATCATCTCCTGGACGCTTTATCCCGTGATCATGGACGGCCTTTGCCGGCAGATGGACCGCGACGCGCACTATTTCCACTACATCACCGCCTTCAACTGGATCCGCGTGCTCCAGACCCTGGTCTTTGCCGCAGCCACGTTGGTGGGACTGCTGCTGCCCGGCAACCTGTCGGTGGGCCTGACCTTCATCGTCCTGCTGGCCGTGCTGGTCTATCACGGCTTTGTGGCACGCCAGGCCCTGCAGGTGGGGCGCGGCACGGCTGCCGCCCTGGTCTTCCTGGATTTCTTCCTTGGGCTCGTCATCACCGTCTGGGCCGATAGTGCACTGCTGAACTGATGCGCTTCAGCCGCGCCAGAAATGCGGCGTGAAGAGGATCAGGACGGTAAACAGCTCCAGGCGCCCCAGGATCATCCCGGCCGCCAGCATCCACTTGGCGGCATCGGGCAGGCTGGCGAAGGTCGAGGCCGGCCCGATGGTCTCGCCAAGGCCTGGCCCCACGTTCGAAATCGCTGTGGCCGCCCCCGACAGCGCCGTTATGAAGTCCATCCCTGTCCAGCCGAGAACGGCCGCCAGGACGGCAAAACTGGCGATATAGAGAAAGAAGAAGCTCATGACCGACAGGGACACCTGTTCGGTAATGGGTTGCCCGTTGTAGCGGGCGATGAAGATGCCGTTGGGCTGCATTAGGCGCTTCAGCTGTGTGCGGGCTGTGGCATAGAGGATCTGGAAGCGGAAGACCTTGATCCCGCAGGACGTGGAACCGGCACAGCCGCCGATGAACATCAGCAGGAAGAAGACCGCCAACGCGAACCCGCCCCAGAGATCGAAGGCCGCCGTGGCATAGCCGGTGCCGGTCATGATCGAGATGGCGTTGAAGGTGGTGAAGCGCAGGGCTTCCAGGGGCGCCAGACCCGATTCCAGGAACAGGTAGGCCGCCAGGGACAGGATGGAAACGGCCATGATGCCCAGCATGGCTCGGATCTGCGAATCGTGGAGCAGGGCGGACAGGTTGCCGTGCATGGCCCGGACATAGAGCACGAAGGGGATGCTGCCCATGATCATGACGCCGCTGACGGCGTAATCCAGGGCCGCCGAATCGTAGTGGCCTATGGAGTCGTCGTGGGTCGAGTAACCGCCCGTGGCGATCGAGGTGAAGGCATGTGCAATGGAATCGAAGCCGCTCATGCCCAGGAACCAGTAGATCAGCGCAGCCAGCAGGGTGAAGCCCATGTAGATCAGCAGGATTTCGCCCGCGATCTGGGCTGCACGCGGCAGGACCTTGTCGGTGTCGAAGGCCTCGATTCGGAAGAGCTGCATGCCCCCCACCCGCAGCATCGGCAGGATGGAGATGGCCGTGACGATGATACCGATTCCGCCCAGCCACTGCAGCAGGGCGCGCCAGATCAGGATGCCCCGCGAGGTCTCGTCCAGACCGCTCAGCACCGTCGCACCGGTGGTCGTGATGCCCGACATGGACTCGAAGAAGGCATCGGTATAGCTGAGCCCGGCCGAGGTGAAGGTGAACGGCAGGGCGCCGAAGACCGCGATCACGACCCAGATCATGGTGGTCATCAGGAAAGCCTGGCGCAGGCCCATTTCGCGCCAGTTGCTGCGCGTGGTCAGGATCAGGCTGATGCCGACGAAAAGCGTGAGCGCCGAGGTCGCGGCAAAGACCTGCCAATCGGGACTGCCGTCGCCCAGGTCGACCAGCGCCGGAAGGATCATGGCCAGGGCCAGGACAGAGAGGATCAGGCCGTTGACGAAGAATACCGGCCGCAGGTCAAGCATGCGTTATCCTGGAAACGGTCCGAGAGATGAAGCGTCGGCATGGTAAGGGCAGGAACCGTGCTTGTCAGCCGGCAATGCATGGGGCACGGCACGTACGCGGAGGTCCTAGGCACAACGATCCAGTACCGGGCTATCTTCGTCTCCAAAGGCAGGGGACCTGTAGGGCTGTCTGAAGGTAAAGGCCTGGGCTGTCGGTCCATGCCGTTGCAGATGCTCCAGGCGCTGCCGTCCTTCCGCAACATCCGGACGGTGTCCGGCGGGCACCCACCAGAGCGCCTGGAAAATGTCCAATCGCTCAAACCACTCGCGTCTTCGGCGCATGATGTCCAGATGGGCCGGCGTGCGATAGACGAAGGCGGCCAGGGACTCGATGTCCGCCCACACGGACATGTTCACGAGGATGTTCGGATCGTCATAGGCCTGGATATCGGTTGCGTTTTCGCCCTCGCCAATCAGGCGCCAGACGAATCCGGGCTGCTGCTCGGCGATGGCGTTCACGCGATCCAGGTTGGCCACGAAGTCGCGGTTAACAGGATCCTCCATGGGAACGCGAAACTTCGCGATGTTGATCTGTGCAAGCTGGTACTGCATGGGCACATTCCCCTTCGGCTCATCCGCTTGAACACCAGCTTAGCGCGTCGCTGCTTCGGCGTGAAGCCAAGAAGCGCGGGCCGATAGGCAACACCGCCCACTCCGCCGGTTCTGGCGTGACAAGAGCTTCACGATGGTCGGCTGGCGCGGCACCGGCGCAACCTCGGCGCCTCGCGCCAAGTATAGCGCTACCTAGTGGTTGCCAGGCAGACCGATCAGCGAGAGGAACTCGCGCCGGGTGTCGGTGTTGTTCCGGAACGCGCCCAGCATGCGGCTGGTCACCATGCCCACACCGGGCTTGTGCACGCCGCGGGTTGTCATGCACTGGTGCTCTGCCTCCACCACCACGGCCACACCGCGCGGCTCCAGCACATCCTGGATGATGTTGGCGATCTGCGCCGTCATCTTTTCCTGGATCTGCAGGCGCTTGGCATAGGCTTCGACCACCCGGGCCAGCTTGCTGATGCCCACGACGCGCCGCTTGGGCAGATAGGCCACATGCGCCCGGCCGATGATCGGCACCATGTGGTGCTCGCAGTGGGACTCGAAATCTATGTCCTTCAGCAGGACCATTTCGTCATAGCCATCGGTTTCCTCGAAGGTGCGCCCCAGGATTTCCATGGGATCCAGATCGTAGCCCGAGAAGAACTCCTCATAGGAGCGCACAACCCTCTGCGGGGTGTCCTTCAGGCCTTCGCGCGCAGGATCGTCCCCTGCCCAACGGATCAGGGTTTCCACGGCCTTTTCCGCCTCCACACGCGTGGGACGATCGGGTGTTCCGGTCAGGTCGCCCTCGGCTCCCTTGACGCGGGAAATCTGGCTGCTGTTCACGCACTCACTCCTTGGTACGGCAATGAACCTGCCCTTGCATCCTTGTAGCGGCAGGCCGGATGGCAATCTGGTTCAGATACGTCGGATATACGCACAGAAACGCTGACAGGATTACATGCCGTCAGGCTTGGCAAGTCAATTGACCTGCATCTGCTCGTAGGGGCTGTCCAGGGAAAAAGCCGGAATCGCGACTTCGAACTGCTCCCCCTCCTGGGTCACCATTTCATAGCTGCCAACCATGATCCCGCTGGGCGTCGCCAGGGGCGCCCCGCTGGTGTATTCATAACTGGCGCCCGGCTCCAGGACCGGCTGCTCGCCGACCACGCCAGGGCCGCGCACCTCCTCGACATGGCCGTTTGCATCGGTGATCTGCCAATAGCGGTTCAACAGCTGCACCGTCTCTGTGCCCTCGTTGCTGATGGTCACATGGTAGGCCCAGACATAGTGGTTCTCGTCCGGGGCCGACTGCTCCTCGATGAAATAGGGCGTGACGGAAACCGTTATGGTACCTGTCGTCTGGCTGTACATGTTGTCGCTTCCATTGCTCGGCATCGCTTTGTCACAGGCATGACCTTTCACGCCTGTTAGCGCAAGTGGGCATCTGTTACGGTAGAATGAAGGGGCATCCTGTACCGCTCCTCAACGCCGCTCTATCGTTGCCTTTCGGAGAATCTTGTTGTAGCTCTTTTGAAGTGGTGTGCTGCGGGTGTAGCTCAATGGTAGAGCAGCAGCTTCCCAAGCTGACGACGGGGGTTCGATTCCCCTCACCCGCTCCAGTTTTCCTCTTTCCCGAAAGCCGGCCATGACACGCTCCATTACCCTTCACTGCCATCGTGCTTCCTGGCCCATCCGCGGCAGCTTCCGAATCTCGCGCGGCAGCAAGTCGGCGGCCGAAGTCGTGATCGTCGAACTCTTCGAGGACAGCGTGCGTGGCCGTGGCGAGTGCGTGCCCTATGCGCGCTACGACGAAAGCCTCGAATCCGTCATCGAACAGCTCGAGGCCCTGGCGCCAGCCCTGGCAGAGGGTGAGATCGCGGACGGCCAGGCCGTCCAGAACGCCTTGCCGCCCGGCGCCGCCCGCAATGCCCTGGACTGTGCCTTCTGGGACCTGGAGGCCAAGAAGAGCGGAACGGCCGTCTGGAAGCTGTGCGACCTGGAAGAGCCCGATACCATCACCACCGCCTACACACTGTCCCTGGACAGCCCCGATGCCATGGGGCATGCCGCCGCGAACAACGCCGCGCGCCCCTTGCTGAAACTCAAGCTGGCCGGCGGAGAGGGCGACCTGGAGCGCGTGCGCGCCGTGCGCGCCAATGCTCCGGACAGCCGCCTGATCGTGGACGCCAACGAAGGCTGGTCGGTCGAGGATTACCACGCGCTGGTGGACGAGCTGGCCGCCTTGCAGGTCTACATGATCGAGCAGCCCTTCCCCGCCGACCAGGATTCCGTACTGCGCGACCTGCCGCGGCCAGTGCGGGTCTGTGCCGATGAATCCTGCCATGATTCGGCGTCCCTGCCTGAACTGCAGGGCAAGTACGACATGGTTAACATCAAGCTGGACAAGACCGGCGGCCTGACCGAGGCGCTCGAACTGCGCCGCAAGGCACGGGCCGAGGGCTTCGAGATCATGGTTGGCTGCATGCTCGCCTCCTCGCTGGCCATGGCACCGGCCACGCTGGTGGGCCAGGGCGCCGAGATCGTCGATCTGGATGGCCCGCTGCTGCTCAGCAAGGACTGCTCGCCCGGCCTGGTCTTCGAGGGCAGCCGCATCCTGCCGCCCCCTCATGCCCTCTGGGGCTGAGCCGAAGAGTCACACGCCAGGGGTCGAAAGCGCCTTTCACGCTTCCGAATTCGCTTAAGGCCTTTCCTTTCGGGACGTCTTCTGGCACATAGCCTGCTTCAGCAGACAGTCTTCAGATCCATTGGCCTTGCGCCGTGAAAACACGGCGCAGCTTTCGAGTGCGCGCATGCCGAAAAGAACAGACATCCAATCCATTCTCATCGTCGGGGCCGGTCCCATCATCATTGGCCAGGCCTGCGAGTTTGACTACTCCGGCGCCCAGGCCTGCAAGGCGCTGAAAGAGGAAGGCTACCGGGTCATCCTGGTGAACTCCAACCCGGCGACCATCATGACCGATCCCGGCCTGGCCGATGCCACCTACGTCGAGCCCATCACGCCGGAGTTCCTCGAGCGTGTGATCGAGAGCGAACGTCCCGACGCGCTGCTGCCGACCATGGGCGGACAGACCGCTCTGAACGCCTCGCTCAAGCTGTACGAGTACGGCGTACTGCAGAAGTACAATGTAGAGATGATCGGCGCCGATGCGGATGTCATCGACAAGGCCGAAGACCGCCAGCGCTTCCGCGAAGCCATGGACCTCATCGGGCTGAAGAGCCCCGCCTCGCGCATGATCAACAGCTATGACGAGGCCCTGGAAGCACTCGACCTGGTCGGCCTGCCGGCCATCATCCGCCCCTCCTTCACCCTGGGCGGCACCGGCGGCGGCATCGCCTACAACCGCGAGGAATTCGAGGAGATCGTCAAGAACGGCCTGCGTGCCAGTCCAACCAACGAGGTGCTGATCGAACAGTCCGTCCTGGGATGGAAGGAATATGAAATGGAAGTGGTCCGCGACAGCGCGGACAACTGCATCATCATCTGTTCCATCGAGAACATCGATCCCATGGGCATCCACACCGGCGATTCCATTACGGTCGCCCCTGCGCTGACGCTGACCGACAAGGAATACCAGTTGATGCGCAATGCCTCGATTGCCTGCCTGCGCGAAATCGGGGTGGACACCGGTGGGTCCAACGTGCAGTTCGCGGTCAATCCCGAGACCGGCGAAATGGTGGTCATCGAGATGAACCCCCGCGTCTCGCGGTCCAGTGCGCTGGCCTCGAAGGCGACCGGCTTCCCGATTGCCAAGATCGCGGCAAAGCTGGCCGTGGGCTATCACCTGGACGAGCTGCAGAACGACATCACCAAGGTGACACCGGCCTCCTTCGAACCGACCATCGACTACGTGGTCACCAAGATCCCGCGCTTTACCTTCGAGAAGTTCGCCGGCACCGAGGCCCTGCTGAGCACCTCGATGAAGTCCGTCGGCGAAGCCATGGCCATCGGTCGCTGCTTCCAGGAATCCTTCCAGAAGGCATTGCGCTCCATGGAAACCGGCCTGACCGGGCTCAACGAAGTCGAAATCCCCGGTGCCGTCACCGAAGACGGCAAGGTAGACCGCGAAGCCATCCTGACCCACCTGACCAAGTCCATCCCCGAGCGGGTGCTGGCCGTGGCCCAGGCTTTCCGGTTCGGCCTGAACGAGGAGGAGGTGCATCGTGCCACCCATATCGACCCCTGGTTCCTGGCCCAGATCGCCGAACTGGTCCGTGACGAGGAGCAGCTGCGCCGCGCCGGCTTGACCGACGACCCCGCCGGCCTGCTGAGCCTGAAGCGCAAGGGCTTTTCCGATGCGCGCCTGGGCGAGCTCACCGGCCAGGATTCCGCTCAGGTGACAGCGCTTCGCGAAGGGCTCCAGGTTCATCCGGTCTACAAGCGAATCGACACCTGTGCCGGCGAATTCCCGGCGCAAACCTCCTACATGTACTCGACCTACGAGGGCGGTGACGGCCATACGGCCGAATGCGAATCCGACGTCAGTGCGGCCGACAAGGTCATGATCCTGGGCGGCGGTCCCAACCGCATCGGCCAGGGCATCGAGTTCGACTACTGCTGCGTCCACGCCGCCTACGCCCTGAAGGACGCCGGGTACGAGACCATCATGGTCAACTGCAACCCGGAAACGGTGTCCACCGACTACGACACCTCGGACCGCCTCTACTTCGAGCCGCTGACCGAGGAGGACGTGATTGCCATCGCCCGCAAGGAGCAGAGCCGGGGCCGCCTGTGCGGCGTGATCGTGCAGTTTGGTGGCCAGACACCGCTGAAACTGGCCCAGGCGCTGGAGATGGCGGGCGTGCCCATTCTCGGCACCTCGCCCGATGCCATCGACCTGGCCGAGGACCGCCAGCGCTTCCAGCAGCTGTTGGGCAAGCTGGAGCTGAAGCAGCCGGCCAACGGCACCGCGCGCACGCTCGAGGAAGCCGTGCGCTGGGCCGAACAGATCGGCTATCCGGTCCTGCTGCGCCCCTCCTACGTCCTGGGCGGCCGCGCCATGGAGATCGTTCATGACGAGGGGGAACTGCGCAACTACATCCGCAATGCGGTGAAGGTGTCCGGCAGCAACCCGGTGCTGATCGACAGCTACCTGCGCGAGGCAACCGAGATCGACGTGGATGCCATCTGCGACGGCGACCAGGTCTATGTGGCCGGGATCATGGAGCATATCGAGGAAGCCGGCATTCACTCCGGCGATTCGGCCTGCTCGCTGCCGCCCTACACCCTGGACGACGCGCTGATTGAAGAGATCGAGCGCCAGACGGCCGAACTGGCCCGCGGCCTGGATGTGGTCGGCCTGATGAACGTCCAGTTCGCGGTCCAGGACCGGGACATCTATATCCTCGAGGTCAATCCGCGCGCCAGCCGGACCGTGCCCTTCGTCGCCAAGGCAACTGGCGTGCCCGTGGCCAAGGTGGCCGCCCGGGTCATGGCCGGCGCCGATCTGGCGCAGTTCAATCTGGAGCGCTCGAAACGCAACCACGTGGCGGTCAAGGAAGCGGTCTTCCCCTTTGCCCGCTTCCCGGGCATCGACGTCGTCCTGGGGCCCGAGATGAAATCCACCGGCGAGGTCATGGGCATCGATCGCGATTTCGCCCGGGCCTTCCTGAAGGCCCAGCAGGGCGCAGGCGTGAAACTGCCGCAAAGCGGCAAGGTCTTCGTCTCCGTGCGCGACGAGGACAAGTCCCTGGGGGCCGAGCTGGCCAGCAAGCTGATCGCGCTGGGCTTCGGAATCGTGGCCACCAGCGGCACGGCGGCCTGGCTGGAGGCGCGCGGCCTGAAGGTGGAAAGCGTCAACAAGGTGCGCGAAGGTCGGCCGCATGTCGTGGACCGCATGATCGACGGCGATATCCAGCTGGTCTTCAACACCACGGCCACGCGCAAGGCCATTGCGGACTCCTTCTCGCTGCGTCGAACGGCCCTGACCAACCAGATTCCCTACTACACAACAATGGCAGGGGCCGAAGCCGCCGTGCAGGCAATTGAAGCAGCCCGCACCGGTCATCTTGAAGTTGCTCCCTTGCAATCGTACTTTAAGGGGTCGTTCTAGGGGCTTCGGGGTTTCCGAAACCGGCCGAAACAGCGAGTAATCACCCCTGCGGGACGGATCGCCCGGCGGGGTCAGTGGGATTTCCACTGCAATTGCGGAGGTTTTTGTCGTCGAGATGAGTGAAAAGGTTCCCATGACAGCCAGCGGCTACGCTCGGCTGGAAGAAGAATTGCGGCACCTGCGCAGCGTGGCGCGGCCCGAGGTCATCAAGGCCATCGCCGAAGCGCGCGAGCATGGCGATCTGTCAGAGAACGCGGAATACCACGCCGCGCGCGAGCGACAGTCCTTCATCGAGGGGCGTGTTGCCGAACTCGAGGACAAGATTTCCCGCGCCCAGGTCATCGACCCCTCCAAGCTGTCCGGGGATACCGTCATGTTCGGTGCCACGGTCGAGGTGGCCGATGAGGACACGGACCAGGAATCCACTTTCCAGATCGTGGGCGAAACCGAGGCCGAGGTGAAGGAAGGCCGCATCGCGGTGACAAGCCCGCTGGCGCGCGCCTTGATCGGCAAGCAGGAAGGCGATTCCGTCGAAGTCATGACGCCCAAGGGCACCAAGGCCTACGAAATCCTGAAGATCAGCTATATCTGAGGCAGCAGCTCGTCGTAACGGGCCCCGCACCAGCAGGGGCCGTTATTGTGACGGCTATTCGCCTTCGTCCGCCGGCGGCGCTGTCATCTCGTCGATGGGGACCCCAGGTCGGTCGGACGATGTTCGAATCACCTGCACGGTCAGGACAGTGGAGACATGGGGCGCCGAGGTCAGGCGCTGAGTCAATTCGTTCTCGTGCGCCGTGTTGCGCGCCACAACCTTAAGCAGAAAATCGTGTGGGCCCCGTGCCATGTGACATTCGCGAATTTCGGGCCAAGCCGCCATGGTCTCCTCGAACTCCTGCAGCACGGCCTCGCTTTGGCTGTCGAGCCCCACCAGCGCGAAGAACATGACCTCGAACCCCAGGGCCTCGGCATTGACCTCGGCATGATAGCCCTTGATGTAGCCGGCCTCCTCCAGGGCACGCACGCGCCGCAGACATGGCGGCGCAGAGATGCCCACCCGCTTGGCCAGTTCCACGTTGGTCATGCGCCCCTCGGCCTGAAGGTCCTTGAGAATCCGCATGTCGATGCGGTCCAGCTTGACGCGGGGCATGGAGGGTTCTCCCTTTAGGTGTTGCGCGATTGGTGCCCTGGGCACGCTGCACGGCGCATTGGTATCGCAGTAGATGTCATCAAACAACGCGCCGCGCAAGAATATTACTTTCCCTGTACGTTATGCAAGCGAAGTCGTTATGCAGTATCGTTTTTTGAGTGACTTTATAATAATGAACTCACCGATCCCGGGCTTCCGAGATACGCCTATTCGAAGAATTTTCCACAGTGCGGCTTGCTGTTTGTCATCGAAAGGTTGTATGATTGACGGGTCGTATATGTCACTGTGCGCACAATCATGAAATGGAAGACACCAACTAAGGATAAACAATCATGTATCATCCAACAGATGTTCATATCGGCCGGAAGATCCGCGAGAAACGCGTGTCGCTCGGCATGAGTCAGAGTGCCCTGGCAGAGGCACTTGGCATCACCTTCCAGCAAGTCCAGAAGTATGAAAGCGGCGCCAACCGCGTGGGCGGTAGCCGCCTCTGGGACATGAGCAAGGCGCTTGGCGTTTCGGTGACCTATTTCTTCGAAGGCCTTTCCGGCCCGGGAAACAAGGCCCCCATGCCCAAGGAACCCCCGCTCAGCCGCCAGAGCCTTGAGCTGGCCCGGGCCATCAACGCGATTCCCGAAGGCGAGTTGAAGAACCAGGTGGTCAAGCTGGTCAAGGCCTTCGCCAAATCGGCCTGACGGCCGCGGACTGTCGAGCCTGGCATCGCACAGTGACGTATTCTGTACGGCCAAATGCCGTGCACATGAGAAAAAGAAAAGACAGCCATGCTCGACGCCATGGGTTGTTAGCGGCCTGTGCAGGAACTAGATTGCCGTGGGCAACGGCCGATCAAGGATCCGCACAGGCCGCTTTTCTTTTACGCGGCGAAACCAGCAGATACGAGTACAGCGAAAATGAGCGAGACGAAGCACAGCAAGGTTCTGATCCTGGGATCCGGTCCGGCCGGCTATACGGCAGCCGTCTATGCGGCACGCGCCAATCTGGAACCAATGCTGATCCAGGGACTACAACCAGGCGGACAGCTCTCCATCACGACCGATGTCGAGAACTACCCCGGTTATGCGGATCCGATCCAGGGGCCCTGGCTGATGGAGCAGATGCAGGAGCAGGCGCGGAATGTGGGAACCGAACTGGTCAGCGACATTATCGTGAAGGTAGAACTCGACAGCCGGCCTATTCGCTGCCATGGCGATTCCGGTACGATCTATACCGGCGATACGCTGATCATAAGCACGGGCGCCCAGGCACGCTGGCTGGGCCTCGAAAGCGAAACGCGCTTCATGGGTGCGGGCGTCTCTGCCTGTGCCACCTGTGACGGCTTTTTCTACCGCGGAAAGAAGGTTGCCGTTGTTGGCGGCGGCAACACAGCTGCGGAGGAAGCACTGTTCCTGACCAACTTCGCGGAAAGCGTGACCTTGATCCATCGCCGTGACGAGCTGCGCGCCGAAAAGATCATGCAGGAACGGCTGTTCCGCAATCCCAAGATCGATTGCATCTGGGACAGCGTGGTCGAAGAGGTGCTTGGCGAAGACAACCCGCCGGGCGTCACCGGTCTGCGCCTGCGCAATATCAAGGACGGCAGCACCCAGGAGATCGAGACCGATGGCTTGTTCATCGCCATCGGGCATGATCCGGCCACCAAACTGTTCCAGGGCCAGCTGCCCATGGATGACGAGGGCTATATCATTACCGCCCCCGATTCCACGGACACAGGCGTGCCTGGCGTCTTCGCGGCGGGCGACGTAAAGGACAAGGTCTATCGCCAGGCCGTCACAGCGGCAGGCATGGGCTGCATGGCCGCCCTGGAGGCCGAACGGTTCCTGTCCACTCAGGAAGTGACAAGCGAAGCTGCCGAGTAGTTCCGCGCTGCCACTGCCGCATTTTAGTTTTTTCCTTTTAAAACAGATCGCGGGCGGAAGAATTTTCCTTTAGGGTTTCTTCCTGGGCCTGAGGTAGTCTTGGCCAGCAGAAATTGCATGGCTTGAATTTGCAATACAAGGGGGAGGCCCGTCCGCAGAGGCGCCGGGCCGTCTGTGTCATGGATTGGGATAAACTGCGTATCTTTCACGCCGTTGCCGAAGCGGGTAGCTTCACCCATGCTGGCGAGGTCCTGAACCTCAGCCAGTCGGCTGTCAGCCGCCAGATCAGTGCTCTGGAAGACAGCCTGAAGGTGCCGCTCTTCCATCGGCATGCCCGCGGCCTGATCCTGACCGAGCAGGGTGAACTGCTTTATCGCACCGCACACGAGGTCTTTGCCAAGCTGGCCATTACCGAGGCCCAGCTGACTGAAAGCCGTGACCGGCCCCGGGGGTTGCTGAAGGTCACCACCACCGTGGCCTTCGGCTCCACCTGGCTGGCGCCGCGCCTGCGTCATTTCATGGATCTCTATCCCGACATCGAGTTGCACTTGATCCTGGATGACCGGGAGCTCGACCTGTCCATGCGTGAAGCCGACGTTGCCATCCGCATGTCACCGCCCCGGCAGGGCGATCTGATTCAGCGCCACCTGTTGAACGTCCATATCCAGGCCTATGCCGCACCCGCCTACCTGAAGAAGCATGGCCTGCCCCAGAGCGTGGAGGAACTGGACAAGCACCGACTGGTTGTCTACGGCCAGGACACGCGGCCTCCGGTCCCCGACGTGAACTGGCTGTTGCGGAGCGGCACGGCCACGGGCATGCGCCGGCCGGCCCTGACCGTCAACAACATCTACGCCATCATGCAGGCCATCTCCATGGGGGCTGGCATCGGCAGCCTGCCGGAATACATGATTCAGCAGGACAGTGACCTGGTCCAGATTCTCCCCGATCTGGAAGGCCCCAGGATCGATGCCTACTTCGTTTATCCCGAAGAATTGCGCGGAACCCAGCGTATCGAGGTTTTTCGCGACTTCCTGCTCCGGCAAGTAGCGGAATCCCGCTTGTAATACGCGTGAGCGGAGAACATCTGTTGCGAAACGGCAACAGGTGTGTAGCTATGCGACAGTCGCATGGCCCATTTGCTTGTTTGTGCATAGACAATCGGGGGGTAAAATCCCATTTTCCTAATCAGACGATGTTGCGACGCAGCATCCCTGAGAGCCCGGCGTTAGCGCCGGTCTCTGGTCCGGAATCCCTTCCGGACCCAGGGCCTTCGGGCGCGCCCCTCGCGCAGAAGGTCCTACGTCTCCCAGACGTGAAGCCTCCCTGTTCAACTTGCCGGGAACCTTTTGGTTCCCGGCATTTTTTTGTCTTTTTTCGTCCGGAAATTGCCACGCCACCGGCCTTCGCGGTGTCCTTGATCGCCTGGTGAGCAGTCCCACCTGCCTGTCAGTATTCCAAGACAGAAGGACTCTTCGAAGCATGGAAAATCTGACCCCGAATGAGCGTGAACTCCACGAAACCCTGAAGGAACTGCGCGACTCCCTGCTGGAATATGATCGCCGGCAGGACAATCCTATCGACTGGCCGGAACGGGTCGACAAGGCCTTCCAGACGACGGATTCCGTGCTGCACAAGACCGAGAACAAGGCCGATTCGAGCCTCGGCAGCGCGGGTTAGAAGGAATCACGGCTTAACGGAATCGCTCTTCGGTTCCGTTAAGCCCCCTGATCCGCTTCTGCAATAGGAAGTCGGAAGTATAATGTTCTTGTTTTGTTCTATTCTCCCTCTTATTCTGGAGACATGAACAGGACTTCCACAGACCCGCCCTCTGACCCCCGGCACCCGGCCGACAGGCCGCGCAAGGGCCGCGGCGCTGTCGGCAACCCCGAGGGGCGTTTCGAGCAGGAAAGCCGTCGCCGCGAGCATGACGGCTGGGACTTGGAAGAAGACGAGCCCGGGCTGCAAACCGTTGTCTATGCTGACGCGGCGCGCTCCATCCTGTCGCACAATGACTCCCCCGATGTACCACTCTCCCGCTCGCTCAACCCCTATCGTGGCTGCGAACACGGTTGTATCTACTGCTTCGCGCGCCCCAGTCATTCTTATCTGGGTCTGTCACCGGGGCTGGATTTCGAAAGCCGCATCTTCGCCAAGCATGCCGCCGCAGACCTGCTGCGCCAGGAACTGGCCAAGCCTTCCTATCGTGTGGAGGTCATCGCGCTTGGTTCCAACACCGATCCCTACCAACCGGTGGAGCGCAAACTGCGTATCACGCGCTCGGTCCTGGAGGTACTGCTTCAGGCCCGCCATCCCGTCACCCTGATCACCAAGTCCACACTGATCCTGCGCGACCTGCACCTCCTCCAGGAGCTGGCCAACATGAATCTTGTGCGGGTTTGCCTGTCCATCACCACCCTGGACGGCAAGCTGGCGCGCAACCTGGAACCGCGCGCCGCGACTCCGATGAAGCGACTCGCCACGCTGCAGCGCCTGAAGGAGGCCGGCATTCCGGTCACCGTGCTTTCGGCGCCCATGATCCCGGGGCTGAACGACAGCGAGCTGGAAGCGATTCTCGAGGCTGCCGCCCAGCGCGGTGCCGACAGGGCCGGCTACGTCCTGCTGCGACTGCCTCACGAGTTGGGCCCGTTGTTCGAGCACTGGCTGGACAACCACCTGCCGGAACGAAAAAATCGCATCCTTAAGCTTGTCAAGGAGACCCGGGCCGGCCATCTCTATGAAAGCCGTTGGGACACGCGGATGAAGGGTCGGGGTGTATATGCCGATCTGCTCCGCCAGCGATTCGAGACAGCGACACGGCGATTGAAGCTGAATCGGACAGAGAATCCCCTGGACTGCGAGCGCTTCCGAGCCCCCCGTGATCCACGGCAATTCGAGCTTTTCTAGGAGCTTACGTCACGGAATCATGACTTACCGCAGTCCGCCATGCTGTAAATGCATTGCTGCGCTGCAAGATGTAGGTTCCATGACGCATCAGCTTCCTTTATATGAATGCGATAAATTCGTCACATTGACAGATATACAGAAGCTGAAACGACAGGAAGATCTGATGGCCCGGAACCGTAGTGAAAGTGTGAAAAAACCCGAAAGCGATCGCCAGCACGAGACCAAGAAGCGCAAGTGCCTGATGTGCGCCCAGAGCTTCAGTTCGGCTTGGCCTGGCGAGCGTATCTGCCCCTCCTGCAAGCAGACCCAGGCCTGGAGCGACGGCCACGGCATGGCGGCCTGAGGCCGCAACAGGGCAGTGCGTCCGCGTCTGTCCCCATGCCCGACTACACACTTGAAACAGAACTCGGTGCCCGCGACAACCGGCAAATCATCGGTCTCGACGAGGCCGGACGTGGCCCCTGGGCCGGGCCGGTTGTCGCGGCAGCCGTGTGGATTTCTCCGGCAGACCTTGCCGAGCCCTCCCTTCAGCACCTTAACGATTCCAAGAAACTGACTGCACAGCGTCGGGCCAGTCTGAGTACGGCTATACGGGAAAGATGCCGCTTCGGCATCGGACAGGCCAGCGTTTCCGAGATCGATCAGCTCAATATCCTGCAGGCCAGCCTTCTGGCCATGCAGCGGGCAGTGGCCGCCCTGGACTTCCTGCCGGATGGTGCCATCGTCGATGGCCTGCATGCACCGGAATTGCATTGTCCACACCGGGCGCTGGCACGGGCCGACGGGCTCAGTGTCTCGGTTGCGGCTGCTTCGATCCTGGCAAAGGTGACGCGTGACCGCCTGATGGAACAGCTCGACGAGACCTGTCCCGGTTATCACTGGAATCGCAATCGCGGCTACGGCACAGCGGCCCATCGCAAGGCCCTGGAGCGGCTCGGACCCAGCAGATATCACCGTCGCTCCTTCCGCCCCATACAAGAACTTGTGTCCAGACTTGAAAACAAGACTGTAACTAGTTGATTCTCACGAAAGACTTGACCGCGAATCCTGCGTGACTCAGGATACCTCCGGACTTCAGGCTACGGGGGAGTATCGGGGCATGGCCGCGGTTACGGAAAAAAGCAGCAAGAAACGCAACATCGAGCGCGACTCTGGCGACGGCCGCCTGGTTATTGGCGATTCCGCCGAGATCATGCGCGACCTGCCCGCCGGCAGCGTCGACATGATCTTCGCCGATCCACCCTACAACATGCAGCTGGGGGGCGACCTGACCCGTCCGGACAATAGCCGTGTGGACGGTGTGGACGACGAGTGGGACAAGTTCGCAGACCTCAAAGCCTACGACAGCTTTACACGCGACTGGCTTGCTGCCGCCCGCCATGCGCTCAGCGAGGACGGATCCCTCTGGGTCATCGGCAGCTATCACAACATCTACCGGGTGGGCAGCATCCTGCAGGAACTGGGCTTCTGGATCCTGAACGACGTCATCTGGCGCAAGTCCAATCCCATGCCCAACTTCCGCGGACGCCGCTTTACCAATGCCCACGAGACCCTGATCTGGGCCGCCAAGTCCGAACGTTCGCGCTACGTCTTCAACTACGAATCCATGAAGGCCCTCAATGATGACCTTCAAATGCGCAGCGACTGGCTGATCCCGATCTGCTCCGGACATGAACGCCTGCGCGACAAGCAGGGACAGAAAGCGCATTCGACCCAGAAGCCCGAAGCCCTGCTCCATCGCATCCTCATGGCCTCGACCAAACCCGAACAGCTTGTGCTCGACCCCTTCTTCGGCAGCGGAACGACCGGCGCCGTGGCCAAACGCCTTCGCCGGCGCTGGATCGGTATCGAGCGCGAGGAAGGCTATGCGGAATTGGCCCGCAAGCGCATCGACCGCGTCGAGCCGATCGCCGACCCGGAGCTTCTCGAGATCAAGCAGAAGCGCGCCGAACCGCGCATCCCCTTCGGCTGGCTGGTGGAACGCGGCCTGCTGGAGCCCGGCACGGTGCTCCATGATCCCAATCGCCGCCTGACCGCGAAGGTCAGGGCCGATGGCACTTTGATCTGCAGCGGCCCCCAGGGTGACCACCATGGCTCGATTCACAAGGTGGGCGCCGCCGTCCAGGGCGCGACGGCCTGCAACGGCTGGACCTTCTGGCACCTGAATGTGGAAGACCGCTCCGTCCCCATCGACATGCTGCGCCAGAAACTGCGCGCCGAACTCAACTGAGCTCCGTCCGCCTCCGGAAGCTTTCCCTCAGGCCCAGCCCTGCTTGATGGCATGGGCGATGACCTTGCGCATCACGGAGGGCAGGGCCTGGTTGCCCAAATCCTCCGGCACCACCCAGCGCCCGCAGGGCAGCTCACAGTGGCCGCGGGCCGCCCAGACGCGGAGCTGCAGGCGGAAATGCGTGAAGGTGTGCGAGATCTGGCCCGGCAGGACCTGCCAGTCGGTGGCCAGCGGCGCCTGTGCCAGCGCCTCCCGGTCATCGGGGGGTGTCTGCGTCCAGTCCGTTGAGGGCACCTCGGTCATGCCGCCCAGCAACCCCTGCTCAGGACGCCGGCGCAACAGCACCGCGCTGTCGTCCGGCCGGATCAGCCAGAAGGCAACGCCCTGCCGCAAGGGCTTGTCCTTCCTGGCCGCCTTGCGTGGCAGGGTCTCGGCTATGCCCCGCGCCCGCCCGGCACAGTCCTCGCCAAGGGGACAGAGCATGCAGCGCGGCCGTGCCGGCTGGCAAATGCCCGCACCCAGGTCCATCATGGCCTGGGCGAAATCCCCAGGCCGTCCGTCCGGCACAAGGCGCTTCATGAACGCATGGATCTCCGGTTTCGCCTTCGGCAATTCGCTCTCGATGGCGAACAACCGGCTGATCACGCGCTCTATATTTCCATCCACTGGCGCTTCCGGCTGGTCGAAGGCGATGGCCGCAATGGCCGCCGCCGTATAGGGGCCGATGCCAGGCAGATCCTGAAGCTGGTCCGCCGCCTGGGGAAACTCTCCACCATGGACCTCCGTCACGACCTGGGCGCAGCGATGGAGATTACGTGCCCGCGCATAGTACCCCAATCCCGCCCAGGCGGTCAGAACATCCTCCCGATCCGCCGTGGCCAGGTCTGCGACGGTGGGCCAGCGTTCCAGGAAGGCCTCGAAATAGGGTTTTACGGCCGCCACCGTGGTCTGTTGCAGCATGATTTCCGACAGCCAGACATGATAGGCATCGGGCCGCTGTCCGGGCGGCGCGCGCCAGGGCAGCACCCGGGCATGGCGGTCGTACCAGGCCAGCAGCTTGCCGGCGATCCGTTCGGCAATGGCAGGGGACAGGCATTCAGCAGCGGTTGAAGACGACATCCTGGCCCTTATAGTTAAGACGACGAGACAGGCAAGTCCGGCCAGACCGGTGACCCCAAACAGAGGACGCCCCACAGCGTGAACGCAGCCTCCTCCAAAGACCGCTCAGAACGTGGCGCAAGCCCGCGCAGTCTTTCGCGCCTGCTGCGGGATGTCACGGCCCCGGCGCTGTCCAAGCGCAGCCGGGCCGAGGCCAGCCTGATCCTGGATTGGGCAACAGTCGTCGGGACCGACCTGGCAAGCAAGGCCCAGCCCGCGCGTCTGAGCTTTCCGCGACGCGCCGAGCGCCGCGGCGCCACACTCCTCCTGCGGGTCGATGCCGCCCATGCCCTCGACATTCAGCACCAGGAACCGCAGATCATCGACCGCGTGAACAGCCACTTCGGCTACAGCCTGGTCAGCCGCCTGAAACTGGAGCAGGCACCGCTGCAGGCGCGCCAAAAGACCCAGCGGAAGTCGCCGCAACTGCCCCCGCCCCTGCCACGCGAAGAAGGCAATCGTCTGGAACAACAGCTGGAGGAAATCGATGACGGCCAACTGCGCAGCGCGCTCCAGCACCTGGCTGAAGCCGTGGAAGCCCGGAAACGGAAGTGACACAAAGCGCGACCTTGCTTTTGCCAGATTGTTGCCTGACACAGGACTTTGAAATGCGGCTGCCGCCATACCGGCGGGCAGTCTGCTGTGGAACATGACCCGGACGGAAGAATTCGCAGCTGTGGATATCTGCAGTCTTGAGAATCGGACAGGCTCCACGTAACATCCACTAGATATGGTAGGTGAAACATGAAACGCAGGCATATACTGTTATCCGCAGCCTCACTGGCCTTGATGCCGCTTTTGCCGCGACTCTCGCCCGCACTGGCGGATGCCACAGAGGTGGGCGAGAGCGAGCGCATCATTGGCGATGCCGACGCGCCCATCACAATCATCGAGTATGCCTCACTGACCTGCCCGCACTGCGCCAGTTTCCACACCGACACCCTGCCGCAGCTCAAGAGCGAATGGCTGGACGAAGGCAAGGCGCGGCTGGTTTATCGCCATTACCCGCTTGATGGGCTGGCACTGCGCGCCGCCATGGTCACCGACTGCCTGGAGAAGGACCGTGCCTTCTTCGGCATGCTGTCCGCCCTTTTCAAGGATCAGCAGCAGTGGGCCCGCGCCGAGGACCCCATTGCCGCCCTGCAGAAGCACGCGCGGCTGGCAGGTCTCGGCGAAGAGCGCTTCAACAGCTGCATCGAGGATGAGGAGGGCATGAACCAGGTCATTCGCAAGCTGGAACAGGCCCGCGAGACCTACGAGGTTCAATCCACGCCCACCTTCATCATCAATGGCCGCAAGGTCGAGGGCAATCGCTCCTACGAAGACCTTGTGGAGATCCTGGAAGAGGTCCAGGAGGACACCTGACCGGCTTTCGCTCCCCAGGGACCGGCGGCCGGCGCTAGCTTGAGAGGACACAGACGCCTTGGTCCAGTTTGTCAGGCTTCGATTGAGCGGCTTCAAGTCCTTCGTTGATCCGACGGAGCTGCTGATCGAGTCCGGCACGACCGGAATCGTCGGCCCGAACGGCTGCGGGAAATCCAACCTGGTCGAGGCGCTGCGTTGGGTCATGGGCGAAACCTCTGCCAAGCGCTTGCGTGGCGGCGAGATGGACGACGTCATCTTCGGCGGCAGCTCCAACCGCCCGCCGCGCAACCTGGCCGAGGTCGGCCTGTCCCTGGACAATCACGATCGGACGGCACCAGCCAACCTGAACGATCAGGACGAGCTGGAGATCATCCGCCAGATCGAACGCGACAAGGGCTCCACCTATCGCGTGAACGGCCGAGAGGTTCGCGCACGCGACGTCCAGCTGCTGTTCGCCGATGCGGCCAGCGGAGCCCAGTCCACCGCCATCGTCAGCCAGGGCCGCGTCGGCGCACTCATCAATGCCAAGCCCGCGGACCGGCGCATGCTTCTTGAGGAAGCCGCCGGCATCTCCGGTCTGCACTCGCGCCGTCACGAGGCGGAGTTGCGGCTGAAGGCGGCCGAAGCCAACCTGGAACGCCTGGACGATGTGGCCGGCACCATGGAAAGTCAGCTGCAGTCCCTGAAGAAGCAGGCGCGCCAGGCCACCCGCTATCGCAACCTTGCCGACCAGCTGCGCCGGCAGGAAGCTTTGTTGCTGCATCTGGAATGGCTCGAGGCCCGTGCCCATCAGGAACGCGCCCGGGAAGCGCTGAAGGCTGCCAAGGAAACTGTTGATGGTCTGACGCAGCAGGCCGCCACCGCAGCCCGGGAACAGGCCCAGGCCGCCAATGCCTTGCCCGAATTGCGCCAGCAGGAAGCCGAAGCCTCCGCCGCCCTGCGGCGCCTGGTCTCAGAACGCGACAGCCTTCAGGCCGAAGAGACCCGCATCAAGGAGGCACGGGCCCAGGCCGAGGATCGGCTGTCGCAGATCGACAGTGACCTGAAGCGCACGGCCAACCTGCTGGAGGATGCCTCCGAGGCACGCCAACGCCTGCAGGACGAGCGAGCCCAGCTTCAGGAGGCCGGAGAAGGCGAGCAGGCTGCCCGTGACGACGCCATCGCCCGCCGCGACGGCCTGTCTGAAGAGCTCAGTGGCCGTCAGGACGATATCGACAGCCAGGCGGAAGCCATCGCCAATGACGAAGCCCGCCGCTCCACTCTGGAACGACGCCTGGCCGACATGGAGGACCGGGCCCGTAAGCTGGAAGAGCGCATAGCGCTCCAGGCCGGTGAGGAGCGCGACCTGAAGGCGCAACAGCCGACAACGGACTCCATGGAGGCGGCGGCACGCGCGCTTGAGAACGCCGAGAGCGAGGCCGAAACGCTGCAGCAGAGCCTGGAGGAAATCACGGGAGAGATCAGCGACCTGCGCAGCCAGCGCGAAAGCCTGGCTGAACGTCACCGTGCACAGGCTGCCGTCTGCACCCGCTTGGAAACCGAGCGCAACACCCTGACCCAGCTCCTGGAAAGCAGCGCCGGCGAAAGCGGTCCGCCGCTTGCCGATTCCCTCAGCGTTGAACGCGGCTATGAAGCAGCGCTGGGCGCGGCGCTGGGCGAAGACCTGGAAGCGCCCGTGCTGCAGGGCGATAACCTTGGCAAAGACGCGCCACCGCTTTTCTGGACGACACTGCCCGACCTGGACAGGGCTCCGGCCTTGCCCCAGGGCTGCACCCCCCTGACCCAGTATGTCGGCGGCAGCCCCGCCCTCGCACGACGGCTGTCCCAGACCGGCCTGGTGGAAACGGCCGAACAGGCCGGCCGCCTTCAGGCCAGTCTCCAGCCCGGGCAGCGCCTGGTCACGCCGGATGGCGACCTTTGGCGCTGGGACGGTTACACGGCGTACGCCGAAGCGCCCACGGCCAGTGCCCAGCGCCTGGCCCAGCGCAACCGCCTGAGCGAACTCGAGGGCGAACTGGACGAAGCCGAACGGGCGCGCAAGACCATCGAAGCGGAAGACGAAAGCTTGCGCGAACGCCTGCAGGCCGCCGAGGCCCGGGAAAAGGACTCGCGGCTGGCCCTGAAGAGCAACCAGGAAAAGCTGGACAGCGCCCGAGAGGCCCAGGCCCGCCTGGAGCGGGAAACGGCGGCCATCAGTTCGAAACTGGAAGCCGTGGCGGAGTCCATTGCCAACCTGGAGACTGAAAAAGCCGAGCTGAATGCGGATCTGGAAGCGGTGCGCCAGGAACAGGCGGACCTTCCGGACACCACCGCGGCCCGCGCCCGGCTTGAGGAGGCCCGGCAGGAATTGGGCGATCTGCGCAGGCAGCATAACGAGGCCGATGCCGAACTGGGACGCCTGACGCGGGAAGCGCGCGAGCGCAGTGCCCGGCTTGAGGCCATCGGGCGTGAAGAGGCGACCTGGGAGCGTCGGACGGCAGAGTCCGACCAGCACCGCAAGGAGCTGGAAACACGCCGCGAAGCGGTGCGTCAGGAACTTGACTCTCTATCGGCCCGCCCCGAGGAAATTACCGCACAGCACGCGGCCCTGGCCGAGAAGATCGCCGAAGCCGAAGAGGCGCAGCGCAAGGCCGCCGACGCATTGGCCCAGGGGGAAACCCGCCAGCGCGAGGCGGACAGCGCCCTGAAGCAGGCCGAACAGGCGGTGGCCGAAGCCCGCGAAACCAGGGTCCGGGCGGAAGCGAGCGTGGAACAGGCCGAACAGGCCCTGGATGCCCATGCCCGCCGGGTGCGCGAACAGCTTGACTGCGTGCCGGATGCCCTGCTGGAGCAGGCCGGGCTGATGCCCGACCAGGACTTGCCGGAGCGGGACGAGGTGGCGGCCAAGGTGGAGCGTCTGCGCGGTGAACGCGAGCGCATGGGACCGGTCAACCTGCGGGCCGACACCGAGGCCGAGGAGCTGTCGCAGCAGATCGAGGAGATCGCCCGGGAGCGCGAGGACCTGACGGCGGCCATTGCCCGCCTGCGCCAAGGCATATCCAGCCTGAACCGCGAGGGCCGCGAACGCCTTCTGGCCGCCTTCGAGCAGGTGAACCGTCACTTCACCCAGCTCTTCACCCGGCTGTTCGGGGGCGGCGAGGCACACCTGCGCCTGACCGAGGCCGAGGACCCCCTGGACGCCGGCCTGGAGATCATGGCGAGCCCACCGGGCAAGCGGCTCCAGGTCATGTCGCTTCTGTCGGGCGGCGAACAGGCCCTCACCGCCCTGGCCGTTCTGTTCGCCGTCTTCCTGACCAACCCTGCTCCGGTCTGCATCCTGGACGAGGTGGATGCCCCACTGGACGATTCCAACGTGGACCGCTTCTGCGACCTGGTGGATGAATTGGCGCACAGCCTGCAGACCCGCTTCCTGCTGGTGACCCACCATCGCCTGACCATGGCCCGGGTCGATCGCCTGTTTGGCGTAACCATGTCCGAGCGCGGTGTCAGCCAGCTGGTCTCGGTGGATATGGAGGAGGCCGAAGCCCTGCGCGAGACGGCCTGAAAAGCCGCAGATGCCGGGGGTTTGAAACGCATGCCGACCCGCCGCCCGGAAACCGGGGATTGAGCCTTGACGGGGATGGGGTCCCTCCGTATGGTTCGCGCGCCTTCCGGCACGTCGGGGGCGACAGGAGGGGGCAAGCGGCCGGCACGGCTCCAGTTTCATCGGAGATATCCGATAGGGAGACAACACGATGTCGGATCCGCGAAAATCCTCGCCTTTCGAATCCCTGGACAAGCGGCTCAAGGCGGTCCGGGACCGGCGGAGCAAACGTGAAGGCAAGAGTTCTACGGCACGCGGGAGCGGCGGAAGCAGCGGCCTGGGTGTCGGTATGCGGATTGCAACCGAGATTGTCGCCTCAATCGGCGTCGGGGTTGTGATCGGACTTTTTTTGGACGCACAGCTGGGAACGAAACCCTGGCTGATGCTTCTGTTCATCTTGCTCGGCACGGCCGCCGCGTTCTACAACGTGGTGCGCGTTGCCAAGGGGATGGAGCGCAGGAGCAAGGAAGATAGGGACAATTCCCGGCCGAAGTGACGGCTGACCATAGACCGCGAGGGGCAAGGTGGCGACGCAGGATACGCAGGACGGCGGTTTTCCCGTAGATCCTCTACACCAGTTTGAGATCACGCCGTTGATTCCGATCAACATTGGCGGTCTTGATCTGTCATTTACGAATTCGGCCTTGTGGATGCTGATCACCGTGGGTGTCATCAGCCTCTTCATGATCGCCGCTATGCGCCATCACGAACTGGTCCCGGGCCGGCTGCAGAACTGCGCCGAGTTGCTGTACGAGACCATTGCCAACATGGTGCGCGACAACGTGGGCAGTGAAGGGCGCCAGTACTTCCCCTTCATCTTCTCGCTGTTTCTCTTCGTGCTCTTCGGCAATCTCCTGGGGATGATCCCTTCGTCGTTCACCTTCACGAGCCATCTGGCCGTGACCTTCACGATGGCCATCATCATATTCATTGCCGTGACCATCATCGGTTTCGCGCGCCACGGGCTCGGCTATTGCCGCATGTTCTTCCCGCACGGCGCCCCGGCCTGGACAGCCGTCATCCTGGTGCCGATCGAACTGATCTCCTATCTTTCGCGGCCGATCAGCCTGTCGATGCGTCTGTTCGCCAACATGATGGCCGGACACATCCTGCTGAAGGTCTTCGCCGGTTTCGTCCTGCTGATGGGCGTTGCAGGCGTGGTCCCGCTGGCGGCCCTGCTGGGCATCACGGCACTGGAATTTCTGGTTGCGGTGCTGCAGGCCTACATCTTCACCATTCTGACCTGCGTCTATCTGCACGACGCCATCCACATGCACTGAGCGGCAGCGGACAGTCGACAGGAACGGAACTCACCCCAGAATCCACACGCGGATAATCCAAGGAGCGTAAAAATGGAACTCGAAGCAGCTAAGATGATTGGTGCCGGTCTGGCGACCCTGGGCATGATCGGTGCCGGCCTCGGCGTCGGTAACGTCTGGTCCAACTACTATGCGGCCATTGCCCGCAACCCGGCCGCCAAGGACGAAATCGGCGCCAACATCTGGATCGGCTTCGCCGTGACGGAAGCGATCGCGATCTTCTCGCTGGTGGTCGCCCTTCTGGTCCTGTTCGGCTAACACGTTCCCCGCCCCGGGGCTGCTGACCGGCCGCCCCTGGGCTTCAGGTTCGAACCAGACGACAGGATCCTTCGGTATGGTCAAACTGCCCGCAGCGCTGCGGATTGCCGCTCTGTCCGCCGCCGCCACCTGTATTTCAGGGGTGGCGCTGGCGGCCGAAGAGGGCGGTCTGCCGCAAATCAGTCAGGTCGATACCTACGCCAGCCAGATCTTCTGGCTGTTCGTGACCTTCGGTCTTCTCTACATCGTCATGTCCCGCGTGGCTCTGCCGCGCATTGGCGACGTGATCGAGGAACGCCGCGACAAGATCGACGACGACCTCATGCGTGCGGAGACGATCCGCTCGGAGGCCGAGGATGTCCTGGCCGAGTACGAAAAGGCTCTTTCCGTTGCTCGTGAAGAGGCTTTGGGCATCCAGCAAAAGACCAGTGACGAGGTGAAGGCCAAGATGGACGAGCGCCACGAGGCCTTCTCTCAGGAACTGGCCGAACGCACCCGCGAGGCCGAGGAACGGATCGCCGCCGCCAAGAGCGAGGCGCTCAAGGACCTGGCTTCCGTGGCCTCCGAAACGGCCGCCGCAACCACCGACAAGCTCGTCGGTTTCACGCCCGACAGCAAGGCGGTCGACAAGGCCGTCCAGGCCGAGATGAAGGAGCGTCTGTGATGTTTTCCAGCGAATATACCTGGATCACGATCGCGCTGCTGCTGTTCCTGGCTCTGGCTGCCTGGAAAGGCCTACGGCCAATGCTCGCCAAGCTGGACTCGCGCAGCGAGCGCATCCGCAAGGAGATCGAGGAAGCGCAAGCCCTGCGTGAAGAAGCGCAGAAGCTGCTCGCCGACTACAAGCGCCGTCAGCGCGATGCGCTGAAGGAGGCCGAGGAGATCGTCGAGCATGCCAAGACCGAGGCTCAGCGCATTCGCCAGAACTCCGAGAAGGAGCTGGAGGAAAGCCTGCAGCGTCGTGAGCAGATGATGATGGACAAGATCAGCCAGGCCGAGGCGGATGCCATCGCCGAGGTCCGCAACCAGGCCGTCGACGTGGCCATTGCCGCCGCTGGCAAGCTGATTGCAGAGAACCTCGACAAGGACGGCCAGAAGGCCCTGACCGAATCCTCCATCGAGACCGTCGGCAACAAGCTGAACTGAGCCCGCTGATCGCCCGTCACAGAGAGTGCGGCGAGCGGGCTCCCTTTCCCTGTCAGGAGCAGGCCCCCGTAGGTGGTATATAAAGATGGGTGATGTGAAGAAAGTGGTGCTCGCCTATTCGGGCGGCCTCGATACCTCCGTTATTCTGAAATGGCTGCAGGAAGCCTACGGCTGCGAAGTCGTGACCTTCACCGCCGATCTCGGCCAGGGCGAGGAGCTCGAGCCCGCCCGCAAGAAAGCCGAGATGCTGGGCATCAAGCCCGAGAACATCTATATCGAGGACCTGCGCGAGGACTTCGTCCGCGACTATGTCTTCCCGATGTTCCGGGCCAATGCACTCTATGAAGGCCTTTACCTGCTTGGCACCTCCATCGCCCGCCCGCTGATCTCGCGGCGCCAGATCGAGATCGCGCGCGAGACCGGCGCCGATGCCGTCGCCCACGGCGCCACCGGCAAGGGCAACGACCAGGTCCGCTTCGAGCTGGCCTACTACGCGCTCAACCCCGATATCCGGGTTATCGCCCCCTGGCGTGAATGGGACCTGAACTCCCGCACCAAGCTGATCGATTTTGCCGAAAAGCACCAGATTCCCATCGCTAAGGACAAGCGCGGCGAGGCCCCCTTCTCGGTGGATGCCAACCTGCTGCACATCTCGGCCGAGGGCAAGGTGCTGGAGGATCCCTGGGACGAGCCCCAGGAATATGTCTATTCCCGCAGCGTTGCGCCCGAGGACGCGCCGGACAAGCCCACCTACATCGAGGTCGAGTTCGAGAAGGGCGACCCCGTAGCCATCGACGGCCAGCGCCTCAGCCCGGCCGCCCTCCTGACCGAGCTGAACCGCCTGGGCGGCGCCAACGGCATCGGCCGCCTGGACCTGGTGGAGAACCGCTTCGTCGGCATGAAGAGCCGCGGTGTTTATGAGACACCGGGCGGCACGGTTCTGCTGGCCGCCCACCGCGGCATCGAGCAGATCACCCTGGACCGTGGCGCGGCCCACCTGAAGGACGAGGTCATGCCGCGCTATGCCGAGCTGATCTACAACGGCTTCTGGTTTTCACCGGAACGCGAGATGCTGCAAGCGCTGATCGACAAGAGCCAGGAGCATGTGAACGGCACGGTGAGGCTCAAGCTCTACAAGGGCAACGCCACCGTGGTCGGCCGCAAGTCCCCCGACAGCCTCTACAGCATGGCGCACGTCACCTTCGAGGAGGATGACGTCTATGACCAGCGCGACGCCGAAGGCTTCATCAAGCTCAATGCCCTGCGTCTGAGGCTTTTGAAGCGCGGCCACACGCAAAACTGACAGGTCTTTGCAAGAGAATGAATAAGCGGCTTGCCGGCCGCTTATAGAGTACCGCGCACGTCACCCGATTTTCCAGCACCTCTGTTGGCGCCAGGCTGATGGCAAAATGCCTAAGCTTCTTATGGAATGCCATATCCTTGCATTTCTTCCATCTGTTGGAGGAAATGCAAGGATCACTCTACGCTTCTCAACAACAACTGGCATATCCTTGACTATCAGACGGCTTCTGCCTCCGTCCAAAGCAAGCTATGATACGTTCTGTGAAAGCGCATCGGCCCAAGATTAGTACTTGAATTCCTCGAAGACGTGGCTGACGTCCCCCTGCCAGCGGCCGTGATAGAGCGCCAGCAGTTCGTCGGCTGGTGTCTGGCCGGTGATGACGATCTCGCGCAGTACATCCAGGAAGATGCGCTCGTCCATGCCTTCGTCGTTCTGTCGGGCACGGGCGCGCAAGCCCTCCGAGGCGATCTCCAGCGCCTGGGTGGCCAGGTCGCCCACCGTTCCCTGGTGGAAGGGCGTGTCCAGGGCCAGGCGCGGCACCTCGGCGCGCAGGTATTCATGATCTTCCAGCGTCCAGGCGCGTACCAGGTCCTCGGCCGCTGACAGGGCCGTCTCGTCGTACAGCAGGCCGACCCAGAAGGCCGGCAGGGCACAGAGCCGCCGCCAGGGGCCGCCGTCAGCCCCGCGCATCTCCAGGTAGCGCTTCAGGCGCACCTCGGGAAAGGCCGTGGTCATGTGGTCTTCCCAATCGCTCATCAGCGGGATCTCGCCGGGGAGCGCCTCCAGGCGGCCTTCCATGAAATCCCGGAAGGACAGGCCGCTGCAGTCGATGTACTCGCCGTCGCGGTAGACGAAGTACATCGGCACATCCAGCATGTAGTCCACATAGCGCTCGTAGCCCATGCCGTCCTCGAAGACGAAGGGCAGGATGCCGCAGCGATCAGGATCGGTGTCGGTCCAGATATGGCTGCGATAACTCTTGAATCCGTTGGGCTTGCCCTCGGTGAAGGGCGAGTTGGCGAACAGAGCCGTCGCCAGCGGCTGCAGCGCAAGCGAAACCTGGAACTTGCGCACCATGTCGCGCTCGTCGGCGAAATCCAGGTTGGTCTGCACAGTGCAGGTGCGCAGCATCATGTCCAGGCCAAGGCTGCCCTTCTTGGGCATGTAGTCGGACATGATCTTGTAGCGCCCCTTGGGCATCCAGTTCATGTCCTCGCGCCGCCATGTGGGCGCGAAGCCCAGGCCCAGCATGCCGGCGTCCAGGGGGTCGCAGACCTCCTTCACCTCGGCCAGGTGTGTGTTCACCTCGGCACAGGTCTGGTGCAGGTTCTCCACCGGTGCACCCGACAGCTCCAGCTGGCCGCCCGGCTCCAGGGTGATGTTGCAGCCGTCCTTCACAAGGGCGACGGGCTTGCCGTTCTCCTTGGACAGAGTCCAGCCGAAGCGCTCGGCCATGCCTTCCAGGATGGCGCGAATCGAGGCCGTCCCCTCGTAGGGCAGGCTCTTGAGTGTCGTGCGTTCGAAGCCGAATTTTTCGTGCTCCGTGCCGATACGCCAATCGGCGGCGGGTTTGGCGCCCGTTTCCAGGTAGCGAACGAGCTGCTCCTTGCCGGTGATCGGATCACCCTTGGATTGCGGAGGGGCTGACATGGGAAAGCTGCGGACTCACTGAGCTGTGAACAGATAGAGGGTCATTGCAACGTGAATTGCCGGTATCGGCAGTTTGCTGCATTCTTGGCCTGCATCAGAGCGAGCCTGGACCGTTGTCGTCAAGCATCTTTGCCGCAGGGCAGGCATCCGCCCACCTCAACGCGGCTGCAGATTGCGGAATTTGGGCGTTTCCGCCCAGTCGCCGCCAAGCGCCTGCATCACCGACAGCGCCGCGATCACGGCCGTGTCGGCACGCAGGATACGTGGGCCCAGGCCCACCGGGCAGGCCGCCGGATGCCGTGCGATCATGGCCTGTTCGCGTTCATCGAATCCACCTTCCGGACCGGTCAGCAGGGCACGCGCCCCCGTCTCGTTCACAATCTCGTGAATCGGTCGGCCACCTCCACTCTCGTCGGCAAAGAGAAAGGGTTTGTCGTCAGGCCAGTCGTCCAGCATTCGTTCAAGTTTCACCGGATCGGCCACTTCGGGCAGGGCGATCCGCTCGCACTGTTCGGCCGCTTCGCGGACGGCCGTGCGCAGACGCTGGACATTCACCCTGTCCACAATTGTCCTGTGGGTCAGAACCGGTTGCAGGCGTGTGCAGCCCAGCTCCGTCGCCTTCTCGACGATCCAGTCGATACGCGCGCGCTTGACCGGCGCAAAGAATACGGTCAGCTCCGGCTCGTCCTCTTGCGGCCGCGATTGCGTTTCCACCTTCAGGGAAGCCCAGCCCTTGCCCAGCGCCTCGACCCGGGCCAGCCATTCCCCGTCCCGGCCATTGAACAGCGCCAGTTGCGCCCCCGGTCTCAGGCGCAGGACCGAGCGCAGGAAATGCGCCTGCTCAGGGCCCAGGCCCAGGACCGGCTCCTCGCCCAGCTCGTCTTCCACATAAAGACGCGTGGCCAGCTTGACGTCCTTCATTCGGAAATCCGCAATTCTTTTTTAATAAGCGTGATCTTGAGCCCGAGGCCCGGCCCGCGCAAGATACGCGCCATGATCTCTTCGGCAAACAGGCATTCAGACGCAAGCGACATCGTTCCCAACAACTGGCTGGAACGTCAGCTGCCCAGTGCTTGGCGTCCCTATTCCCGCTTGGCCCGTCTGGACCGCCCGATCGGGACCTGGCTCCTGCTCTTCCCCTGCTGGTGGTCCATTGCCATGGCCGAGGTCGCAAGCGGACAGGCGCCGAATCCCTGGCTCTATCTGCTGTTCGGACTGGGCGCCATCCTGATGCGTGCAGCAGGCTGCACCATCAACGACATTCTGGACCGGCATTATGACGGACAGGTCGCGCGCACCAGCACCCGCCCTCTGCCCAGCGGCCAGATCACGCTGAAACAGGCCATTGCCTTTCTCGCGGCTCTGCTCGCAGGCGGCGCCGTCATTCTCTTCTCGCTCACGTCAGCGGCAATCCTGCTTGGCCTGGCATCTTTGCTGCTGGTCTTCCCCTATCCGCTCATGAAGCGCATCACCTACTGGCCGCAGCTCTGGCTGGGATTGACCTTCAACTGGGGCGCCCTGATGGGCTGGGCCGCCGTCCACGACAGCCTGGGCTGGCCGCCTGTCCTGCTCTACCTGGCCGGCATCTTCTGGACACTGGGTTACGACACGATCTATGCCCATCAGGACAAGGAGGATGACGCCCTGATCGGCCTGAAGTCCAGCGCGCTGAAGCTGGGTGCGCGCACGCGTCCCTGGCTGGTTGGCTTCTATAGCGCCTGTGTCCTCCTGATGGGCGCCGCCGGGGCTAGCGCGGCTCTTCCATGGCCCTACTACCTGGGCCTGGCAGCCGTAGCCGCCCATTTCACCTGGCAGGTTGCCACGCTGGACATGGACGCCCATCGCAATTGCCTGGCCCGCTTCCGTGCCAACCGCTTCGTGGGGTGGCTGCTCCTGGCCGGGCTTGCCTTGGCCAGCCTGGTCGCCTGATGGACAACCCCGAGAGGGATCCGTCCGTCGCCCGCGCCTTCGTGCGGAACAACACAGCGATCGAGACACCTACTCTGGTACCGGAAATCCCGCTGCATCTGGCCAGCAAGGTCATGCCCTTGTGGCATGCCACCGAAGAGGAACTGGAACAAATGGAGATACCGCCGCCCTACTGGGCCTTTGCCTGGGCCGGTGGACAGGCGCTCACGCGATTCCTGCTGGACAATCCCGACAGGGTGCGTGGCAAACGGGTGCTGGACTTTGCCGCTGGAAGCGGCCTCTCCGCCATCGCCGCCGCACGCTGTGGTGCGCGGGAGGTCGTCGCTTCGGAAATCGACCCCCTGGCCCTCGCCGCGATCCAGCTGAATGCCGAACTTAACCAGGTCCAGCTTCATGTCATGGACGAAGATTTCCTGGGTCGCGGGGACGGCGCCTGGGACCTGCTGCTGGCCGGAGACGTCTGCTACGAGCAGCCCATGGCCGACCGGGCCTTCGCCTGGCTTGCCCAGCAAGCGGCCGCCGGCGCTGATGTCCTGATGGGAGATCCCGGGCGCAGCTATCTTCCTGCGCAGGGCCTGGAGGCACTTGCCGTCTACAGGGTGCCTACCAATCGTGAACTGGAGGACAGTGAGGTGCGCCGCACTACGGTCTGGCGCATCCTGCCCAGCGAAGGGGATTGACCTCTCCTTGCGGAGGGATCGTTCAGGGCTGCGCGGCCCAGGGCAGGAATCCGTGAACCGCGCGAAAGCGGACAACCCTGTCGGTCAGTCCGTGCAGGGCGGTGCCAGGTCCTGGTCCATGCTTTCGATGCGATAACGCGTCTGCGCATCGTCAACGGTTGACCAGGCGCGCCGGGCCCATTCGGCCTTGGCCTGATTGTAACTTCCGAAGGGACCTATCCACTCTTCCCCGCCTTCGCGAGGAACCCGGAAGCTGGTATCCTTGTATTCACCGCCAACCACCCAGTATTGTTGCATTTTTAAGGCTATCCCGTTTCTTGCCTTTGAACTCTGCGGTAACACTAGATACTTAATACCCCCGCGCACAGCATGCAAGCATGCCCACTGGGAAGTTTCCTCGCCAAGACCGCGGGTTTCCTTATAGTCTGAGCGTAACAAGTCTAGCGATCATGGCGCGCCTGGCAGCGAAGGAGAATTCATGCCCTACAAGTCCCTGCGTGATTTCATGGAGCGTCTGGAGCGCACGGGCGATCTGAAACGCGTACAGCATCCCGTCTCACCCGTTCTGGAAATGACCGAGATTCAGACCCGGCTGCTGGCCGAGGGCGGACCTGCGGTCCTGTTCGAGACTGTCCGACACCAGGGACAAGGCTATGACATGCCGGTGCTGGTCAATCTCTTCGGTACGGTGGAGCGCGTGGCCTCGGGCATGGAACGCACACCTGAAGAACTGCGCGAGGTAGGCGAAACGCTGGCCTTCCTGCGCCAGCCGGAACCGCCGGGCGGCTTTCGCGAGGCCTTCGAGATGATGCCGCTTCTCAAGAAGGTCATGGCCATGAAGCCCCGCACGACCTCGCGGGCGCCCTGTCAGGAGATCGTTCAACAGGGCGACGAGATCGACCTGGACGCTCTGCCGATCCAGACGTGCTGGCCGGGGGAACCGGCGCCGCTGATCACCTGGCCGCTGGTGGTGACCAAGGGGCCCGGCAAGGCGCGCGAGGACGATTTCAATCTCGGCATCTACCGCATGCAGAAGCTGGATGGGAAACGCACCTTGATGCGCTGGCTGAAGCACCGCGGCGGCGCCCAGCATCATCGCCGCTGGGGGCAGGAAAAGACCGAGCCCCTGCCCGCTGCAGCCGTGCTGGGGGCCGATCCGGGCACCATCCTGGCAGCCGTCACGCCAGTCCCGGACACCCTTAGCGAATACCAGTTCGCAGGCCTGCTGCGCGGACAGAAGGTAGAGCTGGTCGACTGCAAGACCGTGCCCTTGAAGGTACCCGCCGAGGCCGAGATCGTCCTGGAGGGCTACGTCAGTCTCGAAGACTACGAAGACGAGGGCCCCTATGGCGATCATACGGGCTACTACAATTCGGTGGAGTCATTCCCGGTCTTCAACATCACCGCGATTACCCGTCGGCGCAAACCCATCTATCTCTCCACCTTCACAGGCCGGCCGCCCGACGAGCCCTCGGTCCTGGGCGAGGCACTGAACGAGGTCTTCATCCCGCTGATCCGGCAGCAGTTCCCGGAGATCACGGACTTCTGGCTGCCGCCCGAAGGCTGCAGCTACCGCATCGCGGTGGTCTCGATGAAGAAGGCCTATCCCGGCCACGCCAAGCGCGTGATGATGGCCGTCTGGTCCTATCTGCGCCAGTTCATGTACACCAAGTTCGTGATCGTCGTGGACGACACCATCAATGCCCGGGACTGGAAGGATGTCATGTGGGCGATCTCCACCCGCATGGATCCGGCGCGCGACATGACGGTGATCGAGAACACCCCCATCGACTACCTGGACTTCGCCAGCCCGGAATCGGGCCTGGGCTCGAAGGTAGGCCTGGACGCCACCGACAAGTGGCCGCCGGAGACTCACCGTGAATGGGGCCAGGAAATCCGCATGGACCCGGACGTGGTGAAGCAGGTCGACGCGATCTGGGACCAGCTCGGCCTGCCCGGCAGCGGCCGGTCGATCTGGTAGATCTTGCAGTCCCCGAACGAATGAGGGCCGGCGAAATGCCGGCCCTCTTCAAGCGAACCGTTCCCTTGGCCTATTCGGCCGGTTTCGGTTGGGTCTCCATGCCCTTCGTCGGGTCCTCGTAACCCTGGTCGGTCATGTCCTTGATGGCCTCGTTCTGCTTGCGCCACTGCTGGACCTCCTCTTCCGTCGCCTTGGGAGAGAAGAGCCCGGTTATGGCATAGAAGATGCCGATCACGGGCGCCGTCCAGCAGGCAAAGGCCAGAGGTATGTAGAGAAGGTTCACGAACTCCCCGTCCGCGATACCGAGCCCCAGGGCCGTGATCACGAAAGCACCACCGGCGTTCCAGGGAATCAGCGGCGACATCAGCGTGCCGCCCTCTTCGGTCGCACGCGACAGGTTAAGCGTCGAATAGCCCATTCCGCGATAAACCGGTGCGTACATGCGTCCCGGAAGGGCAATGGACAGGTAGGGGTCGCCCGCCACCAGGTTCGTGGCGAAAGAGGCCCCTATGGCAGATGACTGGACACCAGCGAAGCTGTGTACCTTGGTCAGGATCGCGTTGATGATGGTCTCCAGGCAACCGGTGCGTTCGAGCGCACCGCCAAAACCCAGCGCGATCAGGATCAGGGAAATGGTCCACATCATGGACTGGATACCGCCAGAGTTCAGCAGGCTGTCGATCTCGGAAACACCGGTCTCGATGGAATAGCCACTGTTGGCGTAGCTGAAGACCTCGTGCATGCCGGATCCCTGGAACAGCATCGCCATGAGGCCGCCCACGACAACGCCGGCAAACAGCGAGGGAATCGGCGGCTGCTTCATGATCGCAAGCGCGATCACCAGCAAGGCCGGCAGCAACAGCCAGGGAGAGATCAGGAAGTTGTCCTGCAGCGCTGTCGTGATGCTCTCGATGCGCCCGAAGGAACTCTCCCCCGACTCGAGCAGGGTATAGCCCGCCACTCCATAGATCACCAATGCAATCAGCATGGCGGGTATCGTGGTTGGCAGCATGTTGCGAATATGATCGAAGATGTTCACGCCGGTCACGGCAGGCGCCAGATTGGTCGTGTCCGACAGCGGCGAGATCTTGTCGCCGAAGAAGGCGCCGGAAACCACGGCCCCGGCGGTCCAGTACATCGGAATGCCGAAGCCTTCGCCAATCCCCATGAGCGCCAGGCCGACCGTTCCGACCGTTCCCCAGGAGGTGCCCAGGGAAACGGAGACCAGGGAACAGAGAATCATTGCCGCGGCAAGAAAGACTTCCGGACTGAGGATGACCAGCCCGTAATAGATCAGGGTCGGCACCGTGCCACTGGCAATCCACACGCCAATGATCATGCCGACCACGATCAGGACGGATACCGAGGGCAGGGATACATTGATGACGTGAAAGACGCCATCCTGGATGTTGGGCCACTTGTGGCCCAGCTTCTTGCCCACCATGGCAGTGATCGCCAGCCCTATGGCCAAGGGGATGTGCGGGGTGAAATTATCGAATACGAAAAGCTGCAGTCCCAGGACCAAGAGCGTCAGGACAACGGGCACCAGGGCCAGGAGAAGTGTAGGTTTCTCGACCGGCCCCTGTTCCGTCTGATCAGTACTGCTCATGCGACTCCCCTTATGGCTTGTTTTTATGGACGAGACCGGATTGTGAGTCCGGACACGAAAACGGACGGTCGCACTCCTTTGCGCTGGCGTACAGCGTTAAAATGCAACCGTCCTGGAGTCTTTCTTATTTTCTTGTGCAGTCAGGGTCAATACCTGCGCGAGGCAGGCGTTGGACGTACTACCTGTGGCAGAGACCAGGTCAGACGCCGCCGTTCGGCGGCCCGCAGCGGACGCACGGCATAGACCTGCTTGCTGACCTCGACGATGTTCACTCCTGCGAAATGCGAGGAGACCCGACGGCCGATCCGCTCCCAGGCCGGTGCCGTGCGCAGCAGGGCGCGGGAGTGCGTAGGCGGTATGAAAAGGGCCTGGGTGCTGCGCAGGGGCGTAAAGCTGTGTTCGCGTAGCAGGCGCGATAACTGCATCTGACTGTAGGGGTGGCCATAACCGAAGGGCGTGCGTTCGAACCGGGCCCACAGGCCGCGCCTGTTGGGAACCACGATGATCAGGCGGCCCTCTCCCTTCAGAACACGCCAGACCTCGTTCAACATGTCGCGCAGGTAGTCGGAATTCTCCAGGCAATGGACCAGGAGGACACGGTCCACGGAAAAATTCGTAAGCGGCAGTTCCGTCTCGTCCACCAGCGCCACGCTGTTGCGCCCTTCACCGGGCCAGCGCATAACCCCCTGCGTTAGGGGCATGAAGGCAAAAAGACGTGCGGCCTCGTGGAACTGCCTCAGGTAAGGCGTGGCATAGCCCATCCCCAGGACCTCAAGGCCGTGCAGATCGGGCCAGAATGCCCGCAGCCGACGGCGGATGAGATGGCGTGCCATCTCTCCGGTGGGTGTTTCGTAGAACTCCCGATAATCAACGGCATCATTCCACATGGGGGTACAATAGCACAGGATTCGGACTCATATGAATGGATTGCAGAGTCCACAGGCAACAGATCAGCAAGGTGAAGTTCCAGCCATGGCCCAGCTCGAGATACAGCAGATTCCCGTCCTTAGCGACAACTATGTCTATCTGGTTCGCGAAGCCGACAGTGGCGCCGTGGCCGTGGTGGACCCGGCCGTCTCCAAGCCGGTGCTGGAGGCTGCCAAGCAACTCGGCTGGACGATCACGCACATCCTGAATACGCACCATCACCCTGACCACGTGGGCGGAAACCTGGAAATCAAGAAGGCCACCGGCTGCCGCATCATCGGGCCGGCCCCGGACGAAGCCCGCATCCCCGGGATCGACGAAGCCGTGAACGAGGGCGACATCGTGAAGCTGGGCGAGGCCGAGGCGGAAATCTTCTTCGTGCCGGGCCACACCCGTGGCCACATTGCCTTCTGGTTCCCTGAAAGCCAGGCGCTGTTCTGTGGCGACACGCTTTTTGCGCTGGGCTGCGGACGCCTGTTCGAGGGCAGCCCGGCACAGATGTGGGACTCACTGCGCAAGCTGCGTGAATTGCCGGACACCGCCGCAGTTTACTGCGCTCACGAATACACGCAGAACAACGCACGCTTTGCGCTCAGCATCGAACCCGACAACAGCCAGCTGCAGGAACGTGCACGACAGATCGACAGCCTGCGCAAGGACGGAAAACCGACCGTTCCCTCGCACCTGGGCGAGGAGAAAGCCACCAACCCTTTCCTGCGCGCCGATGACCCCGCCCTGGCGACCGCCCTGAACCTCCAGGGCCGCTCGGCCCAGGAATGCTTTGCGGAAGTGCGTCGACGCAAGGATGTTTTCTGAACCACCTTGCAATCCGAATGGGACCTGATCTCCAGGCAGCTCGCAGGAGCTGGGCACCCCTGAGGCGTATCTGCTGCTCATGGTCAGTGGCGCCGAAAGACGCTGTAGGGTGCAACTGCTGGCTTGACCGCAGGCGGGACCGGGATGATTCTCCGGTCGGTTTTCGTCATACAGATATAAGAGAGGCTCCGAGATGACCAATCCCGATGAACTGATCCGCCTGCTGGGCCTGGAGCCGCATCCCGAGGGCGGTCGTTACCGGGAAATCTATCGTGCCAAGGCCGCAGAAGGCGAACGCAGCAGCGTCACGGCTATCTATTACCTGCTGCGCGCCGGCGAACGCAGCCACTGGCACAGGGTGGATGCCACCGAGATCTGGCACTGGTACGCCGGTGCGCCGCTTGCCCTACACCTAAGCAGTGACGGCCGGACCAGTGAAATTCACCGGCTGGGCACCGACTTCGCCAGTGGCGAGCGGCCCCAGGTGGTGCTTGAGCCCCATGTCTGGCAATCGGCGGAGAGCCTGGGCGATTGGACCCTGGTGGGTTGCACCGTCGCTCCAGCCTTCGAGTTCTCGGGATTCGAGCTGGCCCCCGAAGGCTGGGCGCCGGGACAGTAAGCCACCCCGACAGGGCGGGGCAGCAAGGTCTCGTCAGTACATATGCTGGCCACCGTTGATGGACAGTGTCGAACCGGTCACGAAACCGGCATTGTCGGACACCAGGAAGACGACACCGCGTGCAATCTCCTCCGGCTGTCCGAGCCGACCCACCGGGATTCGAGCGACGATCTTCTCAAGGACATTCTCGGGCACGGCGCGGACCATGTCGGTCTCGATATAGCCCGGCGCGATGGCATTCACCGTGACGCCTTTGCCGGCCCCTTCCTGGGCCAGGGCCTTGGTGAAGCCGTGGATGCCTGACTTGGCCGCGGCATAGTTCACCTGGCCATACTGGCCGGCCTGGCCGTTGATCGAGCCAATGTTGACGATGCGCCCGAACCCTTTCTCACGCATGGATTCGATCACACAGCGGCAGAGGTTGAAACAGGATGTCAGGTTGGTGTCGATGACAGCCTGCCACTGCTCCGGCGTCATCTTGTGGATGGTGCTGTCACGCGTGATTCCGGCGTTGTTCACCAAGACTTCAACCGGCCCATGCTCCTGCGCGATCTTCTCGATCCCGGCCTTGACCGCCTCGAAATCCGAAACGTCGAACTTGGCGACGGCAATTCCGGTCTCTTTCGAGAAGGCCTCGGCCGCTTCATCATTGCCGCCGTAGTTGGCAACGACCCGATACCCTTCGTTCTTGAGGGCGACACAGATTGCCGCGCCAATGCCGCGTGTACCACCGCTTACCAAAGCCACTCTGGACATACCTTTTTCTCCCTGTCGTTTTATGCGTGACGTCCTGTCCTTGTCTTTAGCGGTCCGCTACCTACGGGACCTGTTTCCGAATAGACTTGGCCGGCCCGTCCGCACTTGGAGCAGCCCCTGGCAGGCCGTTCTTCCCTGTCAGGACAGGACAGGGCTTCACTGTCGTCAGTCGCGGGCCAGGCACATGGCAATACCCATGCCACCACCAATGCACAGCGTGGCCAGACCCTTCTTGGCGTCGCGGCGGCCCATTTCGTGCAACAGGGTGGTCAGGATGCGTCCACCGGACGCACCGATGGGATGCCCCAGCGCAATGGCACCGCCGTTCACATTCACCTTTTCGGGGTCCCAGCCCATGTCCTTGTTCACGGCCAGGGCCTGGGCGGCAAAGGCTTCATTGGCTTCGATCAGGTCCAGGTCATCGGCCGACCAACCGGCTTTTTCCAAGGCCTTGCGGCTGGAGGGGATCGGCCCTGTGCCCATAATAGCAGGATCCACGCCGCAGGTCGCCCAGGAGGCGATACGAGCCAAGGGTGTCAGGCCGCGCTTTTCGGCCTCCTTGGCGCTCATCAGGACAACAGCCGCGGCCCCGTCATTGATGCCACTGGCATTGCCGGCCGTGACCGTCCCCTCCTTGTCGAAGGCGGGGCGCAGCTTGGCCAGGCTTTCGCTCGTGGTGCCATGCTTGGGATGTTCGTCTTCCTCGACCACGTTCTCGCCCTTGCGGGTCTTGATGGTCACGGGAACGATCTCCTCCTTGAAGCGGCCCTCTTTCTGCGCAGCTTCCGCCTTCTGCTGCGAATTGGCGGCGAAGGCATCCTGCTCATCGCGGGTCAGCTGCCACTTCTGCGCCACGTTTTCGGCGGTGTTGCCCATGTGATAGCCATTAAAGGCATCCCAGAGGCCGTCTTTGATCATGGTATCGACAAACTTGACGTCGCCCATCTTGTGGCCATTGCGCAGGTGTGCGCAGTGTGGCGCCTGGCTCATGGATTCCTGGCCGCCCGCCACGACAATGGAGCTGTCGCCGATCTTGATGGCCTGGTAGCCCAGGGCCACGCTGCGCAGTCCGGAACCGCACAGCTGGTTGATCTGGTAGGCTGTCTTTTCCTGGGGAATGCCGGCCTCCATCGCGGCTTGGCGTGCCGGGTTCTGTCCGGCACCGGCCGTCAGAATCTGCCCCAGGATGGCTTCGTCCACTTCGCCGCCCTCGACTTTTGCGCGCTCAAGCGCGGCGCCGATGGCCACCGAGCCCAGATGCGAGGCGGCCACACTGGACAAGGTCCCACTGAAGGCCCCGACCGGCGTACGCGCAGCGCTGACTATTACAACATCCGACATTCTGGCTTCCTCCTGGATTCAAGTATTCCGACCATTAAGCTTGGGGCGAAATCGCGGAATTTTAAGGAGCCGCCCCGATTTTTGCACTGCAATACGACCAGAGAGTACAATCTGCCTCCCGAAAGGGACAAGCTAAGAAACCGCTTTTCCCCGCATCCAGTCGCGCAGCGGCTCCCAAACGCGCGTACGGGCACCGCGGCTGGCAACCATGCCGATATGGCCGGCCTTTGGCCGGTGAATTGTACAATCCGGCAGGGCCTCTGCCAGGGCCAGGGCCGAACCCGGCGGTACAATCCTGTCCTCGGAGGGAATGATCGCGAGGCTGGGCAAATCGACAGCATCGGGACGCACCGGACGGCCGGCCAGCCGCCACTGCCCTTCATGCGCGCTGTTCTGGGCATACCATCCGCCCAGGCATTCCCGGGCGACGGGGGCCGCCAGGGGCACGCCATCGTTCAACCAGTCTTCCAGGGCCACGAAGGAACGGGCCTGCGCACTCTCCGGATCCAGGTGAGCAAAATGCCGGAACTTGCGCGCCGTCGCCATCGGATCGACCAGGGCAAAAAGCGACTGCAGGACGTCCACCGGCAGTTCGCCCAGGATGTCCATAACGCCCCCCCAGCTTGCCAGGGCTGCCCGCCCCAGGGCGGCCTGGCCCGGCGTGGCATGAAAATTCCATGGTGTGGCCAGCAGGGCCAAGGCGCTCAGGTCGTTCTGGCGACGCTGTGCCAGCGCCAGGGCCAGCAGCCCGCCCATGCAATAGCCAAGCAGGAGTGGCCTGGCCCCGGTTTCCTGCCGCACTGCATCCAGCGCGCTCTCCAGGTAGCCGGCGATGTAATCGGTCAGCGAAAACCTGCGTTCAATCTCCCCCGGCGCACCCCAATCCATCAGGAAAACACGAAACCCCTGTTCCGCCAGCCAGCGGGCCAGTGAGCAGCTG
Organism: Fodinicurvata fenggangensis DSM 21160; assembly: GCF_000686045.1. Taxonomy (GTDB): domain Bacteria; phylum Pseudomonadota; class Alphaproteobacteria; order Kiloniellales; family DSM-21159; genus Fodinicurvata; species Fodinicurvata fenggangensis. The sequence goes on from NZ_JMLV01000002.1 coordinate 81,663, forward strand.
TCCGAAAGATCCAGGATGTAGCCGCGGTTGATCAGCGAGGGAACGAGCAGGACCGGAGGGCCATCTCCGCCGTAGTCCAGAAGGCGCGCCGAGCCTTCTGACCAGAGGACAGGAGGGTCATCCAGGTTTCTTCGATAGGCATGGCGCCTGTAGGCGGTGATGCCATCAAGAAGCTCCGTCTGGCGCTTTCGGATTTGCCGGTCCAGTGCGCTTGCCAGATTTTCCGGATCGCTTTCTCTGCGTGCCAGTTCCAGCCGCAGCGCCTCCTCTTCGCTGCGCAGGGCTGGAGGAAAGTTCTGCAATCCGTTGCTCCAACTCGGCCAGGCGAGTCTCGATCCGTTCCAGATCGCCTGGGCCAGGCCCAGATGCAGCATCAGCGGGCGTGGTCCCAGTCTCGGCTTCCTTGAAGCTACGGCTTGTGCGTCCACTTGCCCCATGGGTCCTGTCTTCTTTCCTGCCTGTATCGGCCTGCGCGTCGGACGGATATGCATTCATTCCGGCAGAGGAACTATTACCCCAGCCGGTACAAGCCGCCCAGTTCCGCACCTGTGTCATCCAGGCGGCCGTCAGGCTGTCCAGCGCCTGCCCCAGTTCCGGATCCGCCGCCCGCAGCGAAGCCTCCCGCTCCCTCAGATCAAGGTAGCGCTCGGCCAGATCGTCCAGGTCGCTTGCGTGCCGGGTCTTGCCTTCATTCTCCATGATGGTCGCATTATAGCGTTCCGGTTGCGACAAGGCCATGACACAGGCCAAGGACGGTAAAAGCAGGCATCGCCGCAATGCGGGGTGATTGACAGTGCCCCGCCGGGGGCAGCACTATTCCTTCACACCGCAAGCATGCGCGGTGCATGCCACAACCCAGTGAGGCGTAGAACCTTGGAGAAATCAGAACGGACCGCCGATTCGGCACCGATTACCATCAAGAAGTACGCCAATCGCAGACTGTACAATACCGCAACCAGCAGCTACGTCACCCTGGACCATCTTTGCCAGATGGTGAAGGAGGACGTCGATTTTGTCGTCTATGATGCCAAGAGCGGCGATGACATTACCCGCTCCGTCCTGACCCAGATCATCGTCGAGGAAGAGGCCAAGGGCGAGAACCTGCTGCCCATTTCCTTCCTGCGCCAGTTGATCTCGTTCTACGGCCACGGCATGCGCTGGATGCTGCCCAGTTACCTTGAGCAGACCATGGAAGCCTTCGCCGCCAACCAGGAGGCCATTGCCAAGAACATGCAGGACACCGTGGGCGGGGTCTTTCCCTTCGGCAACATGGAGGAACTGGGAAAACAGAACATGGCCATGCTGCAGCGCACGATGAGCATGTTCACGCCCTTCGCCGGCGAAGGCGATCCGAACACGCAGGCGGGCCAGAGCCAGGAGCCGACAAGCGGTGCCAGTTCGACTGGCAAGGAAGAAGCCTCCACCAGCGCCCAGAACCGCGAGGAACAGCTCGAGCAACTGCAGAAACAGGTCGAGCAGCTTCGCGATGAACTGGGAAAGCTATCGAAAAACAGGAAATAAGGTCCGACAGGGCCGGTCCCTCAGATAAGCTGCAGGTCCTTCTGCCCACCAAGCAGGATGGACGAAGACCTGTGCCCGCCGTCCAGACCGGGCACGCCTGACTGATTTCGCCAATTCGGTGCGACTTCCGGCATGCCGAAATAATACCCCTGGATCATGTCCAGGCCTTCACGCGCCAGATAGGCCGCTTCTTCCCCCCGCTCGGCCCCCTCGGCCAGGGTCTCCAGCTTGAAGGCGCGGGCCAGGCTCAAGAGGTTGCGCAGAAAGAGCTGGTTTTCCGGCGAGCGGGAAATGTCCCGTATGAAGGACCGGTCGATCTTCACCAAATCGACGGTCAGGGCCTTCAAGTGATTGAAGGTACTGAAGCCGGCTCCGAAATCGTCCAGGGCCACACGGCTCCCCAGTTCGCGCACCTGGGCCACGAAACAGGCCGTCTCGTCCACGTCCAGCAGGGCCGCCGTCTCGGTAATCTCGACAATCAGGCGACGCGCCACCTGCGGACGGCTTTTCAGGCGCCGCACCAGGGTGCGAAGCCAATCGTGATCGCCGGCCGTCAGCCCCGAGATGTTGAGCGCGAGCGTGATGCTGGGATGGCGCTCAAGGTCGGAAAGGACCAGGTTCAGCACGTGCAGGTCCAGCAGGCGCATGAGGCCCAGCTGTTCCACGGCAGGTATGAACTTAGCCGCCGGAATCAGGTTGCCCTCGGCATCCTGTAGCCGTGCCAGGCATTCATGGAAGCGCACGGCATGGGTCCTGGCATCGACCACAGGCTGATAGGCCAGGCAGAGACGACCGTCCGTCAGCGCATTCTTGACGGCATTTCCGGTTTCCATGCAGGCGCGCACCCTTTGGCGGTGCTCCTCGGAGACCGCATAGAAAGAGATGCAATCGCGACCGGATTTCTTGGCGTCGAACAGGGCGCTTTCCGCCTTGGCCATCAGGTCCAGGGCATGCCCCTCGTCCTCGGCAAACAGCACACCGCCTATGGAGGCCGAAAGATGCAGTTCGCCTTCCACGATCGACACGGGCGCTTCGCGTACGCAATCCCTCATGGCCTGGGCAACGCGGCGCACCTGCTCTTCGGGACTCGCTCTCAGGATCAGGCCAAAACGATCTCCGCCTATGCGTCCAAGAGAATCACCAGGACGCAAGGACTTCTGGATCCGCCGGGTAACCTCGATCAGGACGGCATCGCCCGCCTCATAACCATAGACGGAATTGATACGTGCCAGGGAATCCAGGCCCAGGACAAGGAAAGCGCCCTCGTGGCTCTGGTCGGCCTGCGTGTCGAGAAGTTCCTGAAGAACCTCGCTCAGGGACAGGCGATTTGGCAGGGCGGTCAGGTCATCCTGACAGGCCAGGCGCTCGAGACGGGCTTCCTGGTGCTTGCGTTCGGTGACACGGCGTATCACGCCGCAAAGGATTCCATGACCGCCCGCACCATCCTGCTGAAGCGCACCTCGGTCATGCAGCCAGTGATAGTCGCCCTGGCCATCCTGGAAACGGTATTCGCAATCATAGGCCCCCTGCCCCAGCAGGTGGTCATCCAGGATCATCTGTCGCCGCATACGATCTTCCTGCGGCACTCTTTCGAGAAAGGCGGACAGGGTTTCGGGGACCTCATCCTGGGTCAAGCCCAGGCAGGATTCGAGGCTTCCCAACCATTCCAGCGTGCCCTTGGAAAGGTCGAATCGGTAGACCAGATCACCCGCGGTCTCCACCGCCCGGTGCCAGTCCTGCCATTGCGAAGCGCTTTGTTCTTCCGGCCTCACCGCTTTTTGCCCCTACCTGGTACAAGCTTTTGTTGACCGCCAAGCCTCACATCTTGCGAAGCCCTGTGCGTAAGGAGATAGGACAGCATCGGTTCCACATCTTAAGAAATAATGAAGTTCACCTGGCTCACTCCAGCCACGAAAGCCCGCCCCCCGGAACTCGGGAGGCCCGGAAAAATTTACTCATTCTTTATCTGCATTGTCCGCATGCAAAGGCAAACCGTCGAGCCCCCTCCATGCCGGTCGATCGGGCAGCGCAGAAGACAGGATCAGAAAAAATCCTTTATTTACAGAGCGATATCCCATTCTGTGACATCCCCGCCTCTTCATAGCCCAAAAAAGGTCACGACTTCTTTCGGCCCGAACCAGTGAAAGGAATGCAGGAAAGTTCAACCAAAATACTACCTTTAGTTTACTCCTTATACGAGTATAAAATCTAAATCTATTTCGTCCAGTGCGTTTATCATAACCCTTAAAATCCGCACGAGATCCCCGTGACAAAAGCGCTCAGGCAAAATCACGTAACAGATATGCAGTTTTTCATATAACTTTTAGTTGCCTTCGGAAATGCAGAAAAGGCATTGTCTGCACTTGGTATACAATCGGCGAAGGCAACCTTCACGTTCAAGCGTCTGAGAAATATGGATAACCCCAATCGAAATATCGAGCAGTCCGTAGGAATGCGCATTCGTCAACGCCGGACCGAGCTGGGCTATACGCAGCAACAGCTCGCACAGCGCGTCGGCCTGACCTACCAACAGATCCACAAGTACGAGCGTGGCACCAACCGCATTTCGGTGGCGCGACTGGTCGATATCGCCGAAGCGCTGGAAATCCAGATCCCCTATTTCTTCGAGGACATCTCCACCAATCAGGCCCCACGACCCCTGACACAGCCACGGCTGGGGCTGGACATGGCGCGGAACTTCTCCTCAATCGCCGATCCTGATTGCCGCGAAGCACTGGCACGCCTCTGCCGGGCCGTGGCACGGGCGTCCGGGACCTGATCCGGCGCCCCCACCAGACAGGTCTCCATAAGAACCTACTGACAGCCTTATCTCAATTCCTTGGACGAGGGCACCGAGATCACCTGCACGCTGTCCCCACGCACGGCATGGAAGAAGCAGTTGGGACGATTCGTATGACAGGCCGGCCCCGTTTGCTCGACCAGAAGCAGGATGGCGTCCCGATCACAGTCATAGCGGAATTCGACAAGCCGCTGTGCATGTCCGGAGCTTTCCCCCTTGCGCCACAGCGCCTGCCGGGAACGCGACCAGTAGCAGGCCCGCCCTCGGCGCAGCGTCTCCGCGACCGCCTCGGCATTCATCCAGGCCAGCATCAGGACCTCGCCGCTGTCATGCTGCTGTGCGATGGCGGGGACCAGGCCCGCCGTATCGAACTTCAGTGAGGCGATCACCTCTTCGATAACCGCCTCGCTGGCTGGCGTCGAAAATTCATCCGTCATTATCCTGCCTTGTCTGCTGGCTGGCTGGACTCAGCCACTTCAGCGGCTTCGCGTGGAGCGGTCAGGGAATCCAACAGCTTCTCGATCCACTGCTGTGACACGTCACGGGTGATGAAGACCAATCGCGTCGATCGGTCCGCATCCGGCCAGTCATCCATCCAGACCACCGGATGGAAAAGGTGCTGGACGCCGTGAATCACGGCCGGCTTCTCGGGTTTTTCCTCAATGTTCACAATGCCCTTCACGCGCAGAATATCCGGGCCCCGGTTGGCCACCAGAAGCTCAAGGAACAAGGTGAAGCCCGCCACGGATACGGGTTCCTCACGCACCACGGAAAAGGCGCGAATGCGGTCATCGTGGCGATTGACATCGTGCCCGCCATCGCCATGCCCGTTTTCGTGATGGTCGTGATCGTGGCCGCCCTCGCCGTGCGTCGCGCGATAGGCCTCCTCCTGCAGCCAGCGACGCACATTCTCGCCGCGCTCCTCCAGGGCATAGAAACCGGCACCGAACAGCACGTCGGGTGCGATATCACCCAGGACGGCCTTTTCCTGCCGTGCCCCGGGGTTGAGGTTTTCCAATCGCGCTTCCAGCGCGGCGCACTTCGCTTCGGGCAGATCGCTCTTGGTGATGACCAGGCGATCGGCTACGGCCGCCTGCTTCACGGCCTCCTCATGCCGATCAAGGGTGGCAAGGCCGTTCACACCGTCGATCACTGTGATCACACCATCGAGCCGGAAGCGTGCGGCCAACTTCGGATCATTCATCAGGGTGTGTAGCACCGGCGCCGGATCGGCCAGCCCCGTGGTTTCGATGACCACGCGAGAGAAGGGCGCAATCTCGCCGCTCTCGCGCTTGGTGAACAAGGTGTCCAGCGTCGTAACCAGGTCCCAGCGCACGGTACAGCAGAGACAGCCGCTGTTGAGCTCGACAATCTGCTCTTCGCTATCGGCCACCAGGACATGGTCAAGACCAACCTCACCGAACTCGTTCACGATCACGGCCGTATCGGACAGTTCGGGGCGGGACAGCAGATGGCGCAGCAGTGTGGTCTTCCCGCTGCCCAGGAAGCCCGTCAGGATGGAAACCGGTATCAGAGACAAGACATCACCTCACTTCACTGCTGTGCATGACCGCGGCAGGTCTGCGGCCCGACAGCCCCATTTTCTCTGGCTTCAAACCGCAAGTGTAACGCGGCCGCGGGACAGAACAAGAAAGCCTGTACGAATGACAGGATCTTTTGCCGGCTGACTTGATGCTACACGCTTGGCAAACAGCTCTGTCTTCGTATCATGCCCGCGTATAGGGTAGACATCTTACTTGGCCAGCCTGCCGACTTGGTGGAGGGTGGACAGATCGACGTTTTGAGCCCGAATTTACCTTTACCCTTGTTGAGTCCGTCGCACCCCTGCACTGGAGCCGCCTGAAGAATGTCCTTGGGTTTTCGTGATCCCCATGAACGCCGCCGCAAACATCGGCGCTGGACAGTGATCAAGTTTTTCATCTTCCTGGGACTTCTGGGCGCTGTTGGCTGGATGGCCTATGGCATGGGCCTGCAGATCGGCCAGGGCGAGAGCGATGCGCTGCGCCAGCAGCTGGCCGACAGCCGCGAACAGGTGCGCACACTGCTGAGCGAGAACGGGCGACTGGAAAACCAGCAGCAGGCCGCCCAGGAACGTGCCAGACAGTTGGAACAGCGCTACGAGGAGGACGTCCCGCAAGGCGAAATGGCGCAACTTCTGGACCTTGCCCGGACAAGGATCGAGGAGGGCGTGGATATCGAGCGGCTGGCTTTCGTCCTCGAATCCGTCAGCCGTGACCGCGACTGCAGCGGCCCCACCGGAAGCCGGCGCTTCCTGGTCAGCACACCAATTTTTGCCAATGAGGGGAACAACAGCGCCAGCTTCGGCGACGGTGCCGTTACACTCACGGCCTCGGGAGAATCCGCCGTGAACGAAGACGGCAATCCCGAAGCCTGGTTCGACCCAGAACAACCCCTGAGCGTGACGGCAACGGTTATCGGTGGTGAGGAGTCCCAGTTCGAGGGAGAACTGCCGCTGCATTTTTCTGTCGTGGAATCCAACCGCGAACATCGCTTCACGGTTCAGGCGCAGCAACGCGGATATGTCGAGGTCACGCACGAACGCTGCAGCTTCCCCTGATTCACGCAGCAACGTGCCCAGCCTTTCGTTCATAATTCCCACGTACAATGCGGGTACAGGGTTGGCGAACTGCCTGGAAAGCTTGCTGCAGCAGCCTGACTCGGACCTTGACCTGGAACCAGAGATCCTTGTCTCCGATGGCGGCTCGTGCGACGGGACGCTTCAGTTGGCCCGTGATCGGGGCTGTCGCATCCTGCAAGGACCGCCCGGCCGTGGCGGACAGCTGCACAGGGGCGCTCTGGCATCCCGCGGGGAGTGGCTGTTCTTCCTGCATGCGGACTGCCGGTTGCCGGCCGACTGGCCAACGCCGGTTGAACGTTTCATGACGACTGAGAAGAATCGGAACATGGCGGGCCATGGACGGCTGCAATTCGCCAGCGCGGAGAGTGCGGCCCGGCGCGTGGAACGGCTGGCGAATTGGCGGGCCGAAAAACTGGGCCTGCCCTACGGCGACCAGGGCCTGCTGATCCACAGGTCCATGTATGACAGGATTGGCGGCTATCGCGACATGCCCCTCATGGAGGACGTGGAGCTTGTCCGGCGGCTGGGCCGCAGGCGCCTGAAGCCACTGGGTCTGGAGGTGACGACTTCGGCCGAGAAGTACGAGCAGCAGGGCTGGTGGAAACGCCCCAGCCTCAATCTCTGCCGGCTTGCCCTCTTCCTGCTGGGTGTCTCTCCGGAACGCCTGGCGCGAGGTTACCGATGAAGTCGCCCGCCCGTCTGATCATCATGGCGCGACAGCCGCTTTTCGGTACGGGAAAGCGGCGCCTGGCCGCGGAATGTGGGGAATTGGTCGCCTGGCAGTTTCAAAGACGCAACCTGGAACGGCTGATCCGGACACTCGGGAACGACCCACGCTGGCAACTGGAGTTGGCCCTGACCCCTCGTTCAAGCCCTGCGCCTGTCCCCCTGGCACGGCGCCTTCCCCGCCACAGCCAACAGGCGGGAGACCTGGGCCAGCGGATTCTGGGGGAACTCTTTCCCCCTCATCGGAAAACGCCTCCCAGACCCTGCCTGGTCATCGGCGCCGATATTGCCGCCGTTCGCCCCCGTCACATCCTGCTCGCCCTCAGGGCAATGCACCACCGCGACTGGGTCCTGGGACCGGCCGAGGATGGCGGCTTCTGGCTGATCGGCACAAGAGTGAACAGACGCAAGGCACCAGACTTCACAGGAGTACCCTGGGGAACGGCACAGGCTTTCGAGATCGTGAGGCAACGCTTGCCGGGAAGCTGCACCCTGGTCGACAGGCTGTACGACGTGGACGAGGCCAGCGACCTGGAGCGCTGGTGCCAGAACCGCTGAAGAGTTCTCGGCGTCAGGCCAGCTGTTCACGCAGCCTGGGCATGAGTTCCACCAGGTTACAGGGGCGCTGCCGACTGTCCAGTTGGGGACGAAGCACTTCTTCCCAACCATCACGGCAGGCACCGGGCGAGCCCGGCAGGGCGAAGAGATAGGTGCCGTTGGCAACACCGCCCAGGGCCCGTGACTGCAGAGTCGAGGTTCCGATCTTCTGGTAACTGATCCAGCGGAACAGCTCGCCAAACCCCTCGATCTCCTTTTCCAGAACCATCCGGAAGGCTTCGGGCGTGACATCCCGGCCAGTGACCCCTGTGCCGCCTGTGGATATCACCACATCCACCTCAGGGTCTGCGATGCAACTCTTCAGGAACACCGTAATCGCTTCGACCTCGTCCCGGCAAATCTCGCGCCGCGCAACCTGATGGCCATCGCGCCCGATCATCTCCTCCAGGCGGTCACCGGACTTGTCATCGGCCCGCGCACGACTGTCGGAAACCGTCAGGATCGCAATCTTCACCGAGAGAAACGGTAGGTTTTCGTCAATGGGTGCCATGCGGGCTGGTCCTTCGCCACCGCCCCAGCAGGGGGCTTTCAGTCATAGGAGGCGTAGCGCGGCCAGTCGCCACTGGCCATGTCCTCCAAGGAAGACGGTATTTGACCCAGGCGCTTCCTGTAAATCCACAGATTGGTCAGCACACGCCGGACAAATTGCCGCGTCTCGTAGGATGGCAGGCTTTCCAGGAACAGCAACGGATCCTCAAGAACAGCGCCCTTGGAATCGGCCAGTTGCTCTTCCCACTTCTGCAGGTTACCGGGCCCGGCATTGTAGGAAATCATCAGGCGAATCAGGTCCTCACCCACCGACGGATATTCCATCAGATAGAGCAGATACTGCTGGGCGTAGGCCAGGTTGATGTCAGGCTTGTCCAGTGGCTGTCCAGTGATCGGTTTCAGGCTTTCCCGCTTTCGGGCCAGATAGCGCGCCGTTGCGGGCATGATCTGCATCAGGCCCCGCGCACCCAACCCGCTGCTGACATGCGTCTGGAAATTCGATTCCTGCCGCATGAAGGCATACAGCAGGGCCCGGTCCACCTGGAATCCACCGTGAGGCTTCCAGGGCGGAATGGGATAGAGCCCCACGTCCAGCGAGCCCATCATGTCGTCCGAGCCCAGTTCGCCAACCATGATATCCGCCAAACGGTAGGCCAGCGAAGGAACCCCGGCCCGGTCGGCCAGATAGAGCACACCCTCGACTTCTTCTCCACTCAGACTGCCTTCCAGCAGGGCGAATTCCTCGCGGGCCCTCTCCTCTTGCCCCGCCTGGGCAAGCGCCACAGCCCGGGCGATACGCGGCCGCGCCATGAGGGATTCCAGAATTCTAGAGGCCGGTGCATAGCGGGCAAAATCGAAGCGTGGCTGCAAGCCCAAGGCATAGTGAGCCATCAGCCCATAGAAGGTGCGCGGATACTTCAAAGCTGCGCGCAGCCAGCGGCTCATTTCCTGCGGGCGTTCCTGTTTCAGCGCGGCCCGGGCCGCCCAGTAGGCACCCGCCGCCCGCTGGTTGTCCGTTGCGGCCGGCGAAGAGGCCAGGGCAACGAAATACCCGCGCGCCCGGACCAGGCGCCCCTGGCGCCAGGAGGAAAGGCCGCCGATCCAATGGGCGCGAGGTGCGTGTTTCCAGGCTTTCTCCGTTGCCTTCTCGGCCAACGCCAGGGCCTTGTCCAGGTTGCCCTGGAAGTACCAGCCATGCGCAACAGTGCCCAACGCCTGCGCCAACTCGGGCCGGCTCAGGATCTTCTGCGCATCCGCCTTGGCCAGCCTTTTCTCGCTGATCGTCAGGCGCGTGTTCAGGACATTGCTGCGAATCTGTGCCAGCAGGCCGCGGGCCTGCTCACGAACAGCCGCGCTACGGTTGTCACTCACCTGCGAGTCCTGCACCGGCTCGCTGTCCATCTCCAGATTCAAGCTGCCACCGTTGGCAGGTGCAGGCGGCGTGACATCCCCGGAGGGGCGGCGCTGCATGGCCAGCTTGTGAACACGCTTCGCGCCCGGATGATCGGCATAGCTCTTCAACCACTGCGACAGTTCGCGATAACTCGAGCGATAGGCTGTGGGATGCATGTAGCGCTGGAACAGCACATGCCCCATCAGGCGGTCATCCCCCAAACGGGCAATCACGGCATCGGCCGCGGACCAGCGGCCCGCTTCCTGAAGTGTGAAGATTTCGCGATACCGTCGTTCGTCCGAAGCCGACAGAACCTTCGGCAAGCCGTCGCGTTGCGACGGACCGATCTGTGGCAAGGCAGCCGTTTTCGTATCATGGATAATGGCAGGCGTGGTCTGTGCCGCAGCCCCGTTGTCAAAGACGGTTTGTCCGGACAAAACAGCAAACAGAACCATCACCACTATGGCGCAGGACCTGCGCCATGTGATTTCTGTCAGCACGAAATCTTCCTTCCGCCCGTTTTCCTCTTCAATGCCCCGAAGGCATTTTATTCACTTTCCCGGAATCTTCCAGCCATAGAAGCGCCGAAGTTATCCACAAGCCAGGACAGTCCCGGCATGCCCTCGCAGACGGCCGGATTCACCCGATCTCCGGTTTCGCCTCGCCACGCAGCGCGGCCCGGAATGCCAGCATGTCGCGCCAGGCATGGCGTTTCTGGGCCGGCTGGCGCAGAAGATAGGCCGGATGCAGGCTGGCGATCGCGGGGATGGGTGCTGCCATTCCCTCATGCTGGTACGAGAACCACTTGCCGCGCAGGCGGGTAATTCCCTGGGTTGTTCCCAGCAGGGTCTTGACCGAGACATTGCCGATCATCAACAGCAACTCGGGCCGGATCAACTCGATCTGGCGCTCCACGAAGGGCAGGCACAATCCGATCTCGCGCGTATCCGGCGTCCGGTTGCCCGGTGGGCGCCAGAAGAGGATGTTGGTGATATAGACTTCTTCGATGGCGATGCCGGCGCTTTCCAGCATCGTGTCCAGCATGCGGCCGGCCGCTCCCACGAAGGGCTGCCCTTGGATATCCTCGTCTCGCCCCGGCGCCTCACCGATCAGCATCACCTTCGCAGAGGTGCTGCCACGATAGATCACGGTATTGCTGGCGGACTTCTTCAACTCGCAGCCTTCGAAAGCCCGGATCGCCTCGTGCAGACTGTCCAGGTCGCTGGCAGCGGCAGCGGCATCGCGTGCGTCCTGCAACACGGCTTCAGCCGGCTGCAGCGGCCCTTGCTCACCGGGACGCCAGACGGGCGGCTGTCCATCGCTCGGCCCTGCCCCGCCGCCACGTTGCGTTGCAGAGGCCGCTGGCGCCGCTGTCGGCGGAGGCGGTGGCACGGGGGCTTGCGTCGGAGGGGGATCCGATGCGCAAAAGCGGTCGTGGGGCGACTCCTCCAGGGCTTCATCGGCGCCCATCTCGACCAGCCACTCCAGGGCAGCCCGTGCTTCTCTGTTGGACATTGCAGACGTCATGGTCTGAAATTAGCAGCCCTTCCCCCGGGAAGGAACGGCAATCACCGCCACGGGACCATGACGAAAAGACCAACCGGAAGGCGGACCGGGATAAGAACCGGTCGCCGTGACAGTTTCGCCCGGGAGCGCTAGTAGGTTTCCTGGTCGAAGGAACGGGACCCACCGGCCAGGATGGGTCGGGGGATCCAACAAGGGAGAATGAGATCGATGGAACGCGAATACATGGACTACGATGTCGTCATTGTGGGCGCCGGGCCCTCCGGACTGGCCGCGGCCATCCGCCTGCGCCAGCTGGCCGCCGAAAGCGATAACGACATCTCGGTCTGCGTTCTCGAGAAGGGTTCCGAGGTCGGCGCTCACATCCTCTCCGGCGCCGTGCTGGAGCCGCGCGCGCTCAACGAACTGATACCCGACTGGAAGGACAAGGGCGCGCCGCTCAACACCCCGGTGGGAGAGGAGAAGTTCCTCTTCCTGACCGAAAACAAGAGCTATTCCCTGCCCGTCTCGCTGCTGCCGCCGCAGACCCAGAATCACGGCAACTACATCGTCTCGCTGGGCAACGTCTGCCGCTGGATGGCCGAGCAGGCCGAGGCACTGGGCGCCGAGATCTATCCCGGCTTCGCCGCGGCCGAAGTGCTCTACACCGAGGACGGCGCCGTTGCCGGGGTGGCCACCAACGACATGGGTGTGGCCCGCGATGGCAGCCAGAAGGACGGCTACATGCCGGGCATGGAGCTGCGCGCGAAGTACACGCTGTTCGCCGAGGGGTGCCGCGGGTCTTTGACCCTGGATCTGGAGAAGCGCTTCGGCCTGCGCGATGACAGCGATCCCCAGACCTACGGCATCGGGCTGAAGGAGCTTTGGGAACTGGACCCCTCCCAGCACAAGGAGGGACTGGTCCTGCACTCCTCAGGCTGGCCCATGGACGACAAGACCTGGGGCGGCTCCTTCATCTATCACCTGGAGAACAACCAGGCCTACATCGGCTATGTGGTGGGCCTGGACTACCAGAACCCGCATCTCTCGCCCTTCCACGAGTTTCAGCGCTTCAAGCTTCATCCGGCCATCAAGTCGATGCTGAAGGGGGCCAAGCGCATCTCCTACGGCGCGCGGGCTCTCAACGAGGGTGGTTACCAGTCGGTGCCCAAACTGGCCTTCCCGGGCGGCGCCTTGATCGGCTGCACGGCCGGTTTCCTGAATGTGCCCAAGATCAAGGGCAGCCACACCGCCATGAAGACCGGCATGATGGCGGCCGATTCGATCGCCGAGCGCATGGCCGGCGGTGACGAAGGCTATGGCACGCTGGACAACTATGAAGAAACCTATCGCAACTCCTGGGTCCATGATGAGCTTCACAAGGCCCGCAACCTGCGCCCGGCCACGGCGCGCTGGGGCATGACGCTGGGCATGCTCTATGGCGGCATCGACCTGAAGCTCTTCGGCGGCCGACTGCCCTGGACGCTGCATCACAAACACCAGGATCACGAGACGCTGAAACCGGCCGACCAGATGCCGAAGATCGACTATCCCAAGCCGGACAACGAGATCACCTTCGACCGCCTGTCCAGCGTCTTCATCTCCAACACCAATCACGAGGAGGACCAGCCGGTCCACTTGAAGCTGAAGGACGAGTCGATTCCCATCGAGCACAATCTGCCGCTCTACGACGAACCGGCACAGCGCTACTGCCCGGCCGGTGTCTACGAGGTGGTGCGCGACGACGACGGCTCGAATCCGCGCTTCGTGATCAACGCCCAGAACTGCGTCCACTGCAAGACCTGCGACATCAAGGATCCCAAGCAGAACATCGTCTGGACCACGCCCGAGGGCGGGGGCGGACCCAACTACCCGAACATGTGACGGTGCGGCCAGCCGCGGGGGCGTTTCAGAAGACCTGTTTCAGAAGACCTGGGCGACCACGGCCCCCGCCACCGCCGTTGCCACAACGACCAGCCAGGCCGGCAAGCGCCAGAAGGCCAGCAGGGTGAAGGCCAGCAGCACCAGGGCAAAGTCGCTGGGTGCGCGCACGCCGCTTGTCCAGACCGGATGGTAGAGCGCCGCCAGCAACAGGCCGACCACGGCCGCATTCACGCCCAGCAACGCCCGGCGCATGGGCTGGAAATGTCGCAGCCGCTCCCAGAAGGGCAGAACTCCAATCACCAGCAGGAACGAGGGCAGGAAGATCGCCACCAGGCAGATGGCGGCCCCGATCGCCCCGTTGGGCACCGGCCCCATCACCGTGCCCAGATAGGCGGCAAAGGTGAACAATGGCCCCGGCACGGCTTGGGCCGCGCCATAGCCGGCCAGGAAGCTGTCCTCGCCAACCCAGCCTGGCGACACCACCTCGGCCTGCAGCAGGGGCAGGACGACGTGACCGCCGCCGAACACCAGCGCCCCGGAGCGATAGAAGCTATCGAATAGCGCCAGTGCCTGTGCAGGGAACAGTCCGGCCAACAGCGGCAGGCCCGCCAGCAGAAGGAAGAAAACCGCCAGGGCCGCCACCGACAGGCTGCGCGGCACCCTAATGTCCAGCGGTGTGTGGTCGGTATCGGTCTCGGCTTTCAGGAACAGCCACCCGATCAAGCCGCCTGCCAGGATCACCCCCACCTGGCCCAGGGGATGCGGCCAGACCACCAGCAGGGTGGCACCAGCCACCGCCAGTGTTCGGCGCTCCCGGTCCGGGCAGAGGCTGCGCCCCATGCCCCAGACGGCATGCGCCACCACGGCCACGGCGGCAGCCTTCAGGCCGCGCAGGTAGTCGCCGTTCATGTCGCTGCCCAGCGCCAGGACACCGTAGCCAAAGACCATCAGCAGCAGGGCGGACGGCAGGGTAAAGGCTGTCCAGGCCGCCAGCGCACCTGGCAGGCCGGCCCGCGCAAGGCCGATGCCGAGCCCCACCTGGCTGCTGGCCGGTCCCGGCAGGAACTGGCCAAGCGCCACCAGATCGGCGTAACTCTTCTCGGTAAACCAACCGCGGTGGGTGACGAATTCCTCCCGGAAATAGCCCAGGTGCGCCACCGGCCCGCCGAAAGAGGTGAGGCCGAGGCGCAGGAAGGCAAGAAAAACTTCCAGCCAATCGCCGTGCCCCTGCCTGGCCGGCTTTCCGTTCTGACTCTTGTCCTTGCTCATACTGCCCCCGCCGTTTGTGCTGTTTTAGGACAGATTGCCTTTGCGGGGCCAGCCTTCCGATGCAGCCTTGCGGCTCGGATCACCCCTGGACGGCCAGGTCATGGCGCTTGTGCACCTTCGGAGACATTGAGACGCCTGCAGTTCTGGCATAGATTCTCTCCCATGCGTCGCCAGCGCCTCAATCCCGATTCCCTCGGGCTCCGTCATGCATTAGGTTGTCTTCATGATTGCACGCCTCCGCTCCACACTGCTCGCCGTCCTTCCCATTGCATTCCTGGCCTCTGGCTTCGGCGAAAGTGACGGCCAGGCCGGCGCCGCTGAAGCGCCGCCAGACAGCAGCAACCTTCTCGCCTCGACGTCCGGCCAGGGCACGGCCGGAAACGGGCTCAGCCTGCTGCGCGGGGGCTCGAAGTACGGTCAGTACCTGGCCGCCCTGATTGCCGAGGGTGAGCAGGACCTGTCCAGTGCCGCCGATTTCATGCAGAACGTCCTGTCCCAGGAACCGGATAACGAATCCCTCCTGGTTCACAGCTTTATCCTGCAGGCCACCGAAGGCCGCTTTGACAAGGCCGTCGCGTTGGCCCAGCGCATGGAGGGGCACGGAATCATCCAGCCGATCGGTCAGCTGGCCCAGGCCACGCAGGCCATGATCGATGGCGATGCGGAACGCGCGGAAACCCATCTCGCCAAACAGCCGGCCCAGGGCATCAACAGCGTCTCCAACCCCTTCCTGCTGGCCTGGGTCAAGGCCGCCCAGGAGGACGAGCAAGCCGCGCTGGAGCAATTGGACACACTGGAGCAGGACGGCGGGCTCCTCCCACTGGTCGAATTGCACAGGCTGCTGCTGAACGATTGGTTTGGCGACACAGAAGCCGCCGAGGCTGCAATCGAAACCCTTCTGCAGGGTTCAAACGAGCTTTCCCTGCGCATCATCCGGGTGGTGGGTAACTATCTGGAACGCCATGGCGACCGCGAAAAGGCCCGGGAGCTCTATGAGGAACAGCGGGCGCTTGATCCGGAAAGCCTGGTCATTGCCGACATGCTACAGCGCCTGGACCAGGACGAAACGCCGCCCGCGCTGGTGGAAGCGCCACGACAGGGCTATGCCCAGGCGCTCTTCGATATTGCCAGCATCCTGGGCCAGGAAAACCTTGTACAGTACGCCATCATCCATGCCCAGTTCGCCCTGGCCAGCGAGCCGAAACTGACCCTCACGCGGGTACTGATCGGTGAAATGCTGCAGCAGGCCGGCCGCTCCCGGGCGGCCATCGACGTTTACCGGGCCATGCCTGAGGATTCACCCTTTGCCTGGTCCACGCGGCTGCGTATTGCAGAAGAACTCTACAACCTCGATCGAATGGATGAAGCCCTTGCCGAACTCGAAACCCTGGCGGAAATGCGTCCGGAGCGTTTCGAGCCGCATTATCGCATGGGCAACTTCTATCGCATGGAGGAGCGCTTCGAAGACTCCGCCGAGGCCTACAACAGGACCATTGAACGCCTGGGCGAGCCCCAGCCGCGGCATTGGAGTCTCTATTATTTCCGCGGAATCGCCTTCGAGCGTACGGATCGCTGGGACCAGGCCGAAGCCGACTTCCTGAAGGCGCTGGAACTGCAGCCCGAACAGCCCTATGTCATGAATTACCTCGCCTATTCCTGGGTCGAGCAGAAACGCAATTACGACCGCGCCGAGGAAATGCTGCTGCAGGCCGTCGAAATGCAACCCGAGGACGGGCACATCGTCGATTCCCTAGGCTGGGTCTACTATCGCCTGGGCCGCTTCGAGGAAGCCGTGGAGCAACTGGAAAAGGCCGTGGAACTGCGCCCGCAGGACCCGATCATCAACGATCATCTGGGCGACGCCTATTGGCAGACCGGGCGCAAACGCGAAGCCCGCATCCAGTGGAGTCGCGCACTCAGCCTGGAACCAGAAGAAGACGAGATTTCCGAAATCGAGTACAAACTGGAAGAGGGTCTGCCAGAAGACGAGGTGCGCGAGGAAGGCCAGCCCATTTGAGCGCGACGCCAAGGGCCGTAAAGTATGACGGAGACTCCCGCCACAGGGCCGCTTCTGCAACCCGCGCAAGGCCTTCATGAATTCGCACCGGCCAAGGTCAATCTCTGGCTGGAAGTGACCGGGCGGCGTGATGATGGCTATCACCTGCTGGATAGTCTGGTGGTTTTTGGCGAGGTCGGCGATTGGCTCGAGGCCTGCCCGGCCGAGTCCTTTTCTCTAGAGATTAACGGCCCCTTTGCCGCCCCCCTGAGGCAGGGGGCGGACAATCTGGTCGTCCGGGCCGTAAAGGCCTTCTGTGCCACGACAGGACTGAGGCCAGGCTTCCGTTTGAAACTGACCAAGAACCTGCCCGTGGCCGCCGGCCTGGGCGGCGGTTCGGCTGATGCAGCCGCGGCCCTGCGTCTGCTGGAAAGACTTCAAGGTCTGCAATTGCCCGAGGAGACACGTCAGGCCCTTGCCCTGGAGCTTGGCGCCGATGTCCCGGTCTGCCTGGAAGGCCGGGCAACGCATATGCAGGGAATTGGTGAGCAACTGACCACTCTGTCCGCGTTTCCCCGGCTGCATCTGCTGCTGGTCAACCCCGGCGTGCCTGTCTCCACCGGCGCCATCTTCCACCAGCTGGCCCCGCCCTGGACGGAACCGAAGGAGGCACCACGGATCGAAACGGATCCGGAGACCCTTCTTGGGATGCTGCACAGCCGCCGCAACGACCTGGAAGCCCCAGCCTGTGCACTGGCCCCCGAGATCACGAGGGTTCTGACGGCGCTGAGAAATACGCAAGACTGTGCCCTGGCACGCATGAGCGGCAGCGGAGCCAGCTGTTTCGCCCTCTATTGCAGCAGCACGGCACGGGACCAGGCGGCTTCACGGTTGCGCCAGGATCATCCCGAATGGTGGATCGCCTGAGCGCTGTGCCCTCAGCCGGCTTCTGTAAGGGCTGACGCCAACGCCCGAACCGCCCAGGGCATTTCCGAACGCGCGGTGGCGGCAAACCCCAGCAACAGTCCCTGCTGCCCGGCCCGTCTCTCTGGTGCCAGGCAATAGTCGCTCAATGCCTGAACCATCAACCCGCGCGCTCGGGCACAGGCAGCCACGGCCTGGTCTCGGCCCGCCAACCCGGCCGGCAAACGGGCCACCAGATGCAGACCGGCGTCCAGCCCTTCCAGCCGGACCTCTTCGGGCAAGCGCCTGGCGCAGAGCTGGCGCAGGCAGGCCTGCCGCTTGGCATAGATCAGGCGCATGCGCCGTACATGGGCCGCGAAGTGCCCTTCCTTCATGAAGGCGGCCAGCACTGGCTGCATGGCCAGGGGCGGGTGATCCTCGATGGCACGCCGCAAGCGGCGCAGGGGCTCCGCCAGCTCCGGCGGCACCACCAGATAACCCAGGCGAATGCCCGAGAAGAGCACCTTCGAGAAGCTGCCGATGTAGAGCACCCGCTCGGCCCCCTCGTCCAGGCTTTGCAAGGGGGAAAGGGGGCGGCCCGCATAGCGGTATTCGCTGTCGTAATCGTCTTCGACGATCCAGCCGTCGTTCGCGCGTGCCCAGCGCAGCAACTCCAGGCGGCGCGCCAGCGACAGGGTGACACCTGTCGGGAACTGCCGCGCCGGGGCCATGGCGGCCAGGCGGGCACTGGGACCGGCCAGGGCTTCCTCCACGCAAAAGCCCTCGCCATCCACCGAGACCGGAGAAGGCTCGGCACCGGCCGCCAGCAAGGGGGCCCGGAAGCCGTTGTAGCCCGGATCCTCGATCCACACGCGGTCTCCAGGGTCCAGCAGCAGGCGGCAGGCCCAGGTCAGGGCCTGCTGCGACCCGCTGGTGATGAAGATCTGCTCCGGATCGACCTTCAGCGAACGCACCCCGCCCAGATAATCCGCGATGGCCTGGCGCAACTCGGGCAGGCCCGCCGGATCCCCCTGCTTCAGCAACAGGGGATCGGGCGCGCGCCAGAAACGTCCGGCCAGACGTCCCCAGACGTCGAAGGGAAAATGCCGGCCGTCCGGTGCACCCACGGAAAAGGGGGCAAAGGCCGGCAGCCCGGTGGGCCGCTGCTGTCCGACTCCGTCCAGGATCCTGCGCGCCCGCTGCGCCAGCACCGGCCCCTTTGGCGCCAACCTGTGCGGTTGCGGTGAAGAATCCTGTGCCTCTGTGGCGCCTTGGGGCTGGAGGTCTTCGGGCAGCACTCGGCTGACGTAGGAGCCGGCGCCCACTCGCGCGATGATATACCCCTCCGCGGCCAGCTGCTCGTAGGCACTCAGCACCGTGTTGCGCGAACAGCCGGACTCCTCGGCCAGCAGGCGACTGGAGGGCAGGCGCGTATCGGCTGCCAAACGCCCGTCCAGCACGGCCTGGCGCAGTTGGGCATAGATCTGAATATGAAGCGGCGGCGCGCTCGGCCCGCGCTCCAGTGACAGGGCGATCAGGCGGGCGCGCGAGACCTTTCGCGACATGGCTTTGGCATTCCTTAAAAATGGCTCTAATGATTTTCTGATTATGGACCTTTTGGAAAAGCCATTCCAGCGCCATGATTGCCGCATCATCCTTGCCGCCCACAGCAGACGAGCGCATTCATGCCCGAGTCCCGAAACCATTCGCCTTCAGCAGATCACTTCCAGGTCACCGAGCGCACGCGCCTGCGCCGGGCGAACAAGCGCGCCGTCACCGAGCGCGATGAGGTCTATCGCGTGCTCGACGCCGGCCTGGAATGCCATGTGGGCTACGTCATCGACGGCCAGCCCTATGTCACGCCCACCGCCTACGTGCGTCTGGGCGACCGGGTCTACTGGCACGGCTCCTCGGCCAGCCGCATGCTGAAGCAGTTGAAGAAGGGCGTGTCCGTCTGCTTCACCGTCAGCTTCCTGGACGGCGTGGTCTTCGCGCGTTCCGGCTTCCACAGCTCCTTCAACTACCGCTCGGTCATGGCCTATGGCACCGCCGAACTGGTCAAGGACGAGGCCGAAAAGACAGCGGTTCTGGAAAGCTTCGTGGAGCGCATCACGCCCGGTCGCTGGGCCGATCTGCGCGAAGTCACCGCTCAGGAGCTGAAGGCCACCAGCCTGCTTTCACTCAAGCTGGAGGAAGTCGCCTGCAAGATCCGCGAGGGTGGGCCCATCGACGACGAGGAGGACTACGAACTGGACATCTGGGCCGGCGTCGTCCCCATCACCCGCGAGATCGGCCAGCCCGAGCCCGACAGCCAGTTGAAGGAAGGCGTCACGACACCGGAGTACGTACGAAAGATTCGGCTTGGGTGAGGGTCCGACCTAAGTCCCGTACATACCGGGCAAAGCCGGGCGCTTGGCTCGGGGGCTCCGTCCAGGTGCACAATTGCCAGGTTTTCGTCTGGCCTGCCGGCCAGTTCATGTCCCACGTCATCAGGAGCATCAGCAATGTTCACGGGCCTCAGCGCCTTTCCCTTGACTCCCATGAACGAAACCGGCGTCGACGAAACCGCCTTTGCCGGACTTGTAGAACGATTGGTATCTGCCAATGTCGATTCCATTGGCAGCCTGGGCTCAACCGGAAACTATGCCTACCTTACACGGGCAGAACGCGCGCGGATTGCAGAGCTTTTCGTTCAAATTGCAGGTGACATACCTGTCATCGTCGGTATTGGCGCCTTGAGAACACGCGACGTCCTTGCCTTGGCTGAAGACGCGCAAACGGCAGGTGCAAGTGGGATCCTCCTGCCACCCATGTCCTATCAGAAACTGTCCGACGAAGAGGTCTTTCGTCTCTACGAGACTGTTTCGCACAGCCTCTCCGTGCCCCTCTGCGTATACGACAACCCCGGCACCACGCATTTCGAGTTCAGTGTGGAATTGCACGGTCGGATTGCGCAGCTGCCCAAGGTCTCCTCCATCAAGATCCCACCCGTGCCACCGGATCCGGAGGCGGCCGCGAAACGGATCGAGCAATTGCGCAAGGTCATTCCCGCCGATGTGAGACTTGGCATCAGCGGCGATGCCCTGGCTGCCACAGGACTGAATGCAGGCTGCGAAGCCTGGTATTCGGTGATCGGCGGCCTTTTCCCGGAAGCCGCCATGGCCATTACACGGGCGGCACAGGCTGGCCGGAAGACAGAGGCCACCAGGTTGTGCGAGCGCCTAAAACCGCTCTGGACACTGTACAAGCAACACGGCAGCTTGCGGGTGGTTGCCACCGCTGCAGAACTGCGCGAACGCGTTGCCCGCCCCTGCCTGCCGGAACCCCTCTTGCCCTTGCAGGATGCGGATCGGCGGGAGCTGACGGCCTGCCTGGACGAACTGGAACTGTTCTGAGGAGTCTAGAGCGCGGCCATCGTCTCTCGCATGCGCCGGCGCTGACTCTCATCCGGCAGGGCGCCGAAGCCCGCCTGCATGTTGTCCATCAGGTGCTCGGGCTTGCTGGTCGCCGGGATCGTCACCGTGACCGACGGGTGGCTCAGGACGTACTTGAGCGCAAACTGGGCCCAGGTCTTGCAGTCGAACTCGGCCGCATAGTCTGGCAGGGGCCTGTCCCTCACCAGGCCGAAGAAGCGGCCGTCGTTGAAGGCCCGGTTGACGATGACGGCAATGCCGCGATCCGCAGCCAGCGGCAGCAGGCGATCTTCGGCCTCGGGGGTCATGATCGAATAGTTGAACTGGACGAAGTCCATGTCCTTCGTCTTCATCTCCTGTTCCAGCTTCTCGAAGGCGCTGGTCCGGAAATGGGTAAGCCCGATATAGCGGAAACGGCCTTCGGCCCGCATATCCGTCAGCGTTTTCCACTGGGTTTCCAGGCCGATGAAGTTGTGGATCTGCATCAGGTCGATGGGCTGACCCAGCAATTCGGCCGAGCGCGCCATCTGTTCGATGCCGGCTTGCCGACTCTCGCTGCGCACCTTGGTGGCCATGAACAACCGCTCGCGCACACCCACCTCCCGCGCGATGCGGCCGATATTGGCTTCGGCATTGCCATAGCTGGGCGAGGTGTCCAGGAACGTGCCGCCCAGCTCCGCGAACTCTTCCATGACCGCAGCAAGGGCCTCCAGCTTGGCAGCGTCTTGGCCCTCGAACGCGCCGGACGAGCCCAGGCCCATGACCGGCATCTCTTCCCCCGTCCCCGGGATGGGGCGCTTGCGCATCCCTGAGCCTGCGGTCGCCATCATGGCAGAAGCCGTGGACCCAGGCAGGAGAGACGGCGGCAGGAGGGACAGTCCGGTGATCCCCGCCCCCGCTTGCAGAAAATCCCGTCTGCCAAAGGCCCTGCTTATCCCTTTTCGAAAACAGCGGGTCATTCTCTCCCTCCCTTTGCTTGGACATCAGTTACATGGGCATCAGGTACTTGGAGCGTCAGGCAAGTTCGACCTGATCCCGGTAATCCGGCACCTGGCAGGTCCAGTCCAGTTCTTCCTCGATGCGATGGCGGAGCGCATCGGCCGCAGCCGGTTCGCCGTGGGTAATGAAGGTTGTCTTGGGAGGCTTCTCGAAATTCTTCAGCCAGTCCATGATCTGGTCAGCATCCGCGTGGGCCGACAGCATCTGAAGATTGACCACCTCGGCACGAACCGGAACATAGCCGCCGTGAATCTTCACGCTCTCCGCACCCTCCGTCATGGAAGCGCCGCGCGTCCCGCCTGCCTGAAAGCCTGTAAAGAGAATGGTGTTCTTGGGATCCCGGGCATAGTGCTTGAGATGATGAAGTACACGCCCGCCCGTCGCCATGCCGCTGGCCGAGATGATGATCTTGGGCATCGAGTCCTGATCCAGGGCCTTCGAATCCTCCACTTCGCGCACATACTCGGCCACGCCGCAGGCCTGGCGGCGCTGCCTGAGCGTCAGCTTGTGCTCTCCGCCATCGCCACAGAAGATCTCGCTGGCATGGATCGCCATGGGACTGTCCAGAAAAACTGGCAGGTCAACGATTCGTTTTGCCGCCTTGAGGCGCTCCAGGTGATAGAGAAGCGATTGCGCGCGCCCGACCGCAAAGGAGGGAATCAGGATCGTTCCACCGCGTGCCGCCGTCCGGTTGATGATCTCCTCAAGCTCATCCTGCGGATCCTGCTCTTCGTGGCGTCGATTTCCATAGGTAGATTCCACCAGCAGGTAATCAGCCTGCTTGATGGGCGTCGGGTCCACCATGGTGGCGCTTCCCGGCCGGCCCAGATCGCCGGAGAAGACGATTCTGCGATCATCGCAGTGCACCTCCACGATCGCCGCCCCCAAGATGTGGCCCGCCGGCTGGAAGCGGATTGAAACCCGCTCGGAGATCCTCTGCCAACTGCGAAAAGCCACTGGAGAAAAATAGGTCAAGGACACCAAGGCATCCTCCGCCGTATAGAGTGGCAGGGCTGGATGGTGCTTGGAAAAACCATGCCGATTGGCGTATTCGGCATCCTTTTCCTGTAAATATCCACTGTCGGGCAAGAGCAGCCCACAGAGGTCGCGGGTGGATTGGGTCGTTAGAACAGGGCCCGAAAAGCCCTTCTTCACCAGCAATGGCAGATAGCCGGAATGGTCCAGATGCGCATGGGTGAGCACCACGACATCAATGCTTTCCGGGTCGACGGGCAAAGGCGCCCAGTTGCGCAGACGCAGCTGCTTGAAACCCTGGAACAGACCGCAATCGACCAGGACACGCAGGCCTTCGACCTCGAGAAGATACTTGGAGCCGGTAACCGTTCCGACACCCCCGAGAAACGTCAGGCGCGGGATCAAAGCCTGGCCGCCTTCGCCTTGCCCGGAAAAGGCTCTCCGCAGGCCGTCATGGTTGAGATGTATCGCCTAGGAATCGATGCAAGATACATAGAGGCCCCTATTGTTAGCTTCCCGGCATCGCAGCACAAATGAAGCGCTTCGGAAAGCCTGCAACGAATCTTGGATCGGTCCTCAACCCTCTTCAGATAGTAATAAAGAACCATACCGCGGTTCGAGGAATAAGCATGAGCGCAGGATGGCCCCACAAGCTGTCGTAACACCCCCAGCACGCAAACCGACAATGAGCAGGGCTAGGCCGGGACGTCCCCGGAACAACAATCATCCCTTCATGGCAAGCACCACCACCTGCAACACCACGACCCCCAAAGCCAGGAAGAGGCCCATGTGGTGCAGGGCCGCGAGCTGTCCGAGACCGCGACGTACTACCTCGATATCACCCTCGGAATCGGCACCCTCCACGGCGGCAATACGCTCGGACAATTGACTGAGCGGGTATCCCAGGCCGAGCAGAAGAAAGGCCAGCACCAACAGGGCAGGCCAGGCGAAGTCCAGCTGCCAGGCCTGTAGCAGCAGCAGGAGTGTTCCCGACGCCATCGTGGTCTTCATCGTCGGCGGAAGGAGGCAAATCACCCGCTTCAACTGCGCATGAACAAGGCGGGCTTCGCCATCGTCCACGCACGCGCTCAGGGGGTCTCTCATGAGGCACCAGACAGCTTTCTCGATATAGGAAAGCGTCAGGAAGATCCCGCAGGCGAACGCAAAACAGGCCGTTGCCAGGGCCGTGATGATCGTGGCCATGCTCATCTGGCTCCGTCGGCCTCGGACCGCGAAGCAGCAGCACGAATTAGCGCAGGATCCGGATAGCGCAGGCACAGCGTATCCGACTCAAGAGCGTGCGCCTGCAGGTAGGCGCTGACCTCAGGCTCCATTCCGGGCTTCGTGATCGCCGCGAAGCGTTGAACGAGGCCCGCAACCGAGCAGACCGTGATCAGCTGGACCAGTTCGCGCGCGGTATAGGCCTGGATCGCCGGTTCAATGAAACGGCGCGGCGTTGTCAGGGGCGATTGGGCGGACAGCCAGGCCAGGGTCAGGGCGGCACGCTCCTGTTCGGTGAAGCAGTCTTCACCGACTTTCCGCTGTTTTGCGGCCTCGAAACAATGCCGCACCCGCTCCACGGCCTGCTGCGTCTGTCCGGCCATCTGACAGGCCATCCAGCCTTCCACCGCCGCAAGATAGTCGTGGCCCTTGGCGATGGCCGAGACCCGCGCCATCAGATGCTTGAGCTCGGACGGAATGGAAGAATGCGCCCGAGGCTGCATCATCTCGGCATAGAAAAGCGCATGTCGTGCACGCAGGTCATCCGGCCAGGCTTTTATCCACGATGGCAGAAGGCCAAGTTGCTGCCTGGCATAGCGCTCAACACCACCGGCCTTGGCGACAAGGCCGTCATAGGCGGCCAGCATGTCCTCGAGGCTGGGACCGCCTTCGGGCAAGGGGTGATCCAGATTGCCATAGGCGGAGTGCGTGCTGACGGCATGGCGTCCGGGCTCGATACCGGCCCGCGACTGCGCCTGCCCGGCCCATTCCCGCTCCACGTCCACGCCTGTCAGGTCGTTGAAGACGTTCAGGAAACCGAAAGCCGAGGCCACCATCGCCGTGGCCATGACAGCGGCCTCCGAATCCGTAGCGGAGTCACGCGCCTGCGAAGCCAGGGAGCGAATCTCCTCCAGGCGACGAGGCAGGACAGCGTTGCGTGCTGCTTCCGCGGCCAGCTCCGCCAGGGCAAGCTCGTAGGGTCCCATTTCCGCGTTGTCCCCGGCCTTTCCGCCACGCACCTGCTGCATGAGCGCTGGAAGGCCAAGCGAGGTCTCGCCTCCGGCCGCTGTCATATGGATCCGGCAGTAGTTGCAGCCATGCGCATCGGAGATGGCCAAGCCTGTGGCCATCATCGTCCGTTCGCCAAGAACCTCCCGACCGAAACGGATGGCGCCGAGGTTGTGGGCATAGACGAACAGCTTGTAGGCCTCGGGCCAGTGATGCATGTAGCGGAAGCAGTTCGGCCAGAACCCGAAGAAACTCTTGTAGAAGTGCAGAATGGGCCATTGCTCGGGATCATCGCTTCTGGTGCCGTCGCTTTCCGGAATGATCCGGTTCAAGGGCAGGTCCTCTGCCCCTGCCTCCAGCTCCGCGTCCGACAGCCCTTCCGTATCCGGCTGGGCCTCCGCGCAGGCAATCAGCTGGTCGAGTCCCCGGCCTCCGCAAGTGCCCGAAGATCCTCCGAGCCATTGATGTGAAGATCGCCAACAAGGATCTGGGGCACCGTGGCGACACCGGTCAGGTAGACGCTGAGCGCCGCCGTTCGCCGAGAGCTGGCGATATCGCATTCCGTAAAGGGATACCCCCTTTCCTCGAGTGTTGTCTTGGCTGTCTCGCAATAGGGGCAGGCGGGCTTCGTGAAGAGTTTTATCATTTCAGGCATTTCCCACTCTCGTTCTCGTGCATGACCGAGGCCGAGAATGAGGGTAAGTATCCCTATCGTGAACCGATCGATAGCGAACGTATCGTTCCAGAAACGGAACAACCCATGAATGATTTCGACCTGAATGACCTGCGCCTCTTTGGCCTCATCGCCAGTACGGAGGGTCTCAGTTCCGCTTCACGCAGGTTCGGGATTCCCAAGGCGAGTCTCTCGCGCGCGTTGCACAGGCTCGAGCAGGCAGCGGGCGCCCCCTTGTTCGACCGTGTGAACAGAGGCCTGCGCCTGACACCGCTGGGGACCAGCCTGCTGCCCACGGCCGAAGCGGCCGTCTCCCTGATGCTGGATGCCGATGAAGCCCTGCGGGTCAGCAAGGAGGAACCTCAAGGCCCTTTGAGGATTGCCGTCAGCGCCCTGTCCGGACAGACGCTCCTGGCGCCGGTGATTGCCCGCCTGGCCAGGAACCATCCGAAAGTCAGGACCGAGTTGAAGATAACCAGTGGCGGCCCGGATCCCGTGGCCGAACAGCTTGACGTGGTTATCCGCATCGGCCGTCCGAGCGAGCCCTATCTGGTCTCGCGGCGCATTATCAGTTCCCCCCTGGCATTGTATACCCTTCGCGCGCAAACCCGCGATGGTGCCCTCGAGCGTCCGGAGGACGTGGAGGCCTTGGGTCGAATCGTCACCGATGTGGACGATGTGGCTCGGGATTGGGTGCTCAGGAACCGAAAAGGCCATGAGATTCGCATGACGAGCGAGCCCCTGATCCTGCTCAGCGATCCCTCCGTTGCCCTTAGCCTGCTCAGTGCCGGAACGGGGGTGGCCTTCCTGCCCCGTTTGTATGCCGATCCGCTCGTGCGCGATGGCACTCTGGTCCGCGCCTTGTCCGACTACACGGGACCGGAGGTGGAACTCTATGCCTCCCTTCCGCCCCGGCGCAGCAGCGTTCCGGCCGTTCGCGCCTTTCTCGACCTGCTGGTCCAGCACACGGCCCGCCTGGAGCGCGCCCGGCACTCCGAGGATCTTCCCGAAGCGGACCTCACGAGAAAGAGACCATGATTGCACGGCAGCCCATCGTCTCTGAGGCACCGGAAAGTCTCCTTTCCTGATCACAACCGAAAGCCCTCTCAAAGCCTGTCCAGTCCAAGGGCTCCGGCCTGAGTGAAGAGACTTGGAACTCCGCCCGTATGAATCAGGCACGTTGCGGACTCCGGCGATATCTCTCCCTGTTCGATCAGGTCGAGGGCGCCGGCAAAGGTCTTGGCCGTGTACGTCGCCTCCAGCAGCATGCCCTCGAGGGCGGCCACGGTTTCCAGGGCGGATATCGCCTCCGGCGTGGGCATGTCATAGCCCGCGCCGAGATAGCGCTCGTGATATCGCACGAAGGAGGCCGGCTTCACGGAAGGTGTCACGCCGGTATGTGCGCAGAGACGCGCGAACAGGTCCTCCACCAGATAGGCCAGCCTGTCGATCCCGTATTCCACGCTCACCAGGTGTACGTGGAAGGGGGCGCCCGCGAGGGCGCAGCCGAACAGGAACCCGGCCTCCGTCGGCCCCATGGATCCCGGCAGGATAACGTTCTCCAGCGCCGCATCCTGCTCTCCGGCCTGCGCGATCAACTCCGCGGCACAGGCCACGTAGCCGAGCGCGCCGACGACCGGGTCTCCGACGATGTAGCATCGATGCCCCGAGCCCTCCATCTGCGCCGCGAGCTCGGCCAGACAGCGGCTGCGCTCATCCTCGTCCATCGGTCCCAGGAACCTGGTTTCGGAGCCGTAGAGGCGGGACAACAGCAGATTCCCCTCCGCCTTTGCCGGCGTGTCGTCGTTGTGGAGGACGATGCAGTGCAGGCCGCTTTTCGCGGCCGCCGCAGCCGTCAAGCGGCATTGATTCGACGTCGTCCTGCCGGCCACCAGCAGCGTGTCGACCTGCCGGGCCAGGGCCTCGCCGAGCCAGAATTCCAGGCTGCGCAGCTTGTTGCCACCCATCCCCAGCGTCATGCAGTCATCGCGTTTCGCATAGAGTCCGTGATGCCCGACATGGGCGGCCAGTCGGTCGAGCCGTTCCAGCGGCGTGGGTCCGGGCACCAGCCGATAGCGCGGGAGGCCCGAGAGAGCGGTTTCCACCGGCATTGATCTTCCCCTTGCGGAATTAGCGCATCTTCAGGGTCACGCCGCCGATCCGCTTCTCGGCCCAATCCGCGAACTTCAGGACCGGATAGCAATAGACGAAGTACAGAGCGGCAACGCAGACATAGATCAGCAGGAGGTCGCCCGGAAAGCGCAAGGAGGCAATTTGGCCCTGCCGCGTCAGTTCCGATAGTCCCACGACGGACAGGATGGCCGTGCTCTTGATGATGATCACGAAGACCCCGCTCATGGGGGGAATGATCATGCGCAGCGCCTGGGGCAGCACGACGTACCACAGGGATTGCGCCTTGGTCATGCCGACCGCCCTGGCGGCCTCGTCCTGGCCTTTCGGCAGCGCGGCGATCGCACTGTTGACGATCTCGGTGACGTAGCTGCCGGTGTAGAGGCACAGGGTGATCACCGCCGCCTGCATGGAATCGAACTGCAGCCAGGCCACACCGAGCTCCGGCAACAGGTAATAGAAGATATAGAGCTGCACCAGGAAGGGAGAGCCGCGGAACAGGTGAATGTACAGCCCGATCAACGCCGTCAGTCCCGGGATGCGCAGGCTGCGCAAGGTCCCCAGCACCATGCCGATCAGCGAACCGACGACAATGCCGATAATGGTGATCCGGAAGGTCAGCCACAGCCCCTCGAGCAGGAAGGGCGTGATGCTCTGAATCATCTGTATCTGGTCCTGAAACATCCTGTTCTCCCTTACGCCGGCTGATACCGGCCGCCGTGCAGGCGCCGCTGCACGACATTGGATAGAACGAGCATGCCTGCGTATATGAGCAGATAGCAGACAGCGACGGTCAGCAGGCCCTCGTTCGGCATGACGTTCTCGTGCATCACGGTAAGGCCGGCTCGCATGAGCTCGAAGACCGCGATCAGGCTCAGGAGCGAAGTGTCCTTGATCAATACCGCGGTTTGCCCGAGCAGTGTGGGAATCACGTTGGCAAAGGCCTGCGGCAGGATGATCAGCACCATGCGCTGATGGCGTTTCAGGCCCAGGGCGGTGGCGGCCTCGTGCTGGCCCGCGTCGACGGACTGGATGCCCGACCTGATGATCTCGGCCATGTAGGGCATCGTGTGAAGCGTAAGCGCAATGATGCCCGAGACGGTCTCCGTCAGGATGCCGACACCGCCGAACAGCTCCGGCAGGCCGTAGTAGACCAGATAGATCTGCACCAGCAGGGGGGTGGCGCGTATGAACTGTATATACGCTGCCGCCGGCCGCCACAGCAGGCCCGTCTTCGACATGCGCAGACCGGCAAGCAGGACCCCGAGGACAATCGAAAGGACAAGACAGACCGCGCTGATCCAGAGCGTCGCCCAGATACCCTGCAGGAAGGTATCGGCATAGTTCAGCACCACGCGCAGGTTATAAAATTGGGCGATATATTCCATCGATGATCGGCCTTACAGAAGCGGGAGTGCGCTCGCGCGAACGCACTCCCGCCAATGTCGCGAAAGGCCTGCTGGTTATCGCAGGCCAACCCGCATCATGACTTGCGTGACCTCGATCCTGAGGGATGGCAAGTCCGGATCAGTGATCCTCCTCCCAATCCTGGGAGTTCCACCAGTAATCGAGAAGCTCACCCAGTTCGCCGGAATGCTCGGTGAAGCGGATGTAGTTGTCCATGAACATCAGCAGGTGGACCGAATCCGGCCGCGTCGCGAAGCTCAGCGGCTCCTTGCGCAGGGTTCCCTCGAGCACCTCGAATTCGGGGTAGTCCTCCAGGAATGCCTTGATGGTGCCGCTGTCGCTTATGCCCGCATCGACGCGTCCCGAAGACACGGCCTGGGCGGTGGCCGCGGTGCCGCCCTGATACTCCTTCATGGTCAGGTCCGGCAGCTTAATGTCCGCGGCCGCTGCATAGGTGCTCGCCTCCGGGGCGCCGATCGTGGCGCCGTCTTGCTTGAGATCTTCCCAGTGCGTGTAGCCCTTGTCCTTATTCGCGAACGCAATGATCTCCGTGAAGAAGATCGGCTCGGTGAACAGCAGCTGCGTGGCGCGCTTGGGCGTCGGCGTCATGTCCGCCGCGATCAGGTCCGCCTTTCCCGACAGCAGCGCGGGAATCAGGCCCTGCCAGCTGTAGTCCTGCAGCTCGAGTTCGACACCCATGTCCTCGGCCATGTTGCGGACGATCTCGACGGCCAGGCCCGTACGATCCCCATTGGCATCGACGAAGCTGATGGGCGGACCCTGCGTCTGGACCGCAACACGCAAGGTGCCGCGTTCCATGATGTCTTCCATCGTGCTCGCACTG
Source organism: Fodinicurvata fenggangensis DSM 21160 (assembly GCF_000686045.1). Classification (GTDB taxonomy): domain Bacteria; phylum Pseudomonadota; class Alphaproteobacteria; order Kiloniellales; family DSM-21159; genus Fodinicurvata; species Fodinicurvata fenggangensis. Next base: position 112,055 of record NZ_JMLV01000002.1, read on the forward strand.
GCTGTAGCGGCGGTGCCGAACACGACAAGGAATGCCATGGCCGGCAATGCTCGTAACAGTCTCATCAAGGTATTCATTTCTCCCCTTCTCCTTTGCGTTAGAGGATTTGGTTCAAGAACTCCTTTGTTCTTTCGTTGTCCGGAGCCTTGAAGAACATTGTCGGGGCTCCTTCCTCGACAATCTTGCCCTGGTCCATGAATATGATCCGGCTGCCCACATCCTCCGCGAACTTCATTTCGTGGGTCACCACCATCATTGTCATGCCTTCATCGGCAAGTTCTCGCATAAGCGCCAGAATTCCCCCGACAGTCTCGGGATCGAGCGCCGAGGTGGCCTCATCGAACAGCATGACCTTCGGATTCATCGCGAGCGCGCGGGCGATCGCGACGCGCTGCTGCTGTCCTCCGGACAGATCCCCGGGAGGGGCATCCGCCTTTTCCGGGATTCCGACACGGGACAACAACTCCCTGGCCCTGGAAACCGCCTCGTCCCGCGAGCGCTTCAGCACGACCGTTTGCGGCAGCACGATATTCTCGAGGGCCGTCTTGTGCGCAAACAGGTTGAAATGCTGGAAGACCATTCCGACGTTGGCGCGCAATCGATTCAGATTGCTTTGCGGATTGGTCACCTCGATGCCATTTACGGTGATCCGACCTTCATCGACGCGTTCAAGGGCATTGACCGTACGCAGCAGTGTACTCTTGCCGGACCCCGAGGCCCCGATAATAACGACGACCTCCCCTTGCCTGACCGTCGCCGAAACCTCGTCCAGTGCCCGGACCTTTCCGGCACGTGGAAGCTTGAAGCTTCGGGACACGGCCTCAATACTCACCATAATAGCTTCGGACTGGTGGCTACGTGCGTTTTCCATTAACCTAGAAAAATGGTCCTTTCTTTCTATTTTTGAGCCTAGTTTCCGCATAACGCAGGCGTCAAGGACACCACTGCTCAATACCACCCCGGACAGGCTGGACTGCCTTTTTGACGCCCATCCGATCTTCCCCTGAAACCTTAGCTAGTGTGCGGCGCATTCCTCGTGACGCCGGTGTCGACATTTGTGAGGCAACGAAAGGGAGAAACGGCACCTTTTTAGTGGGAGCAACCGCGCTATCTCGTCTCACGTGGGATATTGAAGCGATTTGTCCGCATTGCTAGGAAACGGGTGTCTAAAAAGGAGAGATCGGTGCAGTAGGTTGGCCCGATCCCTGCAACAGCGGGTCCTGACCTTCGCGTTTTGCGGTGAGTCCCATGACCTTTTACGCCGGAGCAATGGTGCACCGGCAAACAATGAGGTCTTGGTATGCAACAGCAGATTTCCGTCATCACCCTGGGTGTCGCCGATACCCAAATCTCTCGCCACTTCTATACCGAAGGCTTCGGCTGGACGCCGGTTTTTGAGAAACCCGAAATCATCTTCTATCAGATGAACGGGTTCATCCTCGGCACCTTTCGGAAGGACGCCCTGGAGGCTGACATGAACCGTACTGGCCTGAGGCAAGCGGGCGCCTTCTCGCTGGCCCACAATGTTACCGCCAAGGAGGAAGTCATACCGCTCATGGAGCGGCTGGTCGAGGTTGGTGGCCGGATGATTCGCCCGGCTGACGCGCCACCTCATGGCGGGTTTCGCGGCTATGTCACCGACCCGGACGAGCACGCCTGGGAGATTGCCTGGAACCCAGTCTGGCCGATCGACGAGCGGGGTCATGTGACCTTCGGCACTTGAAGAAGCATAATCCAGGTACGGCGAAACAGAACTGCCTTTCGCATAGGAACTTCGCTCGATAGGAGCCGGAGACGCCCTTGCCTTGTTCCGCCGAAACCACTTCCATGGACTCATGAAGCAAAAGCCTTCTTGTGCGAAGATCACGTCCGACCTGCCCACGGCCTTCCTGAAGCAGGCCGAAGCCTGCCGGAAGTTTGGATCGCCCTTCATGGGGCGGCTGATGGTGCTGCTTGCCGAAAACTGGCCGGACGACACGGCACTGGCTGGGCGCTTTGCACGCTGGGACGGCGATCTGGGCCCCGCCGGTGCCTCACTGCCCCTGCGCGTGGCAGGCGGGCTTCATGCTCTGGTTCTGATGGGCAGGGATGCGCGACTGGCAGCTTCCTATCCGCCCAACCAGGTTGACGATGCTCAACTCTGCGCAGCCGTCCTGGACGCCCTACGAAAGCACGATGATTTCCTTTGCGAATGGACGGAACGACCGCCACAGACGAACGAAGTCCGGCGCAGCGCCGTGTTGATCGCCGCCGCCCACTGGCTCGACGCGCGCTTCGGCCTACCCCTGCAGCTTTCGGAACTGGGGGCCTCTGCAGGATTGAACCTGATGTTCGACCGTTTCGCCCTGGATATCGCCGGACAACGCTGGGGCCCGCAGGATACCGGCGTGCGCCTCACGCCGGACTGGCAAGGCCCCTTGCCGCCCCAGGCCCAGCCCCGGATTACGGACCGCCGTGGCGTGGACCTGACGCCCCTTCAGGTCGGCCAACCTGAGGATGACCTGCGTCTCATCGCCTATCTCTGGCCCGACCAGCCGGAACGCCTGGTCCGCACCCGTGCGGCCATGGCGCTGCAGGAAGCAACGATCGACCGAGGCGACGCCGTGGACTGGCTGGAAGCACGCCTGGCCTCATGCCAGCCTGGCTGCCTGCACCTCGTCTACCACACCATCGCCTGGCAGTACTTTCCAGCAGAGCGACAGGCGCGCGGGAGTGACCTGCTCGAGTCGGCAGGACGCACAGCCCGCGCGGACAGCCCTCTGGCCTGGCTGGCCATGGAAGACGATGGCGCCCCCAACGGAGCCGCCGTGTCCCTCCGGCTCTGGCCGGGCGACTTTCGCCTGGATCTGGGGCGCGCCGGTTTCCACGGCCAGTGGGTGAAGTGGCACACAGACAGCAGATGACCGGCAAGACCGGGCTCAGGTACGTGATTTCGCCTGACCCAGAACGCTTCTCAACATTTCCGCCAACTCCTGCCTGCGGTAGGGTTTCTGCAGCAGGAATTCGCTGGAAATCTCTTCCCTGCCGGGCACGCCTGCTGCGTGGCCGGAGGTGAACAGGATCGGCAACTGCGGGTATTTTGCGGAAACCTCGCGCGCAAGTTCCCGGCCGTTCATGCCGCCCGGCATGATGATGTCGGTGAACAGCAGATCGACATTCCTGGACCGCTTCAGGATTTCCAGGGCCTCGAGGCCGCCGGAAGCCATCAGCACCTCATAGCCCAGGCTCTGTAGCTGTCGGCAGACATAATCGCGAACCGCAGCGTCGTCCTCGACGAGCAGGATCGTCTCCTCTCCCGCGCTATCGACCGCAGCTATAGCCGTTCTTGTCTCGCCCTGCGCGTCCGACTCCGATTGCGGCAGATACAATTCCACGCGCGTTCCTTCGCCCGGCGTCGAAGCAATGTTCACGAAGCCGTTCGATTGCCGGACAAAGCCGTAGACCATGCTTAGGCCAAGCCCGCTGCCTTCCCCGACAGCCTTGGTCGTGAAGAAGGGCTCGAAGACGCGCTTGAGCGCGGCCTCGTCCATCCCCGTGCCCGCGTCCTCCACGGCCACCATGACGAACGACCCCTCGGCCTTTGTGTCCTGCACCCTGCCCATCACATCCGCCGCCGATGCATTGGCGGTTTCCAGCACGATGCGCCCGCCTTCCGGCATGGCATCGCGTGCATTGATGCAGAGGTTGAGAATGGCGTTCTCCAGTTGTCCTGGATCCACCAGGGCCAGGGCAACGTTCTCGTTCAGGGCGAGCTGGATCTCGATGGATCCACCCAGTGTTCGGCGTAGAAGCTCATCCATCTCGCCGATCAATCCATTGATATCGATGGATTCGGACTCGAGAGCCTGACGGCGCGCGAATGCCAGCAGCCTGTTCGTGAGTTGGGCGCCCCGCTCGGCAGTCTTGACGATCATCTCCGACATCTGCCGTAAGTCGTCATTTCCGGAAAGGCTGTCCGCAAGTAATTCCGCATTTCCCAGTATGACCGTCAGCAGGTTGTTGAAGTCATGTGCCACGCCGCCGGTCAGATGCCCGATGGCCTCGAGGCGCTGTGCCTGACGCAGCTGCTCCTCGATCTCCAGTTGCGCGGTCATGTCGCTCAGCATGACGCAGACAGCGGTCTCATTCCCCCATTCGATGGTGAAGGCGCGATTGTCCATGATCACGACGCTGCCGTCCCGGCGCTTGCCCTTGACCTTGTATAACGCGGGGGCCTCCCTTCCGTCCGAGCGGGCCTCGCTGTAGTTCGTGATCCGCGCGTGTTCCTCTTCGGCAAAGAGGGCTCGACTGTCCCCCAACGCCAGGACATCATCGGGACTGTCATAGCCGAGCAGGCGGGCAAGCTCTCGATTGACAAGGATGGGTTTGAAGTTCCTGTGAACCAGGATTCCGACCTTGGCCTGGTCGACCAAGCGTTCCAGTCGACGCCGCAGTTCATCCGCCTTCTGATGCGCCTGATGGCGATCCGTGACATCGACATGCATGACCACGGCGCCACTCTGGCCGTCCCGATCGAGAGCCGTGACGATCAGCAGGGACCAACATTCTTCGCCCGCGGAATGCCAGGAATATTCCTGCGTGTATCGCGATCTCCACCGGTTCAATACGCTGCGAATTCCTGCAGCCGCATCGCCTGCCCAGGAGGCGTCCGCTCCAGTGGCCGACTCGCAGATATCCAGGTAGTTCTGCCCCACCGTCTCCTCGGGTCCGGCTTCGCTGCTTTTCTCTGCAAGGCTTCGCCAGGCGTCATTCACGGCCAGGATGCGTCCGGAATGATCGAGCAGGGCGACATGCGCCGGCAATGCATTCAGGATGGCCGCCCGCTCTGAGGCGTGCTGGCGTTGTACAGTCTCCATTCGCTGCAGTTCGCCCTGGATGTCCGGCAGAAGGTAACTGGTGCCCGATTCGAAATGGAAAACCGAATCCGCCGTGTTGCCCGTCAATTCGTTGATGCGCTGGTAGGTTCGGTGAAGGACCTCTACCAGCTCCGAAAGTTCGTCCTGGTTGTCCTGCAACAGGTAATTCCCTCGGCCCATCACACCCGGGCCCCCAGGCCAACAGCCTCGAAAAGCGCAGTACGATCCTGCAGGCTGCCAACAATAACGCGTCTTGATTCCCCATTGAGCACGACGAGCTGCGGGGTCATGAGGACATTGTCCTCAAGCGCCCTTTCGGGAGACTGGGTGACATCAAGGACCTCGATGGAATAGCGCTCCGCCAGGTGCTCGCGGCAGAAAGCTTCCAGGTTCGAACGGGCGCGTTGTGAGTTGGGCAGTTCGCCGGCTACATAGAGGCAGAATTTTACGACCGCCTCACTGCTGTTCATCGCCGCCTCCCCCCTCCTTCCAGGTTTCCCTGTCTTTCCTCAGGCGGTGGAGTTGCTCCGTGGTCCTCGATTTCTCCTCGTCGACTTCCTCGTAACGCTCATGCACGGCGTTTTCTTCCTCGCGCCTGAAGACGAGCCGGTCCTGTAGCAGTGCGATCTGGTGCTCCAGATCCGAAGTCTCGGCCTGCAGGCGCGCCTGCTCCTGTGCCGCGTGCGCTTCACGTTCTCGCCTTGCCAGCTTTGCCTCGCGCTCGCGCGCCCAGCGCATGGAGCCCATCAGCACCTCTCCGTCCGCCGTGTAGACCTCGTTCAGGTCGATGCCATCGCTTGACAGCAGAAGCTCGCGCACCTGATTCGAATGCCCGGTCCCGCGAGACTTGACGATGGAGAGCGCCCGATTGCGCTCGCCGGCATGAACGACATAGCTCAGGTGCAGCCAGCTATCGGCTATGGCGGATATCTGAAGAGGATTCGTTTCCTTGGACTCAGCCCCTTCGTGGAGCAGGCTGGTGCACATCACCGTCATGCCCGCGGCCTTGGCCCAGTCGATCATGCGCTCCGCTACGCTGGGAGCTCTGCTGATGTTCCCGGACTTCGCGAGCGCGGACAGGGGATCGATGACAAGACAGGTGGCAGCGTGCTCGACCGCCAGTTCACGGATCCGCAGCAGATGTGTCTCCGCACTGCTTGTCAGTGCCCTCAGGCTCAGCATGCGAAGTCGCCCGGACTGAATATGAGGTTCGAGTCGAACCGATACCGAATCAAGGTTGCGGACGATTTCGTCGCTCCGGGAATCGAAGCTGATGAACAGGACGTTTTCGCCCCGCTCGCAGGCCGCTGCGGCGAAGGCGCCGCTCAGCGTGGTCTTGGCCGTTCCCGGCGAGCCTGTCAGCAGGACACTCGAGCAGCGGAAATAACCGCCCTCCAGCATTTCATCGAGCCTGTCGACCCCTGTCGACAGTCGTTCGTCACTCGCCGGTATCTCGGGATAGTTCCAGTTTGACGTGAACGCCACCTCAATGCCGGAGGTGCCGATAATGTAGGGCACTTCGTTTTCCTCGAAGGCCGATCCCCGATACTTGCAGACCCGAAGGGAGCGCTGGGAGACACCTTCCTGGATAGTGTGGTTCAACTGGATGGAGCAGTCGACCATGAACTGCATGAAATCGAGTGGCTGGAGCCCCGGAATGACGAACGAGTTCCTGACTGACTTCATGGTGATGACAGCCGTCAGCTCATGCTTGAGCAACCAGTTGTGAAGCCGGAAAACCTCACGGCGAACACTGCCGGTGTCGGGCATCAAGACCAGGATGATATCAATGGCATCGAAGACGATGCGTTTTGCGCCCATGGCGGACACACGCACTTCGAGCGCCGCCAGCATGCCCTCGATATCGAACTCGCCCGAGTGAAGAAGCCCGATATCGGGCTGGGCGTCGAGGAAGAACAGGTTCTCGCGCTCCAGACTGTCCAGGTCCCACCCGAACGTCCGGGCATTGCTCTTGATGCGCTGTGCGCTTTCCTCGAACGCCACAAAGATACCGGGCTCTGTACAGGTTTGTGCGCCTTCGACAAGCATTTGAAGCGCGAAGACCGTCTTGCCTGAGCCGGCATCGCCGGCAACCAGCGTCGTCCGTCCGGTCGGCAGGCCACCTCCGGTGATGCCGTCAACACCTTTGATATTCGTGAGTGATTTCAAAATTACATGGGCCTAAGCTATTTAATTCTAATATGATTAAATGTTTATGGATCCCAGATTATCAAGTAATCAAAACTACAGCAATGAATCAGTAGAAAACCTACAGTATACAAGGTTTATCTTTCCGTATTCTTGCAGAAAAATCATACCTCAGCTCTGCCCATAAGCTGAAATTATGAAACAATCTATACGACCTGCAGTCTCCTGTTTCAGGAACTGCATGCGTATTTATTTCGTCTGCTTCGCACCCACGCTCAGAAGTCGTAGCAGATACCCTTGCGTTCCCAATCTCCGTAACGCGTGGGCTCGGGGCCGTCCGGACCGCCCAGTTCATGCACCTTTCCCGGCGACGCCTCACCGGCCGGGCTTGCGGCCTCGCCAGCCTTCACTGACGCAGGGGCTGGGGCGGCACTCTTGGCAGTGCCCTTCTGCTGCAAAGGCTTTGCACGGTGGGACCGGAAGTGTTTCATGCCTTCTATATGGCATCCGTAAAGCGGCACGCCAAGACTTGAACGCACACCGCCAGAGCCCATCTTACTATCGCCATGAGTTACTTCCGCACCGCACTTCTGCTCGCCGCAATGACTGGTCTATTCCTCGCCGTCGGCTTCATGCTGGGCGGACAGACCGGCATGCTGATCGCACTCGCCATTGCCGTGGCGATGAACTTCTACGCCTACTGGAACTCCGACAAGGTGGTCCTGCGCATGCACAAGGCGCGCGAGGTCGACCGGCAGTCTGCCCCCCAGTTTTACGGCATCGTGGAACAGCTGGCCGAGCGCGCCGAGTTGCCCATGCCCAAGGTCTACCTGATCGAGAATGCGCAACCCAACGCCTTTGCCACGGGCCGGAACCCGGAGAACGCCGCCGTGGCCGCCACCACCGGCCTGCTCAAGCGCCTGTCTTCCCAGGAAGTCGCCGGCGTTATGGCGCACGAACTGGCGCATGTGAAAAGCCGCGACACCTTGATCATGACCCTGACGGCCACTCTGGCCGGTGCAATCTCCATGCTGGCCAACTTCGCGCTTTTCTTCGGTGGCAACCGCAACAACCCGCTGGGCCTGATCGGCACGATCCTGGTCATGATCCTGGCACCGCTGATCGCCATGATGGTTCAGATGGCGATCTCGCGCTCGCGCGAGTACGAGGCCGACCGAATCGGCGCAGAGATCTGCGGCCAGCCACTCTGGCTGGCCTCGGCCCTGGATAACATCCAGGCCGCCGCGTCCAGGATCGACAACGAGGCGGCCGAACGGAACCCGGCCTCGGCCCACATGTTCATCATCAATCCGCTGCACGCACGCCAGCTGGACAGCCTGTTCTCGACCCACCCCAGTACCGAGGACCGCGTCGCCCGGCTGCGTGAGATGGCCGGACAAACTGCCGCCGCAGGAAAAGCTCCGAGCCCCTGGGGCTGATCCAAGTTCCCGGCCAGCGGCCAAGCTTGCCTCCTCGGTTAATCATTTTAACATGAAAGTCATACGGCTGGATTCGATTCGGAGTCCGGCCGCGACTTATCTGCGTGCGATTCGGCCAAGCAAAGGAATTACCGAGGATTTTAACGAATCATTTAAGTCTTTGACGCAGAGTCACTTCTCAAACGGGGAACCAATATTTTCGAGCCATGGGACCACTTGAAACACAAACCGAAGAATCGGGTAACAACGTGGGGAGCGCGATCCGCCATGGCAAAACCGGTAAAGGATACTTCCGCGTCGTGGACAAAGAAGATCTGACAGAACTGCTGAACCTGGCCCGCGACCGCAGCACGGAAGGGCGCCGAACCCTTGTGGCCACGATCGGGGACCTGTTCGAAGGCCAGGGTGAAACCCTGACCGAGCGCGAACGCGCGTTGATGACGGACATCCTGAACAAGCTGATCCAGGAGGTGGAGACCGTCGTCCGGCGGGAGCTCAGCCAACGCCTGGCCGCACGTGAGGACGTGCCGCGTGAGTTGGTTCTGATGCTGGCCAATGACGAGATCGAAGTGGCACGGCCCATCCTGCTGGCCAGTGAAGTTCTCAAGGATGCCGACCTGATCGAGATCATCCGCCACCGCAGCATGCAGCACCAGCTGTCCATTGCCATGCGCCGCAAGGTCAGCGAATCGGTATCCGACGCCTTGATCGAGAGTGGCCACGTGGACGTCATCAAGGCCCTGCTGGACAATCCCAAGTCCCGCCTGTCCCACGCGGCCATGGAATACCTGGTCGAGGAATCGCGGCGAGTCGACACCTACCAGGAACCATTGGTCCACCGCAGCGACCTGCCGCAACCCCTGGCACGACGTATGTGCCTCTGGGTCAGCGCAGCCCTGCGCTCGCACATCCTGGCCAATCACGAAATCGACCCAACGGAACTGGACGACCTGCTGGAAGCCATCATTGCCGACTCCTCTTCCGAAAGCATTGCGCGCGAGGAAATGCCGGAAAGCGCCGCGCGGGAGTTGGCGCGCACCTACCGCGAGGAAGATGAACTGACGCCGGAATTCCTGGTGAAGGTCCTGCGCGAGGGTGAAGTCTCGTTGTTCGAGGCGCTGTTCGCGGAAATGAGCGGTCTGCGCATGCGCCTGATCCGACGCATTGTCTATGAACCGGGCGGCGAAGGCCTGGTCATCGTCTGCCGGGCCCTGAAGATCGAAAAGCCTGTTTTCACCTCCATCTTCCTCATGAGCCGCAAGGGCCGGCCCGGCGATCAGAAAATGGACCCCAACGAGCTTTCCCGTGTCCTGGTGCTCTTCGATCGCGTCAAACCAGAGGCGGCAGAAGCCGTCCTGAAACGCTGGCGCAGGGATCCGGATTATCTCTATGCCGTACAATCTGTGGAATCATCGCGCGGAAAGTCGCGGCGGACCACGTGACAAGGAAACGACATACCCCTTGCCGACCGCGGCAAAGATCGACGGCGAAAGGACTCATAAGATGTCCGGCAACGGCCTGCATCTGAGCGTATCAAGCCAACAGGAAGGCACGGACAGGCGCGCAGCCCCACCCAAAGATTTGGCTGCGCTTGCGCACGAACACCTTCTGGAGCAGGCGCCCCCCTTCTGTGTTGTCGACAATCTCGGCCAGGTCGTCAGCGAGAACGCTGCGTTCGACGAGCTGCTGCCTGAACTGCTGAGCCGGGCCGAAAGCGGCAATAGCCATCATCTGGGTCCCCTGGCCGCCTTTGCCAAGGAGATCGAGCAACTCCAGTGCACACAGGAAAGCTGGAGTCCCCCCCTGGAAAGCCGGCTACGCCTTGTGGATGCCGCCGGGCAGACTCTTCACCCCCAGCTGCGTGCCTATGCGGACGCGGAGGGGGACCTGAAGCTCGTGTCCGTGCGTTTCCTGCCTGACGAGGATGCCAACCGCCTGCGCCGCCAAAGCACCGAGGCACGCGAGCGCTTCGAGGATATTTCACGCCTGGTTTCGGACTGGGTCTGGGAAACGGACCGGGACCTGAAACTGACCTATATCTCGAATAGCGTTCTGGAAACCCTGGGGGCACATCCACGCAGCTTCATCGGGCGTTCGCTCTCGGTCCTGTTCAGCGGAGACACCTCGGCCCTGGACAACCTGACACAGGAATCGAGCCGACGCCCCTTCCGCGACCTGTCCCTGACTGCGCAGAGCACCGACGGCAGCATACGTCATATCCTGGTCAGTGCCGTACCGATCTTCAGCCAGACGGACGGCATCTTTCACGGCTTTCGCGGCACGGCACGCGACATCACCGAGTTGCTGTCCCGGGAATCAGCCCTGTACAAGCATATCGAACTGGCCGAAAGCGCAAACCGGGCCAAAAGCCAGTTTTTGGCCACGGTCAGCCATGAGCTTCGCACCCCGCTGAACGCCATCATCGGTTTTTCCCAGCTTATGGAGACGGAAACCTTCGGTCCCTTGGGCAATGACACCTACAAGGGCTACACGCAGGACATCCTGCACAGCGCCCAGCATCTGCTGGAACTCATAAATGACGTCCTGGACGTCTCCAAGATCGAGGCTGGGCGCATGAATCTGAACGAGGAGCGCCTCGACTTCTCGCAACTGGTCACCTCGGCCCTGCGCATGGTGCGCGAAAAGGCCTACGAGATGCAGATCACCCTGGATACCTCTGTCGAGAACCTCCTGCCTCCGATCAAGGGCGACATGCGCGCCCTCCTCCAGGTCTTGGTCAACCTGCTGGGCAATGCCGTGAAGTTCACCAACGAGGGCGGCCGGATCCGCCTGGAAGCTGGCCTCGATCCCGAGGGGCGCCTCGTCTGCCGGATCCAGGACAACGGCATCGGCATGACACCCGAGGAAATCGACACCGCGCTCACCCCCTTTGGACAGGTGGACAGCCAGCTTTCCCGGCGCTTCCCGGGTACAGGTCTCGGCCTGCCGCTGGCGCGCGGACTGATCGAACTGCACGATGGAGAGCTCCAGGTCGAGAGCACACCCGGCGAAGGCACCCTCGTGTCGATAATCCTGCCGGCTTCGCGGGTGTTGCAGGCCTGACATGCAATCCGCCCCACTGGCGCTATCTTTCGGGACGGGATAGCTTCCCCCGAAACCCGAGGGGGAGCGCACCATTACCACTTCGCAAGACCAGAGCGATTTGCCGGCCAGGCCACTGACCCATACCCGGGCCTTTGCCCATGGTTTTCGCGACGGCCTGTCCGTTCCAGGATTCGTCCTGATCTCAAGTTTCCTTGGGTTCGGCGCCCTGATCCGTCAAAGTGAGTTCACCCTGTTCCAGGGCCTTCTGTCGACGGCCACCGGCTGGGCCCTGCCGGCCCAGATTGCCATGGTCGAACTCTATACCGCCGGTGCCTCCTTCCTGGTCATCGCCCTGGCCGTGGCGCTCACCAACGTGCGCCTTCTGCCCATGACGGTGGTGCTCATGCCGATACTGCGCAGCAGATCGACACCCCGCTGGGTGCCCTATGTCATCGTCCACTGGCTCGCGATTACCGGATGGGCCCAGGCCTTGCGGGTCTGCCCGGAACTCCCGCGACCCGTCCGGATTTCCTACTTCATGGGATTCTCTATGGTTCTTTGGCCGGGGGCCATGCTGGGAACCATGCTGGGCTATTACCTGGCAGGCAGTGTCCCGTTGGCCATCTCCTTGGGCCTGGTCTTCCTGAATCCCATCTACTTCATGCTGGTCTTCGCCTCCGACCTACGCATCAAGACCCGCGTCTGGGCGCTATGTCTGGGGGCTCTCCTGGGCCCTGTCCTGCACCTCTACCTGCCGGACATGTCGCTGCTGGTTACGGGCCTGGTTGCCGGCAGCCTGGCCTTCGTCATAGGGGGCGGACTGTCCCGCAAGAAGCAGAGCGCATCATGACGGAAACACTGACCAACTGGGGGCCCTATATCGCGCTGGCGATAACCTTTGCGGTCACCTATGGCTGGCGAGCGCTTGGAGTGGCTCTGTCCGGGCGCATCCGGACGGACTCGCCCATCTTCGAATGGGTCACCTGTGTCGCCTATGCGCTTCTGGCCGGCCTGATTGCCCGCATGATCGTCCTGCCCCTCGGATCCTTGGCTGAAACTCCGATGATCGATCGTCTGAGTGCCGCACTGCTGGCTCTGGCCGTCTTCTTGCTGACACGGAAAAATCTGTTCCTGGGTGTATTCAGCGGCTTTGCGTGCCTGGTTCTGCTGACCTGGGGGCGCGCCGGCTTTGCGTTCGGCTGACCCGGTTCAACCCGCCGAGTCGCGCAACGCCTGGACGCCCGGTAGGGTCTTGCCCTCCATCCATTCCAGGAAGGCCCCTCCCGCAGCGGATACATAGGACAGGCGATCCAGGACCCCGGCCCGAGCCAGCGCGGAAACGGTGTCCCCGCCACCCGCCACCGACAGAAGCCGTCCCTCCGCCGTCAGGTCGGCCACGGCTTCAGCCACCACATTCGTGCCGGCATCGAAGGGTTGTGTCTCGAACGCACCCAACGGCCCGTTCCAGACCAGTGTCCGGCAGTCGCCCAGGCGCTTGCGGATCTGTTCCGAGGTCATGGGCCCCACGTCCAGGATCATGCGATCATCAGGCACGTCACGCACGGCCACGACATCATGCGGCGTATTGGGCGCCAGCTTTTCGGCCACCACGGCATCGGTCGGCAAGAGGATATCGCAATCGGCCTGCTTGGCGCGGCGCACGATGTCCTCGACGGTCTCCGCCATGTCCTTCTCGCAGAGCGAGGCCCCCACGGGCACGCCGAAGGCGTGAAGGAAGGTATTGGCCATGCCGCCGCCGATCACCAGCAGCTGCACCTTTTCCACCAGGTTGCCGAGCAGCTCGAGCTTGGTGGACACCTTCGCGCCGCCGACGATGGCGGCCACCGGCCGTTCGGGATTCTCCAGCGCCTTTTCGAGGTGCTCCAGCTCCTCCTGCATCAACCGGCCGGCGGCAGCCGGAAGGCGCCGCGCCAGGGCCTCGACCGAAGCATGCGCACGATGCGCGGTCGAGAAGGCATCGTTGACATAGAGATCCCCAAGCTTTGCCAGGCTATCAGCGAAAGCGTCTTCGTTCGCCTCCTCGCCCTCGTGGAAACGCAGGTTTTCCAGCAGCAGGACCTCGCCATCGTTCAGCTGCGCCACGGCCTCTTCGGCCGGCGCCCCGATGCAGTCCTCGGCGAAGGCCACCTTGCGGCCCTTCAGCAGGTTCTCCAGGGGTTGTAGCAAGGGACGCAGGGACAGGGCGGGATCCGCCTTGCCCTTGGGGCGCCCGTAATGGCTCAGCAGGATGACCTTCGTACCGCGTTTCAGCAGGTCCTGCAGAGTCGGCAGGGCGCGCTCGATACGGGTGGCATCGGTGACCACTCCGTTTTCCATGGGCACATTGAAGTCGACGCGGACCAGCACGCGCTTTCCGGCAACGTCCAGGTCATCCAGGGTACGGAATGCGGTCATGATCCTTCCTCTCTCGGCTGAACCGGCTGACGTGAATCACCACTAACTGCGGCGGATCAGCGTGCCCACGCCCTGGTCGGTGAAAACCTCCAGCAACAGGGCATGCGGCACGCGCCCATCCAGGATAACGGCGGCATCCACGCCCTCCTCGACGGCCGTGGTGCAGGTCTGAAGCTTGGGCAGCATGCCGCCCTTGATCGTGCCATCCTCGGTCAATTCCTTGACACGCTCCAGGGACAGTTGCAGCTGAAGCTCGCCGTTCTTGTCCATCACGCCGGCCACGTCGGTCAGAAGCAGCAGGCGCACGGCCCCGACCGCACTCGCGATCGCGCCGGCCACCGTGTCGGCATTGATGTTATAGGTCTCGCCGTTGACGCCAACCCCTATGGGCGCAATCACCGGAATCATCCCGGCCCGCTCCAGCGCGCCCAACACCTGCGGATTCACGTGCTTGGGCTCGCCCACGAAGCCGAGATCGAGGATCTGCTCGATGTTGGATTCCGGGTCCCTGTGGCTGCGGCGCAGCTTCTGGGCCTGGATCAGGCTGCCATCCTTGCCCGAAAGGCCGATGGCCGTGCCGCCGGCCGAGTTGATGGCATTCACGATCGCCTTGTTGATGGACCCGGACAGGACCATCTCCACGATCTCGACGGTCTCCGCATCGGTCACGCGCAGGCCATCGATGAACTCGCTCTGCACCGACAGACGCTCCAGCATCTCGCCGATCTGCGGGCCGCCGCCGTGCACCACGATGGGATTGATTCCCACCTGCTTCATCAGCACCACATCGCGGGCGAAGATGGTCGCCAGTTCGCCGTCGCCCATGGCATGGCCGCCGTACTTGATGACCACGGTCTTGCCGGCATAGCGGCGCATGAAGGGCAGCGCCTCGGTCAGGGTCCGCGCCGTACGCAGCCACTGCTTGGTTTCGCCGAAGTTCTTCGATCCTGTCATGGGGCTCCTCTCGTCTCAGCGGCGCAAGCTTATCCCGCCTGACGTGGCAACGCCACCGTCGCCAGCTCGGCGCGCAGCTCAGGAATGCCAAGGCCTGCTTGGGAACTGGTCACCATCACGTCGGGATGAGCGGCGGGATGCGTCTTCAACTCGCCGGCCATCGACACGATCACCTGGGCCAGGGCCTCCTGCTTTATCTTGTCGGTCTTGGTGAGCACCGCCTGATAGGAAACCGCCGCCTTGTCCAGTTCCTTCATGATCTCGCGATCTGCGGTCTTCAATCCATGGCGCGAGTCCACCAGCAACAGGATTCGACGCAGCTGGGGCCGTCCCTTCAAATAGGCGCGGGTCAGGCGGGTCCAGCGGGCCACATCGGCCTTGGGCGCCTTGGCATAGCCATAGCCGGGAAGGTCGGACAGCATCAGGCGGCCGCCCAGGTCAAAGAAGTTCAACTGCTGCGTACGCCCGGGCGTATTCGAGGTGCGCGCAAGGGTCTTCCGTCCGGTGAGCGCGTTGACCAGGCTGGATTTGCCCACATTGGACCGCCCGGCAAAGGCCACTTCCGGCAGGTCGCTGGCCGGCACCTGTTCGGCATCGGCGACCGACAGCAGGAACCTGCACTCGGCAGAGAAGAGAAGGCGCCCTTCCTCCAGCCAGGCCTGGTCCGGGCCCTCCGAACCAGTTTCTTCGGCATCAGGATCCCGGCTGTCCATGGCGGCTACTTTTTCTTCTTGCCCGTAGTGCCGGAGCCGGTGTTGCCGGAGCCCTTGTTGCCCCCCGAACCCTTTTTCTGCTGTGGGTTCGTGGCCTTCTTCGCGCCCGCATCGGCCTTGCCATTCGCTTCATCGGCAGCCGCAGCGTCCTTGCTGTCGCCGGCATCGTCGCCGGTTGTCGCCACCGCCGTCTGCTGCTGGCTCGCCTTGCGGCCGATGGGGGCGCCGGCCTGCTTCATGATGACGTACTGCTGCATCACCGAAAGCAGGTTGTTCCAGGTCCAGTAGACCACCAGCCCTGCCGGGAATCCGGCCAGGAAGAAGGTGAAGATCAGCGGCAGGAACATGAAGACCTTGGCCTGCACAGGGTCCGGCGGCTGCGGGTTCAGCAGCTGCTGCCCGTACATGGACATGCCCATCAGGATCGGCCAGATGCCGATGCTCAGGATATCCAGGGGTCCCAGGTCCGGCACGGCATAGGGCAGCAGGCCGAAGAGATTCAGGATCGAGGTCGGATCGGGCGCAGACAGGTCCTGGATCCAGCCGAAGAAGGGCGCATGCCGCATCTCGATGGTGACGAACAGCACCTTGTAGAGCGCGAAGAAGACCGGGATCTGCACCAGGATCGGCAAGCAGCCCGAGGCCGGATTGGCCCCTTCCTTCTTGTAGAGCGCCATCATCTCCTGGTTCAGGCGCTGGCGGTCGTCCGAGAAGCGCTCCTTGAGGCGCATCATCTCGGGCTGCAGCTTGCGCATCTTCGCCATCGAGCGATAGGATTTGTTGGCCAGCGGGAAGAACAGGATCTTGATGAAGACCGTCAGGATCAGAATCGCCACGCCGAAGTTGCCCACCAGGCCGGCAATCCAGTGCAAGGCCAGGAAGATCGGCTTGGTCAGGAAGTAGAACCAGCCGAAGTCTACGGCCAGGTCGAACTTGGGAATGCCTTCCTGGTCGCTGTAGCGATCCAGCAGCGTGACCTCCTTGGCACCGGCAAACAGCCGTGTCACCTCACTGGTCGTCTGCCCCTCGGAAAGCTGCCGACCATTGTAGAGGACGTCCGTCTGGTACTTGGCCTGGTTGTTGCGCCCGCTATAGAGGAAGCGTGTCTCCACCTCCTGCTCCTGGTCGGGCACCATGGTGACCATCCAGTACTTGTCGGTGATGCCCAGCCAGCCGCCACGGGTCGTGGCGGAAATCCGTCCGTCGTCGCGCAGGTCGCCGTAGCTGATTTCGCGCAACTCGTCGTTCAGAACACCGATCAGACCTTCGTGCAGGATGAAGAAGTCGGTGGTCTCCGGCGTACCGGTGCGTGAGATCAGGCCATAGGGCGCAAGCGTCACATTGTCGCCGCCCGTGTTCTCAACCTCCTGGGTGACCGTCACCATGTAGTCGCGGTCGATTGCATAGGTGCGTCGGAAGGTCAGCCCCTCCTCATTGTCCCAGCGAATCGTGACAGGCGAGTCCGGGGTAAGCGTTTCGCCGTCCTCGACCTCCCATTCGCTGTCCGACTGCGGAACGGGCACACCATCGCCGCCGGCCGCCCAGCCGAAATCGGCATAGTAGGGGCGCGCCGAGCCCACCGGATCCAGCAGCTCGATGTTCGGGCTGCCCTCTTCGATGGTTTCGTGATAGCGCTTCAGGGTCAGGTCATCCAGGCGGCCGCCAATCAGGGAGATGGAGCCCTCGACCTTCGGCGTGTCGATGGCCACACGCGGGCCGCTTTCCAGGATTTCGTCGCGCGCGGCGTCAGGGTCGACATCACTCAAGGCCTCGTCCAGGGCCTCCGGCCGCTCCTGAAGCTGCTGATTGCGCCCGGCATCGCCCTCGTCCATGGACGGCGCTGACCCCGGCGTCTGCGAGGCCGACTCTTCCGTGGACGGACCGTCCTGGGCCTCCTCCTCCTGCGGTGCTTCGATGAAGTACTGGAATCCCAGCAGGATGACCAGAGACAGCAGGATGGCGAGGAAAAGGTTCTTCTGTTCCATGAGGAAAGCGGCTCCGAGGTGCTTCAGAAGGATCTGCGCGAAGCGGCGGGTGGTTTAGCGGAGGTCTGGCGGGTTGTCTCCGCTCTTTCCGGTACGGGGTCGTATCCCATTCCTCCCCAGGGATGGCAACGTAAAATACGTCTGAAGGCCAACCAGCCACCCCGGAAAGGACCATGGCGCCGCAGGGCCTGGATGGCATAGGCGGAGCAGGTTGGGCTGTAGCGGCAGGATGCCGGCAATAACGGAGAGATGACCCATTGATAGAATCGCACCGGGGCAATCAGTCCCAGAACCAGAGCCTGTCGCGCGATTCTGAATATGCCGAATTGGGTCATTGCTCCATTGCCGCCGTTTTCCGCCTGTCCTTGCCCGCATTCCGATTTTCGACCTGCTTCAGGGCCGAACGCAGGTCCGTAAGCAGGGCGTCGAAGGGACGCTCTGCCGTATCCCCGCGCGCAATCAGGACATAGTCGGTTCCTGGCCGGCCGCAGTCCGGCAGAATCTCTGCCGCAGCTGCACGTAACCGGCGCCGCGCGCGATTGCGAACCACCGCATTGCCGACCTTGCGGCTTGCCGTCAGGCCAACACGCATGCCGCAAAATGGCGAAGCGCCCTGCCGATCCGACAGAGCGCTGTTCTCCGTTTCTCTTCCGCGCGCATAGACCTGGAGCACCAGGCCGGGCCGGGCCGCCTTTCGTCCACGCCGGGCTGCCCGAAGGAACTCGGACCGCTTCAGCAGCCGCCCTGCCTTCGGGACTGTGGCCATGGGCTCAGGCGCTCAGACGCTTGCGACCCTTGCTGCGACGCCGGGCGATAACCTTGCGGCCATTGGCGGTCGCCATGCGGCTGCGAAAGCCATGACGGCGCTTGCGGACCAGCGCGCTGGGTTGATAAGTGCGCTTCACCCTACTTCTCCATCGGTGTTTGGCAGATTGGTGGGCTGTATAGAGGCCGCCTGCCGACCTGTCAATGTCGCCGGCAGGCAGAAGCCCTCATATCACACTTACCTACTGCTCACCGGAAGGTGAATGGTCTGGCGGAGCCTGTGGCTCTACCTGTTTAGTTCCGACATGCAGTAGATAAAGTGAAGTTTGAATCTTTGCTGCAGAGACATTTAGGCTTTCCATATGAATTCAGAGCAAGTGAGAACCTCCAGTGTCTTCGACCTTCGTGCTGACCACCGCACATAACGAAGTACAGTAGAAATCATTTACAATGTCGCAACGAAGCCAGTGAATAGACGCTGACAGAAAATCTTGATAAGCTGAGTCCCTTGGGCACAAGTGTGCTTTATAAACATTCGGCTGCGAAAGATCGGCATGGCAGAATACCTGATCGCGGGAAACTATGGTGATAAGGTTCACACAAATATACATAGCGAGTTAATTAGGAGAACAGATCGCGGCTACTTTCTCATTAAGCCCGCCAAGACGAAACCGGTACGTTTGCTTCATGTGAAGAATTGGTTGGGCCCCAAAACCCTTTCATTAGACAGCCTTAGTAATGTACTCCTTGATATTCCCGGTTTCGACGGACGACAACGTAGCGGAACCTATATAATTGAGCCCCTAAGGGCAGGGTTAGGCCATAGCGTTGGTCGGGTCGCTCGTCCTACTATGGGCTGGGGTGCTGCACTCGCTACGATTGATAATGAAACACAAAGGGTTATCGCAAATCGGATAAGGTACTCGGTTCATCTGCACGAAAGACTTCTTGAACTCGGTAACACTATAGATCTTGTTCGGGAAAATCTGCCAGTCTTTGGAAACAGTACCAGAGATATTCTCATGGTGGCTTGTCTGGAGGTCGAAGCGCTTTTTAAGCTTCTGATGTTCAAGGATTATCAGGCTGAACGTGGAAATATTGAGCGATATTGGAGAGTATCTAAACACGCAAAGCTTCCGGATTATATAGTCTCACTCGCGGAAGCCCCTGAACTAGGAGAAATAAGGCCTTTCAGTGAGTGGAGTGACGAAGGGGAGGTTTCTTACCGACCCTTGCCATGGTATCAGGCATACAACTTAGCGAAGCATAATGCTGTTCGCGGAAACGAAGTTGCGAATTTAGAGCATGCATTAACTGCCATTTGCGCTGGCGTCGTACTCATAAATGCTCTGCAAGGTTCTCACGGGCTAACCCTGAGCAAGCGCGTAATTGAGTCCTTCCGTGGATCGTTCCAGATGATAGGTAAGCCTAGTTGGTCACCAGGAGACTACTACTATAAAGTTCCTGGCCAAGATCTTCAAATAACACCCCTTTAAAGCCTTAGAATACAAATGTGATCAGTGTGCAATTTATGCTAGCTTCTACATTTCGTCATAAAGGTGATCTTTGCGATAGGTAGAGTTTAGCTGCTCGATCGGGGACGCCCTTCGGTAATTTTCTTGCGGGCAGATACTCCGGCTGCTTTCTGAAGAAATTGGGATAGATGGGGCGTCAGAGTACTGCCTAAGCATGGCCCTCTAGTAGCCTGAACTACAATATAATTATGCTCGCAAAAACACTCGCGCTAGCATAAGTATCAGATTGGTGAACGCCGCTGCGCAACAAATGTCCAGGCCTTTAAGGTGGATAAGGACAGCCCTTGCCTGACCGCACAATCAGCGGGAATAAGAGCCGGTACATAAATTACTCTTCTGCATTCAGCTGAAACCTCACTTCCGTGAGAGCCGCAAACTCGCGCCCTCACCCAGCGCTCACCGTAAGGTGAATGGCCAGAGTGGCCGTTTCATTCTAGGCTCGCCGAAATGAAACAGCCCGCCGGCCGACAGGCCCGCCTAGGAACACGCGCAGATCATGTCTCAGAAGAATCCCCAACCCCTTTCGCCAGGCGCAAAGGAAACCGGCCACAGCCTACAGGCAAAACTGCTGCGCAGCCTGCCGCTCGGCCTGCTCCTGGTTACGGGTGCGCTGCTTTGGTTCGGTCTCGGTCTGGGGGATTACGTATCCTTTGCAGCCCTGCAGGAGCATCACGGCCGTCTCGAGGACTTCGTGGAAGCGAATTTCCTCTTTGCCCTGCTCGGTTTCATGCTGCTCTATGCCCTCAATGTCGCCTTCTCGCTTCCGGTCGGAACTTTGCTGACCCTGGCTGGCGGATACCTCTTCGGCATCCTTCCAGGTGCCATCGCCGTGGTGTTCGCGGCCACACTTGGGGCCATGGCTGTCTATCTGGCGGCCCGCACCGCCCTGGGAAACTTCCTGAAGCGTCGCAGCGGCAGTGCCTTCGACAGGCTGCGCGAAGGTTTCCGTGAAAACGCCTTCAGCTACCTGCTGGTCCTGCGCCTGATTCCCTTGTTTCCCTTCTGGCTGGTCAACCTGGTGCCAGCCTTTGCGGGTGTGCGCGCCGGCACCTTCTTCTGGGCAACACTGCTTGGCATACTGCCGGGCACCCTTGTCTATGCCGCGGCCGGCAACGGCCTGGGCCGGATCCTTGAAGCCGGGGACACGCCAAATTTCGGACTTATCTTCCAGCCCGAGATCTTCGGCCCCTTGATCGGCTTGGCCCTGCTGTCCCTGCTGCCGGTTCTCTACCGCCGCTGGAAAGCGCAGAAGCAGGTCCGCAACGACGATGAAGGACAGATCCGATGAGCCTCCAGGAAATGAAATGCGATATCTGCGTCATCGGTGGGGGCTCGGCGGGTCTCTCCGTGGCGGCCGGAGCGGCCCAGATGGGCGCCGACACGATCCTGGTCGAACGCGGGGAAATGGGCGGTGACTGCCTGAACAGCGGCTGCGTGCCGTCGAAATCCCTGCTCGCCGCGGCGAAAGCCGCGCGCAGTGGAAACAAGGCCGCCGCCTTCGGTATAGGTTACGATCAACCACGAATCGATTTTACGGCCGTACAGACCCATGTGCAGGAGGTCATAGCCGGGATCGCCCCGCATGATTCCGTGGAGCGTTTCGAGAAGCTCGGCGTCCGGGTCCTGCGTGACAACGCAAGCTTTCTCTCACCACAGGAGCTCGCCGTGGGTGAGCGGCGTATCACTGCCCGGCGTTTCGTCCTGGCCACCGGCTCGCGCGCCTTGATTCCCCCTGTATCCGGACTTGCCGAAACACCCTATCTGACCAACGAGAGCATCTTCGCGCTGAAGGAGTGCCCGGATCACCTCATCGTCCTGGGCGGCGGCCCCATCGGCTGCGAGTTGGGTCAGGCCTTCCGCCGTCTTGGCGCGCGCGTCAGCCTTGTCGAAATGAATCGCCTGCTCCCTCGGGAAGACAGCCAGGCGGCCTTGCTCCTGCAGGGGCAACTTCAGGCGGAAGGCGTCGAGATTCACGAAAATGCCGGCATGTCCGCCGTCCATCAGCAGGATGGCAAGATCCAGGCCCGACTGAAAAGGCAAGCGGGTGAAGATATCCTGGAGGGCAGCCATCTTCTGGTGGCAACGGGACGACAGCCGGTCACCGACGGCCTGAACCTGGAAGCGGCGGGAGTTACCCACGACCGGAAGGGGATAGAGGTGGACGCCCGCCTGCGCACCAGCAATCGTCGCATCTTTGCCCTCGGCGATGTCGCCGGCGGGCCGCAGTTCACCCATGCCGCCAGCTACCAGGCCGGCATCATCCTGCGCAACGCGCTTTTCCGCCTGCCGGCACGTGTCGACTACAGGGCTCTGCCGCGGGTGACCTACTGCTCACCTGAACTGGCCCAGGTTGGACTGACAGAGGAAGAGGCGCAGCAGCGGGGCAGAAAGGTCGAGATTCTCCAGGCTGACTTTGCCGACAACGATCGCGCCCGTTGCGAGCACGAGACGGATGGGTTCATCAAGGTTGTGGCCACAGGGTCGGGGGTCGTCCTGGGTGCCACGATTGTCGGACCCCAGGCCGGGGAACTCATCCTGCCGTGGAGCCTGGCAATCGCGAAGGGAATGAAACTTTCCGCACTCGCCGGTATCATCGCCCCCTATCCCACGCTCTCGGAGATCAGCAAGCAGGTGGCCGGCAGTCATTATACACCGAAACTCTTCTCTTCCCGCACGCGTCGGCTCGTGCGCCTCCTTCTGCGACTGGGGTAAGCGAAAGGATGGCCTTTCACGAATCGCAAGGATCGGACAGGGAAGCGAAGCAAACAGTGGGGAACGGAAATGGCCGGAAGCCGCGCCGCTTTTCGCTGCCACCGCTGCATCGCAGTCTCTCCGCCCGGCTGCTGCTGCTGACCATCATCTTCGTGATGTTGGCGGAGGTGCTGATCTTTGCGCCCTCGGTGGCCAACTTCCGCCAGAACTACCTGCAGGAGCGCCTGGCCGCTGCACATCTGGCGGTCCTCTCGCTGGAGGCGACGCCGGACCTCATGATCGACGAGGACTTGACCTACGAGCTGCTCTCGCACGTTCCTGCCGAATCCGTCATGCTCTACCGTCCTGGCCGTTCGCCTTCGCTGACCCTGGCCATAAAGGACGTCCCCGAACCAGAAGCCGTCTATGACCTGCGCGAGGCCGGTTTCTTCACGCTGATCGGCGATGCCTTCATGACCCTGCTGCGCAGCGAGGATCGGCGGATCGAGCTCTGGGGGGTCTCGCCGAAAGACAATGACTCCGTGGTCCGGATGCTCCTGATGGAAGGTCCGCTCTGCGAGGAGATGTGGGCCTTTGCCTGGCGAATCCTGGGACTGTCCCTGCTGATTTCGGTGATCACGGCGGCCCTTGTCTATGTCACGCTGCTCTACGTCCTGGTGCGGCCCATGCGGCGTATCACCGAGAACATGATTGCGTTCCGCGAGGATCCCGAAGACGAAAGCCGCATCATTCGCCCCTCGAGCCGTCGGGATGAAGTGGGCCTGGCCGAACGCCAGTTGCGCGATCTGCAGCGCGCACTGCGCGCTTCCCTGCATCGCAAAACGCGGCTGGCCGCCATCGGCGTGGCCGCCACAAAGATCAACCATGACCTGCGCAACATCCTGTCCACCGCACAAATCTCCTCGGACAGCCTGGCGGAAAGCGAAGACCCCAATGTACGCCGGGCCTTTCCCAAGCTCATGCAGACCCTGGACCGGGCCGTCGGACTCTGCAGCCACATCCTGAACTTCGCCCGCGAGGGGCCCATCCACCTGGAGATCGCGCCGCTGGACCTGGAAGAACTCCTGAATGAGGTTGGCACAAGCCTGCAACTGGACCATGAAGACGAGCGCGACTGGCAGGTTCACCTGCCCGACAGCCTGAACCTGCATGGCGATCGCCAACAGCTTTACCGGGTTTTTATGAACCTGGCGCAGAACGCCTATCAGGCTGGGGCCACCAGAGTCGATGTCCAGGGTCGGGCCGAAGACGGCCATCTCTATCTGGACATCTACGACAACGGCCCCGGCCTGGCACCACGGGCACGCGAGCGCCTCTTCCAGCCTTTCGCTGCCTCGGCACGCAGTGGGGGCACTGGCCTCGGACTGGCGATTGCCCGGGAAATCCTGCGCGCCCATGGCGGGGACATCACGCTGCTACGGTCCGATGCCCAGGGCACCAGCTTCCGCCTTACGCTGCCGCTTTCCCAGAACGGCAGCCAGCCGGTTCATTAGAGCTCCATCCCGGTCTTTCTGGAAATGCAGGGCCATATAGAGGAAGGGCCATGCCAGGCTTTTTAAAGTCTGGCATGGCCCTGTTTACGGAAAGCGAAACGGCCTCTTTCAGTCGGAAGGGGCGGTCAACGACCGTAATTCCTCCCGTGCACTTCGACCGTTGGCGGCACGTCATTTATTTGCCGATAGCCGTTAAGATTGTAGTACTCGATAAAGCCGGGGCGCGCTGCCAACTGCGGGACCGCATCCCAGGTTCCGAATCGTGCATTCTGATTGAGTGAGCCGTCGCCACTATAGCCTTCAAGGCCGGGGTTATCGGCCAGCTGACTGCCGACCCCTGCACCGGAAGCGTCAAACGAAGGAAGGCTCATTCCAGTGTGGTAAGCGGTCTCTGTGGCAACATGACCGCCTTCATAGCCTTCCAGACCGGGATTGTTTTGGGCCACGGCCGGCAGGGCCAAGATAGCCGTCAGGGCAAAACCAACGGCGGGCAAGTATAACTTGTTCATGTTAAATATCCTTAGGGAAATATTGTGTTATGAGGGCTTCTTCAGAAAACCGTCTTTCTACAAAATATAGATAGGATTTAATAATAATTTATCCAATCACATTATTTATTTATTTCAAAACTGCATAGGCACTTGAAATCGAAATATCGGTAAAACTTCCACAAGAAAGCCTGTTAACTGAATAGCGCTGAGAATTTTTCGGGATAACTCGGAAAATACCTTACCCGAAATCAGCACGGCAGGCGGAAGGGAAGCTTCTGGCACCAACGCCTTCCCGGATTGCTCTCCATAATCGGCACACAGGCTTTATTGATCTGGCTGGTGGCATACCCGGTTTCCTTCCTGCCTCGCGCCAGCCCTTGAGGTTTTGTATTTTCCTGGCCCCGGGAAGATCACTGAATCGTGAATTGCTCATCCTGATAACTGGCTGCATTTATTGCTCAGCCAAGGATCGAGCAGGGCCCATGAAGCTGGTGTCTCATGGGCTGAAAACCTCGACATCATGAGAAGTTGATCATTCAGAACCTCACGATAACAGGGGTAGGAATATTGAAAACAATATTCAGGATTTATCGAGGGGAACTATGAATCAGAGTAAATGCTCCAGCATACTATTGGTTGATGATGACGGAGATCTTCGCTCATCTATTGCGGACCAGCTCGAAATATACGATGAATTCACGATACATCAATCCGGAAGCGCCTCCGAGGCACTTGGACTCATCAAATCCAATCACTTCGACGCACTTATACTTGACGTTGGATTGCCCGATATTGATGGCCGGGAACTCTGTCGCCTGGCACGCCAGGCCGGCGTAGGATCACCCATTATCATGCTGACGGCCATGGACAGTGATGCCGATACTGTTCTGGGACTCGATGCGGGCGCCAACGACTACATCACCAAACCCTTCCGCCTGAATGTCCTGGTGGCGCGACTGCGCGCCCAGCTGCGTCAGCACGAACAGAGCGTCGATGCTGTTTTCTCCATTGGTCCTTACAGCTTCAGCCCCGCCACCAAGTTGCTGCTCGCCCAGGACGGACAGCACAAGATTCGATTGACCGAGAAGGAAGCGCAGATTCTCAGGCACCTCTATCGTGCCGGCAGCAAACCCATCGATCGGGAGACCTTGTTGACCGAGATATGGGGCTACAGGCCCGAGGTCACGACACATACTCTGGAGACCCATATCTATCGGCTGCGCCAGAAAATCGAGGATAGCCCAGAACATCCCAGGATAATCGTCACGGAAGGCGATGGTTACTGCCTGCTCTGTTAGGTCACCCTGAAACGGGGACCGCCTCTTGGGGCGCAGGTCGACTCCGACCTGGTCAGCGATTTTTCAGGGCGGCTGCGAAGTCTGTCGCCACACCAGCGATCAGCAGCACAAACCCCATGCCCTCCAGAAGCACATGATAGGACCCCAGGAGGACATAGAATATCAGTGCGGCG
Organism: Fodinicurvata fenggangensis DSM 21160; assembly: GCF_000686045.1. Classification (GTDB taxonomy): domain Bacteria; phylum Pseudomonadota; class Alphaproteobacteria; order Kiloniellales; family DSM-21159; genus Fodinicurvata; species Fodinicurvata fenggangensis. Next base: position 138,077 of record NZ_JMLV01000002.1, read on the forward strand.
CCTGCACAAACCAGTAACAGAGGCAGGATCCTGCGATGTTTCGTGAAACCGGCCGCTATGGCCAGCACGGCAACGGCCGTGGCGCTCAGGATTGTCGCACTCCAGATCGTTTCATTGACGGACAGACTGACCCCCAGCAGGGAAAGGATCAGCACCAGCCCCAGGGTGCCGTAGCAGGACAGGAAGGCCACCAGGGCGGCCCCGGCGCCTACCAGGCTTGTGTTCCTGCGCCCCTTCAGCCTTTCCTGACCTACTCCACTCATGACTCTGCCTTCCCTGCAATACCACCCCGGATTCAACCGGGATTGCGGGCGCTGACCATCCATGAACTGGACCCAAGGACGATTCCTTCCTCGGTCTCGTGGCGGGCCAGTTCCTGCTTCAAGGCCGCAGCAATCTCGTCGTGCCTCTGTTCGGCAATCTCGCCGGCTTCCCGATAAACTTCGCCTGCAGGGCCCAGGGCCAGTTGAAAGTCGACGGCCTCGTCCGGATTGCGTCCAACCAGCAAGGGCGCATCGATCCGTTCGAAGCTGATGTCGCCGTAGCCGGCAACCTCGAGCTGCTTGGTGACCACAGTGCTGTCGGCCATCGAGAAGGGTCCGGGCCCACAGGTCCGGGCATCCTCTCCTGGCGGCGGCAGGAAATCCTTGATGATCGCCTTGGGCAGTCCAAGCCAGGGATTGTCCTCTATGTCCCGCCAGACGATCATCGTCATGACCCCGCCGGGTTTCAGGCTGGTGCGCATGTTGCGAAGCGCGGCCACGGGATTCTCGAAGAACTGCGTCCCGAAACGGGAAAAGCAGAAATCGAACTCCGGCTCGAAGGGATAGCTCTGAACATCGGCCTCGATGAAGGTCACGTTATCGATCTTCGCCTTGCGGGCATCCTCCCGGCCAAAGGCAAGAAAGCCTTCGCAGCAATCGATGCCCAGGACGGATCCTTCGGGTCCGACCCGACGCGCCAGCTCGATGGCCGTATCGCCAAAACCGCAACCGACATCCACCACATGGTCGCCCGGACGGACGGGAAGTTTCGGAAAGACCCGCTCACTGTGGTGGGTCAGGCCGTCCACCAGGATATGCCGCCAGCGCACGAACTTCGGAACAAGGACCTCGTTCCAGAAGTCGACGTATTCATTCCTTTCGTCCTGATTTACCGCTTCACTCATGGCTGTTCCTCCCGGTTATGGGTTTGGTTTCAGAAACTCAGTGTCGCCGCGCCGGCCCGGATGCGTTCATGCATGGGACTGGCACCGCTGATGACGACGCCGTCCAACAGGTCTTCTTGGCTGTAGCCGCGCGCCTTTACACAGGGCGTACAGGCCCAGAGGACCTCGCCACGCTGAAGGAAGTCCTGGACCAGCGCGCTCAGGGGCTCCAGGGGCTCGACCTGGGTCAGGTCGGCCGCTTTCTTGCGGACGATGTCGACGGCGGAGCTTGTCAGGAATATCGAGACCTTCAGTCCCGCTGTGAGGCCGCCGTTGGCCACGGTGAAGCCGACCGAGGACCTCTCGTCCTCGGGCCCATGGGTCATCAGGACCACCAGTTCCCTTGAAGAATCGTTCATCTCACCCTCTCTTTTCCAACCATGCTGCAGGCCAAACCCTGTTCTGCTGCAGTCTGGAAAAGTCGGGCAGGAAAGTCTTGGCAGTGGGTGAAGCCGTCTTTCGCATTCTGCGAAGCGGGAAGGCTTCAACTTGCCTTTGCCAGGCCTTCTGCGGGCGCGCCTACGGCCTCACGCCCGGCCACTGGCGACGTCTCTGCCTGTCTAGTGAGCCACGGTCTTCGAGAAGAGGTTGATCACCAGGACGCCGGCCACGATCAGGATCAGGCCCACCACGGCCGGCAGGTCCAGCGGCTGGCGGAACCAGAAGACCCCCACCAGTGTGATCAGCACGATCCCAAGGCCAGCCCAGATCGCATAGGCGATACCCACGGGCAGGCTGCGCAGCACCAGGGCCAGGAAATAGAAGGCCGCGGCATAGGTCAGCGCGGTTACCGTCGAAGGCAACGGCCGCGTGAAACCCTCCGACAGCTTCAGTGCCGAGGTGCCGATCACCTCGAAAACAATGGCAGCCACGAGATAGAGATAGACCATCGGGCATCCTCCTTCCTGAGCGAACCTCCGGCATAAGGGACCGCCAGTCCGCAAGCTCAACCTGTCCCGGCTGTCGGGATTGCACAAGCCCTCTTCCTGCTGTCGCCACGCCTTGCAGCGCGACATCATTCCCCCTTGGCGCAACGTGCTGGCACGTTAGAATACTGCACGACAGACAAAGGGCATTAGAAAAGATACAGGAAGGACCTCATGGGCAAGGCAGTTGTCGGCTTTCTCGCAACCCTGGTCGCACTGGGCGGGCTTATGGTGGCCGCGAACAGCGCTCTGGGCATCACCTATTACATCGGGCTGGCCGTCACGGTGCTGGGCATCCTGGTCACCTTCGGCGCCATCAAGCTGCACTATGACGAGGTCGAGAAGACCCTGCCGCAGGAAACCGATCCTGCACCTGCACAGAAGACGCAAGCCGCCCGTGCATCGGAAGACGCATCAACTGAAGAGATCGTGAACATCCCGTCCTCCGCACACCTGCCGGCGGCACGCGCCTCGGACCGCGAACCCTTCCTGGATACAGCCGCCCGGCGCTGGATCAAGGGGGTCGGCATCGGCATCCTGGGTCTTTACGGACTCTTCCTTGCGGCCGGTGCCACCGGCGGCTTTGCCTACTACGGCGGCCTGGCGCTGACCCTTCTCTGTGTGCTGGCGATTTTCCGGATGATCGGGGCCGCCACCAGCGGAGACGCGGACAGCAATGCTCCCCTGATTCCCGCACCAGAGAGCGGCCTCAAGCGCTGGTTAGCCGGCATCGCCTCGGGTCTGGTCGCACTTGTCGCCCTGTTCCAGGCGGCCGCCAGCGTGAACGGGCCCGGCTATTACATCGGGATGATGGTGGCCGTGGCCGCGCTGTTCTACATCTTCCATCTGATGAAGGTCGGCTACGACCGCTTGGAGCAGCAGGGCTGATCCCACGGCCCTGGCGTCAATCCAGGGCCAGCACCAGCGCCTTGAGATACGCGCTTTCCGGCAAACCCGGATGAATGGGATGGTCCGGCCCCGCGCCGGCTGACCGCAGGACACGCGCCTTGCGCCCCGTATCCTCGATGCCGCGACGCACCTGCTCGGCAAAGCGCTCACGCTCCACGTGGTGCGAGCAGGAACAGATCACCAGATAGCCATCTTCCGCCACCTGCGCTGCCGCCAGGCGCGCCAGCTTGCGATAGGCGCGCAGGCCCTGGGGCAGGTCCTTCTTCGCCTTCACGAAGGCCGGAGGATCGGCAATCACCAAGTCATGACACTCCCCCTTGAGGGCCAGGTGGTCGAGCGCGGCAAAGGCATCGGCCTTGCGGAAGTCGCAACGCGCCGCCACGCCATTGGCCTCGGCCGCCTGGCGCGCCAGGTCCAGGGCAGCCGCCGAGCGGTCCACCAGGGTCACTTGCTCGGCGCCGGCCAGCGCCGCCTGCAGGCCAAATCCTCCGGAAAAGCTGTAGAGATCGATGACGCGCCGGAGTCCAGCCCCCTGCACCAGGCGCCGCACGAACGCGCGGTTGTCCCGCTGGTCATAGAACCAGCCGGTCTTCTGTCCGCCCGCGCTGTCGGCAAGGTAGATGGCCTCGTTCTCGCGCACCTCCAGAGGGCTCGGGAAGGGGCCGCGCAGGTTTTCCACCCCCTGCTCCAGGCCTTCCAATTGCCGGGCCGTGGTGTCGTTGCGCAACAGCAGATGGCTTGGTGCCAGAACACGCTCGAGCGCTTCCAGCAGCTCCGCTCGCAGGGCCTCCATGCCCGCAGAGTTGATCTGCAGCACCAGGCTGTCCCCGAAGCGGTCCACGATTGTTCCTGGCAGGCCGTCGGCCTCGGCGTGCACCAGGCGATAGTAGGGCTCGTCAAATAGGGCCTGCCGCAGCGCCAGCGCATGGCGCAGGCGTCCCTCCAGGAAGGTGCTGTCGATCACGCTGTTTGCGTTGCGGCTGATACGTCGGGCGGCGATCAGGGGGTGCCGGTTGAACAGGAAGATTCCCAGCGCCTTTCTGTTCGCGGTTTCCAGGCGCACCGGCACGCCGGGCGGCAACCCGCGCGCTGTCTCGTCCATTTCGATTTCGTTCGAAAAGGCCCAGGGATGGCCCTGCTGAATGCGGCGCTCTGTCTTGGGTTTCAGGCGCACCACCGCGTAATCGGAAACTGTTGTCTGCATGGCGCGCAAGGATAGCGCTGGAAACCCACCTGTCCAGCAGGATCAGGCCGGCGTTTCCTGTTGCCTTGTCCTGGGGATCATGGTGACCAGAAAGACCAGCACCATAACCGCCGACAGCAGCATCATGGCCGCCATGGCCTTCGGGCTGCCGTCATGCAACTGCCCCACCGCAATGCCGGCCAGGGCCGCCGCGCCCATCTGCAGGAACCCAAGCAGCGAGGAGGCCGCCCCCGCCATGCGCGGATAGGGCCCGATGGCCCCGGCCATGGAGTTCGGCATCACCAGCGCCGTGCCACAGAAATAGATCACCGCGGAAACCACGACACTGTAGACCGAATCCACCTCCAGGAAGGCCGTCGCCATCCCATAGCCGGCGCCCAGAAGACCCAACAGCCCACCGATCAGGATCATGCGGGCCTTGCCCAGACGCACCGACATCCGGCCGCTGAAGAAACTGCCGGCGATGTACCCCATCACCGTGGTGGCGAAACAGACACCGAAAGCATCGGGGCTCAGGCCGTATTCGTCGATCAGGGTGAAGGAAGACCCGGATATGAAGGAGAACAGGCCGGCGAAGCTGGCCGCACACGCAAGGCTGAAGCCAAGGTAGCTGCGGCTGCGCGCAAGCGTGGCGTAGTTCAGCAGGATGCGGGCGGGTTGCACGGCTGTCGGATCGGGATAGCGGTTGGTCTCCGGCAGCAGGCGATAGACACCGTACAAACAGGCCAGGCCGAACAGGAAAAGCGTGACGAAGGTGGCACGCCAACCGAACAACAGGGTGACATAGCCGCCAATGAAGGGGCCGAGGGCCGGTGCCAGCGCCATGGCCATGGCCACATAGGACAGGGCCTGGGCCGCACGATCGGGCCCGTAGATATCGCGCACGATGGTCCGCCCCAGCACCGGGCCCGCTCCCGCCCCGACAGCCTGGAAGAATCGCGCCAGGATCAGGTTGCTGCCATCCGTTGCCAGGGCACAGGCCAGAGTTGCCAGCAGGTAGAGAGCAATTCCGCCTTTCAGGACCGGCCGCCGGCCAAAACGGTCGCTGAGCGGCCCATAAATCAGCATGGCCACGCAAAAGCCGGCCATGAAAACCGAGAGGGTCAGCTGTGCATCGGCCGTGGACATCCCCAACACCTTGGAAAGGATGGGAAGTGCCGGCAGGTAGAGGTCCGTTGACAAGGGCCCGAAGGCCACAAGTCCGATGATCAGGACCAGCAGGGTACGGTTGCTGGAAAGGGACATGAAAGCTCGAAGTCTGTTCTTCTTTTCTGGCGCGCCAAGCTAGTACAGAGGGATCGTCACACCGAGTGCCGATCCCACAGGGCTCCTATGCAGTCGCACGTGCCCGGCGGCGCCCCTGCTGTCAGACCTCATCCTCGCAATCGCACCCGCGCCGCCCGGTCAACCAGGGTCGGATCACAAGGAAGGCGCAATAGAGCCCTTCGGCCAGCCAGAGAAATGGCGGCAGCGCCACCACTGGCGCCAGCCAGCGAAACCCCGGCAGGAGCCGCCACACCTCCACGAAGGCCCGCGCGCCGCTCAACAAGCGTCCATCGGGACAGCGCACATAGATGCGCCGAAGCGCTTCACGGCGCGGCAGGCCTTCGGCCACCATGCCCCGGCTATCGCGCGAAACGTCATGCCAGGCGATTCGGCCCTTCCGGTCCAGCCGGGCATAGAAGGCAACTTCGCGCTGGCAAAGCGGACAGGCCCCGTCATAGAAAAGCGTCAATCGGCGGTCATCTGACATGGTAGCTCTCGACATAGCATGATGGCTTCGCTAGGGAAGCACAAAGCTTGGATCCGGAGGCATGAATGGCGGATATCGGTATCGGAATTGTGGGCTGCGCGGGGCGTATGGGCAAACGCCTCGTAACCCTGGCCAGTGAGACTGAAGGCTGCCACCTTTCGGGCGGCACCGTGCGGCCCGGAAGCGAAGCCAGCGGCCGTGACATCGGCGAACTGGCCGGTGTTGGCCACCTTGGCATCTCTGCCGGTGACAGCGCCGAGGAACTGTTTCGTTCAAGCGATGCCGTCATCGACTTCACCACACCGGACGCCGCCAGCGAGAATGCTCGGCTGGCCGCCGAACACACAACAGCCCTGGTGGTGGGCACCACTGGCCTGGCGGAAAAGCAGAAAGCCGACCTGGAGGAAGCGGGCCGCAAGATACCCGTGGTCCATGCCCCCAATATGAGCCTGGGCGTGAACCTGCTGAGCCTGATGGTGGAACGCGTGGCCGCGGCCCTGGACGAGGACTTCGATATAGAGGTTCTGGAGATGCATCACCGGCACAAGGTGGATGCGCCCTCGGGCACGGCCCTGGCCCTGGGCGAGGCGGCCGCCCGTGGCCGCGGCATCGACCTGGAGCCGCATGCCCAACGCGTGCGTGACGGACATACCGGCCCGCGCAAGCGCGGTGACATCGGCTTTGCCACCCTGCGCGGCGGAGACGTGGTGGGCGAGCATTCCGTCATCTTCGCCACCACGGGCGAACGCCTCGAGTTCGCCCACAAGTCCGGCGATCGGGATATCTTCGCCCGCGGCGCCCTCAAGGCCGCACTCTGGACCAAGGGCAAGGCCGCCGGATTTTACAGCATGCGCGACGTTCTGGGCCTCTGACCCTACCCCGCCGCACCCCGCGGCAAGGCATCAGTGCTGCGCACCCGATCCAGGGCCGCCTGCAGCGCCTGAGCCAGGCTCAGGCGCTCCTCCGCTGTCAGGAAGCTGCCGATCACCAGACTCTTGCCGTGGGTGCGCAGGGTCAACTGGCTGTCGTGTTCGGGCGGGTCGCGCATGTCGATACGCAGCCAATAGGGCTGCAGGCGCCAGCGCGTCTCCCCGCCCCAGTGATTGACGCGCCGCACCACAAGATCGTCGCGCGTCAGCACCAGCTGCTCGAACATCCGCGCGCGCTTATAGTTCACGCGAAAGGCAATATAGACCAGCAGGAACTCCAATCCCATGAAGCCCACGACGGGCCAGGCGCCGGCCAGGAAGAAACCTAACCCGGCACAGAACCCGAATCCGGCGATCAAGCTCATCAACAGAAGGAACCCACGCGGCGACAAACTGCGGTGCGGCATCAGCACCGCATCGAAGAGGATATCATCGGGCGCAACCTCGGACTGGCGATTGTTGGCCGCAAGCTGTCCCGGTGTGTCGACCTGCGGAAAATCGGACATGCATCATGATATGCTGCCTTTTGTCTTCACGTAAAGCTGTCACCTGGCCATTTGCTGGAGCGTCCGGCAGGACGGCCAGATTGGCCCCACTTTCGCATGGCTGACATCGAGCTGTAACCGACCCTCCAAGACCGCCTGTTCAAGCAGGACAACCTACAAGCTTCCCTCCAGAACCACAGTGAGAACGCCGGAAATTGCACGCCCCATCTGGTTCCAGGGATGCAAGTGCTTCCTGCATGCCGTATAAGCGGCGTAACAAACGCTGAGCGCCGCCCGCCCCATAGGAAGAGCCTGCCATGTCTCGCGTTGACAGTCGCGACCTGCCTCTCACGACCAATTCCGACCTTGCAGCAGAACGCTATCGCCAGGGTGTGGATCTGCTCCTTTCGGCCTGGCCCGGTGCCGCGGACGTCCTGGACCAGGCCATTGATGCCGACCCAGAATTCGCGCTCGCTCATGCTGCGCGCGCCCGGCTTCATGCCATCCGTGGCGAGATGCCTCACGCCCGAAGGCGAATTGAAGCGGCAGAAGCCATTCTTGGGCGAGACGGAAACGAGCGCGAGCAAAGCCATGTGGCGATTCTGTCCCGTGTCATTGACGGCCAGTCGGCAGCGGCCCTGAAACAGGTCTGCACGCACCTCGACAGCTGGCCGCGCGATATCCTGATCTTCTCCTTGCCCCTTGGCGCCTTCGGCCTCTTTGCCTTTTCCGGGATGGCGGAGCACGACCAGGCGCGGGTGGATCTCTGTGAGCGCCATGCGCAGCACTTCAAAGCCGATGATTGGTGGTTCCTCACCTACCGCGGGTGGGCCCATACCGAAAACGGCAATCTGACCCTCGGACGGGACCTCACTGAGCGCGGCCTGGATCAGCGCACGGAGAACGCGAACGCAGCGCATGCTCTGGCCCATGCGCTTTATGAAGCGGGCGCAATCGAAGAGACGGAAAGGATGATCTCCGAATGGCTGCCAGACTATGATCGCAGCGGAACGCTCCATGGCCATATCGCCTGGCACGCGGCGCTGGCAGCGCTGGAGCGTGGTGATGTCGAGCGCGCCCTGACAGTCTACGCCGATTCCATCCGCCCAGAAGTTTCTCTCGGGCTGCCAATCAATGTCGTCAGTGACACGGCCTCCTTCCTGTGGCGTCTCCAGGCCTACGGCCATGATGTGCCGGAAGGACTGTGGGAGGAGGCGGCCGCCTATTCGGAAGGATACTTCCAGAAGGCGGGCCTCGCGTTCATCGACGTCCACATGGCCATCCTCGCGGCAGCGACCGGTGACCGGTCCGCAGTTGAACGGCGTGTAGAGGCTTTGACGCGCCTGGTCGATTCGGGCGCCCTGGGTGCGGGGCCGGTGGCACCCGCCCTCTGCCAGGCAGTCCTGGCTTTTGCAGAGGAACAGTACAAGGCCTGCATACGCTTCCTGGAGCCGGTCGCGGACGAGGTCGTACGCATTGGGGGCAGCGGCGCCCAACGACAGATGATCGAGGACATGCTTCTCCTCGCCTTCATGCAGGGCGGCGAACCTTCCAAGGCCCGTGACCTTCTTGATCGACGGCTGCATCGTCGCACTTCACCGCGCGACATGCGCTGGCGCGATTCAGTCACGGGATGAGATTCTGAATGTCCAATGCGGAGACCAACGCTGCGAAAGAGCGCGTCCCTGCGGCCCATACCGGTCGGGCCGATGTCCTGAGACTGATGTTTGCCCAGGCGCTTGGCGGCGCAAACGCGGCCATCGTCTATGCAACAGGCGCCATCGTCGGCAATACGTTCGCGCCCAGCAAGGAACTGGCCACCTTGCCAATTACCGTTTTCGTGATCGGGATGGCTGCCTGCACCCTGCCGGCCGGTGCCATCGCCCGGCGTCATGGGCGCCGCGCCGCATTCCTGATGGGCACGGGGTGCGGCGTCATTGCGGGCCTGTTGGCTGCACTGGCGATCGTATTGAACTCCTTCTGGCTGTTCTGCGCAGCAACCTTCTTCGGTGGTGCCTATGCCGCGGTGGTCCTCTCTTTCCGCTTCGCTGCCGCCGACTGTGTCTCGCCGGAGCGCCGCCCCCGGGCCTTGTCGATCGTCATGGCAGGAGGCGTGTTCGCCGGGGTGATCGGACCACAGCTTGTCACCTTCACCATGAACCTGTGGGAGCCCCACCTCTTCGCGGCGACTTTCCTGGCGCAGGCCGTTGTTGCCGCCCTATGCGGATTCATTCTTCTCGGAGTCCAGGTGCCAAAGCCAACGGCGGCAGAGGTCAGGGGCGGCCGCCCCCTCGGGGACATCCTGCGCCAGCCCCGCTTCATCACCGCCGTCATCTGCGGCGTTGTGTCCTACATGCTGATGAACTTCATCATGACGGCGGCGCCCCTAGCAATGCACCTCAACGACCTGTCGCAGGAGATGTCCAATCTTGGCCTGCAATGGCACATCATCGCCATGTATGCCCCAAGCTTCATTACCGGAAAGCTGATCACTCGTTTTGGCGCCGCGCGCGTGGTGGCAAGCGGTTTGGCGTTGACGGCGACATCAATTGCCATTGGCCTCACCGGCGTTGACGTCATGCATTTCTGGCTGACGCTGATCCTGCTCGGTCTTGGCTGGAACTTCGGCTTCGTGGGGGCATCCGCTCTGGTCCTGGAGTGTCACCGTCCCGAAGAAAGGACCCGGGTGCAGTCACTGAATGACTTCGCCGTTTTCGGAACCATGGCCGTCGGATCCTTCTATTCTGGCAGCCTGCTGACAGCCCATGGCTGGGATGTGGTTCTCTGGGTGTCGTTCGCACCGCTCGCCTTCGCGCTGGGGGCACTGGCCCTGAACGAAAGATTGCAGCCGAATCCAGGGGTCAAACAGGCAGGCACCTGATGAATCGCATGGCTCCAGGCGGGCTGTGCCTTGGAAATTCACAAGGGTTTGTCCTCCATGACTCTTTTCTGCCTGTTGTAATCCTCTTTGCGCGCCGCGCTGCGGAGAAACAGGGTATTTTGCGAGCGCAGCCACACGCCATGAGCACAGGCCGGCAGACAGCAAAGCTCCTCGGATGCTCGTTTTACTGCAAGTCTTGTTGAAGTCCTATCAGTCTGCAGCATAGACTGCGCGCCATGGTCGATCTCAACGAACTCTTCGCCGCCATCGTGCTTTTCGTGGGAAGTCACTTCCTGCTGTCCAGTGCCGCGTTTCGCACGCGTCTGCTGGACCGGCTGGGCGAACGTGGTTTCCGTCTGGCTTATTCTCTGGTTGCACTCGTCACCTTCGCCTGGGCGCTGCAGGCCTATGGCGCTGCGCCGCGGATCCCCCTGTGGACACCTGTCCCGGCGCTGGCCTGGGTTCCGATCCTGATCATGCCCTTCGCCTTCATCCTTGTGGTGGCTGGGATGAGCACGCGTGCGGCCACGGCCCTGGGTCAGGAGGAAGCCGCAAAGGCCCAGGACCCTGCACCGGGCATCCTGCGCGTTACCCGGCACCCCTTTCTCTGGGGCGTCGTGCTCTGGGCCGTCAGCCACATCATTGCCAACGGCGACAGCGCCAGCCTGTTGTTGATGGGCGGCTTCCTCGTGCTGGCGCTGGGCGGCATGCATCACATCGACCAGCGGCGCGAAGCAAAACTGGGCGGAGCCTGGGGTCCCATGAAGCTGACCACCTCGGCGGTGCCCTTCGTGGCCATCGCCACAGGCCGGACACGCATGGACTGGCGCGGCATCGGGATATGGCGGCCGGTTCTGGGACTGGCCGCCTATGTAGTCTTTCTCTACCTGCATCCGCTTCTGTTTGGTGTCATGCCCCTGCCGCACTAGATCGGACATGCGGGCGCCCCTCCTGGGGAACCGCCCTGTTCCACACCGGAGTCATGCCCTTGCCGCAACACGACGAGGCCATCCGTGTTCAGGCCCTGAACAAGCATTTCAACGGCGTCGCCGTGGTGAAGGATGTCAGTTTCACCCTGCACCGCGGTGAAACCCTGGCGCTGCTGGGCGCGAACGGAGCGGGCAAGACCACGACCATCTCCATGTTGCTGGGCCTGCTGCTGCCGACCTCGGGCACCATAACGGTGCTGGGCGAGGACATGCTGCGCCACCGCTACCGCCTGCTACAGCGCATGAACTTCTCCAGCCCCTATGTGGACCTGCCGCGCCGGCTGAGCGTGCGCCAGAACCTGATGTTCTTCGCCCGCCTCTACGGCTGTCCCAAGCCCAAGGCCAGGCTTGAGGAACTGGCCCAGGACCTGGATCTCGCGCCGCTCTGGCGCAAGTCGACGGGCAAGCTCTCCTCGGGCCAGAAAACCAGGGTCTCGCTGGCCAAGGCGCTGATCAACGCACCGGAGATCCTGCTGCTCGACGAGCCCACGGCCTCGCTGGATCCCGACACCGCCGACTGGTTGCGCGGCTACCTGCAGGACTATCAACGGCGCAGCGGCACCGCCATCCTGCTGGCCTCGCACAACATGAGCGAGGTGGAGCGTCTGGCCCATCAGGTACGCATCATGCGTGCCGGCGAGATTGTCGAGAGCGGAACGCCGCGCGCGCTGCTGGACCGCCATGGCCGCGCCAACCTGGAGCAGGTCTTTCTGGACATCGCCCGCAACCAGCGCCAGGCCGACAGGACCGTTGAGGAGGCCCTCTCATGACGGGCCGCCTCTACGCCATGTGCCTGCGGCACCTCTACCTGCTGGGCAGTTCCTGGCCGCGCATTTTCGAGCTGATGTACTGGCCGACCGTGCAGATGGTGATCTGGGGTTTCATCACCATGTACCTGCTGCAGCTCTCCTCGGTGATCGCCCAGGCCAGCGGCCTGCTGGTCTCGGCCGTCCTGCTCTGGGACGTGCTGTTCCGCGGCCAGTTGGGCTTCAGCCTCTCGTTCCTGGAAGAGGTCTGGTCGCGCAACCTGGCCAATATCGTGGTCAGTCCGCTGCGCCCCATCGAGTTCATGGCCGCGCTCACCTTCATGAGCCTGATCCGCACGCTGATCGGCGTGGTCCCCGCAGCCCTGCTGGCCATCGTCTTCTACGAGGTCTCGGTCTTCGCGCTCGGCCTGCCGCTGCTGGCCTTCTTCTCCTGCCTACTGGTCCTGGGCTGGTCCATCGGCATGATGGTCTCCGCCCTCATCCTGCGGGTCGGCCAGGGCGCGGAATCCGTGGCCTGGCTGGCGATCTTCCTGATCGCCCCCATCAGCGCCATCTACTATCCCGTGGACGTGCTGCCCCCGGCCTTGCAGGTTCTGGCCTGGGCCCTGCCCACCGCCCCGGTCTTCGAAGGCATGCGCGCCATCCTGCTCGACGGAACCTTCCGGTTGGACCTGCTGGTCCATGCGCTTGCCCTCAACGCCGTCTACCTGGCGCTTGGCATGTTCTGCTTCCTCTACGCCTTCCACGTGGCCCGGCGCCGGGGCCTGCTGCTGCAGGTGGGCGAGTAGGCAGAGGGCCCCTTTCCCTGGCACAGCGACCATCCGGCCCACGCCCGATCTACGGCGCGCCTTACTACGGCTGTTTCCTGTGCGACCCCGATGGCCACAAGATCAAGTCCATGGTTTCGAGCGCCAAAATCAGCCGAGGTAGTCTTCGTCCGAGACCTGCTCCATCCATTCGACGGCCGCACCATTCTGCGGCTCGGCAATGGCAATGTGGGTCATGGCGGTCTTGTCCGTTGCGCCATGCCAGTGCTTCTCGTCCGGCTCGATCCAGACGATGTCGCCCGGCCGGATCTCTTCCTTGGGTCCGCCTTCACGCCGTATCCAGCCCAGGCCTGCCGTGACGAACAAGGTCTGGCCCAGGGGGTGGGTGTGCCACGCCGTGCGGGCACCGGGCTCGAAGGTCACGATGGCACCGCCGACCCGCGCGGGTTCCGGTGCCTGGAAAGGGCTGTCGATGCGCACAGTACCGCTGAAGTACTGGTCGGAACCATTGGCTGACGGCTTCGACCCGTTACGTTGAATATCCAATTGATGGCCTCCGTGACTCTGTGAATCGATTCTGTTGCTCCGTGGCGATGGCGAGCGAATTCAACGCCATCCTCCACCCTGCGGGCACAGTTCCTCGACCGGAATTGCTGTTGGGTGCAGCCAAGCGGACCATGCCGATGACAAAGCGGCAGCAAACATCCGCGTTCCCTCCACTCATGGTTCTTAATTTATGAGTGAAGACCCTATCAGATAAGACCCTATGCACTGCACCGACAATATCCTGGAAATTCATGCCCGGAGATTCATCAATGAGGTGGAAAGACCTCGTTGCATCAATCCAGGGCCTCCGCTCCCAACTCCGGCCTTTCTCGCGGCACGCGGATCGGCTAGACACTGCCTCTTATGGCACTCCTGCGTTCCTTCGCCACGGTCGGGGGGCTGACGGCGGTCAGCCGGGTCCTGGGCTTCATTCGCGACATCCTGATCGCCGCCGGTCTGGGCAGCGGGCCGGTGGCGGATGCCTTCTTCGTCGCCTTCCGCTTTCCCAACCTCTTCCGCCGCCTCTTCGCCGAGGGCGCCTTCAACGCCGCCTTCGTGCCGCTCTTCTCGGCCCGGCTCGAGCAGGAGGGACCGGAGGCGGCGCGGCGATTCGCCGGCGATGTCCTCTCGGTGATGCTTTCGGGCCTGTTGCTCTTCACTGCGCTCTGCCTGGCGCTCATGCCCTGGATCATGCAGGTGATCGCGCCGGGCTTCACGGACAACTCCGAGAAGTTCGCGCTGACCGTGGAACTGACCCGGATCGCCTTTCCCTACCTGCTGGCCATGGTGATCACGGCCCTGCTCGGCGGCGTGCTCAATTCGCTCTACCGCTTTGCCGCCGCCGCGGCGGCGCCGATCATCCTCAACCTCTTCTTCATTGCCGCGCTGACGGTGGCCCTGCCGTATTTCGCCACTGCGCCGGGCCATGTGCTGGCCTGGACGGTGACCCTGGCCGGCCTGGCCCAGGTGATCTTCCTGGCCGTCTGCGCCGCGCGCGCCGGCATGTCGCTGCGCCTGCCCCGGCCGCGCCTGACGCCGGGGGTGCGCCGCCTGCTGGCGCTGATGGTGCCCGGCGTGCTCTCGGCCGGCGTGATGCAGATCAACCTGCTGATCGGAACGATGATCGCCACGCTGCAGGCGGGCGCCGTCTCCTATCTCTACTATGCCGACCGCGTCTACCAGCTGCCGCTCGGCATCCTGGGCATCGGTATCGGCGTGGTGCTGTTGCCCGACCTGTCCCGCAAGCTGCGCGCCGGCTCCGGCGAGGCAGCGCGGGACAGCCTGAACCGGGCGCTGGAATACGCCCTGTTGCTGACCCTGCCGGCCACCTTCGCGCTGGCGCTGATCCCCGAAAGCCTGGTTGCCGGCCTGTTCCAGCGCGGCGCCTTCGACGACCAGGCCGCCCGGGCCACCGGGCAGGCGCTGGCGGCCTTCGCCATCGGCCTGCCGTCCTATGTGCTGGTGAAGCTGTTCCAGCCGGCCTTCTTCGCCCGCGAGGATACCCGCACGCCCTTCCACCTGACCGTGATCGCCATCCTGGCCAACGTGGTGCTGTCGCTGCTGCTGTTCTGGCAGATCGGCTTCGTCGGAATCGCATTGGCCACGGCAATTTCGTCCTGGCTGCATGTGGTCCTGCTGCTGGTGGTGCTGTCGCGGCGCGGATTCCTGGAGCCGGACCGGCGCCTGCTGCAGCGCTGCCTGCGCAGCCTGCTGGCCAGCGCGCTGATGGGCGGCCTGCTGCTGTTCCTGGCGCCGCTGGTAAGCGGGTGGCTCGAACTCGGTCCCCTGGGACAGGCGGCGGCCCTGGCCCTGCTGGTCGGCAGCGGATTGGCTGTCTATTGTCTGGCGGCCCTGTTGCTGGGTGCGGTCACCCTGGCCGAGCTCAAGTCCCTGCTGCGCAGGCGTGGCCGGCAGGAGCCGCCTCAGAGCACAGCTTGACCCCACGCCGGTCAGGGGCGATAAACCGGCCGGTTTTCTTCTTCCAGTGATGATGGTCGCATAAGCATGAAGCGTATCTTCTCCGGCGTTCAGCCGACCGGGAACCTGCACCTGGGCAACTACCTGGGCGCAATCCGCCATTTCGTCAGCCTGCAGCACGACTACGACAGCATCTTCTGCGTCGTCGACATGCACGCGATCACGGTCTGGCAGGATCCGGCCGAGTTGCGCGCCCATACGCGCGAGATCACGGCAGCCTACCTGGCGGCGGGCATCGACCCCAAGGCCTCCATCATCTTCAACCAGAGCCAGGTGCCCGCTCATGCGGAACTGGCCTGGATCTTCAACTGCGTGACCCGCATCGGCTGGCTGAACCGCATGACCCAGTTCAAGGAGAAGGCGGGCAAGCATCGCGAGAACGCCAGCTCGGGCCTCTATGTCTATCCCAATCTGATGGCCGCCGACATCCTGGCCTACAAGGCGACGCACGTCCCGGTGGGCGAGGACCAGAAGCAGCACCTGGAACTGGCGCGCAACGTGGCGCAGAAATTCAACTACGACTACGAAGTGGATTTCTTCCCCGTTATCGACCCCCTGATCCTGGGCAGCGCCACGCGGGTCATGTCCCTGCGGGACGGTTCGCGCAAGATGAGCAAGTCCGACACCTCGGACATGAGCCGCATCAACATGACCGATGACCGGGACACGGTGGCCAAGAAGATCCGCAAGGCCACCACCGATCCTGAACCCCTGCCGGGACCCGATGTGCTGGACGACGCCGGCAACCTGCCCGAGGAGACCCGCAAGCAGCGGCCCGAAGCCTACAACCTGCTGGGCATCTTCGCCACTCTGGAAGACCGCGACATGAAGTCGGTCCTGACCCAGTACGAGGGTGCCCAGTTCTCGCAATTCAAGAAGGACCTGACGGACCTTGCTGTCAGCCGCCTGGGCCCCATCGGCGAGGAAATGAAGCATCTCTTCACCGACAACGAGCATGTGGACGCCGTCCTGCGCGACGGGGCCGAGCGTGCGAATGCCATCGCCGAACCGGTCATCCGTGAGTGCAAGGATCTTGTCGGTTTCCTGCGTCCCTAACGGTTTGTTTCCAACATCCGGTTCCGTTGGAACTGCATAGAGCTCCGTTCAGGATGCAAACCGAAACATCGGAAGTACCCGGTGGCAGGATCACCATGGCACGGGCGCGCGCAGCGGGTGTCCAGTCACTGGTATGGGCTTGACGGATCGGCTACCCTTGACCGATCACAAGACGTGCCGGGCATTGGACTTGGCCGCGGAAGCAGGTAAGTTCGGGTTCGGGCCCAGCGCGTGTCGCTGCAGGACGGCGCGCGTTCGACGCATGCAGGGAGTGCATCTTGATCGCCAGACAACGGCTGCCGGGTACAGAAGTCTCCGCTGAGTCCAGCGGCGGGAGGCCCTGAGCGCCGCTATGCAGATCTACCTGCCGATTGCCGAAATCTCCGTCGACGTTTTCCTCCTGCTCGGACTCGGCTCTGTGATCGGCTTCCTGTCCGGGATTTTCGGCGTTGGCGGGGGTTTCCTGATGACGCCCCTGCTGGTGCTGATCGGCATCCCCCCGGCCATCGCCGTGGCAACCCAGGCCAATCACGTCGTCGCTTCCTCGGTATCAGGCGTGTTCGCACACTGGCGGCGCGGCAATGTCGATTTCAAGATGGGGGCTGTCCTGGTCGGCGGCGGTTTCGTCGGCTCGACCCTGGGCGTCGCGCTGTTCTCGCTGTTGCGCGAAATGGGCCAGATCGACCTGGTCATCAACCTGTCCTATGTGACCCTTCTCTCCATCGTCGGCGGCATGATGCTCTGGGAAGGTGTCCGGGCTTTCCTGCGTCGGCGCAGCAAGCTGGCCCCCGGCAAGCTGCATATCCACACCTGGGTCCACGGGCTGCCGCTGAAGACCCGTTTCCGCAAGTCGCGGCTCTATATCTCCGCCCTACTGCCCTTCGGCATCGGTCTCATGGTCGGTGTCATCAGCGCCATTATGGGTGTGGGCGGCGCCTTTGTCCTGGTGCCCCTGATGATCTACCTGCTGGGTATGCCGACGGCCGTGGTCATCGGCACCTCGCTGTTCCAGATCATCTTCGTATCGGCCAACGTCACCTTCCTGCAGGCGAGCCAGAACCAGACCGTGGACCTGGCCCTGGCCATGCTGCTGATCGTGGGCGGCGTGATCGGTGCCCAGTTGGGGGGGCGGCTCGGGGCCCGCCTGCCCGGGGATACCCTGCGCATCCTGCTGGGAATCCTGGTCCTGGCCGTGGCGGCGCGCCTCGGCTTCGAGCTGGTGGCCACACCCGACGACCTCTACAGCCTGGGGATCGAGCCATGAGGGGACGGCGCCTGATCCTGCTTGTGCTGCTGGTCGCCGGCCTGACCCTGCCGGCACGGGCATTGCCCCTGGTGGCGGATCTTTCGAGCCACCTGGTGGCCATCACCACCGGCTTTACCGGGTCCGAGGTTCTGATGTTCGGCGCCATCGAGGAGCCGGGCGACATCGTCGTGGTGGTCCGCGGGCCCGAAAGCGAACAGCGCGTTATGCGCAAGAGCCGTGTTGCCGGCATTTGGATGAACACGGCCGGCATGGTCTATCGCGACGTCCCGCGCTTCTATGCCATTGCCAGCAACCGCCCCCTGGACGAGATCGCAGAGGAGTCCGTCTTGCAGAATCAGGAATTCGGCGTCTCACGCCTGCGCTTCAGCCCAAAGGACAGCGCCCGCCTGGACCCCGAGGATGCCGGCAAGTGGCGCCGTGCGCTGATCCGCCGCAAGCAGGAGGCCGGGCTCTATTCCCGCAGCACTGGCCGCGTGGCCATTCTCAGCGACCGCCTGTTCCGAACCTCGGTCTACCTGCCGACCAATGTGCCCACGGGCATTTACTCCGCCGAGATCTACCTGCTCCAGGATGGGCAGGTGGTGAATGCCCAGTCCACGCCACTGGCCGTCAGCAAGGTGGGAATCGAGGCGGACCTCTATGCTTTCGCCTACGACCGTCCCGCATTGTACGGTCTCGTTGCCGTCCTGACCGCACTGATGGCAGGATGGTTCGCACATCTGGCCTTCCGGCGTAACTGACCGCATGGCAAGCGCCCTGGCCCCGACAGTGGAATCGGATCATGGATGAAGACAACGACAACAAGCCGGAGACGGCAGCTTCTGCGGACCATCAGACGGAAGGCAACACCGAGCGTGTCATGCTGGTCGTGGTCGACGAGTCCAAGGAGCTTGAGGTCGCCCTGCGCTATGCCTGCCGTCGCGCCCGACACACCGGAGGGCGCGTTGCCCTTCTCAATGTCCTGGAACGCTCGGAGTTCCAGACCTGGCTGGGGGTTGGCGAGCTTCTGGCCCAGGAAGCCCGCAGCGAGGCCGAACAGCTGCTGCAGCGCGCGGCCAAGCGCGTGACGGAACTGGCGGGGTCCATGCCGATCCTCTATCTGCGCGAGGGCGTGACCAACGACGTGCTCTTCAAGCTTCTGGATGAAGAGGACAGCATTTCCATCCTTGTCCTGGGCGCCAACACGGGACAGGGAGGACCGGGCCCGCTGGTTTCGTCCCTGACCGGCAAGTTCGTCGGACGCCTGCGCGTGCCCTTGACCATCGTCCCCGATAACCTGACTGAAGAGCACATCGACGCCATCTCTTGATGCCCTGCATTGCCGTTATGCATGCGGTGAACTTGAACTTCGGCCCAAGCTGCTCCACTTTCCTGTCAGGCCACTCTGGCCAATGATGGTCTGCGAATTTGGTTCGTGGCGAACGCAACAGGGCGACAGAATGTTTATTCAGACGGAAGAAACTCCGAATCCGGCGACACTGAAGTTCATCCCGGGACAGCAAGTCATGGAGAAGGGAACAGCCAGTTTCGAGACGGCCGAGCAGGCACAGGTCTCTCCACTGGCGCGCCGTCTATTCGAGATCGAGGGCGTGTCTGGCGTGTTCTTCGGTCAGGACTTCATCTCGGTCAGCAAGGCCGACGACAAGGAGTGGTTCGTCCTCAAACCCTCCATCCTGGGCGCCGTGATGGAGCACTTCGTAGCCAAGCGTCCGCTTTTCGACGCCGAGACCCAGGACGCCGACGAAGGCCAGGATCACGGCGAGGACACCGAGATCGTCTCGACCATCAAGGAGCTCCTGGACACGCGGGTCCGCCCCGCGGTTGCCCAGGACGGCGGCGACATCGTTTTTCACGGCTTTGATCGGGGCGTGGTGTACCTGCACATGCAGGGCGCCTGCGCAGGCTGTCCTTCTTCGACGGCAACACTGAAAATGGGTATCGAGAACATGCTTCGGCACTACGTGCCGGAAGTGGTGGAAGTTCGCGCCATCAGCTGATGGTTTATACACAGTCTCCACAGCGGTCGATCGGGGCAGATTCGGCCGGTGCGGAGCTATTTGTTCGGGAAAGTACGAAAGCGATGGACGGAATACGGCGGTGGTTCGGCCGCGGCACAGAGGGGCCTGTGCTCGGCCTGGTACTGGCAGTGGGCTTGACGGCCCTGTTTGCGCAATTCGAGACTGGGCAGGACTCGGGCATGACGGCAGGCCTGGACCTGCCCAGCATCAACCCGGTGGATTCGGCCCAGGCACAAGAAACGGAGCCGGCCAGCAAATCGGGCGAGCCCGTTAGGGATCCGGCGCGTCAGACGGCACGCCGCGGCCCTGTGGTCGAGCTGCCAGACCTGACGCAACCCGATTTCAGGAACATCGAGGTTGTCGCGCCGGCCAGCACGAAAGACCTCCAGAGCAATTTCGAACGTATTGACTACCGCCTCTCGGATGTACGTGAAGGCCAGGCTGAGGTTCCCCGGGTCTATGTGACCGGCCTGCCGCGTGACCTCGACGAACTCTCCTCGGTGGACGACAAGAAGCGCGCTTTCATCCGCAGTATCCTGCCACTGGTGCTTCTGGCCAACCAGGAGATCGAGGAGAAACGCAGCCATATGCTGGCCCTGTTTGATAAACGCGAAGCCGGTGAGACCCTGGAGGCCGGCGAACAGGCCTGGCTCGACGAACTGGGCGAGCAGTACGGTGTCGAAGACAGCAATCCGGAAGCCCTGAAGCGGCGCGTCGATGTTGTCCCCGTCAGCCTGGCCCTGGCCCAGGCCATCGTGGAAAGCGGCTGGGGAACATCACGTTTCGCCCTGGAAGGGAACGCTCTTTTCGGACAGCGCACCTGGGGCAAGGCCTCCCAGGCGCTCGTCCCCAAGTCTGACCGTGCGGTCCGCGTTCAGGCCTTCGAGGACCTGATGGCCTCGGTGCGTTCCTACATGCACAATCTGAACACGCACGCCGCCTATCGCGGCTTCCGGCATCAACGGGCCGAAGCCGTGGCACGCAAGGACACACTCGACGGTTATGACCTGGCCGCGCAGCTGGAGGCCTATGCAGAGATCAACAATTATGTTGATAAGCTGCGTGGGCTGATCCGGGCCAATGACCTGCGCGAGCTGGAAGCGGCGCGACTGGACGAAAGCAGCAGCTTCTACGCCCGTCTACGCGCGTTTGAAACCGGCCGCTGAGCCCCGGGACGGCCTCCGTTGTCACGGCTGTTGACGACAGCTATCAGTTCTCGGGGACCAGGAACTGGCGACCGAACCAGCGCCAGCGTCCACTTGCAATCGGCAGCGTGCAGTTCAGGCGCGTGCGTCCCTGGGCCAGTGGACCGTCAAAGCGCAACTCGATGCGACGTTCGAGTGTTTCCAGCTTAACGTCGGGACCGCTGCTGTAGCAGGACAATTGATCCAGGGGGCCGGCAGCTTCGTCGACCGTGAAACCGGCAACCGGTGGATTGTCCTCTTCACTGACCAGCGGGTTCGCGGGCGTTACGTCCCTGACCGGAAGCGGCAGGGCATTAAGTATCGTATCCAGGCGCTCCGGGTCGCTGTAGTTCTCGTTCAAGGCAAAGCGCGGAAGGTTGAAGCGGTTCAGCGTGACACCGACCGCGCCCGAATGCTGACCGAAAGCTGCCGTGAAACCGGCGTTTGCGACCAGCTCCTGCACCTCCGTGGAGCTTTCGCCATAGGGATAGGCGAAAAGCGCTGGAACCTGACCCAGCTCCTTCTTGAACCGTGCGTTGGCGCGTCGGATTTCCTCTTCGTTCCGTTCCAGGCTTTCCTGGGGCATGCTGGGGTGAGAGGCCGTCTGGTGCCCGATGGTGACCAGGTCGCTTTCGGCCATCTCACGCAGTTCGTCCCAGGTCATGTAGGGGGCCGTTTCCCGGTCAAGGACATCGGTGGCCACGAACAGTGTAAAGGGCAGACCGGCTGCCTCGAGGCGCGGCCAGGCTTCCGTATAGACCGAACGATAGGCATCATCGATGGAAATGGCCACGGCATGCGCGGGCAAGGGCGTTTCCGAATCCAGGGCCGAAACGATCTCCGACAAAGCCAGGACCTCGTAAGGCCCGCTTTCCAGCTTCTCCAACTGTGCCTCAAACTGATCAAGGGTCACATTGGTGCTGGGATAGTCGCTTTCCCCGAAACGGTGGTACATGAGCACATTCGCGCCCTTGTTCAGCTCGGCCTCGCTTACCTGCGCTGCAACCGGAGAGAGGGTGCAGAACGCGAGGACCAGCCCGAGCGTTCCCGCCCGGCAAGTCGCTTTTGGTCGGACAGGTCCTGTTTCACAGTCGTGCTTCATGATCCGGAAAGCCCCCACTGGGCACGGCCGAACGAAAGCCCGTCCTGGCCTTGCCACTGTTTCAACCTTCAAACTACGTCAGTGGCCCACGCAGCGACAAGCCTTCAAAGGTAGATCTTGCCCTTTTCCGACTGTGGCACCACGTGCCACCTGTGCCCAAGCGACCAACTTTCAGCACAGGAAAAGGAGACACAAAGGTGGAAGAAAACATGGATGCCGCGGACGCTCCCGAATCGAAAAGCCTCGACCAGGAGGCCCTGGACCAGATCTTCCTGCAGGCGCGCACCCATAATGCCTGGCAGGATCGTCCCGTCCCCGACAGCCTGCTGCAACGTCTCTGGAAGACGGCGTGCATGGGACCGACCAGTGCCAACTGCCTGCCCATGCGCCTTGTCTTCGTGAAATCCGTGGAAGCCAAGGAACAACTGCGCCCCCACTTGGCCAAAGGGAACGAGGACAAGACCATGAAGGCACCGGTCACAGCCATCATCGGCTATGACACGGAGTTTCATGAACAGCTGCCGCGCCTCTTTCCCCATGCGGATGCCCGCTCCTGGTTCGCCGGTGACAGCAAGCAACAGGCCCGGGAGGAAAACGCCTTCCGCAATGGCAGCCTCCAGGGCGCCTACCTGATCATTGCCGCGCGCGCCCTGGGACTGGATTGCGGTCCCATGTCGGGTTTCAACAAGGAAGGGGTGGACAAGACCTTTTTTGCCGGTACGACAGTACGCTCGAACTTTCTCTGCAACCTGGGCTACGGCGATCCCTCCGTACTGCATGATCGCCTGCCACGCCTTGAATTCGACGAGGCCTGCCGCATCGCATGACTGCTTCGACATCCGCTTCCCGCGTCATCCTTGCCATTGACACCTCGGGCTCCGCTGGGTCTGCCGCCCTGGCCCGCGATGGCCGTGTGACAGCCGCCCGATTCGAGATTCGCACACGCGGGCATGCGGAACGCCTGTTGCCCATGATCTCCGAAGTGCTGGAAGAGGCCGAAACAGGCTACAGCGACATAACGGGTCTGGCCGTGAGCGTGGGGCCCGGCAGTTTCACCGGCGTGCGCGTCGGGCTGGCCACGGCCCGAGCGTTTGCCCTTGGCCTGGACTGCCCCCTGCTCTGTCTGGACAGCTTTAGCCTGCTCGCCGAACAGGCGCACGAAGCAGGCTACAACCGGACTGCCGAAAACTCCCCCCTGGCGGTCCTGATCGACAGCCGGCGTCAGGACTTTTTCCTGCGCAGCTACGCGCCAAGCGGAGAACCGCTGGGACCGCCGCTCAGCTGCACACCCGAGGAGCTGGCTGGACAACTGCCAACAGCACACCCCTGGCTTGCCGGAGATGCCGCAGCGCGTGCAGCAACTTTGCCGGGCCTCGAGATGACCGCCGGCAGGGTCCTGGAGTCGGTATGCCACTGCGATGCGCGTACGCTTGCGCGCTGGGCCAGTAATCCTCGTGCCCAGGAACAGAGCCTGCCGGCCGCACCGCTCTACCTGCGCGCCCCGGATGTCAGCTATCCCAACAAGGTCGCGGCAAAATGAGACCCGGCCCCATTGGTCAGGAACACCTCCAGACGCCCCCCTTCCGGATTGTCACCGGGAGTGAAGCCGACCTGCCGGAGATGGCGACAGCCCATGGCCTCTGCTTTCCGGAAGACCCCTGGAGCCAGGAGACACTGCAGAGCCTTCTGCAACTGCCGGGATATCGCCTGCGCCTGGCGGGTCCGCCCCAGGCATCAGGTCCCGACGCGACAGCCCCCACGGCAACACCCACGACGCTGTCCGGCTTCTGCCTGTTCCGCACGGCTGCGGACGAAGCGGAGATCATTACACTGGGCGTGACCCCACAGACCAGGAGATGCGGCCTGGCAGGCGCATTGCTGCAGGATCTCTTCAGTCAGGCTCGCCAGGCCAATGCCCGCCATCTGTTCCTGGAAGTAGCCGAGGACAATGGATCAGCTGTTGCCCTCTATTTGAAGGCCGGATTTACCGTAAAGGGACGCCGTCCGGGTTATTACGACCATGGACGGCCGCAACCAGTGGACGCTCTGGTTATGGAGTATCATCTTTATTAGTTTCCCAATTCTTGCTTCTATTTTCCTTGATTGTCAGCAAGAGGACTTTTCCCTTCCCCACACAAATCACCCTGAAATGTGACAAAAGCGCACAAAGAGAAAAATACTTGCTGCAACAGAAATGTGTATTGTCATCCAAGAGAAAGATTATATATAAAGGCTCGAAACTGTTAAAGAGAAAGAGCGATGAGCGAAGAGCCAAAAATCAGCGAACTATTATCACTGACCAGCAACATAGTCGCAGCCCACGTTTCCAATAATGCCGTGGCACCTGCTGACGTACCCGGCCTGATTCGCGAGGTCTATTCGACCTTGGCAAATGTAGGCCAGGATACTGTGAAGGAGCCCGAGAAGCCGACCCCGGCCGTTGCAATCAAGAAGTCGATTACGCCCGACTATCTGATCTGTCTTGAGGACGGCAAGAAGCTGAAGATGCTCAAGCGGCACCTGAAGACGGCCTACAACATGACGCCGGAAGAATATCGCGAGAAGTGGGGACTGCCGGCCGACTATCCCATGGTTGCTCCCAATTACGCCCGGCAGCGCAGCAAGCTGGCCAAGGACATCGGTCTCGGCAAGCGTGCAAAGTAATCCATCGCTTCCCGCCGGCAAGGCCGCTCAGGAAATCCATTGCGTAGCATCCCCCCGTTTCGGCTATAATGCCTATGGATCAGGGAAAGCTGCGAGAAGGTGATGCCGGAACGTATTGAGCAACTTTGCGCCGAACGCGGGCTGAAAATGACCGAGCAGAGGCGCGTCATTGCACGCGTCCTGTCCCAGGCCACGGACCATCCCGATGTCGAGCAGCTCTACCAGCGTGCCTCCGAAGTGGACCCGCGCATCTCGATTGCAACGGTCTACCGCACTGTCAAGCTGTTCGAGGAATCCGGTATTCTGGAACGCCACGACTTCGGCGACGGGCGCTCGCGTTACGAAGAGGCGACCGAGGACCATCACGATCACCTGATCGATATGCAGAGTGGCGACGTCATCGAATTCTACAATGAAGAGATCGAACGTCTGCAGCAGGAAATCGCTCACAAGCTCGGCTACCGCCTGATCGATCATCGCCTGGAACTCTATGCGGTCAAGCTGAAGGATTGGGAAAAGGACGGGCCCATTCAGGAATCCGAGGCGAGCGTGAAACGCCGCAGGCGTGTGGGCTGATCCGTGGGGCATGCCGCAGGGGACAGCCGGGATTTTGTGAACAGGGAAAGCGATAACATGGAGTTGACAGCGGACGGATTGCCGCGGCCTGTCGATGTGAAGTCCAAGGACCTGCATATTCGACTGGCCGAGACTCCGGACGAGGTTCGGCTTGCACAACAGCTGCGCTATCAGGTTTTCGTCGAGGAAATGGCGGTCGTGCCCTCGGACGAAATGCGCCGCGAAGGCCGGGAATTCGATTCCTATGACCCCTACTGCGATCACCTTCTGGTTTTCGACAACTCTCCCGACGCCTCGCCACAGAAAGTGATCGCCACCTATCGCTTCATGCGTCGTGAGCAGGCGCGCAAGGCGGGTCAGTTCTATACCCAGGGCGAATACGACATCTCGCCCTTGCTGGATTATCCCGGCGAGATCATGGAACTTGGGCGTTCCTGCGTTCATCGCGATCACCGCACCGGTATCGGCATGCAGGTGCTCTGGCGCGGCATTGCCGCCTATGTCATGCACTTCAACGTGGACCTGATGTTCGGCTGCGCCAGCCTGTTCGGCACCGACGTGGACAAGCTGGCACTGCCGCTCGCCTATCTGCACCACAACCACATTGCGCCCGAGAACCTGCGCCCGCGCGCCCTGCCCGAACTCTACACCGACATGAACCTGCTGACGTCGGAGGAGATCGATGCGAAGGCAGCCCTGATGAGTCTGCCGCCGCTGATCAAGGGGTACCTGCGCCTGGGTGGCTGGGTCGGCGACGGTGCCGTGGTCGATCATTCCTTCGGCACGACCGATGTCTGTGTCGTGGTCAAGACCGATGGCGTGACCGAGAAATACCGCAAGCACCTGACCCGCGGCGAGGGCGAGACACGCCCGACCTCCGGTGAGGGACACTGAGGGATGTGGGTACACGGACAGTGAGTGCCACGCCGACCGCTGCCCTGGGATCTCCCCTGCTGTCCTTGCGGCGGATCCTGCTGTTCACGATCTTCACCCTGGTCCTGCTGCCCGTTCAGGCCGTTCTCGTCGCGCTGAGCGCGGACAGGGCGCGCGATTTCCCCTACTGGTACCATCGCCAGGTCTGCCGCATCCTGGGCATCGAGGTGCAGCGCCGCGGCCAGCAGTCCGAAGACGCCCCCACGCTGTATGCCTGCAACCACGTCTCCTACCTGGACATTCCCGTCCTGGGCCGCTGCATCAAGGGCAGCTTCATTGCCAAGGCCGAGATCGCGCACTGGCCCTTCTTCAGCTGGCTGGCCAAGCTGCAGCGCTCGGTCTTTGTCGAGCGCCGTTCAAGCCGCACGGCCGATCACAGGGACCAGATCGCAAGCCGCCTCGAACAGGATGACAACCTGATCCTCTTTCCCGAAGGCACAAGTGGTGACGGCAACCGCGTCCTGCCCTTCAAGTCCGCCCTCTTCTCGGTGGCCGAACGGCGTCCTCACGACCAGCCCTTGACAGTTCAGCCCGTCTCCATCACCTACAGCCATCTCGACGGACTGCCGCTGGGACGCTTCCTGCGGCCCTATTTTGCCTGGTACGGCGACATGGAGCTGCCGGACCATGCATGGCGGGCCCTGGGCTTGGGACGCCTGACCGTCATCGTGGAATTTCATCCACCGGTGACGCTGAAGGACTTCGGCTCACGCAAGGCCCTGGCCCAGCACTGCGAGGCGATGGTGTCGACCGGTGTCATGCGGGCCCTGACGGGCCGCGAACCCGAGGATGAAAGTCGCGACGAACGGGACGACAGCCTGGAAGACAGCGAGAAGAACCCCGACGAGGATGCCGGCGTTGTCGCGCGCTGATCTCTGGTGCTAATGTGTAACCATGGTGGGGTCGGGAAATCCGCCACCCCCCAAAGAACGATGCGAGTTGGAGTGTGACGAAGGGCCTCTACATCAAGACCTACGGCTGCCAGATGAATGTCTATGATTCCGCCCGCATGGCGGATCTGCTGGCGCCACTTGGCTATGGCGACGTCGCGCAGCCCGAGGCAGCCGACCTGATCATCCTGAACACCTGCCACATTCGCGAGAAGGCCAGTGAAAAGGTCTTTTCGGAGTTGGGACGTCTGCGCCATTTCAAGGAACAGGCGGCCGCCGACGGCCGGCAGATGCTGCTGGCCGTTGCAGGCTGTGTGGCCCAGGCCGAAGGCGAGGAGATCGTCCGGCGTGCGCCGCAGGTGGACATGGTCTTCGGTCCCCAGACCTATCATCGCCTGCCGGAACTTGTGGCGCGCGCCACCGAGCATGGCGAACGCGGCCTGGTGGACACCGACTTCCCGGTGGACTCCAAGTTCGATTCCCTGCCTGAAGAGCATCTGGGCGACGAAGCCTCGGCTTTCCTCTCGATCCAGGAAGGTTGCGACAAGTTCTGCACATTCTGTGTCGTACCCTATACGCGCGGTGCCGAATTCTCGCGCCCTGTCACAGCCATCGTCGCCGAAGCCGAAAGCCTGGCCCGGCGCGGTGTGCGCGAGGTCACGCTGCTGGGCCAGAACGTCAACGCCTATCATGGCGAGGGACCCGACGGACGAACCTGGGGCCTGGGCCGCCTGTTGCGCCGTCTGGCCGAGATCGAGGGGCTGGAACGCCTGCGCTACACCACGTCGCATCCGCGTGATGTCGACGATGAACTGATCGCCGCGCATCGCGATGAACCCAGGATCATGCCCTTCCTGCACCTGCCGGTGCAGTCCGGTTCCGATCGCATTCTCGAGGTCATGAACCGCAAGCACACGGCCGATTTCTACTACCGTGTCGTGGATCAACTGCGCACGGCCCAGCCCGACCTGGCCTTGTCCTCGGATTTCATTGTCGGCTTCCCGGGCGAGCGCGACGAGGATTTTGCCGACACTTTGAAGCTGGTCACCGATATCGGCTTCACCCAGGCCTATTCCTTCAAGTACAGCCCGCGTCCCGGAACTCCGGCTGCGGATATCGCCGAGCAGGTACCGGCCGACGTGGCCTCGGAACGGCTGGCCACGCTGCAGAACCTGCTGAACGAACAGCAGATGGCCTTCAACCGGGCCCTGGTAGGGCGGCGCATGCCAATCCTGCTCGAGCGGCCGGGCAAGTATGAGGGCCAATTGATCGGACGCAGCCCCTACATGACCTCCGTGGTCGTGGAGGCCCCGTCCCGGCTGATCGGGCAGTTGGTGGACGCCGACATCCATGAAGCCCATGCCAACTCACTGAGCGGCTCCGTTGTCACGAGAGAGCCCGGAGACGGCATGTCCCCTGCCGCAGCCAGCGGCGAGGCAGAGAGCGAAACGAGGGCCACAGCTTGACCGGCGATCCGCTTCAGATCGAATTCGACGACAATTCTCTGCTGCCGCTGCTGTTCGGCCAACACGATGAAAACCTGGTGCGCCTCGAACGCCAGCTGGGCGTCTCACTGTCCTCTTTCGGCAACCTCGTTACCGTCAGCGGACCGGAAGACTCCCGCATGGCGGCCAAGCAGGCACTTCAGGCCCTCTATCAACGCCTGAAGAAGGGCATGGATGTGGACAGCGCCGAGGTGGATGCCGCCGCCCGCCTGGCCTCAGGGCGCAGCGCGGAAGGTTCCGAGACTTCACTGAATGCAATGCACGGCGGAGACTTGAAGCTGATCACGCGCAAGCGCCACGTCACTCCGCGTTCGCCGGGCCAGATCGCCTACGTGAAAGCCTTGCTGTCCAATGAGCTGGTCTTCGGCATCGGGCCGGCCGGTACCGGGAAGACCTATCTGGCCGTGGCCACGGCCGTCAGCTTCCTGATGAAAGGTCAGGTCGACCGCATCATTCTCTCACGCCCCGCGGTGGAGGCCGGCGAACGCCTGGGTTTCCTGCCCGGCGACATGAAAGAGAAGGTCGATCCCTACCTGCGGCCGCTCTACGACGCCCTGCATGACCTGATGCCCGGCGACCAGGTGGCGCGGCGCATGGAAACGGGCGAGATCGAGATTGCGCCCCTGGCCTTCATGCGCGGGCGCACCCTGTCCAATGCCTTTGTCATCCTGGACGAGGCCCAGAACAGCACGCCCGTGCAGATGAAGATGTTCCTGACCCGCCTGGGCGAGAATGGCCGCATGGTGGTGACCGGCGACCTCAGTCAGGTGGACCTGCCACGCGGCCAGCCCTCGGGCCTGCGCGATGCGGCCTACCTGCTGGCACAGCTTGACGGTGTCGGTTTCGTGCAGTTCACGGATACGGACGTGGTCCGCCATCCCCTGGTCACCCGGATCGTGCGCGCCTACGAGAACCGGGATGCCGGGGGCACGCGGGAAAAGGACCTCTTCGAACGCTCACCCCGGGGCCAGGAGGTCGAGGAGTCATGAACGACGAACCTCCAAGTCCCTCGGGACTGACCGAATACGCCCGAGACATCGACATCATCCATGAAAGCGAGGCCTGGCAGGCGGCCCTGCCGGAGGCAGATGCGCTGTTGCACGAAACGGTCCTTCTGGGACTGCGCGGACTGGAGGAGAACCTGGAGGTCTGTGTGGTCCTGGCGGACGACCTGCTTCTGCAGGAATTGAACCGGAATTTCCGCGACAAGGACCGGCCCACCAACGTCCTCTCCTTCCCCAGCGACGACCTCCTGCCCGACGGCATGCGCCTGCTGGGAGATGTCGTGCTGTCCTATGACACCTGTGCAGATGAAGCCCGCGAACAGGGCAAGAGCCTGCGTGACCACGCACGCCACCTGACCCTGCACGGTGTTCTTCACCTGCTGGGCCATGATCACGAAGCGGCGGAAGACGCCGAGGAAATGGAAAGACTGGAGGTAGAACTGCTCGCCGAACTGGGCGTTGCCAATCCCTATGCGGAAGGCACGCGCGAGCCGGCGGGAAAAGGCGAACCATGAGCGGACAAGAAACGACTTCAGGCCTGTCTGACGACACAACGAACGGTTCCAACGGATCCTCTGACGAATCCGGAGGGCTGGCCCGCGCCCTTGGCTGGATCATGGCGCGACTGCGCGGACGCAACGGCGAATCCCAGCAGTTGCGCGACACCCTGGAAGAGATCATCGGGGAAATCGACGAGAACGACGAGGAAGCCAACTCGCCGATCAGCGGTCACGAGCGCATGCTGCTGGCCAATGTCTTCAAGCTGCGCCACCTGACAGCCTATGACGTGATGGTGCCGCGCGCCGATATCGTGGCCGCTCCGCTTGAGACTGGCTATGACGAACTGGTCGAGATGCATGCGGAGGCCGGGCACAGCCGCCTGCCCGTCTATCGGGATTCCCTCGATGACGTGGTGGGCATGGTTCACATCAAGGACGTGATCACAGGCACCCGCGAGAAGTCGCGATTTCGCCTGGCCAATATCCTGCGGCCCATCGAGTTCGTGGCCCCCTCGATGCGTGTCCTCGACCTGCTGCTCGAGATGCGGGTCAAGCGCAGCCACATGGCCCTGGTGGTCGATGAATTCGGTGGCATCGATGGCCTGATCACCATCGAGGACCTGGTCGAGGAAATCGTCGGCGAGATCGACGACGAGCACGACGAGCAGGAAGCCCCCAAGATGACCTGGCGTCAGGATGGCACACTGGTCGCCGATGCCCGCACCCCTATCGAGGACTTCGAGGAGGAAGTGGGCGCGATCCTTTCCGAGGATGAACGCGAGGAGGATATCGACACCCTGGGCGGACTGGTGTTCTACTTGGCCGGACGCATTCCGGCGCGCGGGGAACTGATCCATCATTCCGCCTCCGGAATCACCTTCGAAGTCCTGCAGGCCGACCTGCGACGCATCCGCCGGCTTCGCATCCGAGACCTGCCGAACACCCCGCAGGGAGCGGACACGGACTCGTGAACAGCAGCACCTCGACGAGCAGTCGGCAGGCTTTCGCCGGCTGGCTGGACAGCTGTGCGAAGCGCCTGCGCGACCTCACTGGCTGGCGGCGGGCCGGGCTGGCCATACTCCTCGGCGCCCTCTCTGCCACGGCCTTCGCCCCTCTGTATCTGGTCCTGCTGCTTGTCCCGGCCTACAGCGGCCTGCTCTGGCTGCTCGATGGCGCACAGCGGGACCGCCAAGCCGTTCTGATCGGCTGGTGCTTCGGGTTCGGCCAGTTCGTCGCCGGTCTCTACTGGATTGGCATTGCCATGACCGTGGACCTGGCCAAGTTCGGGTGGTTCATGCCGGTTTCCGTGGGGGGGCTTTCGGCCGGCCTCGCGCTTTTCCCGGCATTGGCCATCTGGGCCACCTGGCGCTTCGGGGACCACGGGACCAGCCGTGTCCTGTTTCTGGCTGCTGCCTGGCTGGCTGCGGAATTCCTGCGTTCGGTCCTGCTGACCGGCTTTCCCTGGAATCTTTTGGGCTCGGCCTGGGCCTTCAGCTCCATCCCCTTGCAGGGTGCGGCCCTGCTGGGTGTCTGGGGCCTGTCCGCCCTGACGATACTGGCCGCCGCAGCGCCGGCCCTGCTGGCCGGTCCCTCACGCTCTCCAAGAGGCGGCCGGGCCGTCCTGGCTGCCTTCGGCGCCATCCTCCTGCTTTGGGTGGGTGGCTTCGTTCGTCTGCAGGCCGTGCCCGAGCCGGGCAGCGAGATGCAACCCGACAGCCGGTTGCGCCTCGTGCAGCCCAGCATCTCGCAGCAGGACAAGTGGCGCGCCGATCGGCGCGAGGACAATCTGCTGCAGCACATGCGCATGTCCATTGCCCAGTCAAATGAGCGGATAACCCATTATCTCTGGCCCGAGACGGCGGCGCCCTACTACTTGAACCGACAGCCACAGGTCCTCTCCGCCCTGCAGGACATCGTCCCCCCAGGCGGAGCCCTGCTGACCGGGGCCATGGCCCTGGACGGATCGGAAGATACTCAGGAACTCTACAATTCGATCTTCGTCGTGACACCCGAACAGGGAATCGCCGAGCGTTTCGACAAGTTCCACCTGGTCCCTTTCGGCGAGTACGTGCCGCTGCGCAGCCTGATCGACATGACCAAGATCACCGAGGGCACAATGGATTTCTCGCCTGGACCCGGGCCATCCATCCTGGAGGCACCGGGCCTGCCGCCGGCAGCACCCCTGGTCTGCTATGAAGTGATCTTCTCGGGCCGGATCGTGGACCCCGACTCACCGCGCCCCGAATGGATCTACAACGTGACCAACGATGCCTGGTTCGGACAATCCTCGGGACCTTACCAGCACTTTGCAGCGGCCCGACTGCGCGCCGTGGAAGAAGGCCTGCCGCTCGTGCGCGCCGCCAACAACGGCATTTCCGCCATGGTCGACCCCTATGGCCGCATACTGCAGCGCCTGCCGCTGAATGCGGTGGGCATCATTGACACGCAACTGCCCCGTCCCGCCGAGACCCCGCCGCCCTACGCGCACCTGGGCCGCTGGTCCGTCGCCATCCTGCTCGTCCTGCTGCTCGGCAGCAGTCTGGCCTTTCGCCATCGCGGCGCGAAAGAATGACGGCGCCACAGGTGTAACGTCTTGGAAACGTTCCATCTTTGTCACAGCATTGAACCCGGTCTCACCCCATCTCAACCATGCCGTCAGGTTGACGGCCTCTTTGCTTCTGTAATATCCAAAGCGCTCTTTTACGCTGGGAAGGTGCAAGCAAATCATGGCAGGAGGAAACATGGCGCGACGTGAAACCGGACGGCGCGGGCGCGGAAGCGGCCAGCCCAACCCCGTCGATGTACATGTGGGGGCCAGACTGCGCGAGCGTCGGACCTTGCTGGGATTGAGCCAGGAAAAACTGGGCGAGGCCCTGGGCCTGACGTTTCAGCAGGTTCAGAAGTATGAACGTGGCACCAACCGGGTCAGCGCCAGCCGGCTCTATGACCTCTGCCATGTCCTCGATACCGACATGAACTATTTCTTCGAGGATCTGCCCGAAGACGTTACCAGCCAGGCACCGGACCCTGCTGGCGGCTTGTCAGAAAGCGCCCAGAAAGCGAACGGCAAGGGCGACCCGCTGAACAAGCGCGAAACACTGGAGTTGGTGCGAGCCTATTACCGCATCCACGATCCCGAACTGCGCCGGCGGCTGTTCGAGATGACCAAGGCCCTGGGAAGCTTGAAAGCCAAGCCCGGAGAGTGACGTTCCAGCGTCTTTTTTGCTTGTCCCCCTGCCCCTGACTCGGCAGATTTCTGCGCTGTGACGTTCCTCCGACAGGAACAGCTTTCAAGGGCATCAGCAGGCGGGGGCCAGACGTGGAACACGGCAACTATCTCTTCACCAGCGAATCGGTATCTGAAGGCCATCCGGACAAGGTCTGCGATCGCATCTCCGACGCCATTGTCGATGCCTTCCTGTCCCAGGATCCGCAGGCGCGTGTCGCCCTGGAAACGCTGGCCACGACCAACCGGGTCGTTCTCGCCGGTGAAGTGCGCGGTCCCGCCTCCATTACACCAGCCGTCATGGAAGACGTCGCCCGGCAAGCCGTAAAGGATATCGGCTACGACCAGGACGGCTTCAGCTGGAAGGATCTCGAGGTCGAAGTCCTGGTGCATCAGCAGTCTTCAGACATCGCTGTCGGCGTGGATGCGGCCGGCAACAAGGATGAAGGTGCCGGCGATCAGGGCATCATGTTCGGCTTTGCCTGCGACGAGACCGAAAGCCTGATGCCGGCGCCGATCCACTTCGCGCATTCTCTTCTGCGCTCCCTCGCCGAGGCACGCCATTCGGGCGCCGAACCAAAGCTGGGTCCCGACGCCAAGAGCCAGGTGACACTCCAGTACGAGAAGGGCCGGCCCGCACGCACCACATCCATCGTGCTTTCCACCCAGCATGACGAAAGCCTGACACAGGACGAGGTGCGCCGGATCGTGCGCCCGCACGTGGTCAACTGCCTGCCCGAGGGCTGGATGTGCCCGGAAGACGATTTCTACGTGAATCCCACTGGGCGCTTCGTCATCGGCGGCCCGGACGGGGACTGCGGCCTGACCGGACGCAAGATCATCGTAGATACCTACGGCGGTGCTGCGCCGCACGGCGGTGGAGCCTTCTCCGGCAAGGACCCCAGCAAGGTCGACCGTTCGGCGGCCTATGCCGCACGCTACCTGGCCAAGAATGTCGTGGCCGCCGGTCTGGCCGAGCGCTGCCTGCTGCAGCTGTCCTACGCCATCGGTGTCTCCCGCCCCTTGAGTGTCTACATCCACACCGACGGAACAGCCCAAGTGGACACCGCGAAGCTGGAAAAGGTCCTGCGCGAACTGATGGATCTCTCGCCGCGCGGAATCCGCGAGCATCTGCACTTGAACCGGCCCATCTATGCCCGCACGGCCGCTTATGGGCATTTCGGGCGCCCGGCCGAAGCGGACGGAGGGTTCTCCTGGGAACGCCTGGACCTGGTCGAGGACCTGAAATCCGCCTTCAACGCCTGAGCCCGGTCATGTCCATTCAGGAAAGCCAGCGCAAGCTCTATGGTCGGCGCGTCGGGCGACCGCTTCGCGAAGGCCTGCGCGGCCTGATCGAGCAGGAACTCCCCGCCCGGGCCTTAACCCTGCCCGACAATCCGGAACAAGGGCTCGATCCGCAGGACTGCTTTGCGCAAACTCCCGACGAGCTGTGGCTCGAGATCGGTTTCGGGGGCGGCGAACACCTTGCCGCACAGGCCGAAGCGCACCCCAGTGTGGGCCTGATCGGCGTCGAATTCTTTCGCAATGGCATCGCGGCCCTGTTGCGCGACTGCCGCGAACGGAATCTGGACAATGTGCGCATCCTGGAAGATGACGCACGGCTGTTGCTGAACCACCTGCCGGATGACAGCCTGGACCGGGCCTTCCTTTTGTTCCCGGACCCTTGGCCCAAGACACGTCACCACAAGCGGCGCTTCGTGCAGCGGGAAACGCTGGACGCCCTGGCCAGGGTCCTGAAGCCGGGCGCCGAATTCCGACTGGCCAGTGATGACCCCGGCTATCAGGTCTGGATGCTGCGCCACATGATGGACCACCCGGCCTTTGAATGGACCGCGCGGCGTCCCCGGGACTGGCAGCAGCGTTGTCAGGACTGGCCGGCCACCCGCTACGAGGAAAAAGCGATTGCCGAAGGGCGCCAGCCGATTTTCCTGAAATTCAGAAGACGCTGAACTGCGCATCAAAAGGCTTGAAAAAAACCGCCGAGAGTCCTAGTTTCCGCCTATGCCATAGGGTACAACCTGACTGTGAAGTCGGTTGCGCCACAAAAAAATGGTGGGCCAGCGGCCCGCCTTTTTTTATTAGACCGCACGGGCTTGTGCGGAGGAGACAGCCGAACCGTGCCAGAGCATTCGAATGACAACGGGACAGCCGATCCCGAGTTGGCGCGGACCAGCGAGGGAAAGGCGGCAGAGGTCGAACGTATCATCGCCCCCTCCGTGGAGGACATGGGCTTCGAGATCGTGCGCGTCCAGTTGAGTGGCGGCGAGGGCCGACCGGTCCTTCAGGTCATGGCCGAACGGCCGGACGGTCACATGGGTATCGATGACTGTGCCGAACTCAGCCGGACGATTTCGGCCCTGCTGGACGTCGAGGACCCGATTGCCGGAGGCTACGAGCTGGAAGTCTCTTCCCCCGGACTTGACCGGCCCCTGACCCGGCTCAAGGACTACGAGCGTTACGCCGGGTTCGAGGCCAAGCTGGAACTCGAGGTGCCGCATAACGGCCGCAAGCGCTGGCGGGGACGCCTGCGTGGTCTGGAGAACACGACCGTTCTGCTTCAGGCAAGCGAAACGGGCGAGATTGAGCGCTTGGCCTTTGGCGATATTGCCAAGGGCAAGCTGGTACTGACTGACGACCTCCTAGCCGCAATGCAGGACGGATCGAACAGGAATAGGGATTGAACCAGATGGAATCGACGACCCTCCATCGTACGGAACTGCTTCAGGTGGCCGATGCGGTTGCCCGGGAAAAGGGCATCGAGGCAGATGAAGTGCTGCAGGCCATGGAACAGGCCATTCAGAAGGCCGGTCGCGCCAAGTATGGCCAGGAGCACGACATTCGCGCCGAGATCGACCGCAAGTCTGGCGAGGTCAAGCTGCGCCGCTGCCACACAGTCGCCGATCCTGTCGAGAACGAGTTCACCGAAATCGACCTCGAGGAAGCGCGCGCCCGCGAGCCGGAAGCGCAGCTCGGCGACGTGCTCAGCGAGGAACTGCCGCCCATCGACATGGGCCGTATCGCCGCCCAGACCGCCAAGCAGGTGATCGTGCAGCGCGTGCGCGATGCGGAGCGCGCGCGCCAGTACGAGGAATACAAGAACCGCGTCGGCGAGATCGTCCACGGCATCGTCAAGCGCAACGAATTCGGCAATGTCACGGTCGACCTGGGCCGCGCCGAATCCATGCTGCGGCGTGACGAGACCCTGCCCCGCGAATCGCTGCGCAACGGCGACCGCGTGCGTGCCTACATCTACGACGTGCGCGAGGAACAGCGCGGACCGCAGATCTTCCTGTCGCGCACTCATCCGCAGTTCATGGCCAAGCTGTTCACCCAGGAGGTGCCCGAGATCTACGATGGCATCATCGAGATCAAGTCGGTGGCCCGCGATCCCGGCAGCCGCGCCAAGATCGCCGTGATCAGTCATGACTCCTCCATCGACCCGGTGGGTGCCTGCGTCGGCATGCGCGGCAGCCGCGTGCAGGCCGTTGTCGGTGAGCTGCAGGGCGAGAAGATCGATATCATTCCCTGGTCGCCCGACCCAGCAACCTTCGTGGTGAACGCCCTGGCCCCGGCCGAGGTCAGCAAGGTGGTCCTGGACGAGGAACAGGGCCGCATCGAGGTTGTGGTGCCCGACGACCAGCTGTCGCTGGCCATTGGGCGGCGCGGCCAGAATGTCCGCCTGGCCACCCAGCTGACCGGCTGGGACATCGACATCATGACCGAGGAAGAGGAAAGCCAGCGCCGCCAGGAAGAGTTCCACCAGCGCTCCCAGGGCTTCATCGATGCCCTCGACGTGGACGAGGTCATTGCCCATCTTCTGGTGGCAGAAGGCTTTACCTCGGTCGACCAGGTGGCCTATGTGCCCATCGAGGAATTGACCGAGATCGAAGGCTTTGACGAGGAAGTCGCCGAAGAACTGCGCCAACGGGCACAGAATCACCTGAACGAGCAGGAGCGCAGTTACGAGGAGGCCCGCAAGGCCGCCGGCGTCAGCGACGATATCGTCAACATCGAGGGCGTGACTCCCGCCATGGCGGCCCGCCTCGGTGAGGCGGAGGTCCGGACGCTGGACGACCTGGGCGACCTGGCCGGCGACGAATTGATCGAACTGCTAGGCGACCTGGCCCCGGACGAGGAGACCGCGAACGCCATCATCATGGCCGCCCGCGCCCATTGGTTCGAGGACGAGGCCGGCACAGAGGAAACGGCGAAAGAGGAGTAAGCTCGACGGCATGATGGCGGCGGAAGAGATCGCGCAGACGGATAGGGACGGCGAAAGCCCGGCAGGCCCGCAACGGCGCTGCCTGGCCAGCGGTGCCGTGCGTCCGCGTGAAACTCTGCTGCGTTTCGTTGTGGGACCGGACCAGAGCGTGGTCCCCGACATTGCCAATCGGCTGCCCGGTCGCGGGCTCTGGTTGACGCCGGACCGTCGGATGGTGGAAAAAGCCGTGGCGCGCAAGCTGTTTGCCCGGGGCGCACGGCAGGCGGTGACGGTGCCCGAGGATTTGGCCGATCGCGTCGAAGGCCTGCTGCGGCAAAGCTGCCTTCGGTTGCTTGGCCTGGCACGCAGGGCTGGCGAAACGGCGGCCGGTTATGACAAGGTGCACGGGCTCCTGAAAAAAGGTGAAGCCGCCTTGTTGCTGC
Organism: Fodinicurvata fenggangensis DSM 21160; assembly: GCF_000686045.1. GTDB lineage: Bacteria > Pseudomonadota > Alphaproteobacteria > Kiloniellales > DSM-21159 > Fodinicurvata > Fodinicurvata fenggangensis. The sequence continues at coordinate 176,007 of NZ_JMLV01000002.1, forward strand.
AGGCATCGGATGGATCCCGGGCGCCGCGCATCCGGCTGGCGACCCTTGGCGTCGGACAGACGCCGGGACTTGAGGTAATCGAGCTTTTCACGGCTAACGAGCTGGGAGAGGCTCTGGGACAGTCTCCACGGGTACACGTGGCGGTTCTCCCCGGCGGTCTGGCCGAACGGCTGCGGCGCGAGGCGGCGCGGCTGAAAGCGTATAATGCGGACGAATCCCGGCCGCAACGAGGACAAGCGAGCGTTTGAGAAGATGACGACTACGGACGAAAAGACGGACGGCAAGAAGCCGCTGACGCTGAACAAGGACAAGAAGCTCGAGCTCAAGAAGAAGATCGAGACCGGACAGGTGCGTCAGAGCTTCAGCCATGGACGCAGCAAGACGGTTCAGGTCGAAGTCAAGCGCAAGCGTGCCTATCGCCCAGAGGAGAGCACCGCCGAGGCCGCCTCCCAGCAGGAGGCCGAGAAGCAGCGCAAGGAAGCCGCCGCCCTGCAGGAACAGGCCGCCGAGATCGAGAACGATCACAACCTGACGCGTGCCGAACGCGATGCACGACTGCGTGCCATCGAGAAGGCGCGCGAAGAGGCCGAGCGCCGGGCCCGTGAAGAGGAAGAGGCCCGCAAGCGCGCCGCCGAAGAGGAAGCCCGCCGCCAGGCCGAAGAGGAAGAAGCCCGCAAGCGCGCCGAGGAAGAAGAAGCAAGCCGCCAGGCGGAAGCCGAGAGCGATGCCGAATCCGGTGCTGAGGCAACCGCGGAACCGGCCGAGAGCGCAGCTGGCGAACCTGTCGAGGAAAGCACGCAGAAGGCCGCTGAACCGCAGCCTGCGCCGTCAGCCGAAGACAAGCCCGCCGCCCGCAAGCCGGCGCAGCGCGAAGGCGAGGACAGCGAAGCGCGCAACAAGAAGCGTGGCGCTGCCAAGCAGCCCGCCCCTTCACGCGGCAAGACCGAACAGCGTCGCCGTCAGGGCAAGTTGACCATCACGCGTGCTCTCGACGAGGACGAGGAGGAAGAGCGCCAACGCTCCCTCGCCGCGGTTCGCCGCAGGCGGGAAAAGGAAAAGGAGCGCTCGCGCGAACAACTGCAACAAGGTTCCAAGATCATTCGAGACGTTGTCATTCCCGAGGCCATCACTGTCCAGGAACTCGCCAATCGCATGGCCGAGCGTGGCGGTGAAGTGGTGAAAACCCTCATGAAACTGGGGGTCATGGCCACCATCAACCAGACCATCGACGCCGATACGGCGGAACTCGTGGTCACGGAATTCGGGCACAATGCCCAGCGTGTCTCGGACGAGGACGTCGAAACGGGCCTCGAAGGCGGACCCGACCCCGAGTCTTCCCTGCAGCCACGGCCGCCGGTGATCACCGTCATGGGCCACGTGGACCACGGCAAGACCTCGCTGCTGGACGCCTTGCGTTCCACAGACATCGTGGCGCACGAGGCCGGCGGCATCACACAGCATATCGGCGCCTACCAGATCGTCGTCGAGGGCGGCAGCAAGATCACCTTCATCGACACGCCGGGCCACGCGGCCTTCACGGAGATGCGGGCGCGCGGTGCGAACGTCACTGATCTGGTCATCCTGGTGGTGGCCGCCGATGACGGCATCAAGGACCAGACCGTCGAGGCCATCAACCATGCCAAGGCGGCCGGGGTTCCCATCGTTGTCGCCATCAACAAGTGCGACAAGCCCGAAGCCGATCCCGAGCGCGTGAAGACCGAGCTGCTGCAGTACGAACTGGTCCCCGAGGACATGGGCGGCGATATCATCTGCGTTGAGGTCTCGGCCATCAGCCGCGAAGGCATCAACGACTTGGTGGAATCGCTCCTGCTGCAATCCGAACTCCTGGAGCTCAAGGCCAATCCCGAACGCGCCGCCAGCGGTGTCGTGGTGGAAGCGCGCCTGGAGCAGGGCCGCGGCTCGGTGGCAACCGTCCTGATCCAGCGCGGCACGCTGCGTGTTGGCGATATCTTCGTCACCGGCAGCGAGTCCGGTCGCGTGCGTGCCCTGTTGAACGACCGTGGAGATAAGATCCAGCAGGCCGGTCCATCCGAGCCCGTCGAGGTTCTGGGCCTGAACGGCACGCCGGAGGCCGGCGACGATTTCGTTGTGGTCGAGGACGATGCCCGTGCCCGCGAAGTAGCCGATTTCCGTGCCGAGAAGAAGCGCATGACCCAATTGGCCAGTGCAACCTCGGGCCGGGGTTCGCTGGAACAGATGATGGACCGCATCAAGGAGGGCGAAGCCCAGTCCATGCCGGTGGTCATCAAGTCCGACGTGCATGGTTCGCTAGAGGCCATCACGACGGCACTCGAGAAACTTGCCACCGATGAGGTGAAGATCCAGGTCCTCCATGCCGGTGTGGGCGGCATCAACGAGTCCGACGTCACGCTGGCCCGCGCGTCCGGCGCCCCGATCATCGCCTTCAACGTTCGCGCCAACGCCCAGGCCCGTGATCTGGCACGCCGGGACGGCGTGGAAATCCGCTACTACTCGATCATCTACAACGTGATCGACGACATGAAGGCCCTGCTCTCCGGCATGCTCGCGCCGGAACAGCGGGAGACCTTCCTGGGCTATGCGGAAATCCGCGAGGTCTTCAACATCACGCGCGTTGGCAAGGTTGCCGGCTGCATGATCACCGAAGGCCAGGTCAAGCGGGGGGCCAAGGTGCGCCTGCTGCGCGACAATGTCGTGATCCACGATGGCACGCTGAAAACCCTGAAGCGCTTCAAGGACGAGGTGAAGGAAGTGCAGCAGGGCTATGAATGCGGCATGGCCTTCGAGAATTACAACGACATCCAGGTCGGCGACCAGATCGAGTGCTACGAGATCCGGGAGATCGCACGCAGCCTGTAATCACAGGTGTCGGCAGGACCTTCGGCAAGGCGACAAGATCATGACACGCTCTTCGGGAAAAGCGCCCACGCAGCGCCAGCTGCGAGTGGGCGAGCAGTTGCGCCACCAGCTGTCGACCATTGTCAATTCCGGGCACGCACGTGACCCGGACCTTCAGGGTGTGAATGTCACCGTTTCGGAGGTTCGCGTCAGTCCCGACCTGAAGAATGCGACAGCCTTCGTCCTGCCGCTCGCCGGCCAGGAAGCCGCGCCCGTGGTCGAGGCCCTGAACCGCGCGTCGGCCTTCTTTCGCAAGGAGCTGGGAGCCCAGAGCGATCTGCGCTACACGCCACGCCTGAGCTTCCAGATGGATGCCTCCTTCGACGAGGCCCAGCGCATCGAGGAACTGCTGCGTCGCGAACGTGTGCGCCGCGACCTGGACGCCACGGAGACTTCGGAGACAGAAGACAGTTCGGATACAGACAACCCCGGGGCGGACGAAGATGGCACGACGTCGTAAGGGCCAGGCCATCAACGGATGGGTGGTGATTGACAAGCCCTCGGGAATCACCTCGACGGACGTGGTCAATCGCGTGCGCCGCCACCTGGATGCCCGCAAGGCCGGGCATGGCGGCACCCTGGACCCCCTGGCCACCGGTATCCTGCCACTCGCCCTCGGTGAAGCCACCAAGACCGTTTCCTATGTCATGGACGGTGACAAGACCTATCGCTTTGCATTGCGCTGGGGCGAAGGCACCGACACCGACGACGCCGAAGGCGAGGTGGTCGCGCGCAGCACCGTGCGCCCCACAGAGGCCCAGATTCGCGACGTCCTGTCCGGCTTCCATGGCTGGATCGAGCAGGTTCCGCCGGCCTTCTCGGCCATCAAGGTCGATGGCCAGCGCGCCTATGACCTTGCCCGTGACGGTGAAGAGGTGAGCCTGAGCGCGCGCCATGTCTATGTGGACTCGATCGAGCTGGTGGAAATGCCAGATAACGACACGGCCGTGTTCGAAGTCGCCTGCGGCAAGGGGACCTACATGCGCTCCCTGGCGCGCGATCTGGGTGAAGCCCTGGGCACCTGCGCCCATATTTCCGTGCTCCGGCGCCTGTCCGTAGGTGCCTTTGACGAAAGCCATGCAATTTCACTGGACAGCCTGGAGCAGCTGGAGCATGTTGCGGCCTGCGAGCAGGCCCTGCTTCCTGTCGAGACGGCGCTGGACGACATCCCGGCGTTGGCCTTGACGGAGACCGAGGCGAAAAGAATGCGCAGCGGCCAGGCGGTTTCCCTCCTGGCGCGTTCGCATCTACAGCGGCTTCAGGATCTCGAACCCGGCGACACCGTCTGTGCCATGACCGATGGCAGGCTGGTGGCCATAGCCCGTTTCGAGGCTGGAGAGCTGCGTCCGGTCCGCGTGATCAACCCTTGAAGAGTGAAAGGACTGACGATGTCGATTACGCCCGAGCGTAAACAGGAAATTATCCAGGAATTCGGGTCCAAGGAAGGGGATACTGGCTCCACTGAAGTCCAGATCGCCATCCTGACCGAGCGCATCTCGAACCTGACCGAACACATGCAGAGTCACAAGCAGGACTACCACTCCCGCCGTGGCTTGCTGGTCATGGTCGGGCAGCGCCGCCGCCTGCTTGACTATCTCAAGCGGAAGAACAAGAGCAGTTACGAGACCCTGATCAAACGCGTCGGTATCCGCCGCTAGGTCACAGGTACAATGACCGTCCTTCACAGACCCCAGACATCCCTTGACGGGGATGGGCTGTGTCTGACGATCCTCTGCAAGAACTATATCTCGAAGCGGGTGGCCGGCCGGCACACCCGCTTCGTGTGCAACCGGGCCGTCGCAAGCCGCGCCCCTGCCGGAAAGGCAGGTTCCGCGGTTTTCGCGGGTCCGGTCGTTGTTTCACAGCCGGCCAGGACACAAAGGACAAGACATGTTTAATATCACCCGCAAGGAATTGGACTGGGGTGGGCGCAAGCTCGTTCTGGAAACCGGGCGCATGGCACGTCAGGCCGACGGTGCCGTGCTGGCAAGCTATGGCGAGACGGTGGTGCTCTGCACAGCTGTCGGCGCCCGCAACCCCAAACCCGGTCTGGATTTCTTCCCCCTGACCGTCAATTACCAGGAAAAGACCTTCGCCGCAGGCAAGATCCCCGGCGGCTTCTTCAAGCGCGAAGGGCGGCCAACGGAAAAGGAAACCCTTACCTGCAGGTTGATCGACCGGCCGGTTCGCCCGCTGTTCCACAAGAATTTCCGCAACGAGACACAGATCATCTGCACGGTTCTCAGTCACGATCTGGAAAATGATCCCGACGTGGTGGCCCTGATCGGCGCCTCGGCAGCTCTGACCCTTTCCGGACTGCCCTTCATGGGTCCGCTTGGAGCGGCACGCATCGGCTATATTGATGGCGAATACGTCCTGAACCCGCAAATGGATGAACTGCCCAACTCCCAGCTGGATCTCGTGGTTGCCGGCACCCAGGACGGCGTGCTGATGGTCGAATCCGAAGCCCAGGAACTCAGCGAAGAAGTCATGCTGGGGGCCGTCAACTTCGGCCACGAGCAGATGCAGCCGGTGATCGACACGATCATCGCACTGGCCGAAGACGCCGCCAAGGAGCCCCGTGAGGTTCCCGAGGATCCGGCGGTCAAGTCCGAACTCTACAGCGAACTTCAGAAGGAATTCGGCAGCCGCCTGGCTGAGGCCTACGGCAATGCCGACAAGGTCGAGCGCCAGGCCGCCGTTGACGAGGTCCGCAGTGCGGCCGAGGAGCACATTGGCGAAGACGAGGAAAAGCTGGCTGTACTCGGCGGTGTGTTCAAGCAGCTGGAAAGCGACATCGTGCGCGGTCAGATCCTCAAGACCGGCCAGCGCATCGACGGCCGCGACACCCGGACAGTCCGCCCCATCGTGGGCGAAACCGGCATCCTGCCGCGTGCCCACGGCTCGGCACTCTTCACCCGCGGCGAGACGCAGGCCCTTGTGGCCGCCACCCTGGGCACCGGCCAGGACGAGCAGATCGTCGATTCGCTGGAGGGCGAGTTCCGCCAGCACTTCATGCTGCACTACAACTTCCCGCCATATTCCGTGGGTGAAGCCGGGCGTGTCGGCACGCCGGGACGTCGCGAGATCGGCCACGGCAAGCTGGCCTGGCGGGCACTGAACCCGGTCCTGCCGTCCAAGGAGGACTTCCCCTACACAGTCCGCCTGGTCTCCGAGATCACGGAATCCAATGGGTCCTCGTCCATGGCGACGGTCTGCGGGTCCTCCCTGGCCATGATGGATGCCGGTGTGCCGCTGCCCCGCGCCGTGGCCGGCATTGCCATGGGCCTCATCAAGGAAGGCGATGACTACGCCGTCATCTCCGATATCCTGGGTGACGAAGATCACCTGGGCGACATGGACTTCAAGGTGGCCGGCACCGAAGAGGGTGTGACCTCGCTACAGATGGACATCAAGATCACCTCCATCACCCGCGAGATCATGCAGATCGCCCTGGACCAGGCCAAGGAAGGGCGCCAGCACATCCTGGGCGAGATGGCCAAGGCCATCGGCACCGCGCGTGACAGTGTTTCGGGCCATGCGCCGCGCATCACCTCGATCAACGTGCCCAAGGACAAGATCCGTGACCTGATCGGCACCGGCGGCAAGGTGATCCGTGAGATCTGCGAGACGACCGGCGCCAAGATCGACATCGAGGACGATGGCTCGGTCAAGGTCGCCGCCACCAGCGACAGCTCCATGAAGGAGGCCCTGGACTGGATCGAGTCCATCGTGGCCGAACCCGAGGTCGGCAAGATCTATGACGGCAAGGTAGTCAAGATCATGGACTTCGGCGCCTTCGTGAACTTCCTGGGCCCCCGCGATGGCCTGGTTCACATCAGCCAGTTGGCCCAGGAGCGGGTCGGCAAGGTCGATGACGTCGTTAAGGAAGGCGAGGAAGTCAAGGTCAAGGTCATCGGCCTGGACGACCGCGGCAAGGTCAAGCTGTCCATGAAGGCCGTCGACCAGGAAACCGGTGAGGACCTGCAGGAGGCGGAAGAAACCGCCTGATCTGCGGTCTTCCCGCAAGGAATATCGGGCGCCGGCGGTTACTGCCGGCGCCCTTTTTCTTTGCGCAATGCCTTTATCACGTCGCCTTTCTGACCTATGTCATGGACAGGGGATATCGGGAGACAACAGCCGCCAATGGGAGACCAGCTTGAGCAACGAGGACGCCTACAACGATCCGGGATTCCGAGCCGCCAACCATCTGATCGGACGGCAGGACAGCGCGGACTGGGAACTTGATCTGCGTGAACTGGACCTGGCACATGCCTGTGCCTCGATCGACCGCATGGTCGAACGGAACCGTTTCGGAGAGGCCAAGTCCGTTACCGTCCGGCTGGATCCGGCCACGCCGGAAAGCGGAGAGACGCTCTTCCTGCCCATAGGGCGCTACCTCCTGGAGCTCATGCGCCGGGAACTGGTCTTGCGGTTCAATCCTCTGTCCGCTGACAAGGGTGCCGGATTCCTTGTGGAACTGCCGGGCCGCAGTGAAACACAGGCCTCGGAGTCCGAGGACGCCCCCGAGGCGGGCCCGCCGGATCCCGACTCGCACGAACCCACCGGCGCCTGAAGGCTTCTCTTTACCGCGCGCTGCAGGACGCACCGCCCAGGACGCAGAAACGCGCACAGTGGGGGTGATTGAGCGACACCTCATCCAGGGCTTCGGCCAGGCTCCCGCCCATGTCGTGAGTCCCGTCATGGGGCAACAGCGTGCAGGGTAGAACCTTGGGCCTCGGCTCGCCCTTGCGCTTGACCACCATGCGCGAGGAGGCGCACATGATCGAGTCCGGCGCCACCCCCAGGATCGACCAGCACTCTTTCGTGATTTCAGGCACTTCGGCCGTCTCGTCCATTTCCGGGAAGATCACCAGCTGGGCCGGATCGTCGGCATCCAGCGGCAGATCCAACTGCTGGAACAGGCGTGCGTAGCCGGCCCTGAGTGCGGCCTCGCCCTCTCCCGGAAGATCGCGTCCGGCAACGTCGATGGCAAAGCCCTGCTCCGCCAGCCAGCACAGGCCCTCGATGGCGGGGGCCCAGCTGCGTGGACCGCGCTCGGCTTCGTGCACTTTCTGGCCATAGTGATCCAGCGAAACGCGCAGGACCAGTTTGCCCTCCGCCAGCGGCCGCAGAGCCTTCAGCGCGTCTGCGCGCTTCATCATCGGTCGCATGGCATTGGTCAGCAGCAGCACGCGATAGCCGCGTTCCAGGCAAAGCTGCAGGATGTCGATGATTTCCGGATTCATGAAGGGCTCGCCGCCAGTCAGGCCGATCTCGCGCGTACCCAGATTCAAGGCTTCGATCTCGTCCAGGTACGAGGCCACTTCACCCCGTGAAATGTAGACCAGGCTGTCGTTCCGGGGGCTGGATTCGATGTAGCAATGCGTACAGGCCAGGTTGCAGAGCGTCCCCGTATTGAACCACAGCGTATCCAGCCGCTTCAGGGCCACATGGGCGCGGGCCGTCCCATCTGCTGTAACCTCCGGATCGCGGAACTTGATTTTGCTCTGCGGTCGTACTGTCATCGTTGTCATCTGAACTTGGGACTCCTTGCGGCTGCTTTCCAGTCAGACTTGCATGCTTGCTTTCGCTACGACAAGCACCCACCCGCCCTGTTCACGCAGGTTTGATCGCACAGCCCAGCGGACTCGGGCGCACTGCCCTGTCATTTGCGAATAGCGGCCTTGTCCCTGTGCGCCGCTCGTAAGCGTGGAAAACCAAGCCTTGATGCTGGTAATAATGGCGAACCTATTCGACCCGGGAGGAAACCCGGACGGCGCAACGGAGCAAGGAACCTTCATGTCCAAGGCCAGAGGCGACCAGGAGCCCGCCGCAAAGAGGGGTCCATCATCCCAGGAGGAAAGCCCCCATCCTGGCATGGGCTTTGCCGAGTTCGTCACCATCGTGGCGGCCATGATGGCCGTGAACGCACTTGCCATCGACATCATGCTGCCCGCCTTGCCTTCCATCGGTGGCAGCCTGAACGTCAGTGAGGAGAACCGCACCCAGCTGGTGATCACCGCCTACCTGATCGGCTTCGGTTTCACGCAGTTGTTCTACGGCACCCTGTCGGACCGCTATGGACGCAAGCCAATCCTGATCGCGGGCCTGCTGATCTACGCCCTGTTCGGGGCGCTCTCGGTCATCGCCACCTCCTTCGAGCAGTTGCTCTTTGCACGCCTGATGCAGGGGGTTGGCGCCGCTGCCAGCCGGGTCATCGCGCTGTCCCTGGTGCGCGACTGCTACGGCGGCCGCCGCATGGCCAAGGTCATGTCCCTGGTGATGATTGTCTTCATCGCCGTGCCGGTGGTCGCCCCTTCCCTCGGGCAGATCCTCGTGCTTCTCGGTCCCTGGCGTCTGATCTTCGCGGTCCTGACGGTCATGGGGCTCGTGCTCATTGCCTGGACCCTTCTGCGCCTTCCCGAAACCCTGCCGCCTGAGCGGCGTATCGCCATTTCCCCCAAATCCATCGTCACCTCATTCCGCATTGTCCTGTCCAACCGGATCACCCTTGGCTATGCGCTGGCAGCCACGGTGGTGATGGGCAGCCTGTTCGGGTTCATCAATTCGGCGCAGCAGATCTTTGTCGACGTCTTCGAGATCGGTGCCATCTTCCCGTTGGCCTTCGCCTCAATTGCACTCTTCATGGCCATGGCCTCGGTCATCAATTCGCGCATCGTGGAGCGGTTGGGCATGCGGCGGGTCTCGCATTCCGCCCTGCTGCTCTTCACGGCTGCGGGTATCGTCCACAGCCTGATCAACCTGGCCGGTCTGGAGACCGTTTGGCTGTTCATCGCCCTGCAGGCTGTCACCATGTTCGGCTTCGGGCTGGTCATGCCGAATTTCAATTCCATCGCCATGGATCCGGTTGGCCAGGTCGCAGGCACGGCCTCTTCCTTCCTGGGGTTCATTACCACGCTGGGTGGTGCTCTTCTCGGCTATTTCATCGGACAGGCCTTCAACGGCACCCCCCTGCCCATGGCCCTGGGTTTTGCCGGGCTGGGCATTGCGTCGATCATAATCGTACTGGTCACGGAGCAGGGGCGCCTGTTCCGCGGTGTCTACGACTGAGCGCTTTCCGGACCTGACGGCGATTGGCGATTAAAATTGACGCCGCGGCTTGTTATGCAGGCGGCTTTGCGGCAAGTTTGCCGCGCCGAATTGCATGACATGAACAGACGGTCGAAGCCCGGCTTGCCCACAACCAGGGTGCCGGATTTCCGGGGAGAGACAGCGGATGAGCAAGGAACAGAGCTACGACTTAGTTGTGATCGGCGGCGGGCCAGGCGGATACGTCTGTGCCATTCGGGCCGCACAACTGGGTATGAAGGTCGCATGCGTTGAAAAGCGCGAGACCCTGGGCGGCACCTGCCTCAACATCGGCTGCATTCCTTCCAAGGCCCTGCTCCAGGCCTCGGAAAAGTACGAGGAGGCCAAACACGGCCTGGGCGCTTTCGGCGTGAAGGTGGACAAGCTCTCGCTCGACCTGCCCGGCATGATGGGCCACAAGGACTCCGTGGTGGAGTCCAACGTGAAGGGCATCGAGTTCCTCTTCAAGAAGCACAAGATCGACTGGCTGAAGGGTACGGGTGAAGTCACCGGCAAGAGTGAAGTCACGATCGACGGCAAGACCAAGGTCGAGGCCAGGAACATCGTCATCGCCACAGGCTCCGGCCACATGGACCTGCCCGGCCTGGAGGTCGACGAGAAACGCATTGTTTCCTCGACCGGTGCGCTCTCGCTGTCGAAGGTGCCCAAGCACATGGTCGTGGTCGGCGGCGGCTATATCGGCCTCGAGATGGGCTCGGTCTGGCAGAGGCTGGGCGCCGAGGTCACGGTCGTGGAATTCCTGGACCGCCTTGTCCCCGGCATGGACAGCGATATCTCCAAGCAGTTCAAGCGCACGCTGTCCAAACAGGGCATGAAGTTCAAGCTGTCCACCAAGGTGACCGGCGCCAAGGTCAACAAGACCAACATCAAGCTTCAGGTCGAACCGGCCAAGGGTGGAGACGGCGAGGAAATCACCTGCGACAGCGTCCTGGTGGCCATCGGCCGCAAGCCCTATACGGAAGGCCTGGGGCTGGACAAGGTGGGCGTGGAACTGGACGAGCGCGGACGCGTGCGCACGGATGCCCATTACGCCACCTCGGTCGAGGGCATCTATGCCATAGGGGACGTCATCGAAGGGCCGATGCTGGCCCACAAGGCCGAGGAAGAAGGCGTTGCCGTCGCCGAGATCCTGGCTGGCCAGAAAGGCCATGTGAACTACGAGACCGTTCCCGGCATCGTCTATACCTGGCCGGAAGTGGCCTCAGTCGGAAAGACCGAGGATGCACTGAAGGAAGAAGGCATCGAGTACAACGTGGGCAAGTTCCCCTTTTCCGCCAATGGGCGGGCCAGGGCGATGAACGCCACCGAGGGCTTCGTGAAGGTACTGGCTGACAAGGCCACTGACCGCCTGCTGGGCGCACACATCATTGGCCCCGATGCAGGAAGCCTGGTCCACGAGGCCGTCATCACGATGGAGTTCGGTGGTTCGGCCGAGGATCTGGCACGCGCTTTCCACGGCCATCCGACCCTGAACGAAGTGGTCAAGGAAGCAGCCATGGCCGTTCATGGACGGCAGCTGCACAGTTGATGCGCTTTAGCCTTCGCCCGCCGAAGTGCGCGCCGCAAAACGTTCCATTTTCTGGGCCAGCTTGATGTCCAGGTCAGTCACACCGCCGGCGTCGTGGGTTGACAGGGTGATGTCGACGCGGTTGTAAACATTGAACCACTCGGGATGGTGATCCATCTTTTCTGCAGCCATGGCCACACGGGACATGAATCCCCAGGCCTCATTGAAAGACTTGAACCGGTAGGATTTGGCAATGGCGTCCCGTCCTTCGACTTCCTGCCAGCCTGGCAGGTCGGCAAGGGCGGACTTGCGGGCATCGTCGTGAAGTTTCTCGCGCATGGTGTCTGCCTGCTTCCTTTGTTTCTCGACAAAGTTCAGGTGGCGGTGCCAAGCTCTCCGGTCAAGGAACGGTTTTTATGCTCTTGAAGAGACAGTTAATGAGCCAGTCTGAACTACTGCACAGCTTCGGCGCACCGCCCAGCCTTCCGGACATGGAGGGCATGGCCAGGGAGGCTCTGATGGCCATTCCCCTGGAACTGCGGCGCTTTACCGGAGATGTCGCCATTCGGGTCGAGGATTTTCCGGATGAACAGGTTCTGGAGGCCATGGACCTGGAATCGCCCTTCGACCTGCTGGGACTCTATCAGGGTGTGGACCTGACGCGGCGTGGCTTCAGCGAACAGCCGGAAGATCTCGACATGATCTTCCTCTATCGCCGTCCCATACTGGATTACTGGTGCGAAAGCGAGGAAGACCTGACCCGTATCGTGCGTCATGTCCTGATCCATGAAATTGGCCATCACTTCGGTCTTTCAGACGAGGACATGGAACGCATAGAACAGTCACCCTGAGCGCAATGGCAGGGCCTGGACTCCCCTTGGAGCCTCGGCTGCCTGGTCCGCGACGCAGATCTCGAAGCTGCGGGACTGCACGGCAGGGTGAAAATCAGTTAGACCCGTCCTGAAACAGCTTCGAGGATTCATGGCGACACCCTCCAACACGACCCTTGGCCCAGGAGAAGCGGAAAGCCTGCGCGACCTCGTGTCCAGGCTGCCCGCACATGGCGGCCGCACCGCGATCGCATCGGTGCAGGGCGACTCCGTTGCCAGCATCAGCTACGCCGATCTGGGAGGACAAGCCGAAACGCTGGCCCGGGCTTTGCTGGCGGAAGGACTGGGTGCCGGCGATCACGTACTGCTGTTCGGCCCCAATTCCATCGACTGGGCGGTGGTGCGCCTGGCGCTGGCCTGCCTTGGCGCCGTCACGGTCGCCCTGGACGACCTGACAAGCGATGCCGAGCTGGAGGTTCTGGTCCCCGATTCCGGTGCCAAGGCCGCTTTCCTTGCCGAAGGCCACCTGGAGCGGGTCCGCGGGGTTGCCGAACGACAGGGGCTCGACCTCAAGCTCTATCGCCTGGACGGAAGCGGAGTTGGACCGGACAGTCCCCCGCACTGGCAGGACCTGCAGTCAGGCTCCAGCAGCGCCTTGCCGCCACTGGACCCTCACGACCCGCAGATGCTGGTCTATACCTCGGGCACCACAGGAACGCCCAAGAGCTTCTACCTCAGCCACGCCAACCTTCTGCACAACGTCCATGCCCTTCTGGAACAGCGGGTTGTCGCCCCGCGCGACCGGGTCCTGCTGCCCTTGCCGCTGCATCATGTCTTTCCCCTGACCATCGGACTGGTAACGGCCCTGGCCGGAGGCAGCACTCTGGTCCTGCCAGAAGGTGTGTCGGGACAGCAGATCATGACCGCACTGCGCATCGGGCGCGTCAGTGCGGTGGTCGGCGTGCCGAAACTCTATGCAGCGCTCTACTCCGGAATCCGCAGTCGTGTTGACTCGGCCGGCCTGCCCGCGCGCCTGATGTTCCGCCTTCTGTTCTCACTCTCCTATGCTTTGCGCCGCTATGCCGGCCTGCGCATCGGGCGGCAGTTGTTCCGTGGCCTGCATCGGCGACTGGCGCCCAATCTCTGGCTCCTGGCGTCCGGCGGGGCCCGCTTCGAGCCGGACCTGATTTGGAACCTGGAAACCCTGGGCTGGGACACCCGCAGCGGCTGGGGCCTGGCGGAAAGCTCTTCGATCCTGACCAATAACGGCGGGGGCCGGCATAAGAAGATCGGCACGGAAGGGCGCGTCCTGAAGGGCATGCAACTGCGTGTCGCGGAGCCTGACGAACAGAGCGTTGGTGAGTTGCAGGCGCGCGGACCCTCCCTGTTCCAGGGATATCGCAATCACGACCAGGCCAATGCCGAAGCCTTCACCGAGGATGGCTGGTTCCGGACCGGAGATCTGGGCCACATCGACAGCCAGGGCTTTGTCACCATCCAGGGCCGGGTCAAGGAGATGATTGTCCTGGGAGGCGGCAAGAACGTCTTTCCCGAGGAAGTCGAGAAGGTCTATGCCCAGCACTCCGCCATCGAGGAGATCGCGATTCTGGAGCAGAACGATTCCCTGGTCGCCCTGGTGGTGCCCAACCAGGCAGAAATCGGACGCGGCAATAACCTTCAGGTCGATCAGGTTATCCGCATCGCGCTCAGTGAACAGGGTCAGGGCCTTGCGCCCTATCAACGTCCAACAGGCTTTGCCATCAGCCGCGAAGCCCTGCCGCGCACCCGGCTTGGGAAGTACCAGCGCTTCAAGTTGCCCGAACTCTACCGGAAGGCCCGCGCCGGCATTACCGTGCGCTCCGACTCGGCGCTCGACGAAGCGGATCGGGCCCTGCTCGACAGCCCGCCTGCCGGCGAGATCTTCAGCTACCTGAAGTCCCGCTACCCGGATCGGCCCGTGGATCTGGATGCCTCCCTGCAACTAGACCTGGGCATCGATTCCCTGGAATGGGTGACACTGGCGCTCGAACTGGAACGCCGCTTCGGTTTCCAACTGTCCGACGAGGAAGCCGGCCAGATTGGCAGCCTGCGCGAACTGCTGCAGAAAAGCCTGCAGGAGGCCACCAGCGAGAGCGGGGATGAAAAGCCGCGCGAAATGCTCGCGCCGCTGTCCGAAGAAGAGCGCCGTTGGCTGGCGCCACGCCGCACCTACGAACACGCCCTCGGCACCGGTGTCTACGTGCTCGACTGGCTGCTGATGCGCGGCCTTTTCCGACTGACGGTGCGTGGCGAGGAACACCTGCCTCCTGTCGGCCAGGGGCCAACCATCTACATTGCCAACCACGTCAGCGACCTGGACCCCCTGGCCCTCTCCGCGGCCCTGGGGTACCGTCGGCTGTCCCATGCCTGGTGGAGCGGAGATCAGGGACGTTTGTTCAGCAGTCGCGCCGGTCGTCTTCTGGCCCGTTCGGCACGCATGTTCCCCGTCGATGAGCGGCGGCCCACTTCGGCCCTGTCCTTTGCCCTGGAGGTCCTGAAACGTGGCGAGTCGGTTATCTGGTTCCCGGAGTCATGGCGGTCTCCCGACGGAGAACTGCAGAAGTTCCTGCCAGGTATTGGCCATCTGGTCCTGAACGCACCCAAGGAGGTCCAGGTTGTTCCGGCCCGCCTGGCCGGGACCTTCGAGGCCATGCCACGCACCCGTCGGTGGCCCCGCCTCAAGGCGCTTCGGGTCAGCTTCGGCACGCCCATTGCCCGCGAACGCCTCGCCCAGGCGGAAACGCCTGAGGCCATGGCGGAGCTGCTGCGCGGCGAGATGGCCATCCTGCCGAAAAAACGACGCTGAATACGCTTCAAGCGGAGTTCGCTCGAATTTGGCTCGACGTCGATCCAAACAGTCTTTACAGCAGGCCGGAACCTGAAGGAGGGCAGTGATGACCGATACGACGCGTACGCTCGTCAATTTCAACGGCCGGATCGTCATGATCGGATTCGGCTCGATCGGCCAGGGTGTCCTGCCCCTGCTGCGCCGCCATATCGGCCTGGCGCCTGAGAACATTGTCATCATAAATCCCGATCCAGGACCCGAGCCAATCGCAGCGGAATACGACGCCGCCTACATTGCGGAGGGGCTTACCATCGACAATTACCGGGAATTGCTGAGCCGCTACCTGCGCGCTGGGGATTTCCTGCTCAATCTCTCCGTGGATGTCTCCTCGGTGGACCTGGTCCGCTATGCCCACGAGGTCGGAGCCCTCTATCTGGATACCTGCATCGAGCCTTGGCTCGGATCCTACGTCGACGACAATCTGACACCCTCACAGCGGTCCAACTACGCGCTGCGTGAGGAGATGTTGGCCACCCGGCGTGAACTGGGCGATGGCCCGGCAGCCGTCATCACGCATGGTGCCAATCCCGGCCTGGTCAATCACTTCGTGAAGGTCGCGCTTCAGGATATCGCCAGGGACCTCGGCCATCCCCTGCCAGAGGGCCAGGGCCAAAAGGACTGGAGCCGGCTGGCCCGCGACCTGGGGGTGTGCACCATCCACATTGCCGAACGCGACACGCAGCGCAGCCGCACGCCCAAGGATGTGGATGAATTCATCAACACCTGGTCCATCGACGGCTTCTACAGCGAGGGCCTGCAACCAGCAGAGCTGGGCTGGGGCACGCACGAGAAGGCCCTTCCGGCCGACGGCGCGCGGCATGGCTTCGGCGCCGACGCGGCGATCTACCTCGAGCGGCCTGGTGCCGCCACCCAGGTGCGGACCTGGACGCCGCAGGCTGGACCAATACATGGCTTTCTCATTACCCACAACGAATCCATCTCGCTGCCCGATTACCTGACCTGTCACGAGCACGGCCAGGTCGCCTACCGCCCCACGGTTCATTATGCCTACCACCCCTGTGACAGCGCGGTGCTCAGCCTCCACGAACTGGCCGGGCGCGGCTGGGAGATGCAGTCCCGCAAGCGACTGATCGTCGAGGAGGTGATCGACGGCATGGATGAACTGGGCGTCCTGCTGGCCGGACATGACAGGAACGCCTACTGGTATGGCTCGCAGTTAACAATTGAGGAAGCACGCCAGCTCGCACCGCATAACAATGCCACCTCACTGCAGGTGACCGTTGCGGTCCTAGCCGGCCTGGTCTGGGCCATCGAGAATCCCGCTGCCGGCATCGTGGAGCCCGAGGAACTCGACCATGAGCGGATTCTGGAAATCTCCGAACCCTACCTGGGCCGGGTGACCGGTGCCTACACCGACTGGACCCCTCTGACCGGGCGCGGAACCTTGTTCCGGGAGGACCTGGACCTGGACGACCCCTGGCAGTTCCACAACGTCCGTGTTGTCTGAGAGAACCCATTTTCAGCAGGACAGAATTTCCCGTGCTTCCCCGGCACCGGGAAAAAGATGCCGAGGGGACGCCGCTGCCCTGAAAACCTCTCAGGCAAGTTCTTGATTCTTCTTATGATTAATCCGAACCCGGAATTGGCATCGCTCTTGCTTCCAGGGTGGTATGAGCATGGGAATCGAAAGCCAGAACCACATACGCCAGAACGAGCAGGGCCCGCGCAACTACGGCGCCTACTCCGAAGGTGCGCATCGCCCCGGGGAAATGAAGGTCCCCGAGCATGATGACCTGAGCTTCTGGGACGTCCTGGATGTCGTCAATCCGCTGCAGCACATTCCTGGCGTCAACATGGCCTATCGCGCCATCACCGGCGACCAGATGGAGGCCCCGGCACGGATTCTGGGCGGCATGCTCTATGGCGGCCCGACCGGCTTCGTCTCTGCCATTGCCAACAGCCTGCTGGAAGAAGGCACCGGTCGTGACCTGGGGGAAACCGTGATCGCCCAGGTGTTCGGAGAGGATGCGGCTCCGATTGATGCCGGTGGACAGCAGTACGCCGCCGGCGAGCCAGTTGAACGCAGCGCAGCCGCCGAGCAGGCACCGGCACAGATGACCCAGAGCAATGATACCGCCCGCCAGTCGAGCGAAAGCACGCAGGCCGCCCCGTCCACAGGATCAGGGTCGGCGGAATTGACGGGCATGGATGCCTTGCGCGCCTTTGCCTCCGACCAGCAGGGCGCGCCGAACCCGGCCCAGCAAAGCTCGTCGATACCGGAGGATGAAACGGACGGCGACTATTATGCGCTGAACCCGTCAGCGACACTGCCGACAACAGCCGCCACGACATCCAATCCGGCAGACGGCGGCCGTCCTGGCGAGCTCCAGCAGGCCCAGGCGCCCCTGTCCGCCCCTGCGAGCCGGAACGCCAGCGGCCCTCCACCAGCGGACAGCTTCATGCCCCTGGATAAAGGCAGCCTGCGCGGCCGCACTGCAGCCTCGGCCGAACGCGCTCCACTTCCCGAAAGTGTAAGCGGTCCCGCGGCCGATCAGCAGATGTCGGCTGGCTCCATGCAGGGAGGAGAGAAGATGGGTCTGCCCGGATCTGCCATGAACGTAATGCCCGGGGAACCCAGGGATGAAAGCCGTCCGGCGCCCGCCGCCCCTGGCCTGTCGGACTCTGGCGGGGCGGGGACAGGTGGCAACGTAGCCGAACAGATGAAAGCGGCCCTACTGAAATACCAGGCTCTACAGGACGACTGATTCCCTGATTTGCCACAGCATCTCCCGCGCCCGGCAGATCTCCATCTCAGCCGTTGATCAAGGCTTTCAATTGCCGGTTGGCAACGGTCAGCATGGCCAGGTCGGGAGTCTGCGTGTTCAGGACCTCGCCAAGCAGCTGATCCAGGCGATTGACCTGCAGGAAACGCTGCTCGGTCCAGGCCTTCAGCGCTTCTTCCGGATCGCCTCCCTTCTCGGAGAGAGTCAGCACCTCGGCGGTGATGTCCGCCTGGTAGTCATAGATATCGTCGACCAGGGCCGTAATGGCAGAACGCGTCCAGGCTGCATCCCGGGGCAGGCGGCCGGCCGTCCGTCTCAGCCAGTCACAGCCGAAGCGTGCACCGACATCGAAGTAGAGACTGGCCGTCTTTGTGACGCTGCGGCCTGATGTCTGGGCCAGCTGGATGATGTCGCTGGCCGGCGTCATGTGTTTCAGGCCCGCCACGCGCCAGGCCAGGCTTTCCGGTACGCCGTTGGCCATGTATTCGCGGGCCTCCTGCTCCAGAAGCCCCTTGTCCGGTTCCTCCAGCAGGCTTGGCAGGGCCTCGAAGAGCTCCTTGCTGCCCTTGCCGTGCCGCTCCACCGTGGCACGGATATCCAGAGGTTTTTCACCCTGGCGCAGGAAGCGCAGGCTGATCCGCTCGGCAAGCCGGCCACATTCGGTCAAAAGCTTGGCCTGCAGGTCGGTGTTGACCTTGTTGTCCAGGGTTTCGATTTCCTGCCAGAGTTCCGGCAGTGCCAGGGAATCCCGGGCCGCCACATAGGCACGCAGCACCTGTTCGGGGCTCTCGCCCGTGCGCTCCATCATCTCGAAGACGAAGGTGATGCCCAAGCGGTTGATCACTTCGTTCGTTAATTGCGTCGCCAGGATCTCCCGGCGCAAGCGATGCTCCCGGGCGTACTTGGCATACTTCTGCTGCAGAGGCTGCGGGAAGTATGCCAGCAGGTCGCGGTCCAGCCAGTCATCGTCCGGCAGGTTGGATTCGACCAGCGGCTCGTAGAGCGTGATCTTCGCATAGGCCAGCAGCACGGCCAGTTCCGGTCGTGTCAGGCCGATGTTGGCCGTGGCCCGGTCCTTTAGCGTTTCGTCGTCCGGCAGGGCCTCCAAACTGCGATTGAGCAAATCCGCCTTCTCGAGGGCCCGTATGAAACGTGCGAAACGGTCCAGCAAACGCACACCCAGACGGTTGCTGATGCTGATGGTCTGGGTTTGCAGATAGTTGTCCTTCAGGACCAGGGCCGCGACCTCTTCGGTCATCTCCTCAAGCAAAGCATTGCGACGCTTGCGAGACAGCTTCCCGGCCTCGACCGCCCCGCGCAGCAGGATCTTGATGTTGACCTCGTGGTCGGAACAGTCAACGCCGGCCGAGTTGTCGATGGCGTCGGTGTTGATCCGCCCGCCGGCCAGCGCAAACTCGATACGGGCTTTCTGGGTCATGCCCAGGTTTGCGCCCTCACCGATCACGCGGACGTTCAGGTCACGCCCATCAACACGGATGGGGTCGTTGTTGCGATCGCCAACCTCAGCGTTGCTTTCCGAGGAAGCCTTGATGTAGGTGCCGATCCCTCCGAACCAAAGCAGGTCGGCCTGACTCTTGAGAATGGCCGTAACCAGCTCATTGGGCGTGACCTTGTCCTTCTCCAGACCGAAGCAGGCCTTCATTTCCGCACTGACCGGAATCGACTTGGCCTTGCGGTCGAAGACACCGCCACCCTTCGAAATCAGCTTGCTGTCGTAATCCGTCCAGCTGCTGCGCGGCTTCTCGAACAGGCGCTTGCGTTCCTTCCAGGAGGCCTCGGCATCGGGGTCGGGATCCACGAAGATATGCAGGTGGTTGAATGCACCAATCAGGCGGATATGTTTCGACAGCAACATGCCGTTGCCGAAGACGTCGCCGGACATGTCGCCCACGCCAATGACCGTGAAGTCCTCTTCCTGGGTGTTGTGGCCCACTTCCCGGAAGTGACGCATGACGGACTCCCACGCGCCGCGCGCCGTGATGCCCATTTCCTTGTGGTCATACCCTTCGGAGCCGCCCGAAGCGAAGGCATCGTCCAGCCAGAAGCCGTAGTCGGCGGCCACGCCATTGGCAATGTCCGAGAAGGTTGCCGTGCCCTTGTCGGCCGCAACCACCATGTAAGGATCGTCATCGTCGTAGCGCACGACATTCTCGGGAGGCACCACCTTGCCTTCGACCAGGTTGTCGGTAACATCCAGCAGGGCCCGGATGAAGGTCTTATAGGACTCGATGCCTTCGTTCATCACGGCATCGCGGCCGGCCTCAGGCGGCGGCAGGCGCTTGGGCACGAAACCGCCCTTGGCCCCCACAGGCACGATGACGGCGTTCTTCACCTGCTGGGCCTTGACCAGCCCCAGGATCTCGGTACGGAAGTCCTCGCGCCGGTCGGACCAGCGCAAGCCACCACGCGCCACGGCACCGAAACGCAGGTGCACCCCCTCGACCCGCGGCGAATAGACAAAAATCTCGCGGAAGGGGCGCGGCTGCGGCAACTCCTCCAGCATGTCGGCATCGAACTTGAAAGAGATGTAGGGCTTCAGCGTACCTGTCTCGTCGGGCTGGAAATAGTTCGTGCGCAGCGTGGAAAGGACGAGATTGAGGTATCGCCGCAGGATGCGATCTTCGTCCAGGTTGGTGACATCGTCCAACCCGGCCTCGATCTCCGTGACCAACTTTGCACAGTCCTTTTCGGTTTGCTTGCGATTGTGGGCCCGCTTCGGATCGAAGCGGCGCAGGAACAGCCCCGCGATCTGGCGGGTCAGTTCTGAATTCCGCGCCAGCGTATCCTCCATATAGGCCTGGCTGAAGGGAATCTGGGTCTGCCGCAGGAAGCGGCAGAAGGCACGCATGATCCGGATTTCCCGGGCGGCCAAGCCCGCTGCCAGGACCAATCGGTTGAATCCATCGTTCTCCAGCCTGCCGGACCAGACCAGCTGGAACACCTCGTGAAAGGCCTCCCGGAACTTCTCGACATCCAGCTCGCTCGAGGACTGGCGTTCCAGTTCGAAATCATGAATCCAGATCTCGTCTGGCGCTTCCTTGATCTTCTTCTGTTCGTCGTCCAGTTTCAGGACATAGGGCACTTCGCCGATAACCCGCAGGCCCATGTTCTCCAGCATGGGCATGACATCGCTGAGATGTACCGGTCGCTCCGGCACGAACACTTTGAAGTTCAACTGCTCGGCATCGGAATCGGCAGGCCGGTAAAGGTCCATCTCTATGGCATGCCCGTCGTCCAGCTTTTCCATAAGCTGGACGTCCTTCAGCGCCTGCTCCTCGGTGAACTGCTCCTTGTATGCATTCGAGAAGGCACGCCCATATCGGCGCAGCAGACTATGTCCACGCTGTTCGCCGTAGTGCTCGACGAGGCAGCGTTCCAGGCTGTCGACCCAGGAGCGCGCCGTATAGGCAATCCGGCTTTCCAACTCGCGGACATCCACCTTGGGCACCTTGCCGCGCTTGGTGGCCACGATGACATGCAAGCGCGCCAGGGGAGAATCGCCCAGCATGGTCTGGAAGGAACTGACTTCACCGGCGTAGGCCTCGGCCACGATGTGCTGAAGCTTGTGCCTCAGGTTCGTATCGAAGCGGTCGCGTGGCACGTAGATCAGGCAGGAGACGAAGCGCTCGAAGGGATCCTTGCGCACGAACAGGGCGGTGCGCTGACGTTCCTGCAGGTTCAGGATACCCAGGGCGATCTCGGTCAATTCCTCCTGGTGAATCTGAAACAGTTCGTCGCGCGGGAAGGTCTCCAGGATGTGCAGCAGCGCCTTGCCATTGTGGCTGCCGGGCACGAACCCCGCCTGCTCGATGGTCTCGTCCACCTTGTGGCGCAACAGGGGTATGTGACGCGGGCTGCGCGAATAGGCGGTCGAGGTGAACAGGCCAATGAACAGCCGCTCGCCGGTCACCTCGCCCTTGGAGTTGAAGGTCTTGATGGCAATGGTGTCCAGATGGGTCGGCCGGTGAACGGTGGAACGGCTGTTGGCCTTGGTGATGCGCAGTAGTTCAGGCTTCTTCAGCCAATCCTGGACATCGGCCGGCAGCTTACCCAGGTCGCGCAGGCCGTCGAAAACCGAGAATTGCGGATCGCGCAACAGCCCCAGGCCGCTTTCGGAATCGATCTCCGCCACCGCGCTCTTGCCCTTGCCGGTAAAGCGGTATTCCCGGAAGCCCAAGTAGGTGAAATGGTCATCATCCAGCCACTCCAGGAAGGCAATGCCCTCGGATATCTCGTCGCGCGGAAGGCGCGGCGGATCACGATCCAGCTCCTTGATGATGTCCCAGCAACGCTGGCGCATCAGGCGCCAGTCCTCGACGGAGGCCCGCACATCTTCCAGCACCGCCGCCAGAGTCTTCTCGACCTTCTTGTGACGGGATTTCGGCTGCTCGCTGATCAGCAGCAGCATGTTCGATTCCGGACGCCCCACGTTCTGCGGATCGGCTGGATCTGCAACGGAGCTCAGGTTGCCCGCATCATCCCGCTCGACCAGAAGGATGGGGTGCACCACCAGGTAGACCTCAATCTCCATCTGGTTCAGCGCCGCCGTCACGGAATCCACCAGGAAGGGCATGTCGTCATTGACGATCTCAAGTGCGCTGTGCTGGCTCGTCCAGCCGTCTTGCTTTTCATCGGGATTGTAGACCCGCAGCTTGGCCGTACGGGCCTGTCGCTGCCCCGCGAAGTGCCAGAGCGAGGCAATGGCCCCGGCCAGGTTCTCCGGTGTCTCGTCCAGGATATCCTCGGGCGGCGCATCCTCCAGGAAGGCCTTGGCGAATTCCTGCGCAACCTTGGCCTGGGCCGTGTCCTTCAGCCTGCTCTCAAAAGTCGACAACGTGCGGGAGACAAGATCCGACTTCTGATCCTCGCTATGGGTAACCATGGATCGCCCTCTTCTTTCCTGCCGATCACGCGGCACACCGGGAGTTGTTTTGTCTCGCTCGTCGCGGGAAAGCCTCAGGCAAGGCCGGCCCTGTTACCCGCAGTGCGCGACAAGAGCTTTCATATGCACGATAACACTGCCCGAAAAATCGGCAAGGTGGCAGATTGCTTTCCGCTTAACACCCGATATCCTGTTCCAGTCACTGGATATTCCGAGAGCGATCTTGCTCCAGGATTCAGGTGATTTCCCCTTGCGGCTTTGCCACAATCCACCGCCAGCAGAACTGCGAAATCACTGCCTTGAGGAACAGGGAATGCCGCAAAGCGCCACGGCCCCCAGGCCCGTTTCCGACCAGCTGCGAGACATCATGGACAGGCTGACGCCTTCCGAGCGCCGGGCGGCGCGCGTGCTGATGAGCCACTATCCCATGGCCGGGCTGGAAAGCATCACCGTCTTTGCCCGCAGGGCCGGGGTCAGCGGTGCAACCATCCTCCGCCTTCTCGGCAAGTTGGGATTCTCGGGCTATCCCGAATTCCAGTCGGTGCTGCGCAGTGAACTCACCACCCGTCTGTCCTCGCCGCTGGGACGCTGGGAGGTACAGCAGCAGGAGCAGGTGCCCGAGAAGGATTTTCTAAGCCGCTTTGGCGCCCAGGTCAGCGAGAACATCGAACAGACCATCGACAGGCTGTCGCGTAGCGAATTCAACGCCATCGTCGATCTGCTCTGCCAACCGAAGCGCCCGCTCTATGTCCTGGGCGGGCGTTTCACCTCGGCCCTGGCCCACTATCTCTTCCTGCACCTGCGTGCCGTGCGTGCCAACGTTCACGAAGTGGGTGGCCAGAGTGCGGCCTGGCCGGACCAGCTGCTGGACCTGGGACGCAACGATGTCCTGGCTGCCTTCGACGTGCGCCGTTACCAGCCCGATATTGCCGCCTTCGTGACCGAGGCGGCGCGGCGCAGGACACGCATCATCCTGTTCACCGACGAATGGATGTCGCCGGCTGTGGCCCAGGCGGACCACGTCATTGCGGTGCGAACTATCAGCCCCTTCGGCTGGGACTCTTCGGCCGCTCTTATGATGACGGTGGAGGCCCTGGTCGCCGCTGTCATGGACCGCTTGGGCGACAGTTTTGCTGACCGCCTGAAGGATCTGGAGACGGTGCGCACGGCCTGGGCCTTGCCAGTACCCGATACGGATAAATGAGCAGCTCAGAGGGAGCAGAAGACAATGAACAGATAATTTCAGAATTGACATTATTTATCAGAGTTGGAAAAAGTTATCCAAACTGGCCCTGCGGCCGCGCAAAGGCGCGCTGCTCCGGGCTTGAACTTGCAGGAAATCCTCATTTCGGCGCACGGAGGCTGTGCAGCCGAACAATCAGACAGGGAGTGGGAGCATGCGGGCAGCAGACGTGAAGACTGCGGAAGACGCCGTCAAACTGATACGCGAGCGTGACGTCAAGGACATCAAGGTTGCGGTCTTCGACAGCGACGGGATCATGCGCGGCAAGTACATGTCGCGCGACAAGTTCCTCTCGGCACTGGAAGGCGGCTTCGGATTCTGCGACGTGGTGCTGGGCTGGGATTCCCACGACCAGATGTACGACAACACCACCTTTACCGGCTGGCACACCGCCTACCCCGACGCGCAGGTGCGCGTGTTGCCCGAGACCTGCCGGGAACTTCCGCTCGAGGACAACACGCTTCTTTTCCTGGGCGAGTTCGCGGAAAAGGGCGAGGCGGTCTGTCCGCGCGGTGTTCTGCGCCGTGTGTTGCAGCGCGCTGCCGACATGGGCCTTGTACCCCATGCCGCTTGCGAGTTCGAGTTCTTCCTGTTCGACGAAACACCCCAGAGCATCCGCGAGAAGAACTACCAGGACCTGAAGTGCATCACGCCGGGCTTCTTCGGCTATTCCGTGCTGCGCAACTCGGTCTTCTCGGAGTTCTATCAGGACCTGATGCACCTGGGTCGCGAGATGGACTTCCCCATCGAGGGTCTGCACACCGAGACCGGCCCCGGCGTGCTGGAAGCCGCCATCGCCGTCGACGACGCCCTGTCCGCCGCCGACAAGGCCGCACTGTTCAAGACCTTCACCAAGGTACTGGCCCAGCGCAATGGCTGGATGGCCACCTTCATGGCCAAGTGGTCGCCCGACTGGCCGGGCCAGAGCGGCCACATCCACATTTCGCTGAAGGACTCCAAGAGCGGCGAGGCCGTCTTCCACGACCCTTCCAAGGACAATGCCATAAGCGACACCATGCGCCACTTCATCGGTGGCCAGCAGAAGCTGATGCCCGAACTGGCGGCCATGATCGCCTGCACGGTGAACAGCTACACGCGCCTGATTCCGGGCTTCTGGGCGCCGACGGCCGCGACCTGGGGCTTCGAGAATCGCACCACGGCCCTGCGCGCCATCGGTGGATCCCCCAAGGCGCAACGGGTGGAATACCGCATTTCCGCAGCCGACATTAATCCCCATATAGCACTGGCCGCCGCCCTTGGCTCCGGGCTCTGGGGCATCGAGAACAAAATCGAGCCGACAGCCCCGGTGGTGGGCAATGCCTACGAGAAGAAAACCACCCGCAGCCAGCAGCTGCCCCGCACCCTGAGCGAAGCCGCCGAACGGCTGCAGCGTTCCAAGGTGGCCAACGAACTGTTCGGCAAGGACTTCGTGGAACACTATGCCGCCACGCGCGAATGGGAAGATCGCGAGGCTCGCAAGGCCATTACGGACTGGCAGCTTAACCGCTACTTCGAGATTATTTGAGGAACCAACTAGATGACTGAAATGCTGAAGACCGTCAGCCCCGTTGACGGAAGCGTCTATGTTGAACGCCCGCTCGCCGACGAGGGCGAGCTGGACCGGGCCCTTGAGCGCGCCCGCCAGGGCCAGCGCATCTGGCGGAACACCCCTGTCGAGAAGCGCTGTGCCATTCTCAGCCGCGCTATCGACTATCTGGTCGAGCGCAAGGACCAGCTCTCCGAGCAGGTTGCCTGGCAGATGGGCCGCCCGATCTCCCAGGCTCCGGCCGAAGTTGGCGGCATGGAAGAACGCGCCCGCCACATGATCGAGATTGCCCCCGAGGCACTGGCCGACATCCGGCCGACGCCCAAGGACGGCTTCGAGCGTTTCATCCGACGCGAGCCCCAGGGCATTGTCGCCATCATCGCACCCTGGAACTATCCTTTCCTGACTTCGGTCAACGCCGTCATCCCGGCGCTCGCTGCGGGCAACGCGGTCATTCTCAAGCCCTCGCACCAGACACCGCTCAGCGCTGAGCGCTACGCCGAGGCCTTCGCCGCCGCCGGCCTGCCTGAGGGCGTCTTCCAGCCGCTGCACCTTTCGCATCCGGTCTCCGAAAAGATGATGGCCGATCCCCGCGTCAACTTCGTCTGCTTCACCGGCTCGGTGAAGGGCGGCCATACGGTGCAAAAGGCCATCTCGAACCACTTTGCCGGTGCCGGACTCGAACTTGGCGGCAAGGATCCGGCCTACGTGCGCGGCGATGCCGACCTGCAGCATGCCGTGGACAGCCTGGTGGACGGCAGTTTCTTCAACTCCGGACAGTCCTGCTGCGGGATCGAACGCATCTACGTGGATGCCAAGCTCTATGACAGCTTCGTCGAGGCCTTTGTCACACAGACCCGCGGATATCGCCTGGGCAACCCGCTCGAGGACGAGACGACCATCGGGCCGATGGTACGCCCCGCCGCCGCTGACTTCGTGCGCGGCCAGGTCAAGGAGGCTGTGGAGGCCGGCGCGCGCGCCCTGGTGGATCCCGCCGAATTCCCTGCCAACGAGGAGGGCTCTGCCTATCTGGCGCCGCAGGTCCTGGTGGACGTGAACCACGACATGCGGGTGATGCGTGAAGAAACCTTCGGCCCGGTTGCGGCCATCATGAAGGTGAACTCCGATGAAGAAGCCATCTCGCTGATGAACGACAGCGACTTCGGCCTGACGGCCGCCGTCTGGACGTCGGATGCAGAAGCGGCGCAGCGCATCGGCGACGCGGTCGAGACCGGCACCTTCTTCATGAACCGCTGCGATTACCTGGACCCGGCGCTGGCCTGGACGGGCATCAAGGACTCGGGGCGCGGCTGCACGCTATCGCGCCTGGGCTATGAATCGCTGACACGGCCCAAGTCCTTCAACCTTCGCACGAAGCTCTGACTTGCGTCACCAGAAGCAGCCAGCACGCGCGCCACGCTTTCAAGAGGACATCCGATCATGACCGAGCTTTCCGGTAACTGGGGCTATCCAACCAACATCTGGGCCGGACCCGGCCGCATTCACGAACTGCCCGAAGCCTGTCGTCAGCTGGGCATTTCACGCCCACTGCTGATCACCGATGCAGGCCTGAAGGATGCACCCATCGTCCAGGAAACCATCGACATCGCCGAAGGAGAGGGGTTGCACACCACGCTCTTCGCCGAAGTGAAGGGCAATCCGGTTGGCGAAAACGTGGATGCAGGGGTACGCGCCTACCGCGAGGGCGGCCATGACGGCGTCATCGCCTTCGGTGGTGGCAGTGGTCTGGATGCCGCGAAGGCCGTGGCGCTGATGGTCGGACAGACCCGCCCCATCTGGGATTTCGAGGATGTGGGCGATAACTGGAAGCGGGCCAATGCCGAGGGCATCGCCCCCGTGGTCGCCGTTCCCACCACCGCCGGCACCGGCTCCGAGGTGGGCCGTGCCTCGGTCATCACAAACGAGGCCACGCACGAGAAGAAGATCATCTTCCATCCCCGCATGCTGCCGGGAATCGTGATCGAGGATCCCGGTCTGACCATCGGCTTGCCGGCCAAGATCACGGCCGCCACCGGGCTGGATGCCTTCGTGCACTGCTTCGAGGCCTATTGCGCGCCGGGTTTCCATCCCCTGGCCGACGGTTTCGCCATCGAGGGCATGCGGCTCATCAAGGAATTCCTGCCGCGCGCCTACGAGAATGGCGAGGACATCGAGGCGCGGGCCAACATGCTGGCTGCGGCCAGCATGGGCGCGGCCGCCTTCCAGAAGGGCCTGGGCGCCGTCCACGCCATCGCGCATCCCGTGGGCGCGCTCTACGACACCCACCACGGACTCACCAACGCGATCATCCTGCCCTATGTCATGCAGTACAACCGTCCGGTCATCGCCGAACGCATGGACCTGGTCGGCCGTGTCCTGGACCTGCCCAAGGGCGGCTTCGACGGCGTCCTCGACTGGGTGCTGGAATTCCGGGAGGCGATGAACATCCCCAACAGCCTGGCCGAAATCGGCGTCGATGCGGAGCGCTCTGCCGACATCGGCCGCATGGCCATCGAGGACCCCTCGGCCGGCGGCAATCCCCAAAAGCTGACCGCCGAGACCCTCGAACACATCTTCCTCTCGGCCCAGAGCGGACTCCTGCGGGAGGCCGTGTAATGGCGCAGCTGCGCATCCTGGTGGTGGACGGCAACACGCCGCAGCTCAACGATGCGCATGCCTCGCTGGGCGGCAAGCGGACAGCCGACCACTACATTTCCGTGCTCAAGTCGCTGAATCCGGATGTGGAATGCGACAGCGTTCATCCTGCCGACACCTCGGGGGGCAGCCTGCCCTTGACCGGGGAACTGGCGGCCTATGACGGCATCGCCTGGACGGGCTCGGCTCTCAATGTCTACAACGATGAACCGGAAGTGAAACGCCAGGTCGAACTGGCCCATGCCGCCTTCGCCTCGGGCACCCCCATCTTCGGCAGTTGCTGGGGGCTGCAGGTGGCCACCGTGGCCGCGGGCGGCGAAGTCCGGGCCAACCCCCTGGGCCGTGAAATCGGTTTTGCCCGGCGCATCCGCCTCTTGGGGGAAGGCGGAACGCATCCTCTGCTGGCGGGCAAGGACCCGGTCTTCGATGCCATCTGCGTCCATCTGGACGAGGTTTCGGTAGAACCGCCTGGCATGACCGTCCTGGCCGGCAACGAGGTCAGCCGTATCCAGGCGGCGGAGATTCGCCACGACAACAGCGTTTGCTGGGCGGTCCAGTACCACCCGGAATATGATTTCAACGAGATCGCCACGGTTATCCTGCGCTACCGTGAACGCATGCTTGCCGACGGCTTCTTTGCCGACATGGCGGCGCTGGAACGCTTTACCGGCGACCTGAAGGCCCTGCAGGCCGATCCCGGCCGCAAGGACCTGAGCTGGCTCTATGGCCTCAACGGAATGGTCCTGGATGCCGCCGCTCGCAATCGCGAACTGGCCAACTGGCTGGACCATCTGGTCATCCCGGCTGCCCGCGAACGGGGACGGGGCTGACCCGATCGGCTGCAGATCTGCCCCTTCACTGCGCTTAATGGGTTGATCGCCTGCAGTGAAGCGTTCCACAATGCCACCGCGAATCGGGGAGAGCATCGGTGATCGCACGAGCCAGGGAAGGCGGCTCGGAACGGGGGGACGATGAAGGCGCGTGGATATCTTCGGGCTGCGGTGGCCTGTGGTTTTGCTGTCATGGTTGCCGGCTGCGGCCTGGCCGAGGCCCCGCTGATCGATCCGGCGGGACCGCAAGCCCTGGCGGAGCGCAACCTGCTGTTCACCGCCCTGGCCCTGATGATGCTCGTGGTGATCCCCGTCTTCGCCATGACCTTTTTTTTCATCCTTCGGTACCGCGCTTCGAACAGGACGGCGCGCTACGAGCCTGACTGGTCCTACTCCGGCCTGGTCGATACCATCATCTGGATCGTGCCGGCCCTGATCGTGATCTCCCTGGGGGTCCTGCTCTGGAACGCGACACACAGGCTGGACCCCTACAAGCAGCTGCACACCAAGGAAGAGGCACTCGAGGTTCAGGTCGTGGCCCAGGACTGGAAGTGGCTGTTCATCTATCCCGAACAGGGCGTTGCCTCGGTCAACGAGCTGGCCTTTCCCAGCGACCGGCCGCTTAGCCTGCGCATCACCTCCGACACGGTCATGAATTCCTTCCACATCCCTGCGCTCGCCGGCCAGATCTATGCCATGGCGGGCATGCAGACGCGGCTCAACCTCCTGGCCGACGCGCCCGGGACCTTCACGGGCCGCAACGTCCAGTACAGCGGCGATGGCTTTTCCGGCCAGCATTTCAAGGCAATCGCCCAGACAGGGGAAGACTTCCAGGACTGGGTGGAACAGGCCCGGCAGGCCTCGGACTCGCTTGATGCAGACAGCTACAAGGCGCTGGCGAAACCCAGCAGCAACCACCCCGTGACCTATTACGCGGACGTGAAGGCAAACCTGTTCCAGGACATCATTTCGAAATACGCCCCACGTCCTGGCCCCCCATCGGCGCAAGCCTCGGTCACCCCCGAATCCGCTGTGGAGTCCCGCAATGCTAGGTAAACTGACACTCGATGCATTGCCCTTCTACAGCTGGGTTGCCATGGGAGGTGCGGGCCTGATCGTCTTCGGCGGGTTTGCCGTGGTCGCGCTCATCACCTGGTTCGGTCTCTGGCGCTATCTCTGGACCGAATGGCTCACCAGCGTCGACCACAAGCGGGTCGGCATCATGTACATCGTGCTGGCCCTGGTCATGCTGCTGCGCGGATTCATCGACGCCATAATGATGCGCGCGCAGCAGGCCTTTGCACTGAATTCCGACGGCTACCTGCCACCCGATCACTTCGACCAGATCTTTTCCTCACACGGCACCATCATGATCTTCTTCATGGCCATGCCGTTCCTCTCGGGCCTGATCAACGTCATCATGCCGCAACAGATCGGTGCGCGCGACGTGGCCTTCCCCTTCCTGAACTCACTGAGCCTCTGGCTGAGTGCCGCCGGCGCCGCTCTGGTCATGATCTCGCTGGTGCTGGGCACCTTCTCCACAGCCGGCTGGACCGGTTATCCGCCCTATTCCGGCATCGCCCACAACCCCTCGGTTGGCGTCGACTACTGGATCTGGGCGATCCTGGTCAGCGGCGTCGGCACGACGCTGACCGGCATCAACTTCGTGGTCACGATCCTCAAGCGGCGCGCCCCCGGCATGAAGCTGATGCGCATGCCGCTGTTCACCTGGACCGCCTTCTGCTCAAGCCTTCTGATGATCTTCGCCTTCCCGGCGCTCACCGTAGTGGTCTCCATGCTGGCCCTGGACCGCATCTTCGGCCTGCATTTCTTCACCAATGCCGATGGCGGCAACATGATGAACTACATCAACCTCTTCTGGATCTGGGGGCATCCGGAGGTCTATATCCTGATCCTGCCGGCCTTCGGCGTCTTCTCCGAAGTCGTGGCCACCTTCTCGCGCAAGCGCCTGTTCGGCTATACATCCCTGGTCATCGCCACGATGGCGATTGGGCTGCTCTCCTTCACCGTCTGGCTGCATCACTTCTTCACCATGGGCTCGAGCGCCAGCGTCAACGCCTTCTTCGGCATCGCCACCATGGTCATTGCGGTGCCGACGGGGGTGAAGGTCTTCGACTGGCTGCTGACCATGTTCAGGGGCCGCATCGAGTTCCCTCCACCGATGCTCTGGACCCTCGGATTCATCGTGACCTTCGTCATCGGCGGCGTCACCGGCGTGCTGCTGGCCCTGCCGCCCGTCGACTATCTGATGCACAACACGACATTCCTGGTGGCCCACTTTCACAACATGATCATCCCGGGCGTCCTCTTCGGCTTCCTCGCCGGCTACATGTACTGGTTTCCCAAGATGTTCGGTTTCACCCTGGATGCACGTTGGGGGGCGCGCTCTTTCTGGTGCTGGATCATCGGCTTCTACCTCGCCTTCATGCCGCTTTACCTCTTGGGCTTCATGGGCATGCCGCGCCGTCTGGAGCAGTACAACGTTCCGGAGTGGCAGCCCTACCTGATCGTTGCCGCGCTGGGCGCCGTCGTTATCCTTGGCGGCATCGCCTGCCTGATCATCCAGCTGGCGGTCAGTATCCGTACGCGCCACGAACGGCGCGACCTGACCGGCGATCCCTGGGACGGACGCACCCTGGAGTGGATGACCGCCTCGCCGCCGGCCCCCTACAACTTTGCAGTCCTGCCCCAGGTGGAAAGCATCGATGCCTTCCACGAGATGAAGAAGCAGGGCAAGGCCGACCAGCGGCCACAGCACTACAGCGACATCGAGCTGCCGCGCAGCACAGCGGCCGGGGTCCTGCTGGGTGCCCTGGCCTTCCTGCTGGGTTTTGCCGTGGTCTGGCATATCTGGTGGCTCGCCATTGCTGCCCTGGCGGCCATTGTCGGCACCGTCATTGCACGCAGCTTCGATGACGACTGTGAGTTCGTCCTTCCTGCCGAAGAGGTCGAGCGCACCGAAACCCGTCACCACCAGTTGCGACAGGCCGCGGCGCGTTGGGCGGCGGACAGTGCCCGCGACCAGACCGCAGACTCCCCGGCACTCCAGGAACAGACGCCATGACGGTCCAGGACAGAGTCCATTCCCCCGAGGAAGGCGCCGCACAGGGAGGGGCTTACGAGGAGCGGACGCTCGGCTTCTGGCTCTACATGCTCAGCGATGCCGTCATCTTCGCCCTGCTCTTCGCGACCTACCTGGTCATGGCCGGCAACATCGCCGGCGCGCCCTCGCCGCAAAGCCAGTTCAGCCTGACCCACGCCTTCGGCGAGACTCTGCTGCTGCTGACCAGCAGTCTGACCTTTGGCCTTGCCAGCCTGGCCCAGAAAGCGAACCGGCCCAGGCTGCTTCAGGCCTTTCTGCTGGTCACCTTCCTGCTGGGCCTGGGATTTGTCCTGATGGAACTGGTGGAGTTCCAGGGCATGATTGCCGCAGGCGCCGGCCCGGACCAGAGCGGTGCGCTCTCGTCCTTCTTCGTGCTGGTGGGCACCCACGGCCTGCACGTCTCTGTCGGACTGCTCTGGATCCTGGTCATGATGAGCCAGGTGGCCCTGAAGGGGCTTACCGCCCCCGTGTCCTCGCGCCTCGCGCGACTTGGCCTGTTCTGGCACTTCCTGGACATCATCTGGGTGGGCATCTTCTCCGTCGTCTATCTGCCGGGAGTCCTGGAATGACCGATTCGTCCTCCAACAGTCCTGCAAGACCGGCCCTGCCGGGGCTGAAACGCTACCTGACCGGCTTCGTCCTGGCGCTGATCCTGACGGTCATTCCCTTTGCCCTGGTCGCCACCGGAAGCTTGCCACGCACGGAAACGCTGCTTGTCGTCGTGGCCGCCGCCGTGGTCCAGATCCTGGTCCACCTGCGCTTCTTCCTGCATCTGGGGGTCTCGACGACTCCCCGCGAGACGCTTCTGGCGATCGCATTTGCCTCGGTGCTGATCTTCATCATGATCGGCGGCAGCATCTGGATCATGTTCGACCTGCACCAGCGCATGTTTGCGTGAAGATGAGGCGACCTACTCCTCGACCGGCCCGCTGACCCCGGCCTCCTCGAAGGTCGCCATGCCGATGTGACAGGCTACGGCCGACTGCAGGATCTGGATGCCCAAGGTGGCGCCGGAGCCTTCGCCCAGGCGCATCCCCAGGTTCATCAGCGGGGTCTTGCCAAGCACCTCCAGCAGGCGGGCATGTCCGGGCTCGACCGATTGGTGGCCGACAATGCAGTGATCCAGCGCGCGGGAATCGGCAGCATGCAGCACGGCCGCCGCTGCGGTGCAGGCGAAGCCGTCCAGGACCACGGGGATGCGTCCCATGCGGCAAGCCAGGATGGCGCCAGCAATGGCGGCCAGCTCAAGGCCGCCCAGGCAGCGCAGGATCTCGAAGGGGTCCGTCATCTCGGTCTGGTTGGCCGCCAGCCCGGCCGCCACGGTCTCGGCTTTGCGCACCAGGCCCGCTTCGTCCACGCCGGTACCGCTTCCGACCCAGTCGGACGCTTCGCCCCCGAAAAGGGCGCAACACAGCGCCGCTGCCGAGGTCGTGTTGCCGATGCCCATCTCGCCGACGGCCATGACATCGAAGCCCTCTTCCACCGACATCATGCCGTAGGAGAGCGCAAGCGCGCAGTCCTCCTCGTTCATGGCCGGACCTTGGGTGAAATCCCCTGTCGGCTGGTCCAGGGCCATTTCATAGACCCTAAGGTCGGCACCCACGTTGCCGGCCAACTGGTTCACGGCGGCACCGCCATTGATGAAGTTCTGCACCATCTGCTCGGTCACGCTGGCGGGATAGGCCGAGACACCATGTGCCGTGATGCCATGATTCCCGGCAAACACCGCCACGCGCGGCCGGTCCATGGACGGACGCTTGCGTCCTTGCCAGGTGGCCAGCCAAACGGCAAGCTCCTCCAGCCGGCCGAGCGAACCCGCCGGTTTTGTCAGCTGCGTCTGATGCTGCAGGGCGGCCGTGCCCGCGTCCATGTCCGGTCCCGGAAGTTCCGGCAGAAGCTGCCGGATCTCTTCCAGGCTGGCATTTTCATCCTGGGAATCGCTCATGCTTTGTCCTTGTCCCGGCAAGGGTGTTTCACCCGGCCTGCCGTGCTTGTATTCTTTGTAAACTGACTGTTGCGGACTGTCCTACAGGCACCCGCCTGATGACAAGCACGTTGGCACGACTGGCACGAGATTGTGCCGAACGGCCCGTGGCAGGATCAGAACTGGAAAGGTGTGAAATGCTGAAGCATTGGAGTCGCGACCTTGCCCTGGCGCTCGGATTTCTGACGCGCCTGCCCGTGTCGCCACGCGGCTGGCCGAGCGATGCAGACCGCGTTCGCGCCCTCAGGGCCTATCCCCTGGCCGGTCTGCTGATCGGCCTTGCGGGTGGGATCGTCTATGCCCTGGCCCTCTGGCTCAATCTTCCACCACTTATAGCCGCGCTGCTGGCTCTGGCCACGCTGATGAAGCTGACGGGCGCGCTACACGAGGATGGCCTGGCCGACATGTGCGATGCACTTGGGGCGCCGGTCGACCGGGAGCAGCGCCTGGAGATCATGCGCGACAGTCGGATCGGGACCACCGGTGCCCTGGCGCTGATCGTCATGGTGACCGTGAAGGCAGCCGCCCTGGCGCACCTGGCCGAGGTGGAGGAGGTCATCGCTGCCCTGATCATCGCGGCGGCTGCCTCGCGGGCCGTGCTGCCCCTGGCCGCCTTTTTCATGACTCCGGCGCGCAGTGACGGGCTGGGGGCCGGATTGGGGGAACCCACGGGCAGTACCGTGCTCTGGGCCTGTGGCTTGGCCATCCTCATTTCCCTGCTTTTCAGTTCTTTCGGCTTTACCTTTGCCCTGATCGGACTTATCGCCCTCTACTGCCTGATCTTCCTGATTACCATCCGGAAGATCTTCGGCGGATACACGGGAGACATCATGGGGGCATTGCAGCAGTCAGTGGACGTGCTGGTCCTGCTGACAGCCGCCGCCTGGTAGGGAAAAGACGGAACGCTCAATGAACAAGACGACGCATTGGTGGTGGATTCGCCACGCCCCGGTCAACAGCGGTGGCATTATCTATGGCGACAACGATGTGGACTGCGATTGCAGTGATCCGCGGCTTTTCCGTCAAGTTGCCGAACGGCTGCCGCGCGATGCAACCTGGGTTACCAGCCACCTGCGGCGCACACGGCAAACCGCCGAAGCCTTCGCCAGTCATGCCGGCTTCGAGCTGGCCGAGATGCTTGTCGAACCGCGCCTGGCCGAGCAGGGCTTCGGGGACTGGCAGGGTCTGACACACGATCAGTTGCGCCAACGCGACGAATTCGACTGGCACCGCTTCTGGATCACGCCGGCCCGGACCCGCCCCCCGGGCGGCGAGAGCTTTGCCGACCTGATGGAACGGGTGCGCCAGGCCATGAACGACCTGCTCCAGGCGCACGCCGGACAGGACATTGTCTGCGTGGCCCATGGCGGCACCATTCGTGCCGCTTTGGGGGTGGCCCTTGGCCTGGAACCGGAACGCGCCCTTCGCTTTGCGGTTGATAATTGCTCTTTGACACGCATGGATCATTTTTCCGACACAGCCGAGCCCCCACATGATATATCGGCGGAGGATTCCTGGCGCGTGTCGCTGGTCAATTTTCCGCCTCAAAGTTGAGCTTTGATGCGAACTCACGAACAGGGACCACTGGGAAGGACAAGATCATGCACAGACTGGCCGTTGCACGACGTGCAAACAACCTGACAGCCCTGCGGCGCAGCCTGACGCTCGCACTCTGTTTCGCTCTGACGCTCATGGCCGCCCTGCTGCAGCAGGTGGCCACGGCCGCGGCCGACCAGAGGCAGGATGCCGAGGACATCGTCATCAAGGCAGAGACCACCCTGAAGTCCATGCTGCGTGACCCCGAGCAGGGTGAACTGGCCAACTATATCCGGCAGGCGGAAGCCGTTTTGATCTTCCCGCGCCTGCTCAAGGGCGGCTTCATCATCGGCGCCGAAGGGGGGAATGGCCTCCTGGTGGTCAAGGGGGATGACGACGAGTGGTCATCGCCAGCCTTCTATACCCTCGCTTCCGGCAGCATAGGGCTGCAGATTGGCGGTCAGGTTTCCGAGGCCGTCTTCACCGTCATGAACAAGGGGGCGGTGCAGTCCATCCTGAATGACCAGGTCAAGTTCGGCGGCGATGTTTCCGTGGCCCTCGGCCCCATGGGCAAGGGGCTGGGCGCCAGCACCACCACCAACATGGATGCCGACATGCTGGCCTTCTCACGCACCGAGGGCCTCTTCGGCGGCGGAGCATTGGAGGGCGCCGGCATGTTCCGCAAGGACGGCCTGAATGCCGCCTATTACGACGCGGCGGGGGTGGAACCGCAGCAAATCGTGATCGACCGGCGCTACCACAATCCCCAGGCAGATGGATTGCGCGAGGCGCTGCGCACGGCCACACAGCGCTAGGTACAAGACGGTTACTTTCGCACCGGCGCAGGTTCGGGGCAGATTGCCGCAGTCGAAGGCAAGGATTCAGCCTGGTGAACGGGATGAGAATGCCTAGATTCACGATCACATCCCGGTTTCTTTTCAATGCAGGTTTTCGGACTCGAACACAGTGATGCAATCCCGTCTTCTCAAACGCGCATTGGTCATCTTTGTCACCGGCTTTATCCTCCTGCTGCTCGGACTGGCAGCCGCCTGGTACCTGCGGGAGCCCTCTCCGGCACCCCAGGACCGCATTGAAAGCAACAGTTCCGGCGAAGCCAGGATCGGTGGCCCCTTCGAGCTGACAGACCAGAATGGCGAGATGCGCCGGGCCCGGCAGTTCGCGGGTGAGTACATGCTGATCTATTTCGGCTTTACCTTTTGCCCCGATGTCTGTCCCACCGCTCTGACGAACATGACTCAGGCGCTGGACATGCTTGATGAAGAGGCCCCGGCCAAGGCCGAACAGGTGGTGCCCATCTTCATAACCGTGGACCCGGAACGCGACACGGTGGAGGAAATGGCCAGCTATGCCCAGCACTTCCACCCTGACCTTGTGGCCCTCACGGGCACCAAGGACCAGATCGCCGCTGCGGCCAAGAAGTATCGTGTCTATTACGAGAAGGTAGAGGACGCCTCGGAAAGCGACTACCTGGTGGACCACTCCTCCTACATCTACCTGATGGGCCCGGAAGGAGAGTATCTGACCCACTTCACGCACCAGACCCCGGCCGACGAGTTGGCCTCCGGCCTGGAGCGCCACATCAAGTAGACTTCAGCATTCTTGCAATATCTTGTTCAGGCGTGCTTCCAGCGTGCTGCTCTCACCGCTGAGCTGAACCATTTTCACGCGCGACTTTGCGCCCGCGACGATTTCGATGTCACCCTTGCGCAGTTTCAGTTCCGAGGCCAGGAAATTGACCAGCGCCTTGTTGGCGGCCCCCTCGACGGGCGGTGCCTTCAGCCGCACCTGCAATAGGGTCTGCCCCTGTGAATCCTGAACAAGACCAGCCACACCATCACGGCTTGCTCGTGGCGTAAGGCGGACCCGAAGTCGGAGTCCTGCCTTGTTTACGCTGTAGGGCCTCTCCCACGGTTGCAATGGCTCTCCGCTTTCAAATTCAAAGTAACCGTTCCGATCCCGTCTGCTGGCGAACCGGGAAGATCAGCTTACGTCTTATTAGCTTTTGAGTTAACTTGCACAGGATGTGAGTTTCTTCCTAGTCAAGCTTGCCGGGAGAAACAAGAACTTGCGCCACTTGAAATGTGCATTCAGGCTTTGCGTTGGCACATACTGGTGATAGCGTCCTGACTTGAGTATTTCGCGCAGCCGGCTGGGATATACTCAAGTAACGCACCCCCTCATCCGGGGGTGCACCATCAGAAACAGGGGGAAACAGATGTACAAGAAAATTCTGGTTCCGGTCGACCTCACCCATGCCGAGAACCTTACAAAGGCCCTCGACACTGCAGCCGAATTGGCAAAGAGCTGGAAAGCAGAACTCTGCTATGTCGGCGTAACACCGGAAACGCCCTCTCCTGTGGCACATACGCCAAAGGAATACGGCGAAAAACTGGCCGCCTTTGCCAAAAAGCAGGGCGAGAGCCACGGCGTAAAGACGGATTCCGTCTACTATACCTCGACGGACCCGGCGATCGATATCAACAAGACCTTGCGCAAGGCGATCGAGGAATCGGGCGCGGATCTGGTGGTCATGGCCAGCCATGTGCCGAATGTCCTGGACTATGTCTGGGCCTCGCACGGCGGTTATATCGCCGAGCATGCCGACACCTCGGTCTTCATCGTTCGCTGATGAACAGGGGTCTCGTACAGAATATCTGACAAGGGAGGGGCATTAGATGCAGGAAGATCCTAATAAACCCAGCGAAGGGGAGGAAGCGGTTCCGGAGCCCGAGGGCGCGACCGAAACCATCGATACCGATTATCAAGTCGGCCAGGACAACATCCAACCCAAGATCGGCCCATTCGGGCTTGATATCCACAACCCGGTCTTCATGGTTTCCGGGCTCGTGGTGGTTGCCTTCGTGCTGGGGACCATCATTTTCCAGGATGCGGCAGGACCGGCCTTCGAGGATTTGCGGGGCTTTCTAACGTCCCGCTTCGACTGGTTTTTCCTGATCGCAGGCAACGTCTTCGTGATTCTCTGCCTGGCATTGATCGTCACCCCGCTGGGTAACGTCAGGTTGGGCGGCAAGGAGGCGACACCCGATCACACCTATTTCGGTTGGTTCTCCATGCTCTTCGCCGCGGGCATGGGCATCGGCCTCATGTTCTATGGCGTTGCCGAACCGATTGGGCACTACGGCACCGCAATGGGCGGCACGACTGTCGAGGACGGCGTTCGCACGGACTGGGCGCCCCTTGGCGGGGCCGAAGGCAATGAAGCGGAGGCACGCAGCCTGGGTATGGCCGCCACGATCTTCCACTGGGGTCTCCACCCCTGGGCGATCTATGCCATCGTTGCTCTGGCCCTGGCCCTCTTCTCCTTCAACAAGGGCCTGCCGCTGACCATCCGCTCCATGTTCTACCCGATCTTCGGCGACAAGGTCTGGGGCTGGCCGGGTCACATCATCGATATACTGGCCGTCTTCGCCACGCTGTTCGGGCTGTCGACCTCGCTGGGGTTGGGGGCCACCCAGGCCACCGCTGGCCTGAACTTCGTCTTCGGCCTGCCTGACGGCATCACCGCACAGGTAATCCTGATCCTCCTGATCACGGCCTTAGCGCTGGTTTCGGTGC
Source organism: Fodinicurvata fenggangensis DSM 21160 (assembly GCF_000686045.1). Classification (GTDB taxonomy): domain Bacteria; phylum Pseudomonadota; class Alphaproteobacteria; order Kiloniellales; family DSM-21159; genus Fodinicurvata; species Fodinicurvata fenggangensis. The sequence continues at coordinate 215,404 of NZ_JMLV01000002.1, forward strand.
TCCGTGGCCTGGAAGGCGGCGTCAAGGTCCTGTCCGAGATTAACATGGGGCTGGCCGCCATCCTCCTGTTCTTCGTGATCGTGGTGGGTCCGACAATCGCCATTGCGACAGGTTTCTTCAGCAATCTCCTCGCCTATGGTCAGGAACTGATCCCGCTGTCCAATCCCTTCGGACGCGAAGATGACAACTTCCGCCAGGGCTGGACATCCTTCTACTGGGCCTGGTGGATTTCCTGGTCGCCATTTGTGGGTATGTTCATTGCCCGTGTCAGCCGCGGGCGCACGGTGCGTGAATTCATCACCTGCGTGCTGATCATCCCCTCGGTGGTCTCGGTGCTGTGGATGACCGCATTCGGTGGCACGGCCATTACCATGATCAACGAGGCCGGTATGGGCCAGATTGCTGATGCAGCGCTCGAATTGAAGCTGTTCGAAATGCTGAACGGCTTGCCGCTTACGACAATCACCTCTCTCGTCGGGGTGGTCCTGGTGATTGTGTTCTTCGTCACTTCGTCCGACTCGGGCAGTCTGGTGATCGACACCATCACGGCCGGCGGCAAGATCAACGCACCGGTCAGCCAGCGTGTCTTCTGGGCCACCTTCGAGGGCTTGGTGGCGATCGCACTGTTGATCGGCGGTGGCTTGGGCGCTTTGCAGGCAGCGGCGGTCTCCACCGGTCTGCCGTTCGCACTCGTGCTGCTACTTGGCTGTTACGCCATCGTGAAGGGGCTTCAGCGCGAACCGCGGTGAAGCCTCAACATACCAGGCAGGAGAAGGGGCGCCGTGAAAGCGGCGCCCCTTTTTCATGGGAAGTAACTGCCGGGGAAATGCCTCAGGTCTCCCAGTCCACCTCTGCACGAGGGTCAGGCTTGTAGGTGAAATAGGTGCCTGTGTGGATTGTTCGTTCCAGGTGCTCGCCAAGGCTCGGATGATATTGGTCGATCCGATTGAGGGTGTATCGTAGCGAACGGGTTGCGCTGGTGCGTGCACGCTCGAAGCCATCACCGATGGTCCGGGCCCGATCATTCAGGCCAACGCCGCGGCGGAGTTCATCGATAAGAAACTGGCGGTCGGCCCGTGCCAGCTCCGCCCGATGCAGGTCGTTGGCAGCCTCCGCCTCCGCGATGTCCTCCTCCGTCTCGGCGAGCCGCTGCCGATATGCCTCGCGGGCCTTCGAATCGAACACCTCCAAACCGCATTGTACATCCATGCTGGAAGCATCCGCAGGGGCTGCGACCGGAAACGCGCCTCGCTCCACCGCCACCAGGTCGAGCACGTGAAAGTCACGGCCGGGTTCCGCCAGCAGGCGCTCCAGATAACGCATGCCCTTGAGGTCTTTCAGGCGCACGGTGCGGCCATCAAAGGTCACCGTTCGCATCTCTCCCTCGCGTCGAAAGACGCACTGTTCGCGGGTCGCCGCCGTCCCTACAGATACCGAGGGAATCTGTTCACGAGCCAATTCAGCCCAGGCCCCGGCGTTAAGTGCCTCAAGGGCTCGACAGGCGGCGTCAAGTTCCAGCTCGGCAGTGTTGTCGTCGCCCGCCGCTCGGTGGGCTGCCGCAAGCACAACACGCAGAGTCGCGGCCTCGAATGGCATTCGCAACGACACCCATTCCATAACGGCCTCACTCAGCAGGCGGATGGCCTCGCACTCCTGCCCGTCGTGCAATGCCAGGCGTCCCTTTGCGGCAAGCGCGGAATTCCGCAATGTGCGGCTCTGGTACATTTGGGCGATCTCGGAGAGATCGTTCGCGGCTGTACGGGCCGCCTGGGCATCACCGGCGGCCAGTGAGATAACCACCTGGGCCTCGCGCAGAGGCGCCCGCTGGAGGCCGCCTGAAGGCGGGCGCTCCTTCGAGGGAATGTCGAACGGATGCTCGAGGGCGCTTTCGATCATCGTCAGGGCTTCCTCGACCCGGCCCTGGGCCAGTCGCAGCAATGCAAGCCCTGGCTGAGGCAACCAGGCATTCTGGTGTGCCGCCAGAAAGGCTTCTTCAGCTCCGGCAAAATCGCCCTTGCGCAGCCTCGCGTTGCCGAGTTCGGTCAGTGGCCAGCCGAACTCGCGCCGCATCCAGGGGCGCAGCTCTTCGCACGCCAGAAGCGCCTCCTGCTCGGCTTCGTCACAGGGACCCCGCAGGCGCATGATCTCCGCCCGGTGCACCCGGCAGCGGCCGTTGAGCCCGCCGAACGCAGCCCCCTGGCGCCATCGTTCCATTGCTTCGGTCCATTCCTCAGCACGATCGTGCTGGCCGATCCACTGCATCGCACAGATAACCTCGCACCACATCTGGCCCGTGGTGAGGGGGTCGAGGTTGCCGGAGCTCAGTTCCACGGCAACATCGTCCAGCGCTTTCAGCCCTTCATCGATGTCGCCGTCATGGATCCGGACCCGTGCCAGAGCGACCTGCCCGATAATCGACGGCGGGGCCAGCCCGTGCCTTTCTCCCCCGTCCATGGCCTTTCGGGCCCAATGCCCCGTCCCCGGCATATCGCCGCACATCAAGCGCTCATAGGTCCGCACCGCGGCGAGCCACGCCCAGACCGGGCTGTCGGGCGCATCGTCCATCAGGCATTCCGCGCGTGACAGCCACGCACGGACGGTGGCCATAAGGCCCGAGTCCATCATCAGGTACATGCCCATCATGACAGCGGCGAAGGCCGCGCCGTGGGTTTGGCCGTCTTTCAGGTGGAGGTGATAAAGCTGTCCGTAGGCGTCCAGCGTTCCTTCCAGGTCGCCGGCGCCATACGCCGCCTGAGCCCGCAGCTCCAGCAGTTTGGCCGAGGGCGGCGTGGACAGTTCGCCGAGCAGTTCCTGTGCCCGGGCGAAGTCACCGGCATCGAGGGCAACACGAATCGGTGAAAAATCTGCTTCCGTCATCGCTCGGCACCCTTTGTCGCGGTTGTAACAAGGGTTGTTACGTCCTTCAGACGGGTGCGCGGTGCACCTGCCTGAAAACGCAATCCAGTGAAGGAGCATTTTGCCATGAGTGAAACGCTTTATGACAGACTAGGTCGCAAGGATGGTATCGACAAGCTCTGTAACCGCATCGTCGACCTCCATCTCCAGAACGAGGTCGTCAATCCCCGATACAAGGCCCTCACCGACGAGGAGACGGATCACGCCCGCGAGAAGGTCAAGGAGTTTCTCGCGGCCGGCTCCGGCGGACCGGTGGAGTACACAGGCCGGTCGATGATTGAAACGCATACCGGCATGAATGTCAGCGCGGCCGAATTCGTCGCCGTGGTCGACGATATCATGCAGGCGATGAGGGAGATGGAGTATCCGCAGCCGGTCTGCGACGAAGTGTTGGGCATAGCCTATTCGCTCAAGGAGGAAATCGTTCACAGATAAGCACGGGAACGGGTCAGTCTTGAGGGCGGGCCCTTGGCCCGTCCCTGTCCAACAGACCACTTGCGTGAATCTATCACGTCCCAAAACCGGATCCGATCTGAGTGCTTCAGCGCATTGTTCCAAACTTCAGAACAAGCGCCTGCCCTGGTGCCGATCGGATAACACTTGGTTCAACGCGCAAAATCCATGCGTGAGGAGGAGACATGAACAGCACCAAAAGCCATAAGGGACATTGCTTCTGTGGGGCCGTGGAACTGCTTGTCAGCGGCGAACCGGAGGCCATGGGTTACTGTCACTGCGACTCCTGCAGGCACTGGTCCGCCGGGCCGGTAAACGCCTTCTCCCTATGGAAACCGGACGCCGTCCAGATCATCAGGGGCGAGAAGAACGCCGTCACCTATCAGAAAACACCACAAAGCCATCGCAAATGGTGCAGAACCTGTGGTGGACATCTTCTCACTGAACACCCGGAACTCGACCTGACAGACGTCTACCCCGCGATTCTGTCCGAGTTTCCGTTCAGCCCGGGGGTTCACGTGCATTACCAGGAAACGGTCCTGCGGATACGGGACGGACTGCCAAAATTCCGGGACCTGCCCGAAGAGATCGGCGGATCCGGCATCAGTATGGAGGAATAGCGCACCTCCGGTTCAATCAATCCGGGTCATAGCCGGTGACTTTGAACTGATTGGCGCATTCGGCTGGTGTGTACTGGTGTGAAGAGGTCGACGACCCGATCGGACTCGTCAGCTTCATGGATTATGATCTGGGATATATCGACCTGGAGCAGAGAACCTTGCAGACCATAAGCAACCCTTTTGCAAATAGGGTGTAACCCATGCCTCAGGTACAAACTGTTACCTATGTCTTCGGGTCAGACATTGGGAAATTGGAGCGGGCGATGGGATTCGAACCCACGACCCCAACCTTGGCAAGGTTGTGCTCTACCCCTGAGCTACGCCCGCGTCCTGTAGGGTGTTGGGGATTTAACGCCTCGGACGGCGCAATGCAAGAGTCTTTCTGCAGAGTTTATGGAACGGTCGCTCGACGCCCCTTGGTGCTTTATCAGGCCGGATTTGCGCGCTAAGGTCGCTGCCATGAGCGAGACAGAGCAAAATGGTGAGGTCACGGCCCAACTGGTCGATGGCAGCACGCCCGCGACACCGGAAGCCCTTTTCGAAAAGCTGGATGCGCTGGATATCCCGCACCGAACGGTGGAGCACCCGCCGCTCTATACCGTGGAGGAATCCCGGAGCCTGCGTGGCGAGTTGCCGGGCGGCCATACCAAGAATCTCTTCCTGCGCAACAAGAAGGGCGGCATGTGGCTGGTCACCTGTCTGGAGGACCGGGCGATCGACCTGAAGGACCTGGGCGAACGCTTGGGGGGCTACCGCCTGTCCTTTGGCCGGCCCGAGCGCCTCATGCAGTACCTGGGTGTAATACCCGGGGCCGTGACACCCTTTTCCGTCCTCAACGACCATCAGGATGCGGTCCAGATGGTCCTGGATTCCGCGCTTTTGAACCACGATCCCCTGAACTTCCATCCCCTGGACAACGCCCGGACAACAGCGATTTCGCCAAAAAACCTGCTGAAGTTCCTGGAGGCGGTCGGGCACTACCCCCAGGTGATTTCACTGGATTGAATCGGAGCCTCCGGTTCGACGCGCGCTTTCTCCAACCTACGCACCCTTGTTTCGGGGCCTCCAAACCGCCACATTTGCGCTGTTGCCGGGCAACGGCCGTCAGGCTTTACGACGGCATGTCCGGTTCTATCTTGTCCAGTTAGCAGCAAGGCGGAGTTTTAAGACATGGAGCCTCTCATCGGCCTGTCCTCGTCCGGAAACGGGTCACAGGAGCAAGCCGGCGCAGCCGGAGACCTGATCAAGGAATCGAACCTGCAATCCTTCCGCGCCGACGTCATCGACGCTTCTATGCAGCAGCCCGTCCTGGTTGATTTCTGGGCCGAATGGTGCGGCCCCTGCAAGCAATTGGGTCCGGCGCTGGAGAAGGTGGTGAAGGAAGCGCGTGGGACCGTGAAGCTGGTCAAGATCGACGTGGACCAGAACCAGGAGCTTGCGCAGCAACTGCGCATCCAGTCCCTGCCCACGGTCTATGCCTTCTATCAAGGCCAGCCCATCGACGGTTTCCAGGGCGCGCTGCCCGAAAGCCAGCTCAAGGAATTCATCACGCGCGTGACCGAGGCCGCAGGCGTATCCGCACCCGGGGCCACGACCGAGGAATTGCTGCAGCAGGCGGAAGCCCAACGCAAGGACGGGCAGGCTGAAGAAGCCATGCAGACCTATATCTCGATCCTGGAGCAGGAGTCCGAGAATGCAGCGGCCCTGGCCGGCCTGCTGCGCTGCCGGATCGACCTGGGTGACACGGAAGAAGTTGAACAGGCCCTGGAAGACCTGAACGAACCGCTGCGCAGCAGCCCCGAGATCCAGGCCGTGCATTCGGCCCTGGAGCTTGCGCGCGAAGCGGCCGAAAGCGGCGATGCCGCCGAGCTGGAAGCCCGCCTTCAGGCAAATCCCGACGATCACCAGGCCCGCTTTGATCTGGCACAGGCCCACTTCGCCCAGGGCCGAAAGGAGGCCGCGGCCGAGGCCCTTCTGGAAATCATCCGCCGCAAGAAGGACTGGAACGAGGATGCCGCGCGCCAGCAGCTGGTGAAGTACTTCGAGGCCTGGGGCCCCAGTGATCCCGTGACCCAGGATGCCCGCCGGCGCCTGTCGTCGCTGCTGTTCGCATGACTCGGGACCCTTTCGGCCCCGGCTTTGCCGAGCTGCCGGACGAACTGCCCATCTTCCCCCTGCCCGGTGCCCTGTTGCTGCCGGGCGGGACCCTTCCGCTCAACATCTTCGAGCCGCGCTACCTTGCGATGCTGCGCGATGCCCTGGCCTGGCCGCGGCTGATCGGCATGATACAGCCCAAGCTGCCGTCCGGCCGTGAAGACGAGGATTCGGATGAGGACGTCGGTGCGGCCCCGCTCTATCAGATCGGCTGTGCCGGGCGCATCTCGGCCTTTCAGGAAAGTGGAGACGGCCGCTGCCAGATCACGCTGAGCGGGCTTGTGCGCTTTCGGGTTTCCGAGGAATTGCGAAGCCATGACGGCTACCGCCGCATCCGCCCCGACTGGTCGGCCTTCAAGGACGACTTCATCCCTCAAACCCTGCCGGAAAGCTTCGAGCGAGGACGCCTGCAGACGATACTGCAGGACTATTTCCAGCTGACCGGACTGTCCGCAGACTGGTCGTCCATCGAGTCTGCGCCGGGAGAACGCCTGGTGACCTCGCTGTCCATGATCTGTCCGTTCGACCCGCGCGAGAAGCAGGCCCTTCTCGAAGCACCGGACATGAACACGCGCGCGGAAACCCTGATCACGATCCTCGAGATGGCCGTGATGGAAGCGCGTGCAGGCACACAGCATCATTGAGCCGTCAGGATATCCCACGTGAGGATCGAGAGATGAACAGCCCGTCCGACAGCCCATCGACCAGTTCCGTGGACCCCAAGCTACTGGAAATACTGGTTTGTCCCCTGACCAAGGGGCCGCTGGAATACGACCGCGAACGCAATGAACTGATCAGTCGTCAGGCCAAGCTGGCCTATCCGATTCGCGATGGCATTCCCATCATGCTGCCTGACGAGGCACGCGCCCTCGACGACTGATAGCAAGGACCACGGGACAGAGCAGCCATGGGCGAGCACGATATCAAGCACCACCCGTCCGAGATCCGCTACGTCTCGGAGGACAAGCGACTGGAAGTGACCTTCGAGGACGGCCGGCACTTCTCCCTGCCGGCGGAGCTCCTGCGGGTGGAGAGTCCTTCGGCAGAGGTCCAGGGACATGCCCCCAGTCAGAAACAGATCGTGCCCGGACGCAGGCATGTGGGCATACTCGCCATCGAGCCGGTGGGAAGCTATGCCGTGCGCATCAAGTTCGACGACCTGCATGATACGGGCCTCTATTCCTGGGACTACCTCTACAAGCTCGGCGAACGCAGAGACGAACTCTGGCAGGAGTATCTGGACAACCTGGAAGCGCGGGGCCTGTCCCGCGATCCCCCCTCTCGCAGATAGCCGCCACTTCAAGGCAAACTAAAATAATTGCAATAGCTTCCCTATAGTTTAGCCTATTGGTTGATGCTGCCAACGGGGAGGTGACATGGCCGTGGATGCGAAGGCCTATGGCTTCCAGGAAGATGCCAGCGAGGCCGTACGCCATCTCTCCGCTCACCTGGACAGTCTGCGCGACGGTCGCACCATGCCGCCAAAATCGAAGCTCTTTCCCGAGGAGTTACCGCCCTCGCTCTTGCCCGGCCTCTTCGTGGTTCAGGTACTCGGCGACGAAGGGCCTGGCTCGACTGGACCCTGGCAACTCCGCTATCGCCTGGTAGGAACGCACATCGTGGACGCAAGCGGGATCGACTGGACCGGACAGGAACTGGGCCCGGCCTTGCTGGAAAACCGCTGGCAGAGCTATCGCGAGGCCTACGAAGCGCCATTGCGGACACGCCAGCCCACCTGCCATCGCCATGACTTCCGCAACTTCTCGGAGGGGCGCAGCTATTCCAGCCGGCGCTATCTGTTTCCCCTATGCGACAGCCAGGAGCGGATTACCCTGCTGGTGGGCTTTTTCGTCATCGAATCCGGAGCCTGGCGTTTCGGCTGACAGTCTTGCCGTAACACCGGCTCACAAAGGTTCGCCTCGCGTCAGCCGGGGCAGATCCCCGACCAGGCCCATGGCATGGCGCATGAAGAAACGCTTGAGTCCTGGCGTACGCTCCACGGCAGCGAAACCCAGGTCCCGCGCCAGGCGAACCGGAGGAATATCATTGGAGAACAGCCGGTTCAGGCCATCGGTGATCCCGGCCAGCATCATGTTGTCGAAACGCCGCCAGCGTTCATAGCGCTCCAGCACCGCGTCGGCCCCGATGTCCAGCCCAAGACGCCGGGTGTCGACGATGCATTCCGCCAGGGCCGCCACGTCCCGCAGGCCCAGGTTGAACCCCTGCCCCGCAATGGGATGGATCACATGCGCGGCATCGCCCAGCAAGGCGAGTCGGGTGTCGTGATAGCGCTGGGCATGCAGCAGGGACAACGGATAGGACCACCGCGGCCCCTCCACGGAAAACTGCCCCAGGGTGTCACCGAAACGCCGCTGCACCTCCCAGGCGAAATCCTTCGGCGCAAGAGCCATCATGCGCTCGGCCAGTTCGGGTCGCTCGGTCCAGACCAGGGACGAACGATGTCGCCCGGCGTCATCATCGCGCAGGGGCAACACCGCGAAGGGCCCGGACGGCAGGAAATGTTCGTGAGCCACCCCATGATGCGGACGCTCATGTTCCAGGGTACAGACCAGCCCATGCTGCCGGTACTGCCAAGTCCGGACGGGAATCCCCGCAGCCCGGCGCAGGGGCGAGTTGCGTCCCTCCGCCGCCACGACCAGGGCAGCACGAATTTCAACACCGCTGTCCAGAATCACCCGCGCTCCATTCGCATCACGCTGACTGTCGACCACCAGGTCGGGCGCATGCAGGCGAAACGTCTTCCGGCTGGAAAGCAACTGGTGCAGACCTCTGCGCAGATCGCGATTCTCCACGATGTGTCCCAGGGGTCCAAGGCCCAGCTCCTCGGAATCGTAATGCAGGAAGAAGGGCGAGGCCCGCCGCTCGATTCGCCCATCGGAAACGCGGATTTCCTCGATCGCTTCGGCTTTGTCTGCCACCAGCGACCAGAGTCCGATTCCCTCCAGAATATGTCGTGAACCGGCCGCAATGGCGGACGCACGCCCGTCGAACGGCGCCGAAAGCACCTTTCGTGGCTCCTGGGCATCGACCACTTCCACCGACAGGCCGGCACCGGATAATGCGGCAGCCAGCGTCAGGCCGACCAGCCCGCCGCCCGAAATCACGACATCGCAAGAGCGCTCTGCGGGCGCTTGCGTGCTCTTTTCCTCCCGAGAGGACGTGGTCTGCTTGCTCATTTTTCCAGAATCGGCCCTCCCCTCCGCCTTGTCCAGCCTTCTGCGTCACAATGGCCTGACCAAAAAATAGGCATGCATATCTTATTGATTAATTTGTGTGCATATTTGCTTTTCCGCTCCCAAGCGTCTGGACACCTAATGATTTATAACTTGTTGTTTTTTCTTGGTTTTATTCACCTTCTCTTGTTCTGGCACGCTTCTTGAAATTCGTTGATGGAACCATCGCTGCCATCCATGAGGTGACCGCCAACAAGGCAAGCAGCCGGTGCAGCGAAACGGGAACAAGAGAAGGGACCAGGCTCATGAAAATGGTTACTGCCATCATCAAGCCCTTCAAGCTCGACGATGTAAGAGAAGCCCTCACCGCCAGCGGCATTGAGGGCCTGACCGTCAGCGAGGTGAAGGGTTACGGCCGGCAGAAGGGGCAGACGGAGATCTACCGCGGCGCCGAATACGCCGTGAACTTCCTGCCGAAGGTGAAGATCGAGGTCGCCGTGGCCGACGATGTCGTCGAGGGGGTCGTGGAAACCATCCAGAAGACCGCCAATACCGGACGCATCGGCGACGGCAAGATCTTCGTCCTCGACATCTCGCACGCCGTCCGCATCCGGACCGGCGAAACCGACAGCGAAGCACTTTAGGAGAACGCGCATGACGAAACTGCGCCAGATTTCAACGGGCGCCGCCGTGCTTGCGGTCGGCAGTCTGCTCACCACCACCGCCTTTGCCCAGGACGAGGCCGTCGGGGTCTCGGGCGAGGTCGGTTTCATCCTGAACACCTTCCTCTTTCTCATCTGCGGCGCCTTCGTGATGTGGATGGCGGCCGGCTTTTCCATGCTGGAATCCGGCCTGGTCCGCAGCAAGAACACCGCCGCCATCTGCCTCAAGAACATCACGCTCTACTCCATCGCCGGCATCATGTACTACCTGATCGGCTACAACCTGATGTACGTGGATGTCGGCAGCTGGATCGGCTCCATCAGCCTGCTCTACAACCCCAGCGGTGCCGAAGCGGCGCTTGTTGGCGGCAGCGAGGATGCGGACGTCCTCAGCCAGGTGGTCGATGCCGGCTATTCGGTCATGTCCGACTGGTTCTTCCAGATGGTCTTCGTGGCCACCGCGGCCTCCATCGTGTCGGGCACGCTGGCGGAGCGCATCAAGTTCGCGCCCTTCATGATCTTCGTGGTGATCCTGACCGGCTTCCTCTATCCGATCCAGGGCGCCTGGACCTGGGGCGCTGGCTGGCTGACCGAAATGGGCTTCTCGGACTATGCCGGCTCGACCATCGTCCACTCCGTGGGCGGCTGGGCCGCGCTGACCGGGGCCATCATCCTGGGGGCACGCAAGGGCAAGTTCGGCGCCGATGGCAAGGTCAATCCGATCCCCGGCGCAAACCTGCCGCTGGCAACCCTGGGCACCTTCATCCTGTGGCTCGGCTGGTTCGGCTTCAACGGCGGCTCGGTCCTGGCCATGGACTCGGCCGCGGCCGTCACCGAGATGTCGCTGGTCTTCGCCAACACCAACCTGGCCGCGGCCGGCGGTGTGGTGATGGCAGTGATCCTGACCGGCATCATCTACAAGAAGATCGACCTGACCATGGCGCTCAACGGTGCACTCGCCGGCCTGGTCTCCATCACGGCAGGCCCGGATGTCGCCAGCCCGCTTCTGGCCATCATCATCGGCGCCATCGGCGGCATCATCGTGATCGTCACCGTGCCGCTGCTCGACAAGCTGAAGATCGACGACGTGGTCGGCGCCATTCCCGTGCACCTCTTCGCCGGAATCTGGGGCACGCTGGCCGTGGGCATTTTCGGTGGCGGCGACCTGGTGGTCCAGTTCATCGGCATCGTGGCCATCGGCGCCTTCATGGTGGTCACATCGGCCATCGTCTGGCTGGTCCTCAAGGCCATCATGGGCCTGCGCCTCAGCGAAGAGGAAGAGATGTCTGGCCTGGACCAGACGGAACTGGGGCTCGAGGCCTATCCCGAGTTCGCCCAGGGCTCCAAGACGGTCTGAGAACCAACGAAACGAGGCTTTTACGGGAGACACAACAACAAGAGAACAGATCATCACAGTCAGCAACGGCGTCCTCCGCCGAAACTCGAGCCCGGCCCCTGTGGCCGGGCCTTTTTTTGGCGATTGTATATTTGACAAACCCGCATGTCGGGATTTAGTGTCCCAATGTGTTTGAAGCAATCAAAACATACCTCCTTGAGGAGTTGGACGTGCTGACCGGCGCGCCCGTTACATTCACGCTGGCGTGTTTGCTTATTGTTGGGCTTGTGTGGGTGGCAATGCGATGGCGATACGGTGGCGTAGTGGAAACCCTTGAAGCTAGGCTGGTAGGTCGTGACGACAAAATTAAGGACTATCAAGAAAAGCTGGAGGGAGCATCACCGGACGAAGCAAAGGCACGGATTGACGCCCTAGAGTCACGGCTTCAACGGCTTGAGCCACGCCGTATAGAGCAAGAGGAATGCGATACAGCGCGGGAAATACTGTCTAAATTCTCGGGTGCTGTAGCGGTAACTCAAGACATGCAAAGCCCAGATGCGCGCCCGCTATCCATCACCTTAGCCGGAATTTTTCAGTCTGCTGGATGGGATGTAAGCTCGCCTGCCGTTCTAGGTCCGGCCAACCCTCCCGTTGAAGGCATCGCAGTAACGATCCACGACCTCAATAACCCGTCTGACCGGGATAGAGCGATTTTTGAGGCGATGGACGCAATTGGTCACCCCTACGGTAGGAGGGGCGGGCTAAATAGTCGTGAACAACTTGATGCGGAGATTCTAGTCACATCTCAAGTCTGAGTGCCGCCCTGCTTTTCCTTTTTGCTACCCTCCGGCTTCTGCCTCACCAGCTTTTTGAGCCGCTCCTCAAACCGCTCTTCGTCGTCGTCCGTCTCCAGCTTGCGGGCGGCGGCTTTGAACTTGTCGAGTTGGGATTTTTTATCCGTCATGTCTTTTCGCCAGTCGATAGTGGGCCTTTGGATCTCGCTCTTTGGTGGAATAGAAATCCAGAATGCCCCTTCGCTCCCTTGGCCTTCTTCTGCTTGGTGCCGATAAAAGTTTTATCGACCTCGACCACCCCGCCGCCATTGCCGAAGTTCACGGCGTCATCGCTGCGCATAGCTTCGCGGATTCGGTGAGACATGAACCATGCGCTCTTGTGTGTTATTTCCAAAACACGGTGAAGCTGGTGGCTGCTGATGCCCTTCTTGCTGGACACCATCAGGTGTATGGCTTGCAGCCACTTGTGCAGCGGAATGTGGCTTTCTTCAAAGATCGTGCCGATGCGCACGGTGAACTGCTTGCGGCACTCTGCACATTTCTTGAGACCGTGGCGCTCAACGCCTTTCGGGTTCTTCTTTGACGGTTTAGAGCGAACACCTTTCAGTTTGTAGAACTTGCCGCAATTTCCGCAGTGCGGGCAGACCGGACCACCGGGCCAGATGATGCTTTCGACATGCGCAAAGGCTGCGGCTTCGTCGTGCATGTAGGGCTTGGACAGAACGGACATGGCAGGCTCCTATCTCTATTTCCTAGATATAGGATTCCGGATTGGGTTTGTAAAGTATACAGTTTCCTTTTTTAAACAAGTTTCAGGCCTGTGCCGGCAGGATCACGGGCGGCGCGCCCGGCTGGCCGGGCAGCAGGTCCACCGGCGTCTCGTAGACTGCGCTCAGCAGGTCAGCCTCCAGCACCCCTTCGGGCCTGCCCTGTCGCACCAGATGGCCGCCGTGGCCGTTCTGGCCGGGCGCCAGCAGGGCCAGGCGGTCGGCATTGCGGGCCGCCAGGTTCAGGTCGTGCAGCACGGCCAGTACACCGAAACCGCGCGCTGCGAGCCGCCGCGCCACCACCATGACCGTCTGCTGGTGGCGCAGGTCCAGGCTGCTGGTGGGCTCGTCCAGCAGAAGATATCGAGTCTGCGTGGCTTCGGGCTCACCGGACGACTCCGGCCAGATCTGAGCCAGCACCCGGGCCAGCTCCACCCGCTGACGCTCGCCGCCGGAGAGCTCCGTGTAGCGGCGCTCCGCCAACGGCAGAACCTCCGCCAAAGCCATCGCCTCCTCGGCCACCTGCCGGTCGCGGGCAGGTCCCGTGCGGTGCGGAGAGCGCCCCAGACAGACCACTTCGCGCACCGTGAAGGGGAAATTCAGCAGGCTGCTCTGGGGCAGCACCGCGCGGCGGCAGGCCAGGGTCCTGGGATCGTGACGATCCAGCGCCTGCCCGTCCAGGCGCACTCTGCCCGAGGTCGGGGTCAGGCTGCCCGCCATCAGGCGCAGCAGGCTGGATTTGCCGGCCCCGTTGGGCCCGACCAGGGCCAGGAACTCGCCCGCTCCCACCGCCAGGTCCACCGCCTCCAGGATTGGGCGGCCTCGCAGATGCAGGGTGACGGAGTCGGCGCTCAGCATAGCGCACCTCCCCCGCGGGCGCGTTGACGCAGCAGCATCCAGAGGAAGAAGGGCCCGCCCACACAGCTGGTCACGATGCCGATGGGCAGTTCGGCCGGCAGCACCAGTGTACGTGCCAGCAGGTCGGCCAGCAGCAGCAGAGCCGCGCCCAGCAGCGCCGAGGCGGGCAGCAGGAAGCGATGGTCCGGACCGGCCACCAGCCGCACCAGGTGCGGCACCACCAGTCCGACGAAGCCGATCACGCCACAGAGCGCCACGGCGGCCCCGGTGGCCAGGGCTGCCAGCAGCAGGATGAACTTCTTGGCCCGCTCCACCCGGAAGCCCAGGTGCGCCGCTTCGGTTTCCCCCAGCAGCAGCGCATTCAGTGCGCGACCGAGGAAGGGCAGAGCCAGTAGCGGCAGCACCAGGAAGGCCAGGGCCGGAAGCAGGGCGGACCAGTTGGCCCCGGCGACACTGCCCAGCATCCAGAAGTTCAAATCGCGCAGCTGCTGGTCGTCGCTGGCGAAGATCAAGAGCCCGATGCCCGCCCCGGCGATGGCGTTGAGCGCGACACCGGCCAGCAGCAGGGTCGCGACATCCGTCTGCCCATGGCCACTGGCCAGACGATAGGCCAGCAGGACGGCGATCAGGCCGCCGCCAAAGGCGCCGAGCGGCAGGAGATAGGGCAGGAGTTCCGGCGGCAGGCCGGAAAAGAGCATTCCGCCGAAGACGATGGTGGTTGCCGCCGCTAACGCGGCCCCGCTGGAGACCCCAATCAGGCCGGGATCGGCCAGGGGATTGCGGAACAGGCCCTGCAGTGCCGCTCCGGATACCGCCAACCCCGCCCCGGCCAGGGCCGCCAGCAGGGTCCGCGGCAGGCGGATATGCAGAAGGACCAGCCGCAGCTGGTCCGGCACGCTCTTGGCGGCGGAGAGCCCCAGTCCCTCGGCCAGTACGGCTACCGCATCCCCGACCGGGATACGGACCGCCCCCAGTCCGAGCGAGAGCAGCACGACCGCAAACAGGCCCAGGACAAGGCCGGCCATCACCACATGCCGCCGTTCGGGCAGGCTGTGCACGGCGGAGCGCGGCAAGGACAGACTCAACAGCGCCATGAGCTCATTGGCTCCTTGGCGTCTCGGGCAGGGCGAGATTCGGCTGCAGCTCGGCGGCCAGCTCCCGCACGGCCTGCGGCGTGCGTGGCCCGAATCCCAGCAGCAACAAGGCGTCCATGACGACAAGGCGCCCCGTCTCGCCGGCCGGCGTACCGGCAATCTCGGGCCGGTCCAACAGGCTCTCGCGGCCACCCAGCGCCTCCAGGGTGTTGCGCGTCACCAGCAGCACCTCCGGCGCTGCCGAGAGGGCGGCTTCCGGACTCAAGGGCTTGAAGCTTTCGAACGCGCGCACGGCATTGCGCCCGCCCGCCAGGGAAATGATCCCATCCGCCGTCGTTTCTCGCCCAGCCGCCATAGGCGCGCCGCGCCCAACCGACAGCAAAAACAGGACCCGTGGGCGCGGCTCCGCTTCCGCCAGGGCCGCCTCCAGAGCGGTCAGTTCAGACTCCAGGCGCTTTGCCAGGCGATCGGCCTCCTCTGCCAGCCCCAGGGCTGTCCCGACGACGCGGGTCTTCTCCGCGACGCCTGCGGGCGTGGGATCGTTGGGAACGATCTCGACGCGCACGCCGGCAGAACGCAGATGGGCCAAGGCCTCGGGCGGACCGGCCTCTTCCAGCGCAAGCACGAGATCCGGCTTCAACGCCAGGATCGGCTCGGCCGAAAGCGCCCGCAGGTAGCCCACATCCGGCAGGCGTTCGAGCGCGTCTGGGGGATACAGGCTGGTGCTGTCCACGGCCACCAACTGCGCCTCCGCCCCCAGTTCATGGATGATCTCCGTCACTGCCCCGCCGATGGAGACCACGCGCTCGTGCGCGGGCTCCCGGGCAGATGCCGGGGCGGTGACGGCAAGGCAAAGCAGGAGGAAGACACCCGGCAGAAGACGGCCCAGAAGAATGTGACCTTGCATGGTCATGCCGACATTTCCTCCATCAGGTCGGCGACCAGCTGGCGCCAGTCCTCGCGTTCCGGAACGCCCGGCTTGCGCACCCCGAACATCTGCACGATCTGATGCCCCTCCGAGTCATAAGCCTCGATGGAGGTGACGCGGCCATCGCTGGTGGGCTTGCGCACCTGCCAGGTCGAGGCGATGCCGGATTCGTGGAGATGCAGGTTGAAGCCGGCATCCAGCACGTTGTACCAGGCGCCTGTCTCGCGCAGGTTCGTGATCGGGCCGCCGTGGATCTGGATCACGCCCTGGCTGCCCACGAAGATCATGATCGGCACCTGGCGCTCCGCCGCGAGCTGAAGGGCCCTTCGGCTCGCGCCCTCCGGCAAGCTGCTGGCGTAGCCCGGCCCGGTCAGCCGCAGGGCCTGGAGCCGTCCCACGCGATGAGTCTGCAGCAGGGGACGGAAGTCGTGGGTATCCTTGAGATCGTCCCAGCCGGTCCGCAGGGACTCCACGTCGATCTCATAGTCCGGCAGGTCCGGCTTCTCGCGATAGGCTTCACGCACGGCAATGGCCGGTGTCTGGTCCTGTGCCTTCAGACGCTCCACGACCCGCCAGAACAGGGCGGGATCGCTGTCGGGGGCCGTGTAGACCTTATGCACGGCCGTGCCCGTGCGGTCGAAGACCTGCAGGCTGCGCCGCAGCCCGCTCTTCACCTCCTCCTCCACGGCGAAGGCAAAGGCCCAGCGATTGAAGAAAAGGCGCAGGTCGATCTCCGGATCCAGCACCAGGCCATGCGCCTTCATCAAACGAATGTCGCTGTAGGTGCCATGCTTCTCGTGCACCGCATGCTCGTTGCGGGTCAGCGCCATGACGCGGCCCAGGTCGGGCAGCGCGTTGACCAGCGCGTGCCAGTCCTCGTCCAGGCGCACCACGCCTTCACCGATGCGGGCGGCCAGCAGCTCGGCCTCACTCACCTGAAGCCGTCGTGCCAGGTCGCGGGCTCGCAACCCCGGCTCCGATTCCTTCAGGGTTGCTAGGCGCGTAGCCAGACCCACACCCACTTCATTTGTGTCTGATATCTGTTCTTCCATGGATTCCTTCTCCTGAACTGAGCGTCACCAGGTCAGCGTATAACTGACCATCCCCTTGAAATTGCGGCCCGGCTCGGCGGCACCGGTGTAGGTTTGGGCGTAAGTCTTGTCGAAAACGTTATCGATCCCGACATCGATGCGCAGACCTTCCAGGGATCCCTCCTGGGGCACCCAGCCGGCATAGAGATCGTGCACCACGTAACCGTCCCGCTCCTCGGCGGGATCGTCGGTCTTGTCGAAGTCGTCGGCCGCCAGAATGCGCCAACCTACAAAGGAATCGAACTCCGGCAGTTTCAGCGTGCCGTCCAGGTTGACGCGCCGTGGAAACAGCATGCCGAGCTTCTCGCCAGTTTCTTCATTCTCGCCGTCGATATCGGCATAGTTGGCTGCCAGCCGGAACCGTGGATGATCATAGGACGCCTCGATTTCGTTCCCCGAAAGCTTGGCGTCGGCCACGTTCACGTTCTGGGTGGTACCGTTGCAGTTCGGGGGGAAACAGGCCGGTGGCCCCGGCTGAACGACTTCCACGTCAATGAAGTCCTCGCCTTTGGTCCAATAGCGCGATCCCTTGATCTGGAAGCGGTCGCGCGCCTCGAAGATGCCCTCGAAATCCAGACCCGCTCCAATCTCCAGAGTCCGGGTCTTCTGTGGCTTCAGGTCGGGATTGGGAACAAAGTTGTTCACCCCGAAGCCGGGAAGCTGGAAGTGAACGCCCGATGGATAGAGCTCGCCGAAAGTGGGCGCACGGAAGGCCTCGCCGTAGCTGGCAAAGAGCAGGCTCCAGTCTGTCGGCAGATAACTGGCCCCTATGCGCGGGGACAGGGCGGTGTCCTTGTTATCCTCCGCACCGTCGCTGCGGGACTTGTAGTAGTCGTACCGGACCCCCGGAATGACCAGAAACTCACCCGGCAGCGCGCCAAAAGGTTCCCTGAAAGAGAATTCTCCCTGCAGAAAGGCGCCCGCGTAGTCCGATTCCGCATCGGGCACTGAATCCCGCGACCCGCCATCGACTCGCCCGGTCTGCTTGTCCCGGTGGGCTTCCATGCCATAGGTGAAGGTGACATCGCTGCTCTCGGAAAGCTGGAAATGGGAGTGGTTTTCCCCCCGGAATCCCAGTGTCTCGATGCGGCGGAACAATCGTTCGCCTTCCGGGCCCGCGCCCAGGTCGTCCAGGCGCAGGTCCTCGACACTGTTCTCCGTGTAATAGGCGGTCACTTGAGGATTGATCAGAGATTCGTCCGGATTGTCGTAACTGTACGAAAGTCGAAAAGTCCGGTTCTGTATGGTCTTTTCGACCTTGTCCTCCCCGCCGGCACCCTGGCCATTGATGGGCTCGCGGGCATCGTTGTTGAAGAACATGGCCGATGCTTCCAGGTTGTGATGCTCGCCCAGCGTCACATCGGTCTTCACCAGTCCTGAGACGATATCGTCGTTGGTGTTGGTCAGGGTATTGCCGTCGCCGAGCTTGATACGACCAGAAGCGCGGCGCGTGACACTGGCCAGCAAGCCAACGTTCTCGTCGGGACGGGCAGCCGCCGTGGTGGTGGCGTGCCATTCTCGATTGACGCTCTGGCCACCCACCCCGGTTCGCAAACCGATGGTATCCCCTGGATCCAGGATGTCATCGGGCCCGATGGTGCGCAGCTCGATTACGCCGCCCGTGGCGCCGCTGCCGTAGAGCGAGGAACTGGAGCCGCGCAGAACTTCGGCCTCGCGCAGCAGGCTGGGATCGACGAACAGCCGACCGCTGTGGCCCGAGAGAAAGTTCTGGCGTGCCCCGTCAAGCAGGAGGACCAGGTCGGCCCCACTGAATCCACGGATACTGGGCATCTCGCCGGTACGACGCGGTCCTCCGGTAAACTCCACGCCGGGCAGGTGCCCAAGGACGTCGTCCATACTGGACGGCTGGCGTCGCTCCATCTCCTCGCGATCGATCACGGAGACCATGCCGGGATAGTTGAAGGCAGCCACAGGATTGCGCGTGGCTGTGATGCTGACAGGATCGAGGTTGAACTGGTCGGCGACTGCCAGCTGTTCGCTCTCAGCTTCATCCTGGGCGAAAGCGGGCATGGAGAGGGCGGTCGCAAGTGCAAGGCCCCACGACCCAATGGTCAGGCGTGCGATATAGCTGTTCTGCATTACTGTCTTTTCCCCTAGATTACGGGAATCGCAGGCGAAAACCGCGCACAGATGCCTGACCCCTCACCTGGTTCGGGCTTTCATCCCCAACCCTCACAACGAGGGCCTGCTTCCCCTTTTCCGGAGACAGTGATATAAGTATTGAGACTCATTTGCAATGATAATGAGTCTCATTTTTGCTTCTCTTTGAAATTCTGTGTTGCTTTCCGCTGAAACTGCCGTGGGTCAGCCCTTGGGTTGGCGCTCAAGATGCCGGCGCAGCAAGCGCACGTTCTTCCGGTTGGCCTTGAAGCCCACGTCGAAGAGCGTGCCCAGAAGGGGTATCGAGCCCACGGCCCAGTCCAGCGCCACGTTTGCAGCCATTCCCAGCAGCACCATGCGGGAGGCCCCCAGGCGCGCAGACTGCCAAATGAGGTAGGCCGACACACAGGCCGTTGCCGTATCGCCGACAACGGGCAGGATGCTGGCCACGCCATCCAGGCCGAATCGGATGGAGGTTCCCGGTATGCGCCAGCGGGTGTCGAGCAGGTCTGCCAGACGCTCCAGTTCGGCCAGACGCTGGGCAAATTCCGGTTTCGGCAAATTCTCTTCAAGGCTGGAGGTCGTCGCCAACATTCGCTAAAGATGGGAAGGGATCTGCCGGTGTGAAAGAGTTGCACATCGACCGGCAACAGGAGAACATTCCGTGTTTGTTCTTTCGATATCTTGGGAGTCGTTGATTGACCACCCCCAGAAGTGGTTTCTTTCGACAGACTGAGGGTCCCTGTTTCCGGTTTGTCCCGCTCGGAGTCCGGAAGAACGCTCCGACTCGCCGTGCCCGCAACCAAAGAAAGCACAGAGCTTCATGACCTCCATCTCTCCTGCTTCATCCCCGGCCACAGCCCAGGCCCGCCGTGATCCGCGAATCTATCAGCCTTTCATGCGGCTTTCGCATCTACTGGATGGGGAGAAGCCTGGTGCCTCTCCCTTGCCCGACGGCGCCCCCATCAGCCTGTCCATAGGCGACCCCCAGCTGTCGGCGCCGCCCTTGCTGGCCGAAACACTGGCTGCCTATCCCAATGACTGGTCCTGCTATCCGCCTTTCCGTGGAACTCCGGATTTCCGCGCCGCCTGCCATGACTGGCTGGTCCGGCGTTATGGCCTGTCACCGGAAACCCTGGATGCCGACCGCCAGATCCTGCCGCTGCCGGGCAGCCGCGAAGGCCTGTTTTTCGCCACCCTTACGGCCATCAATCGCGGCGCTGCCGAGGGACGCACCAAGGTCCTGATTCCCTCGCCGGGCTATCACGTCTATGCCGGGGGCGCGCTCGCGGCTGGCGCCGAGCCCGTCTTCGTCCCGGCCCGCGCCGACAACAATTTCCTGCCCGATTACGAGGGCCTGCCCAAGGAAACCCTGGATCGCACGGCCATTGCCTTCTTCTGCTCGCCCTCGAATCCGGAAGGCGCCGTGGCTTCGCGCGAACAGTGGCGTGCCTGGATCGAACTGGCACAACGGCATGGATTCGTGCTGGCGGCCGACGAATGCTACGCCGACATCTACACGGACGAACCACCGGCGGGCCTGCTGGAAGCCGTGCAAGGCCCCCAGGGCACAGAGGGCCTGTTGACCTTCCATTCGCTGTCCAAGCGCTCCAGTGCCGCCGGCTTGCGCTCGGGCTTCGTGGCCGGGGACAGCGAACTGGTGGATGGAATCGACGCCTTCATGCGCTATGGCGGTGCCAGCGTTCCCACGCCCATCCTGCATGCCAGTGCGGCCCTCTGGCGCGACGAGGCCCATGTGGTGGAAACACGCTGCTACTATCGGACCCTGTTCGAGATGGCCGAGGAAAAGCTCTGGGCCAAGACGGGGTGGCGCATGCCGGCAGGTGGCTTCTTCGCCTGGCTCGAGGTGGGCGATGGCGAAGCCTTCGCGCTGCGCGCCTGGAAGGAAGCGGGCCTGCGTGTGCTGCCAGGACGCTATCTTTGCCCGGACGAAGAGGGCGCCGCCCCGGAAGACAATCCCGGCGCACCCTATATCCGGGTTGCCCTTGTCCACGAGCCGCAGGTCACAGAGAAGGCGCTGGACCGTCTGGCGGAAATGCTCTAGAGCCCACTGGCGTTCACGGCAGGGGAGCCGATTGCCAACATGGCCGCTTCACGCAGTACAGGTACAGCAAAGCGTACACGCCTGCTGCCTTCGGGCACGGGGGGGTTCCTGCGCCTGCGCCTGATCGAACTCGCAGGTCTGGGCGTCATCCTCCTGGGTTTGGTGTTGGCCGCCATCTGCTTCAGCTATGATCCCCAGGATCCTTCGCTGAACCGAGCGGCCCGCGACCAGGTGAACAACCTGCTTGGCCTTCCTGGTGCCTATCTGGCGGACATCCTGATGCAAAGCCTTGGGCTGTCGGTGTTCGGTCTCTGTGGCCTTTTCATCGCCTGGGGCTGGCGGCTGATCCGGAACCACGCGGTTCCCCGCTGGTGGCTACGCCTGCTTGCCGGGCTGTTTGCGGTGCTTTTTGCGGCTACAACCCTGGCCGCGATTCCGGCGCCGGCAAACTGGCCGCTGCGCAGTGGCCTTGGCGGCTTCTCGGGCGCCCTGATCCTGGGCCATGCCTACCAGGCCAGCAACTTGATGCCGGCCATGCTGGCCGTGGCCTCCGGTGCGCTCGCCCTCTTCCTGGGCCTCTTCAGCCTGGCCGTCAGCCTGGGGGAATGGAAGATGCTTTGGCAGGGTCCGACTCGCCTGGCCCGGACGTTGGCCGGCCTGATACGCCGAAACCGCCAGGAAACCGAAGAAGAGGCAAATCCCCAACCTGTACGCACGCGCAAGAAGCAGGCAGACCAGAAGCGTACGGCAAAGAAGCAGGAAGCCGCGGAACCGGCTCCAGAACCCGAGAAGACAACCGAGAAGCCCGCAGAGACCGCGGATGGCGACCTGATCGCCCCGCGGGCACCGCGACCGGCCCAGAGCAGGAAGGCGCAGAAGGATGTGCAGGGCTCCCTGGCCCTGGGTCCCAGCGGCTATGAGGCGCCACCCCTCACCCTTCTGGCCGAAGCCAAGTCAAATCCTGACGCACAACTGAACCGGGACGCCCTGGAAAAGAACGCACGCCTCCTGGAAACCGTCCTGCAGGACTTCGGTGTACGCGGTGAGATCGTCAAGGTACGCCCCGGCCCCGTGGTTACGCGTTACGAACTGGAACCGGCGCCTGGCACCAAGACGAACCGTGTCATCACGCTGGCCGACGACATCGCCCGCTCCATGTCGGCCGTCTCAGTGCGCGTGGCCGTGGTCCCGGGCTCCAGCACCATCGGGATCGAGCTGCCCAACGCCAAGCGTGAAACGGTCTACCTGCGCGAACTGCTCGCCGCAGAGGCCTTCGAGCAATCCAAGGGCAGCCTGCCGCTGGTGCTCGGAAAGGATATCGGTGGCATGCCGCAGGTGGTCGATCTGGCCCGTATGCCACACCTGCTGATCGCTGGGACCACGGGTTCGGGCAAGTCCGTGGGCATCAACGGCATGATCCTCTCGCTGCTCTATCGCATGCCGCCCGAACGCTGCCGCATGATCATGGTCGACCCCAAGATGCTGGAACTCAGCATCTACGACGGCATCCCGCATTTGCTGACACCGGTTGTCACGGAGCCCAAGAAAGCTGTGGTCGCCCTGAAATGGGTCGTCCGCGAAATGGAGAATCGCTATCGCTCGATGTCGCTGCTTGGTGTGCGCAACATCGATGGATACAACGCCCGCATCGAGGAGGCCCGTAAATCGGGCCAGGTCCTGACCCGCCGCGTCCAGACCGGCTTCGACCCGGACACCGGGCAACCGATTCACGAGGAAGAGGCCTTCGACCTGGAGCCCCTGCCCTACATCGTCGTTGTGGTCGACGAGATGGCCGACCTGATGCTGGTGGCCGGCAAGGAGGTCGAGGCCGCCATCCAACGCCTGGCCCAGATGGCCCGCGCCGCCGGAATCCATTTGATCATGGCCACCCAGCGTCCCTCGGTGGATGTCATCACGGGCACCATCAAGGCCAACTTTCCGACCCGCATCTCCTTCAATGTCACCTCGAAGATCGACAGCCGGACGATCCTGGGCGAATCGGGCGCGGAACACCTGCTGGGCATGGGCGACATGCTCTACATGGCCCACGGCGGACGAATCTCGCGCATTCACGGCCCCTTTGTCAGCGATGCCGAGGTCGAAGCCGTGGTCGCACACCTGAAGGCGCAGGGGCAGCCCGCCTTTGTCGAGGGCGTGACCGAGGAAAGCGGCGACGAGCCCGGTTTCCCTGGCCTGCCGGGGGGCGACGACGGATCCGGCGGCGGCTCGGGCGACGAGCTCTATGACCGTGCCCTGGCTGTCGTGGCCCAGCACCGCAAGGCCTCGACGTCCTTCATCCAGCGCCAGCTGCAGATCGGCTACAACCGCGCGGCCCGCCTTATCGAGCAGATGGAGGCCGAGGGCGTCGTCGGCCCGGCCAATCACGTGGGGCGCCGCGAGGTGCTGTTGCCCGACCACGGAGATCAAGGATAGGTCCCATTTGCGCCCTTGAATGGCCCAAATGGGTCCGCATCTCTAGGGCGAACGAAAAGTCGACGAAAGGCAGATTCGCACATGCGCCCTATCCCGAGCATTCTCGAGAGCACACCGCAGTCCAGAGCAGGCCTCTCCGTCCGGCCGCTGGCCTTTCTGCTGGCCCTGTTCGCGCTGCTTCTCTCCCCCTTGTCTGCCAGCGCGTCGCTGGACGAGTTGGACCAGGAACAGCGTGGTATCCTGGAAGAGGTCGAGGAATACTTGAACGGCATTGGCACCATGGAAGGCCGTTTCGCGCAGGTGACTTCGACAGGCAACTATGCCGAAGGCGAGGTGGCTCTGCGGCGGCCGGGGCGCATGCGATTCGAGTACGACAGTCCCAATCCAACCCTGTTGGTGGCTGATGGCTTCAACCTGACCGTCTATGACCGCGAACTCGAGGAAGCCACCATGCTGCCGCTGCGCCAGACGCCACTCTGGCTGCTGTTGCGCGAAGACGTTTCCTTTGCCGCTGACGACCTTGAAGTCCTCGGCGTCCGCGAGCGCGACGGCACCGTCGCCATCCTGCTGCAGCAGGCGGACGAGCCCGGCATGGGCAGCATCGAGATCCAGCTGACCCGGGACCCCATGACCCTGAAGCGCTGGATCGTGACCGATGCACAGGGGGTTGAGACGACCGTTTCGCTGGCGAATCTCTCCTATGATGTCGAGTTCGAACCGCGCACCTTCAACGTCCAGAACCTGCCTGGCGTCATGGCCCCGGGCATGGATCCGCGCAACCAGAACCGCGGGCGCTGAATATCGCCTACCCGCGCAATCGGAAGGGACGCAGCAGCAGGGTCAGGTAGGGGCGCTCGTCTTCACGCTCCACGCCGATCGGCATATTCGGGCTGCGCACCTTGGAACTGCGCGAGCCGAACAGGGGATCCCAGAAACTGAAGATGGTGCCGTAGTTGGAATCGGTGTCTCGCCGAACCTTGTGGTGATGCACCCAGTGGATCGAAGGCGTGATGAACAGCCTGGAAAGCGCCGTTTCCAGGCCTGAAGGCAGGCGCAGGTTCGAGTGATGGAAGATGCTGGCCAACAGGACCAGGACCTCGAAGACCAGGATCGAACTGACCGGAAAGCCCAGAAGGATGATCACACCGGCCCGCGCCGTCGCCGACAACAGCACCTCGCCGAAATGAAAGCGCAGTGCACTGCTGCTGTCCAGGAATCCGTCCAGGTGGTGGACTTCATGGAACCGCCAGAGAAAGGGCAGTTCATGGTTGGCGCGGTGCCACCAGTAGATCAGGAAGTCCAGGATCACGAGATCCAGGGCCAGGCCCGGCAGGCCAGCCCACCATTGGGGCCGCCAGTCGAGGGCATGACTCGCGGCCCATACCGACAGCGGCAGGACCACCAAGGGTGACAAGCCGGTATTGAGCAACCAGAGCCCAAGGTTGCGGATCACCCGCTGTGCCGAGATCGCAAGACGGGCGAAGATTCTCTTGGGGGCAGCCTTTCCCCTTCCATCAGGATAGGGCGCTGCCGGAAAAAGCCGCTCGAGCAGGAAAAAGCCGGCAAACCAGATGGCAACGGCGATGCCCTTCCAGGCCAGCAGGTTTTCGAGAGTCAGATCCATGCCTCCAGTCTAGGTCGCTCCCGGCCGTGGACAAGGGCTCATGCTTTAAAAGCGCTTGAGACAAAGCTCCAGCGGCGCTAGGAGAAAGCTCCATGATCGCCACAACTCCCCGTCCTCTCGTGGGCCTGTCCGCCTGTTCAAAACAAATCGACGAAGCCCCCTATCACGCCATTGGTGACAAGTACCTGCGCGCTGTTGACGAGGCGGCTGGCCTGCTTCCCGTCGTTTTTCCGGCCTTCGGCGAAGCCCTGGACGTGAACGCCCTTCTGGACGGACTCTCGGGCCTGGTCTTGACCGGCAGCCCGTCCAATGTCCATCCACAGCACTACGAACAAACGGAAAGTGACCAGCACGCGCCCTTTGACGAGGCCAGGGACGGGAGCACGCTCGCATTGATTCCTGCCGCCCTGGAACGCGGCCTGCCGATCTTCGCCATCTGCCGGGGCATGCAGGAACTCAACGTCGCGCTGGGCGGCAGTCTTTGTCCAGCCGTTCATCTTCTGCCCGGACACCTGGACCATCGCCGCCCGGAGACCCCCGATCCCGACATCCAGTATGCTCCACGCCACCCGATCGAGATAGATCCCGACGGTCTGCTGGCCACCCTGCTGCCCGAAGGAGATAAGTCGATCGAGGTAAACTCCCTGCATCACCAGGCCATAGACCGCCTGGCCCAGGACCTGAAAATCGAAGCGCGCGCACCGGACGGCACAATCGAGGCCGTTCGCTATGGCAAGGGCAAGAGTTTTGCTGTGGGTGTGCAATGGCATCCCGAGTACAAGGCTACGGAAAATCCCGTTTCCCGCGCCCTGTTTCGGGCATTTGCCCGTGCCGTGCGCCATTATGCCGCAGGACGGTATCGCCTTTGAATCGCTTCGGTTGTCCGGCGCAGGCCGTGCGGACTCCTGCCGCGTGTGTTGCTCCAGGCGAATAACTGGGCCTCACGCATGCAGGAACTGCAGGTCCCTTACCCTTCTTATCTATTGCAACAGGACCAAACTGCTCTAAATTTGTAGTCAAAGGTGATGTCTATCAAATCACCTACATAGTGGGAGCCTGAGGTCCCCTGCCAAAACTCCCACGTCTCCGCGGAGCTACGGAACGCCCGGCTGCCCCCCGACCGGGCGTTCCTTTTTCCGGGTGGCATTCTGGTCCAACTCCCCCCGTTGGACCAGAATTCCCTGGCTGCCCCTCTCCTACTTAGCGAAAAGTTCCTTCCCACAAGCGGTTTACCTTGCCGGCACGATGCATATGATCGCGCGATCAGTCATTCTTGCATCACCCATGTGAAGGAGGCAGCGGGATCGTGAGCCTGAAAATCGCCACCTGGAACGTCAATTCCCTGCGCCAACGCCTGCCCCATCTGGAACGCCTGTCCAAGGAACACGCCCCCGACGTCCTCTGTCTTCAGGAAACCAAGGTGGATGACCCCCTGTTTCCCGGCGAAGCCCTGTCAGATATGGGGTATGAGCACCAGGCCTTCCGGGGACAGAAGAGCTACAACGGCGTGGCCATTGTCTCGCGCGTCCCCTTCGAGAAACGTGATCACAGGATCTGGTGCCAGAAAGACGACAGGCGTCACGTAGAGGTGGTGCTTCCCGGTGGCCTGGAGTTGCACAATTTCTATGTTCCCTCCGGCGGTCCGGACCCGGATCCGGAAAAGAACGACAAGTTCGCTCACAAACTGTCCTTTCTCGAGGAAATGGCGCAGTGGGCGAAATCCCATACGCGTGGCCGGAAGGTCCTGATAGTCGGTGATTTGAACGTGGCCCCCTTGGAAAACGACGTCTGGAATCACAAGCGGCTGGTCCGCAGCGTCGGGCACACACCGGGCGAATCCCAGCGCATGGCCGACCTGCTGGAGGCCGGCGCACTGGTGGATGCGCCCCGGCATTTCACTCCACCGGATCAACCGCTTTACAGCTGGTGGGGCTATCGCTACCCCTTGGCCTTCCAGAAGGATTACGGGTGGCGCCTGGACCATGCCCTGGCCTCCCAGCCACTGATGCCGGACATCCGGGGAATCGAGACCCTGCGCGACATGCGCGCCTGGGAGAAACCCTCCGATCATGTCCCGGTCATGGTTGAACTGGCCGCATGAGCACGCCGACGGAGACCAGGCTGCATTATCCGCCCGGCCACCTCCTGGGAGATGACCTGAGGGCCCTGGCTGGCCTGGCATTTGCGCTGGGCCTGCTGTTTGCCTCGGACTTCGCTCCGCTGGCCCTCTGGATCTGTGGGCCGCTGGCCCTGCTGTTCGCTCTGTTCGGGCTCAGAACCCTGTTGATGCATGTCACCGAAGCCCAGCTTGCGGATTCCGGGCTTGAACGGCAGATCCGGCTACCCGCCTGGACCTTGGCACGCCGACTGGACTGGAACCAGTTGCAGGACCTGCGCCTGCGCTATTACGCGACCCGGCGCCAGCGCCGTGAGATGGAGGGCGGCTATTTCCAGCTCTCTCTGCGTGATCCTCAGGGCCGGATGAAGTTCGAATCGACTTTGGAAGGCTTTGACGACCTGGCTGAAAGTGCAGTGGAGGCCGCACGAAACCAGGGATTGGAACTGGATGAAGCCACGCGTGACAGCCTGCTTCACCTGGGCCTGGACCCCCGCACCTGAACCTCTTACGGAAACAGGCGATAGCCACCCGGTTCGGTGATCAGGATCTTCGCATCCGAAGGATCCTGCTCGATCTTCTGCCGCAGGCGATAGATGTGCGTTTCCAGCGTGTGCGTCGTGACACCGGCATTGTAGCCCCAGACCTCGTCCAGCAGGGTATCCCGTGGCACAGGACGCGCGCCCGCCCGGTGAAGGTAGCGCAGAATCTGCGTTTCCTTCTCGGTCAGGCGGATCTTGCGGCCACTTCCGCTGTCCACCAGGGATTTGGAGACCGGGTGAAAACTGTAGGGCCCGATGGACAGGACTGCGTTCTCGCTATGATCATGCTGGCGCAGTTGCGCACGTAGTCTCGCCATGAGCACGGCCAAGCGGAAGGGCTTGGTGACATAGTCATTGGCACCGGATTCCAGTCCCAGGATGGTATCGGCATCACTGTCCATGGCCGTCAGCATGATGATCGGCGCCTTCACGCCAGCCCGGCGCAGCAGGCGGCAAAGGTCGCGCCCATCCATGTCCGGCAGGCCCACATCCAGCAGCAGGGCATCGAAATATTCCGCACGCCCGAGCCTCAAACCTTCGGCCCCGCTTTCGGCTTCCTGGGTCACGAATTCCTCGTGCAGGCGCAACTGGTCGCAGAGAGTCGTGCGTAGCTCCGAGTCGTCATCGACCAACAGGATCTTGCGAGGGGCAGTGCCGCGCATCTGGTTCTATTTCCTCCCCGATTCAAGTAACCTGTCCCGGTTCATCTCTTCTCAGTCCGCCAGTCGGTATATGGCCCTGAAAACAGCATGACGGCTGTCCGCTAGGGAGTCGACGATGCTGAAGTGGTTGCGGCCAGGCAATTCCAGGCTTTCGCACTTCTGGCGCGCAGTCTTCCAGGCCTGCACGAAATCGCGTTGCTGATACTGGAATTCCTCCGTTTCCTCCCGCCCGACAGCCACGAAAAGCCGGGGCAACCTGCGTTTTGCGGCGGCAGGTATATGATGCAGCGGGCTCGAGCTCTGCACGGCTTCCTCGTCCAGTTGCAGAACCGGCTGCTGGTAACTGTTCCGCAGGGGCTCCAGGTCGTAGATGCCCGAAATCGAGGCGGCGCCATAAAGCAGCTCCTGCGGCAGACCGTAGTCTTCTTGCCAATCAGTCAGGAGTGCCATGACGGCGAGATGTCCACCCGCTGAATGACCAGCCACGACCATGCGCTCCGAATCAAATCCCAGGTCATCGGCGTTTTTGTAGAGCCAGACGAGCGCTGCGCGCACCTGGGCAACCATATCTGGAATCCGCACCTGTGGTGCCAGGTCATAGTTGATCGAAGCATAGGCAAAACCGGCCTCGCGGAAGGCAGGCGCCGGAAATGTGAAATCGCCCTTGTCCAGCGATTGCCAATACCCACCATGGATGAAGACCAGCAGCGGCGCCCCTGGTGCCTTTGGCGGAACGTAGTCCAGCTTTTGCAACGGGCCCTCGCCATACTCCAGGTCCGTGCGCACAGGCAGCGTCTCACGCACGACGGCGCTCTCGGCCGCCCAACGGCTGAAATGCTGACTGTGCTCGGGTGTGTGTTCGCGCTGGTTCAGTTGGCGATCGAGTTCCGCCTTGTTCCAGCCACGCCAGGCTACATCATTCATGATCTGTCATGCCCCTGTTCCTTTTCTTGCGGCACCATTCTTGATCCAGTGTGTATGGCAAATCAATGCCGCCGCCAACTTGAGATACCGTTGATCGTGAACCAATTATGAGGTCTGTTCGTATGAACATGGCAGCTATAACAGCTAAATCATTGCTCCAGGGCACCTCGTGACGCTTGAATGGCCAAGCCGCCCCCCACATCCATTTGATGGCGAGCAAGCAGCGGAAAGTTGGTTTCATGAATGAATTCCCGGTGAACAGTTCCCTACGCGGTCCAGCTGCCCTCGATCCCGATTCCAGGATTGCGGTGGAGCGCGCTGTTGCCGAGCTGCGCCGGGCCTGCCTGGTTTTCCTCTGCGATGCCGAGGCAGCCAAGGGGCCGGGTTACCTGCTTCTTTCTGCCGAGAATGCAGATCACGAAGCCTTGGCGGCGCTTCATCAGCACGGTCAGGATCAGGGGACCTGCTTGCTCCTGACCGCACCGCGTGCCCAGGCACTCGGCCTCGACAGCGAAGCGAACACCCCTTTGGCGCTCGATTGCACAGGCCTGTCCCTTGAGGAAATCGTCCAACTGGCCAATCCCGCAGGCGACAGCAAGGCTCTGGCGCTCCACAATCGCGACAGCCTGGCTGCACGCATTCGGCCCTTCCCGCAGCTATCGGCAGAAGCCGCGCTGGAGTTGACCAAGCTCGCCCGCCTCCTGCCCGCCGCCGTGATGCAACCGATCTCGCAAAGGCCTGACGGCATACTGTCCGTCTCTCCATCTCAGATACAGCATTACCGCAGCACCGCCGCACTGATGCTGAAACAGGTGGCTTCGGCCGAGGTGCCCCTGCTTGGTGCCGAGAATACGCGAATCGTTGCCTTCCGGCCGGCTGACGGGGGACGTGAACACCTGGCCATCATCGTCGGCAGCCCGCGCAACGACCATCCCGTCCTGACCCGCCTGCATTCGGAGTGCTTCACGGGAGACCTGCTGCGCTCACTCCGCTGCGATTGCGGTGACCAGCTGCGCGGAGCGATAGAGGCCATGACAGCGGAAGGGGCCGGGATTCTGCTCTATCTGGCCCAGGAAGGCCGTGGCATCGGCCTGGTCAACAAGCTGCGCGCCTATCGCCTGCAGGACCAGGGAGCCGATACCCTGGAAGCGAACGAAGCGCTTGGCTTCGATGCCGACGAACGTATCTACGAACCGGCCGCCGAGATGCTGAAGCATCTGGGCTACACACGCATCCGGCTGCTGACCAACAATCCCGAGAAGGTTGCAGACCTGGCGCGTCATGGCATCACGGTGGAGGATCGGGTGACCCACAGCTTCCCCTCCAACGGGCACAACGAGGCCTACCTGGATACCAAGGCCCGGCGCTTCGGACACATGTTCGAGATCTAGGCATACGGCGATCTGACAGCCCCGCAGCGGAAATCACATTTACGCCTTATTTGAGGCCTTTCGAAAACACATTCGCGGCCCAATTTCAGACTCACACGGAGACTTCCCCTCTCTGTCAGAGGTTTTCCAGTCGGCCTCCTCAAATGCCCCCAAGCATAGACTGGAACCGCGGCCACCGGACCGACCCCCGGTGGCCGCTTTTTTTGTGGGCTTGATCGCGCTTTGGCAGATACCCCGCTCTCTGCTATAGCGCTTCATCATGAGCATGGCCCCGCACTCCTCCACACAGCAACCGCCCCTGTCGCAACCAAACCGGCTGGAGGTAACCGCCCTGGACTGCCTGCGTGGCGGTTGGCCGGTCTTCTCGGACCTGCAGTTCCGCCTGGAAAGCGGTGACCTCCTGCTCCTGACCGGCCCGAACGGCAGCGGAAAGTCCAGCCTGCTGCGGATTCTGGCCGGGCTCCTGCCCCCGGCCGGTGGAGACCTGCTCTGGAACGAGGCGCCGCTGCATGGCGGAGACAGCCACCCCCCCTCAATCGGCTATGTCGGTCATCGCAATGCCATCAAGGTCAACCTGACGCTGCAGGAAGACCTGGCTTTCTGGGCCCGCTTTCATGGACAACCGCAGCACAGGATTGCCCAGGCCCTGGAAGCCTTCGACCTGACACCCCTGGCTGCAAGGCCGGGCCGCGTACTCTCCTCGGGTCAGGGACGCCGCCTGGCTCTGGCACGCCTGAAAGTCATGCAGGCCCCGCTGTGGCTTCTGGACGAACCCCTGGTGGGATTGGACAAGGCCGCGGTCCTGGCCGTTCGCAACGAGATCGAAAAGCATCGCCGCGACGGAGGAATCATCGTACTGGCCACCCATCAAGACATCTGGCACGTCGAGGAACAGCGCCTGGACCTGGGCACCTTCACTGTATCGCCAGATCAGTTGCAGGAGCTGGAGGCATGAACGCACTGGCCGCCTTGCTGGCGCGCGACCTGCGCCTGGCCCTGCGCCAGAGCGGTGATGTCTTGCTGGCCGTGCTGTTCTTTATCCTGGGGGCCGCGCTTTTCCCCTTTGCGGTTGGCCCTGAACCAAACCTGCTGCTGCGGATTGGTCCCGGACTGATCTGGGTGATGGCGCTGCTGTCCGTCCTGCTGTCCCTGGACCGCCTCTTTGCTCCGGACCACGAGGACGGGACCCTGGACCTCCTGCTGCTTGCCCCGGCCCCGCTGGAAGGCATCGTGCTGGCCCGCATCCTCGCGCACTGGCTGGCAAGTGGGGGCCCGCTCATTCTGGCCACGCCCCTGCTGGCCGTATTTTTCGGCGTGCCGACCTATGCCCTGCCTGTCCTGCTGGGCTCGCTGCTTCTGGGAACATTGGCGCTCAGCGCCCTGGGCGCCCTGGGCGCGGCCCTGACCCTGGGCGCACGTCGGGCCGGAGTCCTGGTTCCGCTGTTGGTGCTGCCGCTCTACATTCCGGTCCTGATCTTCGGGGCCGGCGCCGTGGATGCCGTCCTGACCGGCCTGGCGGCGCGCCCCCACCTTCTGCTGCTTGCGGCCGTCCTGGTGCTCAGCCTTCCCCTGGCCGCGCTTGCGGGGGCTGCTGCCCTGCGACAGGCCGCGGAATAGCCGGCGCAGTCCAGGCCGTTCCGTCCTAAGCCTCCGCAAGGGGTGGTGGATTGCCGCACTGCGGGGCGATCTCTCTGGACCTTTGGGCCCTGAAAAGCCATTTTAGGCGCCGATAAGCACCCCTTTGTCCAGGCAGGGGCCTGGACAAGGCAGTGGGCGCCGGGAAACCGAAGATACAGTGACGCGCGCAACTTCTACATCCAGGCCAACAGCGAGCGCCGGGTCCTGGCATCGTTTTGCCAACCCGGGGCGCTTCCTGCGCATCTCCGGCCATGTCTACCCCTGGTCCCTGGGGCTGGCCCTGCTGTGCCTGGGCGTCGGCCTTGTCTGGTCGCTGGGCCTTGCGCCGGCCGATTACCAACAGGGCGACTCCGTGCGTATAATGTATGTCCATGTGCCAGCGGCCTGGATGGCGCTGTTCGCCTATAGCCTTCTGGCCGCGGCCGGGGCTTCGCTGCTGATCTGGCGCCACCCCCTTGGCGGTGTGGCGGCAACGGCCATCGCGCCTGTGGGGGCCGCTTTCACCTTCCTGGCGCTGGCCACCGGCTCGCTCTGGGGCAAGCCCATGTGGGGCACCTGGTGGGTCTGGGACGCTCGCTTGACCTCGGTCCTGATCCTGCTGTTCCTCTACCTGGGACACATGGCACTCACCCACGCCTTCGAGAATGCCGAACGCGGACGCAAGGCGGCTGCCGTCCTGGCGCTGGCCGGCGTAGTCAACCTGCCGATCATCAAGTTCTCGGTCGACTGGTGGAACACCCTGCACCAGCCGGCCAGCGTGACCCGGATCGGCACACCCGCCATTCACGAGGCCATGCTCTGGCCCCTGCTGGTGATGGCGGGTGGTTTCATGTTCTTCTTCTTCGCGGTGGTCCTGCTGCGCATGCGGGCCGCTTTGGCGGCCCAGCGGGCCGAGGCCCTTGACCGCCGCATCATGCTGGGACGCTGATTTTTCATGGATGGCCTTTTCTCCTTTCTCTCCATGGGCGGTTATGGCGCCTACGTCTGGCCCAGTTACGGCCTGGCCTTGCTGGTCATGGGCGGGCTGTTCCTGCAGGCGCGGCGGGACTTGCGCCACAGCGAGCAGCGCCTGCTGGACCTTAAGCAAAGGGATGCAAGCCAGCAGGGTGGCCGTGACGGAAAGGATAATCCGGAGGCAAGCCGATGACCCGCAAGCGACGTCGCCTCTACATCGCGCTTTCCGGCTTGCTGTGCATCGCCAGCGCGGCTGCACTGATTCTCACGGCTTTCGAGGACAATCTGGTCTTCTTCTACTCCCCCAGCGACGTGCAGGCCAAGGGCCTGCCCGAGGGACGCACGGCGCGCATCGGCGGCCTGGTCCAGGAAGGCAGCGTGGAACACCTGGACGGCAACCGCGTGGAGTTCGTGGTGACGGATGGCGCCCATGACCTGTCCGTGGTCTACCAGGGGGCCCTGCCCGACCTGTTCCGCGAGGGACAGGGCGTGGTGGCCGAGGGACAGGCTGGCGACAACGGCGTCTTCCAGGCCCGTGAAGTCCTGGCACGCCATGACGAGAACTACATGCCGGCCGAGGTGGCCGATGCCCTGAAGGAAAGCGGGGAGTGGCGGCCCGAATCCGGCGAAGGCCCGAGGGAGGCAGAAGGCCAGTGATACCTGAACTCGGGCATTTCGCACTGGTCCTGGCGCTGGTCCTGGCCGCCGTCCAGGGCAGCATTCCCTTCGTCGGCGCCCTGCGGGGCGACAGCCGCTGGATGGATGTGGCCCGCCCCGCCGCAGTGGGGCAGCTGGGCGCCATTGCCCTGGCCTTCGCGGCGCTCACCCATGCCTACGTGGTCAGCGATTTCACGCTTGCCAACGTGGTCGAGAATTCCCACTCGGCCAAGCCGATGCTCTACAAGGTCACCGGGGTATGGGGCAATCATGAAGGCTCCATGCTGCTCTGGGTCCTAATGCTGGCGCTCTGCGGCGCCGGTGTCGCCGTATTCGGCCGCAACCTGCCCGCCACGCTGAAGGCGCGCGTCCTCTCGGTACAGGCCTGGATCGCGCTCGGCTTCCTGTCCTTCTCGCTTCTGACCTCGAACCCCTTCGAACGAGTGGCCAACCCACCCCTGGACGGCAACGACCTGAACCCCCTGCTCCAGGATCCCGGCCTGGCCTTCCATCCGCCGCTGCTCTACCTGGGCTACGTGGGCTTCTCCGTGGCCTTCTCCTTCGCCGTGGCCGCCTTGCTGGAAGGCCGGGTGGACGCCGCCTGGGCACGCTGGGTGCGTCCCTGGACGCTGGCTGCCTGGTGCAGCCTGACCGGCGGCATCGCCCTGGGCAGCTGGTGGGCCTACTACGAGCTGGGCTGGGGTGGCTGGTGGTTCTGGGACCCGGTGGAGAATGTCTCCTTCATGCCCTGGCTGCTGGGCACGGCTCTGCTGCATTCCGCCATCGTCGTCGAGAAGCGCGATACGCTGAAGGCCTGGACCATCCTGCTGGCCATCCTGACCTTCAGCCTCAGCTTGATGGGGACCTTCATTGTCCGCTCCGGCCTGCTGACCTCGGTCCACGCCTTCGCTGTTGACCCTGAACGCGGCAGCTACATCCTGGGCCTGATGGGCATTGCCACCGGCGGCTCGCTGGCGCTCTTCGCCTGGCGCGCACCGGTCCTGAAGGCCGGTGGGCTTTTCGCACCGGTCAGCCGGGAGGGCGGCCTGTTGCTGAACAACCTGCTTCTGGCCACGGCAACGGCCACCGTCCTGATCGGAACGCTCTATCCGCTGTTTCTCGAGGCCCTGACCGGCGGGCGCGTCTCCATTGGCCCGCCCTTCTACAACTACACCTTCGTGCCCCTGATGCTGCCGCTGGTGGGCGCCATGGGCATTGGACCCTTCCTGGCCTGGAAACGGGCCGACCTGGCCGGTGTATTGGGGCGCCTGCGGATGGCGGCCCTTCTGGCGGTGGTGGTGGCGCTGGCCACCTGGTACCTGCAGAACGGCGGACCGGTGCTCGCCGTGCTCGCCATGGGCTTCGCCGTCTGGCTACTGGCAGCGACCCTGATCGAATGGGCTGAGCGCGTTCGCCTGTTCCGCATCCCCCTGGCCGACAGCTGGCGCCGGGCACGCGGCCTGCCGCGCTCGGCCTATGGCATGTCGCTGGCCCATGCCGGCCTGGCCGTCTGCATTATCGGCATGATCGGCTCCAGCGCCTGGAAGGAGGAACTGGTGGAAGCGGTGCAGCCCGGCGACAGCCTCCAGATTGCCGGTTTCACCCTGACCCTGCAGGATGTGGAAACGCGCCCCGGTCCCAATTACCGCAGCACCACCGGGGTCTTCGAGGTCACGCGGGACGGCCGCACACTGGGAATGCTGGAGCCCGAGCGCCGCTATTACCCCGTTGCGGGCCGCTCCACCACCGAAGCCGCAATCCGGACCAACGGCCTGGGCGACCTCTATGCCACCATCAACGAGCCGCCCGAGGAAGGCCAGGACTGGACGGCGCGCATCTATTACGAGCCCCTGGTCCCCTGGATCTGGGTCGGATCCGCCATGATGATGTTCGGCGGCATACTCTCGCTTGCCGACAGGCGGCTCAGGGTCGGCGCGCCGCGCCGCGCCGCTCGGCAGGGTGCCCAGCCGCCGGCTGCCGCGGAATAGGAGTCTTGATCATGCTGCGTCGCCTGCTGTTTATCCTGCCGCTGCTGATCTTTGCAGCGGCTGCGGCCTTTTTCATGTGGGGCCTGGATCCCGAGCGGGATCCCGGGGAGATTCCCTCTGTCCTGATCGACAAGCCGGTCCCTGAGTTCAGCCTGCCGCCCATACGCGGCAGCGAACCCGGAGAGAGCACCTCCACCGGCCTGTCGAACGCCGATCTCAGCGGAGAGGGCATTACGCTGGTCAATGTCTTTGCCTCCTGGTGCATGCCCTGTCGCGCCGAGCATTCCATCCTGACCGACCTGAGGCGCGAAGAGGACATCCGCTTGGTGGGCATCAACTACAAGGATGAGCCCGATGATGCTCTTGCGTGGCTGGACGAACTGGGCAATCCATATGATGCCATCGGCGCCGACATGGAGGGCGACGCAGGCCTGGAATGGGGCATCTCCGGTGTGCCGGAAACCTTCTTCGTGGACAATGAGGGCATCATTCGCTACCGCCATGTCGGCCCAATTCACGAGACCGAAATCGACGACCTGATTCTGCCGATCCTGGAGGAGTTGCGGTGAGGCGCGTCCTTCTGTTCGCCCTGTTCTGCCTTGTCCTTCCGGGGGCCGCCCTGGCTGTGCAGCCGGACGAGAAACTCGATGACCCCGCATTGGAATCGCGCGCCCGGGAGCTTTCGTCCGAGATTCGCTGCGTTGTCTGCCAGCACGAATCCATCGAGACCTCCAATGCCGGCATTGCGCGCGATATCCGCATTCTGATCCGCGAACGGCTGGCAGAAGGACAGGACGAAGACCAGATCCGTGAGTATCTGGTGTCCCGCTACGGCGACTACATCCTTTTCCAACCGCCGATGAAACCCGCCACCTGGCTTCTCTGGTTCGGTCCGGGCTTCGTCTTCTTGATCGGACTCACAGCCGTCATTGCCTATCTCATGAAACGCCGTTCCGGCCAAACAGCGGAACAACTCAGCGATGACGAGCAGCGGCGTCTGAAACAGCTTGTGGAAGAGGATACACGCCCGTGAGCTGGCTGTTCTGGATCCTCGCCGCCGCCCTGACCGCCCTGATCGCCATCTTGCTGGTTCGCCCTCTGTTGAAGGGTCCCGGCCCCGGTCGCGCAGCGGCAGGCGAGGAAGATCTGCAGGTCTATCGCGCCCAACTGCGCGAAGTCGACCGGGACCTGGAGCGCGGTGTTCTGGCCCAATCGGAGGCCAAGGCTGCCCGTCTTGAGATCGAACGCCGGCTCCTGGCTGCCGATGCACGGCAGAAGCCGGATCGGACCGGCCTGCCACAGGGAGCCACACGTCTGATGGCCCTGGCGCTTCTGATAGTGCTGCCGCTCGGCACACTCGGGGGATATCTCTGGCTTGGGCAGCCTGACCTGCCGGGCCAGCCTCTGGCCCAGCGGGGCGAGGAAGTGCAGGAACAGCGCAACATTGCCGAAATGGTCCAGGGTCTGCGCACCCGGCTGGAAAACAATCCCGAGGACATTCAGGGCTGGGAGATGCTGGGGCGCAGCTATGGTGTTCTTGGCCGTTGGGAAGAAGCAGCCGACGCCTATCGAAAGGCCCTGGAACTGAGCGAGAGGCCCCGGCCGGCCCTGCAGTCTGCACTGGGCGAAGCCCTGGTCACCGTCAACCAGGGCGAGGTCAGCCCGGGCGCCGAACGCGCCTTCGATGCGGCGCTGGAAGAGAATCCCGAAGATGCCCGGGCCCGCTTCTACAAGGCCCTGGCCTTGAACCAGCGCGGAGAATCGCGCGCCGCACTGGAACGCTGGATCGAACTGGCCGAAGCCACACCCCAGGATGCCGGCTGGCGCCCCATGCTGATGCAGCAGATTGCCACAACCGCGCAGGAACTGGGCCTGAATCCCGAAGAGGTGGCACCAGACAGCACGGCCGAGGGCTTGGCGAACCAGCCGGCAATCCAGGACATGGACCCCGAGGAGCAGGAAGCCTACATCCGGTCCATGGTTGACGGCCTGGCTGCCCGGCTGCAGGACGACCCCCGGGATCCGGAGGGCTGGTTGCGCCTGGGCCAGGCGCGCCTGGTGCTGAACCAGTATGATGCCGCCGCTGAGGCCCTGGAGGAGGCGCGCCAACAGATCGAGCAGCTTCCCGCCGATGCGCCAGAGCGCGAGTCTTTACAGCGTGCGCTGGAAGCCCTGGAACAGCGGCTTTAGGACCTCAGGCAAGATTTCGTCTTGGCAGTGCGCCAATCTGGCGACTAGACTCCCCGCCAGAATGCATGGTGGCAGGCTCCAGAGCCTTGCACGCCACCAGAACGAGAACATGACCGTGACAGCCAAAAGTCGCGGCAGACTCACAGGGATGCACAACCATGGGGCCAGCCGACACGGCGCTGCGTGTAGAGAATATCCGCAAATCCTTCGGCAATCTGGAAGTCCTGAAAGGCGTCTCCCTGGCAGCCGAGAAAGGGGATGTCCTCACCTTGATCGGCGCCAGTGGCTCGGGCAAGTCCACGCTGTTGCGCTGCGTGAACCTTCTGGAGATTCCCGATTCCGGACACATCTTCCTGGGCACGGAGGAATTGAAGCTGACGCGCAATCGCGCCGGGCACAGCGTTCCCGCAGACCGCCATCAGGTGGATCGCATCCGCAGCCGTCTGGGCATGGTTTTCCAGTCCTTCAACCTCTGGACCCACATGACCATCCTCCAGAACGTCATGGAGGCGCCGGTCCACGTCCTGAAGAAGCCACGGCGCGAAGCCGAGGAACAGGCCATGGCCCTGCTGGAAAAGGTGGGAATAGCCGAAAAGGCGGCAACCTATCCCGCCCACCTTTCAGGTGGCCAGCAGCAGCGCGCGGCCATAGCGCGCGCGCTGGCCATGGACCCTGAAGTCATGCTGTTCGACGAACCGACCTCTGCCCTGGACCCGGAGCTGGTGGGCGAGGTCCTGCGGGTTATTCGCCAACTGGCCGAGGAAGGCCGTACCATGATCCTGGTGACCCACGAAATGGGCTTTGCCCGCGAGGTTTCCAGCGAAGTGGTCTTCCTGCATGAAGGCCAGGTTGAGGAGCGCGGCACTCCGGACAGGATATTCGAATCGCCGCAATCGGAACGCTGCCGGAAGTTTCTGGCGGCTCACCTGAGGTCCTGAATACACAGGAAACGGGACAGACCCAGGTGCGAGACCATGAATGAAAAGGGAGCTTGGTTATGATGAAGAAACTGCTTGGAACCGCCACACTGGCGGCCGCACTGACACTGGGCCTGAATGCCCAGGCCCAGGATCAGGAAAAGGTCCTGATCGGAACCGAAGGCGCCTACCCGCCGTTCAACTACATCGACTCCGATGGCGAACTAGCCGGTTTCGATGTGGAAATTGCCGAAGCCCTCTGTGATGCCGCCAACTTCAACTGCGAGTTCGTTGTCCAGGACTGGGACGGCATCATCCCCGGACTCCTGGCCAAGAAGTACGACGCCATCATCGCCTCCATGTCTATCACGGAGGAACGCAAGGAAGTCGTCGATTTCACGGACAAGTACTACCAGACCCCGGCCAAGTTCGTGAAACCCGAGGACATGGACCTGGAGATCCCGGAGGACATCGACGAAGCCGCGGAAGTCCTGGACGGCATGACCATCGGGGTACAGCGCGCCACGATCCACGAGAACTTCCTGAAGGACAACTTCCCGAACGTGGATCTCAGCCTCTATGCCAGCCAGGAGGAAGCGAACCTGGACCTGACCAACGGTCGTGTGGACCTGGTGATGGCGGACTCCGTGGTCCTGCTTGAGGGTTTCCTGAACCAGGACGGAGGCGCGGACTACGAGTTCGTCGGCCCTGACTACAGCGAGAAGGAATGGCACGGCGAAGGCGTCGGCATTGCGGTGCGTCCAGGTGAGGACGAACTGCTTGAAGCCTTCAATGACGCGATTGCGGAGATTCGCGAGAACGGGACCTACGAGGAAATCAACGACAAGTACTTCGACTTCGACGCTTACGGCAGTTGAGAAAAGGACTCCGGAGCCGCCCCGCCGACACGGGGCGGCTCCCCTGTCCTTTGACCTCGATTCGTCGCTTGAACTGGGGGGTGCATGCTTGATCTGCAGGGCTATGGCTGGATGCTGTTCGAGGGGTTGCAGGTCACCCTCATGGTGGGGCTCTGTTCACTGGCCCTGGCCATCTGCCTCGGCATCCTGGGCGCCGGTGCCAAGCTGTCCGGCAATCGACTCCTGCGCATGGGGGCAAATGTCTACACCACGGTCATCCGCGGCATACCCGAACTGCTGTTGATCCTTCTGATATTCTACGGCACCCCGACACTGATCCAGAACCTGGCCGGCGAACTGGGCTACGACCTGCGACTCGACTTCAATCCCTTCCTGGCAGGCGTGATGACCCTGGGGTTCATCTACGGCGCCTTTGCCACCGAAGTCTTCCGCGGCGCTTTCCAATCCATACCCAAGGGCCAGATCGAGGCGGCCCAGGCCTGCGGCATGCACCGCAGGCTGATCTTCAGGCGCATCATCCTGCCCCAGGTCTGGCGCTTTGCGCTGCCCGGGCTCGGCAATGTCTGGATGGTACTGATCAAGGCGACCGCTCTCATCTCCGTCATCCAGCTCGAGGAACTGATGCGCACCGCCTCCATCGCCATGGGGGCAACACGGCTGCCCTTTACCTTCTTCTTCATTGCCTCGCTGCTCTACCTAGCGATCACCCTGGCGTCGGTGCTGATCCAGCAGCGTCTTGAAGTCTGGGCCAATCGCGGCATCCGGAGGGCATGAGGGCATGAACCTGCAGCTTGTTGTCGACTCCCTGCCCCAGCTTCTGGACGGCCTGGGCCTCACCCTTCAGATCACCATCCTGTCGATCTTCCTGGGCCTGGTTGTTGCGGTGCCGGCCGCACTCATGCGGCTGTCGCCCAACCCGCTCCTGCGCTGGCCAGCGCACGGCTATATCTTCTATTTCCGGGGCACGCCGCTGCTGGTGCAGCTGTTCCTGATCTACTATGGCGGGGGTCAGTTCCGGGAGGAACTCGATGCGCTTGGACTCTGGACCTATTTTCGCGAGGCCTATTTCTGCGCCGTTCTCACGCTGACACTCAACACGGGCGCTTATACGGCGGAGATCCTTCGCGGGTCGATCCAGGCGGTTCCCCATGGAGAGGTCGAGGCGGCGCGCGCCTGTGGCATGAGCGGCTGGCTGCTCTATCGCAGGATCATCCTGCCCAAGGCCTTTCGACTGGCCCTGCCTGCCTATTCCAACGAGGTGATCTTCCTGTTCCAGGCGACGTCCCTGGTTTCGATCATCACGCTGCTGGATCTGACGGGTGTTGCCCGTTCGATCGTCGCCCGCACCTTTGCGGTCTACGAGATCTATATTGCCGCCGGCCTCATCTACCTAGCCTGCAGCTACGGGATTCTCTTTGTCTTCAAACGCATGGAAAAACGTCTGATGGCCCACCTGCGTCCCGAGGAACGCAGGCAGGCCCAAAAGGCGGCCGATCCGGCACAGGAGAACCTGCCGGTCTGATCGGCAAGGTATCAGGAGGCCAGACGCTGCTGCTTCTGGCTGTTTCCGTTGTTCGGGCGGCGCTTGCGCTGGGGGGCCTGACCGTTGCCCCCGGGACGATTGTCGGAACCACCGTTCCTCGGACCGCTCTTGCGCGCTTTCCCGGACGCCGGACCGCGGCTGTTGCCGGACATTTCTGCCGGCCTGGAACTGCCATCCAGAGTCGCCAGATGGCCACCCGTCAGGCGCTCGATGTCGCGCAGATATGTACGTTCGTCCGGACTGCAGAAGGAAATGGCCAGTCCGGATGCGCCGGCGCGGGCTGTCCGGCCGATACGGTGGACATAGCTTTCCGGCACATTGGGCAGGTCATAGTTGATGACATGCGTCACGCCGCTGACATCGATGCCGCGCGCGGCAATGTCGGTGGCGACCAGGATGCGGGCCTTGCCCTTGCGGAAGGCACCCAGGGCACGTTCACGCTGGCTCTGGCTCTTGTTGCCATGCAAAGCGTTGGACTGCAGACCGGCGGTTTCCAGGTCGCGGGCCACACGGTCCGCACCACGCTTCGTGCGGGTAAAGACCAGTGCCCGGGCATCCGGTGCGTCGGACAGAATCTCGCGCAGCAGGTTCGCCTTGCCGCCGCCCTGTACGAACGCGATCTTCTGGTCGATACGATCGGCCGTCGTCGCGGCAGCAGCCACCTCGACGCGCACAGGATCGTTCAGGAACTTGGCAGCCAGGCCGGCGATGGAGTTGGGCATGGTGGCCGAGAACAGCAGGGTCTGCCGCTTGTTCGGAACCAGCTTGGCAATGCGTTCGAGGGCGTGGATGAAGCCCAGGTCCAGCATCTGGTCGGCCTCGTCCAGGACCAGGACCTCGACGTCGTGCAGCTGTACGGCGCGCTGGTCCACCAGATCCAGAAGGCGGCCCGGTGTCGCAACAAGAACGTCGACGCCCTTGTTCAGCGCAATGGCCTGCTTGCGGACGGGCACGCCGCCGACAACGCAGGCGACATGCTGGTGCGTAAAGCGGGCATAGCTGCGCAGATGATCCGCGATCTGGCCTGCCAGTTCACGCGTCGGGCTGAGAATCAGGGAGCGGCAGCTCTTGGGTGCCGGGCGACGGTCCTGCGCCTTCAGACGCTGCAGCAGCGGCAGGCCGAAGGCGGCTGTCTTGCCGGTTCCCGTCTGGGCAATGCCTAACAGGTCCTTATCCTGCAGCACCAGCGGAATGGCGCGCTCCTGGATCGGTGTGGGGGTTACGAAGTTCTGGGCGCTCAGCGCCTTGAGAAGCTCGGCATTGAGGCCGAGATCGTTGAATGAAGTCAATTTACCTATATTTCCGGTTTGCCCAGACGTGCCGCACAAAAGAACGGCTTGCACGTCTTTCCAGGAAAGGCGTGCGCCCGGGGCTGTATGAAAGCCCCGCGTGAAAAGGCTGACGATAATTCATGATTGAGACTTCGACCGGAAGACAGGGACGCTTTGGCAAGCTCCCGCACGCAGTCGGGTGATCCGGTGAAGTGCCCTAATATGTCTATTGTGCAGCGCAAAAAGTCAAGTTGTCTTTTTCAGGCTTCAGTCAAAAATTGAATCGCTCAGGGAAAATACACAGATCTGAAGGAGGTAAACTTGGCCCGCCTGACCCCCCCCTGTGATTGGGAGAAAAACATGACACTCAAGACCCTGCTCGTTCATGTCGATGACACCCCGGCCGGCAAGGCACGACTTGATGCGGCCGTCACTCTTGCCGGCGATAAGGATGCCCACCTCGTGGGCCTTGGAATTCGCCCCCCGGAACCGGTGCCCGCCTATGGGGCCGCCGTCATACCCAAGGCGCTCGTTCGTGACATCTCCAAGGAGAACGACGAGCACATGAGCGCGCTTCGCAAGCGGTTCGAGGAAAAGCTGCGTCAGGCTGGCCGCGAGGCCGCCAGCGAATGGCGTGCCGTCACCGGTGAGCCGGAGGACTCGGCCAGCCTTCATGGTCGCTACTCGGATCTCATGATCCTGGGCCAGGTGGGACTGAAACAGACACCCGAAGCTCTGCGGGACCTGGCCGAGGCCGTGATCCTGGAAAGCGGCCGGCCGGTCCTGGTGATTCCGGAAAAGGGTGCGTCAACCTCCATCGGACGCCGCATCCTGGTTGCCTGGGATGGCAGCCGTGAAGCCGCCCGCGCCGTGTCGGACGCGCTGCCATTCCTGCGCGACTCCGAAAAGGTGACCCTACTGTCGGTGAAATCCAAAGCGTCCCAGGAATTTCCCGGCGCAGACATAGCCGCACATCTCGACCGCCACGGGGTCAATGTCGAGACCGATAGCCAGACCGCACAGGGCGCCACAGGCGAAGTCATCATGAAGCAAGCCGAGAGCCTTGGCTGTGACCTGATTGTCACCGGCGCCTATGGGCACGCGCGCTGGCGTGAAATCGTGCTGGGCGGCGTCACCAACACGCTGCTTCGGCGCAGTCCGCTTCCGGTCTTCATGTCCCACTGAGCAGCCAGACAGAACCAGATGCAGGAAGACCGGCGGTCACCGC
The DNA here is from genome assembly GCF_000686045.1 of Fodinicurvata fenggangensis DSM 21160. GTDB lineage: Bacteria > Pseudomonadota > Alphaproteobacteria > Kiloniellales > DSM-21159 > Fodinicurvata > Fodinicurvata fenggangensis. The sequence goes on from NZ_JMLV01000002.1 coordinate 259,413, forward strand.
CGGTCTTCCTGTTTTCAACCCGTGTCTGGCGGGGCCGTTCTCAGCGCGGGGCCATCACCATGGTCATCTGACGGCCTTCCATCTTTGGCGACTGCTCGATCTTGCCGAGCTCTTCCGTCTCGTCGCGCACCCGATTCAGCAGCTTCAGGCCCAATTCCTGGTGAACCATCTCGCGTCCGCGGAAGCGCATGGTCACCTTGACCTTGTCGCCCTCGCTCAGGAACCGCTGGATTGCCCGCATCTTCACGTCGTAGTCGTGCTGGTCGATGTTGGGGCGCATCTTGATTTCCTTGACCTCGATGGTCTTCTGTTTCTTGCGCGCCTCGTTGGCACGCTTCTGCGCCTCGTACTTGTACTTGCCGTAGTCAAGTATCTTGCAGACGGGCGGGTCCGCATTGGGAACAATCTCCACGAGATCGAGTCCCGCTTCGTCGGCGCGTTCCATCGCATCGCGTATCTCCACGACGCCGACATTTTCCCCTTCTGCATCGATCAGTCGAACCTTGGGGTTGCGAATCTGATCATTTACGCGCGGTCCATCCTTGCTAGGTGCCGCGTCCATTGGTGGTCTTGCTATGGATATGTCTCCTGTATCTGTTAAGTCCTGTATCCCGGTTCACCGGGGACACTGATTAGTCCGAGGCCCTGTCGGGCGCCCGAGCTTCCCACTCCAGTTTATTCACTGCCTCTTTCAGCGCAAGCGACTCCTGTTCCTTCGAGCCGAGCCAGCGCAGATTGACGCTTTCACTCTCGGCCTCGCGCTTGCCAACCACGGCAATCACCGGAACCTTGGCATGGGAGTGCTCGCGAACCTTGTAATTGATTTTCTCGTTGCGCAGATCCGTTTCCACACGCAGTCCCGCCGCCTCCAGCTGGGCAGCCACTTCCTTAGCGTAGTCATCCGCCTCGTTGGTTATGGTCGTGACCACCACCTGAAGCGGCGCCAGCCACAAGGGGAAGCGCCCGGCAAAGTTCTCGATCAGGATGGCAAGGAAGCGCTCGAACGAGCCCAGGATGGCCCGGTGCAGCATGACCGGGCGCTGCCGGCTGCCGTCCTCGGCCACATAGGTGGCCTCCAGACGCTCGGGCAACACGAAGTCGACCTGCAGCGTCCCGCACTGCCAGTCGCGGCCGATCGCATCCTTCAGCACGAACTCCAGCTTGGGGCCATAGAAGGCACCCTCGCCCGGGTTCAGGCTATAGCTGAGACCCGCCGCTTCCGTGGCTTCCTTCAACGCCTTTTCGGCCTTGTCCCAGACGTCATCGCTGCCGGCGCGGGTTTCCGGCCGGTCCGAGAACTTGACCGTGATGTCGGTGAAGCCGAAGTCCTCATAGACCGTCTTCAAGAGATCGCAGAAGCGCTCGGTCTCGCTGACGATCTGGTCCTCGGTGCAGAAGATATGGGCATCATCCTGGGTGAAGGACCGCACACGCATCAGGCCGTGCAGGGCCCCCGAAGGCTCGTTGCGATGACAGCTTCCGAATTCGGCCATGCGATAGGGCAGATCGCGATAGCTGGTGATGCCCTGCTTGTAGATCTGCACATGGCCCGGGCAGTTCATCGGCTTGACCGCCAGGATACGGTCCTCGCTCTCGGCGATGAACATGTGTTCGCGGAACTTCTCCCAGTGGCCCGAAGCCTCCCAGAGATTGCGGTCGATCAGTTGCGGAGTCTTGACCTCGTGATAATCCGAGTCTTCCAGGCGACGCCGCATGTATTCCTCGACCGTGCGATAGAGCGTCCATCCATGCGGGTGCCAGAAGACCGAACCGACGGCCTCTTCCTGCAGATGGAACAGCCCCATCTCCCGGCCCAGGCGACGGTGATCGCGCTTCGCCGCCTCCTCCAGCATGGTCAAATAGGCCTTGAGGCGCTTTTCGTCCTCCCAGGCCGTACCATAGATGCGCTGGAGCTGTTCGTTGCTGGAGTCGCCCCGCCAGTAGGCACCGGAGACTTTCAGCAGCTTGAAGCCGTGCCCCAGCTTGCTGGTGGTGGGCAGGTGCGGCCCCAGGCAGAGATCCAGCCAACCGCCCTGGCGATAGATACTGATCACCTCGTCTTCGGGCAGGCTGCGGATATGCTCGGCCTTGTAGATCTCGCCGATGGATTCGAAGTGGCGGATCGCCTCGTCGCGGTCCCAGACCTCACGCTTGATGGCCTCGTCGCGCTTGACGATCTCGTGCATGCGCGCCTCGATCTTCTCCAGGTCGTCCTCGGTGAAGGGTTCGTCGCGCGCGAAATCGTAATAGAAGCCATCCGAGGTGGCCGGGCCGAAAGTCACCTGGGTATCGGGATAGAGTTCCTGAACCGCTTCAGCCATGACATGGGCCGCATCATGACGCAGCAGCTCAAGGGCATCCTCGTGGTTGCGCGTGACGATCTCCAGCCGGGCGTCCTGCTCGATCGGCCGCGTCAGATCGCGCAGCTCGCCGTTCACCTTTACGGCCAGGGCCGCCTTGGCCAGGCCGGAGCCGATGGACTCCGCCACTTCCTGGCCACTGACAGTGCCCTCGAACTTCTTTTCCGATCCATCCGGCAGCGTGATCGCAACCATGCCGGCGCCTTCCTTCCCACAAGAGAGTCACAAAACCGATAGAGTGCCGGGACTTAGGGGGCTTTTCATAGGCTGTCAAGAAAAGCCGGGCCTGCTAGCCTGCGGTACAGCCAAGAAAATGCCAGAGAGAAGAGGAGCCGTCATGAGCGAAGCAGAGCGAACCGCCGAATTTCTGACGTCATCCAATGGGACAGACCTTGCCTGGCGGCGCCTCAAGGGCAGCGCCCCCGGCGTTGTCTTCCTGGGCGGCTACAAGTCCGACATGACCGGCACCAAGGCCACGGAGCTGGAGCGCCACTGCCAGGCCAGGGGGCAGGCTTTCCTGCGCTTCGACTACTCCGGGCACGGAGAGTCCGGTGGCACGTTCGAGGAGGGGACCATAGGGCAGTGGACAGCCGATGCCCTGGACGTGATCGACCAGCTGACGGAAGGGCCGCAGATTCTGGTGGGCTCCTCCATGGGTGGCTGGGTCATGCTTCTGGCCGCATTGGCCCGCCCGGAACGTGTCGCAGCCCTGGTCGGAATTGCCGCCGCCCCGGATTTCACCGAGGATCTGATGTGGGAACAGCTGACTGTGGATCTGCGCCAGGAAGTCATGGACAAGGGGCGTCTCGAGGTGCCCTCGGACTATGCCGACTCGCCCTACATCATTACACGGTCCCTGATCGAGGACGGGCGCCAGCGCCTGCTGCTACGCAAACCGCTCGATATTGCCTGTCCGGTCCGCCTGCTCCATGGCATGGCCGACAGCGACGTGCCTTACCGCACCGCCATCCGGCTGGCCGAAACCCTGACGACCCCGGATGTGGAGATCAAGTTCGTCAAGTCTGCGGATCACCGCTTCTCGACGGAGCGCGATCTGAGTTATCTGAAGGAAACTCTGGACCAGATCACAGCCCGGATCACCTGAGCAAAACGGGGGTCAGTCGATCGGCTTCAAGTCCTTCAACAGGGCCGACAGGCCGCGTCGATAGTCCGGATACGCCAGGCTGACGCCCAGTTCCTCCTTGATCCGGTGATTGCTGACCCGCTTGTTGTCGTCATAGAAGCTGCGCGCCATGGGCGACAGGTCCGCCTCCTCGAACGGCACCAGCGGCGGTGGTTCGACGCCCAACAGCTCGGCTGCATGAGCAACCACCTCGGCCGGATCTGAAGGATCATCATCGCAGACATTGTAGGCCCGTCCCGGATTCGGATTGGCCATCGAGGCTTCCAGCACCGTTGCAATGTCGTCCACGTGGATGCGGCTGAAGACCTGACCCGGCTTGAGCAGCCTGCGGGCCTTGCCCTGGCGCAAGCTTTCCAGCTGATTGCGGCCTGGCCCATAGATTCCGGCCAGGCGAAAGAGATGGACCGGCAGACCCGTCTGCCGCTGAAGCGCGAGCCAGGCCGCCTCGGCATCCGCACGGCGCTGCCCCCGCGTGCCACTTGGACGGATGGGGGACTCCTCATCCACCCAGTCTCCATCCGCATTTCCATAGACACCCGTTGTCGAGAGGTATCCGACCCATCTCAAGGAGGTGAGCCTGACAATATCCTGCGCATGGGCATTCAGGACGGGGTCACCATCCTCTGAGGGCGGCACGGAACTCAGCAGGTAATCGCTGCCGCTCAGGGCTGCACCAGGATCGGCCAGCGGTGTCTCGCTATCGAACAGCCAGACCTCGAGTCCGCGTTCGCGTAGGGCGGCCGCCTTGTCTGCGGTGCGGGTCGTCCCGGCAACCTGCCAGCCTTTATCCAGCAGGCGCTCCGCCAACCTCAGAGCGCTGAATCCCAGACCGAAACAGAAGAGTCTGGGTTGTCCCGTGCCAGGGCTTGCTTTCCGTTCTTCCGTCATCCCGGCAAGATGCCCCAGCAGGCCTTGTCGGCCAAGCGGAGAAAGGGGAAACTTCGGATCATGACTTGGATTCGCGAACCTTCCACGCCCATCATTTTCTGCCTGTCCCTTCTGCTGGCAATTCAGCTCCTGGGACAGTCTTCCCTGGCCCAGGACGAACCCTCGGCGCCAGAGACAAACGCGACAGGCCTTGAAGAGGGTGACAACCAGGAACGATACCAGCGCTGCATGGACCTGGCGCGCCATGAACCTGAGAAGGGGTTGGCGGCAGCCCGCCTCTGGCAGGACGAGCCGGATCCAGAGCCTGCGGCCGAACACTGTGCCGCCGAAGCCCTGATCGGACTGGAACGCTATGCCGAAGCGGCCCGCCAGCTGGAGCAGCTCAGTGAGCAGGTGCCGGACGCACGAAAAGGCCAGTTGTTCGCTGACCTGGGCTGGGTCTGGATGATGGCGGAGCAGCCGGAACGCGCCTATGAGGCACAAAGCGAAGCCCTCGCCCACCAGTCCGGCAATGTCGATCTCTATATCGACCGCAGCATCGCATTGGCCGACATGGGACGCTACTGGGACTCGGTGGATGACTTGAGCCGGGCCCACGACCTGGCACCGGAGCGTGTGGATATCCTGACCTTGCGGGCAAGCGCCTATCGCCGTGTGGATGCGCCGCAACTGGCCTTGGACGATGTGCTGCGTGCGCGCGAACTCTCGCCCAACGACCCCGGCCTGAAGATCCAGGAGGGAATCATGCGCGCTGAATTGGGACAGGCAACCCGAGCAGCAAGCCTCTGGCAGGACGTCATCAATTCCCAGCCGGGATCAAGAGCCGCCCGGATTGCCCGAGAGAACCTGGAGCAGCTGGGTGAAGAATCGCCTCCAGAGGATGGCGAAAAAGAAAGCGAATAAAAAAACCGCCGACGAAGTGATCGCCGGCGGGTGTCAAGTCTTGCCCGTAGCTGTAAAACCACAAGCTGAGATGGAAGACGCCTATAGCTGTAATTTCATTTGAGGGGGGTCGTCAATGGAAAATCATACAGTCTCTACATAATATATTGTGGGTATACGGAAAAATGGTGTGATATTTCACCAGCCTGGAAAATAAATCTAGCATATTATACTGAATACACTTTTGTAGACTTCTTCGTCAGAACTTCAGAAGTCCAGGTCGGCGTAGTGCTTTGGCGGTGGATTGCTGGCCAGGAAGTCCGCCAGGATGGGCCGCATGGAAGGCCGCGACTTGATTCGGGCATACCAGTCGCGTGCGCCTGGATGCTGGTCCCAAGGGACGTGATCCAGGTAATCCAGGCAGGAAAGATGAGCCGCCGCCGTCAGGTCGGCCAGCCCAAGGTGATCGCCCGCCAGCCAGTTGCGCCGCTCCGCCAACCAGCCGATGTAATCCAGATGATGGTGGATGTTGTGATTGGCAGCGCGAATCGCAGAGGAATCGGGGTTGCCCATGCTCAACAGGCGCTTCATCACCTTTTCCTCGATCAGCAGTTCGGAAACCTCGCGGGCGAACTTCCGGTCGAACCAGTTGACCAGACGCCGCGCTTCGGCGCGGTCCAAAGCTGTCGACCCCAGCAACGAGGGCTCGCTGGAGGTTTCCTCCAGGTATTCGGCAATCACCTGGGCATCCGGCAGAATGGTTCCGTCACTTTCCACCAGCACCGGGACCTCGCCGGCCGGATTCAGCCTCAGGAAGGCATCGCGCCGTTCCCAGACCTGTTCGGTTTTTAATTCGACCTCCAGGCCCTTTTCCGCCAGCAACAGGCGGATCTTCCGGCACCCGGGATCCAGAGGGAGATGATACAGGAGTCTCATGGGGTTGGACTATAGCGTTGCCGCCCCCCGCCTGAACAGTCCTGCCTTGCAGGGCGCCTGAGAAATGCCACAACACCTCGGACAGGCAGACCGCACCCGTCCACAGGCGTTGCGAGCCGGCATATTCCGCCCTATCTTGCGCCGCAACCGGGCTGGGCCGTAACACAGGGCCCCGTCTCCCAGCCTTTCGATCGAGAGCTCTATGACAACCGACCTCAGGCATATTCGAAATTTCGCCATCGTGGCCCACATCGATCACGGCAAGTCGACGCTGGCCGACCGGCTGATTCAGGTCTGCGGCGGCCTGAGCGAACGCGAGATGAAGGAGCAGGTCCTGGATTCCATGGACCTGGAGCGCGAGCGCGGCATTACCATCAAGGCCCAGACCGTACGCCTGACCTATCAGGCCCAGGACGGCGAGACCTATGTCCTGAACATGATCGACACACCCGGTCACGTGGATTTCAGTTACGAGGTCAGTCGCTCCCTCAAGGCCTGCGAAGGTTCGCTGTTGCTGGTCGATGCCAGCCAGGGGGTCGAAGCCCAGACACTGGCCAACGTCTACCTGGCCCTCGAGCATGATCACGAGATGGTGCCCGTGCTCAACAAGGTGGATCTGCCGGCCGCCGAACCGGACCGCATCAAGGAACAGATCGAGGAGGTGATCGGTCTCGACGCCTCGCATGCCCTGGAAATCTCGGCCAAGACAGGTCAGGGCGTGAGTGACGTGCTGGAAGCCATCGTTCAGCAGCTGCCCCCGCCCAAGGGCGATATCGAGGCGCCCCTGAAGGCGCTGCTGGTCGATTCCTGGTACGATCCCTACCTGGGCGTGGTCACCCTGGTCCGCGTCATGGAAGGACGCCTCAAGGCCGGCATGAAGATCCGCATGCTGGGCACCCGGGCGCTGCACGATGTCACGCAAGTTGGGGTCTTCCGGCCGGGCAAGACCAAGGTGAACGACCTGGGACCTGGCGAGATCGGCTATGTCATCTCGGGCATCAAGGACATTGCCGATGCCAAGGTGGGTGACACCATCACCGAGGAAAAGCGTCCCTGCGGCAAGGCACTGGAAGGCTTCCAGCCCTCGGTGCCTGTCGTCTTCTGCGGCCTCTTTCCCAGCGACACTTCCCAGTACGAGGATCTGCGCGATTCCCTGGGGAAGCTGGCGCTCAACGATTCCTCCTTCATCTTCGAGCCCGAGGTCTCGCCGGCGCTGGGCTTCGGGTTCCGCTGCGGCTTCCTGGGCCTGTTGCATCTGGAAATCGTCCAGGAACGCCTGGAACGCGAGTTTGGGCTGGACCTCATCACTACGGCCCCCTCCGTCGTCTATCATATCTACATGAAGGGCGGCGAGATGAAGGAGCTTCATAACCCGACCGACATGCCGGAGCCCACGCAGATCGACCACATAGAGGAACCCTGGATCAAGGCGACGATCCTGGTGCCCGACGATTTCCTGGGGCCGATCCTGAAGCTCTGCGAGGAACGGCGCGGAGAGCAGATCGATCTCACCTATGTCGGCAATCGGGCGATGGTCGTCTATCGCCTGCCGCTGAACGAGGTGGTCTTCGATTTCTACGACCGGCTGAAATCGGTCACCCGCGGCTATGCCTCCTTCGACTATCAGCTCGAGGGCTATCGCGAAGGCGACCTGGTCAAGCTGACCATCATGGTCAACGGCGAGCCTGTGGATGCCCTGGCCCTGGTGGTGCACCGCAGCCAGGCCGAGGTGCGCGGCCGCGCCCTCTGTGCCCGGCTGAAGGACCTGATCCCGCGCCAGTTGTTCAAGGTTGCCGTCCAGGCCGCCATCGGCGGCAAGGTCATCGCCCGCGAGACGGTCGGCGCCATGCGCAAGGACGTCACCGCCAAGTGCTATGGCGGCGATGCCACCCGCAAGCGCAAGCTCCTTGAAAAGCAGAAGGAGGGCAAGAAGCGCATGCGCCAGTTCGGCAACGTGGAGATTCCCCAGTCTGCCTTCCTCGCCGCCCTGCGCATGGACGAGGACTGAGGGGGCTCACCGCCCCAGAAAAATCCTATGCTCTTCTGCATTGAAAAAGGCGGCCGCAAAGGGCCGCCTTTTTCGTGAGAACACCCGCAAACCGGCAGGTCAGCGGTTCATGCGGTTCTCGACCAGGTCATCGACCACAGCCGGATCGGCAAGGGTCGAGGTGTCCCCCAGGTTGCTGTAATCGTTTTCGGCGATCTTGCGCAGGATGCGTCGCATGATCTTGCCCGAACGGGTCTTCGGCAGGCCGGGGGCCCACTGGATCAGGTCGGGCGAAGCGATGGGTCCGATCTCCTGGCGCACCCACTGCACCAATTCCTTGCGCAGCTCCTCGCTGGGCTCTTCACCGGCGACCAGGGTCACATAGGCATAGATCCCCTGCCCCTTCAGGTCGTGGGGGTAGCCCACCACGGCGGCCTCGGCCACCTTCTTGTGGGCCACCAGGGCCGACTCGACCTCGGCCGTGCCCATGCGGTGGCCGGAGACGTTGATCACGTCGTCCACACGCCCCGTGATCCAGTAATAGCCGTCCTCGTCGCGGCGACAGCCGTCACCCGAGAAGTACTTGCCGGGATAGGTGGAGAAATAGGTCTGGACGAAACGCTCATGGTCGCCATAGACCGTGCGCATCTGTCCCGGCCAGGAATCGGCTATGCAGAGGTTGCCCTCGCAGGCCCCTTCCTGGACCTTGCCGTTGGCATCGACGATTTCCGGCTTCACCCCGAAGAAGGGCTTGGTGGCAGAGCCGGGCTTCTGGTCGATGGCGCCGGGCAGCGGCGTAATCATGATGCCGCCGGTCTCCGTCTGCCACCAGGTATCCACGATGGGGCAACGCTCCTCACCCACCGTCTTGTAATACCACATCCAGGCTTCCGGATTGATCGGCTCGCCCACGGTTCCCAGAAGGCGCAGGGACTTCCGGCTGGTCTTCTTGACCGGCTCGTCGCCTTCGCGCATCAGAGCCCGGATCGCGGTCGGTGCCGTGTAGTAGATACTGACGTTGTGCTTGTCACAGACCTGCCAGTGACGCGCGGCATCGGGATAATTGGGCACGCCCTCGAACATCAGGGTCGTGGCCCCGTTGGCCAGCGGCCCATAGACGATATAGCTGTGGCCGGTCACCCAGCCGACATCGGCCGTGCACCAGTAGACCTCACCATCCTTGTAGTCGAAGACATACTCATGGGTCATCGAGGTATAGACCAGGTAGCCACCGGTGGTGTGCAGCACGCCCTTGGGCTTGCCCGTGGAACCGGAGGTATAGAGGATGAACAGCGGATCCTCGGCGCCCATTTCCTCGGCCGGGCAGTCGTCGTCGACCTTGTCGAATTCCTCGTGATACCAGAGGTCCCGGCCATCCTGCCAATCGATGTCCCCACCCGTGCGGCGCACGACCAGGACATGCTTCACACCCTGGCACTTGGCCAGGGCCTTGTCCGTATTGGTTTTCAGCGGAATCTTGCGCCCGCCGCGCACACCCTCGTCTGCGGTGATCACGAAGCTGGATTCGCAGTCCTGGATGCGCCCGGCCAGGGCGTCCGGTGAAAAACCACCGAAGACGACGGAATGGACCGCGCCGATGCGTGCACAGGCCAGCATGGCGAATGCCGCCTCGGGAATCATGGGCATGTAAATGGTGACCCGGTCACCGCGGGTCACGCCGCGCGCCTTCAGGATGTTGGCCATCCGGCAGACCTGGCGATGCAGCTCGCCATAGGTAATGGTCTTGTCTTCGCCGGGTTCGTCACCTTCCCAGATAATGGCAGCCTGGTCCTTCTTGGCCGGAAGGTGACGGTCAATGCAGTTCACCGCCGCATTGGTCGTGCCATCGGCAAACCAGCGGATATGCACATCCTCCGGGTCATAGCTGACATCCTTGACCTGGGTGAAGGGCTTCATCCAGTCGATGCGTTTGCCGTGCTCGGCCCAGAAGCCTTTCGGGTCCTCGATCGAGCGGCGGTACATATCTTCATAAGCCTGCGCATCCACGTGCGCGCTGCGGGCAATGTTCTCCTTGACGGGGATGACCTGCGAATCCGACATTTTTATGCGACGCTCCCTCTTGAGTGTTTTAATGAAACCCGCGGGATCGAGCCCGTCGGGTTGTCGCTTTTCGCCTTGCTGATATCTGGGAGGGATTAAAGCGGGAATAAAGGCCCGACTCAACCATGGTCCTGTTCTACCATGCCGATAATACTGCACTTTTCGGCCAAAACCCGCATTCACACCCCTCCGGACAACAGGCTTTCAGAGTGCAAAGCGAGTGTTGCGGGACAGGCGCGACAGCGCTAAGTTCCGGCCCCAGACGAGGTGCAAGCCATCTCTGTCGCGTTGGGGCGTAGCCAAGTGGTAAGGCAACGGTTTTTGGTACCGTCATGCGCAGGTTCGAATCCTGCCGCCCCAACCATTCTGCCTCTTTTTCTCAATTTGAATCGTCCTCTGGACCCGCCAGAAGCACGCGGTTCCGGCCGTTTGCCTTGGCACGATAAAGGGCCGCATCGGCCCGTGCCAACGCTCTCGCAGGGCTTTCGTCTTGTGTGGAGAAGAGCTTCGCTCAGGGCACGACAGGACTGTTGGATGAGACGTCCAGGGGAATTTCAGGGCAACGGCAAAGATCCTGTACTCACCCCGGATCCTGATGGCCGTAGCAAAAAGGTCGGGTTAACCCCTCAACTGGTCTGGCGCTGTTTCAAGGCCTCTTCCACGGCATCGCAGATCTGTTTCAAGGTAAAGGGCTTGATCAACACCTTGCAGATAAGCTCCTCGAGGTCATAGGCCCGCTGTTGTTCCGCCGAATAGCCTGTCATGAGCAGGACCGGCAAGTCGGGATAATCCCGTGTCACCCGCAACGCCAAGCCGATTCCGTCCAGCCCTGGCATCACGATATCCGTCACCAGCAGATCGAAACTGTTGTTCTGAAGGGCCTCAAGCGCCTGTATGCCGTCCCCCACAGCTGTCACGTCAAAGCCCTTCTGTTCAAGGGCTCTGGAAACAAAGCTCCGCACGGCCAAGTCATCTTCAGCTATCAGGATATGCGACATGTCCAGTCTCGAATACCTAGGAGCAAGTTCATATAGTCCCCCATGACACAGGCCAAATCAAAGACTCTTTGGGATCATCCAGGGGTTATGTGACTGCTTCAAGGCAGCAGCCAGCGGTCATTTTGCCCTAGTCCTGCTCCAGGAAGATCAATGAGAGGGAGCCTTCATCCGGCGGGTTATCGGTTGCGGTCGAGAATTCAGTGGAATTCCCCGGCGCAAGTTGCGTTTCTTCGGGCTGGAAAGTCCAGCTGTGCAGCTCCTGTCCCCCGGTGTCATTGATCACGGCGCGCATCTCGGGAACGGCCACCTCACGCACACCCTCGTTTGTCACGACCCCCTGGACCTGCAGCTTTTCTTGTCCGTCCACCGTCCGGCGCAGGGACACCACATCGTGAACAACCAGTTGCGCCTCTTGCGCTGCCAAGGGAAGACCCAGCTTTTCGTAAAGCGGCCGCGCTTCGGGAACGCTCGCCACGACCTCTTCCCGCGCGAACCAGCCCGCGGCAGCCAGACCAAGGATCACGATGACAAGCAGTCCCCAGCCAAGAAGCAGGCCCCGTCGAACCGGCTTCCTGTCACGGTCTGTTCCCGGTCGTGGCGCCCAGGCCGAAGCGTCGGAGACCGGCCCGACATCGGACTCATCTCTGCGCGGGCCAGCAGCTTCGGAAAAAGGCGCTTCACTGCCCCTTGCCTCGGCCTCCGGCGCAGCTTCTGGAGTCGGGGTTACGGCAGGCTCCGGCATGGCATGCCAGACGTGGCGGCAATCCCCGCAGCGAACCCGGCGCCCCCCGGCGCCGAGTGAGCCGTCCGGCACGTTGAAGCGGCTCTGACAGGACGGGCAGGTCAGAATCATCGGATTTTACGGTCCCCCATAAGATTTCTTCCATATAAACGTCCGCCCGCTTCCAACGCAAGCAGCGCCGCTTTACCCCGACGCAGGCGCATGCCATCTTGAGCCCGACCCGGGGCGAAGTCGGGCAGATCGCGACAAGGACGTCTGTATCATTGGTTCGCTTTGAAGATGTTTACCTGCGCTATGGGCGTGGACCGGACATCCTGCAGAGACTGGATTTCCGGCTGGAGCCCGGCTCCTTTCATTTCCTGGTGGGGCCAAGCGGCGCGGGCAAATCCTCTCTCCTCAAGCTTCTCTATCTGGGGCAGCGGCCGAGTCAGGGCCGCATCTCGCTGTTCGGCCGCGATGTCTCCAAGCTGGACCGCGACGAACGGGCCCTGCTGCGCCGGCGTATCGGCGTGATCTTCCAGGATTTCCGCCTGATCGCTCACCTCTCCGTCTTTGAGAATGTCGCCCTGCCCCTGCGCATTTCGGGTGAACCCGAAGGAAGGCTGCGTGCCAAGGTCGAGGAACTCCTGGCCTGGGTGGGCCTGGCCGACTGCATCAATGCCTTGCCCGCCACCCTTTCCGGCGGGCAACAACAACGCATTGCCATTGCCCGTGCCGTTATCAGCCGGCCCAGCCTGATCGTCGCCGACGAGCCCACCGGCAACGTGGACGATCGCATCGCCATGCGCCTGATGCACCTTTTCGTCGAACTGCACCGCAGCGGCACGACCGTGGTCATTGCCACCCACAATGAAAGCCTTGTGGAGCGTATTGGAAAACCGGCCCTGCATCTCTCGGGCGGCAGCCTCTACCAGCCTGGCGGCACTCCACTCCCGGAGGAGGCGCTGGACGAAGAGGGTCCGCATAGCAGGGAGGTGAATCCATGATCTCCCTGCGCCGTCGCCCTCGTGATCTTCCCTTGTCCCGCGACGCGTCGGCCCGCTTCCTGCCCTGGCTGATCGCCTTCATGGTCTATCTGGCTGCCATTGCGCTGGCCAGCGCTCTCGCTGCCCAGAAGATCGCGGACCGCTGGGACCAGGACCTCTCGGGCCGCATCACCATTCAGGTTCCGCATGCTGCGCTTTCCGATGCGGGCAATCCTGCCGAATCGGCGGATATCGACGCCCTGGTCGACTACCTGCTTGAGGTGCCGGCCGTCAGCGGCGTGGATGTCCTGGACCGACAGCGCAGCGCGGAACTGGTGGAGCCCTGGCTGGGCGACCTGGCGGGACAGGCCGAGTTGCCCATCCCTCAGCTCATCACCCTGGAGCTGCGCGAGGACCTCAGCTTGCCCGAGGGATTCGAGGCCCGAATCGAGGCTCTGGCGCCCGGCGCCCAGGTGGACGACCACCAGCGCTGGATCGGCGGCCTGCTCGACTTCGCGCAGTCGATCCAGACCGTGGCCCTGCTGGTCGTGCTTCTGGTCGGTGCGGCCGCTGTCATCACCGTGATCTTCGTCACCCGGACGGGACTCGCGATCCATCGCCAGATGATCGAGTTGCTGCACCTGATCGGTGCCCGCGACCGATATGTCGCCGCGCAGTTCCAGGGTCATGCCTTCCGGCTAGGGTTGGGAGGCGGACTCATCGGTCTGCTGGCCGCCGTGGCCACGCTGCTGGGTCTTGAGCGGTTGGTGGATCGCCAGCCGACGGCCCTCTTGCCCGACCTTTCCCTTGGCTATATGGATTGGGCCCTGCTGCTGTTTCTGCCTCTCTTCACCGCTTTGGTGGCGCTGCTTACTGCACGCTTCACTGTCTTGAGAACCCTGGCGCGGCTGACATGACTGTAACATCCGCTTCGCGCCGCAAGCGTCGCGGCCGGCTGCTCCTCTTGTTGCCTGCCCTACTGCTGGCAACCTTCATTTTCGGATTGGCGCGTTTTGCCTCCAACATTCCCACCCAGTCGGACAAGCCCGGCGAGCCCGTGGATGCCGTCGTGGTCTGGACCGGAGGCAGCGGCCGTCTGGACCAGGGACTGAAACTGCTGGAGGAAGGGCAAGCAGAGCGCTTGTTTGTCTCGGGTGTCTATCACGGCGTGGAGGTGGACGAGTTGCTTGAAGTGGCGGCGCGGAATCCCGACGAACTGCGCTGTTGCATCGAGTTGGGCTATGCCGCCGGCAACACCCGGGAGAATGCCCAGGAAACCGCAGCCTGGGCCAGTCACAACGACCTGCGTTCCCTACGCCTTGTGACGGCAGCCTATCACATGCCGCGCAGCCTCCTGGAGATGCGGCGCGCGATTCCGGATGTCGAAATCCTGGCGGAACCCGTTTTTCCGGACGCCTTCCGGCAGGAGGACTGGCGCTGGCGCGCGCGCAGTCTGGCCCTCCTGGTGAACGAATATGCCAAATACCTGATCGCTTCACTGCGCAGGCCCTTGCCCCTAAACGACGACACGGGACCCGAGGAGGCGCTGCCGTGACACACCTGCGCTCACTTGTTTTCAACGGCCTGTTCTATGCCTGGACCACGCTGCTGGCCCTGGCCTACCTCCCGCTGCTTTTCCTGCCGCCGCGCTACATCTGGGCTGCCTGCCGCTTCTGGGCGCGCAGTGTTTTTTTCCTGTTGCGCACCATTGTTGGCCTGGACTGGCGCCTCGAGGGACGCACGCACCTGCCCGATGGTGCGGCATTAATTGCCAGCAAGCACCAGTCGGCCTGGGATACCCTGGTCTTCGTCCTGTTGCTCGACCGGCCGGTCTATATCCTGAAGCAGGAACTTCTGCAGATCCCGCTCTTCAGCACCTATCTGAAGCATATGGGGATGATCGCCATCGACCGGCGCGGCGCCGCCCGCACCCTGCGCAGCCTTCAGCAGCAGGCGCGCGCACGCCTGGCGGAAGGCCGGCCCGTCATCATCTTTCCCGAGGGCACCCGGACCCGGCCCGGAGAAACCCGTCCTTATCAGCCGGGGGTGGCTGCCCTCTACAAGGCCCTGGAACACGAAGCGCCCCTGGTTCCGGCCGCCCTGAATTCGGGCCATTTCTGGGGGCGGCGTTCCTTCCTGAAATACCCCGGCTGCATCACGCTTCGAATATTGCCCCCTATACCGGGCGGGCTTTCGCGCAACGAGGTCATGGCGCAGCTGCACGAAAGCATCGAGGACGCCAGCCGCGCACTTGCCGACCTGCCCGGGCAGAACAACACACCTTCGGCTTGAAGCGCGTGCGCCCCCACGCCAAATCCTTGGCAGTAGAATAACCGCCCGGGCCTGCTGGACAGGCACTTCGGAAATGACCAGGGTTCCTCATGACGGACCTCTCACAGTCCCGAACCGCAAAGTCCGCGCTATCTCCCTTCTCCCAACGCATATGGGAGATGAAATACCGCCTGACCTCGGTTGACGGCAGCGTCAAGGAAGAGACCGTCGCCGACAGCTGGGCACGCGTGGCGCGCGCCCTGGCCGCCCAGGAAGACGAACCCTCCCTCTGGGAGGAGCGGTTTCAGGCCATTCTCGAAGACTTCCGTTTCCTGCCCGGTGGCCGCATCCTGGCCGGCAGCGGCAGTGAACGGGATGTCACCCTGTTCAACTGCTTTGTCATGGGCACGATCCCCGACGACCTGGGCGGGATCTTCGAGCATCTGCGCGAGGCGGCCCTGACGCTGCAGCAGGGCGGCGGCATCGGCTATGACTTCTCGACCTTGAGGCCCACAGGCGCCCATATTCGCAGCATCGATGCCGAGGCCTCCGGCCCGGTCAGCTTCATGGAGGTTTGGGATCGCATGTGCGCGACCATCATGTCCGCCGGCGCTCGACGGGGCGCCATGATGGGCACCTTGCGCTGTGATCATCCGGATATCGAGCGGTTCATTGCCGCCAAGCAACAGAAGGGGCGCCTGACCAACTTCAACCTGTCGGTCCTGGTTACCGATGCCTTCATGGAGGCCGTACGCCAGGATCGCGACTGGCCGCTGCGATTCGAGGGCAGGACCTGGCGCAGCCTGCCGGCACGTACACTCTGGAACCGGATTCTCGAAAGCACTTACGCCTACTCCGAGCCCGGCGTGATCTTCATTGACCGCATCAACCGTCTGAACAACCTGGCCTACTGCGAACAGATCAGCGCAACGAATCCCTGCGGGGAGCAGCCCTTGCCGCCCTACGGCGCCTGCCTCCTGGGGTCGGTGAATCTTATGGCGCTGGTCCGCCACCCCTTCACGGAACAGGCGGACCTAGACCTGGACGCATTGGAGCAGGTGACACGTACGGCCGTACGCCTGCTGGACAATGCCATCGACTCTTCGCGCTTCCCCCTCGTGCAACAGGAACGCGAGGCACATACCAAGCGGCGCATCGGCCTGGGCGTAACCGGGCTGGCCGATGCCCTGATCTGCTGCAACCTGCGCTATGGAAGTCCCGAAGCCCTGGCGGCCATACGCCGCTGGATGACGGTCCTGCGCCGGGCCGCCTACGAGGCCTCCTGCGACCTGGCCGTCGAAAAGGGGCCTTTCCCGCTGTTTGATGCAAAGCACTTCCTGGCCGGTGAAGGCCTGGCCTGGCTGGACGACGACTTGCGCGGGCGGATCGCCGAACACGGCCTGCGCAATGCCCTGCTGACCTCGATCGCGCCCACAGGCACCATTTCCCTGCTGGCGGACAACGTCTCTTCGGGCATCGAGCCGGTGTTCGCCTATGGCTACACCCGCAACCTCCTGACCCGCAGCGGCGAGCGGCAGCAGGAGGAGGTCACGGATCCCGCCTACAAGCTCTACCGGCAAGACTTCGAGACAGATCCCCCGGACGACATCTTCGTGGATGCCCGCAGCCTGTCGCCACGCGCCCACCTGGAAACCCAGGCCGTGGTACAGGACTACATCGATGCCGCGGTCTCGAAGACCGTCAATGTACCGGAGGACATGGCTTTCGAGGATTTCAAGGGTCTCTACGATCTGGCCTGGGACCTGGGCTGCAAAGGCTGCACCACCTACCGCCCCAGCAAAGTGCGCGGCGCTGTGCTGGAAGTGACATGATGGGCCTTGGGGTCCGCTTGTATCGGACGCTTCGAATCCCTGCCTGCTTGTCCCGAAAAACCGCGGCGCAGCGGCATCTTAGAAGAGCCCGGCACGAACGCGCTGACGGCGCGAACCGCCTCACTCCTCCAGATGCCGACCCTCCAGGTAGAAATCGATCAGCGCATGGGCCTCCGGCCCGCTCCAGGGGGCGATGCCCTCGATACGGCCGACCACCTGGCCCTGCGAATCGACAATGAAGGTGGTGGGCAGGCCACGCACCTGGAATTCGCGCGCAAGCTCGCTCTTGGGATCCAGGTAGACATCCAGGTTCGTCAGTCCGTGCTGCTCGAAGAAAGGCAGCACCTGCGCCGCACCGCCCCGATCGTTGGAAATCGTCAGGACCTGCAGATCCTCGCCGCCACGCTCCGCCTGCAGCGCGTCCAGGTCCGGTAGCTCCTCGATGCAGGGCGCACACCACGTGGCCCAGAAATTGACCACCAGAAGCTGTCCCTCGAAATCACCGATATGGCGCTCGACGTCCTTCCCGTCCCGGTACGCGGTGAATGCTGCTTCGGGTGTCTCGTCAAAGGGGATGATTTCGACATAGCTGTCGGCAAAGGCGCCTTCGCGCGGCGGCGCCGGTTGAGCCGCAGCCAACCCTGCGGTCAGCAGCAAGCTGGCCAGCACTGCGCTTGCGCGAAAAAGGTTTTTGTTCATGCCTGTCATCCGCTAAACAATTCCGCTCATGAGTACGCAATCTCCCCGGGACCGCAAGGGGTCCGACAGTCATTCAGGAAACGCCGCCAGCAATACAATGTGGGGCGGTCGCTTCACCACGGCACCCTCCGAGGTGATGGAGCGCATCAATGCCTCCATCGACGTGGACCGCCGCTTCTACGCCCAGGATATCCGGGCCAGTCAAGCACACGCGGCCATGCTGGCGGAATGCGGCATTCTTACCCAGGAGGACAATGCCGCCATCCAGGATGGCCTGGAGCGTATCCGGCAGGAGATCGAGGACGGCGCATTCACCTTCTCCGCCGCGCTCGAGGACATCCACATGAACGTGGAGTCCCGCCTGCGCGAATTGATCGGAGAGCCGGCCGGACGTCTGCATACCGCACGCTCGCGCAATGATCAGGTGGCCACTGATTTCCGCCTGTGGGTGCGCGATACCATTGATGTGCTGGACGATCTTTTGGCCGACCTGCAATCCGCCTTGCTGGACCAGGCCGAGGCCGAATCCGAAACCATCATGCCGGGCTATACCCACCTTCAGGCGGCCCAGCCCGTGACCTTCGCCCATCACCTTCTGGCCTATGTGGAGATGCTGGGACGCGATCGCGGACGCCTCGCCGACTGCCGCAAGCGCCTGAACGAATCGCCTTTGGGTTCCGCCGCCCTGGCCGGCACCAGCTTTCCCATCGATCGCGAGATGACGGCACGGACGCTGGGTTTCGAGCGGCCCATGGCCAACTCCCTGGATGCCGTCTCCGACCGCGATTTCGCGGTCGAGTTTCTCTCGGCGGCCAGCCTCTTGGGTGTACATCTCTCGCGCTTCGCCGAAGAGATCGTGATCTGGTGCTCCGAGGGCTTCCGCTTCATCCAGTTGAGCGATGCCTTCACCACCGGCAGTTCCATCATGCCGCAGAAGAAGAATCCCGATGCAGCCGAACTTGTGCGTGCCAAGCCCGGACGCCTGATCGGCGCGCTCAATACCCTGCTGATCGTCATGAAGGGCCTGCCGCTGGCCTATGGCAAGGACATGCAGGAGGACAAGGAGCCGGTCTTCGAGGCCGCCGACACCCTGGCGCTGGCGCTGTCCGCCACCACCGGCATGGTACGCGACATGAAGGCCGATCGCGCGCGCATGCTTGCGGCCACGACCAAGGGCTATCTCACAGCCACCGACCTGGCCGACTGGTTGGTGCGCGTCCTGAACCTGCCTTTCCGCCAGGCCCATCACGTGACCGGCTCCCTGGTGGCCAAGGCCGAAGCCGATGGCCGCGATCTTGCCGAGCTTTCGCTTGAGGAAATGCAGGCCGTGGAGTCCCGCATCACCAAGGATGTCTATGAGGTACTGACCGTGGAGCGCTCGGTAGCCAGCCGTCGCTCACAGGGCGGCACCGCGCCAGAGCGGGTCCGCGAGGCCATCGCCGCAGCCCGGGAAAGGTTCCTGCCATGACACGTCTGTCTCGTTCCGTCTTGTTGCTTGCACTGCTTTCAGCCCTGGTGCTGCCTGCCTGCGGAAAGAAGGGGACCATCAACCCCCCTGAAGATCGCGAGGATGCCTTCACCTACCCCGAGGTTTATCCGAAACCCTCGACTGTTGTGCCCTCGCGTAAATCGGACGACGACTAAGCCCCTTTGGAAGCCCCGTAATACCATGAACGCCTTTGCCTACCGTGACGGCAGCCTGCATGCCGAAGACCTGCCGTTGGCTCAGCTGATCGAGGAAGTGGGCACACCCGCCTTCATCTACTCGCAGGCGGCCCTGGAATCGGCCTATCGACGCTTCGCGAGCGCCCTCGAAGGGGCCGGCCTGAATGCCCAGGTTTGTTATGCCGTGAAGGCCAATCCGCACCTGGCGGTCATCCGCACCTTTGCCGAGCTGGGCGCCGGCGCCGACGTGGTTTCGGAAGGCGAGTTGCGCCGCGCCCTAGCAGCCGGCGTTCCCGGAGAAAAGATCGTCTTCGCCGGGGTTGGCAAGAGCGATGCCGAGATGGCCCTGGGACTGGAGTCCGGCATCCTGCAGTTCAACGTGGAATCCCGCGAGGAGCTGCGGCGCCTGGACAGCGTTGCCCGCGCTCAGGGAAAAACAGCGCCTGTCGCACTGCGTGTCAATCCCGATGTGGACGCGAAAACGCACGCCAAGATCACCACGGGGAAATCCGAGAACAAGTTCGGCATCGACTTGCAGGACGTGCCCGGACTGCTGCACCTGGCCGATGACCTGCCGGGTGTTCAAATCGAAGGCTTGGCCGTGCACATCGGGTCCCAGATCACGCAGCTTGCGCCCTTCGAGGCCGCCTTCCAGAGGATCGCGGACCTCTTCACCCAGCTGCGCCGGGCCGGACACGACCTGAAACGCCTGGATGCGGGGGGCGGGCTCGGAATCGCCTACCAGGGCGAGGGCCTGCCGTCGGTGGAGGACTATGCCGCCGTGGTCCGCCGGACACTCGGTCCACTGGAGGTCCCCCTGATCTTCGAGCCGGGCCGCCACCTTGTTGGCGATGCCGGAATCCTGCTCTCTCGCGTGCTGTTCGTGAAACAGGGACGCAGCCGGCGCTTTGTCATCCTGGACGCCGCCATGAACGACCTTCTGCGCCCGGCCCTCTATGACGCCTGGCATGACATCCTGCCCCTGCGTGAAGCCGGCCCGGATATGGCGCAAAAGGCCTGTGACGTTGTCGGCCCCGTCTGCGAAAGCAGCGATGTCTTTGCCACGGGGCGCCTGCTGCCCGAACTGGGGCCCGGCGACGGTCTGGCCATCTGCGCTGCCGGCGCCTATGGGGCCACCATGTCCTCGACCTACAATTCACGCCTGCCGGCCCCCGAAGTCATGGTTTCGGGCAAGGACTACAGCATCATACGTGCGCGGCCCGGCCATGCGGACTTGATGGCCCAGGAAAAGCTTCCGGAGTGGTCTTAGCGGACGTCATTCCTGCCTGCAAACCGCCATCTTTGCCGAAGAGTCTGAAAACAGACACTTCAGACAGCCTGCCAGCTCCTGTATCGTGATCGGGAACCATTGAAGCAGGAAAGAAGCCACTATGGAGTCGGCCGCGCGCCCCTGTGTAGCAGCCCATATGTTCCGAGGCCTGCCCCTCTGGGCTTGCGCTTCGACATGATCAGCTGCGCCAGCCTATCGCTCGTCCCGGAGCAATCTGTTCAGGCCCATGGCCCTTCGACGCCGGAAGACCGCGTGAGCCGTATTGGCGTCGCGGTCGGTCAGGAGAGGGTCTGATGCGCTTTCGCTGGCTCCAGTGGCTTTCAAGCGCCGCCCTGGTCTGGGAAACGCTTTGGCCGCGCCTCTGGCCCCTGGGCGGACTCTGCGGGCTGTTCCTTCTGGTGGCCTTGAGTGGCCTGTTGCCGCTGCTCCCCGGCTGGTTACATGGGCTGGTCCTGGCCGGCTTTGGCCTTGCAGGGCTGCTGCTCGTCTATCGGGCATTACACGATCTGCGCTGGCCCAGCCGGAACGCCGCGCAACGCCGCCTCGAGCGGGACAGTACGCTTGCACATCGACCGATCAGCAGCCTGGAGGACAAGCCCGCCGGAGAGGCAAACGGGCTCTCGGCCGGGCTTTGGCATTTGCATCAACAGCGTTTGCAAACGCAATCCGGTCCCTTGAAGCTGGCAGCACCGCGTGCCGGCTGGAGCCGTGTCGACCCATTCGGATTGCGGGCCGCCCTCTGCCTGCTCTTGCTGATCGCCTTTATCGGGGTCGGCGCAAACTGGCAGGAAAGATTGGAAGCCGCCGTCAATCCCGCGGCAGTCCCGTCAGGCAGCCTGCCGACGGCAGAACTCGAGGCCTGGATTTCACCGCCCAATTACGTGGACCGAGCACCGATCTACCTGAGCGAAGACAAGAAGGAACTGGCAATTCCGGAAGGCAGCCGCCTGACGGCACGGGTGAACGGGGGCACTTCGGCGCCCAGTCTTCAACTTGCTGGGAGCGAGTCCGCTTTCGATGCGGCCGGCAATCGCTTTTTCGAAATCGAAAGCCCCCTGCGTCACCAGGGCGAACTTGCCATACTGCAGGATGGGCAGGTTCTGGGCCGCTGGACTGTGGAAATTTCAGCCGACGAACCTCCCAAGGTCCGGTTCGAGGAAACGCCTTCCGAAACGCAGCGCAAGTCACTGCAGTTTGCCTACAAGGCGGAGGATGACCATGGCCTGGCACAGCTGCGGCTCGTGATCCGTCCCATAAGCTCGTCAATCGAAGGCAAGCAACTGGAATTGCCGCTCAGCCTGCCACAAGGCACGCCGCTGGAAGCCGAAGGCCGTGGTATAGAGAATCTGACGGCACATCCATGGGCCGGCCTCAAGGCCCAGGTCTGGCTCGAGGTCGAAGATGCTCGCAACCAGAGCGGAAAGAGCGAAGAGGTCAGGGTAACCCTGCCAGAGCGTGAATTTTCCCATCCCGTTGCCCGAACCCTGATCAAGCAGCGCAAGCGCCTGATCCTCAAACCGGGGCTGCATTTCTGGGTCGCCCGGCAACTGGCTGAAGTCGGCGCGCAAACCCAAGCTTATGACAACGACATCCTGGTGGCTCTGGCGATCCGCTCGGCTGAGCAGCGCCTGCTGCGCGACCGCAGCCGCAAGGCCATGGAGGAGGTGCAGCGCCTGCTGTGGGATACGGCACTGCACCTGGAGGAAGGCGAATCCGCGCTCGCGGAACAGGATCTGCGGGATCTGCAGGAACAGCTGCAGGAAGCCTTTGAATCCGGTGCTTCGAGCGAAGAGCTGTCCGGGCTGATGGAGGAACTGGAATCCGCCATGCAGCGTTACCTGCGCGCCTTGATGGAAGAGGCTTTGCGCGCAGCCGAGAATGGCGATCTTCAGCCGGAACAGCAGCTACAGAGCAATCAGCAAGCCGTCTCTGCCGGACAGCTTCAGGAGATGCTGGATCAGGTACGCGAGCTTATGCAGAGCGGAAACGAGGAAGCGGCGCGCGAGATGCTCGCTGAGTTGCAGTCCATTCTGGAAAACCTGGAAATGCGGGCCGGACCAACTTCGGAAATGCAGCAACAGATGCAGCAGTCTCGCGAAATGATGAACCGGCTGCAGGACATCATGCAGGGACAGAGCGACTTGCTGGACGAGAGTTTCAGGCAGTCCCGCGAGGCCAATCCCGCCGCACCCTCACGGGAGGGACGGACAAATGGAGAAGAAGCCGGGCCTCGGCAAGGCCGAGGACCCGACAGTGCACAGGGCGAGAACACTCTGTCCCAAGCTGCGGGCGAGCAGGAGAGCCTGAGACGGGAACTGGGCGAACTGATGCGCGAGTACGGCAACATGACAGGCCAGCTGCCCCAGCCGCTCGGACAGGCCGAAACCAGCATGCGCTCTGCCCGGGATTCCTTGCAGGACGGCCAGCCGGGGCAAGCCGGCGACGCACAGGCCAGAGCTCTGGATCAATTGCAGCAGGGTATGGACAGCCTTCTGGAGAATTTCGCCCAACAGATGGGGCAAGGCGCTCCCCAGGGTGCGACCGGCCCTCCGGGCCAGGACGGTGGTCAGGGCCGCGATCCACTTGGCCGTCGTTACGGAGGTGACGGGCGCAGCCAGGGGGACGCGGTGCAGCTCCCCGAAGCGGGGGATCTCCAACGGGCCCGGGAAATCCTCGACGAACTGCGCCAGCGCAGCGGACAGCGCGACCGTCCGGAAATGGAGCGTGAGTACCTGGACCGCCTGCTGGAACAGTTCTGAACATCCGCTGATAGGGTCCGGCCATTGCCCTTAAGAAGCCGCGGCCCGGAGTCAGGAACTGATTCGCACCGGTGCCTGTTTCGGCAAGACGGCCTCGGCCAGTGTTGCGCCCCGCAAATCGACCCCGGCTATTTCGGCATGGCTCATCACAGCCCCCGTCAGGTTGGCCTTGCGCAGGCGGGCGCCGCGCAGGTCTGCATGGTGGAGCACCGCTCGCTCCATCCGCGAAGCCAGCATCCGCTCCTGTCCCAGAGGCAACGGCCCCAGGTCACATTCACGGAGGTTGCAGTGATGCAGGCGCGCACCGGTCAGATTGATACCTCGCATGTCGGCACCTGACAGGTCGGTCATCCGCAGGTCTGCACCCTCGAGCTGGGCCCCCTGTAGATGAACCCCCTTCATGTCCAGCCCGTAGAAGACGGCACCACGGGCCTTCATGCCGGCCAGATTCAGCCCAGCCAGGCTCTCCGCGGAACGCAGGTCGATCTCATCCAGCTCTGCGGTGCGACCTTCACGTCCCAGACTACTGACATAGCGATCGTGGTCCTGCAGCATTTCCGCCAGCGGACGAGGAAGACTGCTCAAGGGCTTGCCCACCGGAACATCGCTCAGGACACCGTCCATCTCGGCACCGGAAAAATCCGTCTCCACGGTTTGTGTGTGACAGATCACGGCTTCACGCAGATCCGCGCCGGAAAGATCGGCCCCGCTCAGGTCCGCTCCGTCCAGGTTGGCGCCATGCAGGGTGGCCCGTTTCAGGTTGGCACGCACCAGACGGCAGCCCTTCATCACGGCATCTGTGAAATCGGCGGCCACTGCGGAGGCGCCGGACAGCCGGGCCCGTTCCAGATTGGCATTGATCAGGAGAGCGCCGTCCAGGTTGGAAGGGTCCTTCTCGTGCTCGAGGTAGTTCAGGCCGTTCTTGCGGTTGCGCATGGCAATCACGCCTTCCCGCAAATCGGCATCGTAGAGATCACTGTCCACCAGAATTGCGCCACGCAGCAGGGCCCCGCGCAGGTCCGCGCGGCGCAGGCTGGCCCGCGTGAAGTTGGTTTCTCTCAGGTCGGCGGCAAAGAGATTGGCGCCGTCCAGCTTGGCACGGGCAAAGTTGGCTCCATAGAGCGCAGCTCCGGTGAAGTTGGCCTCGCACAGATCCGCGCCAGAAAAATCGAGCCCTCGCAGGTCCTTGAAGGAGAAATCCGCACGCACGCCTCCGTCCTGGCCACGCGACAGCTTTTCATGGCGTTTGCGCAGCCCGTTGACCTGCTCCTGGCTCAGTTTCTCGAAAGCGCTGCTTTTTTCCTGCTGCATCGATTAACCCCCGGTCCATGACCGCCATTCAGGCCGGCCTCCTGGCCTGGATTATCGGAGAGTCAAGGTTAACAGAAGGTTGATGCAATCTTCCTAAAATGCCACTTTAATAGCCTTCGCCTTCAATCACGGCCGTGGGCCTGCCGTCAGAAGGAGGAATCGGGTTCCTTCAGGAATTGCGCCTCGGCTTCCGTAGTCTCGCGGCCCAAGGCGGCATTGCGATGGGGAAAGCGACCGAATCGGGCCACAATATCGCGATGGCGCTGGGCGTAATAGGTCCAGGACTCATCGCCAAGCGCCGAGATCAGCGCCAGTGCGCGTTCCTGGTCATCCAGGTTTTCGCTGTGTTCGAAGGGTAGATAGAGAAAAAAACGCTCCTCGATGGAAAGCTGCTGGTCGAAATCGGCGGCAATCGCTCCATCTGCAATGGCCAAGGCCCGCGCATCAAAGGCAAAGGCGAGGGACTGGCCCCGGTGCAGATTCCTTGGCACCTGGTCGAGGAGCAGCACGAGCGCCAGTGCACCTCGCGGAGATTCCCGCCAATCCTCCAGAACTTCCGCCACGGCCAGGCGATGCAGTGGAGCCAGGACCTCTTCCACTGCAGCATCGAAGCCTTGGGACTGCTGGAACCAATAGGGCCGGCTTTCCGGGGCGAACCAGAAATCCAGTACCTGGTCAGGGTTGGCCTGGGCGACGGAATCCGCACCGGTCATTTCTTTGCCCCTCTTCTCCAAATCTCCAGAGCTAGTCCGCCTTCATCGTCATGAGCTTGGTCACCGTCCAGCGCGTCGGGCAGAGCAATGCCTGCTGAAAGAGGGCCGGCCGAGGCCAGAAAAGTCATGATCGCTGGCCGCCCCCGGGTGCATAGCTGCATTCCCTTACTCTCGATACGCATGAACCAATCTGAACTACCATTACGCGACGAAAAATGCCAGACTTACTGGCCTTTCTCCCGGACAGGCGACCATCGCAGATCAGGCTGCCAGGGCCTGCTTCAGGTCAGCTTCCAGGTCCACCGCATCCTCCAGGCCAACGGAAAGCCGGATCAGGCCGGGTGTGATGCCCTGGGCCAGCTGTTCGTCTGGCGTCAATCGCTGGTGGGTCGTTGTCGCGGGATGCGTGGCCAGGCTCTTGGAGTCGCCCAGATTGTTGGAGATGCGGATCAGTTTCAGGGCATTCAGGAAGCGGAAAGCGCGCTCCTTGCCGCCCTCGACCTCCAGGGTCACCATGGTGCCCCCCGAGCGCATCTGACGGCGGGCCAGAGCTTCCTGCGGATGATCGGAGCGGAAGGGATAACGCGTTTGCGCAACGCCATGCTCCGCCGCCAGGAAGTCGGCAATGCGAGCGGCGCTGGCGCTCTGCCGCTCGATACGCAGCGGCAAGGTTTCCAGCCCCTTGAGTAACAGCCAGGCATTGAAGGGGCTGAGCGCAGGTCCAGTATGACGCAAGATCTGGGTCAGGTGGTCAGTGACGAACTGCTGGCTGCCCAGCACGGCCCCGCCCAGGCAGCGTCCCTGCCCGTCAATGTGCTTGGTGGCGGAATAGACCACCACGTCAGCGCCCAGTTCCAGCGGCTTCTGCAACAGCGGGGAGGCAAAAACATTGTCCACCACAACGCAGGCTCCGG
Source organism: Fodinicurvata fenggangensis DSM 21160 (assembly GCF_000686045.1). GTDB lineage: Bacteria > Pseudomonadota > Alphaproteobacteria > Kiloniellales > DSM-21159 > Fodinicurvata > Fodinicurvata fenggangensis. The sequence continues at coordinate 285,831 of NZ_JMLV01000002.1, forward strand.
CCTTGTGCGCCAGCTCGGCCACGGCGGGCATATCCACCAGTTCCAGACCGGGATTCGAAGGCGTTTCAAGGAAAACCGCCTTGGTTGGCTGGGACAGGGCGCTTTCCCACTGCTCCAGGTCGGCGCCATCGACGAAAACCGTCTCGATCCCGAAACGCGGCAAAAGCTGGTTCAGGATCACGGTGCAGGACCCGAAAAGTGCTCGCGAGGCCACGACGCGATCGCCAGACTGAAGCTGGGCGATCAGTGCCGCCCAGACCGCAGCCATGCCGCTGGCCGTGGCACGGCAGGCCTCTGCTCCCTCAAGCTGGCAGAGTCGCTGTTCGAACATCTCCACTGTGGGATTGCGAAAACGGGAATAGACGAAACGCAGGCCGTCGGTCTTGAATGCGGCCTCGGCTTCCTCGGCAGAATTGTAGACATAGCCAGAGGTCATGTAGAGCGCTTCGCAGGTTTCATCGAAACCGCTGCGCTGCACGCCGCCCTGGACAAGCTGCGTGGCCTCGCTCCATCCCTCCGTGGGGGGATGGCTGCCGTCGGTACAGCCGGGCGTATCGTGACTGGAGTGATCGTTCATCGGCGCGTCCTCCTGGGAACTCCTGGTTTATCGTGCCCGTCAGGAACTGATCCGGCGGGCATAAAAAAGACCGTCTCTGACAAGGGAAACGGCCGTCTCGACTTACAGGCGCGCCGACCCCTTTAGCTGCTGTTTAACGTGGCCGCAATCCGGTCAACAAATCGCCACGGGTCTACAGTGCTAGACCGCGGTCCGCTTCCTGTCAAGGCAGCGCCGGGCCGTATCTTCCTGGGATCTCACATGTCCGGGTAATGCAGTTTCGTCTCATGCCCGTGGGCTCTTGGTTCAGCCCATTGCCCCGGCGTTAGCGTGTGGGAACGGGCGTGTCCCCGCTGTAGTCGTAGAATCCCCGTCCCGCCTTGCGGCCGACCCAGCCGGCCTCGACATACTTCACCAGCAGCGGACAGGGGCGATACTTGCTGTCGGCCAGGCCGTCGTAGAGCACGTGCATCACAGCCAGGCAAGTATCCAGACCAATGAAGTCGGCCAATTCCAGCGGACCCATGGGGTGATTGGCGCCCAGCTTCATGGCGGTGTCAATGGCTTCCACCGACCCCACGCCCTCATAGAGGGTATAGACCGCCTCGTTGATCATGGGCAGCAGAATGCGGTTGACGATGAAGGCCGGGAAGTCCTCGGCCGCCACCGGCGTCTTGCCCAGTTGCTCGGTCAACTGGCGAATCGTGGCGAAGGTGTCCTCGTCCGTGGCAATGCCGCGGATCAGCTCCACCAGCTGCATGACAGGCACGGGGTTCATGAAGTGCATGCCCATGAAGCGGCCAGGGCGATCGGTGGTGGACGCCAGGCGGGTCACCGAGATCGAGGAGGTGTTGGTGCAGATGATGGCATTTTCCTTCAGATGCTCACAGAGCTCATGGAAAATGCTGCGCTTGACGTCCTCGTTCTCCGTCGCCGCCTCGATCACCAGGTCGCAATCGGCCAACTCCGAGATTTCCGTTGCCCGGGAGATCTGCTTGAGTGCGGCGTCCTTGTCCTTGGCGGAGATCTTGTCCTTCTTCACCTGACGATCCAGGTGTTTCTCGATGCCGACCAGAGCCTTGTCCAGCTGTTCGCTTCCCAGGTCCTGCAGCAGGACATCATAGCCCGCCTGGGCACAGACCTGGGCGATACCGCTGCCCATTTGTCCGGCGCCGACGACGCCGACTTTAGAGATGGTGAAATCTGCTCGACTGTTATCCTGGGACATCTTGATCTGGCTCTTTCTTCCTGAGGGGCTTGTTGCCGATGGAAAGGCTTACTGGTCCAGGGCCTTTTCCAGCTCGGGCACCGCCTCGAAGAGGTCGGCGACCAGGCCATAGTCGGCCACCTGGAAAATCGGGGCCTCCTCGTCCTTGTTGATGGCAACGATCACCTTGGAATCCTTCATGCCAGCCAGGTGCTGGATAGCGCCGGAAATCCCCACGGCGATGTAGAGCTCGGGCGCCACCACCTTGCCGGTCTGGCCGACCTGATAGTCGTTCGGCACGAAGCCTGCGTCAACAGCCGCCCGGCTGGCCCCCAGTGCTGCGCCCAGCTTGTCGGCGACACGCTCAAGGATGACGAAATTGTCGCCGCTCTGCATGCCGCGTCCGCCGGAAATGACCACACGGGCCGTGGTCAGCTCGGGACGCTCGGATTGGGTCAATTCCGAACCGACATGGCTTGAAAGCCCGGAATCGCCGGTCCCTTCGAGCGTTTCCAGTTCGGCACTTCCACCCTCGGCTGGCACGGCATCAAAAGCCGTACCACGCACGGAGATCAGTTTCTTGGCATCGCCGCTCTGCACCTTGGAGAGCGCGTTGCCGGCGTAGATCGGACGCACGAAAGTGTCGCCGCTTTCCACGGCAACGATATCGCTGATGGGCTGGACATCCAGAAGCGCTGCCGCGCGCGGCAGGACATTCTTCCCGAATGTTGCGCTGCCCGCCAGTACGTAGTCATAACCCTCGGCCAGTTTCACGACCAGTGGCGCCACATTCTCGGCCAGCAAGTGATCGTACTCCTCGGAGTCTGCCAGCAGCACCTTCTTGACTTCGGGCAGAGTCTGGGCGGCCTTGGCGGCCTCGGCACAGCCCTTGCCCGCGACCAGGACGTGGATGTCACCACCCCCCTTGGCGGCAATTTGCTGAGCCGCATTCAGTGTGCTCAGTGTCGCGGACCCTAGCGCGTCGTTCTCGTGATCGGCAATTACCAGGATGCTCATCAGATCACCTTCGCTTCGTTCTTCAACTTGTCCACCAGGTCCGCAATGCTCTCGACACGTACACCGGCTTGGCGCGCCGGGGGTTCGGAGACATTCAGCACTTTCAGGCGCGGCGCGATATCCAGGCCAAGCTCTTCGGCCTCAATGGTTTCAATCGGCTTCTTCTTCGCCTTCATGATGTTGGGCAACGAGGCATAGCGCGGCTCGTTGAGTCGCAGGTCGGCCGTCACGATGGTGGGCGTCGCCAGGTCCAGCGTCTCCAGCCCGCCATCGATCTCGCGCGTGACGCGCAGCTTGCCGTCCTGCTGCTCGATCTTGGATGCGAAGGTGCCCTGAGACCAGCCCAGCAGGGCGGACAGCATCTGGCCGGTCTGGTTGAAATCGTTGTCCACGGCCTGCTTGCCCAGCAGGACAAGGTCGGGCTGCTCCTTCTCGACCACCGACTTGAGCAGCTTGGCAATGCCCAGCGGCTGCAGTTCCTCGTCGCTCTGCACCAGGATACCGCGATCGGCACCCATGGCAAGGGCCGTGCGGATGGTCTCCTGATTGACCTGCGGGCCACAGGAAACAACAACCACTTCGCTGGCGATTCCCTGCTCCTTCAGACGCACCGCTTCTTCCACGGCAATTTCGCAAAAGGGGTTCATGGACATCTTGACGTTCGCGGTTTCAACGCCGGATCCGTCGGACTTCACGCGGACCTTAACGTAGGCGTCGATGACGCGCTTGACGGCGACCAGTACCTTCATGGGCTATCCTGCAGTCCTGCTTTCGTTAGATGAAGCTGTTTCGTCTTTGCGATAGAAACCGGCAGGACGCTGCCCGCACGGCCAGTGGTTCTGTCCTGCCCCGTCATTCGCCTGAAAAAGGGCGCTTTCCGGGACTGTGCGCTGCACCATAGGAAGGCCTACAGGATGTGTCAATTGCACGCTCCGTCCTGTTTCCTCGCCGCCCTGAGGGCAGGGAAAGCCCGGCAGCGGAGTTCCATCTCCCTTATCGATTCTTTCCCGGCACCCAGAGAACGTCGTTCCGACCCTTTTCATTCAGATAGCGTCCCAGGACGAACAACAGGTCGGACAGGCGATTGACGTACTTGACGGCCTCGGGATTCAGGGGTTCCGCCTCGGCCAACTCGGTTGCATCCCGCTCGGCACGGCGCACCACGGTGCGGGCCAGGTGGAGCCAGGCCGACGCCTTCGTTCCGCCGGGCAGGACAAAGGTCTTCAGCGGTTCCAGGTCAGCGTTGTAGTGATCGATCTGCTGTTCAAGCCAGGCCACCTGGGCCTCGGTGATGCGCAGTGCCGGGTATTCGGGCTCTGGGTCCTCGGGCGTCGCCAGATCGGCACCCAGATCGAAGAGGTCGTTCTGAACCCGGACCAGTAGGTTGCGCTCACTTTCCGCAAGTCCGTCCTCTGCCAGCAGCAGACCCAGCACGGCGTTGGCTTCGTCCACCGTCCCATAGGCGGTCACGCGCAGGTCGTGTTTGGGAACGCGCCGGCCGGAAGCCAGCGAGGTCTTCCCCTTGTCACCGCCGCGCGTGTAGATACGGGTCAGCTGTACCATCTGGTCTCTCCCGACGTTCCTGTCAAAGCGTGCATTGCCTAGTTGCCGGCCATCGCGGCAAGCGCGAAGAGCAGCAGAGCCACACCCTGCATGATGACGCGCCAGCGCATCAGCTTGTTGCCGTACTTCTGATTGAACTCACCACCCCGGGCCATGGAGAAAAGGCCTGCGAAGAGGACGCCCAAGGTGATCAGCATGGCGATCACCACCAGGACCATCATGAAACCGTTCATATGTGTAGCCTATCCATTGTATCCATCAGCCTGTCCCTGGCTGCCTTCCACATCCCCAAGCCTTGTCCACAAGCCATACCTCCATCGCGGGGCCGGCTCAAACCCTAAACCGGGGCCGGTACCGGAGTGACGGCCGTGGAATAGAGATAGGAAAGGTAGGTGGCGTAGAGAATGACAAAAATGGCCCCCTGCCAGCGCCGTATGCGCAGGCCGAAGGTTGCCGCCAGGATCAGCAGAAGCGAAGCGCCCAGCAAGACCCAGTAATCCAGGCGCATGATCTCGTCGGGCACGGGGATGGGCTTCACCATGGCGGTTACCCCCATGATGCCGAAGAGATTGAAGAGGTTTGAGCCCAGGATGTTGCCGAAGGCCACGTCGGCGTGACGTTTCAGCGCAGCAATCACCGAGGCAACCAGTTCCGGCAGGGACGTGCCGATGGCCACCACCGTCAGGCCGATCAGGGTGTCCGAAACCCCGGCCAGGCGCGCCAGTTCAATCGCCGAATCCACCAGCAGGCTGGCGCCCACCAGAACGGCCGCCAGACCGCCCAGGGCGACCAGCAGGTTCTTCATCAAGGAGCCCGGCAGAGCTTCGATCTCGGCGGCCTCGGCTTCGTGCAATCGCGCGGCTGCCGTACTGCGCCGTTCCTGAATATAGCAGAACGCCAGATAACCTGCCAAAGCGAGAAAAAGGCCCAGGCCGATCGCGCGTGTGATGAATCCCAGGTAGCAGACGCCACCGAAGATGATCGTGGCCAACAGCATCACAGTCCCGTCGCGTTTCAGGGCAAAGCGACTGCAGAGGATTGGCATGATGACTGCGGTCGAGCCGACAATCAGGAGGATGTTGGAGATATTCGATCCGACGACATTGCCCACGGAAATGCCGGGTGCCCCGGCCAGGGCCGCCTGAACAGACGCCACCAACTCGGGTGAAGACGTACCGAAGCCCACAAGGGTCAGGCCGATCAGCAGCTGTGAGATCCCCAGGTGCCTTGCAACTCCGACCGACCCACGCACCAGGAACTCCCCCCCGCCGCACAAGAGGATCAGGCCGACGAGCAGTAGGATATAAACCATGAAAAGCCCGAAATCGATTACGGAGCGGGGTGGAAGACAGAAGCTGAAACGGCTGTCTCCCTAGATCTGATCTCTCCGTTCGCTTTACAAGTCGGTTCCATCGAACTTCCCCCTTTCCTGGTTGATGGCAGACGGTTCACAGACCGCCGCAATACACGACCCAGTGGTCTTCAGCCTTTTCGGCGCCCCCGCCCTGTTGGCTGACCACTCTTGCTGTTCCTGCTCTTGCCGTTCCCCGTGGAACTCCGGCTCTTCTTCTGGGCCTCGGCACGCGCAACCTTGTCCGCGAAACCGTCCTGGCCAGCAGCCCCCCTGGCTGCGCCAGGCGGCAGTTCCAGTTCGCTGGCTTCCAGCTTGCGGATTTCATCGCGCAGGCGGGCCGCCTCCTCGAACTCCAGGTTCGCGGCAGCATCGCGCATGCGTTTTTCCAGGTCCTCCAGATGGGCTTTCAGGTTGTTGCCCACCAGGTGGCGGCTCTCCTCATCACCCGTCTCCACCGTGACATGGTCGCGCTCATAGACGCTTTCCAGGATGTCCGAGATCTGCTTGCGGATGGTTTCCGGCGTGATGCCATGCTCCTCGTTGTAGGCCTTCTGCTTCTCGCGCCGCCGCTCCGTCTCGCCAATGGCGGCGTCCAGCGATTTCGTCATCCTGTCGGCATAGAGCAGGACGCGACCGTCCACGTTGCGCGCCGCACGTCCGATGGTCTGGATCAGCGAGGTGGTGGACCGCAGGTAGCCCTCCTTGTCCGCATCCAGAATGCAGACCAGGGCGCACTCGGGAATGTCCAAACCTTCTCGCAACAGGTTGATACCCACCAGCACGTCGAAGACCCCAAGGCGCAGGTCGCGGATGATCTCGATGCGCTCCAGGGTGTCCACGTCGGAGTGGATGTAGCGCACCTTCAGGCCGGCCTCGTGCAGGTATTCCGTCAGATCTTCGGCCATGCGCTTGGTCAGTGTGGTAACCAGCACGCGATAGCCCTGCTCCGTGGTCGCCCGGCATTCGGCGATCACGTCGTCCACCTGGCTTTCCGTGGGCCGGATCTCGCAACGCGGATCGATCAGGCCGGTGGGCCGGATCAGCTGTTCGACGAAGACGCCACCGGTGCGCTCCATCTCCCACTTGCCCGGCGTGGCCGAGACATAGACCGTGGGCGGGCGCATCAGGTCCCATTCCTCGAACTTCAGCGGCCGGTTGTCGATGCAGGATGGCAGGCGGAAGCCGTATTCCGACAGGGTCGACTTGCGCGCGTAGTCGCCGCGGTACATGCCGCGGATCTGCGGCACCGTCACATGGCTCTCGTCGACGATCAGCAGGGCATCCTCGGGCAGGTATTCGAACAGCGTCGGCGGTGGTTCGCCGGGCTGGCGGCCCGAGAGGTAGCGCGAATAGTTCTCGATGCCGGCGCAGGAGCCGGTTGCCTCCATCATCTCCAGGTCGAAGGCGGTTCGCTGCTGCAGACGCTCGGCTTCCAGCAGCTTGCCGGCGGCGACGAACTCGTCCACACGCAGTTTCATGTCCGCCTTGATCTGCTCGATGGCCTGCAGGATCGTCGGTCGCGGCGTCACGTAGTGGCTGTTGGCGTAGATCTTGACCGACTTCAGGTTTGGCCCCTTCTCGCCGGTCAGCGGATCGATCTCATGAATGGCCTCGATCTCGTCGCCGAACATGGACACCCGCCAGGCACGATCCTCATAGTGGGCTGGGAAGATCTCCAGGCTGTCGCCACGCACACGGAAGGTCCCGCGCACGAAATTCATGTCGTTGCGCTTGTATTGCAGTTCCGTCAGGCCTGCCAGCAACTGTTTCTGGTCGACCCGCTCTCCCGCCTCCAGGGACAGGGTCATGCGTGCGTAGGTCTCGGGCGAGCCGATACCGTATATGCAGGAAACCGAGGCGACGATGATGACATCCCGTCGTTCGAAAAGCGCGCGCGTGGCGGCGTGGCGCATGCGATCGATCTGCTCGTTGATCGAGGATTCCTTCTCGACGTAGGTATCGCTGCGCGGCACATAGGCTTCGGGCTGGTAATAGTCGTAATAGGAGACGAAGTACTCCACCGCATTCTCCGGGAAGAGTGATTTCATCTCGGCATAGAGCTGGGCAGCCAAGGTCTTGTTAGGCGCCAGGACCAGTGTCGGGCGTTGCAGGTTCTGGACGACATGCGCCATGGTGAAGGTCTTGCCGGACCCCGTAACCCCCAGCAGAACCTGATCGCGCTCTCCTTGATGCAATCCCTCGGTCAGGCTGGTGATCGCCTGAGGCTGATCGCCGGCTGGCTGGTACTCGGACTCCAGGACGAAACCGGCCGGGGTTCCGGTCGGCGGCTGAAAAACACTGCTGTCTTCGGGTTTGGTGGGTGTGACTGCTTCAGACATTCTGCCCTATGTAAGAGTCCTGCGGGCCTTGAGCCAGAGGCCAGGCACCTTTCCAGATTAAAATTTCAACTCCGCCTGTCATGGGCAAGTGCATTGTCAGGCATTTCCATCTCTCTGTCAGGGCGTAAGCCTGCAGATTAAAACCATTCCAAAATTCTTCTTGACGGGGATGCGAAAGCCTCTTAGTTAAGTATCGCGTTTTGGAAGCATTCCAAAAAATTTTCCTTCTCTGTTGGAAAGACCCCCTGAACCGCCCATATGGGTAGATACCGCACTGCAGCATTGGCAGTGCAACAAAACACTCGATAGGAGACAGACAGACCATGCTTACAGTTGGCGACAAGCTTCCTTCCTTCAGACTTCAGGCCGTTCCCGAGGGTCAGCCAAAGAACCCCAGCGAGGCCTTTACCGAAATCTCCGACAAGTCCTTTGACGGCAAGTGGCTTGTGCTCTTCGCCTGGCCGAAGGACTTCACCTTCGTCTGCCCGACGGAAATCGCGGCCTTCAGCCAGTTGAACGAGGAATTTGCCGATCGCGACGCGCAGATCCTGGGTCTCTCCACGGACAGCGAGTTCGTGCACCTGGCCTGGAAGCGCGACCATGAAGACCTGCGCGACCTGAAGTTCCCGATGCTCTCCGACCTGAAGCGCGAGCTCAGCCAAGAGCTGGGTATCCTGGACAAGAACGAGGGCGTCGACCTGCGCGCGACCTTCATCGTCGATCCGGACGGCATCATCCGCCATGTCTCCGTGAACGACCTCAGCGTCGGCCGCAATCCGCAGGAAACCCTGCGCATCCTCGATGCCCTGCAGACCGACGAACTCTGCCCCTGCAACTGGCAGCAGGGCGAAGAGGTCCTTCAGGTCGCCTAACTGCTTTCTAAAAGCCGGATCTTGCCGGCCGGCCCCGCGGGGCCGGCCACGCAAGAGACTGAATGGCGACGAAGCACACGTCCTTACAGTCCTATATCCCCCGCAATCGTCAGCAACGAGCCGAGGCTAATGCCATGTCCATCGACACCCTCAAGAGCCAGATTCCCGATTACGCCAAGGATCTGAAACTCAACCTGTCCAACATCCTGAGTTCGACCGCGCTGAACGAGCGCCAGGTCTGGGGCGCCGTGCTGGCCTCCGCACTTGCCAGCGGCAATGCCAAGGTTATCGCCGCTATCGCCGAAGACGCCGCGCAGCACCTCTCGGAAGAGGAAACCAAGGCAGCCAAGTCTGCTGCGGCGATCATGGCGATGAACAACATCTACTACCGTTCCCTGCACCTGCTCTCGAACCCGGAATACGGCAAGATGCCGGCACGCCTGCGCATGAACGTCATCGCCAACCCGGGTGCGGAGAAGCTGGATTTCGAGCTCTGGTCCCTGGCCGTCTCCGCCATAAATGGCTGCGGCATGTGCCTGGAATCCCACGAGCGTGAGGTCCTGAACAAGGGCGCCAGCAAGGAAGCCGTGCAGGATGCCCTGCGGATTGCCGCCGTGGTTCATGCCGTCTCTGCCACTTTGACTGGTGAGGAGTCCCTCCCTGAGGCCAAGCAGGCAGCGGCCTGAGCCCACGAAAACGATAGAAGACTTATGAGTTTCGGAATTTTCTGAATTCCGAATTCAAAACCCCGGTGTGCAGCACTCTCCCCCTGCACGCCGGGGTTTGTGCTTTCTGGCTGGGGAACGGGGCTTGTTCACGGATGGTCTGGCGTTATCATGCCTTGCATGGCGGATACAACAGATCTGATTGTCTTTCCCGATAGTGAAGGCTGGCTGGCCACGTTCGGCACGCGGCAATTCCGCTGCGCCATTGGTCGCGGCGGCGTGGTCCCGGCCGAAGGCAAACGCGAAGGCGATGGTGCAACACCACTTGGCCGCCTGCCCATGCGCCGCCTATTCTATCGCCCGGATCGCGGGGCACCACCGCCCTGCCGTATCGACTGCCGGGGACTGCGGCCCGATGACGGCTGGTGCGACGACCCCGCCCATCCAGACTACAACCGTCTGGTCAAGCTGCCCTTCGAGGCCAGTCACGAGAAACTCTGGCGCGAGGACGAGCTCTACGACCTGATTGTGGTTCTGGGCCATAACGACAGTCCGCCCGAAGCCTATCTGGGCAGTGCCATCTTTCTGCACTGTGCGAAACCGGATTATTCGCCTACATTGGGGTGTGTGGCCCTGCGACGGCCGGACCTGGAAGTCGTGCTGGCCGGTATCACGCCCGAGTCCGTGGTCGAGGTGCGCGAAGCCTGAAGACGAGAAGTGCGCACTTATTCCTGAGGGGGACGCGCACCAAAGATGGCCGTTCCGACACGAACATGCGTGGCCCCCAGCTCCACTGCCGTTTCATAGTCGCCACTCATACCCATGGACAGGCCGGTCAGGCCGTTGCGTTCGGCAATCTGCCGCAGCAAGGCAAAATAAGGAGCCGGCGCTTCCTCCAACGGCGGGATGCACATGACACCCGCGAGCGGCAGCTCGTAGTCGTCGCGGCACAGCCTTATGAAGGCATCGGCCTCCTCGGGCAGCACCCCCGCCTTTTGCGGCTCCTCGCCCACATTGACCTGAACGAAACAGCGCGGCCGCCGCTCCAGCTTGTCCATGGCCTTGCCCAGGGCCTTGGCCAATTTCTCGCGATCCAGGCTCTGGATGACATCGAACAGCGCGACCGCATCCTCGGTCTTGTTGGTCTGCAGCGGACCGACCAGGTGCAATTCAAGCGCTGGCCAGGTTTCCTTCAATTCCGGATACTTGGACTGGGCCTCCTGCACACGATTCTCGCCGAAAATGCGTTGACCCGCGGCCAGGGCCGCTTCCACCTTCTCCTTGTCATGCGTCTTAGAGACGGCAATCAGGGTGACGTCGTCCGGATTTCTGTCGGAACGCTGCGCGGCACGCGCGATGTGCTGGTGGATCTCTTCAAGGTTGGCCGCTATGTCGGGCTCACTTCCCGCCGTCATGGCTATTCTCCCTTCGCGGACAGCCCCATGAGATTGCGCGCAAAGCTTTCGGCCTCGAAGGGGCGCAGGTCCTCGGCCGATTCCCCCACGCCGATGGCATGGACCGGCAGGCCATACTGCTCGGCCAGCGCCACCAGGACGCCTCCACGGGCTGAGCCATCCAGCTTGGTCACCACCAGGCCGGTCACATCCACCAGTTCGCGGAAGGTGCCGACCTGTTGCACGGCATTCTGGCCGGTGGTGGCGTCCAGGACCAGCAGCACTTCGTGCGGTGCCTCGGGATCCTGCTTGGCCAGCACACGCCGGATCTTCTGCAGCTCGGCCATCAGGTTGGACTTGTTGTGCAAACGTCCGGCCGTGTCGATGAACAGCAGATCGGCATTGCTGGCCTTGGCACGCTCCAGCGCCTCGTAGGCGAGGCCCGCCGCATCGGCGCCCTGTTTGCCGGAGACCACTTCGCAGCCACTGCGCTCACCCCAAACCTTGAGCTGCTCGATGGCGGCCGCACGGAAGGTATCCCCTGCTGCCAGAACCACCGAACGGCCCGCCTCGCGGTTCAGCTTGGCCAGCTTGCCGATGGTGGTGGTCTTGCCGCTGCCGTTCACACCCACCACCAGCACCACATGCGGACGATGGTTCGGATCCGGGGTCAGGGGCTGGGCGACAGGGTCCAGGATTCCGGCAATGTCTCCCGCCAGGGCCTCGCGCACCTCCTCGTCGGACACATCCTTGTTGAAGCGCGTCTTCGCCAGACTGGCGGTCAGCTTGCCCGCCGTGGAAACCCCCAGGTCCGAGGAGATCAGCAGGTCCTCCAGCTCCTCCAGGGCCTCGTCGTCCAGCTTGCGCTTGGTGAAAATCCCGGTGATGCCATCCCCCAGCTTGGAGGAGGAGCGGGAAAGCCCCTTTTTCAGCCGTGAAAACCAGCCACCGCCTTCGCTCATGCAGGTACCCCCGTCAGTTCGCCATTTTCTGAATTCAGAATTCTTGCTTTCTGGATCGCACCGATTTCACCGTCCAGACGCACCGGCGCGTAATGTTCGCAGCGTCCGCGCGGGCCCTTTCCATCGCCGGGGTCTTCCTCGATCAGGACCTGGGCCATGGTACCGATCCGGCTCTCCAGGAAAGCCGCCTCGGCCTGCTGGCCGGCCGCGCGCAGGCGGGCCGCACGCTCCTTGCGCTCAGGCTTGGGCACGGCAGGCATGCGGGCTGCCGGCGTGCCCGGCCGTTCGGAATAGGGAAAGACATGAAGCCAGGTGAGTCCGGCCTCCTCCACCAGCCGCAGGGAGTTCTGGAACATCTCCTCGCTCTCGGTCGGAAAGCCGGCAATAATATCGGCGCCGAAGACCGCGTCGGGCCGAAGGTCCCGCACCTTGCGGCAGACGTCCAGCACATCGCCGCGCAGGTGCCGGCGCTTCATGCGCTTCAGGATCATGTCATCGCCCGCCTGGACCGACAGATGAAGGTGCGGCATCAGCCGCGGCTCCTCGGCCAGCAGGCGATAGATATCGTCGTCGATTTCCACCGGGTCCAGTGAGGACAGGCGCAGGCGCGGCAATTCCGGCACCAGGGCCAGCAGGCGGCGCATCATCTGTCCCAGGCTCGGCTGCCCGGGCAGGTCGCTGCCATAGGAAGTGACGTCGACCCCGGTCAGCACCACCTCGCGCACGCCCCCGTCCACCAGCTTGCGCACCTGGGTGACGATCTCGCCCATGGGGACAGAGCGGCTGGGGCCGCGCCCATAGGGAATGATGCAGAAGGTACAGCGGTGGTCGCAGCCCTGCTGAACCTCTATGAAGGCGCGCGTGCGTTCGGCAAAACCCTCGATCAGGTGGCCTGCCGTTTCGCGCGCGCTCATGATGTCGTTGACCAGCAGCCGGGGCACGCCTTCGGCGGCAAAGCTGCGCGGATCCAGCTTCTCCATGTTGCCAAGGGCGCGGTCCACCTCCGGCATGGCTGCATAGCGTTCGGGGTCCACCTGCACGGCACAGCCCGTGACGATGATCATGGCATCAGGCCGTTCCCGGCGCGCGCGGCGCACAGCCTGGCGGAACTGCCGCTCGGCCTCCGTGGTCACGGCACAGGAATTGAAGATCACCACGTCGCTCAGCCCATTGGCCCGCGCATGATCGCGCATCACCTCGGACTCATAGGCATTCAGGCGGCAACCGAAGGTCACCACCTCCGGTTCCTGTTCCGTCTGTGAAGGCGGGTCCAGGGACGGCGTTATGGTGGAAGCTGTCTGCATAAAGCGCCTTATAGGGGGCCAAAGGCCCCGGAGTCCATGCCCCTGCCTGCTCGCAGCGCGGGGGTCAGCCTTGCAACAGGCTGGAGTCGAGTTCGCCGGTAAAGGCCGTTGCCACGGGACCGGTCATCCAGACATGGCCATTGTCTTCGCGCCAGTCCAGGGTCAACCGCCCGCCCGGCTGGTCCACACGTGCCTTGCGTCCGACCAGGCCGCGCCGGGCCGCCGCCACCATGGCTGCGCAACCGCCGCTGCCGCTGGCCAGCGTCAGGCCGGCGCCGCGCTCCCAAATGCGCTGGCGCAGGTGATCCGGGCCGGCCAGCGAAACAATCTGTACATTGGTGCGATTGGGAAACAGGGGATCATGCTCGATCTCGGGCCCCAGCTGCTCCAGGTCGATCGCGTCCACATCCTCGACGAAGAAGACCACGTGCGGGTTGCCCATGGACAGCGCCACGGGATCCACCAGAGCTCCGCAATCGAAATCCAGGTGCAGGGTGTCGGCCTTCTCGGCCAGCGGCACCTCGTCCCACGCCAGGTAGGCCGGCCCCATGTCCACACTGACCTCGCCACCCTCGGCCAGGCATGCCGGCAAACGCCCGCCCAGCGTGCGTATCACGACTTCGCGGCGGCCGGTCTCGGCGAACAGCAGCAGGGCAACGCAGCGCGTGGCATTGCCGCAGGCCTCGGCCTCGCTGCCGTCGGCATTGAGGATGCGCATGAAGAGGTCGGCATCGTCGCTCGTCCGCTCCATGACGATCAGCTGGTCGCAGCCCACGCCGCGGCGGCGGTCGGCGATGCGCGCCGCCTGCCCGGGCGTGAAGAACGTCCCCGTCTGCCGGGCATCCACGATCACGAAATCGTTGCCCAGGCCATGCATCTTGCGGAAGGAAATGCGCGCGCTCATGGCCTTCTTATAGGCTGCCGTCGGAGCCGCGTCCATGACAGCAGGCGGATGAGATTCTCACTCGGAGTGCGACCAGTCCCAATAAAGCTCACGGGCCATCTTGTAGAGTGGCCCCGGCTGCAGCTCGCGGTCTTCGATACGGGTAACCGGCATGACCTTGCCATAGTTGCCGGTACTGAATATCTCGTCGGCTTCCAGGAAATCTCGGTAGGTCAGCTGGACCTCCTCCACTGGCAGGTCGGCTTCCTGGAACAGCTTGATGATGCGCTGGCGGGTGATTCCGTTCAGGAAGGTCCCGTTGGGCACCGGCGTGCGGGCCACGCCGTCCTTGCTGAGCCAGATGTTTGCCGTCGCCAGCTCGGCCACGTTGCCCAGCGCGTCCAGCATCACCGCGTTGCCAAAACCGCGCGCCTTGGCGTCCCGCAAGGCCCGGCCCGCATGAGGGTAGAGACAGCTGGCCTTGGCGTGCGTGGGTGCCGTTTCCGGCGTTGGCCGGCGGAAGGGAGAGAGCGTGATGGCCGAGCCCTTCGGCTCGGGCATTGGCGCCTCGTGAATCGTCAGGCAGAAACGCGTGGTCTCGGGATCGGGATCGACGAAGCCCTCCTCGGCCCAGTAGGCCGGACGGATGTAGAGCTCGTCCTCGGGGTCGAAGTGCTTGAGTCCTTCGCGGCAGAGCTCCAGAAGCTCGTCTGCGCTGTGGAAAGGCGCCAAGCCGATGTTGCGGGCCGACTCAATCACGCGAGCACAGTGCAGGTCCAGGTCAGGGGCAATCCCCTCATAGGCGCGGGCCCCGTCGAACACCATGGAGCCCAGCCAGAAGCTGTGGCTCATGGGCCGCAAAAGCGGTGGGTTTCCCTCGATCCATTCGCCTTCATGGAAATTCCAGACCTTCACGACGCCCCCTCCAGATAATCTTCTCGAATCGCATTTCACGCAGATTACGCGATTGCCCAGGCCGCGGCAAACACCCTCAACAGCTGCCGATGGAGGCGTCCAGGAGTGTCCTCCCATGTCTTGGTTCTGGTCATACGCGTGTGAATCGCTAGTCTCGATCAAAGCGGAACTCAAAGAACAGCAGGGCAAAATGACCAATAGCAGTTTCATCTACCATGTCTGCCACCGGACAGACTGGACAGAGGCCGTGGACCAAGGATCCCACCAGGGTTCGGAGGACGACCGGCGTGACGGCTTCATCCATTTCTCCACCGCTGCGCAACTGCGCGAATCCGTGGCGAAGCACCGCGCCGGCCAGGATGACCTGGTCCTTCTGGAGGTGGCGCCTTCCAGTCTTGGCAAGAACCTGAAGTGGGAAGCTTCGCGCAACGGTGCCCTCTTCCCCCATCTCCATGGTCCGCTGGATCCTGCAGTCGTGCGGCGTAGCTGGCCCCTGCCGCTGGGCCAGAATGGCTCGCACCTGTTCCCCGAGGACCTCTAGAGGCACAGCCAGGCCATGCGCAGCGATCTCTTTCCTCTCGTCCGGCCGCTTCTGCATGCGCTGGACCCTGAACGGGCCCACCGCCTCACCCTGCAGGCGCTGAAGGCTGGCCTGGGGCCAAAACCTGGACAGCGAGACGAGTCCCGCCTGCAGGTGCGGCTCTGGGGCAAGACCTTTGCGTCTCCGCTGGGACTGGCCGCCGGTTTCGACAAGGATGCCGAAGCCGTCGAACCCCTGCTGTCCCTGGGATTCGGGTTTGTCGAGGTCGGCAGCCTGACCCCGCGACCGCAAACGGGAAACCCGCGCCCGCGCCTTTTCCGCCTGTCCGAGGACCAGGCCGTCATCAACCGCATGGGCTTCAACAACGGCGGCATCGAGTCCGCGGCCGAACGTATCCGCCACTGGCGCGAAAGCGACGGCCAGGGCCTTCTGGGCATCAATCTCGGCAAGAACAAGGACAGCCCTGATGCTGCCGCGGACTACGCGCGCGGAGCCGCCCTGCTGGCGCCCTTGGCAGACTACCTGGTCATCAATGTCTCGTCACCGAATACACCGGGACTGCGTGCCCTTCAGGGACGCGGGGAACTGGAGAGACTGATCGCCGCTGTACAGGACGTCCTGCCCCAGCCGGCACCACCGCTGGTGCTCAAGATCGCCCCCGACCTGACGCCGGAAGACCGGGCGGACATCGCCGCCGTGGCCTTGGCGGCACCGTTGCAGGGCCTGATCGTCAGCAACACCACCATCGCCCGGCCGGACAGCCTGAAGAGCCGGCACCGGAGCGAGACAGGTGGGCTGAGCGGCCGTCCTTTGATGGGACCGTCAACGGAACTGCTGGCCGAAATGCATCGCCTGACCGAAGGCCGCATGCCCCTGATCGGCACCGGCGGCATCGCCAGTGGTGAGGATGCCTACCACAAGATTCGCGCCGGCGCCTGCCTCGTCCAGCTCTACACCACCCTGGTCTACCAGGGGCCAGCCCTGATCAAGTCGATCAATCAGGGCCTGATCGATTGCCTGGAGCGCGACGGGTTCAATCAACTGTCTCAGGCAGTCGGGATCGATGCAGCTTGAGGCCCTATAAAATCTCCAGTGCTTTCTCGGGCGGGCGGGCCACCACGGCCTTTTCGCCCTTCAGGACGATGGGACGTTCGATCAGGATGGGATTGTCCACCATGGCCTTGATCAGGGCCGCATCGTCCAGGCCACGGTTGTCCAGGTCCAATTCCTTGTAGGGCGCCTCCTTGCGACGCATCAACTCCCGCGGCGTCAGCTCCAGACGCTCGAGCAGGCCCTTCAGAGTTTCCGCATCCGGCGGGGTTCGCAGATACTCGACAATACGCGGCTCCTCGCCCTGCTCGCGCAGGAGAGCCAGCGCCTGCCTGGATTTGCTGCATCGCGGATTGTGATAGATGGTGACCGCCACCGGACAACTCCCTTCCCTGACCATCCCCCTTCCGGGTCATCCGGAACAGGCGGAGGATACCTGTAAACGTGGTAGCTTTCCGTTAACCTTATTTCAAGAGGAAGCGGCGCACTCTGCCACGATGATTCTGAATGTCGCAGCTTTCCTTTTCTATCTTCTGCTGGCCCTGGGTGTGGGGCTGGCAAGCTACAGCCTGTGGCCGATGCTCGGCCTCGGCAGTGCCATCCTGTTGTCCTGCACGATCCTCCTGGCCGGCGCTCTGGTCCATGAAGCGATCGACCGCCGACGCGGGCAGGCCGAGAGCCGCCGCCAGATCATGCTGCTGAAACAGAGCGCACGTCACAACGAAGAGGAACTGCGCTGGGCCCGGCGCGAGATGCGCAACCTGCTGAGTGCCCTGGAAGACAGCGGGGTCGGCCGCAGCTCCGCCAGCCAGCAGGCGGCCCTGGACGAGGTGATGACCGAGGTGCGCATGCTGCGCTCGCTGGTCGAGGACCTGTCCGGGGAATCAGGTGCGGCGGACGGCCAGGGCATGGTGAGCTCGACGGAATCCGAAGATTCCGCGCCGCTCGATGCGGAAGAGGTTCTGCCCCTCGTGCGCGAAGCGCTGAGCCATGACCGTGTGGACGTGGTCCTGCAGCCCATCGTCAGCCTGCCCCAACGCAAGCGTCGCTTCTATGAATGCTTCACGCGCCTGCGTGACGGCGAAGGCAATGTCCTGCTGCCCGAGGTTTACCTTTCGGTGGCACGGCAGGCAGGCCTCGTGGCCGCCATCGACAACATGCTGCTGTTCCGCTGCATCCAGCTGGTACGCGGCATCCAGCGTCGCCATGCCTCGGTTGACTTCTTCTGCAACCTGTCGGTATCGACCCTGCAGGATGAGGACTTCTTCGCCGATTTCGTGGACTACCTGGGTTCACATCGTGAACTGGCCGCCAACCTGGTCTTCGAGTTCCCGCAGGAAGACCTGGAGCAGCACGGGCCGCGCATCCGCAAGCTCCTGGAACAGCTACATGCCCTGGGCTGCCGCTTCTCACTGGACCGCATCCAGGACCTCTACCTGGACCTGGACGATCTGGCCGCACGTCACATCGCCTACGTGAAGATCGAGGCCGATGTCCTGCAATCCCTGGCCCAGGCGCGCGGCTCCCATGCCGTGGTCGGCCTGATCACCGAACTGGCCGAAAGCGACATCGACCTGATCGTGGAAAAGATCGAGGACGAGAAGCTGCTGAAGGAGCTTCTGGACTACGGAATCGACTTCGGCCAGGGCTACCTGTTCGGAGAGCCGCGCTTCGCCCGGCCGGCCTCCTGAGTCTCCCAGGGCATCTCTGGCTGCCCTTGGTGGTTTCCATCCTGTCGACCTTGTGGCAGAAAACGCCCCATGAAGACAGACTCACAGACCTCCACCCCTGCCCTTGAAGGTTTCGCGCCCCTGGCCGAACGCTATGACGGTTTCATCTGCGACCTCTGGGGCGTTCTCCACGACGGCGTCATCGCCTTCCCCCATGCCCTGGAGTGCCTTGAAGCACTCAAGGCGCGGGGCAAGAAGATCGTCATCCTGTCCAATGCGCCGCGGCGCGCCGCCGAGGTCGAGGGACGCATGAACGAGATGGGCATCCGCCCCGACCTCTATCAGGGTGTCATGTCCTCGGGCGAGGAAACCTGGCGTCACCTGAAAACGCGGCCCGATTCCTTCTACCAGTCGCTTGGCCAGGCCTGCTTCCACCTGGGACCCGATCGCGACCAGGGCATGCGCCAGGACCTGGACTATCGTTTCGTGGAAACCATTCCCGAGGCCGACTTCCTGCTCAATACCGGCGCCCACATGTCCGAGGACACGCTGGACAACTATCGTCACGAACTGGAAGAGGCAGCGCAGCACAAGCTGCCCATGATCTGCGCCAATCCGGACCTCGAGGTGATTCGCGGCGGCAAGCGAGAGATCTGTGCTGGCCTTCTGGCCGAAGCCTACGAGGAACTGGGTGGCAAGGTCCGCTATCACGGAAAACCGCATGTGGAGATCTACGACAGCTGCTTCGCCATGCTCGAGGGCATTGACCGCTCCCGGATCGCCGCCGTAGGCGATTCCCTGCGCACCGACATTGCCGGAGCGCAAGCTGCGGGCGTGGACGGACTTTTCGTGGTCGGCGGCATACATGCCGAAGCCCTGGGCATCGCGGAAGGCCAACTGCCCTCAGCAAGTTCCCTTGACGCACTCTACCGTGACCGAGGCATCACACCGGCGGCTGCCCTTCCCGTTTTCCGCTGGTAGGCGAAACGGCTCGGCCAAGTGTGGCCGACCTGCGGGAAATGGACAGCCGGGTTCGCGGATGGTTATATGCGCGTAGGCAGCGCAGCTACATTGCTGCCCTTGCGCAAAACCACAAGCAGGCAGGAGTCCATGGCCGATTTTTCCAAGCCGTCACGCGAAGACTGGGAAGCCCTGGCCCGCAAGGAACTGAAGGATGGCGATCCCGAAAGCCTGAACTGGCAGACGCCCGAAGGGATCACGGTCAAGCCACTCTATACGGCCGAGGATCTGGAAGCACTCGAGCTTGAGCCCGGCCTGCCGGGTTTCGCGCCCTTCCTGAGGGGCCCCCGCGCCACCATGTACGCCGGCCGTCCCTGGACCCTGCGCCAGTACGCCGGCTTTTCCACGGCGGAAGACTCCAACGCCTTCTACAAGGACAACCTGAAGGCCGGGCAGAAGGGCCTGTCCGTGGCCTTCGACCTGGCGACCCACCGCGGATACGACTCCGATCACCCGCGCGTGCGCGGCGACGTGGGCAAGGCCGGAGTGGCCATCGATTCCGTGGAGGACATGAAGATCCTCTTCGACGGCATTCCCCTGGACGAGATGACGGTCTCCATGACCATGAACGGCGCCGTTCTGCCGGTCATGGCCAATTTTATCGTCGCCGCCGAGGAACAGGGCGTGCCGCCGGAGAAGTTGGGCGGGACCATCCAGAACGACATCCTGAAGGAGTTCATGGTCCGCAACACCTATATCTATCCGCCCGAGCCCTCCATGCGCATCGTGGCCGACATCATCGCCTATACGGCAGAGAAGATGCCGCGCTTCAATTCCGTGTCCATCTCCGGCTACCACATGCAGGAAGCCGGCGCGACGGCGGTGCAGGAACTGGCCTTCACCATTGCTGACGGACTGGAGTACGTGCGCGCCGCCCAGGCCCGCGGTCTGCAGGTGGACTCCTTCGCCCCGCGCCTGTCCTTCTTCTTCGCCATCGGCATGAACTTCTTCATGGAGGTCGCCAAGCTGCGCGCGGCGCGCTACCTCTGGGCGGACTTCATGCGTGACCTCTTCGCGGCCGAAGACCCGCGCTCGCTGATGCTGCGCACCCACTGCCAGACCTCGGGCGTCTCATTGACCGAGCAGGATGCCTACAACAATGTGGTGCGCACCACCATCGAAGCGCTGGCCGCGGCCCTGGGGGGGACACAGTCCCTGCACACGAACGCCCTGGACGAAGCCGTTGGTCTGCCCACTCCCTTCTCGGCGCGTATTGCACGCAACACCCAGCTGATCCTGCAGGAGGAGGCAGGGATCACCAATGTCGTCGACCCCCTGGGCGGCAGCTATTACGTGGAAAGCCTGACCGCCTCGCTTGTCGAGCAGGCGCGTGAGTTGATTGCCGAGGTCGAGGACCTGGGCGGCATGACCCGGGCGGTTGAAAGCGGCATGCCCAAGCAGCGCATCGAGGAAGCCGCGGCCCGCCGGCAGGCGCGCATTGACAGGGGCGAGGAAAGCATTATCGGGGTCAACCGCTACCGCTCCGAGGCGGCCGAGGAGATCGACATCCTGGACATCGACAACAGCCAGGTGCTGAAATCCCAGACAGCGCGCCTGGAAAAGCTGCGTGCCGAGCGCGACGCGGCTGCTTGCGCCAAAGCCCTGGAAGCCCTGAGCGCGGGGGCCGAGGACGGCCAGTCAAACCTGCTGGAACTTTCGATCGAGGCGGCGCGCGCCCGTGCCACCGTTGGGGAGATTTCCGATGCGCTTGAAAAGGTCTTCACGAGGCATCGGGCCGTGACGCGGTCGATTGCCGGTGTCTATGGCTCAGCCTACGAGGGCGACGAGGGCTTCCGCCGCATCCAGAAGGAGGTGGAGGCCTTTTCCGAACAGCACGGGCGTCGGCCACGCATGCTGGTGGTCAAGATGGGGCAGGACGGCCATGATCGCGGCGCCCGCGTCATCGCCACGGCCTTTGCCGACATCGGATTCGATGTGGACGTGGGCCCGCTTTTCCAGACACCCGAGGAGGCCGCACGCCAGGCCATCGAGAACGACGTGCACGTGATCGGCGTTTCCAGCCAGGCGGCAGGGCACAAGACCCTGGTGCCGGGCCTGATGGAAGCCCTGAAGGCCGAGGACGCCGGGGACGTCCTGGTGGTTTGCGGCGGTGTCATTCCGCCCCAGGACTACGACTTCCTGCGCGGCCAGGGGGTCTCGGCCATCTATGGCCCCGGCACCAACATCCCCGAGGCGGCGCACGACATCATGCGCCTGCTTGGGACACAGGCAAGCCATGCCGCAGAATGACGGGCAAACGACAGAAAAACAGGGGGG
This sequence comes from Fodinicurvata fenggangensis DSM 21160, assembly GCF_000686045.1. Classification (GTDB taxonomy): domain Bacteria; phylum Pseudomonadota; class Alphaproteobacteria; order Kiloniellales; family DSM-21159; genus Fodinicurvata; species Fodinicurvata fenggangensis. The sequence continues at coordinate 307,420 of NZ_JMLV01000002.1, forward strand.
AATAACCGTGCAGGCGCAGCAGACAAGCGCTTCGTCCGAATCGAAAAGCCAGGCTTCAGGCACGCCTGCCGGCAAGAGCACGGACGCGCAAAAACCAGGCACGGCACGCGAAACGACGCCCGATCCCCTGTCCGAGCGCAGGGCCATGGCACCCGGACTGCTGCTCTTCGGCATTCTTGTCAGCGGTGTCTGGATTGCAGCCGCCCTCTGGTACCTGGACAGCCAACTCGGCTGGGCCGTCCTGGAATCCCTGCTGCCTCACGAACTGGCCCTGATTGCCTCGGGGACGCTCCTGCCTCTGCTCTTCCTCTGGCTGCTGCTGTTCTTCATCGGTGTCAGCCTGCGTCTGCAGGCACAGAATGCCGTTCTCGGCACTCACCTGAAGGAATTGCTGGCCCCAGCCGACGCACAGAACAAACGGGCCCGCGAACTGGCCGATAGCCTGGAAAAACAGAAGAACATGGTGTCCCAGGCCGGAGAAGCCCTGTCGGAGCGGCTGGAAAAGCAACAGTCGGCCCTGGAAAAACGCACACACTCGCTGGAAAGCCTGAGCCAGGCACTGGACAGCTCGTTGGGGCAACGCGCCGAGCAGATATCCTCGGCCACCCAGACCCTCAACTCCGAGCTGGACCGTTCGCGCAGCACCACCGAAGAACAGGTGGAGTCACTGGAACGCGCGGCCGCCCGCGCCCGCTTTGCCGCCAAGGACGTGGCCGAGGCCCTGGGCGAACCCGTCTCGCGTCTGGCCCATGCCGCCGAGGTGGCCGTGGAGGGCAGTGCCCAGGCCAGTTCCGTCATGGGACGCTATGCCGGCGAACTGCAGGAGACCTGTACGCAGATTCGCGAAGCGACCGAACAGGTCCGCAGCGCCCTGGAACAGGACGTCAGCTCGATCCGCAGCAGCACTCGGGAGCTGGCCGAGGAAAGCCGCTCGTTCGGTGAAAACGTCCGCGACCAGGTGGCCCAGTTGGGTGCAGCCTTCGATCACGGTGTCAACCAGGCTGACTACCTCAAGGCCACGCTGGGCAGCCAGCTTGAAGACCTGCAGGCGCTCTCCGGCGAGATTGACAGCCGCACGCGCAACCTGACCGAACAGATCCAGCCGATCGTGGCCGAACTGAACTCGGCCTTCGACGAAACCGCAGCCGAGGCACGCCGTCTGGGCAGCAGCTTCCAGCAGCAGTCGGCCATGCTATCGGACACAGCGGAACAGGCCGCCGGCCGACTGCGCGGTGCCGTGGAATCGGCGCGCAGCGACCTGGAAGCCAGTGGCCAGGCAACGTCACAGAGCTTTGCCGACATGACAGGCCATGTGGTGCGCCGCCTGCAGGAGGCCGGCGACGCCGTGCGTCCGCATGTCCAGTCGTTGATCGCAGCTTCGGACCGCGCCTTCGAACGCGCCGAACAGGCCGGCGGTACCTTCAAGACGCGGGCCGGGGAGCTGCGCGAGGCAACCGACGGTGCCGTGGCTGAGATCGAGCGCAGCAGTGAATCCCTGCGCGGCCTGGCCGAGGAATTGAACCGCAGCTCGCAGGAAGCCCAAGCGGCCGGCAAGGATACGCTGGGCAGCCTGCAGGAGCAGAACGAAGCCCTGAATGCGTCCTCCACCGCGGCACAGCGCTCGGCCGGGAACCTGAGCGGAGCTGTCCGCGAGGAACTGCGCCGCCTGGCGGGCCTGGTCACCGAGCTGGAAAAACTCTCAACAGCCACGCGTGGCCTGATGGCCGACCAGGAGAAGAACCTGCGCGAGGCCAGCCGCGAGGCCGTCAAGACCTCCGAGAGCGTCAAGGGCGAACTGGACAGCCAGACGCAGTCGCTGAACCGGCAGAGCGAGCAGCTCCTCGAGCGCCTGCGCCAGGTGGGCGAAACCCTCAACGAGCGCTCGACCGCCCTGATGGAGACCACCGACAAGGCCCTGGCACGCGCCGGCGAAGTGGGCCGCAGTTTCGACAGCCAGAGCGAAAGCTTCTCCCGTACCGTGCAGCAAACGGCCCGTCAGTTGAAGGAGGTCAGCGATCTTTGCGTGCAGCAGGCCGAGGAGCTTCGCCGGGCCTCGGACGAAGCCGGCCAGACCTCGGTCCGCCTGAAGCAGAGCGACCTGGAAACGCGGCGCGACCTCTTCCTGCGCAGTGCAACGGTCATGCTCCAGGACCTGCAGTCGAACTCCGTCGAATTGGCGAAATTTCTCGAGGAGGACGTGCCCGACGACCTGTGGAAGCGCTGGCGCAAGGGCGAGAAGAACGTTTTCCTGCGCCGCCTGCTCAAGCGCCGCGAGGACGGCTACGCCCAACAGGCCATCACCCAGCGCTACGAGAACGACGAGAACTTCCGCGAGCAGGCCAACCGCTACATGACCCAGTTCGAGACCCTGGTGAACCAGGCCGCAGACTGCGATCCGGAAAACATCCTGACCGCCACCTTCATGACCGCCGACGTCGGCAAAGTCTACCTGCTGCTGGCCCGCTCCACGGGGCGCCCCGGCCTTGCGCAGGAGTAACAAGGGACCCGAGCTCAAGCTGGACACGGGCGCCCAAAGATCGCACTGGAAGACCCTGTACGACCTGCTGCCCGAACTCTGGCCTCCGGATCGGCCGGACCTGAAACGACGCGTCTTTGCCGCCATGATCTTCCTGGTGGCCGCCAAGCTGGCCACGGTGGGTGTGCCGCTGATCTACAAGGCCGCCGTCGACAACCTGACGGCCTTCACCGAGTCCAGCGGGGCGGTCTCGGGCGAACTGCTGCTGCCGGTCTGGCTAATCCTGGCCTATGGCGGCGCCCGCATCATCTCGCTGTCATTCCAGGAGCTGCGCGACGCGCTGTTCGCCCGGGTCGGCCAGCGCGCGGTGCGCCGGGCCGGACTGCGCACTTTCCGCTACCTGCATGCCCTCTCGCTGCGCTTTCACCTGGACCGCCAGACCGGAGGCCTCTCGCGGGTCATCGAACGCGGCACCAAGGCCATCGACACGCTTCTGTCATTGGCGCTCTTTTCCATTGTGCCCACGGTCATCGAACTGACCCTCACCGCCGGTATCCTCTGGTGGCTCTATGGCTTCGAGATCGCCGCGGTCACCTTCGTGACCGTCGTGCTTTATATCCTCTACACCTACCGCATCACGGAATGGCGCCTGAAGCTGCGCCGGCGCATGAACGAAAGCGACCAGCAGGCCAACACGCGGGCCATCGACAGTCTGCTCAACTACGAGACGGTCAAGTACTTCAACAACGAGGAGCGCGAGGCCGCGCGCCTGGACGAGGGACTGCGCGTCTATGAAGGGGCGGCCACCCAGTCGAAGACCAGCCTGTCCCTGCTCAACATCGGCCAGGCCGCCATCATCTCCATCGGCGCCACGAGCCTGATGATCATGGCCGCTTTCCGGGTCTCAGCTGGCACCATGACCATCGGTGACTTCGTGGCGGTCAACACCTACATGATGCAGCTCGCACAACCGCTCAATTTCTTCGGTTTCGTCTATCGTGAGATCAAGCAGTCGCTGGTGGACATGGAGACCATGTTCTCCCTGCTGCGCGTACCGGCCGAGGTCACCGACCGGCCCGATGCGCCGGATCTGAAGGTGGAAGAGGGCCGGGTCACCTTCGAGGAGGTGCACTTCCATTACCAGCCGGAGCGCGAGATCCTGAAAGGCGTGAGTTTCGAGATCCCGCCCGGACGCAAACTGGCGGTCGTGGGGGCCAGTGGAGCAGGCAAATCCACGCTCTCGCGCCTGCTGTTCCGCTTCTACGATGTCACCGGCGGCGACATCCGGATCGACGGACAGGATATCCGCGAGGTCAGCCAGGATTCCCTGCGCGCCGCCATCGGAATCGTTCCCCAGGACACCGTGCTGTTCAACGATACGCTCGGCTACAACATCGCCTACGGTCGCCCGGACTGCAGCCGCGACGATGTCGAACGGGCCGCGGCCGTCGCCCAGCTGGACCGCTTCGTCGCCAGCCTGCCCCAGGGCTATGACACCCAGGTTGGCGAACGCGGCCTGAAGCTCTCTGGCGGCGAGAAGCAGCGCGTGGCCATCGCCCGCATGGTCCTGAAGGAGCCCTCGATCCTGATCTTCGACGAGGCCACCTCAGCGCTCGACAGCCAGACGGAGCAAGAGATCCTGAAAAGCCTGAACGAGGTCAGCCGGGCGCGCACCACACTTGTCATTGCCCACCGCCTGTCCACAATCGTCGATGCCGACGAGATCGTGGTCCTGGACGCCGGGCGTGTGGCGGAACGAGGCAACCATACCGACCTGCTGGCCCGCGACGGACTTTACGCCGCCATGTGGCGACGCCAGCAGGAACAAGCGGAGCAACCGAAGTCCGGGGATTTGCAGCCCTGAAATGAATTCGGAATGCAGAAATAGGCGCCGCTATTCCTTTGCAGCGACCCAGCACCGAGGATAAATTGCCCGATCATGATGTCCACCCAGAGTAATCCCGAAACGAACCAGGACCACACCATCGATGATCCTCAGCTGGTGACCCTGGCCGAACAGCTGCGCGGTGGCAGTCGGCGTGCGCTCGGACGTGCCATCACGCTGGTGGAATCCACACGGCCGGACGACCGGGCGCGGGCTGAAAACCTGCTCCAACTGCTTCTGCCCGAGACCGGCAACTCGGTGCGTATCGGCATTTCCGGTGTTCCGGGTGTGGGCAAGTCGACCTTCATCGAGGCCTTCGGCCTGCACCTGATCGAATCGGGTCATCGAGTCGCCGTGCTGGCCGTGGATCCCTCCTCGCGTCGCACCGGTGGTTCCATCCTGGGCGACAAGACACGCATGGAACTGCTTTCCCGGGCCCCGGAGGCCTTCATCCGGCCTTCGCCCACTGGCCGCTCCCTGGGCGGCGTTGCCCGGCGCACCCGCGAAGCCATGCTGATCTGCGAGGCCGCAGGCTTCGATCACATCCTGGTGGAAACCGTGGGCGTAGGACAATCCGAAACAGCCGTGGCGGAGATGGTCGATCTTTTCCTGTTGCTACTGGTGCCGGGCGGAGGCGACGAGCTGCAGGGCCTGAAGAAGGGCATCGTCGAACTGGCCGACCTCGTGGTGGTGAACAAGGCCGATGGCAATCTGAAGGACGCCGCCCGTCGTGCCGTGGCCGAATACAAGTCTGCGCTGCGCATGTTGCGCCCCCTGACAGAGGATTGGCAGGTGCCGGTCCTTTCCTGCTCCGCCCTGGAGAAAACCGGCTTCGAGGCAGTCCAGCACCGTATCGGGGATTATCTCGGCACGCTTGGCGAAGCCGGGCTGAGCGCCAAACGCAAAGCCCAGGCCCGGGACTGGATGTGGAACGAAATCGACGAGGAACTGCGCCTGGCATTTCGCCGCGACCCACAGGTTGCATCCCTCCTGGAGCAGGTGGAAGCCGACGTGACCCAGGGCCGCCTGCCGCCCGGACGCGCCGCACAGGAACTCCTGAACGCCTTTCTGGGCGCGCAGAGGCAAGAGGATAAAGAATGACCACCATCACCCCGTCCGCGTTTGCCTTCCCCGGCTTCCGCAACGTCCTGCTGCTGTCCATCTGTCAGGCGATCTATCTCTCCTGTGCCATCATCGGCGTGACCATGACCGGATTGGCCGGGGCCGAGATGGCGCCCACACCGGCCCTGTCCACCCTGCCATTTACCCTGCTGACCGTGGGTACGGCCCTGTCCACCATTCCCGCGTCCTTCCTGATGAAGGCCTGGGGACGCCGGCCGGGCTTCGTCCTGGGCAACCTGGCCGGTGTTTTGGGCGGCGGCCTGTCCACCTGGGCCATCCTGCAAGGCAACTTCCTGCTGTTCTGCTTCGCCAATCTCTTCCTGGGCACCTTCCAGGCCACCGCGCTGTATTACCGCTTTGCCGCGGCCGAGGTGGTTTCACATGACGTCCGGGCACGCGCCATTTCCTATGTCATGGCCGGGGGTGTCGTGGCCGCGATACTCGGACCCGTCATCTCGGTCTGGACCCGCGGCCTGCTGGCGCCGGTGGACTATGCCGGCTCCTTCCTGGCCCTGGCAGGACTGGCCCTGCTTGGCAGCGTGATTGCAGCCCTGGTCCAGGTTCCGCCAAAGCAGGAAAGCGAAATCAATGGCAGCGGACGCCCGCTGCTGACCATCCTGCGGCAGCCCCGCGCTTTTGTGGCCATTGCCAACGGCGTGGCCGCCTATTCCGTCATGGTGTTCGTCATGACGGCCACACCGCTGGCCGCCGTGCATCACGACCATGGTGTCGATGCCGCCAGCTGGATCATCCAGGCGCATGTCTTCGGGATGTTTGCGCCGGCGCTCATCACGGGCTCGCTGATTGCGCGCTACGGCCTGTTCTCAATCCTGCTCTCGGGCTGCCTGATGCTGCTGGCCAGTGCGGCGGTGGCCATAGCGGGGGTCTCGCTGGCCCACTTCTGGATTTCCCTGCTGCTGCTGGGCGTCGGCTGGAATTTCATGTTCATCGGCGGCACCACCCTGCTGACCGAGGCGCATCGCCCCGAGGAAAAGGCCAAGACCCAGGCGCTCAACGAATTCATGACCTTTGCCATCGTGGCCGTGGCCTCGGGTTCGTCCGGCGCCGCCTTCTATGCAGCCGGCTGGACCGTCATAAACATGGCCGTTCTGCCCTTCCTGGCACTGACCGGCCTGCTGACACTGGTCTATCGTTCTCATATGCCCGCTACAGAGGAGAAACCGGCCTGAAGGACGTACATTCAACGCCGGAAGCGTTGATGCCACTGGAGGACTGGATTAGAGTTTTGCCCGAACCCGCTTTCGGGCGGGGATTTCATTTCCTTTCGTTCTTTTAACTGCAGGACACCCCTGAACCATGTCTTTCCTGGCCTCCCGCCTGTCGCGCATCCAGCCCTCTCCCACCATTGCCGTCACACAGAAGGCGCGCGAGTTGAAAGCGGCGGGCCGCGACGTGATCGGGCTGGGTGCCGGGGAACCCGATTTCGATACACCGGACAACATCAAGCAGGCCGCGATCCGCGCCATAGAAGCCGGCGATACCAAGTACACTGCCGTCGACGGCACCCCGGCCCTGAAGCAGGCCATTGCCGCCAAATTCAAGGCCGACAACGGCCTGGATTACGAAAGCGACCAGATCACGGTGGGCACCGGCGGCAAGCAGATTCTCTACAACGCCCTGATGGCAACCCTGGATCCGGGCGACGAAGTGATCATTCCCGCCCCCTACTGGGTCAGCTATCCCGACATGGTCCTGCTGGCCGAGGGCGAGCCCGTGATCGTTTCCTGCCCACAGAACAACGGCTTCAAGCTGATGGCCGAAGACCTGGAGAAGGCGATCACACCCAGGACCAAGTGGATCATCCTCAATAGTCCCTCCAATCCCACGGGTGCCGGCTATAGCCACGCGGACATGAAGGCACTGACCGATGTACTGGTCCGTCACCCCCACGTCCATGTCATGACCGACGACATGTACGAGAAACTGGTCTACGACGACTTCGAATTCTGCACGCCGGCCCAGGTGGAGCCCGAACTCTACGACCGCACCCTGACAGTCAACGGCGTCTCCAAGGCCTATTGCATGACCGGCTGGCGCATCGGTTTTGCCGGTGGACCGAAGGAACTGATCAAGGCCATGGCCAAGGTCCAGTCCCAATCCACCTCCAACCCCTCATCGGTTAGCCAGGCCGCCGCGGTCGAGGCGCTGTCGGGTCCGCAGGACTTCATCGACGAGAACAACAAGGTCTTCAGGCAGCGCCGTGATCTGGTGGTCGAGGTCCTCAACCGGTGCGAAGGCCTCTCCTGTCCGCGACCGGAGGGCGCCTTCTATGTCTATCCCTCCTGTGCCGGCCTCATCGGCAAGAAAACCCCCGACGGCAAGACGCTGGAGAATGATGAGGATTTCGTGACCTACCTGCTGGAAAGCGAGGGCGTAGCGGTCGTGCAGGGTGCCGCGTTCGGCCTTTCGCCGCATTTCCGCATTTCCTACGCCACCTCGACGGAGGCTCTGGAAGATGCCTGCCAGCGGATCCAGCGCGCCTGCGCCGCGCTCAGCTGAGGACCTGAACGGGGCGGACGGGAGACGCGGAGTGCCGCGGCCGTGAAGGGCCTGGCCCTGCGGCTCCGAATCCGGGCAGCCTGGCGCGCCCTGCGCAACCGTAGTGTCGCCCTGAAACTTTCGGTCCGGCTGATCGTGGCTGGTCTGCTGGGGATGCTGGTGGCCAGGCTTGCCGACCTGCCCCAGGACTACTGGATCGTGATTGCAGCCCTGCTGGTGGTGCAGGGCAGCGTCGGAGCGACCCTCGTCACGGGCCGCGATCGCATGATCGGGACGCTCTTCGGCGCCCTGGCCGGCGGACTGGTCGCCCTGCTGCTGCAGCCGGAAACCATGGAGGAGCGCAGCCTGGCGGTGATCATCACCCTGGGTCCGCTGGCGGTTCTGGCCGCCTTTCGCCCGCCCATGCGCATTGCTCCGGTCACGGCGGCCATCGTTCTTCTGGCCGACCCCAGTCATACCCATATCGTGGAATCGGCAGCGTACCGGGTCCTGGAAATCTTCATCGGCACCCTCATCGGTTTTGCCGTCTCGCTCTTCGTCCTGCCTGCCCGGGCGCACAAGCAACTGGTCGGCCAAGCGGCCCAGAGCCTGCGGCTGATGGAGGACCTGCTGCGCCATTACGAGAACTCCTTCGGACAGAAGCCTCCGGACGACCGGCTCGACTCCCTTCACGAACGCCTGCGCACCCTGCTGGCGGAAGTCGAGACCACAGTGGGCGAGGTGCGCCGGGAACGCGCCAACCGCATGGCCGAAGCGCCGGATCCCGAACCGCTGGCCCGCAACCTCAGGCGCCTGCGCAGCGACGTGGTTTTCATCGGGCGGACCCTGGCACAGCCCATGCCCCGTCCCGTCGCCACACGCCTCTCGCCGGTATTCGAGGAAGTGGCCGAAACAATTCGCAGTCATCTGCGCCAAGCCGCGCGTGCCTATGAAACGGCCGCGCCTCCTCCGTCGCTGGCGGATGTGGAGGCCGCCCTGGCGCATTTCTCTGATGCGCTGGAACAGATACGCTACCAACACCTGACCCAGCCGCTCCCAACCACGGAGGTGGGACAGATCTACGCCCTGCCCTTTACCCTGGACAACTTCCAGGAAAACCTGCGCGATCTGGATGCCCGCATCGCCGAGCGGCAGTCCGACCCGCGCCGCAGCCTCGACAAGGAGCGCAAGGGCGATCCGCAGACCGGTCAACAGCCGCAGTGACGAAAGGACCCTTCCTGCCGTGTTGCCTTTGTTTTGCCCCCGTCCAGTGGTAGTTTGACCGTAATATGCAATTCACCTGAATGGATGGAGTGACCTGCGTGTCAAGATCTCAGCCCGCACCTGGCTGGCTACAGCCGGTAACGGACTACGTGCCGCTTACCCTCTTCCTGATCGCCTACCTGACCACGGATATCCTGACGGCAACGGCCGTCTTGATCGGGGCAACCCTGCTGGCCCTGATCCTCTCCTATTCCGTGGCACGCAAGGTCCCGGTCCTGGCACTGCTGGCCGCCGGCGTGGTGGCTGTTTTCGGCGGGTTGACCCTGTTCTTCGAGGACGATCTCTTCATCAAGATCAAGCCCACAATCGTGCAGGTCCTCTTCGCGGCGGCCCTCTATGGCTCCTATCTGTTCGGGCGACCTGTCCTGAAACTGGTGCTGGGCACCGCCTTCCCCCTGAAGGAAGAGGCCTGGCGCCCATTGACCATCCGCTTCTCGGTGTTCTTCCTGGTCATGGCAGCCGCCAATGAGGTGATCTGGCGCACACAATCCACCGATTTCTGGGTGGCCTTCGATACGATCGGACAGATCGTCATCACCTTCGTCTTCATGATGACGCAGGTCCCCTTCCTGATGCGTCACCAATTGGAAGAGAGCAAGGGCGCCGAAACCCAGGACTCCTGAAGAGCAGGCGCCGGTTCAAACCACATTCAGTTCGCGGATCGGCCGGTTTTCCAATAGGCGGTTGTAGGAAAAGGCCGAGAGATCCAGGCTGCGCCAGGCACCGTGGATGACGTGTTCGCTCAGCCCCCGGCCGACGGCCGGGCTCTGCTGCAGGCCATGGCCACTGAATCCGTTCGCAAACAGAAAGTTGGAAACCTCGGGATGGGGGCCCAGAATGGCATTGTGGTCGAAGCTGTTGACGTCATAGTGCCCGGCCCAGGCGCCGGTAGGACGGATGGCCTCGAAGGCCGGCACGCGTTCGGCCAAAAGGGGCCAGAGGCGCTCCTCGAATAGCTCGTGGTTGACCTCCAGGTCATCGCAATCCGGGTCCTCCTCGCCTTCACCCGGGGAAATTCCGGTGATGAAACCACCGCTTTCCGGCCGGAAATAGAGCCCGCTGGGGTTAATGACGAGCGGACAATCCGGCAAGGCTTCACGACAGTCGAAGACAAAGACCTGCCGTTTGCGCGGATGAACGGGCAGCTTCTCGATCCCGGCCATGGCGGCGATATCGGCGGCACGGATTCCGGCCGCATTTACCAGCCAGCCGCAGGTCAGACTGGCGCCGCTCGCCAGCTTGACCTGGGATACGCGCCCTTGATCGACGGACAGGCCGGATACCTCGTCTTCCAGGTAGGTCGCGCCCAGTTGCCGTGCCTTGCGGCGGAAGGCCTGCAGCAGGCCATAGGGATCGAACCAGCCCTCGGAAGACAGCCCAAGCGACCCGCCAGCCAGATCATCCACGCGCATCCAGGGATAACGCGCCTGCAGATCCTCGACTGACAGAAGCGCCGTATCCGCCCCTTCAGCTTTCTGAATCGCATGATTGCTCTCAAGGACCGGACGTCCCTCTTCCGTGGCCAGGAACAGATAGCCCTTTTCCTGGAAACCGACGTCAGGAACCGTGCCATCAACAGCCAGGTAATCCCCGATGTTGCGCAGGAAGTCCGCCCCATACTGTGAAATGCGCACGTTCACCGCTGTGGAGAACTGCTGACGGATCGAACCCGCCGAGCGCGCCGTCGCGCCCGTCTGATAGGTCGGGTCTCGCTCGACCACCGCCACGCGCCCCTGGAAATCCGGATCGGCCAGCAGAAAATAGGCAACCGCACTGCCGATTACCCCACCGCCGGCAATTACCACATCGTAGCTGTCAGTCGAGTTCCGACCGCTTTCGCCTGACTGACCTGTCACCTTCAACCTCCCTGGCCGTGTCGGCCGGCGGCCGACGGTTGTTTATGAGGAACCTTAGAAAGCACAGCACAGGGTGGTGTTCAACGCGGTTCGTACCCGTCCCCCTCATCGGGAGAGTCGTCATCATCACTTTCTTCCACGGGATGTTCGACGGGAATTTCACGCGTCTTGGCGTGATCCGCATCCCCCTTCTTGCCGACACTCTCCTGTTCTTTTTGGCTGGTAATGGGAACCGGTTTCACGGCCTCACTGGCCTCGCTGTGCACCACGTGTGCAGGCGGAGCCAGGCCATCCTTGTTCTGACCAAAGAACAGGGTCGTGTGGGGGAAGGGTATCTCGATACCCCGTTCGTCGAAGACACGCTTGATCCGCCGGTTGAACTCACGCCGGATTCCCCATTGCATCAAGGGCTTGGTCTTGAAGCGGCCGCGGACAATCACAGCCGAGTCATCGAAGCGGTCCAGGCCGAACACCTCGAACTCGCCCACGATATTGCTGGCGAAGGGCTCGTCCTCTCGCATGCCGGCGGCGACCTCCTCCATGATTTCCATGACCTGGTCCACGTCTTCACGATAGGCGACACCCAGATCAATCAGGGAGTAGGCGTATTCCTTGCTGTAGTTCTGGATTGTCGAGACCTGGCTGAAAGGCAGCGTGTGCACATTGCCTTCCAGGTCGCGCAACTGGATCGTCCGGATGGTCAGCTTCTCGACCGTGCCCGTGTGTGTGCCCAGGGTCACCACGTCGCCGACGCCCATGCTGTCCTCAAGAAGGATGAAGACACCGGTGATGATATCTTGCACCAGGGTCTGGGCCCCGAAACCGACAGCCAGTCCGATGACACCGGCGCCGGCCAGCAGTGGTGCGATGTTGAGGCCCAGCTCGGCCAAAACGATCAGGGCCACCATGACAACCAGAACAATACGCAAGGCATTGCGCATCAGTGGCAGCAGTGTCTGGATACGCTGGCTGTTCTCGCTCTCAGCCTGTCGCCTGAGCTGTTTCTCGGCCACGACCGAAAAGATCTCCCAGACCACAAGGGCAACAGCGAGGATCAGGAGGATCGACATGATCGTTCCGAGCAGGCCGCTTCCCGCGTCCGTCGCGAGCCAGACAAATGGCTCTGCCCCCCAGACCTGAAGCAGTACAAGCAGGGTGATGATGGCGATGAAGCTGTTCAGGATTCGATGGAAGACGGGCAGGTAGCGATTTGCCCGTATCTGCAGCAGCGGATAGCTTTCCGTAAGTCCTGAATTCAGTTGAAAACTTTTGTCCACCAGCTTGCTGATCAACTGGCTGACAAGCCGGGCGGCCACCAGCACGACCAGGGACAGGGCCGTGGCGCGTGCCAGATAGAGGAAGCCCCCTGGCACCTCCAGTGTCCAGACAATGAAGACTGTCAGCAGGTAGATGACCGCCAGCACATGCCAGACGTCCGCCAGACGCGCACGTACACCGGACAGGCGTCCACCTTCTTCGGGCTTGCCGCGCAAGCGTACGGCCACGGGCTGACGCACCTGCAGAATCAAGACAATGCCCAGTGCAGTGACCACAAGACCCAGCAGGGTCAGCAGCAGTTCATAGGCTGCCGGGTCCAATCCCAGAAGCAACAGGGCGTCGAGTATGAAGTAGCCATAGACAGCCGGCACCGTCATGCGGCGCAGCCAGAGATAGCCGTAGGCCGCGCTTTCGTCATTGAGCGGCAGGATACGCAGTCCCGAGACGCCAGGCGAAAGCACCATCCGGCCACCGGCCGCGATCACGCGCGAGACCACGTTGGCATTGATGAGCGCCAGCGCCACAAGGCGTGTGAGATCCCGGGGTTCGCTTACAAGCAGTACGCCATAGGCGACAGCCGCAAAGACCGCAATGGGCAGGATGTCCAGGATCGTGCGCAAAAGCAGATAGAGCACACGGACCAGGAGGGAGTCTCCAGCGCGGTCGCCCAGGATGCGTTGCGGACGGGACAGCAGGCGTTTGACCAGGAATTCAGCAGCAAGGCCCGCGACAAAGACCAGCACCAACTTGCCGACGATCTCGAGAAAACGGTTAAGAGCCTCCCGCTCCTGAAGCTCTTCGGCCGCCGTGGCGACCTCCTGGGGCAAGCCCGACAGGGCCGAGCCCGCGTCGACAAGCTGTTCCGAAAGACCGGCAAAAGACTCCGACACCGCACCGAGCAGCTGGGCTCCCAGCCCACCTTGTTCACCTTCGCTATCCCCCTCGCCGGATCCATCCGGCTGCGCAGCGCCTGAGGTGCTCTCTCCAGAGGAGTCTGCTTCTTCCGAGCCTGCCGGCGCCGCCTGCATCAGCGCTTGAAGCTGCCGGATCAGCTTTTCCCGCTCCTCCGGGCTCTCCAGCGTTTGGACCAGTTCACGCAGATCCTGTTCGCTTACCTCCTGTGAAGCCGTCCCCTCGCTTCCATTCGGCGCACCTTCAGCACTGCTGGAGGCTGCTTCGTTGCTTGTGGTTGACTGGGCTGCAACCGGCAGGGCGGTGCTCAGGGCAAGCAGGCACGCCAGAAGCAGGGCACCTGCCAGAGAGGAGGGAGAGAGGTGTTTCCAGGCATTTTTCATCGTGCTCAAACTGTCGTCCCCTGCCGTACGGTCAAGTCAGTCGGGTGTGGTTGCCCCTTTTTTGGCCGCCTACAATCAACTATGAACAGCGTGGATCGCAAGAGGCTGTGGAAATACGGTGACAGAAAAGCTCAAGTCCCCACTGGTGCGCTATCGCCGGTTGGTCGAGAAGGAAGAGATAGCCGCCGACCCTGCTCAGGAAGAAGCAGCACGTCGGCTGGATGCCCTGCACGACAGCCTGAAGGACTATCGCCCACCTCGGCGCAAGCGGGGCCTGAAATCCATCCTTGGACTGGCCTGCAATGCCCCCACACCCCCTAAGGGGCTCTACCTTGCCGGCGGTGTGGGCCGGGGGAAGTCCATGCTGATGGATCTGTTCTTTGAGACCGCCCCGGTCAGTCGCAAACGGCGGGTGCACTTTCACGCGTTCATGGCGGAGATCCATGACCGGCTGCACGCCCGCCGGCAGGGGGCCAATGCCGAGAAGCGCGACCCCCTGCCTGAAGTTGCCAGGGAGGTGGCCGAAGACGCCTGGCTGCTCTGCTTCGATGAGCTGGTGGTGGAGAACATCGCCGATGCCATGATCCTGGGCCGGTTGTTCGAAACCCTGTTCCAGGAAGGCTGCGTTGTGGTGACAACCTCGAACTTTGCCCCGGATCGCCTTTATGAGGGGGGGCTGCAACGAGAGCGCTTCCTGCCCTTCATCGACCTGCTCAAGCACCGCCTCGAAATCTATGACCTGGGCGCGGGCCGCGACTATCGCCTCGACCGCCTGCAGGAACAGCCCGTCTACTACAGCCCGCTGACGACCGAGAACCGAAAGGCTCTGGACCAGGTCTTTTCCGACCTGACGGACGGAGTTGAGGCTCAGCCCGAAAGCCTGACGGTCAAGGGGCGAGAGGTCAAAGTGGCCGCCGCTGGGCATGGCGTCGCGCGCCTGTCCTTCCGCGACCTCTGCGAACGCCCGCTGGGCGCGGGCGATTACCTGGCCCTGGCCGAACGCTATCACACGGTCGTACTGTCCGGCGTGCCCTGCATGGAGTCCGACCAGCGCAATGCAGCGCGGCGCTTCATGCACCTGGTGGACGCACTCTACGAGAACTCCGTTGTCCTGTTCATGACGGCAGACGGTCCACCGGAAGACCTCTATCCAGAAGGCGACGGGACCTTCGAATTTGCCCGAACAGTCAGCCGCCTGCAGGAAATGCAATCCCGGGATTACATTGAACAGGCCCGCAGCCGACGCGCGCGGGAACACATTGACACAACGCCGGGTCAGAGCGATTTCGATGCACGTCAGGAGGAAGTTGTCTAACATTCAGCCAATGACATAGGCTGCGGCAACTTGGCCGTTTCATTGACTTGCCTCCTGCAGCGCACTAAACCATTTCTGATGTGTCGTCAGGTTCGGGACGGCCACCAGGAACGAGGGGAATAGCATGTCTGCCGACCATCGCCCGCTTTCACCACACCTACAGGTTTACAAGCCGCAGCTCACCTCGGTGATGTCCATCCTGCACCGTATCACGGGTGTTGCGCTGGCTGTCGGCACATTGCTGCTGATCTACTGGCTGGCTGCGGCCGCCGGAGGTCCGGAGCGCTACGCGGCCGCCCAGGGCTTCATGGCCTCGCCAATCGGCCTGCTTCTCCTGTTCGGCTGGACCCTGGCCTTCTTCTATCATCTCAGCAACGGCATCCGGCATCTGTTCTGGGACGCCGGCTACGGATTCGAGCTGCCGACGGTCTACAAGTCGGGCTGGGCCGCGCTGATCGCCGCGGCCGTATTGACGATCCTGAGCTGGGCCATTGGCCTGGCGGTGATGTAAGGAGGCGATGAAATGAATTTGCGCACGCCCCTGTCCCGTGTCCGACATCTCGGTTCGGCCAAGGACGGGACCCATCACTGGTGGGCCCAGCGGATGACGGCCCTGGCGCTGATTCCGCTCAGCATCTGGTTCATCGCCTCCGTGCTGTCCATGATCGGAGAGAGTCACCAGAACTTCGCGCTCTGGGCCGGAGGGCCCTTCACCGCTTCGTTGTTGATACTGCTCATCCTGGCCACCTTCTATCACGCCTGGCTGGGCCTTCAGGTGGTGATCGAAGATTACGTGCATGCCACAGGCGTGAAATTCGCGCTCTTGCTCCTGGTCAAGGCAGCCTGCATCCTGCTGGCCACCATAGGCGTGATTTCAGTCCTGGTCCTGTTGTTCCAATAACGCAAAGAAATCAAAGGCGAGATACGATGCCAGAGGCATACACCAAAATCGACCACACCTACGACGTGGTGGTGGTTGGCGCCGGCGGTGCCGGCCTGCGCGCCACTCTGGAACTGGCTCGCGCCGGGCTGAAAACAGCCTGCATTTCCAAGGTCTTTCCCACACGCAGTCATACCGTGGCCGCCCAGGGTGGCATCTCGGCGGCCTTGGGGAACATGGGCGAGGATGACTGGCGCTGGCACATGTACGATACCGTCAAGGGCTCGGACTGGCTGGGTGACCAGGATGCCATCGAGTACATGACGAAAGAGGCCATTCCGGCCATCATCGAGCTGGAGCACTACGGCGTGCCCTTCAGCCGGACCGACGCCGGCAAGATCTATCAGCGGCCCTTTGGCGGTATGACCACGGACTACGGCAAGGGAACGGCCCAGCGCACCTGTGCCGCCGCCGACCGCACGGGGCACGCCATCTTGCACACCCTTTACCAGCAGTCCCTGCGCAACCACGCAGAGTTCTTCATCGAGTACTTCGCACTCGACCTGATCATGGAGGACGGCGAGTGCCGGGGCGTCGTCGCCTGGAACCTGGATGACGGCACCATCCACCGCTTCCGCGCGCACCGTGTGATCCTGGCCACCGGCGGCTATGGCCGTGTCTACTTCTCCTGCACCTCTGCCCACACCTGTACGGGCGACGGCAACGCCATGGTCCTGCGCGCCGGCCTGCCGCTGCAGGACATGGAGTTCGTGCAGTTCCACCCCACCGGCATCTATGGCGCCGGCTGTCTGATCACCGAGGGCGCGCGCGGCGAAGGTGGCTATCTGACCAATGCCGAGGGCGAGCGTTTCATGGAACGCTATGCCCCCTCGGCCAAGGACCTGGCCAGCCGCGACGTGGTCAGCCGCTCCATGACCATGGAGATCAACGAAGGCCGCGGCGTCGGTACGAACAAGGACCACATCCACCTGCACCTGGAGCACCTGGACCCCGAGGTCCTGAACCAGCGCCTGCCGGGCATTTCGGAATCGGCCCAGATCTTTGCCGGTGTGGATGTCACCAAGGAGCCGATCCCGGTCCTGCCCACCTGTCACTACAACATGGGCGGCATTCCAACGAACTATCACGGTGAGGTCCTGACGGTGAAGGATGGCGACCCCGACAGCGTGGTCCCGGGCCTCATGGCCATCGGCGAAGCCGCCTGCGTCTCCGTCCACGGGGCCAACCGCCTGGGCTCGAACTCTTTGCTCGACCTCGTGGTCTTCGGACGTTCCGCCGGCAAGCGCTGTGCGGAAACGCTGGCCCCGGGCGAAAGTCACCGCCCCTTGCCGGCCGATGCCGACGAAATGTCACTTTCGCGTCTGGATCACTTCCGCAACGCCAAGGGCGATACGCCAACCGCGGCACATCGCCTGGACATGCAGAAGGTCATGCAGAGCCATGCCGCCGTCTTCCGCACCGGGGAAACCCTGGGCGATGGCAGCAGCAAGCTGAAGGATGTCTGGGCCCGGCGTCAGGATATCTCTGTTTCCGACCGCTCCATGATCTGGAACTCGGATCTGATGGAAACCCTGGAATACGACAACCTGATCTACCAGGCCGTCGCCACGATGGAATCGGCCGCGGCCCGCGAGGAAAGCCGTGGCGCGCATGCTCGCGAGGATTTCCCCGACCGCGACGACGAGAAATGGATGAAGCATTCGGTGGTCTGGGTCGATGACAAGGGCAAGGCAACATTGGACTCCCGTCCCGTGCACATGCAGCCGATGACCAACGACGTACAGACCTTCCCGCCGAAGGCGCGCGTCTACTAAACTCCGTTCAACGAGAATTAATCAGGCAGACGATCGATGGTTGCTCTAACGCTCCCCACCAACTCCCGGATCAAGGATGGCAAGGCCTGGTCCGCCGCCAGCGACAGCTCGAAGAACGTCAAGCGGTTCAAGGTCTATCGCTGGAACCCCGACGATGGGGGCAATCCCAAGATGGACACCTACGAAGTCGATCTGGACAGCTGCGGACCAATGGTCCTGGACGCCCTGATCAAGATCAAGAACGAGATCGACCCCACGCTGACCTTCCGCCGCTCCTGCCGTGAAGGTGTTTGCGGGTCCTGCGCCATGAACATCGATGGCACGAACACGCTGGCCTGCACCATGAACCTGGATGAGGTCGAGGGGGACGTGAAGGTCTATCCCCTCCCGCATATGCCGGTGGTCAAGGACCTGATCCCTGACCTGAACCATGCCTATGCCCAGCTGGAATCCATCGAGCCCTGGCTGAAGACCTCCACGCCGGCGCCGGAACGCGAGCGCCTCCAGACCCCCGAAGACCGGGAGAAGCTGGACGGCCTCTGGGAATGCATACTCTGCTTCTGCTGTACGACGTCCTGCCCCAGCTACTGGTGGAACGGCGATCGCTACCTGGGCCCCGCCATCCTGCTGCAGGCCTATCGCTGGATCGCAGACACGCGCGATGAATACACCGGCGAGCGTCTGGATCAGCTGGAAGATCCCTTCCGGCTCTACCGCTGCCACACCATCATGAACTGCACGCGCACCTGTCCCAAGCATCTCAATCCGGCCAAGGCCATTGCCGAGATCAAGAAGCTGATGGTGGAGCGCAAGAGCTAGAAGTCGGTCCGGAACGGCTGCCGCGTCACTTCAGAGGGATCTCGCCTTCCACCACATGGGGTTCATCGAGGCCGTCGAGCGTCAGAACCATGCGCGCCTTGATCGGACCTTCGCCGATCTTGCCTGATTCCAGGCCTTCGCGGACCGTCTCCTCGATCACCTTCTGTGAGGTGACCCCGACGCGCTTGAGAAACTTGCGCAGTTCCATGTTGAAGGCATCTTCGTCCATCATGCTTTCGCCCTTTCTTGCAAAAAGCGTTCGGCTGGCCGGCAAAAGGTTATGGGCCTGCCGTTCCGCTTGTGATATGTCCCGGTCATCATGAAACATTACCTTGATTTCGAAAAGTCTGTTGCCGAACTCGAAAACAAGATTGAGGAGTTGCGACACCTCACCAGCGATAGCGATATCAATATCGCCGAGGAGGTCACGCATCTGCAGAACAAGGCCGAGCGAGAGCTGAACAGTATCTACAGCAAGCTTTCGCCCTGGCAGAAGTGCCAGGTGGCACGCCACCCCGAGCGCCCGCATGTGCGTGAATATATCTCGGCCCTGGTCGAGGATTTCACCCCGCTGGCCGGGGATCGGCTCTATGGCGAGGACCAGGCCGTGGTTGGCGGCCTGGGACGCTTCCAGGGACGCAGTTGCGTTCTTGTCGGCCAGGAAAAGGGCCATGACACCAGCAGCCGTGTTGCCCACAACTTCGGCATGGCGCGTCCCGAAGGCTACCGCAAGGCCCAACGCCTGATGAACATGGCCGAGCGCTTCAGGCTGCCTTTCATAACCCTGGTGGATACGCCCGGCGCTTATCCCGGTGTTGGCGCCGAGGAACGCGGCCAGGCCGAGGCCATTGCACGCTGCATGGAAATCTCCCTGGGGCTTTCCGTTCCGGTAGTCTGCGTGGTTATCGGGGAAGGCGGTTCAGGCGGGGCAATCGCGTTGGCCACCGGCGACCGCATCCTGATGCTGGAACATTCGATATATTCCGTGATCTCCCCTGAAGGCTGTGCCTCGATCCTCTGGCGCTCCTCAGACCAGTCGCGCGACGCGGCCGAGGCATTGCGTCTGACCGCTCAGGATCTGGACAAGCTGGGCGTGATCGACCGCCTGATCCGCGAGCCCATCGGCGGCGCCCACCGTGCCCGCACGGAAACCATCCGCGCCGTGGGCCAAGCCATTTCCGATTGCCTGAAGGACCTGAGCGACAAGGATCCGGACAGCCTGCGCAAGGAACGGCGCGAGAAGTTTCTTGCCATGGGGCAAAAGGGTCTGTCCTGACAGGCGCGTCCCACTCCTGAGAATCCTCGAGAACGAGCCCGGTCCAGAGGGCGGAGATGACCGCCGGACTCCATTCGGTTCAGGTCAGCTTGCCGTGACAGTGCTTGTACTTCTTGCCGGATCCACAGGGGCACGGCGAATTTCGGCCTGTCTTGCTCCAGGTCGAAGGATCGTTGGGATCCATCTCTGCCGCAGCCGCTCCAGCCACGCCGCCTGAAGCGGCTGCTGTTCCGCCCGCGGCGGCTGCCGTGGAGCCACTCGCGCCCGCCTGCTGGGCAAAGGCCGGATCCTCGCGGCTCTCCTTCATCTGTTGCGGGGTGCGCTGAGGCATCAGAGATTCCGGCTCCTGCACGCGAATCGAGACGTGACAGAGCAGCAGAGTGACTTCCTCGCGCACCTTGGCCAGCATGCTTTCGAACAGATTGAAGGCCTCGGCCTTGTATTCATTCAGCGGATTGCGTTGGGCATAGGCACGCAGACCGATGCTGTGACGCATGTGATCCAGCGCCAGCAGATGTTCCTTCCACATCTTGTCCAGGGTGCTGAGCAGGATCTGCTTTTCCGCCGAGCGCATGAGTTCGGCGCCGAAGGCCTCTTCCTTGTCCTGCATCTTCTGCTCGATGGCCTGGCGAATGCGTTCCAGAATCTCCTGGTCGGCAATGCCCTCTTCCTTTGACCAGTCGTGGACCGGCAGATCCAGGCCGAACAGGCGCAGGCACTCCTCGTGCAGCGAGTCGATTTCCCACTGCTCGGCATAGGCCTTTGGCGGAATGCAGCGCGATACCAGGCTGGAGGTCACTTCATCGCGCATGCCCAGGACCGTGTCGTGGACGTCCTCGGCGCGCATCATGTCCTTGCGCTGCTCGAAGATGACCTTGCGCTGGTCGTTCATCACGTCGTCGAAACGCAACAGGTTCTTGCGGATTTCGTAGTTGCGCGCCTCGACCTTTTCCTGCGCCTTCTCCAGCGCCCGGTTGACCCAGGGGTGCTTGATCGCCTCACCTTCCTGCAGACCGAGACGCTTCAACATACTGTCCATGCGCTCGGACCCGAAGATGCGCATCAGGTCGTCTTCCAGGGACAGGAAGAACTTGGAGCCACCGGGATCGCCCTGTCGCCCGGAGCGGCCGCGCAACTGGTTGTCGATGCGCCGGCTCTCGTGGCGTTCGGTTCCCAGCACGAAGAGCCCACCGCCTTCCAGGGCCTTGGCGCGCTTGGTCTCGATGTCCTTGCGGATTTCTTCGGTCTTGGCCACGCGCGCAGCCTCGTCCTCAAGGATCATGGCTTCCTGCTGGATGCGCATGTCAACGTTGCCACCCAGCTGGATGTCGGTCCCGCGTCCAGCCATGTTGGTGGCAATGGTCACGGCGCCGGGCGAACCCGCCTGGGCGATGATATAGGCTTCCTGCTCGTGATAGCGGGCATTGAGCACCTGATGCGCGATCTTGCGTTTTGTCAGCATGCTCGAGAGAAGCTCGGACTTGTCGATGGACACCGTGCCCACCAGGACCGGCTGTCCCCGCTTCTGACAGGTGTCGATCTGCTCTATGATCGCGGTATACTTCTCGTCCGTCGACCGGTAGACCTCATCGTCATAGTCGATGCGCTGAACCGGGACGTTGGTCGGAATCTCGACCACCTCCAGGCTGTAGATTTCACCGAATTCGCCGGCCTCTGTGACCGCCGTCCCGGTCATGCCGGCCAGCTTGGGATAGAGGCGGAAGAAATTCTGGAAGGTGATCGAGGCCAGGGTCTGGTTCTCGTTCTGGATGGTCACACCTTCCTTGGCTTCCAGGGCCTGGTGCAAGCCATCGGAATAGCGGCGGCCTTCCATCATGCGGCCGGTAAACTCGTCGATGATGATGACCTTGTCATCCTTGACGATGTAGTCCGTATCCCGGCTAAAAAGCGTGTGGGCGCGCAACGCCTGGGTGATGTGGTGCAGGACGGCGACATTCTGGATGTCGTAGAGTGAGCCGTCCTCGATCAGACCCTCGGCCAGGAGCAACTCCTCGACATATTCGGTTCCCTCGTCCGTCAGCGTGACCGAGCGTGCTTTCTCGTCCTTCTCGTAATGCTCCTCGGTCACCTTCGGCATGACCTTGTCGACTGCGCGATACATATCCGAGGAATCCTCGGCCGGCCCGGAGATGATGAGCGGCGTGCGGGATTCGTCGATCAGGATCGAGTCCACCTCGTCGACAATGGCGTAGTTGAATTCCCGCTGGACCATGTCTTCCAGACGGTACTTCATATTGTCGCGCAGGTAGTCGAAGCCGAGCTCGTTGTTGGTGGCGTAGGTTACGTCACAGGCATACTGCTGACGCCGTTCCTCGTCGGGCAGACCCGGCACGATGCAGCCAACGTTCAGGCCCAGGAAGCGATAGATCTCGCCCATCCACTCGGAATCACGGCGGGCCAGGTAATCGTTCACCGTCACCACATGCACGCCCTTGCCGGACAGGGCATTGAGATAGACCGCCAGGGTCGCGACCAGCGTCTTGCCTTCACCGGTCTTCATCTCGGAGATCATGCCCTTGTGCAGGACCATGCCGCCGATCAGCTGCACATCGAAATGACGTTGGTTCAGGGTCCGTTTGGCCGCTTCACGCACGGTGGCAAAGGCCTCGACCATCAGGTCGTCCAGCGTTTCACCCTTGTCCAGGCGCTCACGGAACTGGAAGGTCCGCGCACGCAGAGCTTCGTCGTCAAGCTTCTCGAGCTCGGGCTCCAGCGCATTGATCGCTTCGACGTCGCGGCGCAGGGACTTTATGTATCGGTCATTGGCAGACCCGAAGAGGCGCTTGGCAATCGCGCTCAGCATGAAACCCTCGGTGTCGGAGGAACGTATAGAAGCGCAGGAACCCATACGGGCTGCGCGATAAGTCTGACAGATATGACCCCTATTGCATTCTGTCAACGCGTGAGCGACCGGCGGGGGCCAAAAAGCCGCGGCCTTGACCCCGGCTGCAACGGACACCACCACAAGGGCTTCACTTGTGATTTCGCGCACCATCTGCATATTTGCCCAAGCGGCCGGATCATTTTTCGCCGGTCTACAAATGTAACGGAGGTTTTATGTCATTCCAGATTCCTGCCCTGTCTTTAGCCCATGTCGAGCCCCCTCGTGCTTCGCGGCGGCTCCTGTCAGCGCTGACCCTGGCCGCGTTCCTGTCGGCCGGCACCGCGCTGCTCCCCGGAGGCACAGTCCAGGTGCAGGCCCAGGACAATGCTGCCGAACAGTCCGGCCAGGCGGAAGGCGCCGGCTTCGATCCGGATCGCGTTCTGGCGACGGTCAATGGCAAGGATGTCACCATGGCCGATGTCATCGCCACGGCCCAGGACCTGCCTCAGCAGTATCAGTCTCAACTCTCCAGTCTGTTTCCGGCCCTGGTTGAACGGCTGATCGACTTCAAGCTTCTGGAGGAAGCCGGCCGCGAGGAAGGCCTGGCTGACAACGAACAGGTTCGGGAAGCGGTCGAACGCGCCGAAAGCGAAGCCATCGGTCAGATCTATCTGCAGCAGGCGATAGACGAAGCGGCCACCGACGAACGCCTGCAGGACGCCTATACGCAGTACAAGGCCGATTTCGAGGCCAAGAAGGAAGTGCAGGCACGGCACATCCTGGTCGAGGAAAAGGAACAGGCCGAAGAGCTGATTGCCGAACTGGATGCAGGTGCGGACTTCGCCGCTCTGGCGGACGAGCACTCCATGGATGAAGGCACCGAAGGCGGCGATCTTGGCTACTTCACCCAGGACCGCATGGTGGAACCCTTCGCTGACGCGGCCTTCGAGATGGAGTCGGGTAGCTACAGCAAGGAACCTGTGGAGACCGAATTCGGCTGGCACGTGATCAAGGTCGAGGACAGCCGGATGACCGAGCCGCCTGAGATGAGCGAGGTTCGCGGAGAACTGGAACAGCAGATTGCCTCCGAGGCCATCGAGGAAATTCTCGCCGACTTGCGGGCCGATGCCGATATCGAAATGAAGGGCACCGCACCGCAGTCGGTTCCAGAGGACGCGCTGGAGGAAGAGGATCTGCCCGAAACCGGAACCTCCAACCAGTAACCGCTTCGTTCAACCCAAACCCAGAGAGACTGCCGGACATGCCTGAGTTGTCGCCGTTGGCCCCCGATTCCTTTCCCCTTCTGCCGCCCGTCGAGGGCGTGGAACTGGCCACGGCGGCAACCGGCTTGCGCTACAAGAAACGCGACGACGCCCTGCTGATGCGTTTTGCGCCCGGCACGACCGTGGCCGGGGTCCTGACCCGCTCACAGACGGCAGGGGCCCCGGTTCTCTGGTGCCGCGAAGCCCTGGCCGGTGGCCGGGTGCAGGCCATTCTGGTCAACTCCGGAAACGCCAATGCCTTTACCGGCCGCGCCGGTATTGCGTCGGTCGAGCGCTGCGTCTCGTCCACGGCCAATGTGCTGGACTGCTCGAACCGGGAAGTATTCGTGGCTTCAACGGGCGTGATTGGCGAACCCCTTCCGGATAACAAGCTGACCGACAGTCTGCCGGAGCTGCTGGACAGCTTGAGCCAGGACAGATGGGAAGCCGCGGCGCGGGCCATAATGACGACCGACACTTTTCCCAAGGGGGCGACCCGGACCACGGACATCGATGGCAAGACCGTGACCCTGAACGGCATTGCCAAGGGCTCGGGCATGATCGCGCCCGACATGGCGACCATGCTGGCTTTCGTGGCCACGGACGCCGACCTTTCCGCCGATGTCCTGCAACAGCTGCTGACCCGTGCCAACAACCGTTCATTCAATTCCATAACGGTGGACGGGGACACCTCGACAAGCGACACACTGCTTCTGGCTGCCACAGGCAAGGCCGGGAATACCCCAATCCGCAGCATCACGGACCCTCGCCTGCGCCGCTTTTCGCGGGCGCTCGAGGAGCTGCTGATTGATCTTGCCCAACAGGTGGTGAAGGACGGCGAAGGCGCCAGCAAGTTCATCACCGTCGAGGTCACAGGGGCCACCAGTGCGCGCTCGGCCCGCCGCATGGGCCTGGCCATCGCCAATTCCCCCCTGGTGAAGACGGCCATTGCCGGGGAAGATGCGAACTGGGGACGGATCGTGATGGCCGTGGGCAAGTCCGGGGAGCGGGCCGACCGTGACCGTCTGGCGATCTCGATCGGTGGTGTGGAGATTGCCCAGGACGGCCAGCGCGTCGAGGATTATGACGAAACGCCGATCGCCGAACACATGAAAGGTCAGGACATCCTGATCCAGGTGGATGCCGGTGTGGGACGCGGTCGCGCGCGGGTCTGGACCTGCGATCTGACCCACGGCTACATCGACATCAATGCCGATTATCGGAGCTGAATGATGCCGCCGGCTGAAAGCGGGTGCTGGCAGGCCGGCGAACGCATGGCCCAGAACGCTGGGTCCACAAACCTGCTGCTGGTTGCTGCCGCGGCCCTTGTGGATATCGATGGCCGCGTCCTTCTGACTCAACGTCCGGAGGGCAAGGAGATGGCAGGCCTCTGGGAATTTCCCGGCGGAAAGGTGCATGTCGGGGAAACGCCTGAAGCCGCGCTGATCCGGGAACTCAGGGAAGAGTTGGGTATCGACACCCGGCAGAGCTGTCTGGCAGCTCTTGCCTTTGCCTCACACGCCTATGAGTCCTTTCATCTCCTGATGCCGCTTTTCGCCTGTCGCGTCTGGCAAGGCAATCCGCAGGGACTGGAAGGCCAGGCCCTGGCCTGGGTCAAGCCAGTCCGAATGATGGATTATCCCATGCCACCTGCCGACCAGCCACTGGTCGCCCTGTTGCGGGATTTCCTCTGAAACCAATCGGTTATCACGGAATCCATTCCGCCAAGGCCTGGTTTTCCACGTCACCACTTTCCCTGAGACCCTCTGCGATACGCTGCCGGTCACTGTCTGATTTGTCCTGGCTCGCTTTCGCCTTGCCCTCAAGGCGCGTGATCTCCAGGCGCAAGCCGACAATCCCCTTCAGCTTGGCCTCCACGAACTCCTCCGGTGCATCACGGACGGCCCAGGGATTCTCCCGATCCGCTTCGTGCCGCTCCGTCAACTGCGAGACCAGCTGCAGCATTGCTTCACGCTCGGTGAAGAATTCCACGACCCCATAAGCGTGAACCGCCGTATAGTTCCATGTTGGCACCACCTTGCCCGTCTCCTGCTTGGCGCCATACCAGGCCGGTGTCACGTAAGCCGAGGGGCCCATGAAAATGGCAAGTGCATCGCCCTGGACATCCATTTTCCACTGGGGGTTGGCACGCGAGAGATGGCCGTAGAGCGTGCCAAATTCACCTTCCCGATCCTCGAGAAGCAAGGGCAAGGCCGTTGCGTGCAGGCCTTCCGGCCCTGAAGTCACCAGATTGCACAGACGTGTCGCGCGCATCATCTGGTGAATTTCAGAGCGATCCTCGACACGGAATTGCGGGGGTCTGTACATGGCGGCTTCCCTCCTGGCCGTCGCGGCAGTTTCGATCCGGAGGCGGGCGCAGGTGCCTGTCCGGCTATACTGCTGCTTCGTTCGCCAGCATCGCCTCCAATTCCTCTGCATCCTCGGCTTCGATCACGCGCCTTGCAAGCGCATAGCTGAACCCCTGACGCCCCAGCGCGGCAAGATCCCGCGTGCGCCGTTCTTCACGCGCCTGCGTTTCACGAAAGGGTCCGAGCCGGCGTCGGCGGGCAAAAGCAACGGCAGCACGGAATTCCGAATTCGGTTTATCCTCTTCCAATTCCCTGAGGGCTGTTTCGATTTGCGCAGCCTCAACTCCCTTTTCGCGCAGCTTGCCCTCGATAGCGCGCGCTGACTTGCCTCGCCGGTGCAGACTGCGCGCCAGGCCGCGGGCATAGGCTGCATCGTCCAGGAATCCGTTGCGCCGCAAGCGAACGATCAACTCCTCGATCCAACGATCGGCTTCCTCGAAATCTCCGCCATGCACCTCGAAAGAGCGTTTCACCTTGCGCCGCAGGATGCGCCGAAGGTTGGCTTCGGAACTCACATAACGCTCAAGATAGAAAAGCGCGGCCCGTTCCAGGTAAGCCGGCGTTATCCGGCGTGGTTGCCGCCGCTGTTTCGACTTTTCCGAGTCACCTGAGGCGCTTTCCTGTCTTCCTGTGCTGTCCATGAATATAGTCTGCCATGTGCCGTACGCAGATGCGAACTGTAACCAGTGCGCTTGTTTCCCGTCTGCCCCGGGTATATCTCCTAGCGCATGACCGAGATCAGCGATACGCCTACAACCGCCTCGCCTGCAACAGAGGAATCCGGCGCAAAGCCGGCCACGCAGGTTGGTCCACGCATGCTGGGCCGCTTCAACCTAATGGGCCTCTGGACACTTTACCTGAAGGAAGTCCGGCGCTTCCTGAACGTGCTGACCCAGACGGTGGTCGCACCCGTGGTCATGTCGCTTCTGTTCCTGGCTGTCTTCACGCTGGCGCTCGGCCGGGGCTCCATGTCGGTTGCGGGCATTCCCTATCCGGAATTCCTGGCCCCCGGGCTGATCATCATGCAGATGCTGCAGAATTCCTTTGCAAACACCTCCTCCTCCTTGGTGATCGCGAAGGTTCAGGGCAACATCGTCGACGTGCTTATGCCCCCCCTGTCGCCGGGCGAACTGACCCTGGGATATGTGGGTGGCGGCATGACGCGCGGCCTGCTGGTGGGGTTTGCGGCCGGCCTGGCCGTCTGGCCCTTCGTGCGCTACGGCATCCATGATCCGCTGGCCATCATCTACTACGCCATCAACGCATCCATGATGCTCTCGCTTCTGGGGATTCTCGGCGGTGTCTGGGCCGACAAATTCGATCACATCGCAGCCGTGACGAACTTTGTGATCATGCCCCTGTCCTTCCTGTCCGGAACCTTCTATTCGGTGGAGCGCCTGCCGGAAAACTGGGTCTTCGTGGCGCACCTGAATCCCTTCTTCTACCTGATCGACGGTTTCCGCTATGGAATCATCGGTCACAGCGACAGCCCCATCTGGATGGGCGCCCTGATCGTGGCCGGGGTCAACGTCATTCTCTGGACGCTGACCTACCGGATGCTGGCCACGGGCTACAAGCTCAAGCCATAGAACGGAGCGTCAAGTGTCCAGGCTGTCTTCCGGTCCCAACTGGCGCGGACTCTGGGCTCTTCTCCGCCGTGGACTGCTGCGCTATCTGCGCAGCCTGCCGGAAATGGCCGGCGGGACAGCCAGCATGGGCCTGCTTTTCCTGCTTGTCTTCTCTGTGGCACTGCCGGAAGGCACGGCCTTTCAGCCCGGCGTGGATGCCCTGCAGTTCCTGGTTCCCGGCCTGATCGCCTGGGGCATGTTCTCAAGCGCTTTCGAGAACGTTGGCTTTCCCCTGCTGTTCGATCGCATGGAAGGCATGATCCAGGACGTCATGATGGCACCCCTTTCCCCGCTGGAACGCTTGGCCGGCTATGTTCTGCCCGGTATCTGCTGTGGCCTGATCACCGGCGCAATCATGCTGGCGCTCTTTTCCGTCTTCATCGATATCCCCCTGGATGCACCCTGGCGCAGTGCCGGCTTTGCCCTTGTAGGCTGTGTTCTCTTTGCCCTGATTGGCAGTCTGACCGGACTCTGGGCCGAAAAGTGGGACCAGTTCGCACTGGTGGAGAATTTCCTGGTCCTGCCCCTGGGACTGCTTTCCGGGACCTTCTTCACTCTGGACAGCCTGCCAGACGGCGGCCAGTTGGCCATCCTTGGCAATCCCGTCTTCCACATCATCGACGGCTTCCGCAGTGGCTTTACCGGCACCCTGGAGAGCACCGGGTTCCTCAGCCCCCTCCTGGCCCTCTTGCCGAGTCTCTTCCTGCTCTATTTCACCTGGCGCCTCTTTGCGCGTGGATACCGCGTGACGACCTGAACGCACGCGCGACGGCAGCCGGGGCCAGCGTTGACAGGTCATGGGCAACCCGGCATCGTCACGCCTTTCCCGTTGTGCGGGCGAAAGCCGCGCAGGATGACAGCCTTGGCAGCAGAAAATAAGGATTGCTGACGTGAGTGATGCCTTGATGAATACCTACGCCCGTGCCGACATTGCGTTCGAGCGCGGTGAAGGCCCCTATCTGATCACCCGGGAAGGGGACCGCTACCTGGATTTTGCCAGCGGCATCGCCGTGACGTCACTGGGCCATGCGCATCCACACTTGGTCAAGGCCCTGCAGGATCAGGCCGCACGTTTCTGGCACTGCTCGAACCTGTTCCGCATTCCCGAAGGCGAGCGCCTGGCTGAACGCCTGGCGGCAAATTCCTTTGCTGACCGTGTCTTCTTCTGCAACTCCGGTGTCGAGGCCTTCGAGGCGGCCGCGAAGCTGGTCCGCAAGTACTTCGACGACAGGGGGGAAGCGGATCGCTGGCAGGTCATCACCTGCAACGGGGCCTTTCATGGACGCTCCCTGACCGCAATTTCCGCCGCCGGCAACGAGAAGTACATGGCCGGCTTTGCGCCGCATGTCCCCGGCTTTACCCAGGTGGCTTTCGAAGACCCCGATGAACTGCGCGCCGCCATTACCGACGAGACCGCCGCCATTCTGGTGGAGCCGATCCAGGGCGAGGGGGGTATTCGTGCTCCGGAACTGGATTACCTGCGGGCGCTCAGGCAGATCTGCGATGAATCGGGACTGCTCCTGGTCTTCGACGAGATCCAGTGCGGCATGGGCCGCACGGGAACGCTCTTTGCCTATGAACAGGCCGGCATTGCCCCGGATATCATGATGCTGGCCAAGGGGCTGGGGGGCGGATTTCCCATCGGCGCCCTGCTGGCTACGGAAGGGGTCGCGCGCTCCTTCGGTCCCGGCAACCACGGCACGACCTTCGGCGGCAATCCCCTGGCCATGGCCTGCGGCAATGCCGTGATGGACGTGATGCTGGAAGACGGCTTCCTGGCCCAGGTGCAGGCCGTCAGCCGGAACCTGCGCGGACAGCTGGAGGACCTGGTCCAGCGGCACCCGAACGTCTATGCCGAGGTACGAGGAATGGGACTTCTGCTCGGCCTGCGCTGTGCTGTGCCCAATACGGATGTGATCGCTGCCCTGCGCCAGAAAGGCCTGCTAACGGTCGGGGCGGGTGACAATGTCGTTCGCCTTCTGCCACCGCTTATCATCACCGAGGCCGAGGTCGAAAGGGCGATTGGCATACTGAATTCAGTGGCGGAAGACTTTCGCCAGGCTGCGGAGTAGCATCATGTCCAGCGCAAGCAAACCCGGACTTCGTCACTTTCTAGACCTCGACACCTTCTCATCCGAGGAACTGAGAAAGATCCTCGACCTGGGCAAGGCCTGCAAATCCGGGCGTGCCGGCGCGGAAAAGCCTCTGGCTGGCAAGTCGCTCGCCATGATCTTCGAGAAACCCTCGACGCGCACCCGCGTTTCCTTCGAAGTCGGCATTCGTCAACTGGGTGGCGAGCCCATCGTACTGGAGCCCAGCGGTTCACAGCTTGGCCGTGGCGAGACCATTGCCGACACGGCCCGTGTGCTGTCCCGCTATGTGGATGCCATCATGATCCGCACCACCAAGGAAGAAAAACTCCTGGAGCTTGCGGAGTTTGCCACGGTTCCGGTGATCAATGGACTGACCGACCGCACGCACCCCTGCCAGCTGATGGCGGATGTCATGACCTTCGAGGAGCATCTGGGGCCCATCGAGGGGAAAACCGTCGTCTGGTCGGGTGACGGCAACAACATGGCAAGCTCGTGGATTCATGCGGCGGTTCGTTTCGGATTCGAGTTGCGCCTGGCCTGCCCGGCTGCGCTTTCCCCGCCGCGCGAAGTCGTTGCCTGGGGTCAGCAGGAAGGTGGCCGTATCCAGGTCACCGACGACGTGCAGAGCGCCATGAAGAATGCCGATTGCGTCGTCACCGATACCTGGGTGTCCATGGGGGACGATGTCGGAGATTCCATGCGCCGGCACAATCTGCTCAAACCCTTCCAGGTCACCGAAGACCTGTTCGCCCTGGCCAAGGACGAGGCCATCTTCATGCATTGCCTGCCAGCGCATCGCGAACAGGAGGTGACCACGGGTGTCATAGACGGACCGCGTTCCGTGGTCTGGGATGAAGCTGAAAATCGCTTGCACGCACAGAAGGGAATCCTGCTCTGGTGTCTGACATGACCGAAGAAGAGCGCCCCGTTGACTACACCCCCGACGACGACCTGGTTCAGCCCTTCCTGATCGAGCGAACCGGTATCCGGGGGCGCTATGTTCGTCTTGGAAGCGTGCTCGATACCATCCTGCAGCGCGCCGACCTGCCCGACCCTGTCGCTTCCCTGCTGGGCGAACTCGTGGCCCTGGGCAGCCTGCTCGGCAGCACCCTGAAGTACGACGGCATCTTCACGCTGCAGGTCAAGGCGGATGGCGCGCTCAAGACCATGGTCAGCGACATGACCAGCAGCGGCAGCCTGCGTGGCTATGTCGGATACGATGCAGACGCCGTGTCCCAGTTGCGCCAGGAAGTCGGCGACCAACCGGAAGACATCGTGGAATGGCTGGGCGAAGGCTACATGGCCTTCACCGTGGATCAGGGAGAGAACAGCGAGCGTTATCAAGGTATGGTGGAGCTTCAGGGCCCGCGCCTGGCCGATTCTCTGCGCCACTATTTCCGGCAGTCCCAACAGATCAATGCCGGTATCCTGGTGGCGGTGAGCCGGACCGAGCACGGTTGGCGCGGCGGCGCCATGCTGCTAGAGCGCCTGCCGGACAGCACCAAAGGCGATGTGACCGACATTTTGGAGGAAGACTGGCGTCGGGCCCTGATCCTCATGTCCAGCTGTACCGAGGATGAGCTGGTGGATTCGTCCATTTCGGCGGAACGCCTGATTTTCCGCCTTTTCCACGAGGACGGGGTCAGGGTTTTCGATCCGCAGAAACTCGATTCCAACTGTCGCTGCTCACGCGAGAAGGTGTTGAATGTGATCCGTTCGCTGCCCGAGGACCAGGTGCGCGATCTCAGTCACGAAGACGGCTCGGTGACAATGAAGTGCGAGTTCTGCAACACCGACTATCACCTTTCGCCGCAGGAACTCGATATGCTGCTGCAGGGAACAGGCACGACAGAGTCCTGAACGCGGCTTAACGGCAACGCCATCTGTCTTGGCTTTGCCTTATTCCGCTTCTAGGAAAGGGCAGAGGAAAGCATACCGGCCAACAAGAAACCGAGGTCACAAGACGATGTCGCCCCTATCCCGCCGTTCGCTTCTAGCCTCGTTTGCGAGCGTTGTTGTCCTTTCCGGTTGTGAAATGACGCCGCCGCAAAACAATTTCGCGGCAATCGGTTTCAGTCACCTGCAACCTTTGGTGCTCCAGGTGAACAGGGTCGAGATCCAGCAGGACTACGAGATGCCCCGACAGGCCCCTCATGTCGGTCATCGCTTCCCCGATCCACTGCCTGATGTTGCGGAGCGTTGGGGTCGGCAACGCCTGAAGGCCGCTGGGGGCGAAGCGCAGGCCCGTTTCAGGATACTCGAGGCTTCCGTCATCCAGGAGGAGCTGCCCACCACTCAGGGGTTGAAGCGTTTCTTCGTGATTGACCAGAGCGAACGCTATGACGGGCGCTTGCGCGTGGAGCTTGAGATCAGCGACCGCCTGAGCGGCCAAACCAAGACCGTACGCGCTGATGTCAGGCGCTCCGTAACCGTCCCCGAAGATGCTAGCCTGACGGAGCGCGAAGCCATTTGGTTCCAGTTGACCGAGGACCTGATGCGCCGTTTCGACCGAGAGATGGAACAGGCCATGCGAGAGAACCTGGGTGAGTGGCTGCAATCCTGAGGCAATCTCTGTCGTGTACACTGGCCCGCACAAGCCATGGGCCGCGCAAGCCGCAGAGGAAGCCGATCACTCTTGAGTGAATTCCGCTGGCAAGGGGATGACTTTGCATCTTCGCCACCCAATTCTTAGGATAGAATTGGAAATGACAGCAAAGCGCTCAGGGTGATCTCATGAAACGCCTTTCCGCCGCATTCGCCGTCCTGCTTACGGGCGGAGTTCTTGCCGGCTGCACCGCGATTACCATGGACCCGGTAACCATCGAGCCCTCCTACAAGGTCAGTGATCTCTGGTGGGCTGGCAAGGATGATGGCCTGCCGCTTTCAGTCAACGGCGCACCCTATGGCCTGAGCTCCGAAGAGGCGGCCGCCTCCTTTGCAGATCACATGCGCGTGCCCGGCTATGCGCCACAGGTTGAGATTCGTCCACGAACCTCAGCGGATGAGCGTGGTGGCTGGGGCGTGGTCCTGGCCTTCGATACACCGGAAAGCACGGCGGCAAGCGAAGTCTGCGGCATGACGCGCGGCCACGATCTGGAAAGCGTCTCGGCGGCTGATGGCCAGTCCCGCAGAATCTTTGCGGCCTATTGCCGGGGTGGCAGCCGTGTGACCAGCACCCGGGTTTCGCTGCCCGAGGGAATCGAAGGGCCGGATGACCCACAGCTGCACCGCAGCCTGCAGGATATCAGCCGCGCCCTGTTTCCCCGCAACAATCCCAATCTGGATGACCGGGACAATCAGGGCAACGACTGGAACAGCTGACTCCAGGCGTGCCAGACGGAAGACAAAACAAATCCCTGTATCGACACAACGATCTGTTTTACCTGCGGGGGAAATGCTGGCATAGTGCCGCGCATCGGTCTGCCAGACCGCGTTGTCAAGCCTATGCGGAACGTGATCCAGATGAAAACAAGCCAGCTCTTCCGGTTTTTTGCCGTTGTGAGTCTTTCCGGTCTGCTCCTCGCCTGCTCCTCCACGGAGCGGGAGTACGACTATCCCGTCGAAACCGACAGGAGAGGACGTACCGTCTATCAGTCCGAAACCGAACCCGGCGTTTTCGGAACAGACGGTATCCTACTAGTCGGCGAGCGCGAAGAAGATCCCCAGCAGGGTGGCGGCGGTTCCGGGATTGGCGTGAATGCCTATCTCTGGCGCGCCTCGCTGGATACCCTGTCCTTCATGCCCCTGGCCTCTGCGGATCCCTTTGGCGGCGTGATTCTGACCGAATGGTACACGCCCCCTGAAACCCCGGACGAGCGTTTCAAGGTCAACGTCTTCATCCTGGGACGCGATCTGCGTGCGGATGGAGTGCGGGCGACGGTCTTCCGTCAGGAGCGCGACCAGAATGGCAACTGGATTGACGCCGACGTAGAGCCGGACAGCAACCGGGAAATCGAGGATTCCATCCTGACCCGTGCGCGCGAACTTCGTATCGCCGGCCTTAATTGAACGTAGGATTTCGCCTCCACTAACCGATCCAATCCATAGTCAGTAAAGAAGGCGGAAGAGGTTCACGGCGATACGCCGCTCGCCGGAAAATGGCTCCGCGGCGCAGCCCTGTGAAATCCGCCGCGGACCAGAAAACATGAGTCGTTACAATCCGAAGGAAACCGAAAGCAAGTGGCAGAAGGCTTGGGAGACGGCTGACTGCTTCCTGACCCAGACGGATCCCGAGCGCCCCAAGTACTATGTCCTGGAGATGTTTCCCTATCCTTCCGGACGCATCCACATGGGGCATGTGCGGAACTACACGATCGGGGATGTGATTGCGCGCTTCAAGCGTGCCCGCGGTTTCAACGTCCTGCACCCCATGGGCTGGGATGCCTTCGGACTTCCGGCCGAGAATGCTGCCGCCGAACGTGATGTGCATCCGGCCGATTGGACCTATTCCAACATCGATGCCATGCGCGCCCAGTTGAAGTCCATGGGGCTGTCCATCGACTGGAGCCGTGAATTCGCCACCTGCCATCCAGGTTACTACAGTCACCAGCAAGCCCTGTTCCTCGACTTCATGCAGTCCGGGCTCATTGAACGGCGGGAATCCTGGGTCAACTGGGACCCGGTCGACCAGACCGTCCTGGCCAATGAGCAGGTCATCGATGGCAAGGGTTGGCGCTCGGGCGCGGATATCGAACGTCGTCGCCTTTCGCAGTGGTTTTTCCGGATCACTGCATTCTCAGACGAGCTTCTGGACGGCCTGGACGACCTTGAACGCTGGCCCGAGAAAGTCCGCTTGATGCAGCAGAATTGGATCGGGCGCTCGGAGGGTGCACGCGTCTTTTTTGACATCGAGGGGCGCGAAGAGCCCCTGGAGGTCTTCAGTACCCGTCCGGACACTCTGTACGGTGCCACCTTCGGGGCGCTTTCCCCGCATCACCCCTTGGCAGTCGAGTTGGCTGAGCGGGACCCTGCGCTCAAGGACTTCATCGCCGAATGTGATCGCCTGGGCACAAGCGAAGAAGCGATCGAGAAGGCGGAGAAGCGGGGTTACGACACGGGCCTGCGCATGCGGCATCCGCTCGTCGAGGGCAAGACGCTGCCCCTTTACGTGGCCAATTTCATCCTCGTCGAATACGGCACGGGCGCGATTTTTGGCTGTCCGGCCCATGACCAGCGCGACCTGGATTTCGCCCGCAAGTACGGCCTGGACGTCATTCCGGTGGTGCGACCGAAGGACGTGCCTTCTGCCGAATGGAGCATCCGGAACGAGGCCTATACGGGCGACGGCGTACTCTGCAATTCCGATTTCCTGAACGACCTGCCCGTTCCCGATGCCAAGCGCAAGGTTATCGAACGCCTGGAGGCGGAAGGCCTTGGCAAGGGCACGGTCCAGTTCCGCCTGCGCGACTGGGGCATCTCCAGACAGCGCTACTGGGGCTGTCCCATCCCGGTCATACACTGTCCGGACTGCGGGCCGGTGCCTGTGGCCAAGGAACAGCTGCCCATCGAGCTGCCGCGTGACGTTTCCTTCGATAAGCCGGGCAATCCCCTGGACCATCACCCGACCTGGAAGCATGTGAACTGCCCCAGTTGCGGTGGTGCGGCTCAGCGGGATACCGATACCATGGATACCTTCGTGGACTCCTCCTGGTACTTCGCACGCTTCTGCAGTCCACGGGCAGAGGACACCCCGCTCGAGCGTCGGGATGTGGACTATTGGCTGCCTGTGGATCAGTACGTCGGCGGAATCGAGCATGCCATTCTTCACCTGCTCTATTCCCGCTTCTTCACGCGCGGCCTGAAAAAGGCGGGCTATTTGAATGTGGAGGAGCCTTTTGCCGGGCTGTTCACCCAAGGTATGGTCTGTCACGAAACCTACCGCGCTCAGGACGGCCGGTGGCTGTCACCTGAAGATGTAACGCGTGATTCGGCAGGCGCCCTTGTGGATTCGGACGGCAATCCGGTTTCCGTCGGCCGTGTCGAGAAGATGAGCAAATCCAAGCGCAACACTGTCGATCCGGCTGAGATCATCGACAGTTATGGCGCCGATACGGCCCGCTGGTTCATGTTGTCCGACAGCCCCCCCGACCGTGAAATGGAATGGACGGATTCCGGCATCGAAGGGGCCTGGCGCTTTACCCAACGTCTCTGGCGCCTAGTGCGTGAGACGGCCGAAGACAAGCTGTTGCCACCGGCCGGCTTGGCCTGTCCGAAATCTTTCGGTGAGAAGGCTCTGGGCCTGCGTCGGCAGGTTCACAAGACGATCCAGGGCATGACCGAGGACATCGAGGCCTTTCATTTTAACAAGGCCGTGGCGCGCCTCTACGAGTTGACGAACACCCTGTCTTCGGCCACCGCAGCGCGGAATGAGGAAGGCATGGCCTGGGCCCTGCGGGAAGGATGCGAGAGCCTGGTTCGCTTGATCGCACCGATGATGCCCCATCTGGCGGAGGAGCTTTGGCAGGCGTTGGGTCACGACAATCTGCTCGCCGTTCAGGACTGGCCGGTAGCTGATACCAGCCTTGTCCAGGACGAAACCGTCACCATAGCCGTTCAGGTGAACGGCAGGCTGCGCGCCAAGCTGCAACAACCGCGTGACAGCGAAGAAAGCGTGCTGCGTGAAGCCGCGCTAGGCGACGAAACCGTTCAACGCTATCTTGAGGGCAAGGAACCGCGTAAAGTGGTCGTCGTGCCGAACCGGATCGTCAATGTCGTACTCTAGGAAACTCATTGCCCTGGCCATTGTCCTGACCGCAGGCGTCCTGCTTGCCGCCTGCTCGGTGCGGCCGCTCTATGCACCGGGAAGCATGGGAGAAACCAGCCAGGAAGCTTTTTCTTCAATCCGCATAGCGCCTATTCCGGATCGTGAAGGACAGATCCTTCATAACAAGCTGCGAAATCGCCTCAATCCGTATGGGCAGCCCACTGACCCCGATTATGTCCTGGTGGTGCGGCTGCGAGAATCTCGTGACTTCACGGCCGTGCGTCGCAGTGAAACGGCAACGCGCGAGAACCTCACGATCGAGGCCAACTTTGCGCTCCAGGACAGCCAGACACGACAGGACCAGACCGGCGGCCTGGCCATCGGCACCGTCGGCTACAACGTCAATCCATCGGGTTTTGCCACCTTTGTGTCCGAACAGGACGGTAAGGAACGGGCCCTGGAGGGACTTGCCCAGGAGATCCAGCGGCGCATCGGCCTGTTTTTCGCTGCCAGGGAAGAAGGCATCGGACCGGAAATCCATACCCAGGGCCCCTCGCCCGAAGCCTGGTCCACCTATGACGAGGATGACGAGGACGAAGCCACGTTCCAGGGCGATGATTGATTCGCCATCTGTACATTGGCATATGCCTGAGCGATGGAACTGAAGGGCGAACAATTCGACAAGAAGGTCAAGGCCGGGCCTCTCGACTACCGCGCCCTGCTGTTCTATGGGCCGGATCGTGGATTGGTGGAAGAACGCGCGAACGCAGCGGTTCGTTCGGTTCTTGGGGAAATCGACGACCCCTTTCGTCTTGTCGAGCTTACACCTGCGCAAGTAAAGGACGAGCCCGCACGCCTGCATGATGAGGCCTCGTCGCTATCCTTTTCCGGAGGCCAGCGCGTCATACGCCTGCGCGGTCTGGGCAATGAGGCCGGACTGCTGCGGGATTATCTGACAGAACTTCCGGGTGATGCCCTTCTGATTGCCGAAGCCGGCGAAATACCCCGCAAATCGGAGTTGGTGAAGCTTTTCGAGAAAGCGGGCGAATCTGCAGCCGCCGTTGCCTGTTATCGCGATGAAGGCGCCAACCTTGGCCGCTTTATCGATGCCTTTTTCCAGGAACAGGGTCAGCAGCTGGACCAGGAGGCACGCAGCTATCTGGCTGCCAATCTGGGGGGTGACCGGCAATTGACCCGCCGAGAGCTCGAGAAACTCTCCCTCTATGCCGCGGACAAACGAACCATCGATCTGGATGATGCGCGCACCAGCATCGGCGATTCCGCGGCACTTTCCCTGGACGATCTTTCCTTTGCCGTGGCAGACGGGCGGCTTTCGGAACTCGAACGGACTTTGAATCGCAGTTTGGATGAAGGCGTAAGTCCGGTGGCAGTGCTGCGGACCGTTTCACGTCATTTTCAACGCCTGCACCTCACGGCCGGTCTTCTGGCAAGCGGAGAGGATATCGACACAGCCATGAAAAAGCTGCGGCCGCCGGTCTTCTGGAAAGTGGCGGATCGATTCAAGACCCAGGCCCGGACCTGGCCAATCGGGCACCTGACTCGTGCGCTCGAACGCTTGATGGAAACAGAGGCCGCCTGCAAGAAGACGGGCGCGGCCGACAACCTGCTTTGTTCTGACAGTCTGTTTGCCATAGCCCGTGGTGCCCCGAGGCAGCGCAACAGGCCGCGGACAAACCGCCGCTCGCAATAACGGCTATTGATGGAACACGGAATTCACAAACCGCTGTCTTGAGCCGGGGTCTGGTTCAGACGCCGCAGCACATCGTCAAGCTGATCGAGCGTATCGTAGTGAACCGTTAGAACTCCGCCCTCGCCATTGCCATGCAGCTCGATATTCACCTTCAGTCCCAGCAGGGATGAAAGATCGCGTTCCAGAGCCAGCGTATCGGCATCCTTGGCCGCACTCGTCTTGTTTGAGCCGGCCTTCCTGGTCGCTGAGGCAGACTTGCCCTGGGCGTCCGTCTCACCTGCACCGGCTTTTCGGCTGCTGACCAGGCGTTCGGTATCCCGCACGGTCAAACCGCGACGCACCACTTCTTCAGCCAGACGTTCCGGTTCCTCTGCGGAAAGCAAGGCGCGCGCATGACCCGCAGAGAGACTGCCGTCGCCCACACGCTCCTTGACCCGGTCAGGCAGGTTGAGCAAGCGCAGAGTATTGGCGATATGAGGGCGGCTTTTCCCGATCAGACGGCTCAATTCTTCCTGGCTGTGGGAAAAGTCATCGATCAGACGGCGATAACCTTCCGCTTCCTCGATAGGGTCGAGGTCCTGCCTCTGTACGTTCTCGACAATCGCAAGCTCGAGCGCCGTACCGTCATCCAGCTCGCGCACGAGAATCGGGACTTCGTGCAGCTGGGCCCTTTGAGCGGCCCGCCAGCGCCGTTCGCCCGCAATGATCTCATACTCCGATGGACGCTCGGGATGCCGACGGACCAGAATGGCCTGCAAAAGCCCCTGTGCCTTTATGGATTCAGCCAGGGAGTCCAGGGCTGCTTCGTCGAAATGACGCCGGGGTTGCACCCGGCTGGGGTGTAGATGCTCAATCGGCACGGTCTTGTTAGCCCGCTGACGGTCCAGATCTGCATAGTCACCCGCGGCTTCCCCAAGCAGTGAGGCCAGGCCACGTCCCAGGTTATTGCGCTTCGACGACTGGGATTCGCTCATATCGCTTTGTGCTCCTTCTTCAACCCACCGGGGACGCGCACGACAGCGCGATCAGGACGCCAGGGCTTCCGTTGTCAGGGCGCGCCCCTCACGGCGCAGGACTTCGCGGGCCAGATGCAGGTAGGCCTGGGATCCTGCGCAGCGCAGATCATAGAGCAGGACCGGCTTGCCATGAGACGGCGCCTCGGAAACGCGAACGTTACGCGGAATAACCGTCTCGTAAACCCGCTCTCCCAGGAAAGCCCGCACATCATCCGCAACCATGTTGCACAAGTTATTGCGGCTGTCGAACATGGTCAGCACAACCCCTTGAAGCTCTAGATCCGGATTCAGTGTCTGGCGAACCCGTTCGACGGTCTTCAGCAGATGGCTCAGACCTTCCAGCGCATAGAACTCCGCCTGTAGTGGCACCACCAGCGCATGGGCCGCCACCAGGGCGTTGACTGTCAGAAGTCCAAGTGCCGGGGGACAGTCGATCAGGATATAGTCCCAGTCTCGCGCACTGCGCAGCAAGGCCTCGGCGAGCCGCCGATCCCGCTGCGGGAGGTTGACCAGCTCCAATTCGGCCCCGGACAGCTCCACGGATGAAGGCAACACATCCAGGTTCGGAACACGCGTTGGCAGCACCACATCATCCAGCTGCGAGGAGGCATGCAGGACTTCATAGACCGTTTTGCGGGATTCATCATGCTCAAGACCAAGACCTGTCGTTGCATTGGCCTGGGGATCCAGGTCTATGATCAAGACCTTCTCTCCGCAGGCCGCCAGGGCTGTGGCCAAGTTGATTGTCGTCGTGGTCTTGCCGACACCGCCTTTCTGGTTGGCAACAGCCAGTATGCGGGGGTCCGATTTCGTGGTCTTGGCAGTGTTGTCGCTCATGAGGCTGTCCCTGATCAACGAGTGAACGGACCGAGACGAAGAATTCGGCCCTCCTTGTCGGTGCGGCTGGCCATGACCTCCGCCTTGCAAGGATCTGCTGGCATCTTCCCTGCTTTCCGTAAAAGCGTCAATTCTTCATCCAATCTTGCGCCCTTCAGGAACAGGCAATAACCGCCCTCT
Organism: Fodinicurvata fenggangensis DSM 21160; assembly: GCF_000686045.1. Lineage (GTDB taxonomy): Bacteria > Pseudomonadota > Alphaproteobacteria > Kiloniellales > DSM-21159 > Fodinicurvata > Fodinicurvata fenggangensis. Next base: position 347,884 of record NZ_JMLV01000002.1, read on the forward strand.
TTGAGATGCGGTTCCGCATAATCCACAAGCCGGTCCAGCCCCGCGCAGGCACGGGCCGTTACGTAATCCATTGAAGGAACAGCCAGACTCTCAATACGCTGATTATGAATTATGGCCTGGCTTCCTGTTTCACGTGAAACTTCCCTCAGGAACGCACATTTTCGTGTGTCGGATTCGACAAGATGCGCCTCTCCTGCTCCCAGCAAACTGAGCACCAGTCCGGGAAAACCCGCTCCGCTTCCGAGATCGAGGAACTGCAATGTCGCGTTGGACTTTCCGTTCATGAATGCAAGAAGCTGTGCCGAATCCAGGAAATGACGGCGCCAAAGGTCCGGCAAGGTCGAACGGCTCACCAGATTGATCCGTTCGTTCCACTTCCGCAGCAGAGCGGCATAAACCTGAAAACGCTCCAACGTTTCACGTGAAACATTCAGCTCCCGCGAAAAGTCATGTTCCGTGTAGTGAGACACCGATTGACTCACGCAGCTGCGGGTCGACGGCGCCGAACGTGGCGCAGTAAAAGCAGCGTGGCAGCAGGCGTTACTCCAGGTATTCGCCCCGCTGCACCAAGAGTCGCAGGACGCGCAGCCTCTAGTTTTTCCCGAACCTCATTGGAAAGCCCTGAAATCCGGCCATAATCCAGATCTTCTGGCAATTCCAACGCTTCATCCTTGCGGTAGGCCCGTATGTCCGCTTCCTGGCGTTCAAGATAAGCGGCATAACGGGCGTCTATCTCGATTTGATCCGCAATCGAGGGTTCCAAATGGCCCAATTCGGGCCAATAGGACTTCAATCGCTCAAGCGTGATGTCCGGATAGCGCAGCAGGTCGAAGGCCTTGCGGCGCTGTCCATCGCGATTGATCGAGAAACCTGCCTTGCGCAGGGCATCGGGTGTCGCCTCCAGGGAACGGACAAGCTGCATGGCTTCTTCGAGACGGGACTTCCGGTCCGCATGCCGCTCCAGGCGCACCTGTCCGATGCAGCCCCAGGACAGTCCTTTATCCGTCAGACGTTGATCCGCATTGTCGGCGCGCAAATGGAGGCGATACTCCGCCCGGCTCGTGAACATTCGATAGGGTTCCGTGACGCCCCGCGTGATCAGGTCGTCGATGAGTACCCCGATGTAGGCCTCAGCGCGATCCAGCTGGACCGGCTGTTCCTGCCCTCCTGCTTTCAGCGCTGCGCTGAGACCGGCCATCAGGCCCTGAGCGGCGGCTTCTTCGTAGCCTGTCGTGCCATTGATCTGGCCGGCAAGATAGAGGCCCGGTATGCGTGATGTCTGTAGATCACATCCCAATTCACGTGGGTCTACATAATCGTATTCGATGGCATAGCCGGGCTGCAGAATGCGTGCGTTCTCCAAACCCGGAATGGTCTTCAGAAGAGACGCCTGGACATCTTCCGGCAACGAGGTCGAGATCCCGTTCGGATAGACCGTGGTATCATCCAGACCTTCTGGCTCCAGGAAAATCTGATGCTTGTCCTTGTCGGCAAAGCGAACCACCTTGTCTTCGATCGAAGGACAATACCGCGGTCCCGTGGAATCGATCTGACCCGAATATAAAGGAGCGCGATGAAGATTGTCGCGTATCAGGGCATGTCCGGCCGCAGAAGTATGCGTGATATGACAGTGGATCTGTGGTTGGCGGATACGATCCGTCATCCAGGAAAAAGGCTCCGGCGGATCGTCGCCTGGTTGTGATTCCAGGCTGTCATAGTCAATGCTGTTGCCATCCAGTCGGGGGGGTGTCCCCGTCTTCAAACGCCCCAGCGCAAAACCGGCCTCCTCCAACCGTAACGCCAGGCCGCTGGCCGGTTCATCGCCAACTCGACCTGCGGGAATCTTTCGGTCCCCGATATGAATCAATCCGCGCAAGAAGGTGCCGGTGGTCAGGACCACGCTTCCGCTCTTGAGCACTCGCCCATCCGCAGTCACCACACCTTCGCATTGGCCGTCCTGCATCAACAGGTCCTCGACAGAGCCTTCCAGGATATCCAGATGATCCTGCTGAGACAGGAAAGTCTGTATTGCTTCCCTGTAGAGACGACGATCCGCTTGGGCGCGCGGGCCACGAACGGCTGGGCCCTTGCTGCGATTGAGGACACGGAACTGGATACCGGCCTGGTCGATAGCGCGCCCCATCAGGCCGTCCAAGGCATCGATCTCGCGCGCCAAATGCCCCTTCCCCAGGCCGCCGATCGCGGGATTGCAGGACATGACCCCAAGCGTGGATTTCTTGTGAGTCACCAGAAGGGTGCTGGCCCCACAGCGCGCCGCCACGGCCGCAGCCTCGCAGCCGGCATGACCGCCTCCAACAACGATCACATCCCATGTCTCTTGCTTGTCCATCATGGGCGGAAAATGCGTGAGTGGCCCATCAGAAGTCAAGCTGACAAAGGCTGACGGACTCTGTTTCACGTGAAACAGTCATTTTCCTATACAGAAATCCCGGAAGATGACGTCCAGCAAATCCTCCACATCGACCCGGCCGGTTATCCGTCCAAGTGTGGACAAGGCATGGCGGATATCTTCGGCCATCAAGGAAATGTCCGGCGCCGATTCCGCACGCTCAAGCGCCGCGGCGCAATCCTCAAGGCTTTCCCGGTGACGCTGACGTGTCAGCAGTACGGGTGCTTCATCCGTTTCTGCATGGAGCCTGGTGAGTTGCTCTTGTATGGCTTCCAGCAGTTTTTCAAGGCCCTCACCCGTCTTTGCGGAGAGATGATAGGCCTTGTGCCCCTTAAAGCTGGCGGGCGGGTCTTGTCTCATCACGTCTCGCTTCGTGATCACGGCGATGGCCTTGTCGTCCAACAGCCCCAATCCACCCCTGTCGGGCTGCGCGATCTCCAGTCCATCAAAGAGCACAAGCTTGAGATCCGCCTCCTCTGCCCGCATCTGGCTACGGCGCATGCCTTCCGCTTCAATTGCGTCCGCAGACCCGTCCTGACGCAATCCCGCTGTATCGCTGAGGATGACCGGAAAGCCGGCGATATCCATCGCCACCTCAATGACATCGCGGGTCGTGCCCGCCATGTCCGAGACAATTGCGGCTTCGCGTCTGGCCAATTTATTCAAGAGTGAGGATTTGCCCGCGTTCGGGGCCCCCAGAAGCGTGACCTGAAACCCCTGGCGAATACGCTCGCCGACATGGCTTGTGGCCAGGAAGTCCTGCAGCTCTTCACGAAGTTCCTTTATCCCGAGCAAGCTGCGCTCCAGGAGCCCATTCGGAATTTCCTCGTCGCTGAAATCGATCGTGGCTTCCATATGAGCCGCCAGGCGAATCAGTCTGTGCCGCCAGCTTTCCACCTGGTCCGACAGCGCTCCATCAAACTGACGCTGGGCTTGTCGCCTCTGTACATCTGTCTGGGCATCGATAAGGTCAGCAAGCCCTTCAACCTCGCTCAAGTCCAGCTTTTCGTTGTCAAACGCACGCCTGGTGAAATCACCCGGTCCTGCCGCCTGGACGCCTTCAAAGCCCGAAAGAACCCGCAGAACGGCCGAAACCACCGCCTGACTGCCATGCAGGTGCAACTCCGCACTATCCTCTCCTGTAAAACTCCCCGGGCCGGGAAACCACAGCACCAAGGCTCGGTCCAGAAGTTCACCACTTATGGGGTCCCTGATGGATCTGACACGTGCTTCACGCGCCGGCGGTCGCGTGCCACAAAGACGATCCAGAACAGCGCCGCAAGCGGGACCTGACAGGCGCACAACCGCAACAGCCGAACGGCCCCTCCCGGATGACAGGGCATAGACCGTGCTATCAGGACAGGCGCTGTTCATTCCTTCTTGTCAGTCGGCTGGGCCCAGGGTTCCATTACGCCGGGCCCGAACCAGCTGCGGGTCACCTGCCAGGGCGAAAGACGCCTCTTCTCCTTCAGTGGCTCCCGAGGCGTACCGATGTAAAGAAATCCGACCAGGGCATCCTTGCCTTCCAGACCAAAGGCTGCCTTGACCTGTTCGTCGTAGGTGTTCGGACCGCTCAGAAACACCCCGCCATAGCCCAACGCTTCCGTTGCCAGCAGCATATTCTGCGATGCCGCCATTGCGGCCTCATACTGCTCGATGACGGGCACCTTGGGGTGTTCCGCATTGATGCGCGCACCCACCGCTATGATCAGTGGCGCGCGCAAGGGCTTGCCCCTTTGCTCTTCCAGCTTCTTTGCCGGCATGTCCGGTTCCCGGGCGCACGTTGCCTCGACAAAAAGGTCGCCCAGACGTTCGCGTGCCTGTCCCGTGATCAGGAAAAAGCGCCAGGGCTGCAAAGCGCCATGATCCGGTGCCGTAAGCCCAGCCTCCAGAATCTGAGTCAATTCCTCTTCACGCGGCGCAGGTTCGGCAAGTTTCTTGGCATCGGCCGAGCGCCGTCCGTGCAGCAAAGTCATGGCATCCATATATGCGGAACTCCCATCCAATTGAGGCTTCTGGTCGTCAGGGGCAATTTATCCGTGGAGCTCATTCCTTGTCCGTCTGTTTGCCCGATTTCTCCTGTTCCTGGTTGCCTCCCCCTGTAAACTGGCTCCAGAAAGTCTTCTGCAATTGCTCCCAACCCTGCATCGAACTCGGCAGCCAGGTTTTATAAAGGGTTTCGGGATCCATGGCCTGCAATCCGGAAAGCATGCGCTTTTCAATCTCTTCCATGGCCGCTTTCTGCATCGGGGCCACATCGGGAAGACCCAGAAAACTGCGGGCTTCCTCAGGTGTACAATCTATATCTATCTTGATTTTCATGGAAACGGGCTCCCGCTTTTGACTTGGACCGGGATGGCAGCGACGCAAGGAAAGTCTCCTTCCCCGCTTGTCTGCCCCGACCCCTGCCCTCCATATAAGGGGAAATGCCTCAGTGCGCAAAGGACAGCCATGAGCGAACAGCCCACAGCCCCGGAAAATCGACTTGCCGGAGAAACCAGTCCCTACCTGCAGCAGCATCGGCACAACCCCGTCGACTGGCACCCCTGGGGTCAGGAAGCACTGGGCAAGGCACGCCGCGAGAACAAGCCCATCCTGTTGTCGGTGGGCTATGCCGCCTGTCACTGGTGTCATGTCATGGCCCACGAATCCTTCGAGAATCCCCAGATCGCCGAGCAGATGAACCGCATGTTCGTCAACATCAAGGTGGATCGCGAAGAGCGGCCCGACCTGGACGGGATATACCAGTCCGCCCTGGCCCTGCTCGGCGAACAGGGCGGATGGCCCCTGACCATGTTTCTGACTCCCGAGGGAGAGCCTTATTGGGGCGGAACCTATTTTCCGGCGACAGCACGCTTTGGCCGTCCAGGCTTTACGGACGTGCTTCAGGCCATGTCCCAGGCCTATCACGACAAACCCGAAGCCGTGCAGCAGAATGTAGCGGCCCTGCGTGAAGCCCTGCAGAAGCTTTCGACTCCCCAAGCCGGCGAAGGCATTTCCCTTCAAGCCCATGACCTCGCAGCACGCAGCCTTGTTCGTCATGTCGACCCGGTGGAAGGGGGGTTGGGTGGCGCTCCCAAATTTCCCCAACCACCCATCCTGAAGCTGCTTTGGCTGGCCGGGCTCCGCAGCGGCCGGGACGAAGAGCGCAATGCCGTCCTAAGAACCCTGGAGCGCATGAGTCAGGGTGGAATTTACGACCACCTGGGCGGTGGCTACGCCCGTTATGCCACGGATGACAAATGGCTCGTCCCTCACTTCGAGAAGATGCTCTATGACAATGCCCAGATTCTCGATCTTCTGAACGAAGCCTGGAAGGAAACCGGACACAGCCTCTATGCAAAGCGCATTCACGAAACTGTGGACTGGCTGTTGCGCGAGATGATGGCCGAACGCGAACCGGGAGGAGCCGTTTGTGGCGGATTTGCCAGCTCACTCGATGCCGACAGTGAGGGAGAGGAAGGCCGCTTCTATGTTTGGAATGAAGCAGAAATCGACCGCATTCTCGGCACGGACAGTATGCTCTTCAAACAGGTCTATGATGTAAGTCCAGGCGGTAACTGGGAAGGAAAGACCATTCTCAACCGGTCAAGGCATTCTGAATTCCGTTCTGATGAAGAGGAAGAACAGCTTGCGCGCGCCCGGGAACGCCTTTTCAGAGAACGCAGCAAACGTGTCCGTCCTGGCTGGGACGACAAGGTTCTGGCGGACTGGAATGGATTGACCATCTCCGCCTTGGCGCGTGTCGGCTTCACCTTCGCCAAGCCTGAATGGCTGAAAGCGGCCCGAAACGCCTTTACCTTCGTACAGAACGAGATGTCCGATGGTGACCGGCTCTTCCATAGCTGGCGGCACGGCCAATTGCAGCACAAGGGCATGCTGGACGACTATGCACAGATGTCGGCTGCCGCCCTCACCCTCTACGAGATTACGGCGGAAGAATCCTTTCTGGCACAGGCTGAAAGCTGGGCGGAAACCGTTGAGGCCCATTTCAGGGACAAGGAGCATGGCGGATACTTCATTACGGCCGACGACAGCGACGACGTGGTCATGCGACCAAAGAACGCCCACGATAACGCCGCACCCTCGGGCAATGGCTCCCTGGCCGATGTTCTTGCACGGCTCTATCACCTGACGGGCCAGGAGCACTATCTCCACCGCTGCGAGGGGTTGCTTGCCGTATTTTCCGGGGAACTGGAACGCACCGTCTTTCCCTATGCCACGCTGCTGAATGGCGCCGTGATGCTTCAGGATGCCTTGCAGCTCGTCATATTCGGCGGTGCCGATGGGGCACGCAACGAACTGTTGGAAACCATCGCGGCCACCAGTGTCCCCAACCGGGTCATTCTGCAGCCTAAAAACCAGGACAAGCTGCCCTCCACCCACCCGGCAAACGGCAAGACAGCCATCGATGGACAGGAGACCGCTTATCTCTGCCGCGGCCAGCGGTGTTCACTGCCCTTGCAAGACAAAGCGAAGCTGCGCCAAGCTCTGCTTGAAGAACGCAAGGCGGCCCCGACGGACCTTTCCTTTTCGGCAAACACCTGAAACCTGAAAGACTTACCCCAATCATTCCAAGCAACGAGGAGAGCATTTCTATGACCGATGTGAAGATCACTTCCAAGGACGGCAGCGGCAGCTTCACTGGTTATCTGGCCAAGCCGAAGGAGACGTTAACGGCCGGGATTGTCGTCATCCAGGAGATTTTCGGCGTGAACAAGGTCATGCAGGACCTCTGTGACTGGCTGGCCGGTGAAGGCTATCTCGCCTGCTGTCCGGACCTCTTCTGGCGCCTCGAGCCCGGCGTCCAGCTGACCGACCAGACGGACGAGGAATGGCAACAGGCTTTCGGCTACATGAAACGCTTCGACCAGGACAAGGGCATCGAAGACCTTCAGTCCACCGTTGATTTCCTGAGAGACCACAAGGACTGCACCGGCAAGGTCGGTTCGATCGGCTACTGCCTGGGGGGTCGTCTGGCCTTCATGATGGCGACCCGTACGGACGCCGATGCCAATGTCAGTTACTATGGGGTTGGTCTGGATGACCTGCTGGGTGAAGCCGATTCCATCACCAAGCCGCTGATGCTTCATATTGCCTCGGAGGACGAGTTCTTTCCGGCCGAAGGCCGCGAAAAGGTACAGAAGGAACTGGCTGACCACCCCAGGGTCACGACCCACGTCTATCAGGGCAACAACCACGCCTTTGCCCGTGAAGGAGGAAAACACTACGACCCACAGGCGGCCGAGACTGCGAACAGCCGCACTCTGTCCTTCCTCAAGTCCAACCTGAGTTGATCGGAGGTTCAAGAACATGACCAAAGCCGTCCGCCTGTATGAGCATGGAGGCCCCGAGGTCTTCGTCTGGGAAGATGTGGACCTGCCCGCGCCCGGACCGGGTGAAGTGCGTCTGAAACACGCAGCCGTGGGATTGAACTATATCGATGTCTATCATCGAACCGGTCTCTATCCGACCGGGGAACCGCCGGTGACCATCGGTCTGGAAGGCGCCGGGACGATCCAGGCGGTCGGTGACGGCGTTGAGGAACTGAAAGAAGGGATGCGCGTAGCTTACGCATCTCCTCCCATCGGTTCCTATGCCCAGGAGCGCAACATGCCTGCGGATCGTCTGGTCCGCCTGCCCGATGGCATCGATGACCAGACGGCTGCTGCCATGATGTTGCAGGGCATGACGGTCCAGTACCTCATCCGCCGGACCTACCGTGTAAAGGCGGGCGAAACCGTGCTGTTCCATGCTGCTGCCGGGGGTGTCGGCCTGATCGCCTCTCAGTGGCTGAAGGCGCTGGGGGTCAAGGTCATCGGGACCGTGGGATCCGATGAGAAGGCAGAGTTGGCCAAGGCCCACGGCTGTACTCACACCATCAACTACCGGACCGAGGATTTCGTCGCCCGGGTGAAGGAACTGACACACGGTGTTGGCGTTCCAGTCGTCTATGATTCGATCGGCAAGGAAACCTTCGAAGCCTCGCTGGACTGCCTGCAGCCCATGGGAACAATGGTCTCGTTCGGCAACGCCTCCGGTCCCGTCGAAGCTTTCGATCTGGGCCTGCTGGCCGCCAAGGGTTCCCTGTTCGTGACGCGACCCTCACTGATGGCCTACACGGCCAAGCGAGCGGACCTGGTGGCCAGTGCAAACGAACTCTTTGAAGTCGTGCAATCGGGCGCGGTCAAGATCGAGATCAACCAGACCTATCCGCTATCGGAGACGGCGCAGGCACATCGTGACCTGGAGGCCCGGAAAACGACCGGCTCCACGATTCTGTTGCCGTAAGCCTGATAATCGAGCCGAGAAACCGGACAGGACAGGTGAGCGGCACCGGTCCTGTCCCCCTGGCGGCTTCCCATGATCGGGGACGGCCAGCCTACTGGTTCATGGAAGCGAAGAAATCGGCGTTGTTCTTGGACTGCTTCAGCTTGTCCAGCAGGAACTCCATGGAATCCACGGTTCCCATCGGCATCAGGATACGGCGCAGCACCCACATCTTTGAAAGGGTGTTCTTTTCCACAAGCATCTCTTCCTTGCGGGTGCCCGACTTGGCGATGTCGATGGCCGGGAAGGTCCGCTTGTCGGCCAGCTTGCGATCCAGGACGATCTCGGAGTTGCCAGTGCCCTTGAACTCCTCGAAGATCACTTCGTCCATGCGGCTTCCGGTGTCCACCAGGGCGGTGCCGATGATGGTCAGGCTTCCGCCCTCCTCGATGTTGCGCGCCGCACCGAAAAACCGCTTTGGACGCTGCAGGGCATTGGCATCCACACCACCTGTCAGGACTTTGCCCGAAGAGGGAACGACAGTGTTATAGGCACGCGCGAGCCGCGTGATGGAATCCAGCAGGATCACGACATCCTTCTTGTGCTCCACCAGACGCTTGGCCTTTTCGATCACCATCTCGGCGACCTGCACATGGCGCTGGGCCGGCTCGTCGAAGGTCGAGGAAACAACTTCACCCTTCACCGAGCGATCCATGTCGGTGACCTCTTCCGGACGCTCATCGATCAGCAGGACAATCATGTAGATATCCGGATGATTCGTCGCGATGGACCGTGCCAGGTTCTGCAGGATCATTGTCTTGCCGGTGCGCGGCGGCGCCACGATCAGTCCACGCTGTCCCTTGCCCAATGGCGTCGTCAGGTCGATCACGCGGCTTGTCATATCCCGGATCGTCGGATCCTCGACTTCCAGGTTCAGTTTCTCTTCCGGATAGAGCGGGGTCAGGTTGTCGAAATTGATCCGGTGACGGGTCGCTTCCGTCGGATCGAAATTGATCGAGTTGACCTTCAGAAGCGCGAAATAGCGTTCCCCGTCCTTCGGCGAGCGGATTTCACCCTCGACTGTATCCCCCGTCCGCAGACCGAAGCGGCGTACCTGGCTAGGGCTGACATAGATGTCATCCGGCCCGGGCAGGTAGTTGGACTCGGGACTGCGCAGGAACCCGAAACCATCTGGCAGCACCTCGAGAACGCCCGAGCCATAGATGGCAACGTCGTTCTCGGCCAATTGCTTGAGGATGGCAAACATCATGTCCTGCTTGCGCAGGGTGCCAGCGTTCTCGATTTCTAGCTCCTCGGCAAAGGCCAGGAGATCTGCCGGTGACTTGGCTTTGAGTTCTGCGAGATTCATTGTGGGTGCTCTGACGCGTGTTGGCTTGGGAGGCCGATGAGCGTTGAAGAAGTTCGCTCTGTCGCCGAATGGGAAGGATCAGTTGCCTTTATGGATCCGGAAACTGCGTCGATTGGCTCGACGTCACGCTCTACAGGGATCCGCATAATATTTTTGAAGGGAAATCGTCCAGGTGGTGAACCTGCACTTATCTGTAGTCTTATGCAACTGCCCTACACAAGTCAAGCCTTTGGCAAAGGCTTTCCTGCCTCAGAATGGCTTTGCAACAGCCAGCAGGACGATCAACACCATCAAGACAGTGGGAACTTCGTTCATGAAACGATAGAAACGCGCAGGATGACGATTTCGATCAGCCTCGAAATCCTTACGCCAGCGGGCCATGAAACCATGCATGGCGAACATGCCGACCAACAGCAGGATCTTGGCATGCAGCCAGCCCTGCTCGAAGATGCCGGGCGTTGCCAACAGAAGCAGCCCGAAAACCAGGCTGGCAATCATCGCCGGTGTCGTGATGGCCCTGAGCAGGCGGCGCTCCATCACCTTGAAGGTCTCGGACGTCTCGCTGTGCGGTTCCGTCCCGGCGTGATAGACAAACAGGCGCGGCAGATAGAGAAGACCGGCCATCCAGGCAATCACGGAGATGACGTGAAGCGCCTTGATCCAGGGATAGGCATCAGCGAGCCAGGGCATGGATTATCCTTTTCAAGCCTGTTCCTTCGTCTCGATCCAGCCTGAAAGCTCACGCTTCAGGAGTCCAGTCAACATATCAATGTGGGGCTTGCTGTCATTGAGGCAGGGTATGTAGGTGAATTGCTCTCCGCCGTTCTCCAGGAAGGTCTCGCGCAAGCCAATGTTCAGCTCTTCCAGCGTCTCCACACAATCGGCCGCAAAACCTGGACTGATGACAGCCAGGCGCCGGGTCCCCCCGCGTGCCAGTTCCGCCGTGGTGACATCCGCATAGGGCTGAAGCCATTCCTTGGGCCCGAAACGCGACTGGAAGACGATCTGCACAGGCGGTGCCGAGTTTCCGAGCCTCTCTCCGAGCAGACGGGCCGTTTTCTGACAGTGGCAATGATAGGGATCGCCCTTGTCCAGATTCTCGCGTGGCAGACCATGGAAGGATACGAGAAGCTTCTCCGGTTCCCAGGACAGGCTCTCCAGGTGTTTCCTCACGCTTCGGGCCAGAGCGTCAATATAATCAGATTCATCGTGGTAGGAAGGCGCGGTCCTCAGGCTTGGCTGCCAGCGCAGCTTCAGCTGCGCGCGGAAAACCTCGTCGCAAGCCGAGGCGGTTGTTGCCGCGCTGTACTGGGGATAGAGGGGAAATACCAGGATACGCCGGCAACCCGCCTCGTTCAGTCTGGCAAAGACGCTGTCGACACTCGGTGTTCCATAGCGCATGGCCCAGTCCACCACGATCCTGTCTCGTGTTTCCGGATCCTGTGAAAAGGACGCCGCAACCGCCTCTGCCTGGCCGCGTGTAATGGTGCGCAGAGGGGATTCGTTCTTCTCCCGGTTCCAGATCTTCTCGTAGGCTTCTCCGCTGCGTTGTGGCCTGCGGCTCAGGATAACACCTTGCAACAGTGGCTGCCAAAGAAGGGAGGGCAGCTCGATGACCCGCTTGTCACTCAGGAACTGGGAAAGGTATCGCCGCATGGAGCGGTAATCCGTTCCGCTTGGCGTTCCGAGATTGACAAGCAGGACCCCGATTTTGCCAAGCGCAATTTTCGGATGCCCGGCTGGAAAAGCTGTATCCTGCATGGTCGCCTTCCTGCTGTGGCTTGTCATATACACTCGAAAGCTAGGACGTTTCGCCTCACTGAAAAGTACGGCCGTCCTGCTGTGCGCTTTTGCCGCGAATGACCTGCATCATCCTGTCCACGTTCTCAGGCGGGGTCGTCTTGTCGATCCCATGACCCAGGTTGAAGACGAATGGACCCTTGCCCAGAACGCTCATCAATCGCCGTGTGGCCTCATCCAGAGCTGCCCCCCCGGCCATCAGGCAAGCCGGGTCCAGATTGCCCTGCAGCGTCACATGGGGCTGCAAGTTGTCCCTGGCCCACTCCAGGGGGACCGAACTGTCCAGTGACAGGGCCTGGGCCCCGCTTTCCCTGGCACATTCCTGATAGAGGACCCCCGCTCCCCGTGGAAAGAAGATGACCGGAACGTCGGGACAGTCCTTTCGAACCTTCTCGATGATACGCCGGGACGGTGAAAGCGACCACCGCCGAAATCCTTCATCGGGCCAAATTCCTGCCCAGGAATCGAAGAGCTGAACGGCCTCTGCACCCGCTGCGACCTGTTGGATCAGGTATTCACTGGTCACTTCAACCAGAAGATCTATCAGTTTTCCGAAGCCATCGGGATCACGATAGGCCCAAAGCCTGGACTTGAAGAAATCACGGCTGGAACCTCCCTCGATCATGTAGCTGGCTACGGTCCAGGGAGCACCGGCAAACCCGAGACGGGTAACATTTTCCGGCACGGATTTCCGCAAGCGTTTGAGGGTTTCGTAGATCGGCTGCAGTCCTTCGTGAAAGGCCGCACTGGAGAGCCGAGACAGATCGGCGGTCTCATCCAGGGGTTCCAGGCGTGGACCGATGCCTTCCTCGAACCAAAGCTTCTGCCCCAGGGCCTGGGGAACGACCAGGATATCCGAGAACAGGATAGCCCCATCCAGTCCATAACGGCGAATGGGCTGGAGAGTCACTTCCTCGGCCAATTCCGGTGTCATGCAGAGATCGAGAAAACTGCCGGCCTGGCTCCTGAGCTTCCGATATTCGGGCAGATAGCGCCCCGCCTGGCGCATCATCCAGACTGGCGGCGGATCGAGGGTTTTCCCTTTGAGGGCACGGAGTAGAGGTTTCAATCAGAGATCCACTTAGCTGAGAGCCAGGAGAAAAGGATCCACAGTTCTAATATCAATTATATTATTAAGAAAGGAATCTGGAGTCGTTGTAGGATGGGGGAAAGCTGGGGATTATTTTTCATCAACAGATCCATCCACAGCTTGGCATGGGTTACCAGAAACCGTGATTATCTGAGGACAGATCTGGGAAGAATCATCTGACAGGCGCTATTTCCAGGCCGTTTGAGAGCACTGTGGAGAAGGTGGATAAAACAGGTCGATGATCGAGAAGACAGGGATCCATCCACTGAATGGATATGGATCTGACTGGATGATCAACAGGGAACAACCCTTCGCATGGAATCTCCTGCTATGCGTATGCTTTTCCGGTAGGCTTTGATTGCGTAAAGGTTATCCCCATAATCCCCTTTCTATCCCCTTGGGTGCGCCTGTGACATGACCCTGCATCACCATCTTCACCTGGTCTCCGATTCCACCGGAGAAACCGTCAACTCCGTTGCCCGAGCCTGTGTGGCCCAGTTCGAAGGCATTGAACCTCAGGAACATATCTGGACTCTGGTCCGCACGCGGGGACACGTGGAAAAGATTGTTCAGCACATACGTCACGAACCCGGGCCTGTCGTCTATACGATGGTGGACGAGGGATTGCGCCGCCTTCTGGAGGAAAATTGCCGGGCCATAGGTGTTCCCTGCGTGGCGGTTCTGGATCCGGTCATTCGTGCGCTTGGCTTGCACTATGAACGAACCAGTGTGGGCCGACCTGGCAAGCAGCACACACTCGACAGTGAGTATTTTGATCGTATCGAGGCCATGAATTTCGCACTGGCCCACGATGACGGGCAGCTGAATGAAGATCTGAAAACAGCGGATGTCGTGCTGGTCGGTGTATCGCGCACGTCAAAGACACCGACCTGCGTCTACCTGGCGCAGAGAGGCGTACGTGCTGCCAATGTCCCCTATGTTCCGGGCGTTCCCCTGCCGGACGCACTGTTTCAGCTGCAGGGGACGCTGATAATAGGCTTGACGAAGGACCCTGCGAGACTGGTCGATATCAGGAAAAGCCGGCTGCGTGTCATGAACGACCGGGAGGAAGCAGGGAAGTATGCAGATATCGAAGCCGTCACGGAGGAGGTCAAGGAAGCCCGGCGCCTCTATGCGCGTCACCACTGGCCGGTTATCGATGTCACGCGGCGTTCGATAGAAGAAACCGCGGCGGCCATACTGACCCTGTATCAGCGCCATCGAGCAAAGGCCGCCGAATGACGCAAGCCGCTCCCTTCATGAAGCCGGATGGAGAGTTATTGGTTCTGGCCTCGGCGAGTCCGGCCCGTCGCCAATTGCTGGAGAATGCCGGTTTGTTGCTGGACCACCAGGCGGCAGCAGTCGATGAAGCGGAGTTCAAGGATTCCCTGGCGGCAGAAGGGGCGACGGCCTTGCAGACAGCCGAGACACTCGCCGAATTGAAAGCAGGCCGGGTCAGCCGGATGTGGCCCGGCGCGCTTGTTATCGGCGCCGACCAGATGCTCGACTGCAATGGAACCTGGTTTGACAAACCCCGGGACAGGGATCATGCCGCCGCGCACCTCAGAACCCTGGCCGGACGTATGCACACCCTTGAAACTTCAGTCTGTGTGGTGCGTGACGGGGAACGCCTCTGGCACCAAAACGAGACCGCCAGGTTGACGATGCGCGACTTTGGCGACTCATTTATCAATACCTATCTTGCAGCGGCAGGAGACACTGTCCTGGGATCTGTCGGTGGATACTGTCTGGAAGGCCAGGGTGTTCATCTTTTCAGCCGCGTGGAGGGGGATTTCTTCACAATCCTGGGGCTTCCACTGCTACCTTTGCTGGGTTATCTGCGCCAACGAGGAGCAATATCGGGATGAATCTTACGGGAAGAAGTCGCCTTGCCGGAGTGCTGGGCTGGCCGGTCGGTCATTCCCGGTCTCCGCGCTTGCACAATCATTGGCTGGAACGCTACGGCATCGATGGAGCGTATGTACCCTTGCCAGTACGGCCCGAAAGCTTTGCTTCGGCCGTCACGGCACTGGCAAACTTTAGTTTTCTCGGGGCAAACGTGACGGTTCCGCACAAGGAAGCGGCCCTTCGCGTCTGTGACGAGGTAACCAGCAGCGCGCGCCGGATCGGTGCTGTGAATACATTGTTCTTCCAGGATGAGCGTATCCTGGGTGACAACACCGATGCCTATGGATTCATACAGAACCTCTTCGAAGGCTGCCCAGAATGGCAGGCAACCATCGGGCCTGCTGTCATCCTGGGCGCCGGCGGTGCAGCCCGGGCGCTCTGTGTTGCGTTGCTGGATGCCGGGGCACCGGAAATCCTGATTGCCAATCGTACGCGTACACGTGCCGAGAAGCTGGCCGACAGCCTGTCCCAGGATCCGGGCGGTGAACGTCTCAGGATCGTCGAATGGGGACAGTGGTCGGACGTTCTTTCCGGTGCGAACCTGTTGGTCAATGCCACGAGCCTGGGAATGACGGGGCAGCCCCCGCTGGAAATCAATCTGACGTCTCTTCCCAGAAATGCCTTGGTCAATGATATTGTCTATGTGCCCCTGGAAACGGAACTGCTGGTTCGTGCGCGTGAACAGGGCAATCGGGTTGTGGATGGACTTGGCATGCTGCTGCATCAGGCTGTTCCCGGATTTGCCGGCTGGTTCGAACGGACGCCCGAAGTGGATGAGGAATTGCGACGCTTCGTGCTGGAGGAATAATGCAGGTCCTCGGGCTTACGGGGTCCATCGGCATGGGCAAGACGACCGCAGCTGGAATGTTGCGCCGTCTGGGGCTTCCTGTGCATGACGCAGACCAGGCTGTTCATCGCCTGTTTGCCAAGAGTGGCCGCGCCGTCGAACCGGTGAGCCGGCATTTCCCGGACGTCCTCGTGGATGGCGCCGTCGACCGCAAGCGTTTGGGCGAGCGTGTCTTTGCCGATGACGCAGCGTTACGTCTTCTGGAATCCCTGGTTCATCCCTTGGTTCGGCAGGAAGCGCTGGATTTCCTGAAGCGGCATCGCCGACGGAGGTCTCCCCTCGTGGTCCTGGATATTCCCCTGCTCTATGAGACGGGCGGCGATGACCTCTGCGACCATGTCATTGTCGTCAGTGCGCCATTGCGCATACAAAGGCAAAGGGTTCTGAAGCGCCCTGGCATGAACGAGGAAAAATTTCGCGCCGTTCTGGCCCGGCAGTTGCCTGATGCCCTGAAACGTCGTCGGGCGGACTATGTGATTCAGACGGGATTGGGCAAGGCGCTGACTTTCCGGCAGCTGGCCCGCCTCGTGCGCAAGCTGCGCCGGCGAGAACGTGAGAGAATCAGAGACAAGACAGGAAGCATCCATGCGTGAAATTGTTCTGGATACGGAAACCACGGGCCTGGATCCGGATGCCGGGCACAGGATTATCGAGATTGGCTGTGTCGAACTGGATAATCACGTTCCGACAAACAACAATCTGCAACTCTATATCAATCCGCAGCGGGATATTCCCGAAGAGTCCTTCAAGGTGCACGGACTGAGCCTGGACTTCCTGAACGACAAGCCCCTGTTCGGCGAGGTTGTGAAGCAGTTCCTGGAATTCATCGCGGATGCGAAGCTCGTAATTCACAACGCCGAATTCGATCTGAAGTTCCTCAACGCGGAACTGGCCCGCAGCGGTCATGCGCCCATTCCCACTGATCGAGCCATCGATACGGTACAGATTGCGCGCCGCCGCTTTCCTGGAGCCCAGGCCAGCCTCGATGCACTCTGTCGCCGCTTCGAGATCGACCTGTCGGAACGCAGCCTGCATGGCGCACTCCTGGACTGCCAATTGCTGGCCGCCGTTTACCTGGAATTGATGGGCGGGCGCCAGCCAGGCCTTGTTCTGGCCGATGACAAGGCATCTGCTGCTGCGTCAGAAGCGCTGCGCGCCGCTCGCCCTCACCGTGCACCGCGTCCGCATACGGCAAGTTCCGCGGAAGAAGAGGCCCATGCGCGCATGCTGGAAAAACTCAAGGATCCCATCTGGACCCGGTAATGGGGTCTAACAGGTGCCGGACGTCGTAAACGGATCGAGGGCAGTCCCCAACAGGCACTGCCCTCGATGGTCCGGACCCACATCAGGCCTGAGTATCTCAGGCCTGGGTATCGTCGCCGTTGCCTTCGGCAGCACCGTTTCCGGACTGTTCCTTGGCGGCAGCTTCACGCGCCTTCCGTTGGCGATAGAGCTGGACGAAGTCCACAGGATTGATCAGCACAGGCGGGAAGCCGCCTTCGCGTGTGGTGTCGGCAACGGCACGCCGTGCGAAGGGGAACAGCATGCTGGCGCAATCTATGAGGAGCACCTGCTCGACGCGCTCGTCCGGAACCGCCTGGCCAACGGTGACTACACCGGCATATTCCAGTTCGACGACGAAGGCTGTGCGCTCGTCTTCCTCGGTTTTCTGCTTGGCCGTAACCTTCAGATTCAGCACCACCTCGTAGATGCGGTCCTGAAGCGGGCGTGCACCGACATTGAGCTGGATATCCAGGTTGGGCGACTGCCCCATGTTGGTCAGGATGGTCGGGGCATTCGGACTTTCGAACGAAAGATCCTTCAGGTACTGCACATGGACGACAAGCGGAGATTCCTTGTTGCCCTGCTGCTGGTCCTGGGGATTTGCACCGGCCGGTGCTGCGCCGGGAGTGGTATCGTTCATGAGAGGCCTCTTGATCTGGGCTGGAGAATACGCGGATTTTCGTGAAACAAGTGCCGGTTGGCTAGCATGGAAGCGGTCACGGGCACAAGCACACAGCGTGCCGGTCCTAGCGGACCCATTTGCTGCCGCCTCCGCCGCGTTTCGAAGGATCGGAATCCTGCTCGTCCGTCAGTTCCTTGGGGGATGAGCCTTCCTGCTGGGGGTCGTCCTCGTTCGTGACGTCCACGTAATCGGCATCGATGGTCTGGTCATCACGTTTGTGGCGATAGGCTGCGTGGCCCTGCGCTGACATGCTGTGGACAGTGATGTTGCGCCCCAGGAACCGGCGCAGCCAGGTCCGGAAGATGGGTATGAACAACAGAAGCCCGATGGCATCGGTGAAGAAGCCCGGGACCAGCAGCAGGACACCAGCGATCCCGAGACAGAACGCGTCGAAGAGTTCTCGTGCCGGCAGTTCTCCGCGGTCCATTTCCGTTCGGGCGCGGCTCAGGGTTGCCAGCCCCTGGATGCGCAGCATCGTCGTCCCGGCAAGTGCGGTCAGGACGATGGCAGCCAGAGTTGGCCAGAGTCCGATCCAATCCCCGACCTCTATGAAAAGTGCGATTTCAATCAGGGGAATGGCGATAAAGGCGATGAGTATATAAAGGGCCATGCTTGTTCTTTCCTTGATGCTCCCCTATGTACTGGGGTAGAGACCAAAGGATGACAAGGTCTGTTGCTTGTTTCACACATGCGGATCGGCACAGGGGACGCTCGGTGAGGCCGGCCGCTCCCGCTCAGACCTGCGCCGGTCATGAACAGGATATCTGATGGGCGAAGGCTTTCAACTACTCGACATTATTCTTTTCGCAGCGATAGCGGCCTTTCTTATCCTGCGCTTACGTTCCGTCCTGGGTCGGCGAAACGGGGACGACTCACGTCCAGACGTTGATCCCTTCAAGCAGAACGAGGAAAATCAAACGGCCCGAAAGAAAGGCCCTGCTGGCGAGGACAAGGTGGTTCACCTGCCCAATCAGAAAGGCCAGCAGCAGTCCCAGGAAGATCAGCAAACCGAGTTCCGTACGGAAGGGCCCGCCGCTGCCGGCTTGACCCAGATCAAGCTGGCGGACAGCTCGTTCGACGAACAGAGCTTTCTGGAAGGCTCTCGCGCTGCCTTCGAAATGATTGTTTCCGCCTTTGCTGCCGGGGATCGGGAAACCCTGCGCAGTCTGCTGGCCGATCAGGTCTACGAGGACTTCTCTAAGGCGATCGACGAGCGCGAGAAAAACAACGAGAGCCTTCAGACCACCATTGTCAGTATCAAGTCGGCCGATATCGTGGACGCCCGGCTGGAGAACCGTGTCGCCTCCATCGATGTCAAGTTCGTCAGTGAGCAGATCAATGTGACCCGTGACGAAGAAGACCGCATCATCGAGGGCGATCCGAACGAAATTATCAATGTGACCGACATCTGGACCTTCGAACGCAACACGCGCAGCCGGGATCCGAACTGGGCGCTGAGCGCCACGGAAAGCCCGACCTGATCCAGACAGAGGAGCTTCTTTCCGTGAGCTGTTCCGCATGATTTCCCTACGTGCGCTTGTCCCTGTCGTCTTCGGCGCCCTGATCCTTGCCTCCTGCCAGGCGCCCTTGGACAAGCCGGCGGAAGAGAAGCCCCTTGCCCCAGATGAGGCAGAAGCCGATTTCGTCCCGGCGCGCTTTTCCGATCTTTCCGGCTGGCAGCAGGACAACCTGCTGGAGGCCCTGCCCGCCCTGCGTCGCTCCTGCCAACGCCTCCAGACACAGCCTTCGGAACGCGAGCTTGGTCCGGAGGGCAAGGCCGGGACAATTGCCGACTGGGAAAAGGTCTGCCGCAGCCTTCAGGACAGAACTTTCACCGATGACAGGGATTTGCGTGTTTTCCTGGAGCAGCAGTTCCATCCCTTTTACGTCGAGGCCCGACCGGCACAGGAAGGTCTCTTTACCGGCTATTACGAAGCGGAAATCCGGGCTTCGCGGCAGCCGGGAAACGGCTATGACGTGCCGCTCCATGCACCGCCGGAAGACCTGATCACAGCCGATCTGGGTGCTTTTGAGACCGAGCTTTCCGGGAAACGACTGGTCGGGCGCGTTTCGGGAAACAGTTTCGAGCCCTATCATTCGCGCAGCGAGATCGCCGAAGGTGCGCTGCAGGGCAAGGCGGATGTCGTGCTCTGGGCCGATGATCCCGTGGATGCCTTCTTCTTGCACATACAGGGCTCAGGAGTGGCCACACTTCCGGATGGAACGCGCCAGCGCGTCGGCTTTGCGGGATCGAACGGACACCCCTTCTATGCCATCGGACGAGCCCTGATCGAGAAAGGGGCTGTGTCCCGCGCAGAAGCCTCCATGCAGGCAATCCGGACGTGGCTGGATGAAAATCCGGAGCAGGCCCGTGCCCTGATGCAGAGGAATGCACGTTACATCTTCTTCCGCGAAATCGATGAAGAAGGTCCCATCGGCGCCCAGGGGGTTCCCCTGACTGCCGGGCGGTCCCTGGCCGTGGATCGCAATTTCCTGCCGCTGGGTGTACCGCTTTGGCTGGAAACCTACTGGCCCAACAGCAACGATGCGCTCAACCGACTGATGGTGGCCCAGGATACGGGCAGTGCGATCACAGGGCCAGTGCGCGGAGACTTCTTCTGGGGTAGCGGCGAAGCCGCTTTCGAAAGGGCAGGCCGCATGAAGGAACCGGGCCGCTATTGGATTCTTCTGCCGCGCAGTGTTGCCGAACGGCGTGGCGTTGATATCGCCGGCGCTTCGGGAAACTGACCTCTTCCCTTGCTTGCCTTTTCCAAGTGGTCATACCATTGTTCAGGCAAGGAGAATGAGCGTGTCCATGAAACAAGAATCGGCGGCGCAGCCGGCATCGAACGGAAACCCTGCCCGAGAGAAGCAACCAAATCCGCGTGTAGGCTTGTTCATCACCTGTCTGGTGGACCTGTTCCGACCCACGGTGGGCTTTTCCGCTGTTGCCCTGCTTGAGGACGCCGGCTGTACAGTCGAGGTCCCTCAGGCCCAGACCTGCTGTGGACAGCCGGCCTACAATTCTGGTGATCGTGAAGACGCGCGCGCCATTGCACGTGCCACCGTCAAAGCCTTTCAGGGCTTCGACTATGTGGTTGCCCCCTCCGGATCCTGTGCGGCCATGATCCGTGAACACTATCCCCGCCTGTTCCGCGACGCGCCCGATCTGCTTCCGGAAGTCGAAGCACTGGCCGGCCGGACACACGAGCTGACGTCTTTCTTGGTGGATGTCTGCAGGTACCGCCCCAGCAGCCAGCATCTCGAAGAAAGCGTGACCTATCACGACGGCTGTTCCGGCCTGCGGGAACTGGGCGTTTCCGCTCAACCGCGCCAGCTTCTTCAAGCTGTGGAATCGCTGGAGTTGAAGGAATTGCAAGACCGGGAGGTTTGCTGCGGCTTTGGCGGGACCTTTTGTGTGAAGTATCCTGACATTTCCAATGCCATGGTCCAGGACAAGAGCAAGGCGGTCCAGGAAAGCGGTGCAGAGATGCTTCTAGCCGGGGAACTGGGCTGTTTGATGAACATTGCGGGAAAATTGCGCCGACAGGGATCGGAAATGCAGGTCCGCCATGTGGCGGAAGTCCTGGCGGGACAACTTGAGGCGCCGTCGATCGGTTCGTCGGATGCGGAGGCCGCCTCCCGAATGCAACGCAGGAGCCGCTAGCAGCCCATGGAATCGACCAGCCGCAACTTCAAGGATAACGTCCGCCACGCCCTTACTGACGACCAGCTTCAAAGGGCCATGAGCAACGTCAAGCGGAACTTTATCGACAAGCGCCTTGCCGCTGTCGAGAAGCTTCCTGAATTCGAAGAGTTGCGCGAGGCGGCACGGGCCGTGAAGGATCACGCCCTGGCCCATCTGGACCATTACCTGGAACGCTACGAAGCCCGGGTCCGCGAGGATGGTGGCCAGGTACACTGGTGTGCGACGGCCGAGGAAGCCCGTACAGCCATCCTGGAGATCTGTCAGCGACAGGGCGCACGCAGCGTTACCAAGGGAAAATCCATGGTGGCCGAAGAGATCGGCCTGAACGATTTCCTGGAAGAACGGAATATTGTCCCGGTGGAAACGGACCTGGGGGAATACATCATCCAGCTGCGCCATGAAGCCCCCAGTCATATCATTGCCCCGGCCGTCCATCTCAACAAGGAACAGGTTGCGGATGATTTTCGTCGGGAGCACAAGGACCTGCCCGGCGACCGGGATCTCAGCCAGCCGGGCCAGCTGGTGGAAGAAGCCCGCGGGATGTTGCGCCAGCGCTATCTGGATGCCGATGTGGGCATTACCGGCGCCAATCTTCTGATCGCCGAGACGGGCAGTAGCGTGATCGTCACCAACGAGGGCAATGGCGACCTGACACAGTCCCTGCCCCGGGTGCATATCGTGATCGCCAGCATCGAGAAGGTGGTTCCGACGCTGGAAGATGCGTCGACAATTCTGCGCCTTCTGGCCCGCTCGGCCACGGGCCAGGAATTCTCAAGCTATACGACCTTTTCCACAGGACCACGCCGGGCCGAGGATGCCGACGGGCCGGATGAATACCATGTGATCCTTCTGGACAACGGTCGCTCGGCCATGCTGGGAAGCGAGTTCGAGGAAATGCTGCGCTGTATCAAGTGCGGCGCCTGTATGAACCACTGCCCGGTTTATCATGCGATCGGCGGGCACGCCTATGGCTGGGTCTATCCCGGCCCCATGGGCGCGGTCCTGACGCCAGCCCTGACCGGGGTCGAGCAAGCCGGGCATTTGCCGAACGCGTCCAGCTTCTGCGGACGTTGCGAGGCGGTCTGCCCCATGAAGATTCCCCTGCCCAAGATGATGCGGCATTGGCGTGAACAGGAATACGAGCGTCACCTGACGCCGGCAGCGGCGCGCAGGGGCCTGTCGCTCTGGGCCTATTTTGCGCGCAGGCCGGCGCTCTATCATGCGGCGACACGTCTAGCGATGCCATTGCTGGGTCTGCTGGGCCGACGCCGCGGGCGCTTTGCACGCCTTCCACTGGCCTCGGGTTGGACCGATTATCGTGATCTGCCGGCGCCCGAAGGGGCCACGTTCCAGCAGCTCTGGGCCCGGCAACGTCGTAGCGGGAAAACGACGGAGGCCAGGACGTGACAGACAGCAGGGCGCGCATTCTCGATCAGATCCGACGCAGTCGGGCTGCGGTTCAGGATGATGTGGTGGATCATCGGCTGGCAGAGCATCCACGCGGTCCGACCCCGGCACGTGGGCAGCTGTCCGCAGAAGATCGCCTCGCACTCTTTATCCAGCAGGCCACCGCCGTGGATGCCACGGTTACGCGGCTTCAGGCGTTCCAGGAGATCCCTCGAGAAGTCGCAAACTACTTGCGGGAACGAAACCTGCCGGCCACCCTTCGGATGGCCCCAGACAGGAAACTGACCGATCTGCCCTGGTCGAACCAGGCGTCGGGCCTGGACGTCCAGGCCGGCTGTGCCGAGGCCACGGATGCCGTTTCCTTGGTTCCGGCCTTTGCCGCTGTGGCGGAAACCGGCACCCTGGTCCTGCATTCCGGGGCCGAACGCCCGACGGG
The DNA here is from genome assembly GCF_000686045.1 of Fodinicurvata fenggangensis DSM 21160. Taxonomy (GTDB): domain Bacteria; phylum Pseudomonadota; class Alphaproteobacteria; order Kiloniellales; family DSM-21159; genus Fodinicurvata; species Fodinicurvata fenggangensis. The sequence continues at coordinate 371,096 of NZ_JMLV01000002.1, forward strand.
TCTGAACTTTCTGCCTGATACACACATCGTTATGCTTGAGGCGCGGGATATCGCCGGTACCTACGAACAGGTCTGGGACCGCTTGCGGGCGCAGAACGATGGACGACTGCCGCGCACCGTCAACATGATAACCGGGCCTTCGCGCACTGCTGACATTGAACAGACGATTCAACTTGGTGCACATGGACCGCGACGGTTACATATCCTCGTTGTCGGAGATCCAGAGGATTGATCAGCCATGTCCCGTCGGGGAAAAACGGGCCTCAGTCGTGAGGAAGCGCGGCTCTGGCAGCATGTGGTGCGGGATGCACATCCCCTGCCAGAACGCATGCGCCTGAAGGGCTCCGCGGCAACGACACTCTCCGACGACGCTGCCAAGGATGATGGCGATTCATCCAGCCAAAAACAGGCCCCGGCTAAGAAGCTGTCCAATCCCCCACCGCGCAAGGTCAGCCGCGCGCCTTCAAGCACGCGCTCGGAACTGTCTCATGGTGCTGTTGCCGGCCTTGACCGCCGCTCGGCCGAGCGCATGCGCCGTGGAAAAATGCCCATCGATGCCCGGCTGGATTTGCATGGACTGGGCCAATTGGATGCGCACAGCCAATTGGACAGCTTCCTTGCCCGGGCCCATGCCCAGGGCCTGCGGTGTGTTCTCGTCATTACCGGCAAGGGACGTTTCAGCGAGGAGGGCGGAGTCTTGCGCAAGCAGGTGCCGAAGTGGCTGAATCTCCCCGCCAACCGTGAACGAGTACTGGCCTTCGACTATGCGCGTCCACAGCATGGTGGCTCAGGCGCGCTTTACATTCTTTTGCGCCGCCAGCGCGAGAACCGGGAGTCGCGCAGATGACGCCTTTCGGAGCCGAATTGCGGAGAATAAGGAGGGAGCGGGGACTGACACTCAAGGAAATGGCGTCAGGCCTGGAAATTTCACCAGCCTATCTCTCTGCACTGGAACATGGTCACAGGGGGCGGCCGAGCCTGCGTTTCGTCCATGCCGTCTGTCAGTATCTCGGCATCATCTGGGACGAGGCTGAAGCACTCGAGCGCCTGGCAGCCCTGTCTCATCCGCGCGTGACCATAGACACAGCGGGCCTTTCCCCTGCCGCCACGGAGCTGGCAAACCGCCTGTCGGAGACGGTTTCAAGCTTGCCACAAGAGCGTATAGACGCCCTGCTCGCCGTCATGCAGGAGGCAGAAGAAACAGCTCAGACCCGCTCGGACGCCGGACTTCAGGACTCCAATTGACTGGCCAGCGTGATCTCGGCCTTCATTAGCTTGGAGACAGGGCACCCCGACTTGGCGCGTTCGGCAGCCGCATCGAAGTTCGCCTGGCTGGCGCCTGGAACCTTGGCTTTCACATCCAGATGGATCTTGGTGATGGCGAAACCGCCTTCGACCTGGTCCAGCGTGACAGCAGCCCGGGTTTCGACGCTTTCGGGGGACATGCCGTCGCCATCCAGTTCATTGGACAGTGCCATCGAGTAGCAACCCGCATGCGCGGCTGCAATCAACTCTTCGGGGTTGGTTCCCTTGCCGTCTTCGAATCGTGTGGCGAAGGAATAGGGGTTATCGTCAAGGACACCACTGTCACTGGAAATGCGGCCCTTGCCGTCCTTGAGATTTCCATTCCATACGGCGGACGCGTTTCTGCTTTTCATGGACAAGCTCCCTTCTCTTTATCCGTTTGCAAGACCGATGTGGGACGCTTGGGGTTCGATGTCCAGGAAAAAGAAGTACATAGAATATATCTTTAAGCCTGCCTCAGTCCCTCAGGTCCTCGAAGAATTCCTTTACGCGGGAAAAGAATCCGTGGCTTTCAGGATGGTGGCGATCGCTATCCTCTCCGGATTCCTCGCGGAACTCTTCCAGCAATTCGCGTTGACGCTTGGTCAGATTGACCGGAACCTCGACGGAGACCTGGATATAGAGGTCGCCCTTGGCATTGGACCGTAGGACCGGCATGCCCTTGCCCTTCATGCGGAACTGGGTCCCGGACTGCGTGCCGGCCGGGACGGTCAGCTTGGCCCGCCCGCCATTCATGGTCGGAACCTCGATCTCACCACCCAGTGCTGCCGTTGTCATGGGCACGGGGACGCGGCAGAAGAGGTTTGCGCCGTCGCGCTGGAAAAAGCGGTGGGGCTTCAGGGACAGGAAGATATAAAGATCGCCCGGCGGTGCGCCGCGCAATCCGGCTTCGCCCTCGTTGGCAAGACGGATGCGGGTGCCGTCCTCGACACCGGCCGGAATATTGACCTGCAGGGTCTTTTCCTGCTGTTGCCGGCCGACGCCGTCACAGTCATCACAGGGGTCCTCGATCACCTTGCCCTGGCCGTGGCAACTGGGACAGGCGCGTTCAATGGTGAAGAAACCCTGCTGCATGCGCACACGCCCACGGCTGCCGCAGGTCGGGCAGGTAACCGGTTTCGAGCCCGGTTGCGCCCCTGAGCCATCGCAGGTCTCGCAACTGACCCAAGTGGGAATGTGAATCTGGGTGTCCTTGCCGTTGAAGGCGTCTTCCAGCGTGATTTCCAGGTCATAACGCAGGTCCGCGCCATGCGGGGCGCCGCCACCGCCACGGCGGCCACCGCCCATCATGTCGCCGAACATCTCGTCGAAGATATCGGCAAATCCCTCGAAACCACCGAAGCCACCGCCTCCGCCGGGACGACGACCGCCGCCCTGCTCGAAAGCGGCATGTCCGAAACGGTCATAGGTGGCGCGGCTGTCCGCGTCCTTCAGGACCTCATAGGCCTCGCTGGCTTCCTTGAACTTGACCTCGGCATCACTGTCCCCCGGATTGCGGTCCGGGTGGTACTTCATGGCCAGTTTGCGGTAGGCCTTCTTGATTTCGTCGTCACCGGCGTCACGACTGACGCCCAGGATTTCATAGTAATCACGTTTTGCCATGGTTCAGGTTGCGCTGTCCCCTTGGGCGTTCCGATTTTCGGGAAAACAAAAGACGACGGGGCCGTCAAACGGCCCCGTCGTGATTTTCTGATCAGGCAGACTTGCCCTTCTTGTCGTCGTCGACTTCCTCGAAGTCGGCGTCGACGACACTGTCGTCATCCTGACTTCCCGAGTCCGCGGCTTCACCGTCTGCCGCGGCTCCGTCACCCGGAGCGGCACCGCTGCCATCCTCGGTGTCGTACATGGCGGCCCCGACCTTCATGGAAGCCTGGGCCAGCGCCTCGGTCTTCTCCTTGATGGCCTCCAGGTCTTCGCCGTCCTTGACTTCCTTCAGGTCGGCAATGGCCTGTTCCACTTCGGACTTGGCCGTGGCATCGACTTTGTCCCCGCTTTCGCTGAGAGTCTTCTCCGTGGTGTGGATCAGGCTTTCGGCGTTGTTGCGGGCGTCGATGAGCTCGCGCTTCTTTTTGTCGGCCTCGGCATTCTCCTCGGCCTCCTTGACCATGCGCTCGATGTCCTCTTCGGCCAGACCGCCGGAGGCCTGGATACGAATTGTCTGCTCCTTGTTGGTGGCCTTGTCCTTGGCCGAGACATTCACGATGCCGTTGGCGTCAATGTCGAAGGTCACCTCGATCTGCGGGACACCACGCGGTGCGGCCGGAATGCCCACCAGGTCGAACTGACCCAGCATCTTGTTGTCCGCAGCCATTTCGCGCTCACCCTGGAAGACCCGGATGGTCACGGCGGTCTGGTTGTCCTCCGCCGTCGAGAAGACCTGGGACTTCTTGGTCGGGATCGTGGTGTTGCGCTCGATCAGCTTGGTCATGACGCCGCCCAGGGTCTCGATACCCAGGGACAGTGGGGTCACGTCCAGCAGCAGGACATCCTTCACGTCGCCCTTCAGGACGCCGCCCTGGATGGCCGCGCCGATGGCAACCACTTCGTCCGGGTTGACGCCGCGGTGGGGGTCCTTGCCGAAGAAGTTCTTCACGTTCTCGATGATTTTGGGCATGCGGGTCATGCCGCCGACCAGGATCACCTCGTCGATCTCGCCGGCGCTGACACCGGCATCCTTCAGGGCCGCCTTGCAGGGCTCGATGGTGCGCTTGACCAGGTCATCCACCAGGGCTTCCAGCTTGGCGCGGGACAGCTTGATGTTCAGATGCTTCGGTCCCGAGGAATCGGCCGTGATGAACGGCAGGTTCACTTCGGTCTGGGTGCTGCTGGACAGCTCGATCTTTGCCTTCTCGGCGGCTTCCTTCAGGCGCTGCAGGGCCAGCTTGTCCTGGCGCAGGTCGATGCCCTGCTCCTTCTTGAACTCGTCGGCCAGGTACTCGATGATCTTGCTGTCGAAGTCCTCACCACCCAGGAAGGTGTCGCCGTTGGTGGACTTCACCTCGAAGACGCCGTCACCGATTTCCAGGACCGAGACGTCGAAGGTACCACCACCCAGGTCATAGACCGCGATGGTGCCGGAGGTCTTCTTGTCCAGGCCGTAGGCTAGCGCTGCGGCCGTCGGCTCGTTGATGATACGCAGGACTTCCAGCCCGGCGATCTTGCCGGCGTCCTTGGTCGCCTGACGCTGGGCGTCGTTGAAATAGGCCGGGACGGTGATGACCGCCTGCTCGACCTTTTCACCCAGATGGTTTTCCGCGGTTTCCTTCATCTTCTGAAGAATCTGGGCGGAGATCTGGCTGGGGCTGTACTTCTCGTCGTTCACCTGGACCCAGGCGTCGCCGTTCGGGCCCTCCACGATCTTGTAAGAGACAAGATCCTTGTCCTTCTTCGTGGTCGGGTCGTCATAGCGCCGGCCAATGAGTCGCTTGATGGCGAAAAGGGTGTTTTCCGGGTTGGTGACCGCTTGGCGCTTGGCCGGCTGGCCGACCAGTGTGCCGTCTTCGGAGAAGGCCACCATGGAAGGCGTGGTGCGTGTGCCTTCCGCATTCTCGATCACCCGTGCGTCCTTGCCGTCCATGACGGCCACGCAGGAGTTCGTTGTTCCGAGGTCGATACCGATAACTTTGCTCATTTACATCCTCTCTTTCGCAGCAGACTTGTGAGACAGCCTCATAAAGCGCCGTCCCTAGTCCCTTGGAGGTTTGGCCCGGAGGGGACCATCAAACCTGTTGATTTACCAAATGGCGGCGAATGCCGCCTACGTTCGCATATATAAGGCTTTCGCCCCAGCCTACAAGGCGGGCTGCGGCTTTCTTCTTCGGCTTGCCACGCTTCCGGAAGGGGGGCAGGATGACCCCATGTTCTACAGGAACCGTCCTCCCTTCCCCAACAATGGCATATATCTGACCATCCTATGGTTGATGGTGGCAAATATTGTGGTTGGTGCCCTGCTTGCTCTTTTTGGTGAAAGGCTTCTCGACAGTCCTGCAGCCAGCCAGTTCGGAACGGGCCTCATGCTTGTTGCTGGTGCCCTTTATTTCTTTTTCCGCTGGCTGGGCATCCGCGAGGCGAGGCGCCGCCTTCAAGATAGCCCCGACCCACAGAGCCAGGAGACTCCGCAGGACCGGGATCAGGACCAGCCCCCATCCAGGGGTCGGTCCTGATCCCTGTGTTGAGTGGGTCAGGCCTGGGTGTCCACCTGGCCGCCCGGGCCGCCGTTCTGGCCACCGCCCTTCGAGACGGCAACCCTGGCAGGGCGTAGCAGGCGGTCGTGCAACACGTAACCCGGTTCGAAGACCTGCGAGACCGTGCCCGCGGGGCGTTCGGGATCCTCGATCTCGACCATGGCCTCGTGATAGTGCGGGTTCAGGCGCTCGCCAACGGGATCGATCCGCTTGATGTGGTTCTTCTCGAAGGCTTCCAGCAGGGACTTCTCGGTCATCTCAACCCCGGTCACGAGGCTCTTGAGATGCTCGTTCTGCTCGATGGCCTCTGCGGGAACACTTTCGAGGGCGCGCCGCAGGTTGTCGGCCACGGACAGAAGGTCCTTGGCGATGCCGCTGGCCGCATACTTGGCGGCCTCGTCACGGTCCTTGCGCGCGCGATTGCGGGTGTTCTCCGCATCTGCCATGGACCGTAGCAACTGCTCCTTCAGAGCAGCGACTTCGGCCCGCAGGGCATCTGTCTCGTCGAGTTCATTGTCGCCCGGAGGCACTTCGCCGATATCCTCATTCGCCGCGATTTCCGGTTCGACAGTCTCGTCACCCTCGGCTGTCTTGCCCTGTTCGGCGAGATTCTCTTCCGTAGGAGTCTGTGTCGTTTCTGATTGCTGGGGACGTTTTGCCATGAGTCCTTTCCGAATAACTGTAACTGTTTCAGCCTGATTATCTGTGTGAATGACCCGGCTGTTTTAAGGGGTCAGCCGATCAAGCGGCCGATGACCTTGGCCGTGTAGTCGACCATTGGAATGATCCGGGCATAGTCGATCCGCGTCGGACCGATCACGCCAATGGCGCCCACGATCTGCTGTCGGCTGTTGTTGTAGGGTGCGACGACCATGGAGCATCCGGCCATGCCGAACAACTCGTTTTCCGCACCGATAAAGATCTGGACACCTTCCGCGTCGTCGGCCAGGTCGAGCAGACGCAGCAGAGCCTCCTTCTTTTCCAGGGCGGTGAAGAGCTGACGGATATGTTCCAGGTCTTCCAGGGCCTGGACATCACTGAGCAGCTGGGCCTGGCCCCGCACGATCAGGGCGCCACCACTGGTGTTGTCTGCCCAGGTGGCCAGCCCGGCCTCGACCACGCGCGAGGTCAGCTCATCCAGCCTGGCCCGTTGGGCCTCCATCTCCTGGCTGACGATCTGCCGGGTTTCCTCAAGGGTGCGACCGCGCAGATGCGCCGAAAGGAAATTGGAAGCTTCGACCAGGGAGGAAGGTGGCAGGCCGACCGGCACGTCGATCACGCGATTTTCGACATTTCCGGACTCGCCCACCAAGACCACCAGCGCCCGACCCGGGCCCAGGGAGACGAACTCGATGTGCTTCAGGGTGTCGTCCTGCTGCTTTGGCGCCAACACCAGTCCAGCACAGTGGGAAAGGTCCGAGAGAAGCGTGGTCGCTTCCTCCAGGACCTGCGACAGGGAACGGCCCGAGGCGGCACACTTCCCCTCGATGATCTCGCGCTCGTCCTGGCCGATGTTCCCGTGCTCCAGAAGACCATCCACATAGAGGCGCAGGCCCTGTTCCGTCGGCAGGCGACCGGCCGAGGTGTGCGGCGCCATCAGCAGACCCAGATCTTCCAGGTCGGCCATGACGTTACGGACCGTGGCCGGCGAAAGGTCCAGGCCCATGTTGCGCGAGAGGGTGCGTGAGCCGACGGGCGCCCCGGTCTCTACATAGGCATCGACGATCATGCGCAGGATTTCGCGCGAACGCTCGTTCAACGCGCCCAGTTCGGGGCGGTCGGCTAGGGACTTTGATGGACGCCTGGACATGGATGTCATGACTGCGAGTATACCGGATAAAATCAGTTGTCCGAGGGGATTATTCCACCCGGTTTGCACATTCCCCAGCATTTAATCCCTGATCACAGCGGTTTCAACGGCTTGGATGCGGCTGGACGGCCTTCTGTCGAAGCGTTAGGTTCGCGCCGTCCGCGGGCGGACTGCGCCGCCTGCCTTAAACCCTTGAAGGGAGTTCGCTCATGCGCCCCAGCGGCCGGTCCGCCGACCAGCTACGCGAAATCGTTCTGGAAACCAACGTCAACAAGTATGCGGAAGGTTCGTGCCTGGCCCGTTTCGGGGACACGCACGTGCTTTGCACGGCAAGTGTCGACCCTGGTGTGCCTGGCTGGTTGCGCAACAGCGGGCGTGGCTGGGTGACTGCGGAATACGGGATGCTGCCCAGGGCCACGGACGGGCGCACGGATCGCGAGGCCGCGCGTGGACGGCAGACGGGGCGCACCCAGGAAATCCAGCGCCTGATCGGCCGCAGCCTGCGTGCGGTAACGGACCTGACGGCTTTCGGCGAACGCCAGATCCGTCTTGACTGCGATGTATTGCAGGCCGATGGGGGAACGCGCACGGCCGCCATCACGGGTGCCTATGTGGCACTTCACATGGCTTTCGAGCATATGCGTCGCCTGGGTATCATGGCGGAGATTCCGCTGTCCGAGGAAGTGGCTGCGGTTTCCTGCGGTCTCTATCGGGGCGAAGCGATCCTGGATCTGGAGTATGCCGAGGATTCCGAGGCTGGCGCAGACGCCAACTTCGTGATGACGGCCAGTGGCCTTATCGTCGAGGTTCAGGCAACCGCAGAGGATGTGCCCTTCCGCCGCGACCAGTTCGATCATCTGCTGGGGCTGGCCGAGGCCGGCATCAAGCAGTTGACGGAGGAACAGCGTGCCGCGCTGGCCGCGCAGTGAACCGCCCGATGGCTGAGCAGGAGTCTCTTGGAGAACGGCTGGTCATTGCCAGCCACAATCCCGGAAAGGTCCGGGAAATCGCCGCATTGCTGGAGCCTTTCGGCATCCAGGTCGTCTCGGCTGGGGAGCTGGACTTACCGGAACCCGAGGAGACGGGACGAACCTTTGCCGAAAACGCAGCACTGAAAGCGGAAAGCGCAGCCGAAGCTGCGGGACTGCCTGCCCTGTCGGATGATTCCGGCCTGGTGGTTCCGGCCCTGGACGGTGCGCCGGGAATCTATTCGGCGCGCTGGGCGGGTCCGGACAAGGACTTTGCCCTGGCCATGGAAAAGGTGAACGAGAAGCTGGGCGACAGCCGGGATCGGCACGCCTATTTCGTCTGTGTCCTAGCTCTGGCCCATCCCGGTCGGGAGACCCGGGTTTTCGAGGGGCGCGTGGATGGAACCCTGGTCTGGCCCCCCCGGGGCAGCCTGGGGTTTGGCTATGATCCCATGTTCCTGCCCGACGGGCGCCAGGAAACCTTCGGGGAAATGGATCCCGCGGACAAGCATGCCATCAGTCACAGAGCGCGGGCCTTCCGCGATTTCGAAACCTGGTTGCGTGCGGCCGGGTGACAGCCGACAGGGACCTGCAGATGTCCAGTCTCGAAACCCATCCAGAAGCTGACGCTGAGAGTCCGGGCTTCGGGCTCTACATCCATTGGCCCTTCTGCCAATCCAAGTGCCCCTACTGCGACTTCAACAGCCATGTGCGGGACAGCATCGACCAGGACCGATGGCGGCAGGCTCTCCTGCGCGAGCTGGCGCATTTCGCCAACCGTACGGCCGGCCGCAAGCTAACTTCGGTGTTCTTCGGAGGCGGAACCCCCTCGCTGATGGCACCCGAAACCGTGGGCGCGCTGCTTGATGTCCTGCCCCGCTATTGGCAGCTGGACAGCAATCTGGAGGTGACCCTCGAGGCCAATCCCACCTCGACAGAGGCCGGCAAGTTCACAGCCTATCGCACGGCCGGGGTCAATCGGCTGTCCCTGGGCGTTCAGTCCTTTGACGACACGGCGCTCGCCTTCCTGGGGCGCCGCCATTCCGCGGCCGAGGCGCGCGACGCCATTGCGCTTGCCCGGCGGCATTTTCCGCGCTTTTCCTTTGACCTGATCTATGCCCGGCCGGAGCAAAGCCTGGCAAGCTGGGAAGCCGAACTGGAAAGCGCGCTACAGGAAGGCACCGAGCATATCTCGCTCTATCAGCTGACCATCGAGCCCAACACCGTATTCCACGGTGACTGGCGTCGCGGTGAACTGCAGCTGCCCCCGGAGGACCGTCAGGCGCAGCTCTATGAACACACCGCGGCGATCCTGAAGCCGGCCGGCCTGGAAGGTTATGAGATCTCGAACTACGCCCGTCCCGGCGCGGAGAGTCGCCACAACCTGGTCTATTGGCGCTATGGCGACTACCTGGGCATCGGACCGGGTGCGCATGGCCGCTTGAGCTTTGACGGAGCGCGTTATGCCCTGCGCCAGCACCGGGCGCCCGAAGCCTGGCTGGAAAGCGTGGAGGACCAGGGGCATGCCACACGTGCGGAAAGCGCTCTCACGCTTGAGGAACGCCTGACCGAACGCCTGATGATGGGCTTGCGTCTGGACGAGGGAATCAGCCGTGCGGCTGTCGAAGCCGAACAGGGCCGGTCCCTTGAGGCCTTGCTGGATCCTGAACGCCTGACGGCGCTTTGCGAAGCTGGCTACCTGGAACTGACGCACGAGCGTTTGCGCGCCCTGCCAGCCGGGCGCCAGCGTCTTGACGCCCTGCTCGGTTTCCTCCTGGGGTAAGGCTCCCTCCCGACTTGACCTGCTTCAGTTGAGCAGGCGTTCAAAGCTGCTTGGGGCCGGGTCCAGGCGCTGGAAGCCGTTGTCGGTCAATTCGTAAACCGCCAGACCGCGCTCCACCTCACCATTCGGCAGCATGCGGAACAAACCGTCCACACCGGTATAGCCGTCGCTGTCCGTCAGCACAGCCTCATCGTAGACCATCGAGTTGTCGCCGGTTTCGGCGTCACGCGCCAGGGCCGCGGCGAGGGCCGTGGCATCATAGGCGATGGAGGCGACACGCGGCGGTTCTTCGCCATAAAGGTCTTCATACTGGCGGGCAAAGGTCTCCCAGTTGTTGTGCTCGGGGGCTGCAAACCAGCCTCCGGAAAGCACGGGATCGCGACCGAGGTTACCGTTTTCCCAGAGGCGTGAGCCCAGAAGCTGCACGATTTCGGGATTGATGTCGTAATAGGGCAGCAGTGGTGCAATGTTCTCAACTTCGCGCCCGCCGGCCGGGATCAGCAGGCTGTTGAAGCCAGTCACGCCCATGCCCGAGCCGCTTATGGTGGTCTGATCGCCGCTGGTCTGGCTGGCGGACTGGGCCAGCGCGCGTACATCGTTGCTGATGTCCACGTCTGCCGGGTCATAGGATGCGCTCTGGGTGATCGTTGCCCCATAACGCGAAGCGGCGCGCTGGGCGGCATCCTGAACGGCCTGCCCATAGGAGTTGCGCGGGGCCAGGATCGCGATCCGGTCTCGACCCTGCTCCACCGAGTACTGGATGACGCGGGTAATGTCGTTGGCCGGGCCGATTCCCATCACGTAGACGCCGGGGGCCGCCACGGACCGGTCATTGGAAAAGGCCAGGACGGGGACCCCGGCTCGCGTGGCCTGGGGCCCGATCGCGGAGACGGACTGCGAGAACAGGGGACCCAGTACCAGTTGCACGTCTTCGTTCAGGGCCTCGTCCATTGCATCCTGCGCCTCGCGTGCGGTGTCGCCCGCGTCCTTGACGACAAGTTCGAAATCGTTTCCGGCCAGGCGGAACAGAGCCATTTGGGCGGCATTCACGAGGCTGCGCCCCAGTGCACGATGCTCGCCGCTGAGTGGCGCCAGCAAGGCGATACGGGTACGGCCGTCATCATAGGCCGCGAATTCTCCGTCCATACCGGCCTGGCTTTCTGGCGCAGCGCTTTCTCCGACCTGTTGCGCGCCGCTGTCCGGCTGCGTAGCCTGCTGTGACTGGCAGGCGGCAAGGCCGAGGATCAGGAAAATGGCGAGAAAACGAGTGGGCAGCAGGCTCATGGACGATCTCCTAACAACAAAGCGGCCTTCCGGCTGAAAGGTGCAGACAGGAATGCAATCCTCTTCACAGCCGTTGGCACCGCAGCTTTACCTTGTTGCGGTACCGATCGGCAACCTTGCAGATATCACTCTGCGAGCCCTGGATGTTCTTTCCAGGGTCGATCTGCTTGCCTGTGAGGATACCCGCATGACGGCGCGTTTGCTACAGGCGCATGGAATCGAGCGTTCCCTGACGGCCTATCATGAGCACAATGCCGCGCGTGTGCGTCCCAAACTTCTGTCTGCGCTGGGTGGTGGCAAATCTGTGGCGCTGGTCAGCGATGCCGGGACGCCGTTGGTTTCGGATCCCGGTTACAAGCTGGTCCGTGAAGTCCAGGAGGCCGGATACGAGGTGACCGCGCTGCCCGGCGCGTCGGCCGTCCTGACCGCCCTGACACTTTCAGGCCTCCCCCCGGACCGATTCTATTTCTCAGGTTTCCTGCCTTCGCGCAGCGGTGCGCGAAGGAATGAACTGGAAGCCCTGCAGAGCATACCTGGAACGTTGGTGTTCTATGAGTCGCCGAACCGTCTTGCGGCCTGCCTGCGCGACATGAGGGACGTTCTCGGTGGCTATCGCCAGGCCGCCGTGGCGCGGGAACTCACCAAGCTGTACGAGGAAGTGCGGCGGGACAGCCTGGAGGCGCTGGCCGAGCATTACAGCCAGCAGGGTGCACCCAAGGGAGAGATTGTCGTCCTCGTCGGTCCCCTGTCAGACAGTGCGCGCGCCGCTGCGGCAGAGGACAACCTTGACGATCGGCTCCGGGCGGCGCTGGCCGAGAGCAGCCTGCGCGATGCCGTGAACAGGGTAAGCTCAGAAAGTGGCCTGCCGCGGCGACGCGTTTACGCCCGTGCCCTGGAATTGACGAGCAAATCCGGAACATGAGCCGGTCTGCACGTCTTTCAGCCTGGAAGCGGGGCCGGCGTGCCGAAACGCTGGCCAGTTTCTGGTTGCGTATGAAGGGCTACCGTGTCCTGGCGCAGGGCTTGCGAACTCCAGTCGGCGAAATCGACCTGGTGGTAAGCCGGGGTGCGATCCTGGCTTTCGTGGAGGTCAAGCATCGGGCAACGCATGAACAGGCGTTGCTGGCAATAACCGAGCGCCAGCGCCATCGCATAGAACGAGCGGCAAGCTACTATCTCTCCCGCCGGCCCGAGCTGGCCGAGCGCCAATTGCGCTTTGACGGGCTTTTGCTGGTGCCCGGGCGCCTGCCGCGCCACTTGCCGGATCTGTGGCGTCCATGAAAGCCGACCTGTTCAGGAATTGCAGGAATGACGTATGATCCTGTCGTTTCATATGGAGGCAATCCCTTCTTTATTTTCCAGGAGGAACAGCTTGCATTGGCAGCCGAGTGAGACAGCACTGCCGGCCTGGTTTTCCGCGGCCCATCTGCCCGTCGCCCATCTGTATGTGTACGCCGTACGCGGCCTCTTCCTGTTGACTCTTGTCGTGATCCTGGCACTGGCAGGAGGATGCAGCCGCACCGGCATGATCGTGGGAGCCGCGGCCACGGGGGGTGTTGCAGCCAGCAAGGACAAGGGTTTCTCGACCACGGCGGACGACACGCGGATCCGCTTCGAGCTGAATGCCTTGCTGCTGCAGGAGGATTTCGAGATCTACAACGCCGTCCACCTTCAGGTGGAGGAAGGACGCGTACTTTTGAGCGGCAATGTGCCGACACCCGAGGACAAGATCCAGGTCTTCCGATTGGCCTGGCGTCCGGAGGGGGTGAATGAGGTTATTGATGAGCTGGTTGTGGATGACACCTCAAGCCTGAGCGATGCCGCACTGGATCGCTGGATCGAGTTGCGCCTGGATACGCTTCTGCTGTTTGACGTGGACGTCAAGGACATCAACTATTCCACTGAGGTGGTGAACCAGAGGGTCTACCTGATCGGAATCGCACGCAGCGAGGATGAACGCGAACGGGTCGTGGCGCATGCCAAGTCCGTGCCTTATGTTAAGGGTGTCACGGATTACCTGCGCGTGCTGGCCGACGAAAACGTAACAACGGGACCAGACTGAGAAACAAGAGGAGGTCACGGGTGAACAGCATACCCGCAACGACCCGCAAGGATATCGAGAGAGAACTGCAGGAGACCGGCAAGCTTCCCGACGAGGACATCGACCTGGCGCACACCGCCCTGTTGCTGGCGGCCTTGGAGCGCCCCGGCGTGGAGCTATCCACTTACGAACGGCATCTTTCCGAGTTGGCACGGGAAGCCGGCGCTCGCCTGATTTCCGAGAATGCGGGAGATAACCTGGAGAACATTGTCGGTGCCATGAATCGGGTCGTCTATCAGCAATTCGGATACAAGGGCGATGACGAAAACTACGACGACCTGAACAACGCCAACCTGATGTCCGTCATTGACCGCCGACACGGCCTGCCGGTGGCTCTCGGTATCCTCTATCTTCATATAGCGCGTCGCCTGGATTGCGAAGCCGTGGGCCTGTCCTTTCCCGGACACTTCCTGATCCGGGTCGGCTTCGGCGGTGAGCGCTGCATACTGGACCCCTTCAATGAGGGGCGCAGTTGCACTCCTGCCGACATGCGCCAGCTGCTCAAGGCGATGGCGGGGGTGGAAGCGGAATTGACCCGTGACCATTACAGCGCCAGCGGAAACCTGGAAATTCTTCTCAGGCTCCAGAACAACCTGAAACTGCGCCTGCTGAAAGCGCAAAGAGCCGACGACGCTCTGCCGGTGGTGGAAAGGATGCTACTGCTTGCACCGCAACGGGCCGAGCTTTGGCGGGAAGCCGGCTTGATCCACAATCATCTGGGTCGGTTGCACGAGGGAATCCATGCATTGGAGCAGTATCTCGATCTGGCCGGACCGGACAAGAACAGGCAGGACACCGCCCGCTTGCTTGAGGAGATGCGCGGGCGCCTGATTTGAAGCCTGAAGCCGGCCGGCCTGATGCGTTACGGCTGGGAATAGCTGTCGGAGAATGCTAAGGCCTGCAGCGGGCCGCAGACTGGACACGCGTGATCAAGGAGAAGTCATGTCACTTGCCGTTGCCATCCAGATGGATCCAGTGGAACCCATCGACATTAATGCCGACAGTACCTTTGCCCTGGCAATGGAAGCGCAACGCAGGGGGCATGGACTGTATCATTACCTGCCCCAGGACCTGACCTATTATAACGACCGGGTCTATGCCACCGTACGTCCCGCCGTCTTTCAACGTGAAGCGGGCCGGGCGGCCACCCTGGGTGAAGCGGAGAGCCTGAACCTTGCCTGTATGGATGTGGTGCTCATGCGCCAGGATCCCCCCTTTGACATGTCCTACATCACGGCAACGCATCTGCTGGAGCACCTGCCGGCCTCGACACTCGTGGTGAACAATCCCGCCGAGGTACGCAATGCGCCTGAAAAGCTGTTCGTCACCCATTTTCCGACGCTGATGCCGCCGACGATGATCACGCGCAGCAAGGCTGAAATCGAATCCTTCCGGCGTGAGCACAGGGACATCATCGTCAAACCGCTGTTCGGCAATGGAGGCGCTGGGGTCTTCCACCTGAAGGAGGGTGATGAGAACCTGAACTCCCTGCTGGAAATCTTCACGCAAATCTCACGCGAACCATTGATCGTGCAGAAGTATCTGCCGGAGATCCGCAAGGGGGACAAGCGGATCATTCTGGTCGATGGTGAGCCCGTTGGGGCCATCAACCGGGTCCCGGCCGAGGGCGAAGCTCGCTCGAACCTGCATGTCGGCGGCCGCGCCATGGCGGTGGAACTCTCCAAGCGCGATCGTGAGATCTGCACGACCATCGGCCCGATCCTGAAGGAGCGTGGCCTGATCTTCGTGGGCATCGATGTCATCGGCGACTACCTCACCGAGATCAACGTGACCTCGCCCACCGGACTGCAGGAGCTGGAACGCTTCGACAACGTCAATGCCGCCGGTCATATCTGGGATGCGATCGAATCACGTTTCAAAGGCCTGATGCCGGAATAGTGCGCCCAAGGTCTCTATCCAGCTCTGATACACAGGGGGGCGGACCATGCCTGATGTTTTCAGTGCCGTCGCATATGCCTTCATGGCGGGAGCCACCATTCCACTTGGCGGATTTGCAGCGCGGATCGAGGATTTTCGCCCCCAATGGCTGGAAACGGAATTCCGCCATTCGGTGATCGCTTTCGGCGGTGGCGCCTTGTTGGCGGCGGTGGCTCTGGTCCTGATTCCCGAAGGCATGAAACTGACCTCGCCGTCCTTCGCTCTTCCTGCCTTCACCCTGGGCGGGGTCTGTTTCTTCGTGGTGGACTACCTGATGGCCCGGGCAGGCGGATCGGCCTCTCAGTTGATGGCCATGCTGCTGGATTTCGTGCCGGAATCCCTGGCGCTGGGAGCCATGCTGGCCACAGGCAAGGCGGCCGGGCTGCTGCTTGCCGGTTTGATTGCCCTGCAAAACCTGCCTGAGGGCTTCAATGCCTATCGCGAGCTGCGTTCGGGAAACCGCTTGCCGGCAGGCGGAATCCTGGCCGCCTTCTGCGCCATCGTCCTGTTGGGCCCGCTGGCCGCCTGGATCGGTTTCAGCTACCTCCATTCCCTGGAGAACCTGCTGGGAAGCATCCTGTTCTTCGCTGCCGGCGGCATTCTCTACCTGAATTTTCAGGACATCGCGCCGCAAGCCCACCTGGAGCGCCACTGGGCGCCGCCATTGGGCGCGGTTGCCGGCTTTCTTCTCGGGCTCTGGGGTCATATGCTGTTGCATTAAAGGAGAAAAAGGATGACAGCGGCAGCGAACACCGCAGAGACGGCCAGCGCCAATAGAACGGCATTCGTTGTTCTCAGCGCGCTCAGTCTCTGCCATTTCCTGAACGACATGATGCAGTCGCTGCTGCCGGCGATCTATCCTGTCCTGCAACAGAACTTTGCGCTCAGCTTCACGCAGATCGGCCTTCTGCATCTGGCCTTCCAGGTCACGGCCTCGTTGCTGCAGCCGGCGGTGGGCTTCTATACGGACCGCCGACAGCGTTTCCGCCTGCTGTCCGTGGGAATGGGCTGTACGCTGGTGGGGCTGCTGCTGCTGGCCAGCGCGCAGCATTATCTCTTCCTGCTGTTTGCCGCCTGTGCGGTGGGACTGGGGTCCTCGATCTTCCACCCCGACGCCTCGCGGCTGGCCCGCACGGCCTCGGGCGGCCGCTTCGGCCTGGCTCAGTCGATCTTCCAGGTGGGCGGCAATGCCGGCACGGCCGTCGGCCCGCTGCTTGCCGCCTATGTGGTCCTGCCGCTGGGACAGCCGGGAGTGGCCTGGTTCTCCGCCGTGGCCCTGCTGGGAATGCTGATTCTCTGGTGGGTGGGGTCCTGGGCGAAGCGACAACACCTCCAGGCCAGCAGGAAGACAGCGACGGTCTCACGTGCCTTGCCCCTGCCGCGCCGGCGTATCCTCTTCGCTATTGGCGTGCTGGCGATGCTGATCTTCTCCAAGTACGTCTATCTCTCCAGCCTGACCAGTTATTACACCTTCTACCTGATCGAGACCTTCGGGGTGACCATCCGGCATTCCCAGATCCTGCTGTTCGTTTTCCTGGGGGCAGCGGCCGTGGGCACCATTCTGGGCGGACCGCTGGCCGACCGAATCGGCCGGCGTCCGGTGATCTGGATCTCCATCCTGGGGGTGCTGCCCTTCACCCTGATGCTGCCGCACGCCAGCCTCTTCTGGACCGGCGTGCTGTCGGTGGTCATCGGCCTGGTTCTGGCTTCGGCCTTCTCGGCGATCGTCGTCTATGCACAGGAACTGGTGCCCGGGCGCGTGGGGCTGATCTCCGGACTGTTCTTCGGTTTTGCCTTCGGCATGGGCGGGCTGGGGGCGGCCATTCTGGGTGTCCTGGCCGATGCCTACGGGATCGGCTTCGTCTATCAGCTTTGCGCCTTCCTGCCTTTCCTGGGCCTGCTGACAGCCCTGTTGCCCCGGGAATCACAGCTGCGCGGGGCATGATGCCCTCAATCTGATGGGCTAGCGAATTCCGAATTCAATTCGATACAGATAAAATCCCGTCGAAAATGGGTGACTTTTGATGCCCTCTGCCGTAACACCAAATGGTGGTAGTTGATCAGGCGGGGGCATTGCATGGTCGCACGTATCGGGACGGTGGCCTTCCAGGGGGTCGAGGTTGTCGATGTGGATGTCCAGGTCCTGGCGACCTCGGGCATGCCGAAATTCCTGGTGGTCGGCCTGGCCGACAAGGCGGTGGCCGAAAGCCGCGAGCGCGTAACCTCGGCCTTGACGGCGCTGGGCCTTTCGCTGCCGCCCAAGCGGATCGTGGTCAACCTGGCCCCGGCCGACTTGGTCAAGGAAGGCAGCCATTACGACCTGCCCATCGCCCTGGCCCTGATGGCCGAGATGGGGGTCCTGCCGGCCGATGCCCTGGCCACCCACCTGGCGCTGGGCGAGCTCTCGCTGGATGGACGTATCAATCCCGTGGCAGGTGTCCTGCCGGCGGCGATCCATGCCTCGGCGCGCAGCCTGGGCCTGGTCTGTCCCGCGGCGCAGGGTGGCGAGGCGGCCTGGGCCCCGGATATCGAGATCCTGGCCCCGCGCGACCTTCTGGGCCTGGTCAATCACATCAAGGGCAGCCAAGTGCTCTCCCAACCCCAGGCGGCCCTGGCCGAGAGCGATGTGTCTACGCCAGACCTGGCTGAGATCAAGGGCCAGGAATCGGCCAAGCGTGCGCTGGAGATCGCGGCGGCCGGAAATCACAACCTGCTTATGACGGGCCCGCCCGGGTCCGGAAAGTCCATGCTGGCTCAGCGCCTGCCCGGACTCCTGCCTTCGCTGTCACCGGCCGAGGCGCTTGAGGTTTCCATGATTCATTCCGTGGCCGGGACCCTGGAGGAAGGCAAGCTGTTGCAGCACCGGCCTTTCCGCGATCCGCACCACTCGGCCTCCCTGCCCTCGCTGGTCGGCGGCGGGCATCGCGCGAAACCGGGGGAGATCTCCCTGGCCCATCACGGTGTGCTCTTCCTGGACGAATTGCCGGAGTTTGCCCGCTCCACCCTGGAATCCCTGCGGCAACCGCTGGAAACGGGACGTGTGTCCATTGCCAGGGCCAACGCCCATGTGACCTATCCGGCACGCGTCCAGCTGGTGGCCGCCATGAATCCCTGTCGTTGCGGGTATCTGGACGATCCGGCGCTTGCCTGCAGCAAGGCCCCTCGCTGTGGCCAGGATTACCAGGCGCGCATCTCGGGTCCGCTGTTCGATCGCATCGACCTGCATGTGGATGTCCCGGCGGTCAGCGCGGCGGATCTGGCCCTGCCTCCGCCCGCCGAGGGCAGTGTTGATGTGGCCGCGCGTGTGGCCCGGGCGCGGGCGCGCCAGGCACAGCGTAACGGAGCCGTGGGTGATGGCATCGAGGGCCGCTGCCTGACCAATGCTGAGCTGGACGGCCAACGCCTGGAAAGCTGTGCGGAGCCCGACAGCGAGGGCCGCAGCCTGCTGCAGGAGGCTGCCAACCGCATGAAGCTCTCGGCCCGTGGCTACCATCGTGTTCTGCGTGTGGCCCGGACCTTGGCCGACCTTGAGGACTGTGAGGGGGTCCGGCGCCTGCACGTCGCAGAGGCACTGGGTTATCGCCGCATGATGGCGGCAATGGCGTAGCCGGCTTCCAGGCCGCTCTTTCCACTTGGCGCTTACATGTTAATCTGCCCTACACGGTGGACCAGACAGGCAGGGGCAGGTGGAGCACATCGATCATACGGTATTCTATGAGGTGGCCGGGCTTCTTGGCCTTGCTACCTTCGTTGGGCTGATTGGCGTTTCTCTGAGGCAGCCCCTGCTGGTCTGTTTCATTGCAGCCGGGATCATTGCCGGGCCGGATGTCACCGGCTTTGCCAGCGCCAACGAGGCCATCTCCCTGTTGGCGGAAATCGGCATTGCCCTGCTGCTTTTCCTGGTAGGACTGAAGCTGGACCTGCAGTTGGTCCGCACTCTGGGTCCGGTTGCGGTGGCCACCGGTCTGGGCCAGGTGCTCTTCACCTCCGTCTTCGGCTACCTGATCTGTCTGGCCTTGGGACTCAGCCCGATCGTGAGCCTCTATGTGGCTGTTGCCCTGACCTTCTCCAGCACCATCATCATCGTCAAGCTGCTGTCCGACAAGGGCGAGATCGACTCCCTCTATGGACGCATCGCGCTGGGGTTCCTGATTGTCCAGGATATCGCCGTCGTGGTGGCCATGGTGGTGCTGTCGGCGGTGGGCATTGGCGCCGGCGCCGGTGGGGATGGCGGGACCATGGCGGTCCTGACGGCTCTGGGCGGCGGCCTGTTGCTGGTCGCGGCGGTCGTGGTCTTCATCCGATACCTGGCTGATCCCTTGCTGCGCCGCCTGGCGCGCGTGCCCGAACTGCTGATCATCTTTGCGATCACCTGGGCGGTGATCTTCGCAGCCCTGGGCGAACTGGTCGGGGTCGGCAAGGAGCTGGGCGGCCTTCTGGCCGGCGTGTCGCTTGCCTCTTCCTCCTATCGCGACAACGTGGCGACCCGACTGTCCAGCCTGCGCGACTTCCTGCTGCTGTTCTTCTTCATCTCGCTGGGCATGGGGCTGAACCTGGACCTGCTTGGCAGCCAGGTGGGGCCAGCGACCATCCTGTCGCTCTTCGTCCTGATCGGGAATCCCCTGATCGTGCTGATCATCATGGGCGCCATGGGCTATCGCAAGCGCACCGGCTTCCTGGCCGGCCTGACGGTTTCGCAGATCAGCGAGTTTTCCCTGATCTTCATGGCCATGGGCCTGTCGCTGGGACATGTCGGTGACCAGGCCATGGGTCTGGTCACCCTGGTGGGCCTGGTCACCATCATGCTGTCCACCTATCTGATCACCTATTCCCAGCAGCTCTATCGCTGGCTGGAACCCCTGCTCGGCATCTTCGAGCGGCGGATTGCCCATCGCGAACAGGAGCACGAAGGTGCGGCGGCCGAGGGGGCCTATGACGTGATCCTGTTTGGCTTGGGACGTTACGGCCGGGGTATCGCGCGCGACCTGATCGAGCAGGAGAAATCCGTCCTGGGTGTGGACTTCGATCCGGAAACGCTGAAACGCTATCAGGCACGCGGCTATCCAGCGCTCTATGGTGATGTGTCGGATCCCGAATTCCTGCTGCACCTGCCCTATCGCACGGCCGAGTGGGTCATCATGGCAACCCCGCCGCAACGCACGGCCCTGATTGGTGTGGACCAGCGTGTCTCCCTGATCCAGACCCTGCGGGACAACGGCTATCAGGGCCGGATTGCCGTGACCAGTCATGACCTATGGGATGCGCGTCAGATGGTGAAGGCGGGAGCGGACGTTGTGCTCAACCCCTTCAACGACGGTGCGGCCCGGGCCGTGGAGAAGATCACCGGCCAGGCGGTGCGCCAGGAGGAAGAGATCTTTGGCGCTGGCCAGGCCTGACACTACTGTCACCCGCCTTTCGTACGAAAAGGGCTTGTCAGCCGGCCCCGCTTTCGTCTTATGTCTGCGCCTGAAGATCAAGCAGGCGGCTGGCCATTGCGCAGCGCCTTCCCAGACAGGGCAGAGGAGTCAGGCATGAACAGGCCGCAAGCCCGGCCGGGTGACGGAACGCGCGAGACCGAGAGCCGTCTGCGCGGCGGCTTGCGCAAGCTGGTTGAGCATCGCCGGACTCAACTGTTCATCACCGTCCTGATCGTGCTCAATGCCATCACCCTGGGCCTTGAGACCAGTGAAACGGCCATGGCTTCCGCCGGGGACTTCCTCGTGGCCGCGGATCGGACGATCCTTGCGGTTTTCGTACTGGAGATCCTGGCCAAAATGGTGGCCTATGGCTGGCGCTTCGTGAAGGACCCCTGGAACATCTTCGATACCCTGGTGGTGGGGATTGCATTGGTTCCGGCCACGGGAAGCCTGTCGGTCCTGCGTGCCTTGCGCATCCTGCGCGTCATGCGCCTGGTTTCGGTCGTGCCCTCCATGCGTCGTGTGGTGGGGGCGCTGCTGAGCGCGATCCCGGGCATGGGCTCGATCGTCGCGCTGCTGGGGCTGGTGTTCTATGTCTTCTCGGTCATGGCGACGAAGCTCTACGGCGAGACTTTTCCCGAGTGGTTCGGCACCATTGGAGCTTCGTCCTATACGCTGTTCCAGATCATGACCCTGGAAAGCTGGTCCATGGACATCGTACGTCCGGTCATGGAACGCTACGAACTGGCTTGGCTGTTCTTCGTGCCCTTCATCCTGCTGACCAGCTTCACCGTGCTCAACCTCTTCATCGCGATCATCGTGAATGCCATGCAGTCCCAGCATGATACGGACATCGAGGCCGAACGCGAAGCGGCCCATGCGGATGCCGAAGCCATTCTGAGGGAGGTGCGGGAAATCAAGGAGGAGGTCCAGGCAATGCGCCCGGACAGCGAAACTTCCGACCCGGAAGAAAGCGAAGGGCGCAGCGGCTGAGCCGCTGCGCCTTATCCTAGCTTACCCCTTGGGGCCGAACAGCAGCCAGAGAATGAAGCCCAGCAGCGGCAGCAGGATCAATACGACGATCCAGATGACCTTGCCGCCCGTGGAGGCGCCACTCTGCACCGTCTTGACGATGGCGTATATCACAAGGATCAGGAGGAGCAGGCCGAAAATGCCTGTAACTTCAATACCCATGAGGTGAGTCCTTTTTCGTTACGAAACCAGTGGCCTATCCGAACTTCGGATAAGCAAACTGTTACTTTTCCGGCTCCAGCAGGCGTCCCAGGTCGCGGCCGCCGGTGATGTGAACATGCAGGTGCGGAACTTCCTGGCGGGACTCCGGCCCATGATTGGCTAGCAGGCGATAGCCGTTCTCGGACAGGCCAAGCTGGCGCGCCACTTCCCCGACCGCGCGCATGAATCCGGCGATCTCGGCGTCACTGGCGCGTGCAGTGAAATCCTCGGGGGAAACGTATTCGCCCTTGGGGATCACCAGCACGTGGACCGGCGCCTGGGGGTTTATGTCGTTAAAGGCGAGCGCGTGCTCGTTCTCGAAGACCTTGTCGCAGGGAATCTCCCCGCGCAGGATCTTGGCGAAGATGTTTTCCGGATCATAGGAAACGGCAGTGTCCGTCACGTCAGCTTTCCCCTTCGATGTCCTGTTCTGGCTGTGATCCGCGTCGGGCCAGTCTCGACCCGCAGGAAGCGTAGCACGCCCAGCTATATGGGGAAATCTGCAAGAAAACACCACCCCGTCGCGAGAACGGGGCTGGCAGGAAGCTGTGGCTTTTTCCGGACCCGATTAGGGTCCTCAGGGCTTATTCCGGCTTGCGGGCGGCCTTTTCGGCGAGGCCGGATGTGCCCTTGCGATCCTGCAGCTTGTTCCAGACCTCTTCGGGGTCGATGCCTTTTTCCGCCCAGAGAACCAGCAGGTGATAGAGCAGGTCTGCGCTTTCCGAGGCCAGGGCGGCTCGGTCCTCCTTCAAGGCCGCGATCACGGTTTCCACGGCTTCTTCGCCCAGTTTCTGGGCGATCTTCGTTTCGCCCTTGGCAAAGAGTTTTGCCGTGTAGGAGATTTCGGGGTCGGCGTTCCGGCGGGCTGCGATGACCTCGTAGAGTTCGTCCAGCACATGCCTGTTGTCGGGCATTTGGTCCTGCTGGGTCATGATCCGGCCTCCTCCATCGGGCGTACGGGAATGCCGGCGGCCGCCAGGTGGGCCTTGGCCTCGGCAATGCTGTGGGTGCCGAAGTGGAAGATCGAGGCTGCCAGCACGGCGGCGGCATGTCCGTCGCGGATTCCCTCGACCAGGTGGTCCAGATTGCCCACACCACCCGAAGCGATGACGGGAACCTCGACCGCGTCGGCTACCGCGCGCGTCAGCTCCAGGTTGAAGCCCGTCTTAGTGCCATCCCGATCCATGGAGGTCAGCAGGATCTCGCCGGCGCCGTAGTCGGCCATGCGCCGGGCCCAGCTGACGGCTTCCAGGCCGGTGGGCTTTCGTCCGCCATGGGTGAAGATCTCGAAATCGCCGCTGTCGCCAAGCTTTGCGTCCACGGCCACGACAATGCACTGGGTACCGAACTTCTCGGCGGCCTCGCGCACGAATTCGGGATTGTGAACGGCGGTGGTGTTGATGGAGACCTTGTCGGCCCCGGCCAGCAGCAGTTGGCGGATGTCCTCCAGCGTGCGCACACCGCCACCTACGGTCAGCGGCATGAAGCACTGTTCGGCGGTGGCGCGGACCACGTCCAGGATCGTACCGCGGTTCTCGTGACTGGCCGTGATATCCAGAAAGCAAAGCTCGTCGGCCCCGGCGGCGTCATAGATACGCGCCTGTTCCACGGGATCTCCGGCATCGCGCAGGCCGACGAAGTTCACGCCCTTCACCACGCGCCCGTCCTTAACGTCCAGGCAGGGTATGATCCGGACCTTCAGCATCAGGCACCTGTCCTTTCGCGCAGCAGCGCCAGGGCTTCCTTCGGATCCAGGCGTCCGTCATAGAGCGCACGGCCGCAGACAACACCGGCTATGGCTGTCTGCGCCGGCTGCTGTCCGACCTCTGCCAGAGCAGCGATATCCTCTAGCCCGGCCACACCACCCGAGGCGATGATTGGCAGGTTGACTGCCTGGGCAAGTTCGGCCGTCGAGGTGACGTTCACGCCCTGCAGGGCGCCATCGCGGTCGATATCGGTATAGATGATGGCGCTGACCCCGGCGTCCTCGAAACGCCGCGCCAGGTCACTGGCCAGCAGGTCCGAGGTCTCGGCCCAGCCCTCGACGGCCACGCGGCCGTCTCGAGCGTCGATGCCCACGGCGATGCGGCCGGGAAATCGGTGACAGGCCTCGATCACCAGGTCGGGATCCTTGACCGCCACGGTGCCCAGGATCACGCGGGCCACGCCGGCGGTGAGCCAGCGCTCGATGGTCTCAAGCGAACGAATGCCGCCGCCAAGCTGGATGGGAAGGTCGATGTTGCCGGCAATGCGTTCCACGGCCTCGGCATTGACCGGCTTGCCCTCGAAGGCGCCATTCAGGTCCACCAGGTGCAGCCAGGCAAACCCCGCCGCCTGGAAAGCGCGTGCCTGGTCCAGAGGGTCCTTGTTGAAGACCGTGGCCTTGTCCATGTCGCCGCGCAGCAGGCGCACGGCCTGGCCGTCCTTCAGGTCAATGGCGGGATAAAGAATCATGCTGGGTCCGTTCTCGTCTTCAATCCTGTTTGGTCAGGTCCTTATAGTAATAATATCCCTCAAGCCAGCGGCCCTCGGCATAGGCGTAATAGGGGTGCGTGCCCCAGCGTACGAAGCCCATCTGTTCATAGACCTGGATCGCACGGGTCTGGGTCGCGCGTACATCCAGGTTCAACACCTCGAACCCCGCCTCCCGCGCGGCGGCTTCAACACGGCCGACCAGCTTCGGCGCCAGGCCGTGCCCACGTGCCCAGGGCGCTATGAAAAAGGTGGTCAGGCTGCCGCAGGCTGCGCCCGCCTCGTTGTTCTTGGGAGGCTGCAGCAGCTGGGCTGAACCGGCAATCACACCATCCAGGCGGGCCACGAAGATCATACGTTCGGGGATCAGCAGCATGCCCTTCCAATAGGACTCCATGACCTCGCGGGGCGGTGGTTTCAGCCAGCCAAAACCTCCGCCATCAACGATCGCGGCTTCCGCGGCATCGCAAAGATCGTGCAGATCGGATCCGGTAAACTCCGTCAGGCTTTCCACACGGGTTTTTGCGGGCTTGCCCGGATTGATGAAGGAGTTGTTGCTCACGGTGTCCACCTCAGGAAATTTGCTAGCAGGCGCAGGCCGGCGGCCTGGCTCTTCTCGGGGTGAAACTGCGTTCCGATCAGGTTGTCCCGTCCCACCACGGCCGTGATGTCTGTACCGTAGTCGGTCCAGGCCAGGACCTGGTCCGGGTTCTCGGCACGCAGGCTGTAGCTGTGCACGAAATAGGCATGCACCCCCTGTTCCAGCCCATCCAGTACGGGATGGCGCGGACCCGGGCTGAAGCTCAGGTCGTTCCAGCCCATATGGGGAATCTTGTAGCCCGCGGGCACCTCGATCCGCTTCACTTCGCCGCTGATCCAGCCCAGCCCCGGATAGGTGCCATGTTCGACACCCCGTTCGGCCATCAGTTGCATGCCGACGCAGATGCCCAGGAAAGGCTTTCCCTTCTGCCGGACTTCCTCCTCGAGCGCCTCCATCATGTCGGGCACGGCCGCCAGGCCCTGTCGGCAGTCGCCAAAGGCCCCGACACCGGGCAGGACGATACGCTCGGCCTGCGCCAGGTCCTCGGCACGGTCGCTCACCTTGATGGCGATACCAAGGCTGTCCTGCGCGGCTGCGCGTTCCAGCGCCTTGGCGGCCGAGCGAAGATTGCCCGAGCCGTAGTCGATGATTACACAGGTCATTCGGCGATTATCCGAAACTAGAGACTGCCCTTCGTCGAGGGAATGTCCTCGGCCTTGCGCGGGTCGATCTCGACGGCCTCGCGCAGGGCCCGTGCGAGTGCCTTGAAGCAGGATTCGATCATGTGGTGATTGTTGGTGCCATACAGCGTCTCCACATGCAGCGTCAATCCGGCCTTCTGGGCGAAGGCCTGGAACCATTCCTTGAAGAGTTCCGTGTCCATTTCGCCCAGCTTGTCGCGGGTAAAGTCCACTTTCCAGATCAGGTAGGGCCGATTGGATATGTCCAGGGCAGCGCGGCTGAGCGTTTCATCCATGGGAATCAGGGCCGAGCCATAGCGGCGAATGCCGCGGCGCTCGCCCAGGGCCTGTGCGATGGCTTCGCCCAGGGCCAGGCCGCTGTCCTCGGTGGTGTGGTGGAAATCGATGTGCAGGTCGCCATCAGCGCGCAGCGTGATGTCGATCAGGCTGTGACGTGACAGCTGTTCCAGCATGTGATCCAGGAAACCAATACCCGTGGCGATGTCATAATTGCCATTGCCGTCCAGGTTGACGCTGGCGGAGATCCTGGTCTCCTTGGTGTTTCTCTCGACTTGGCCTGTGCGCATGGCCTGCATCCCGCTTTCCAGTATGAGCGGTTCGATCATGAACCGGCGCGGTTTTACCAAGCCGTGGCCGGAAAAGCCACCTCCGCGAAAAAGCGTGACTTGATATCTTGATCCGTCGGCCCTCTGCTGCCATTTGAGGGGCCATGTCGAGTGAAGCAGAACAGAACGGTCCCGCATCCTGGCGGGGCACCACCATCCTTTCCGTACGCAAGGGCGACAAGGCTGTCATCGCAGGTGACGGGCAGGTCAGCTTTGGCAACACGGTCATGAAATCCAACGCGCGCAAGGTCCGGCGCCTGGGACGGGACGGCGACGTGATCGTCGGCTTTGCCGGTGCCACGGCAGATGCCTTCACGCTGTTCGAACGCCTGGAGGCCAAGCTGGAAAACCATCCGGGGCAGTTGATGCGCGCTTCGGTGGAGCTTGCCAAGGATTGGCGCACCGATCGCTACCTGCGCCGCCTGGAAGCCATGATGGCCGTGGCCGACAACGCGACCTCGCTGGTGCTGACCGGCAACGGCGATGTCCTCGAGCCGGAAGACGGCCTGATCGGCATCGGTTCGGGTGGGGCCTATGCGCTGTCCGCCGCCCGCGCCCTGGTGGACATCGACGGCCTGGAAGCCGAAGAGATCGCCCGTAAATCCATGTCCATAGCTGCCGGGATCTGTATCTACACCAATGACAACATCATCGTTGAAAGCATCTGACGTGCAGGAAGAAACCGCCTACCACCCCGAAGCACAGGCGCCCGAGACCAGCGCCAATGCCTTCAGCCCGCGCGAGATCGTCTCGGAGCTGGACCGCTACATCGTCGGCCAGCGCGAGGCCAAGCGCGCCGTGGCCGTGGCCCTGCGCAACCGTTGGCGCCGCCAGCAGCTGCCCGAGGACCTGCGCGACGAGGTGCTGCCCAAGAACATCCTGATGATCGGTCCGACCGGCGTCGGCAAGACCGAGATCGCGCGCCGGCTGGCCAAGCTGGCACAGGCGCCCTTCCTGAAGGTCGAGGCCACCAAGTTCACCGAGGTCGGCTATGTGGGCCGTGACGTGGAATCGATTATCCGCGACCTGCTCGAGGCCTCGCTGAACATCACGCGTGAGCGCATGCGGCGCGAGGTTCATGCCCGGGCCGAACTGAATGCCGAGAGCCGCCTGGTCGAAGCTCTTGTCGGTGAGAAGGCGGGCGACGAGACCAAGGACAAGTTCCGTCGCATGTTGCGCAATGGCCAGCTGGACGACAAGGAAGTCGATCTGGAGGTCCAGGACAGCGCCGGCATGCAGATGCCGACCATGGACATTCCTGGCATGCCGGGTGGCCAGATGGGCATGATCAACCTGAACGACATGTTCGGTAAGGCTTTTGGCGGGCGCACAAAGTCACGCCGCATGACCGTGGCCGATTCCTACGACGTCCTGATCGCCGAGGAGAGCGACAAGCTGCTGGACGAGGAAAAGGTGACGGCCGAGGCGATCCGGAACGTGGAGCAGAACGGCATCGTCTTTCTGGACGAGATCGACAAGATCACCGCGCGATCCAGCCAGCAGGGCGGCGGCGACGTCAGCCGCGAGGGCGTACAGCGCGACCTGCTGCCGTTGATCGAGGGGACGACGGTCACCACCAAGCACGGCCAGGTCAACACCGACTTCATCCTCTTCGTGGCCTCGGGCGCCTTCCATGTGGCGAAGCCCTCGGACATGCTGCCCGAACTCCAGGGGCGCCTTCCCATCCGGGTCGAGCTGCAGGCGCTCACCCGCGACGACTTCAAGCGCATCCTGACGGAGCCGGAGAACAGTCTGATCCGCCAGTACAAGGCCTTGATGGACACCGAGGGCGTGGACCTGGTCTTTTCCGACGAGGCCATCGACGCCCTGGCGGACCTGGCCGCCGAGATCAATTCCTCGGTGGAGAACATCGGCGCGCGGCGTCTGCACACCGTCATGGAAAAGCTGCTGGAGGAAATCTCCTTCACGGCCAGCG
This sequence comes from Fodinicurvata fenggangensis DSM 21160, assembly GCF_000686045.1. Lineage (GTDB taxonomy): Bacteria > Pseudomonadota > Alphaproteobacteria > Kiloniellales > DSM-21159 > Fodinicurvata > Fodinicurvata fenggangensis. The sequence continues at coordinate 399,374 of NZ_JMLV01000002.1, forward strand.
ATCGCAGCGGCGAGCACATCGAGATCACCGCCGAGATGGTTCACAGTCATGTGGCCGAGCTGGCGCGCAATTCCGACTTGACCAAGTTCATCCTGTAGCCCCTCCCTCCGGGTCTTCGGTTCGGATGGGGGCTTGGCTGAACAGGCCGTGATGCGTATATAAGGCGCATAAATCGTACAAAGCGTCATCCCGCAGACATGGTCGCTACCGGTTGCGGGGCGCTGCGCGGCTCTTGGCAGGCGCCTTTGGCGGCCTGCCCGGCACAACCGGACGAGCCAGCGTGAGCGACCCACTGATACCGGATCGAGGCGACGGGCCCTTCCTGCAGTTCCCGATCCGGCGTCAAGAACGAAGGAGAGATTTCGTGAGCCTCGGACAGGACACCCTCAAGACCCGCCGTACGCTTTCCGTAAAGGGAAAGGACTATGACTATTTCAGCCTGAAGGCTGCCGAAGAGACGCTGGGCGATGTTTCCCGCCTGCCGTCCTCGCTGAAGGTTCTTCTTGAGAACCTGTTGCGCCATGAGGACGGCCAGTCCGTAAAGGTCGATGATATCAAGGCCGTGGCCCAGTGGCTGAAGGACAAACGCTCGGACAACGAGATCGCCTATCGGCCGGCCCGTGTGCTGATGCAGGACTTCACCGGCGTGCCGGGCGTGGTCGATCTGGCCGCCATGCGCGAAGCGATGACCGAGCTGGGCGGGGATCCGCGCAAGATCAACCCCCTGTCTCAGGTCGATCTGGTGATCGACCATTCGGTCATGGTTGATGCCTTCGGCAATGACACGGCCTTCAAGGAAAACGTCGATCACGAGTTCGAGCGCAACGGCGAACGCTATGCCTTCCTGCGTTGGGGCCAGAATGCCTTCGGCAACTTCCGTGTCGTGCCCCCGGGCACCGGCATTTGCCACCAGGTGAACCTGGAGTACCTGGCCGAGGTGGTCTGGAACAAGGAAATCGACGGCAAGCGTGTTGCCTATCCGGATACCCTGGTCGGCACCGACAGCCACACCACTATGGTCAACGGCCTTTCCGTCCTGGGTTGGGGCGTTGGCGGCATCGAGGCGGAAGCCGCCATGCTGGGCCAGCCGGTCACCATGGTCATTCCCGAGGTTGTCGGCGTGCGCCTGACCGGTGCGTTGAAGGAAGGGGCCACGGCCACCGACCTGGTGCTGACGGTTACGGAAATCCTGCGCAAGAAGGGCGTGGTCGGCAAGTTCGTGGAATTCTTCGGTCCGGGCCTTCCCAGGCTGACGCTGGCCGACCGTGCGACCATCGGCAACATGGCCCCCGAGTATGGCGCCACCTGCGGTTTCTTCCCCATCGACGACGAAACTCTGCGCTATCTGGCCTTTACCGGCCGTGACGAGGAGATCGTGGCGCTGGTGGAAGCCTACGCCAAGGAACAGGGCCTCTGGTACGATCCCAGCGAGCCCGAACCGGTCTTCAGTGACGTGGTCGAACTGGACCTCTCGAGCGTCGAACCCTCCCTGGCCGGGCCGAAGCGCCCGCAGGATCGCGTGGCGTTGTCCGACCTGTCCAACAATGCGCGGACGACCATCACGGAGTCCAAGGCCGACCCCGCCAAGTCCGTGCCGGTGGAAGGCGCCGACTACAGCCTGGACAATGGCGCCGTGGTGATTGCGGCCATCACGTCGTGTACCAATACCTCCAATCCCTCGGTCCTGATCGGCGCCGGCCTTCTGGCCCGCAAGGCGCTGGAGCTGGGCCTTGAGACCAAGCCCTGGGTGAAGACTTCGCTGGCACCGGGAAGCCAGGTGGTGACCGATTACCTGGAAGCCGCCGGCTTGCAGGACGATCTGGATGCCCTGGGCTTCGAGCTGGTAGGTTATGGCTGCACCACCTGCATCGGCAACTCCGGCCCGCTGCCCGAGCACATCGCCAAGGCGATCGATGAGGGAGACATGCATGTGGCCGCGGTGCTGTCCGGCAATCGCAACTTCGAGGGCCGCATCCATCCGCAGACACGGCTGAACTATCTGGCGTCGCCGCCGCTGGTGGTGGCCTATGCGCTGGCCGGCAATACCTTGATCGACGTCTTCAAGGAACCGCTGGGCAAGGGCAAGGACGGACAGGACGTCTATCTGAAGGACGTCTGGCCTAGCAATCACGAGATCGAGGAGGTTCTCCGGAAAAGCCTGACGCCGGAGATGTTCCGCAGCCGTTACAGCAATGTCTTCGAAGGTCCCGAGCAGTGGAAGAGCATCAAGACGGCAACCGGCATGACCTATGACTGGGACGACGGAAGCACCTATGTGCGCTTCCCGCCGTTCTTCCAGGACATCTCGCCGGAGCCGGGCAGCTTCTCGAATATCAAGGACGCCCGCCCGTTGGCGATCCTGGGCGACTCGGTCACCACCGACCACATCTCGCCGGCCGGGGCCATCAAGAAGGACAGCCCCGCCGGGCAGTACCTGATGGAGCACCAAGTGCGCCCGCAGGATTTCAATTCATACGGTTCGCGCCGCGGCAACCACGAGGTCATGATGCGCGGCACCTTTGCCAACATCCGCATCCGCAACGAGATGGTACAGGGTGTCGAAGGCGGCGTGACCCTCCACCAGCCCGATGGCACGCAGATGCCCATCTATGATGCCGCCATGAAATACCAGGCCGAAGGGACCCCCCTGGTCGTGGTGGCCGGCAAGGAATACGGCACTGGTTCATCCCGTGACTGGGCGGCCAAGGGCACGCGCCTGTTGGGTGTGAAGGCGGTGATCGCCGAATCCTACGAACGTATCCACCGCTCGAACCTGGTGGGCATGGGCGTCCTGCCCCTGCAGTTCGAGGAAGGCACCACCCGCGAGACCCTGGGCCTGAAAGGCACCGAGACCTTCGACATCCAGGGCCTGGAAGAGGGCATCGAGCCACGCAAGAAGATGCCGGCGCAGATCCACTACGCCGACGGCCAGACAAAGGAGGTCTCCCTGCTTTGCCGCATCGACACGGAGGACGAGGTGGAATACTTCCGCCACGGCGGCATCCTGCACTATGTGCTGCGCAACCTGATGAAGTCCGACAAAGCGGCCTGATACGGCCGTGAAGTCAACCTGAGAACAGGGGCGGATGCGGTGAAGGCATCCGCCCCTTTTTATGGATCTGTTCTCGTCCGTGCTGCCCGTTAAGTTTATCTGTCGCGATTGCCATCACTCTGTGGGATAAGGATAAAAAGGCCTTTAGTGTCAGGGGCACATAATCAGGGGGCATTAGCCACATGAGACAGAGTTCGTCGCATATCATCATCCGATATATGAAAGCAGCGTCGCGTTGGCATCCACATATTGTTGCGCTTTTGATCGCGATTTTCCTTCTCGGGCAGACTGCCGATGTCCGGGCGGAAGATTACAAGGATGCGGTCGCTGGCATGGCCGACCTCTTGGCCCACGAGGAGGTTGATAATCCACGAATCAAGGAGCGGCGATGGCGCGCGCTTGAGGAAAGGGCAAGCGGACGTGATCGGGGATCGGCCATCTACATTACGCCCAAACATTCGCGCTTCGATATGATGACGGCCAACCTCAGATCCAGGGTCCGTTTCGATTTGCCGTCCAAGTGGCTGGATATCCGGGATGGCGGCGACAGGGTCCTGGAGCAGATTGCGGACTGGGGTGATGCGGTCGTTGGGGAATACGAGACCAATCCGGACGGTCCGTTCCTTCCGCCCTTTCCGACGGCACTGGCGGATGCCATGGAGAAATGTGCTGAACTGGGATACGTCAAGCGATCGGAGGATGGCAGAAAACAGCGCGCCTTGTGCTTGTACGGGCAGTCCGTCGGGAAGACCCTCCTGCAATTCAGTTCCTTAGTGCACAAAACGGTACTTGAGAGGCGTGAGTTCTATCTTGCCCGCTTTGAAGGACTCAGACTCGAAGATCAGGCAAGTGAGGATACAACCGAATTTGCGACCCTGTCGCCAGAACAGGCCTGTACCAAGACAGATGGTTTTGCCGTTTGCGCGAGCTGCCACAAGTCCTTCTCGCAGATTGCCGGCGGCAAGTCGGGCCGTGCCATGCCATGTGATCGCGATGATCAGATCATCGCCCTGGATGTCACGGTTTCCTATAGCAAGTTTGCCTTTAATCTTTCCCGGATGCAGGACCCGCGCATTTCCCTGATATTCCGCAAGGACAACGGTGAAAAATATACGCTCTGGTATCGGGTTGACGGCCTCATGGACGCACTCCTTGCGGCAAGAAATTAAGCCTATCTCAAGGAGTAATGATGGTCCGCACCCTGCTGGTGCTTCTTTCGCTGGCGGTCTTTACGCCGAGTTTCCCGCTCGCCGATGATCGGATTCATGGCTACTGGTTTCTCTCTGGTCGCGACGGTTTCCCCGACTTTGCCCGGACAGATACCCTACATGCCCTTCATCCTGATGGACGCCTAGCCATACTTCCAAGGGCCCTGTCTGCTGATGCGGAGTCGATCGCATTCATGGATGTCGAGATCCAGGGTAACATAGCTGTCTTCACCTCATCCGAGGTTCTGTATGACAGCGAATACTACTATGAGCCGCTCAATGCAGATCTGATCCACTTCGTAAACATGAAAGGTGAGTTCTTCCTCCGGCGAATGCCAGAGGATGCACACCTGCATGCTGCTCTTCTGCGTCTGGCCTTGACCGGCGAGGTGGCGCGATACCAACCCGCTGTCACGGATGACTTTTTCGGAGACGCGGAGAGGGTTGTTGTCGATCTGAAAGACGATAATGGGCGGCTTCTGCTGGTGCATATGCCAAATGCTCGACTGGAAGGGGCCATCGAGATTGATGAGGCGCCTTGGGGGAGGCCCCTCGGTCCGAACGTCATGGCCTTCTGGCTCACTCCCGGTTCAGCACCGGCGAAGGTGACGCGCCTGCTTTCCGAAGCCTCGCGTCCTCTTCTCCCGGAAGATGAATGATCAAGGTGAAACGCCGTGCACTGGCGATTGCACTCTGTCTCTTCGCAATGGGGGTCAGTGCCAACGAGGGCATCCAGGGTGCGTGGTTTCGCGTTCCTGATGGGGCGGGGCCCATTGTAGAGAATGCCGAATACATCATGGTGATGAGACCAGGTGGAAACCTGGTCGAGATCTTCATTGACCCAAGCAACCGCATGGAGATCTTCACCGAGAGCCGCTTCGAGGTTACCGGGAAGGATTTGACTTTTGCCTTTCCGGACAGGGACCAAAGCCACCATCAGATCGGGTTCGAGGGGGAGGATACCCTGGTCCTCTCATCGGGTAGTGATCGTTCGATGGAATTCCATGCGCTCTCCGGGAAAAGCGGTTTGTGGTCGGCCGCAGTGAAGCTTGCCGAAAGCGGTGAAGTGCGTTCGATCCAGCTCCTGAACGGCGATGGCCGGCATATTCTGGGGGCACCAAAGGCAGCGCGGGTCTACCTTGATTCTGTGAGGGGGTCGATCCTCCTGCTGGGCTTCGAGGGGGCGCGGAGTGATGGCGCTGTCACACGCCAAGGGCACGATTGGGTGGTTCCGGTCTCACATGATGTCGTCGCGCTGGCCCTTGGACCGGAAAGCTTTCTGCCACGTTTCGAGCGGCTGGTCAGAGGGTTATCGACCCGCTAGGGCATGCCTTGTCTTCATGACAGGCTTCAGTGCCAGAGGGCAAAGATGTGCCATATCCATTTGCCCTGAAGACTGGACTTTTCTCCGGGGAGCTGTAGCTTGTCCGTTGAAATCGAACAAAAAAGGGGTAGGGCTTAATGAGGGGTTTGTTGGGGAGTCTTCTTGTCTGGCTGGCATTGCCAGTATTGACGGCACAGGCCGATGAACAGCTTCTGGGGTATTGGTATCTCGAAGAGGGGGCGCCTGGTTTCACAATAGACGACGTCCATATCGGGGCCCTCTATGCTGATGGTACGATCCTAAACCTGAGCTCCGACGGCAAAGAAGTGAGCAGCTACACCTCTGCAGAGTACAGTGTTGAAGGTGATGAAATCACATTCATCTATCCGCGTGGATCGGATGAGGAGCCTGAACGCCATCCTTACAGATACGAACTCATCGATAGTGATACCCTGCTCTATACGGATGAAGCCGGGGATTATGAAAACCCTGAAGATGCCAAGACGTATTACAGGCGGCTTCCCGATAATGCACATCTAACCCTGGCTCTTCTGGGACTGGCCGAAAACGGCCAGCTCGAGGAAGCGGAGCTCGAGGTCGACAGCGACTTTGGGGAACGTTCCGTACTGGTGACCACTGAAGATCCATTCGCGCAATTCATCCTGTTCAGCGACAGACGTCAGGCCTTCCGCGGGCAAATCAACCGGAATGGCGTGCCTGTGGTTTCCACTGTCTCTAGGCATCTTGCCGCCTTCAGATTGGGCACGGCCTATCCAGACGAAGCCTTCGACGAGATGATCATGATCATGCAAGAGAGCATTGCATCGGCGCAGAAAGCTGCAGACTGAGGAATGGACATGAAAAACTTTGTCAAATTCGCACTTACGACATGCCTCGCGTTTGCGGCCATGCCCGTTCTGGCCGATGAGCGTTTTCAAGGCTATTGGTACGATTCGACAGGCTCAGAAGAATTCGATCTGAGCGAAATCTATTTGATTGAATCACTTGGCGCTGATGGCAGCCTACGTGGCCTTGATGTCAATGTTGATCGGGCGAACGGATTTTCTGGCGGGCATTATGAGGTATCCGGGGATCGCATAATAATCACCTATCCCGAAGATGAAGGTGAATTTACATTAACCTACGAATTCCTGGACGAGAATAGGGTGGTTTATCGCAATGAAGAGGAGGACTTTCAGGCTGTCTTCAAACGGTTGCCCGAGGATGCCTATCTTTCCCAGGCGCTTATGCGGCTTGTCGATACAGAACGCCCGTTACAGGTGAGCCTTGGCGAGAATCCGTCCATCGGCTCTATTATTGCCTTGGTTTCGCTCGACAATGAAGAGGCCAACTTCGAGATAGGCATGGATAAGGCGGCCGTGTACGAGGGTGAAATGACGCAAGGTGGCGATGTCCTGCTTACTGCCCTCCATGATCATCTTCTCATGATACGCACCAATGCGGAGTATCCTGCGGAGCAGTTCTCGGAAATAGTGGAGCTCTTACGCGCCAGGTAGCGTTCCGTTTCCAATGCCTTCTTCAAAGTCTTCAATCAGACCCAGCCTGACTATCTGTATCTGGGGTCTCCAGGAGCCGGGGTTAGCTGCCCGAATTCGGATCACTGCGCCGGAGTGGCCAGTCCCAGGCGGATCAGGCCCTTGATCGGTGCATGCGGGTCCTGGGGGGTGCCGCGGCGATAGATGACGATGTCGCCACGCCGTGCCAGGAACAGCGCCTGCTGCCGTGCGGCCGGCAGGTATCGGCGCCAGAGTTCGCGGCTCTTCTTCGCTTCGGGACGGGTGGCGGCATAGGCGCGCGCGGCATCTGTCGGCGTGATCCGGCCGTCAGGGCCCTTTTCCGCCAACAGCGCCAGAATGGTCTCGGCCAGCGGGTCGAGGCCGTCCTCGGAGGAAGCGTCTTCGTGCCGAGCTGTCTTGTCGTTCATGTGGATCCCGTTTCCTGCTGAGAGCTCCGGAGGTAAAGGAAAGGCAAGCAGGCTGCAAGGCCGACAATCATGCCGGCAATCCGGCCAGGCCAGCGACCGTCCCTGCAGCCCTGCCGCCAGGGGTTTGAACAAGCCGCCATTTCCTGCTCTAAAGGTCTTGGACCAGGGCTGTTGTAACTCAGGACGAATGACCCATGCGCAAGGCTGATATCGCTGCCTTTTTCGACCGACTGGCAGAGACCACTCCCGCACCCAAGGGCGAACTGGAGTTCGTCAATCCCTATACCCTGCTGGTGGCCGTGGTGCTGTCGGCCCAGGCCACCGACGTCGGAGTCAACAAGGCCACGAAACCGCTCTTTGCCGTGGCCGATACGCCCGAGAAGATGCTCGACCTGGGTGAGGAACGGCTGCGCGACTACATCAAGACCATTGGCCTGTTCAACACCAAGGCCAAGAACGTGATCGCGCTCTCCCATCAGCTGGTTGAAGAGCATGGCGGAGAGGTCCCGCGGGACCGTGCGGCACTGGAAAAGCTGCCCGGCGTGGGCCGCAAGACCGCGAATGTCGTCCTGAACATCGCCTACGGCGAACCGACCATTGCCGTGGACACTCATATCTTCCGCGTCAGCAATCGCACGGGCCTGGCGCCAGGCAAGACACCGCTCGAGGTCGAGAAGAAACTGGAAAAGATTGTTCCCGAAGACCGCAAGCAGCACGCTCACCACTGGCTGATCTTGCATGGACGCTATGTCTGCAAGGCGCGTCGGCCGGATTGTGCGGTCTGTGTGGTTGAGCCCTATTGCAGCTACAAGGCAAAGACCACGGCCAACTGACAGCCGATCACGTCAGGTTTTCCGCAGGACCGACTTCATGCAGCGGTCCATTGCCACCGCCTCTGCCAGGTTGTTGCGGCTTTCCAGGTGCTTGACCTTTTCTGCCCCGCCGGGCGCTTCATAAAGGAAGACATCCAGGACACAGCTCTGGCTGCGGTACTGCCAGATCTCGGCTGGAGCTTCGTGGCGCAGCATGCGCGGCTCACCCAGAGTCGAACTCAAGCTTGTCCGGTCCAGGCCGATCAGGCTTTCTGGCTGGTTACGCAGTGTGGAAGCGGGAACCCCCGGGGCTCCTGCTGATCCGGGATCCTGTGTCGTTGCGGCGCAGCCCCCCGCCAACAGCAGGAGGACAAGGGACAAGACGGGGAACTTCACAATGAACGACACTACAGACCCGATCCACGCCTCTGGTTGTTGTTAGCTGGCCGCTGTTGCCTTCTCGTCCTTGCCGGCATCGCTGCTATCCGCAGCAGCAGCGGCCGGTTTGCTGCCGGATGGTGCTTCGCTGCCGCTTGTCTTGGCCGTGGCCGTTGCATTGGCCTTGCTGGACTTTTCTTCGCCCTCGGACACCTTGCCACGAATGCGGCCGCCACGTTCGACCTCGATCTCGGCATAGTGGAGCTCGCCATCGATCTGGCCACTGGAATGTAGCAGAAGGCGGTCGCGAACGGTCAGTTCACCCTCGAAGGTTCCACTGATCTCGGCATAGTCCACCATGGCGCGGCCGCGGAAAAGCCCGTGTTCCGAGATTTCCAGAACCTGGGCCCCACTGAGGTCCGCTTCGACTTCGCCTTCGACCACCAGTTTCTCGCACGCGTTGATCTCGCCAGAGAGCTTTATGCCACGGCCTACGATCAGCTTCTTGCCTTCACCTTCCGCGTTTTTCATCTCGGTCACGTTCCCTTCCCTGGCTTCTGCCTGTTCCGCTCCACGACGCTCGGCGCCGCCACTCTGCTCCGCTGGCCTGCGGACAGGCGGGACCGGCTGGCGGTCGAGAACGGCGGAAGCATCCGGTCGGCTTGAGGTGCGTCCCTTTGCGCCCCCCTGGTTGCGGGGATCTGCAGGCCCCGGCCTTGTGCCGGTTTCTGCCTCGTTCTTTCGCTTTCCGAACATCGCTGTACCTGTCTCCTTCTGGATGAAAGGCCGATCACCGCATGGGATCCACGCGGCTATCGGATGGAATAGCCCTCCCGCCGCCGAATCTTCTCGACAACATGCAGCATGAAGGCAATTGCCACGATTGGCATGACGATGTTGATGACGGGAAGAGTCAATAATATGGCTATGACGACCCCCGTCAGGAAAATGCGCCCCTGCTGCCTTCGCCGCAGCCGATTGGCCTCCTGCGAGGACATCCGGCGCACGGCCGCAATCTCAAAGAACTCCCGTCCCAGAAGATAACCGTTCACGCTGTAGAAGACCAGTAGATTGAAGGGCGGAAAGAACAGCAGAATCAGATAGAGCGGCAGTGCGGCAAGGTTGATCAAGACGATGACCAGCGTCATGCGCAGGGCATCGCCCGTCATTTCCATGACGGGCTGTTCCCGTGCCGGCGGCAGTTCCGGGTAATGCTTCCTTTCCACGGCATCGCAGATCGGATCCAGATAAACCGAGAGAACCAGGCCGATGACGGCCGGGAACAGCAGGAAACTGACGATCAGGACACCGCTGACCGCGGCCGTGGCATAGAGGAAACGGATAATGCTCAGCCAGAAGTCGCCCCAGCCCTGGGCATTGGCCCAGTCATAGACATACTCGCCGAAGGCGCTCAGCCCGAAGGTGGCGGCGACCCAGAGCACAATGAAGGTCAGCAGTGTCAGGCCAAAGGAATTGCGCATGACCCGGCGCGATTCCGGTTCGGTCAGGATGCCCAGCGCTTTCATGAAATCGGAAATCATGACGCGAAGGCTTAGAATGCCCTTTCGCCGCAGGCAAGTAGGAATATGGGCAGGTCGAGGTCGGTAATGGCCTTAATCATCGCACCATTGACGTAGCAGATTGCTGCGGGTGCGGGCCAGACGATCGAACAGGCTGCTCTTGCCCTCGCGCTGGTAGACTTCCTTGAGCGAGGTTTCCAGGTCGAACAGGATGGCACGCTGATCATCCCGGCGGATGTAACTGCGCACCCAACCTACCACGGCCAGGCGCAGTCCCTGCTCTACCGGCGCCACGCGATGCAGGCTGTCGGAGGGATAGAGCACGAGCTGGCCCACCGGCAGTTTTACCGCACGTTCCAGGCTGCTCTCCGTGATCATCAGTTCGCCACCGCTGTAATCCTGGGGATCGCTCAGGAACAGGGTGAAGGAGAGATCCGTGCGCTGGCCGCCCATCAGCGCATCGTCCACGTGAAGCCCGTATTCCATGCCAGGCTCGTAGCGGCTTGCAAGCAGTTTCACGAAGCGCTTGGGCCAGGCCGCGGCCCGGAACACCACATGCCGCGAGAGCGCCTGCTCCACCTTTCGGACCATCCCATCGCGCTGCGCACCGCCCTTCAGCTGTCGGTTCTTCTTTACCTGACGGGCATGCCAGCCGGCGCTGTTGCGCCCATCCTCGAACAGGGCGGGATCGTCCATGGCCTCCTGCATGGCCTGGCATTCCGCCGTCGAGAGAATGTTATCGATGACGTAGAGCATGGGAAGGCCTGCCGGATGCACGGAACATGACGTCAGTATTGATATTGATTATCATCATCAATTATGGTCTTGCTTTAGCATGTCCTTCGATATTCCGAAAGACTGAGAAAGGATTCCTGCCATGAAAGAACAACTCAAGGTATTTACGGCATTGGGCATGGCCGCCGCGATGGGCACGGGGCTTTCAGCCCCCGCCTCCGCCGCGTCCGACAACTCGGTATCTATGAAAGGTGAGGACTTGAAAGTCCGGACCGCACTTACCTCCGTCCAGCTTGCCGAAGGCGGTGAAGGCGGTGAAGGCGGTGAAGGCGGTGAAGGCGGTGAAGGCGGTGAAGGCGGCGAAGGTGGCGAAGGCGGTGAAGCCGCCGCGGCCGTCAGCGACGATGCCGCCTATCTGTCCACGCTTGCCCTGATGCGGGGTCACCTGAAGGTCGGCGTCGATCTCTATCGCCAGGGCCATCAGGAGGCGTCCGTCACCCACATGAAACATCCCGAGGACGAACTTTACGCCGATTTCGTTCCGGCGCTCGAGGCCAGGGACGCCGAAGGCTTTGCGGAGGAATTGCAGGCGCTTGCCGAGGCGGTCGAGGCGGAGAAGCCGGTCGATGAGGTGGAAAGCCGCTACGAATCGCTCCTGGCGGCCATATCCGAAGCCGAAGCCGAGGCCGGTCAGGTCGGCCTGGATACGCGTCTGGCCGTAATTCACCGTCTGTTTGCCACTGCGGCCGAGGAGTATGATATCGCTGTGGAGGATGACGGGCGCGTCTCCAACGCCCATGAATACCAGGATGCACTTGGCTTCGTGCGTGTGGCCGAGGACATGCTGGACCAACTGTCCGAGGAACAGCGCGCGCAGGCTGGGGACGCTCTCGGACGGATCGAGGAGCAGATCGCCGCGGTGAAGCCGCTCTGGCCGTCCCTGGTTCCCCCCGAAAGCGTGGATCAGCAGCCCAGTATCCTGCACGGCGCGGCGGCAAAGGTGGAGATCGCAACTCTTTCGGTGGAGTAGATCGACTTTTACGTTCCATCTGCACACCCTGTCCGGCGCCTGACCTGGATGGCCGGACAGGGGTTGCAGGCTGGACGCTAGCGGGGGACAGGTGTAGGTTGGCGCCGCTAACCAATCAAAGTCGCTACGGACCCCTCGCATGACGGACAAGAACTTCGACGTGGTGGGCATCGGCAACGCCATCGTCGACGTCATTTCCACGTCCAATGAAACCTTCCTGGAAGAACAGGAACTGCCGAAGGGCGGCATGACCCTGGTGGATGCCGACCGTGCGCGCCGGCTTTATGCCGCAACAGGCCCGACCACCGAAATGTCGGGCGGTTCGGCGGCCAATACACTTGCCGGTCTGGCCTCGCTGGGCGGGCAAGGCGGTTTCATCGGCAAGGTTCGTGATGACCAGTTGGGTGAAATCTTCCGCCATGACATCCGTTCCACAGGCATAGCCTTCACCACCTTGCCGGCTGAGGAAGGTGCACCAACCGGTCGCTGCCTGGTTTTCGTGACGCCGGATGCTCAGCGTACCATGGCCACGCATCTCGGCATTTCGGTGACTCTGGGACCAGAGGACCTGAATCATGAGCTGATTGCCGAGGCGCGGGTCCTGTATCTCGAGGGCTATCTCTGGGATGCCGAGGCAGCCAAGCAGGCTTTTCTGGAGGCTGTGGAGACGGCGAAGGCGAACAACACCAAGGTGGCCCTGTCTTTGTCAGATCCCTTCTGTGTGGAGCGGCATCGTGACAGCTTCCTGGAGCTGATCGCCGACCATGTGGAACTGCTTTTCGCCAACGAGCAGGAGGCCAAGAGCCTTTATCTCTGCGAGTCGCTCGAGGATGCGCTCGCCCAGCTTCAAGACCATTGCGAAACGGCGGTCGTCACGCGCAGTGCGGCGGGCTCCATGATCCTGCAGGATGGCAGCCGCTTCGAGGTCCCCGCCGAAGCCCTGGGCGAGGTGGTGGACAGCACCGGTGCCGGCGACCTCTATGCCGCCGGTTTTCTTTATGGCTATACCAGGGGGTACCCTCCATCGACCTCTGGGCGGATCGGGGCCCTGGCAGCCGGCGAAGTGATTTCCCATGTCGGCCCCAGACCCCAACAGAATCTCGGCGCGCTGCTTGCCGCCCGAGATCTGGATATCTAGACCCCTGGACAGCCGACAACGGACATAAATCGTGACCCCAATTGAACATCTGAGAAATATCGCCATCATCGCACACGTCGATCATGGCAAGACCACCCTGGTGGACGAACTTCTGAAACAATCTGGCGCGGTGCGCGCCAACCAGCAGGTGGCTGAACGCGCGCTTGATTCCAGCGATCTGGAGCGTGAACGCGGCATCACCATCCTGGCCAAGTGCACCTCGGTCGAATGGCAGGACAAGCGATTCAACATCGTGGACACGCCGGGCCACGCCGATTTCGGCGGCGAGGTCGAGCGCATCCTGTCCATGGTGGACGGCGTGGTTCTGCTGGTCGATGCCTCCGAAGGCCCCATGCCGCAGACCAAGTTCGTCACGATGAAGGCGCTCAAACGCGGCCTGAAGCCCATCGTGGTGATCAACAAGGCCGACAAGCCGGATGCCCGACTCTACGAGGTGCAGGACGAGGTGTTCGATCTCTTTGCCGCACTTGAAGCCGACGAGGAACAGCTGGACTTCCCCACGATCTTCGCTTCGGCACTCAATGGTTGGGCGATAACCGACCCGGACGCCCCGCGAGAGAACATGCAGCCGCTGTTCGAGACCATTGTCGAGCATGTTCCGGCGCCGGTGGCGCAGCAGGAAGGCCCGTTCCGCATGCTGGCGACCACACTGGAAATGGATCCCTATCTGGGCCGCATGCTGACCGGACGCATCTATTCGGGGCGAGCCCGCATGAACATGACGGTGAAGGCCCTCTCGCGCACCGGCGAGCGTCTGCAGGAAGCGCGTCTGACCAAGCTGCTGGCATTCCGCGGGCTGCAGCGCGTGCCCGTGGAAGAGGCCCAGGCCGGGGATATCGTGGCCGTGGCGGGGCTCGAAAAGCCCACCGTTGCCGACACCATCTGCGAGACCTCGGTGGACGAACCCCTGCCCTCGCTGCCCATCGATCCGCCGACGCTGGCCATGACCTTCTCGGTCAATGATTCGCCGCTGGCAGGCCGCGAGGGCGACAAGGTGACCAGCCGCATGATCCGAGATCGCCTTTTACGCGAGGCCGAGGGGAACGTGGCTCTCCAGATCACCGAAACCGAGGACAAGGACGCCTTCCAGGTGGCCGGCCGCGGCGAACTGCAGCTGGGTGTCCTGATCGAGACCATGCGCCGCGAAGGCTACGAACTCTCCATCAGTCGTCCGCGCGTGCTGATACAGCAGAATGACGGCCAGCGCCTGGAGCCCATCGAGGAAGTCCAGGTCGATGTGGACGAGGACTACAGCGGCGCCGTGGTCGACAAGATGAGCCAGCGCAAGGCGGAGCTGCAGGAAATGAAGCCCTCCGGCGGCGGCAAGGTGCGCCTGAGGTTCCTGGCCCCGGCCCGCGGGCTGATCGGCTATCACGGGGAATTCCTGACCGATACGCGCGGCACCGGCATCATGCACCGTGTCTTCGACGGATATGCGCCCTACAAGGGTCCGATCCAGGGCCGGCGTAACGGGGTTATCATCGCGGACTCACCTGGGCAGGCGGCATCCTATGCGCTGTGGAATCTGGAGGAACGCGGGATCATGTTCATCACCCCGGGTACGCCGGTCTATGAAGGCATGCTCATCGGTGAACACAACCGCGACGTGGACCTGGAAGTCAATCCGATGAAGTCCAAGCAGCTGACGAACTTCCGGGCCAGTGGCAAGGATGAAGCCGTGCGCCTGACGCCACCGCGGGAAATGTCGCTTGAACAGGCGCTGTCCTATATCGAGGATGATGAACTGGTCGAGGTGACGCCCACCTCGATTCGTTTGCGCAAGCGCCTGCTGGACCATCACGCCCGCAAGCGCCAGAGTCGTCAACGCGAGGCCGTATGACCCTTCTGAGCAGATGGGCCGCCGCTGCGGCGGTCTACAACGACCGCCGCATGCTGGCGATCCTCCTGATGGGATTCTCCAGCGGCCTGCCCCTTCTGCTCGGCTTCTCCACCCTGTCCTACTGGCTTTCGACAGCCGGGATCGACAGAACCACCATCGGTCTCTTTGCGGCGGTCTCCACCCCCTTCGCACTGAAGTTTCTCTGGGCGCCGCTGATCGACCACGTGAAGCTGCCGGTCATGAGCCGGGCTTTTGGCCGGCGTCGGGGCTGGGCGCTGTCCGTCCAGGTCCTGCTGGCGGGCGGCATCCTGCTACTGGGAACCAGCGATCCGGAGAACGCGCCCTTCGTCATGGCGGCCTATGCCCTGCTGGTGGCGTTCCTCTCGGCCAGCCAGGATATCGTGATCGACGCCTATCGCATCGAGGTGCTGGAGGAAAACGAACAGGGGGCGGGTGCGGCCGTCACCCAGACCGGCTACCGTCTGGGCATGATCGTGGCCGGGGCCGGCGCCCTGGCACTCAGTGACTTCGTGGCCTGGTTCTGGGTATATGCCGCCATGGCCTCACTGGTCGTGATTGGCATGATCGGTGTGCTGATCGGTCCCGAACCCGCCGTGCCCAAGGCAGCCACGGAGCCCGTGGGCACGGCGCAGGACAGCCGCTTCGAGCGAATTGTCGCCTGGCTGAAGCGTGCCGTCATAGATCCCTTCGCGGAATTCCTGACGCGGCGTGGCTGGGTGGCTATCCTGCTGTTCGTCCTGCTCTACAAGTATGGCGACGCCATTGCTGCGACCATGACCAATCCCTTCTTCAATGAAATCGGGTTCAGTGGGGTGGAAATCGGCAGTGTCACAAAGTTCTTCGGAGTTTTCGCCACGCTCTTCGGCATTTTCGTGGGCGGTGTGTTGGTGGCGAAGATCGGTGTGCTGAAGGCGCTTTTCATTGGCGGCATCCTGCAGGCCGTCACCAACCTTTTCTTCGCCTGGTTGGCCGTCCATGGGCCGGATCTCTGGCTTCTGGCCGTGGTGGTCGGGGTCGACAACTTTACCGGAGGCCTGGGGTCGGCGGCCTTCGTGGCCTATCTGTCCAGTCTCTGCAACGTGGCCTTCACCGGCACCCAGTACGCGCTTTTGACCTCGCTGATGGCCTTCGGGCGCACGCTGATGTCTACAGGCAGCGGCTGGCTGGTGGACCAGATGGGATGGGTCCTGTTCTTCATGTCCACGTCCTTGATGGCCATTCCGGGTCTCTTGCTGCTCATCTGGATCAGCCGGCTGTATCCCACGGGGCAATTGCGACCGGCCGCCGCCGAATAGCGCGCGGCAACGCAGTTGATTTGACCGTCACTCTGCCGCTGCTAGACTCGCGTGCATGGCGGACCAGAAACTGGAACTGCATCAGGGTGACATCACCCAACTCACGGTCGATGCGATCGTCAATGCGGCCAACAGCGAGTTGCGTCCCGGCGGCGGTGTCTGTGGTGCCATTCATCGGGCCGCCGGTCCGGAGCTCGCCGAGGCTTGTCGGCAAGTGGGTGGTTGTCCCACCGGTGAGGCACGGATCACGCCCGGTTTCTCCCTGCCCTCTGCCCATGTGATCCATGCCGTGGGACCTGTCTGGCAAGGCGGGAGCCAAGGTGAGGACGAGGCGCTGGCCAATTGCTACAGGAACAGCCTGCGCCTGGCGGATGAAAACGGTCTGGACTCCATTGCCTTTCCGGCCATCTCGACGGGTATCTTCGGGTTTCCGGCGGATCGGGCGGCCGAGATCGCCGTTTCCAGCGTACAGCGGGAACTGAGGGCGCGTGAACGCCCCACCAGGGTGATCTTCTGCGTTTTCGATGCGGATACGGCTGCAGTCTATCAAGACCTGCTTCCGTCAGGTTCCACGCAATGACACTTGCACGGCTTCGCCCAGTGTTTATGCTGCAGTGCAGCATGACGTGACCATACCCTCAGGGACAAGGAAAGCTCGCTGTGACGACGCGCAATCTTGAAGCCTTTTTCCACCCCCGCAGCGTGGCTCTGATCGGGGCCAGCGGGCGCAAGGGGTCCGTCGGCCATTTTCTTGCCCGGAACCTGTTCCACAGTGGCTTTCAGGGTCCCATCATGCCGGTCAATCCGCGACGGGAATCCATCGAGGGTGTCCTGGCCTATCCCTCCGTTGCGTCCCTGCCGCGTGTCCCTGACCTGGCCATCATCTGCACACCACCGGATACCGTGCCGGACCTGACCCGAGAGTTGGCCGAGCGTGGCACGAAGGCTGTCGTGGTCGTGACCGCGGGTTTCGGTGAAGGTGGCCAGGAGGCGGGACAGAGCCTGCGCCAGGCCATGCTGGATGCAGCGCGGCCGCATACGTTGCGCGTTGTCGGGCCCAATTGCGTGGGCCTTCTGGCCCCGCACCAGGGGTTGAACGCCAGCTTTGCCCACCAGGCCGCCCTGCCCGGAGACATGGCTTTCGTCACCCAGTCGGGGGCTATCGTGACGGCCATGCTGGATTGGGCCACAGGGCGCGGCATCGGCTTCTCCCATGTTGTCTCCCTGGGTGACATGGCGGACGTGGATTTCGGGGACATGCTGGACTACCTGGCGGTGGACCCTCAAACGCGTGCCGTAATGCTCTATGTCGAGGCGGTCACTGACGCGCGCAAGTTCATGTCGGCGGCTCGGGCCTGTGCACGCATCAAGCCGGTCATCGTCATCAAGGGCGGCCGCAATGCCGAAGCGGCGAAGGCTGCAACCTCGCATACCGGCGCCCTGGCAGGTGCGGACGAGGTCTATGACGCGGCCTTCCGGCGGGCTGGCGTGTTGCGCGTTTTCACGCTGGAGGAACTGTTCGATGCGGTACAGACACTGGCGACATCCACACCGCTGCGGCATGGGGACCGTGATCGGCTGGCCATCCTGACCAATGGCGGCGGCCTGGGCGTCCTGGCCACCGATGCGCTGATCGAACACAAGGGTCACCTGGCAGAGCTTTCGGACGAGACAATGCAGGGCCTGGAAGCGGCCCTTCCGCCTACCTGGAGTCACGGCAACCCCGTGGACATCGTCGGGGATGCGGATCCGGAACGCTATCGGAACGCAACGCAGAACCTGCTGGAAGACAAGGGCGTGGATGCCCTGCTGGTCATGCATTGTCCCGTGGCGGTGGCGGACCCGAATGCCGTGGCAGAGAGCGTTATTGAAACCGTTCAAGCGCGACCGTCCCGGAAACGAAAGCCGATCTTTACCGCCTGGCTCGGTGACCAGGCCGTGGCCGAGTCACGTTCGCTCTTCGCCGAGAGCCACATTCCTACCTATGATACGCCGGAGCGGGCAGTACGGGGCTTCATGCACCTGGTGCGTTACCGCCGCGGCCAGGAAGAGCTGATGGAAACGCCAGCCAGTCTGCCGGATGAGAAGGATCCGGACCGTGAATCGGTGCAGGCCTTGCTGGAAGAGGCCCTGGCCGAAGGCCGCGAATGGTTGAGCGAGCCTGAAGCCAAGGCCCTGCTGTCCTGCTATGGCGTTGCCACAGTGGAAACCCGTAAAGCTGCTGATCCGGACGAGGCCGTGCGCCAGGCCGAGGAAATCGGCTTTCCCGTTGCCCTCAAGATCCTGTCCCCGGACATCACGCACAAGAGCGATGTGGGCGGCGTGAAGCTGGACCTGGCCAACAGTGACCGGGTGCGGATTGCAGCCGAAGAAATGCTGAAACGCGTGCGCCAGGCCCGGCCCGAGGCCCAGGTGGATGGCTTCAGCGTACAGGCCATGTGCCGGCGTCCCGGGGCTCAGGAGTTGATCCTGGGCTTGACCGAGGATCGCCAGTTTGGCCCGGTGATCCTGTTTGGTGAAGGGGGCACTGCGGTCGAGGTTATCCGTGACAAGGCGGTTGGCCTGCCGCCGCTCAATATGGCGCTGGCCCATTCGCTGATGGCCGAGACCCGGATTTACGACCGCCTGAAGGGTTATCGCGATCAGGCGCCTGCCGATCTTGACGCTATTGCAGCGGCATTGATGCATCTCTCGCAGATCGCGGCCGAACGGCCCGAAGTGCGCGAAATCGACATCAATCCCTTGTTGGCCGACGAAAAGGGCGTGATTGCCCTGGATGCCCGCGTTCGGCTGATGCCACGCGACGCGGTGGACAACAGCCGTGGTCCCGCCTATCGCCTGGCCATCCGGCCCTATCCGCGCCTGCTGGAGCAGTGGGGGCACTTGATGGATGGGACAGAGATCTTCATGCGGCCGATCCGGCCCGAGGACGAGCCGGCCTTGAATGAGCTCTACAAGCACCTGACGCCAGACGATGTGCGCATGCGCTTCTTCTCGCACATGGCCGAGTTGAGTCATGAGTCCGCCGCGCGCTTTACCCAGATCGACTACAATCGCGAAATGGCACTGGTCGCCATCTCTCCGGAGAATCCGGAGGATTTGTGGGGCGTGGTGCGCATTGCGGCCGATCCTGAGAACGAGCGCGCGGAATATGCCGTGGCGGTGCGCTCTGACATCAAGGGGCGGGGACTTGGTTACCTGCTGATGCGGCGCATCCTGGATTATGCCGCTCGCCGCGGCATTCAGGAAGTCTGGGGGGATGTCCTGAGCGAGAATGCGCGCATGCTTCAACTGGTCAAGGATCTGGGCTTCGATCGTCGCCTGCTGGCCGAAGACACCAACGTTGTTCGTGTGAGCCGGAAGCTGGAGCCGGCCAAATCCCAGGGCGGGGCTTGATCAGATCCGGCTTTCAGGAGCTGGGTGAATCCAGGGAGTAGCCGGCCGAGCGTACCGTGCGGATCAAGTCGCTCTGCTCGCCCTCGTTCAGGGCCTTGCGCAGACGGCGTATATGCACGTCCACGGTGCGCGGCTCGACGTAGACATCATGACCCCAGACGGCATCCAATAGCTGCTCGCGGCTGAAGACCCGGCCGGGATGCTGCATGAGGTGGCTGAGCAGGCGGAACTCGGTGGGACCCAGGTGAACGTTGCGTTCGCCCCGGCGCACCCTGTGGGCGTTGAGATCCACGGAAATGTCCGCGAAACTCAGGGTTTCTCCCGAAGTTGCAGGCACCGCGCGTCGCAGGACAGCGCGCACACGGGCCAGCAGCTCCGCAGGTGAGAAGGGTTTGGTGATATAGTCGTCTGCGCCGCTTTCCAGACCGCGTACCTTGTCGGTTTCCTCGCCGCGCGCGGTCAGCAGGATGATGGGAATTTCGCGGGTCTCGCGATCGCGGCGCAGCTGGCGGCAGACCTGGAGTCCGGACATGAGCGGCAGCATCCAGTCCAGCAGGATCAGGTCAGGCTTCTCTTCCTGGGCGACGGTCAGGGCCTCCTCGCCGTCCCGGGCCTTGAGCAGGTCATAGCCTTCGCGTTCCAGGTTGTACCGCAACAGGGTGACCAGCGCTGCTTCATCCTCGACGATCAGGATGACCGGCTTCATTTTTGTTCATCTCCGTTGTTGGATCCCGACCCGGCGGTCTTGTCCTCGTTCGGCGGTTCGACAACCGCGAAGCTGGAGGTATCACCCTTGGGGCGGTCGATCATGATCTGGTTGCCGGTGGCCATGAAATAGACGATCTCGGCGATATTGGTTGCGTGATCGCCGATGCGCTCGATGTTCTTGGCGATGAACAGCAGATGGGTTCCCGATGTGATGCTGCGCGGATCCTCCATCATGTAGGTCAGAGTCTCGCGGAACAGGCTGGTGTACATCTCGTCGATTTCCTGGTCACTTTCCCATACGTTCAGCGCCATGTTGGCGTCTCGCTTGGCATAGGCGTCCAGGACCCGCTTGATGTTGGTCTGCACCAGCTTGGCCATGCGCGGCAGGGAGCGCACGGGATCCAGCGGCTGTTGCTGGTGCAGGGCCACGGCCCGCTTGGCCACGTTGGCGGCATAGTCACCGATGCGTTCCAGGTCGCTGGCCACCTTGAGCGCCGAAATGACCATGCGCAGATCGGAGGCCACGGGCTGGCGCAGGGCCAGCATCCGCACGGTGTAGGCATCGAGCTCGTGCTCGATCTCATCGATCTTCTCGTCGTTGCGGATGGTGCGCGTGGCCAGTTCCTGGTCGTTGCGCACCAGGCTGTCCACGGCGTCGGCCAGCTGGGTTTCCGCCAGACCGCCCATGCGGGCGATCAGTTCCTTCAGGTGTTCCAGTTCCTCATCGTAGGACCGGATGATGTGGTCGCCTTGCTCTGAAGTCATCGTAACTCTCCGCGGATAGGGCCAGGGGCATCAGCCGAAGCGGCCCGTAATATAATCCTGTGTGCGCTGGTCGCCGGGGTTGGTGAAGATCTGCTCGGTCTCGCCAACCTCCACCAGGTTGCCCAGATGGAAGAAGGCGGTGCGGCGCGAAACACGCGCGGCCTGCTGCATGTTGTGAGTGACGATCACGATCGTGTAGCTCTGCTTGATCTCGTCGATCAACTCTTCGATCAGGGCCGTGGCAATGGGGTCCAGCGCCGAGCAGGGCTCGTCCATCAGGATCACTTCCGGATTGACCGCAATGGCGCGCGCGATGCACAGGCGTTGTTGTTGGCCACCCGACAGGCCTGTGCCGGGCTCGTCCAGGCGGTCGTGCACTTCCTTCCACAGGCCGGCGCGGCGCAGGCTGGTTTCCACGATCTGCCGCAGCTCCTCCTTGTCACGTGTGAAGCCGTGAATGCGCGGACCGTAGGCCACGTTGTCGAAAATCGACTTGGGAAAGGGGTTGGGCTTCTGGAAGACCATGCCGACCCGTGCGCGCAACTGGACGGGATCGATGGAGCGATCGTAGATGTTCTGGCCATCCAGAGTAATCTCACCGCTGATCCGGCAGATGTCGATGGTGTCGTTCATGCGATTCAGACAGCGCAGGAAGGTCGACTTGCCACAGCCCGAGGGTCCGATCAGCGCCAGAACCTCGTTGTGGCGAACGTCCAGGTTCACGCCGTGCAGGGCCTCGGTGTCGCCGTAGCTGACCCGAACGTCACGGGCCTGCATCTTCGTTTCGCCGATGTTCTCAGCCGCCATAAGTTTTTCCGCCGTCTTGGTCTCGTAATTCATGATCGTCGCTTTCGTTCGGCCCTGTTACCAGCGTTTCTCGAACCGCTTGCGCAGGAAGATCGCTGTTGCATTCATGAGGATCAGGAAGCCGAGCAGCACCATGATACCTGCCGAGGTGCGCTCGACGAAACCACGCTCGGAGGAATCGGCCCAGATGTAGATCTGCGAGGGCAGCGCCGTGGAGGGACTGAACATCGAGTCCGGGGCCGAGGTGATGAAGGCGTTCATGCCGATCATCAGCAGTGGAGCGGTTTCTCCCAGCGCCTGTGCCAGGCCGATGATGGAGCCGGTCAGGATACCCGGCAGGGCCAGCGGCAGCACGTGATGGAAGACCATCTGCATCTTGGAGGCACCCAGCCCGTAGGCGGCCTCGCGGATCGAGGGCGGGATGGAGCGCAGGCTGGCGCGCGCGGCGATGATGATGGTGGGCAGGGTCATGAGCGTCAGGGCCAGGCCACCGACCAGGGGCGCCGAGCGCGGCAGCCCGAAGACCTGGATGAAGACCGCCAGGCCCAGCAGGCCGAAGATGATCGAGGGTACGGCCGCCAGGTTGTTGATGTTGATCTCGATGAAGCTGGTCAGGCGGTTCTTCGGCGCGAACTCCTCCAGATAGATGGCGGCGCCAACCCCGAGGGGGATCGAGAGAACGGCAACAACCAGCATCAGATAGAACGAACCGACGATGGCGCCCCACAGGCCGGCCTGTTCCGGCTGCCGGCTGTCGGCCTGGGTGAAGAGGTTGGAGTTGAAGCTGGTGGAGATCTGCCCCTGGTTCTCCAGGTAGTCCATCCATTCGTACTGCAGGTTGCTGACGCGCCGGCGTTCCTCAGGGACGTCGCGGGGTGTGTTGCCCTTGAAGGCCTGGTCGATGTCGCTGCTGGCCAGGAAGGACATGGACACGCGCTGACCGATCAGTGAGGGATCCGCCAGCAGGGTCTCCCGCAGTTGCCGGTAGGCCTGGCCGCTGAGGATGCCGCGCAGATCGCGCGCCGCACCGGGAGCGTCGGCATCCGGCAGGTTTTCCTGGAGGGCGCTGGAGAGCAGGTTGCGGTAGTTTCCAGCGCCGATTTCCTCAGACGTGGGAGTCGTCCCTTCGAAGCTGAAGTCGGCGGGATCGACATAGACCTCCAGCTCGATCTCCGTGTTCACGAAGGCGGTATAGCCCTGGCTGACGATGGTGAAGAGCAGCACAGCAAGCACGCCTAATGCCGCCACGATCGCGGCGATGCCATAGAGCCGGAAACGCCGTTCGGCGGCATAGCGACGGCGCATGCGGGCCTGGGCTGCCGCCGATGTGTGCAGGCCGTGCGTCGTGAAGGAGCTCGGGGTCGTATCAGTCATATTTCTCGCGATATCTACGGACCACCAGGATGGCCATGACATTGAGGCAGAGCGTGGTCAGGAAGAGCATGAAGCCCAGCGCGAAGGCGGACAGCGTCTTGGCGCTGTCGAAGGCCGTGTCGCCGGTCAGGTTGGCCACGATCTGGACCGTCACCGTAGTGACCTGCTCCAGCGGGTTGAGTGTCAGGTTGGCAGACAGGCCGGCGGCCATGACCACGATCATGGTCTCGCCCACCGCGCGGCTGACGGCCAGCAGGATGGCACCGACAATACCGGGCAGGGCGGCCGGAAAGATCACCTGGCGGATGGTTTCGGACTTGGTTGCGCCCAGGCCGGCGGAGCCTTCGCGCAGGGACTGCGGGACCGCCCGGATCGCATCGTCCGACAAAGAGGACACGAAGGGAATGATCATGATGCCCATGACCGAGCCGGCGGCCAGAGCGCTGTTGGCCGAGACCGGCAGGCCCAGGATCTCGCCGACCTGCCGAAAGGCCGGCGCTACTGTAAGGGCGGCGAAGAAACCGTAGACGATGGTCGGAATGCCGGCCAACACCTCCAGAACGGGTTTGACCGAGCCGCGGATGCGCGATGGGGCATACTCCGAGAGGTATATGGCGCTCAACAATCCGATGGGTACGGCCACGGCCATGGCGATGGCCGCGATCAGCATGGTGCCCATGAAGACCGGAACGGCCCCGAACGCCCCGGAGGAGCCCACCTGGTCCTCGCGTATGGCGGTCTGCGGACTCCACTTCAGCCCGAAGACGAAATCTATGATGGAATAGCGCTCGAAGAAGCGCAGGGATTCGAAGAACAGCGAGATCACGATGCCGAAGGTCGTGATGATGGCGATCACCGAGCAGAGGATCATCAGCACTTGGGCCGTGCGTTCCACGCGATGGCGTGCCTGGAACTGCGGGGCGAGATGGCGCGCGGCGAAGGCCAGCGCCATGAGGGAAAGCGCCAGTGCCAGAATGCCGACCGCCCATTGGCCGCTCGCCTGCAGACTGTTCATGTACTCGGCCGCGGCAATGATAACCGGGTCGTCCGAGGCGAAGCCCCCTCCGAAAGCCGTGTTCTTGATGGTCGCGAGCAACAGGCCGCGTTTGCCTGCGTCCGCGCCTTCCAGACGTTCCGCGGGCAGGGAGTACAAGGCCATCTGATCAATGATGGCCTGTCCGAAAAGGCTCCAGCAGAGCAGGACCACCAGGCTGGGCAGGGCCGCCCAGAGTGCGACATAAGACCCGTGATAGGCTGGCAGGGAGTGCAGCTTGCCAGCCACCGCGCCATCGCCAGCCAGTTTCCAGGCGCGGCGCTTGCCCAGGAAATAGCCGTAGATGGCCAGCAGAATGACGATCAGGGCGACGGTGGTCAGAGGCATTCGGAGTACCTGTCAGATAGGAACGGCGGCGTGAGGCCGAGGAAGCCTCACGCCGCCGGATAAGGGATCCTTACTCGTAGCGGCTCATGTGCTCGCCGTTGCGCACGGCCTCACGGGTTTTGGCCCGCTGGTCTTCCGGGGCCGGCACCAGGCCGATGTCGGTGAGGTAGCCGCCCGGTCCGCTCGCGGCCTCGCTGGTGGCTTCCTCGATGAACGCTTCCATGCCAGGAATGACCTCGCGGTGCGCGTTCTTGTAGTAGATGAAGATCGGTCGGGAAACCGGATAGGACCCGTCGGCGATGGTGGCTTCCGCGGGCTCGACGCCCTCGATGGACACCACCTGCAGGCTGTCCTGGTTCTCATAGAAGAAGGAATAGCCGAAGATGCCGTAGGCTGTCGGATCGGAGTTGAGACGCTGGACGATCAGGTTGTCGTTCTCACCTGCCTCGATGAACTTACCGTCCTCGCGCATGCGCTGGCAGACTTCCTCATAGCGAACCTCGTCGCTTTCGTGCAGGGCTTCGATGGCCTCGAACTCGCTGCATCCTTCTTCCATGACCAGCTCGACCCATGCATCGCGCGTGCCGGAGGTCGGCGGCGGACCCATGACCTGGATTTCGGCATCGGGGAAATCGGGATTCACGTCCGCCCAGGTCTCGTGCGGATTCTCGACGATCTCGCCGTCGACTGCGACTTCCGCGGCCAGGGCCTGGTGCAGTTCGGCCAGGGAGATATCGAAAACCTTGCCGTCACGGCTGGTGGCCAGGGCAATGCCGTCGAAGCCGAGGACCTGTTCGCTGATGTCGTCGACACCATTGCCGACGCAGAGTTCGTATTCCGATTGCTTCATGGCACGCGACGCACCGGTCAGATCGGGATGGTCCACGCCAACGCCCTGGCAGAAGATCTGCATGCCACCGCCGGTGCCGGTGGACTCGATGACCGGGGCCGCATTGCCGGTCATGTTGGCGAACTCTTCGGCAATCATCGTGGAATAGGGAAAAACGGTCGAGGAACCTACGCCGCGAAGCTGTTCGCGGGATTGGGCCTGGGCGCCGGAGGCTACAGCCAGG
This sequence comes from Fodinicurvata fenggangensis DSM 21160, assembly GCF_000686045.1. Classification (GTDB taxonomy): domain Bacteria; phylum Pseudomonadota; class Alphaproteobacteria; order Kiloniellales; family DSM-21159; genus Fodinicurvata; species Fodinicurvata fenggangensis. The sequence goes on from NZ_JMLV01000002.1 coordinate 425,197, forward strand.
GCCGCGGCCGCCAGGGTGCTGGCAAGAAGAACCTTTTTCATGAGTCGCTCACCTCCTGAAGGGTGCAGTTTCAGATTTGGATCCCTTGAGGCGCAGGCCACGGTGCCGGCGGGCCTCAATGATGTGGCTGACCCTATCCAGACTTGAAAAAGGTTATATGACTTTTGTGTTACGGTTTTTTGAAACCCGGACGTTTTTTTCGTTACCGACGCAAGACCGGGATTCCATACGCAAGGTCTAGTCGGATTGGAGATCTTCCAGGCTTTCCTGTTCTGCTCGACTTTCGGCAGGCAGGTAGACGGTAAAGGTGGAGCCTCTGCCTACTTCACTGTCCACCTTCAGGAAGCCGCGGTGGCGGTTGAGAATATGCTTCACGATGGCCAGCCCCAGGCCGGTGCCCCCCAGTTCGCGCGAGCGGGCGGTGTCCACGCGATAGAAACGTTCGGTCAATCGCGTCAGGTGTTGACGCGAGATGCCCTCGCCCTGGTCGATGACATGAATGGCCAGCCCTGACCGCCCCAGGCGCCGCGCCCCGGCATCGCTGTCGGGCTGCACGATTGCGCCCCTGATCTTCACTTCGCTGTCGGGACGGCCGTACTTGATCGCGTTGTCGATGAGATTCTGGAAAACCTGGGTCAATTCATCCGCGTCGCCCACCACCGGCGGCAGGTCCGGAAGTTCCACCTTCAGGCGAATGTTCTTGTCTCGAGCCCTGAACTCCAGGGTCTGGAGGAGCTTTTCCAGCAAGGGATTCAGGGCGATTTCGCTGGAGGGCAGGGAATGCTCGCGCATTTCGATGCGCGACAGGCTCAACAGGTCTTCCACCAGCCGGATCATGCGGCTTGCCTGGTCCTGCATGATCGTCAGGAAGGACTCCCGGGCTTCGCTGTCATCCCGGGCCGGGCCGCGCAGGGTTTCGATGAAGCCGATCAGGCTGGACAGGGGTGTTCGCAGCTCATGGCTGGCGTTGGCAACGAAGTCGGCGCGCATGCGTTCGGCGCGATAGGCGGCCGTGAGGTCATGCAGGGCCACGATGGCGATGGTGCCGTCGGATGCGGGCGTTTGGAGCGGCACGACCCGGGCGCTGAAGTGTCGCTCTACATCGTCGTGCAGCTGGAAGTCCACTTCCTGCTCCGCTTCGCCGGCGATGACGGCGTCGGCAGCCGCGACAAGCGAAGGATGGCGCACGACAGAGAGCAGGTCGCGGTTGACCAGATCGCTGCCCAGCAATTTCAGAGCAGCCTCGTTGGCACCCAGGATGCGACGTGTCCGGTCCAGCATCAGCAGGGGGTCCGGCAGGGCGGAAAGGATCGCCTGGCTGTTGGCGGTTACTTCCTGCAGCTCCTGCTTCTGCCGTTCGCGTTCACTGGCCGTGTGATAGATGGCGGCATCCAGATGCGGGGAAAGGATGTCCGCGCCAGCCGATGGCGGGCGGGGCAATATGCCTCGGCGCGGTCGATGCGAGGGCTGGCGAATGGATTCAAGGTAATCGTACAGACTGTGGAGGTGCCGGAAATGCTGGCGCAGAAGGACTCCGGTTCCCAACAGGACGGCCAGGAAAGCCAAGAAGGCCCAGGTCCAGGGCAGGATACCGATGATGAGAAACAGCAGCAGCACCAGCCCCGCCGGGGTCGACAGGGCGAGGGTGGCAAGCGGCAGATAGCGCCAGAGCTGGGCCTTGCGGGACATCCTGTCCTTCCCTGAAATTGCTGATACGACCCCCTAGCCCGAGCCCGACGTGGTGATCACGTCGAGCCGGAGCCTAGCAGACGACTGTTACAAAACCGAGACAGACCGATTGCATTCGAAGTCTCCGGACAGGCTGCCAGTGGAAGGCCAGCACGTCAGTCGCCGCGGTTCTGGATCGCGCCATGCGCCGCAAGGGCCGCCGAGGTAACCAGGTCGCTGACGGTTGAGCCCAGGCTGACGATCTGAGCCGGCTTGGCAAGGCCCATGAGCAGCGGGCCGATCATGGTTCCTGAGCCGAGCTCCTTGACCAGCTTGGTAACGATGTTGGCTGAGTGAAGGGCCGGCATGATCAGGACGTTGGCGGGTCCCGAGAGGCGACAGAAGGGATACAGTTCCATCATCAGGTCATGGTTCAGTGCCACGTCGGCCTGCATCTCACCGTCGTACTCGAAATCCGGCTGACGTGCGTCCAGCAGATCCAGCGCTTCGCGTACGCGTACGGCCTTCTCGCGCGGTGGATTGCCGAAGTTGGAGAAACTGAGCAGGGCCACGCGGGGTTCATGGCCCATGGCCCGGGCCGTCTCGGCGGCCTGTTCGGTGATGTCCGCCAGGACTTCGGCAGGCGGCAGTTCGTGAATCTGTGTGTCCGCGATGAAGATGGAACGGCCGCGATAGACCATGATGTTCAGGCAGTAGACCTGGTGGTTCGGACGGCTGTCCAGGCAGAGCCTGAGGTCATCGTAGGCGATGTTGAAGGGGCGCGTGAGCCCGGTCACCAGAGCGTCGGCCTCGCCACAGGCCAGCATGCAGCCGGCGAAGACATTGCGGTTCTGGTTGACCATCCTCTGGCAATCCCGGAACAGCTGGCCCTTGCGATTCAGGCGATTATAGAGGAACTCGGTATAGCGTTCCCTGTGATTTCCGATCGCTGCATTGACGATCTCGGCGAAATCGCCCTGTAGGCCGATGGCCTGCATGGTTTCCTTTATGCGTTCCTCGCGCCCCACCAGGATCGGCGTGCCGAAACCGGCGTTGTAGTAGGACAGGGCGGCACGGATCGTCGTCTCCTCCTCGCCTTCCGCGAAGACCACGCGGCGCGGAGAATGGCGGACCTTCTCGAAGATGTTCTGCAGGCTGGAGGCGGTGGGATCGAGCCGTCCGGTGAGCTGCTGGACGTAGCCCTCCATGTCCTCTATCGGCTTGCGGGCGACGCCGCTGTCGACGGCTGCCTGGGCCACGGCCAGTGGAACCTTGACGATCAGGCGGGGGTCGAAGGGGGCCGGAATGATGTACTCCCGGCCGTACCGCAGGCGGCGGCCGGAGTAGGCGCGGTCCACCTCGTCGGGCACATCCTCACGGGCCAGCGCCGCCAGCGCGTCGGCGGCGGCCACTTTCATCTCCATGTTGATGGTCGACGCGCGGACGTCCAGGGCCCCGCGGAAGATATAGGGAAAGCCCAGCACGTTGTTGACCTGGTTGGGATAGTCCGAGCGGCCGGTTGCCATGATCGCGTCGTTGCGCACCTCGGCCACCTCTTCCGGCGTGATCTCCGGGTCGGGATTGGCCATGGCGAAGATAACGGGATTGTCGGCCATGGACTTCACCATGTCCTGGGTCAGGGCGCCCTTCACCGACAGTCCGAAGAAGATGTCCGCCCCCTCCAGCGCCTCGGCCAGGGTCCGGCGATCCGTCTTGACCGCATGGGCCGATTTCCATTGGTTCATGCCTTCCTTGCGGCCCTGGTGGATCACGCCCTTGGTGTCGCAGATGATAACGTTTTCGGGCTTGAAGCCCATGGCCTTCACCAGTTCCGCACAGGCGATGCCGGCCGCTCCGGCTCCGTTGATGACCATCTTCGCTTCGGACATCTCGCGTCCGGTAAGATGCAGGGCGTTGATGATGCCGGCCGCCGCGATGATGGCCGTGCCATGCTGGTCGTCATGGAAGACCGGGATGTCCAGCAGTTCCTTCAGCTGCTGTTCGATGATGAAGCACTCGGGGGCCTTGATATCCTCCAGGTTGATCCCGCCGAAGGAGGCGCCCAGGAAGCGCACGCAGTTGATGAACTCGTCCACGTCCTCGGTGGAAACCTCGAGATCGAAACCATCCACATCGGCAAAGCGCTTGAAGAGGACGGCCTTACCTTCCATCACGGGTTTGGAAGCCGCGGCCCCGAGGTTGCCGAGACCCAGGACAGCGGTGCCGTTGGATATGACCGCGACCAGGTTCCCCTTCGCCGTGTAATCATAGGCCAGGGAGACGTCATCGGCGATGCGCAGGCAGGGTTCGGCCACGCCCGGGGAATAGGCCAGCGACAGATCGCGCTGTGTGGTCAGCGGTTTCGTGGGCGTGATTTCAAGCTTTCCGGGCCGTCCCTGCGCGTGGAACTCCAAGGCTTCGGCTGCGTTCGTCCGGGGCGTCTTCTTTTCCATTCCCAGTCTCTTTTCTTGTTTTACTCAAGCCGCAAAGCGTTGCGATGCTTTATCCGGACGCGGAATGTTAGTGCAAGTCGATGCCTGTGGAAACGATGAACCGGCCGGCTGTCGCATAGCGCCGAATTTCCGGCGGCGCTGTGATTGACGCGTGCTCGTTCGACAGGAAATGATAGGCTTTCGCATCGTTTACCTTGAGTCGCCCGCAAGAAGGAAGAGAGGAAGGCATGAAGACAAGAGCTGCCGTCGCATTCGAGGCCGGAAAGCCGCTGGAAGTCACCGAGGTTGACCTGGAGGGGCCGCGCGAAGGCGAAGTGCTGGTCGAGATCAAGGCGACGGGTGTCTGTCATACCGACGCCTTCACGCTGTCCGGATCGGATCCGGAGGGTCTCTTTCCGACCATCCTGGGTCACGAGGGTGCCGGGGTCGTTGTGGAAACCGGACCGGGCGTGAAGGACCTGAAGCCCGGCGACCATGTGATCCCGCTCTATACGGCGGAATGCCGGGAGTGCAAGTTCTGCCTGAATCCCAAGACCAACCTCTGCCAGAAGGTGCGGGCCACACAGGGCCAGGGCCTGATGCCCGACGGCACCAGCCGCTTTTCGCTGGATGGCAAGCCGTTGCACCACTACATGGGCTGCTCGACCTTCTCCAATCATACGGTCCTGCCGGAGGTTTCGCTGGCGAAGATCCGCCAGGACGCGCCCTTCGACAAGGTCTGCTACATCGGCTGCGGGGTCACCACAGGCATCGGCGCCGTGGTCTTCACGGCAAAGGTGGAGCCCGGCGCGACCGTTGCCGTCTTCGGCCTGGGCGGCATCGGCCTGAATGTCATCCAGGGTGCGCGCATGGTGGGCGCCGACCGCATCATCGGTGTCGACATCAATCCCGACAAGAAGCCCTTGGCCGAGAAGTTCGGCATGACCGACTTCGTCAATCCCAACGATGTGGACAATGTCACCCAGGCCATCGTCGAGATGACCGACGGCGGCGTCGACTACAGCTTCGAGTGCATCGGCAATGTCTCCGTCATGCGCCAGGCGCTGGAGTGTGCGCACAAGGGCTGGGGCCAGAGCATCATCATCGGTGTCGCCGGCGCCGGAGAGGAAATCTCGACCCGCCCCTTCCAGCTGGTCACCGGCCGGACCTGGAAGGGCAGTGCCTTTGGGGGCGCACGCGGCCGCACGGATGTGCCGCGCATTGTCGACTGGTACATGGACGGCAAGATCAATATCGATGACATGATCACCCACACCATGCCGCTGGATAAGATCAACGACGCCTTCGACCTGATGCACGAAGGCAAGTCGATCCGCAGCGTGATCACGTACTGACCATCTCAAGCCGGGGCCGTCCTTCAAGGGGCGGCCCTGCTGCTTCAGCCTTTATCGGGAGAGCAAACATGACCCTGGAAATCCGGGCCAGCAGCCGTTGTTTCGGTGGCGAGGTGCGTTACTGCAGTCATCCCTCCACTGCCACCGGCACCGAGATGCGATTTTCGGCCTACCTGCCGCCAGGTGAAGGCCCCTTCCCTGTCCTGCTCTGGCTGTCGGGCCTGACCTGTACCGAAGACAATTTCACCAGCAAGGCCGGCGCCTATCGCAAGGCGGCGGAACTGGGACTGATGGTGGTGGCTCCGGACACCAGCCCCCGTGGCAAGAGCGTGGCCAATGACGATAGCTATGACCTGGGCCAGGGAGCCGGTTTCTATGTGGACGCAACAGAGGCGCCCTGGGCCCCGAATTTCAGGATGGACAGTTATGTCACGCAGGACCTGATCGCAGTCGTCCAGCAGGAACTGCCGGCGCGCAAGGGCCCCATGGCGATCTCGGGACACTCGATGGGTGGTCATGGCGCCTTGACGCTGGCCCTGAACAATCCCGGGCTGTTCACCTCGGTTTCGGCTTTTGCGCCCATTGCCTCGCCAACCCGCTGCCCCTGGGGCGAGAAGGCCCTGGGGGCCTATCTGGGCCCCCGCTCGGAAGCCTGGAAGCGGCATGACGCCTCGTTGCTGATCGCAAGAGATGCAGCTTCAGGACATTTTGATGACATTCTTGTGGATCAGGGCACGGCCGACGGCTTCCTGGAAGAGCAGCTGAAGCCCGAACTGCTGGAGGAGTCCGCTTCCAAGGCGGGGCAAAAGCTGACTTTGCGCCGCCAGCCGGGCTATGATCACTCCTATTTCTTCATCTCCAGCTTCATCGACGATCATCTGTCCTTCCATGCCCAGAGACTCAAGTGAAGCCTGAAGGTTCAGCCGGCAATTGAAACCGGGCGGCGGCGTACAAGATTAGGCCAAGGTTCTGTCCTACAGGCAGGCTATTCAGGTAGACAGTCGAAAGGCTTGGTTTATATGGCTCATCTTACCCGCCGCCATATGCTGCAGTCGGCAACCGCCACGGCAGTGCTGGCTTCTCTGGGTGTTCCTTCAGGTCCGCTCTGGGCCAATACGGCGTTATCGTTTGCTTCCGCCCAGGACTTCAGTTTCGAGGCCCTGATTGCGCGCGCCCGCCAATTGGCACAGGAGGACTATCAGGCCCCGTATGAGCCGGCGCCCGAGGTCGTCCAGGAAATCGACTATGATGCCCATGGCGCGATCCAGTTCGACCGCGATGCGGCCCTGTTTGCCGAAGGGCCCGGTGTCTATCCCGTTACCTTTTTCCATCTGGGCCGCTTCTTTCCCAAGCGCGTACGCATGCATATGGTCGAGGATGGTAAGGCCAGAGAGATTCTCTACGATCCGGACTACTTCGAGATGCCGGACGACAGCCCTGCGAAGGAGTTGCCCGAGGACAGCGGCTTTGCCGGCTTCCGCCTGCATGAAGCCCGCCAGCGCGACGACTGGAAGACCCAGGACTGGGCGGCCTTCCTGGGTGCGTCCTATTTCCGCGCCATAGGGGCGCTGGGCCAGTACGGCTTGTCGGCACGCGGCATCGCCGTTGATACGGCCACGGCGGGCCCCGAGGAGTTCCCGGATTTCACCGAGTTCTACATTGCCTCGGCCCCCAACCAGCAAGAGGCTGTGCAGGTTCATGCGCTGCTTGAGGGCCCCAGTGTCACCGGTGCCTTCCGCTTCGAAATCCGGCGCAATGATGGCGTGGTCATGGAAGTGGACAGCCATCTGTTCACGCGACAGCCTATCGAACGCTTTGGAATCTCGCCGCTTACCTCGATGTTCTGGTATGGCGAGTACAATCGCCCCAAGATGGTGGATTGGCGGCCCGAAGTGCATGATTCCGATGGGCTGGCGCTCTGGACCGGGGCCAACGAGCGGATCTGGCGGCCGCTCAACAATCCGTCCGAGCCCGTGGTCTCCAGCTTTGTGGACCAGGATCCGCGCGGTTTCGGGCTGCTGCAGCGGGATCGAAACCCCGAACATTACCTGGATGGTGTGAACTACCACCGGCGGCCATCGCTTTGGGTCGAGCCGCTGGATGACTGGGGTGCCGGCAGTGTGCAACTGGTGGAACTGTCCACCGATGACGAGATCCATGACAACATTGCGGCTTTCTGGGTGCCGGAAGAGCCCGTCGAAGCGGGACAAGCCTATCGTTTCCGCTATCGACTGCATTGGCTGGAAGACGAACCCTATGCGAACGAGGAACTGGCCCATGTCAGCGCCACGCGCATCGGGCGCGGCGGCAATGCAGGCACAGAGCGTCCGGAAGATGTCTGGAAGTTCGTCGTGGAGTTCGAGGGCGGTGACCTGGAGGGACGTGACCGGGACAGTCCCCCGGATATTGAGCTTTCGGCCGGGCGCGGCGCGCTGTCCAACCAGAGCACGGAGCCGGTGCTCGACAGCAAGCGCTGGCGCGCCCTGTTCGACCTTGAAATAGAGGGGGATGAATCTGTCGAACTGCGCTTGCACCTGAAGGATGACAGTGGCGTCCTGAGCGAAACTTGGCTGTATCAGTTCCATCCGCCGGAGCCTGCATGAAGGCGGAGTCCGACAAAGGCTTTCACCTGGCCGTGATCGGCGCAGGGATTGCCGGGCTGGCCTGTGCCCATGAGGTGCAGGCCGCCGGTGGCCGCGTCACCGTGTTCGAGAAGAGCCGCGGCACGGGCGGCCGCCTGGCGACCCGCTACCGCGGTGCACTGCGCTTCGATCACGGGGCACAGTATGTCACGGCACGCAGTCCGGGGTTCCGGCAGCTCGTGGACCGGGCGACCTGCGCGGGGGCGGCAGCTGTCTGGAGTCCGCAGGGCCTCCCGGTGCTGGAGGATTGGCATGTGGGTTGTCCCGGCATGAGCCAGCTGGTCCAGCCTCTGGCCGATCACCTTCAGGTCCATCTGCAGACGGCAGTGGCGCAGCTTGAGCCCGCCGGCACGCAATGGCGCCTGCTGGATGCCGAGGGTGGCGCGCTGGGCTGTTTCGATCAGGTGGTTGCGGCCATACCGGCTCCGCAGGCCCGCGCAGTTCTGCAGCCGCACAGCCCCCTGTTCGATGCCGCTGCCGACAGCATGCTCTCACCCTGCATGACGGCGCTGGTTGCTTTCGATGAAACCATCCGGGAGGGGCAGGACGTTATCTGTGATCGCGAGGCGGCCGTTCCCTGGGCGGCCCGGAACAGCTCGAAGCCGCAGCGGCCAACAGGGCCGGATTGCTGGGTGCTCCAGGCCGCCGCCGAGTGGAGCCAGTCCTTCCTGGAGGCCACGCCGGAAAAGCGAGCGGAGGCCCTGCTGGAACAGTGGCAATGGCAGCTTGGCGGCACCCTGCCCGAACCCTGTCATCTGGAAAGTCACAGCTGGCTTTACGCACGAGTCGAAACGCCCCTGTCCGCCCCGTTCCTGCTGGACACCGACAAGGGGCTGTCTGCCTGTGGCGACTGGTGCCTGGGGGCCCGTGCGGAGGCTGCCTGGGACAGCGGGCGTCAACTGGGTCACATGCTGGCAGCCTTTGCCTGAAGGCCGGAATGGCATGCCTCCTCTGCCGTCTCACAGGCTGCTCACGCTCATGTGAAAGGACTTGATTTCTCTTTGCTTCGCCCAGGGCCTAGCTTCCCTGGTAGCGCAAATTCCTGCGCAACAGGAACTAGGGAGAAATCATATGAGTATCAGCAAATCCGTATCCGCACTTTCCGCCGCCGCCGCATTGGCCGGTGTCATGGCCCTGGGCGGCCAGACCGGCATTTCCGAAGCGCAGGCCGATGACACGGTGAAGTGCTACGGCATTGCCAAGGCCGGTGAGAACGACTGTGCCAATTCTGCCGGAACGCATTCCTGCGCCGGACAGTCCACCGAGGACTATTCCGGCCAGGACTGGAAAGCCGCAGACAGCGAGGAAGCCTGCGAGGAGATGGGCGGTCAGACCCAGGCCTTCGAAGGCAGTAACGAAGAGAACGTGAAGGACTCCTGATTTTGGGGTTCGGGAGGATTGCCATGACTGTCTCATCGGTTACTCCCGCCCCGGCCGGCCGCTGGCCCCTTCCCGCTGCCGCGGGAGTGGGGTTGCGGCAGGGCCACGTGCCGGATTTCCTTGCAGAACGTCAGAAGGTCGCCTGGCTGGAAGTCCATTCGGAAAACTACCTTGTGAGTGGGGGGCCGCGCCTGGCTGAGCTGGAGTCCATCGCTTGCGACTATCCCCTGAGCTTCCATGGCGTCGGTCTCTCGCTCGGCTCGGCCGAAGGGCTGGATGAAGCGCACCTGGCGCGCCTGCGGCAGGCTTATGACCGCTTTGCCCCGGCCCTGGTGTCGGAGCACATTGCCTGGAGCGTCGTCGATGGCGTTTACCTGAATGACCTTCTGCCCCTGCCCTACAGCGAAGAAGCGCTCGAGGTGGTTTGCCGGAACGTGGATCGCGCCCAGGAAGCCTTCGGCCGCCGGATTCTGGTGGAGAATCCCTCGACCTATCTGGCCATTGCCGAAAGCGTCATCCCGGAGAATGCTTTCCTGGCCGAGGTGGTCCGTCGCACGGGCTGCGGCCTGTTGCTGGACGTGAACAATCTCTATGTCTCCGCCGTCAATCACGAACGGGATCTCTCCGAATGTTTCAAAGGCCTGCCGCTACAAGCCGTCGGCGAGGTTCATCTGGCCGGACATGCGCGCCGGACAGACGCCCAGGGAACACTGCTGGTCGACGATCACGGCAGCCGCGTCTGTTCCGAGGTCTGGGAACTCTATGAGAGGCTTCTCGAGCTCTCCGGTCCCCGGCCGACGCTGATCGAATGGGATACCGCCCTGCCACCGCTGCCCGTCCTGCTGGGCGAAGCGGACGGCGCCGCCCGAAGGCTCGCTGCAAGCGGAGCGGCCAGCCATGCTGCGTGATTTCCAAAGAGAGATGGCCCAGGCCGTGCTGGAGGGTACGGACAAGCGCCCCCTGAGCGTCACGGGTGTCGATCCGGCTGCGCGTCTGTCGGTTTACCGGGTAACGGTCCAGGATTCGCTCCGCCAGACCCTGGCCGCCGCCTACCCTTGCCTGGAAGGCGTGTTGGGGGCGCGGAACTTCGGGGTGCTCGCCCGCGCCTATATACGGGACCATCCGCCGCGCCAGGCCGTGCTTGCCGACTATGGCGAAGGACTGGCGCGTTACCTCGAGACCTATGCACATACAGCCGGCAAGTCCGCCCTCGCCGATCTCGCGCGCCTGGAGTGGAGCTGTCTGCAGGCGGCCTTTGCGCAGGATGCGGATGTACTCGACCTGCCGGCCTTGCAGGCACTGGCGCCCAAGGTCCTTCTGAGTTCAGGCCTGCCGCTGCATCCGGCCACGCACTTGCTTTGGCTGGGGCACGATGTGGACCGCTACAAGGCCGGGGAGAGAGCCTGGAACGAGGTCAGAGGCGAGACGCGACATCTGGCCGTCCTGCGCAAGGACCGTGAAGTGGCGGTCTGTGCGCTCGGCACCGGCGAAGCTGCCCTGTTCGCGGCCCTGGAGAAGGGGCTGGGCCTGGAGGCCGCCACCGAAAGCGCTTTCTTGGAGCAGCCGGCGTTCGACCTGCAGCGCTTCCTTGTGAAATTCCTGCCGCTGGGCGCCTTCACTTTCCCGGCCGGCAGATGAACGATTGAAAAGGGATAACGGGATCATGGACAGTTCAATGGAGCAGAGAGCGATGACACGCAGTGACCTCCCGGGCAGGTGGCTGCCGCACTGGCAGAGAGCGACGACGCAGTTGGAATTCCTGGGCATGCCGCTGTTGCTGCTCGCAGCGCGCATCTGGATCGGCCTGATCTTCTTCAATGCCAGCTGGGCGCGCATCACCAACTGGGGCAGTCAGGAGTTCCTCTTCACGCAGATTCACCCGGTTCCCTTCCTGCCGGCGGCCCTGGCAGCACCGATGATCACGGCCGGCGAACTGGGCCTGGCGATCCTGCTGATGGCGGGCCTTGCCGGCCGTTTCTCGGCCCTGGGGCTTCTGGTCATGACGGCCGTGATCCAGTTCGTCGTCGGCCAGACGCCGCAGGGGCAGGAAAACGCCATTGCCAATCCGGTGCACTATTTCTGGATGTTTTTGCTGCTGCTGGTCCTGATCCGCGGGCCGGGCCTGCTGTCCCTGGATGCCCTGCTGTGCCGCCTCATCCCCAGCTTTGGCCGGAAAGCGTAACGGACCGGATGAAATTCCCGGCAGGCGGGCCTATATTTCAGGGACTTCCATGGAATCTCTGACAATCAAAAGGGTCGACCATGTTTTTCCTGAAGCGCAGCGCGGAAATGCCCACGTCCGGCCGTGAACTGCCAGGACGTGATGAACCGATCGTCGAGCCCGGCAGGCACTTCGTGAATGGGCGCCCCTTGGCGCCGCCCTACCCGGAAGGCCTGGAGACCGCAGTTTTCGGAATGGGCTGCTTCTGGGGCGTCGAGCGCCTGTTCTGGCAGGTTCCCGGCGTTTACGTGACCGCGGTCGGCTACGCCGGCGGGGCTACGCCCAATCCGACCTATGAAGAGGTCTGTTCGGGCGGCACCGGTCACACGGAGGCCGTGCGTGTGGTCTACGATCCGACCCAAGTGAGCTACCGCGACCTGCTGAAGGTCTTCTGGGAGGAGCACGATCCGACCCAGGGCCTGCGTCAGGGCAACGATGTGGGCAGCCAGTATCGCAGCGCCATCTATTTCACCAGCCATGCCCAACGCCAGGAAGCCGAGCAAAGCGTGAAGGCCTATCAGGCGGCCCTGTCGGACAAGGGCTTTGGGGCCATTACCACGGAAATCGGTGAAGCCGGGCCGTTCTACTTCGCCGAGGATTATCACCAGCAGTACCTGGCGAAGAATCCCAACGGCTACTGTGGCGTGGACGGCACAGGCGTCAGCTGTCCGCTGCCGACGGGCAGCGCCGCCGAAGTCTGACGGTTCTGCCCGCGCATGTCCGCAGCTCTCAGCATACGCCGGCTCCTGCCCGGGGATGCCAAGGTTTTCCGGCGCCTGCGCGCCGAGGGTTTGACCCTGGAGCCGACCAGCTTCCGCCACGCCGTCGACGACGAGCAGGACCTGCCCTTGCAGTATACTGAGCAGCGTCTTGCCGAGACATACGTGCTCGGCGCCTTTCGCGACGACGAGCTGGTGGGCGTGGCAGGCTATGCGCGCCTGAGCGGCAGCAAGCTCCAGCACAAGGGCCTGATCTGGGGCATGTACGTGCGGGGCAGTGAGCGGGGGCAAGGCATTGGAAAAGAGCTGTTGCACCGGCTCATCGAATACGCGGCGACTGAAGTCTCCCTGCTGCTGTTGACCGTGGTCGCCGCCAATACAAGCGCGCTCCGGCTCTACCAATCCCTCGGCTTCCAAAGCTATGGCCGGGAACCGCGCTCGATCCGAGAGGGAGACGCTTACCTGGACGAAGAGTTGATGTATATCGATCTTGAGGCACGCAGTATGATGCCAGTCTAGCACACTTCGCGGTACCAGTTGGTGACTAGCTACCGAGGATCAGGAGCAGCTACGGGCGGGAACCCCTCTCGATCCGGGAGCTGGTTCAGCTTTATGAGTAATCATCGAAAATGTCCCCTTGTGAGGCTTGATTCCAAATCACTTTTTGTACTTCTGTGATTGTGTGTTTTACATCGATTAATTCGTTATCATGGCCGTAGTCGTGTTCTATGGTAACAAGACACTTGAGTGCGTCGCCTGGGCGGACATCAACATTGCGTGCCTGAAATTCCTTAAGCCAATCGGCATGCTCAATCTTTGCAGAAATCGGTATCTTCCCGTGTCGAAATTCCCATTTTGCATTCCCCAAATAATCTGGGCGCTTAACAATCAAATTCATTTCCATATTGTGAAATGTCTTTCGCTCTTTAATAGAAAAATCTGAAAGTTCTTGGCTAGTCCAATGAACTGATAAGTTAAAATCTACTGGCTTTTCCCCTCGGGCTTGGTATGTAATTTTATCAAACTCAGTGAGGTGGGACTTGGCCTGATCTATTTCTTTGGCAGTTTCAGCTAGTTCTTGAACAGATGGGGGAGCATAGTCGGGAAGGTGCTTTACGTCCGTCTCACTTGCGATATTCTTCAAATTCTTTGCAAGATCAATCAAGGATCCCCCTTCTTTATTTGACCAATTAATGTAAGCATATTTTGCTCGAACGAGATATTTTCCAATAACAGAGCGCCAATCTAGATCTTTTAATGCCTGATCATCAGTAGCTTCCAATGCGCTTTTTAGCCAAATCTTGATTGAGCCGCTTTCAATTTCTTCCAACATCATGATTGGCTCAATGTGTGTATCTACAGATATACACAGAGAATGATCTAAACGCTGCAATGCGCGGATCATTCCATCTGCTGCCTGGAAAACACGTTGCGGGCGTGCGGAATTTGGCTCGAAATCGATTATGAGTGCAAAGTCGGCATCATCGGGTTCACCTGGGTGATGAGACGAAATTGTTACTGTGCCATTGCTCATGCCGTTACCTCCGCCTACCAATATACGCGCCAGCGACTCCGAGGGGAATCCCTACCCGAAAGCGATCTGTAGGTGGGTTTGCTACATGTTGATGTATCTCAACATGAAAATGCGCTCCGCAGTTAGCGCCCCTCGCGGTACCAGGCGGCCATGAGTCCGCCCAGGATCAGCAACAGGAGCAACAGTCCGGGCAGCAGGGGCGTGCGCTCGACCCCGGTCACACGATAGCTCTGGCGATCCAGGACACCCATCCAACCGGCACCGTGACGGTCGCGCCCCTGGGCAACCTTGCGCAGGGCCGGCACGGCCTCCGCATGCAGCTCGGCCAGACCCCCGCCGCTTTCTTCGCGCAGAGGGTCCAGGATCTCCGCAGTTGCGCGCGGATCCTCGAATTCCTTTGCGTTGATGGCCCCCAGGGCCGCGAGGGCCAGCAAATCTTCCTGCTCGACGCGATAGAGACCCTGCTGGTCGATGGGCAGGCTGGCTTCAAAGCGGCCGGGTGCGCGCTGTTCCAGTGACAGGCTGCGGGTCTGTCCGTCCGGCAGCGTGACCTCTACGGGGTCCGTATCGTCGTCAAGCGTGCGCCGCGTGATCACAAGCCGGTCCTCGCGTGTCTCGGCCAGCAGGTCCTCCTCCTCCAGGTCGGGTTCCTTCATCAGCCAATGCGCAATCCGCCGCACCAGTTCACGCTGGGGTCCGCCGCCATCATAGCCCCGGCCCCAGAGCCAGATCTGGTCACTGGACAGCTGTGCCACCCGGCCCTGCTCCTGCCGCGAGAGCAGGAGGAGGGGTCTGTCGCTGGCGCCTGACATGAGGACGTCCGCGGCACCGGGATCACTGTCGATCAAGCGGAACCATTCGCCCCAGGCCGGTTGGCCGGTCTCGTCACGCGGGACCTGATCGAGCAGGCTGCTGGTGACGGGATGGCGCTCGCCGGTTTCCGTCAAATCCGGCCGATAAGGCTGCTCGAAGATCTCGCCCGTGGGGGCGGCGGGCAGGACGCGGCGCAAGCCGGTGCGCCAGAGGGACATGGGCGAGACATAGTCCGGACCGGAGACATCCAGCAGGGCGCCGCCGTTTTCCACATAGGCCGCAATGTTGTTGTAGTAGGCGGCCGGCAGGACGCCGCGCCGCTGGTAACGGTCGAAGACCACCAAGTCGAATTCCGGCAGCTTGACTTCGAAGAGCTCACGCGTGGGAAAGGCGATCAGGGACAGCTCGTCGATGGGTGTGCCGTCCTGCTTCTCAGGGGGGCGCAGAATGGTGAAATGCACAAGGTCCACGGAGGGGTCGGACTTCAGGATGTTGCGCCAGGCGCGGCTGCCCGGATGGGGTTCGCCGGAGACCAGTAGGACACGCAGGCGATCGCGCACGCCGTTGACCGTGGTGGCAACGCGGTTGTTGAGTTCGGTCAGTTCCTCCGGTGCGGCCGCAACTTCCAGTTCCAGGATCGAAGCGCCGCGGCGTTCCAGGGTGAAGGGCAACTCCCGGGTTTCGCCCACCGGGACCTGAAGCTGTTCCACCGGCTCCCCATTCAGGAAAAGCGTAACCTCGGCCTGGCCGTTGCCCTGGACGCCCCCCAGGTCCTCTACGCGAAAGCGCAGGCGTTCGCTCTGGTCCACCAGGGCGAAGGCGGGCATCTCCTCGACCGTGATCTGGCGGTCGCGTTCGTTTTCCCGTCCGGTTTTCAGATGATGGATCGGGACATCCACACCCAGGTTCTGCAGGGTTTCGGGCGTGTCGTGAATCCGGCCCTCGCTGAGCACGAAGATGGCCGAGACACGGTCGCGCCCAATGTCGGACAGGCTGTCGGATATATCCTGGAACAACTGCGTCCCGGCGGCGCTGCCGCTTCCTTCGCCACGGCTTTCCAGAACCTGGACGCGGGTGTTGTCCAGGCCGTCCAGTTGCTCTCTCAGTCGGGAAAGCGCGCGATCCGTCTGCTCGGGGCGCGGCGCAATGCGGCTCTGGCTGGCGCTGCGGTCGGCCACGACCAGCGCCACGTCATCACGCGCTTCACGATCTTCGTGGACCGCGGCGGGATTGGCCAGGGCCAGCAGCAGTATGGCCAGGACCAGGCTTCGCGGCAGCAGGCCGGAGGCCCGGCTGAAGAGACCAAGCAGCAGCAAGGCAAGCGACAGGACCGCGGCCGCCAGCAGAAGCCAGGATGGAATGACGGGAGCGAAGGTCAGCGAGAGTGCGTCCAACATGCCTATTGTCCCAGCCGTTCCAGGATAAAGGGCACGTGCACCTGGTCGGACTTGTAGTTCCCGGTCAGGGCATACATCACGAGGTTGACCCCGAAGCGGAAGGCCATCTCCCGCTGGCGTTCGCCGCCAGGGACCACGGCGGACAGCGGGCGGCCGCGCTCGTCCACGGCCCAGGCCGAAGCCCAGTCGTGGCTGCCAATGATCACCGTGGCAACGCCGTCATGTCGTGTTTCCTCGGTCTCCTCGACCCAAAGCGTTTCGCCTTCGTACCGTCCGGGGAATTCCTGCAGCAGGTAGAAAGCCCGTGTGAGCACATGATCGCCCGGAACGGGGACAAGGCGCGGTATCTCGATCCCGGAGAGCAAGCGTCGCAGCCGGTTGTCCCCGTCGAGGCGGCTGCCCCGGCCATCGCCCAGATCCAGCAGGAGTGTGCCGCCGTGATCGAGATAATCCTGCAATGCCCTTTCCGCAGCCCGATCCGGGGGGTCCTGCTGGCTCGAAACGGGCCAGTAGAGCAGTGGGTAGAAGGCCAGTTCGTCCTCGCCGGGGCGCACGCCCTTGGGCGGGCCCGGCTCGATTGTCGTGCGTCGCGTCAGGACCTGGCTTAGGCCGGTTAGCCCAGCCCGGCTGCGCTGGTCGAGCTCGGGATTCCCGGTTTGCACATAGGCCAGAGTGGTTTCCAGGCTGGCTTCCAGCGCACGCTGTTCCTTCTGCTCCGCCTGTGCCTGCGCATCCGGCGACAGGGCCAGGCCGCCCAACAGGGCGAAAGCCAGCAGGCCCGTGCCCTTTCGCAAGAGTACCCGGGACGGCAGGAGTCCTCGCATGCCCAGGGAGATCAGCAGGTCCAGCAGCGCCAGTCCCAGGGCCGCACTGAGCAACCAGGGCATCAGAGGCCGCTCGGGGCCGCTGTCGTAGCTGCGTTCCTCGCCGTAATCACCAAGCGAGGGCAGCGTTCCGGCTGCGGAGAGTGCAGGCGCCAGATTCAAGGCCTGGCGGCTTATTTCACCCCCGTAATACCCGGGAGGCTGGCGCGGCCCGATCCGGGCTGTGCCTGTGTCTTGCGGCAGGGGTCGCACCTCTGGCGCCGGATCCTGCAGTCGTCCGAATCCATCCAGGACCTGCCAGGCCGGCAGGGGGCCGTCCCCCGCTCCGCTCACACCGGCCGAGAAGGCAACAAGCCGACGCAGCAGTTCCACGTAAAGACCGGATAGCGGCAGGTTGCTCCAGGCCGGGCCGGCGGAGGTGTGTACAAGCACCAGCCAGCCCTCGCCACGCTGCTCAGCGGTGATCAGGGGAGTGCCATCTTCGAGTCGCGCCCAAGTCTTGTCATTCAGGCCAAGGTCAGGGCGTGCCAGGACCTGGCTGGAGACAGTGACTTCTTCCGGCACCTGCAGCCCGGCCAGTGGACTGTCTTCGGGGAAATCGTCCAGGGCAATCGGCTGGTCCCAGGTCAGGGTCCCGCCCAGTGTGCGGCCCCCCTGGCGAAGATCGACAGGCAGCAGCTGCCGGCTTTCCGACTCCGCCAGCCGTGGTCCGGCAAAGCGCAGGAGCAGGCCGCCCTGTTGGATCCAGGCGTCAAGCTGACGGGCTTCGCTTTCGTCCAGGACACGATCCGGCAGGGCAATCAATGCCTGGGGCGTTTCCAGAAGCTGCTCCAGGGGCGCCTCGGTTACCTGGGTGAAGGGCGACAGGGCCCGTGTCAGGTAGTAGCTGTCGCTCAGCAGCGGCTGGCGGCGTTCGCTGTCCCCGGCCAGAGGCAGACCCACTGGACGCCGACGCCAGCGCTCATCACTGAGTACCACAACGTTGGCGCCAGCTTCACCCTCCAGGCTGAGCCGTTCCACCCGGTTTCGCAACGTGAGCGGTAATTCCAGCGTGAGGGTGGTTTCCAGACTGGCCGGCGTGAAATTGACGGGCAGGCGTTCCAGAATCCGGCCTTCGCCATCCTGCACCAGCAGTGTGACACTCTCTTCAAAACCTTCGGACAGGCGCTGTATAGTGAGCTGCAGGTGACTTCCGGTTTCACGCGGCGGCTGCAGAAGGTGAGGCAGGCGTTCTTCTGCGGGCCGATAAACCGCCAGGTCGCCCAGGCGGTTCATGACTTCGCCCAGGCTGTCGACACCGCTTTGATCCGCGCCGTCGGTCTGGACGCCATCGCTGAGCCAATAGGGCACCACGTCGATGTCACGCGGGAATGCGCGAAGCGCGCTTGCCAGTGCTTCATGGCGCGGCGGCCAGGGATGGGGTTCAATCACGGCCAGACGTTCGCGGGCGGTGGCAACGTCCAGCGGCTCGAAGGCAGGGTCTTCTGCTCCGGGATCGGACCTCTCGGGATCGGCTGTCGTCAGGAGATAGACCGTACGGTTCTCGCGTTCGGCCTGTGTCAGCAGGCGTTCGGCCGCCGTCCGGGTCTGCTGCCAGTTACGGGCGGCCGACCAACCGTTGTCGATGACAATCAGGAAAGCACCGTCCTGGCGCGCAGCCGGCTGCGGATTCAAAAGCGGTTGTGACAAGGCCAGAATGACCAGCCCGGCCAGGAGGAAGCGCAGCGCCAGCAGCCACCAGGGAGTGCGGGCGGGTGTCTGTTCGGCGGGCTTGAGGCCAAGCAGCAGCCCGATCGCCGGAAAGGTCTGGTGACGCGGCGCCGGTGGCGTGACGCGCATCAGCCACCAGAGGGCCGGCAGGCCGAGAAGGGCCAGCAACAGCCAGGGACTGGCAAAGGCAAGGGGGCCGAGGGCGAGCATCAGAGCCCTCCCGCTGCCGGGCCGTCACTAAGGCCTTGATAAAGCGTTAAGAGTTGCTGCTCGGCCGAAGAGCCTGTGCTGTGCAAGCTGTAGCCCCAGCCAAGGGACCTGGCAGCGTCCGTCAGGCGGGCGCGCTGCTGCTCAAGGGCATGAAGGTAGTCCGAGCGCAGGCTCTCACTGCGATTGACCAGCCAGGAGGGTTCGCCCTCAAGGCCACGGAATCGGATGCGTCCCTGATAGGGAAAGGCAAGCTCGGCGGGGTCCAGAACCTGGACCAGCTGTCCCCGGATTCCGTTTTCCGAATAGCGCCGCAGATGGTCATGGACCTGGTCGTCCACCTTCAGGAAATCGCCGAACAGAAGCAGGCGTGCATAGCGTGGTACACGCGGGTCATGTGGCAGATCAGCGGCGGTGGCCGGTCCTGCCGAGGCCTGTCGCTGTTCAAGTTCCTGGCACAGGCGCGACAGGGCCGCCCGGCCCGTGGCCGGTGGGCGTGGCGAATCGAGCAGGGCCACGCGTTCACCGGCCTTGAGCAGCAGGCAGGCCAGCGCCATGGCAAGCAGATTGGCCCGCCCCTGCTTCGTGGGCAGCTGGCGCGCATCGGAGGTCCAGTTCATGGAGGCCGAGGGGTCGCACCACAGCCATACCGACTGTGCCGCTTCCCACTCCTGCTCGCGGACATAGAGCCGGTCGCTCTTGGCACTTTGCCGCCAGTCAATCTGTTGAAGGCGATCCCCGCTCTCATAGGGACGAAACTGCCAGAAGGCCTCCCCCTGCCCCGTGCGGCGCCGTCCATGCAGGCCCTGGGCGACCGTGGCGGCCACGCGCTCGGCGGCAACCTGCAAGGCCGGCAAGGGCCCGGACAGGCGTTCGGCCTCCTGCCTCAGCGGCGCGGCTGCAGGTCCCGTTCTTCCCGGCGTGGCGGCCATGACCTTTGCGTCCTTATGCGTAGGGTCGGCAGAGCTGTTCGATAATGTCCTCGACACCCACGCCTTCGGCTCGGGCCGCAAAGTTCAGGGCCATGCGGTGACGCAGGACTGGGGCCGCCAGGGCAACGACATCGTCCAACGAGGGGGCCAGGCGGCCATCCAGCAGGGCGCGGGCACGTACCGCCAGCATCAGCGCCTGGCTGGCGCGCGGCCCCGGGCCCCAGGCCACGTGACGGCGTACGTCCTCCAATTCGGTGCTTTCCGGCCGGCCTTGCCGCACCAGAGCCAGGATGGCCTCGACCACCTGTTCTCCCACAGGGATCCGGCGCACCAGGGCCTGTGCGGCCATCAGTTCCGCGGCATCGAAAACCTGGGGCGCTTCCGCCTTCTCAGCGCCGGTGGTGGCCAGCAACATCTGACGCTCGGAGTCCAGGTCCGGGTAGTCCACGTCGATTTCCATGAAGAAGCGGTCGAGCTGGGCTTCCGGCAGGGGATAGGTCCCTTCCTGCTCCAGGGGGTTTTGGGTGGCCAGGACGTGGAAGGGCTGCGGCAGGTCATAGGACTGTCCGCCGACCGTGACGCGCTGTTCCTGCATGGCCTGCAACAGGGCCGACTGCGTGCGCGGACTGGCGCGGTTGATTTCGTCGGCCATCAGGACCTGGGCAAAGATGGGGCCGGGCACGAAGCGGAAACTGCGGCTGCCATCGGCAAGCTGGTCCAGCACTTCGGAGCCGACGATATCCGCCGGCATCAGGTCGGGCGTGCACTGGATCCGACGATCCTCCAGGCCGAAAACAAGGCCCAGGGTTTCCACCAGGCGCGTCTTGGCCAGGCCCGGAACGCCGACCAGCAGGACATGGCCGCCGGCCAGGAGCGAAATAAGGGTTTGATCGATGACGGCCTGCTGCCCAAATATGACTTGTCCGACAGCGCTGCGCAGGCTCTGCAGCCGCCGTCCCAGGGAGTCGATCTCTGCGGCGACCTGCTCGGCCCCGGCTTCGGAAGGGGAAGCAGCGTTTGTCATCACGTTAACCGCGTCTCCTGTTCTGGCGAGTCTGATGGAGTGGTACAAGGCCATGACCTCGAATGAAAGCCCGGCAGCCTCAAGCATAGACGGACAGCAGGACTCTGGCGAGTCGCCTCAGCCGACTGCGGAGGACTTTCCGTCCTGTGGCGATTTCGACATGCGCATTGCCCGTGACGGCACCTGGTTCTATCGCGGCACACCCATCGGGCGCATGCAGCTGGTCAAACTCTTTTCCACTGTTTTGCGGCGAGAAGATGACGGTACCTACTGGCTGGTGACGCCCGTGGAGCGTGGCCGCATCGAGGTGGAGGATGCCCCCTTCATCGCCGAGGAAATGCAGGAAGAAGGGGATGGCCAGGCGCGCGTGCTCAGCTTCCGCACGAATGTCGATGACTGGGTTGTGCTGGACAGCGATCATCCTCTGCGCGTAGAGCAGGATGCTGAAACCGGTGAGCCCCGGCCCTATATAACAGTACGCGACAACCTTGAGGCCCGCCTGGCCCGTTCGGTCTTCTATCATCTGGTCGAACTGGCGGTGCCCGAAACATACAATGGGGAGGAAACACTGGGGATATGGAGCAGGAACACCTTCTTTCCCCTGGAGAAAGCGGCGCAGACGACCTCGACCTCGAAAGGGTGAGCCAGCGTCTGCAGCGACGCGCGCCCCTGGTGACCGGGAATGTCCCGAAACCCTCTGTACGTGCGCCCTCCCAATCCGATCACGGGCTACGCGGGGATCACGAGTTGAATCCCGACCCGGATTTCTATGATCCCTCCATGGAGTTGCGGGCCGCTTCCGTCCTGGTGCCCCTGGTGGAGCGCTCGCATGGCCTGAACATCCTGCTGACCCGTCGGGCCGACCATCTTTCCTGCCACGCCGGCCAGATCTCCTTTCCCGGCGGACGGCTGGAGGTGCGTGACAATGGCCCCCTGGCCTGTGCACTCCGCGAAACGGAGGAGGAGATCGGCCTGCCGCGCAGCCAGGTGCGTCCCCTGGGGCAGCTGGAAACCTACATCACGCGCACAGGCTTCGAGATCACACCCTTTGTCGGTGCCCTGGAGCCGCCGCTGGAGCTGAATCCGGATCCCGGCGAGGTGGAGGAAATCTTCGAGATACCGCTGTCCTTCGTATTGGACGAGCAGAACTGTCGCACTGAAAGTCGCGAGTTCCGTGGTCAGCAACGCTATTTCTACGTCTATCCCTATGGTGAGCGCTATATCTGGGGCGCCACTGCCGGTATGCTGAAAAACTTTTGCGAGCTGCTGCTCTTCGCTCGATAATGCCTGCCCGTTACCAGCATTCACGAGAGGTTCATGGAGGAAAGGCACGCAGCGGTTCGGCGAATCACGCCCCCGGTTCTGGGTGACCCTGACGCCGTGACAGAGGTCCTGGAGGCTCTCGGGGCCGCTGCGGTGGAGGTGCGCTATGTCGGCGGCTGTGTCCGCGACAGCCTTCTGGGGCGCTTCCTGAGCGATATCGACCTGGCGACTCCGGCGCCACCGGAGCGCGTCATGGAGGTGCTGCAGGCCGCCGGTGTGAAGGTCATTCCCACTGGCCTGTCCCACGGCACGGTCATGGCCGTGGTTCGGGGCCAGCCTTTCGAGATCACGACCCTGCGCCGAGACGTGGAAACCGACGGACGCCGTGCGGTGGTGGCCTTCACCGATTGCTGGCGCGCCGATGCTGCACGGCGCGACCTGACGATGAATGCCCTGTCCTGCGATCCCGAGGGCTGGCTCTACGACTACTTCGGCGGCCTGGAAGACCTTGAGGCCGGGCGGGTGCGTTTCATCGGCGACCCGGCCGTTCGCATTGCCGAAGATTACCTGCGCCTGCTGCGGTTCTATCGCTTCCTGGCCCATTACGGACGGACGCGGCCCGAGGAAACCGCCCTGCGTGCCACCGCTGAGGCGGCTCCACAGCTGGCCACGCTGTCGGGTGAACGCATCCGTGTGGAATTGCTGAAGCTGCTGGCGGCCCCGGAACCGGAGAACACCCTCACCTTGATGGCCGAACAGGGCATCCTGCCGCACCTGCTGCCGGATAGGCTGGACATCGCCAGCCTGGGGCGTTTGCGCGCGCTGGAGCTTGCGGCTGATTCCTTGCTGCGCCTTGCCGCTTTGCTGCCGGCCGCGCCTGAAGCCGTGGAACGGACAAGCCAGCGCCTGCGCCTGTCCCGGGTCGAGACCAGCCGCCTGGCAGCACTTTGCCAGGCCGACGCCTTCAAGCGCTATCCGCCGGATACACTGGAGTTGCGCCGGGCTCTGCACGAACGCGGCCCGCAATTGGTTGCCGATCAGTTGCGCGTGATTGCGGCGCGTTTGGACGAGCCACTTTCGGATGATGTGATGGCACGGGTTGATAACTGGACGCCCAAGCCCCTGCCCATAAAGGGGCGCGACCTCCTGGCCGACGGATTCGAGAAGGGGCCGGCGCTGGGGCGTCTGCTCAGTCAGTTGGAGGACTGGTGGCTTGAACAGGACCGCAAACCGGACCACCGGGACCTGCTTGAGAAGGCCCGGAGCCTTCAGCAGCGGCAAGACGGCGCAAGCAGGTGATCGAGGCTATGGACGTTGCGACTTCTGCGCTAGGCTTGGGCCATGATTCGGATTAGATGGCAGAGCCGCCGGCATTCTTGGCGCGGTCCCTTGCAGGTCCTGGCCTTGCTTGCAGGCCTGCTGCTTGCGAGCCCGGCCGCAGCGACCGAGGAGCGTGCCCTGGTTGCAGCGGCTTCGGACCTGCAGTTTGCGCTGGAAGCGGTGGCAGCGCGCTTCCAGGAGGAGAGTGGCCAGGAGGTTCGCCTGTCTTTCGGGTCTTCGGGCAATTTCGCCCGGCAGATTCGCCAGGGCGCCGGTTTCGAGCTGTTCCTTTCGGCGGACGAGGCCTATGTGGAGATGCTGGCGGACGCGGGCCTGACCCAGGATGAAGGTGTCCTCTATGCCCTGGGCCGGCTGGTCATCATTGTGCCGGGCAATTCCAGCGTGAAGGCCGATGCCGAACTGAATGAACTCGAGGCAGCCCTGGAAGATGGGCGCCTGCGCCGTTTTGCCATTGCCAATCCCGAACATGCGCCTTATGGGGCGCGGGCCGCCGAGGTTCTGCGGCATAAGGGGCTGTGGGAGGCCATCCAGCCGGCGCTGATCCTGGGTGAAAATGTCAGCCAGGCCGCACAGTTCGCCGTATCGGGCAACGCCGAGGGCGGCCTGGTGGCCTATTCCCTGGCCCGGTCCACGGCCCTGTCGGAACGGGGCGACTCTGCGCTGCTGCCCGAATCCTGGCACAGTCCCCTGCGCCAGCGCATGGTCCTGATGAAGGGTGCGGGTCCGACGGCCCAGGCCTTCTATGCCTATCTGCAGCAGCCGGAAGCGCGGCGCATCCTGGCCGATTACGGCTTTGAACTGCCACCGGATATGGACGAAAAGGATGGATAGGCCGTGCAGATGGACCTGACCGCCCTCTGGCTCTCGCTGCGCCTGGCCGCCCTGACCCTGCTGTTCCTTCTGCCCATCGGCATCCTGGCCGGGCGTTGGCTGGCCTATCGCTCCTTCCGCGGCAAGGGCTTCGTGGAAGCACTGGTCGCCCTGCCCCTGGTCCTGCCGCCCACCGTGTTCGGCTATTACCTGCTGGTGGCCTTCGGTGCGGCCTCACCCCTGGGCCAGTTCTGGCAGGCGGCATTCGGCCAGCCGCTGGTCTTTACCTTCGAGGGCCTGCTGCTGGCCTCGATCATCTTCAACCTGCCCTTTGCCATCCAGCCCATGCAGCGTGGGTTCGAGGCCATTCCCGCCGAGGTTCGCGAGGCAGCGGCCTGTTGCGGCCTGTCTCCCTGGAAGGCGCTGCTGCGCGTGGAGTTGCCCCTGGCCTGGCCCGGCATCCTGACGGCCATGGTGCTCAGCTTTGCTCATACCCTGGGAGAATTCGGCATCGTCCTGATGGTGGGCGGATCCATTCCAGGTGAGACCCGGACCATCGCCATTGCCATCTATGATCGCGTCCAGGCCTTCGACGACGTGGCCGCGGGCCAGATGTCGGCGCTGCTGCTGGCCATCTCGCTGGCGACCATCGCGCTGACCTTCGCCTTCTCCCGCCGCCTGGGGCGCCGCCTCGGATGACGACGGAAGGTGGCCTTGCCGTCTCGCTGCACCAGCAGGCGCCGATTCCGCTGGCCGCGGACTTTGCCTGTGCGGCGGGTGAGGTGCTGGCGCTGGTGGGGCCTTCGGGCAGCGGCAAGTCCACCATCCTGCGGTCCATCGCCGGCACCTATCGTCCCCAGGCGGGCCAGGTGCAGGTGAATGCCGAGACCTGGCTGGATTCGGCACGCGGGCTCAACCGTCCCGCCCATCACCGTGCCGTGGGCATGGTTTTCCAAAGCTATGCTCTCTTCCCGCACATGACCGCGCTCGGCAACGTCATGACGGCGATGGCGAAGGCCGGGCGGGAAGAGCGGCAGCGCCGCGGCCGCGAACTGTTGGAGATGGTGCATCTCTCGGGGTTGGAATCACGCTATCCCGCGGAATTGTCCGGCGGACAGCAGCAGCGTGTAGCCGTGGCCCGGGCTCTGGCGCGGCGGCCCAGGGCGTTGTTGCTCGACGAACCCTTCTCGGCGGTGGACAAGGCCACCCGCCAGCGGCTCTATCGCGAGATTGCCCAGCTGCGCCAGAACCTGGACATGCCGGTCGTGCTGGTGACCCACGACCTGGATGAAGCAATCATGCTGGCCGACCGCTTGGTGGTGCTCCATCGCGGCCGAACGCTGCAGAGCGGCCCGCCCGAGGAGGTGATCAACAGGCCCGCTTCACCGGACATTGCGCGACTCGTGGAACTGCGCAACCTGTTCGAGGGACGGCTGGTCTCGTTGGAGGAAACAGGCCGGCAGGGCGTCCTGGACTGGGCCGGCCTGCGCATGGAGGTGCAGGTGCCGGCCGGCATCGGGGTCGGCGATCCGGTCGACTGGGTCATTCCGGACGGATTCGTCGTGCTGCACCGGCGCGACCGTCCTTCGCGCGGAGAGCACGAGAACCCGGTTCCCGGCGTGATCGGCCAGGCCCTGAAGGTCGGGCAGACGGCCCACATAACGCTATATCCTGACCATGCGCCGAACCTGCCGCTGCATTTCTCGGTTCCACAGCATGTGGCCGAGCGCAACGGCATCGAGGCGGGCGTAGGGGCGGCCGTCTCGCTGCTGACCAAGGGCATCCATCTGATGCCGCGCTTCAGCGAGCGCGGACAGGGCGAATAGAACTCAAGGCCAGGCCGCGAGCGGTGGCAGGGACATCAAGATAGCTTCCACATTGCCGCCGGTCTTGAGGCCGAACTGGGTGCCACGGTCGTAGATCAGGTTGAACTCGGCATAACGCCCGCGCTTGAACAGCTGGTGCTGGCGTTGCTCCTCGGTCCAGGGTCTTTGCATGTGGCGGCGGACCAGCTGGGGATAGATGTCCAGGAAGGCTTCGCCGACATCCTTGGTGAAGGCGAAGTCGCCCTCGTGGTCCCCGCTTTCCAGGTAGTCGAAGAAGATGCCCCCCACGCCCCGGGCCTCGCCCCGGTGCGGGATCATGAAGTACTCGTCACACCATTCCTTGTAGCGGGGATAGTACGCGGGGTCGTGACGGTCGCAGGCGTCCTTCAGGGCCTTGTGAAAGTCCGCTGTGTCCTTGTCGTCAGGGTACATGGGGTTGAGATCGGCGCCGCCGCCGAACCAGCTTTTCGTCGTGACGATGTGCCGGGTGTTCATGTGCACGGCCGGGACCAGAGGGCTCTGCATGTGGGCCACCAGGGAAATGCCGCTGGCCCAGAAGCGCGGGTCCTCTTCCGCGCCCGGGATCTGCTTGGCGAATTCGGGCCGGAACTTGCCATGGACACTCGAGATGTTGACCCCGACCTTCTCGAACACGCGCCCGTGCATGAGGGACATGACCCCGCCGCCGCCGGGCGTGCCGTCGTCGTCCTGGCGGTCCCAGGCCTTGCGTTCGAAGCGCCCTGGCGGTGTGTCGCTGAAACGTTCGGCGTTCTCGCCGGCGAGTTCGTCCTCCAGGGCCTCGAATGCCGCGCAGATGCGATCGCGCAGGTCGGCGAACCAGCGGCTGGCTTCCTCCTTGCGGGCGCTAACCTCTGTGATGTCCTGAAAAGCCGTCATCCGTCCTGTCCTTGCGTGCGGGGAAAGTTGTCGGTCTGGCGCAGAGCCTCGCCCAGTACCATTGCACCGGCCACGGCCACGTTCAACGAACGCTGGCCCGGGGCCATGGGAATCACGAGTCGTGCGGCGGCGGCCGCATGGACCTCCTCGGGCACACCGGCGGATTCGCGGCCCAGAAGCAGTGTGTCGCCACTGTCGAAGGTGAAATCGCTGTAGCGGGTATCGCCGCGGGTCGTCAGCAACACCAGCCGGCCAGGCGCGCTTTCGCGATAGCGCTGCCAGCTGGCGTGCCGCGTCACCAGGGTGCTGGCAATGTAGTCCAGGCCTGCACGACGCAGCCGGCGGTCGTCCCAGACAAAGCCGCAAGGCTCGATGATGTCCACAGGCACCGCGGTGCAGGCGGCCAGGCGCAGAAGCGTGCCCGTGTTCTGGGGAATGTCGGGTTGAAAAAGCGCCAGGCGCATGGCGAAGTGGTCCGCGTTGTGAATGAGGAAACCGCACGGCCATGAACGTGCCTGTCTGGAACACGGAATAAATTCTTGGCAGGGAGCAGGTGTCGTGGCCTTTACTTTGGGGCGGAATTTCCTCTATATGCAGCCGGTCATGCAAGGTGACCAGTGCGCCTCTGCGGCGATGCGCCGCAAGGACCGTGACAAATCGGGGGTATGGCGGGTTTATTTCGTTCCTCACCTTCGGTAGATATGATCCCGGTCGCCCCTATGCGACCGTGGCCGGTCATCGAGCGGTAACGACGAGGGGATACGGAGAGACATGGCAGACAGTGCGAATGCCGGGCAGGGTGGTGCCGGGCACGATGACGAGGGAACGTCGCGGCGCGACTTCCTCTATCTGGCGGTTGGAGCCGTCGGTGCAGTCGGAGCGGCCTCGGCCGTCTGGCCGCTGATCGACTCCCTGAATCCGGCAGCGGACATCCGCGCGCTGGCAACGAGCCGTGTAGACCTGAGCCCGATCGAGGAAGGCCAGGCCATCACGATCACCTGGCAGGGCAAGCCGGTTTTCATTCGCCACCGCACGGCAGAGGAAATCGAGACAGCCGAAGAGGTGCCTCTGGACGACCTGATCGATCCCGAGCCCGATGCCGAACGTGTCATCGAGCCGCAATGGCTGGTGATGGTCGGGATCTGTACGCACCTGGGCTGTATTCCGCTTGGCCAAAGCTCCAGTGATCCCAAGGGGGATTTCGGCGGCTGGTTCTGTCCCTGCCACGGGTCGCACTACGACACCTCCGGCCGGATTCGCAAAGGCCCGGCACCTCGCAACCTGGATGTGCCCACCTATGAATTCGCCGACGACACCACGATCGTGATCGGCTAAGGGATAATCGAAGCATGAGCGGTCTCAAGACAAACAACCGCGTGATCAAGTGGTTTGATCACCGTCTGCCGGTCTTCTCGTATGTCAACGAACACCTCGTCGACTATCCGGCCCCACGCAACCTGAACTACATGTGGAATTTCGGCTCGCTGGCCGGAATCGCGCTGGTCATCATGATTGCCACGGGGCTGCTGCTGGCCATGCAGTATACGCCGCATGTGGATCATGCCTTCGATTCCGTCGAGCGCATCATGCGCGACGTGAACTTCGGCTGGCTGATCCGCTACATCCACATGAACGGGGCTTCGTTCTTCTTCATCGTGGTCTACCTGCACATGTTCCGGGGGCTCTATTACGGATCCTACAAGGCGCCGCGCGAGATACTCTGGGGCCTGGGTGTGATCATCCTGCTGCTGATGATGGGCACCGCCTTCATGGGCTACGTGCTGCCCTGGGGTCAGATGAGCTATTGGGGCGCCACGGTGATCACCAACCTCTTCTCGGCCATACCCCTTGTGGGTGACAGCATTGTCAGCTGGCTGTGGGGCGGTTTCTCCGTCGACAACCCGACGCTGAACCGTTTCTTCGGCCTGCACTACCTGCTGCCCTTTGTGATTGCCGCGGTGGTTTTCCTGCACCTCTGGGCCCTGCATCGCTTTGGCTCCAACAATCCGCTGGGCATCGATGCCAAGGGGCCGCAGGACAAGATCCCCTTCCACCCCTATTACACGGTGAAGGACATGTTCGGTCTGGGGATCTTCCTGATCCTCTTTGCGCTGTTCATATTCTATGCGCCAAACTACATGGGGCACCCCGACAACTACATCGAGGCCGATCCGCTGGTGACGCCGGCGCACATCGTGCCCGAATGGTACTTCCTGCCCTTCTACGCCATGCTGCGTGCGATCACTTTCGATATCTCGATCCCCTTCACGGGCATCGTTCTGATCGATGCGAAGCTGGGCGGCGTGCTGACCATGTTCGGCTCGATCCTCCTGCTGTTCTTCCTGCCGTGGCTGGACAGTTCACCGGTGCGCAGCTCGCGCTTCCGTCCGCTGCACAAGCAGTTCTTTTGGGTGCTGGTGGTGGCCTGCCTGGTTCTGGGGTATGTCGGTGCCAAGCCGCCGGAGCAGCCTTGGGTGACCATCGGCCAGATCGCGACGGCGTACTACTTCGCGCACTTCCTGATCATCCTGCCGCTGTTGGGCCGTCTGGAGCGTCCCAAGCCTCTGCCGGCCTCGATCAGCGATCCGGTCCTCAAGTCAGACGGCAGTGGTGCCTCTCAGGCCAAGCCGATGGAGAAAGCCTGATGAAGAAGCTCGCTCTTTCCATAACGGCCGCAATCGGCCTGCTGCTTTCGGCCGGCGCGGCCACTGCCGCCGAAGGCGTCGAGATTCCCGAGCGGGACTGGTCCTTCCAGGGATTCTTCGGGACCTATGACCGCGGCGCCTTGCAGCGGGGCTTCCAGGTTTACGACCAGGTCTGTTCGTCCTGCCACAGCCTGCGGTTCGTGGCTTTCCGCAACCTGTCGGATCTCGGTTACGACGACGCGGAGATCCGTGCCATTGCTTCGAAGTACTCTGTCGAGGACGGTCCCGACGAGAACGGCGAGATGTTCATGCGGGATGCCGAGGCTTCGGACAAGTTCCCGCCGCCCTTCGCAAACGAGGAAGCCGCGCGTGCCGCCAACGGCGGCGCCTATCCACCGGATCTCTCGCTGATGGCGAAGGCCCGGCCGGCCGGACCCGACTACATCTATGCGCTGCTGACCGGCTATACGGAGGCGCCCGAGGATGTCGAGCTGATGTCGGGCATGTACTACAATGAGTACTTTTCCGGCCACCAGATCGCCATGGCGCCGCCCCTGAGCAACGGCATCGTCGAATATGCCGACGGCACCGAGCCCACGGTCAGCCAGATGTCGGCCGATATCAGCGAGTTCCTGATGTGGGCGGCGGAGCCCAAGCTGGAGGACCGCAAGCAGATGGGGGTCAAGGTGATCCTGTTCCTGCTGGTCTTCACGGGCCTGGTCTATGCCGCCAAGCGCAAGCTTTGGGCCAAGTTGCACTAGGCCTGGGGTATGCAGTAACGAAACCGGGAAAGGGCCGCCTGCGAGCGGCCCTTTCCTTTTTACCGCAGCCATTGCATGAGCTAGGCTGCGGCCTGCTATCGGGGCGCAGATATTATTTCAGGTACGGGGGGGGATGGAGATGAGCGAATCCGTGTCGTCGCCGGTCGTCGGCATAATCGGGGGCAGCGGCGTCTATGATATCGAGGGCCTGGAGAGAACCGAATGGCGGGAGGTCGAAAGCCCTTTCGGCCGTCCGTCCGATGCCCTGCTTTGCGGTGAACTGGACGGTCAGCCGGTTGTCTTCCTGCCCCGTCATGGCCGGGGTCATGTGCTGTCGCCCAGCGAGGTCAACTATCGCGCCAATATCGATGCACTCAAGCGACTGGGCGTAAGCGAGATCCTGTCCTTGAGTGCCGTGGGCTCCCTCAAGGAGGACCTGCCTCCCGGACATTTCGTGCTGGTGGACCAGTTCATCGACCGGACCTTCCAGCGCCAGAAAAGCTTTTTCGGCGAGGGCCTGGTCGCCCATGTCTCGCTTGCGCATCCGGTTTGCGGGCGCCTGGGGGACGCATTGGCGCCGGCAGCGGAAGAGGTGGGCATACCCTTTGGCAAGGGCGGCACCTACCTGGCCATGGAAGGCCCGCAATTCTCGACCCAGGCCGAATCCCAACTCTACCGCAACTGGGGCTGTGACGTGATCGGTATGACCAACATGCCGGAAGCCAAGCTGGCCCGCGAGGCGGAGCTTTGCTATGCCAGTGTTGCCATGGTGACGGATTACGACTGTTGGCACCCGGACCATGACCACGTCACGGTGGAACAGGTCGTCAAGATTTTGATGCAGAATGCCGAGAAGGCCCGCGCCCTGATCAAGGCGGTCCTGCCGCGTCTGGCCGAGCGCAGGCAGCCCTGCACGCAGGGCTGCCACAGGGCCCTGGACAATGCGCTGATCACGCAGCCCGAGCGGCGCAATCCCGAAACCTGCGCGCGTCTGGATGCCATAGCGGGCCGCGTGCTTGCCGGGGAGGCGAACTGATGAAGACGGCTGTCGAGGCACTGGATCACGCACTGATCGGCGTTGAAGATCTGGAAGCTGCGCGCAGCGGCTGGGAGCGCCTGGGTTTCACCTTGACGCCACGGGGGCGTCATGCCGGCTGGGGCACGGCCAACTACTGCATCATGTTCCCTTACGATTACCTGGAGCTGTTGGGCATCGTGGATGCGCAGCAGTTCACCAACAACCTGGACCGCTTCCTGGCCGAACGCGGCGAGGGCATGCTTTCCCTGGCTTTTGCTTCCTCGGATATCGAAGCCTCCGCCCGTCTGCTGAGCGACCAGGGTGTTGATCACGGAGGACCGAAGGACTTGAGCCGCGGCCTGGAGTTGCCCGAAGGCACCGTTGAGCCGGCCTTTCGCCTGCTGCATCCGGCCCCCGAGGCCAGTCCAGCCTTTCCCGCCTTCATCTGCCAGCATCTGACGCCGGAAATGGTCTGGCAGCCGCAGTGGACCAGCCACGAAAATGCGGCCACGGCTGTTCGCGAAGTCCAGGTTGCCTGCGCGCAACCAGGCGAAGCCGCCATGGCCTATGCGGCTCTGCTGGGAAGCGAAAACCTGGAGATATCGGATAGCCGGGCCATCTTGACCTGTGGCCAGTGCCGTATCCTCTTGCTGCCCCAGGCCGACACACCGGAGGCCCGCGAAGGCCTCTGCGGGCTGTCCCTACTGTCGGCGGACCTGAAGCGGACCGAGGCCTGCCTGCGGCGCAATGGGGTCACCTGTACCCTGGATGATGCAGGCATTCACGTTCCCCGCGAAGAAGCCACGGGCGTGCCCCTGAGTTTCGTCTCACACTAAGGCCGAACCTCACCAGTCCAGGGCGCGCCAGGCAATATCCCGCCGGTAGTAGCCCCCCGGCCAGTCGATGCGAGCGATGGCCGCATAGGCGCGGTTGCGTGCCGTTGCCAGGTCCGCACCCAGGGCGCAGACATTCAGAACACGCCCGCCGGCCGACAGGACGCTGCCGTCCGGTCCTTCGCTGGTCCCTGCATGAAACAGGGTCACGCCTTCCATGGCTGCTGCCGCATCCAGGCCTCTGATGGTCTCGCCCTTGGCATAGCTTCCGGGATAGCCCCTGGCGGCCAGAACCACCGTGATGGCGCTTTCCGGCCGCCAGCGGATCTCCGCATTGGCGAGCCTGTCTTGGGCGGTGGCCATCAACAGCTCGGCGAGGTCGCTTTCCAGGCGCAGCATCAGGATCTGGCATTCCGGGTCGCCGAAGCGCACGTTATATTCCAGCAAGCGGGGTTCGCCCTCGGGTGTGACCATGAGGCCCGCATAGAGCACACCCTGATAGGGATAACCCTCGGCGGCCATGGCGGCGATGGTGGGTTCGATGATTTCGGCCATGACACGGGCCTGCAGGGCGTCCGTCATGAGGGGCGCGGGAGAGTAGGCGCCCATGCCACCGGTATTGGGACCCGCCTCGCCATCATACGCACGCTTGTGATCCTGTGCCGATGCCAAGGGGCGTGCGGTCGTACCGTCGCAGAGGGCAAAGAAGCTGACCTCCTCACCCTCCAGGTATTCCTCGATCACCACTTCCCCCCCGGCGTCCCCGAAGCGACCGCTGACCAGGGTTTCTTCCAGCGCGGTCTCGGCTTCCTCCAGGGTCATGGCCACGGTCACGCCCTTTCCGGCCGCCAGGCCATCCGCCTTGACGACGATGGGCGCGCCCTGGCGATGCAGGTGGGCACGGGCTTCTTCCAGGTCGGTGAAACGTCCGTAAGCGGCAGTGGGAATGCCGTGCCGCGCACAAAGATCCTTCATGAAAGCCTTGGAACCCTCCAGCCGCGCCGCGGAAGCCGAGGGGCCGAAGGCGGCAATGCCGGCGGCCTTCAGGCGGTCGGCCAGTCCGGCGACCAAAGGCGCTTCCGGTCCGATCACCACCAGGTCGATGGCCTGCTTTCGGGCATAATCGACCAGCTCTTCGACCCTCTCGGCCGCAATCGCCACCGATTCGGCGCAGGCTTTCGTGCCTGCGTTGCCGGGTGCACAGTAAAGCGCGGTGCAGGAAGAGGACCGGGCCAGGGCCCAACAGAGTGCATGCTCGCGACCACCGCCGCCTATCACCAGAATCCGCATTTTTTCCAACTCGTCCCTTGTTCGCCGATCACCGTCTTGTAGCATGGAGCCTGGACCCATGAGTGATTCACGATCCACCAGACCCACCGCGCCCCAGGCTGAACTGCAAGGCAATCTTCCCGAGTTCAGCGTCTCGGAGATCAGCGGCGCCATCAAGCGCACCCTGGAAGGTGCCTT
The DNA here is from genome assembly GCF_000686045.1 of Fodinicurvata fenggangensis DSM 21160. Classification (GTDB taxonomy): domain Bacteria; phylum Pseudomonadota; class Alphaproteobacteria; order Kiloniellales; family DSM-21159; genus Fodinicurvata; species Fodinicurvata fenggangensis. The sequence continues at coordinate 458,916 of NZ_JMLV01000002.1, forward strand.
CGAGCGCGTACGCATACGCGGGGAAATCTCCGGATTCAAGCGCGCCGCCTCTGGCCATCTCTACATGACGCTGAAGGATGCCGATGCCGTCATCGACGCCGTGTGCTGGCGCGGACTGGCCGGGCGCCTGACCTTGAAGCCCGAGGATGGCATGGACGTGGTGGCCACGGGGCGCATCACTTCCTACCCCGCCCGCTCCAAGTACCAGCTCGTGATCGAGTCCCTGGAGCTGGCCGGCGAAGGCGCCTTGCTGAAGCTGCTGGAGGAGCGCCGGCGCAAGCTGGCCGGCGAAGGCCTGTTCGAAGCCGAACGCAAGCGCGCCCTGCCCTACCTGCCCCAGGTCATCGGTGTCGTCACCTCACCCACCGGTTCCGTGATCCGCGATATCCTGCATCGCCTGTCCGAGCGCTTCCCCCGGCATGTCCTGGTCTGGCCGGTCCTGGTGCAGGGCGAGGGTGCGGCCGAGCAGGTGGTGCGTGCCATCGAGGGGTTCAATGCGCTGGAACCCGGAGGGCCGGTGCCGCGGCCGGATGTTCTGATCGTCGCCCGGGGCGGGGGGTCGCTGGAGGATCTCTGGGCCTTCAACGAGGAAATCGTCGTGCGGGCTGCTGCGGCTTCGCAGATTCCCCTGATTTCAGCCGTGGGCCATGAAACCGACACCACCCTGATCGACTACGCTTCGGATCGACGGGCCCCCACGCCCACGGCAGCGGCTGAAATCGCCGTACCCGTCCGCGCCGAACTGGTCAGCATAACCCTGGATCTGGAGCGCCGCCTGCTGGGTGCGGCCCATCGCTGGACGGACGAACGCCGCCAGCGTGTCGAGGGCCTCGCCCGCGGTCTGCCGGACCCACGCCGCCTGCTGGGCGAAAAGCAGCAGCAGCTGGATGACCGGGCAGAACGGCTGGACGTCGCTGTGCGCGGACGTGTCAGTGGCCTGACAGCCGATCTGCGCGAGTATGCTGGCCGCTTGCCCCACCCGCGCCAGCAACAGCGCTTTGCTGCCCAGAGCCTTGGGGCGGTTGGCGAAAGGCTTGAGCCGGCCTTTCGCGCTTTTCTGACGGAACGCAGCTATACCTTGCAGCGCATGGCCCTGACGCCGCCGCGTCAGGAGTTGAAACAGGGGCAGCAGGCGCTTGGCCATCTCAGTGAACGGCTTGCCCCTGCAGCCGAACGCCGTGCGGCGGATGCGGCGGCTCAACTTGATTCAGTGGGGCGCCTTCTGGAAACCCTGTCCTACAAGGCCACGCTGGAGCGCGGCTATGCAGTGGTGCGGGGGGATGACGCAATCGTGACACGAGCTGAGCAGGTGACGGTCGGCCAGGAGCTGGAGATCGAGTTTGCCGACGGGCGCGTGCCGGTGGCAAGCGGTGCGGGGGGAGAATCCCCGGCTGGCAACGGTCCTTCTGGGGCCTCAAGCGGGAAAGGCAGCTCTGGTGCGAATAGCAAGGCCAAGGATAGAGGCACACTTGGCAAGGGCGAGACCGGGAGTGGGGAAGTTCGGCAAGGGCGCCTGCTCTAGGCGCCGTATGTCAGGATTGGCGCAGGGGGTCGAAGAAAACCTGCATCAATGCCCGGGCATCCTCGGGCATGGAGTAGCTTTCCGGGGCACTGAGGTAATCGGTAAAGATTCCGACCATATAGTTGTGGAACGCCAAGGCCAGGATGCCCCCGGAAACTCTGCTGCGGATTTGGCCGCGCGCCAAGAGTCGTTCGAAAAATGAGGTCAGCGCTGTGGTCAGTTCCTGGCGTGTCTGCCGATTGCGTTCACTGAGCGCTTCCATGCTGCTCGATTTCTCGCATTTCAGCAGGATGACGGTATAGACCTTCCTCAGACGCTCTTCCTCGTGGACCCTCGTCAGGGACTCCACACAGAAATTCTCGAGCTCATAAAGACTATCTTCACGATTTCCGTCCTGAATCACGCGAAAGAACATCTCGCGCATGGGCAGGTGGACTCGCTCATGCATCTCGGTGAAAAGATGCAACTTATTCTTGAAATGCCAGTAAATGGCGCCACGTGTCACGCCGGCTTCGCGTGCAATCATGTCCAGGGTGGTATGCGCCACGCCGCGTTCGTAAAAGACGTTTTCCGCAGCAGAAAGGATTTTCTGGCGCGTCTCTTCAGCTTCTTCCTTGGTGCGGCGTGCCATCGGTCTATCTTGTCAGTGAGAATTTTGAGCGTTGCAAACGATCGTGTATGTATGTAAAAGCCAATCGCAAGGCTGTTGCAAGTGTAAACTTCCTGTTATGCACGGGCTGATGGTTACGGGGGCAACCTTCAGACAATCCGGTGATCCGGCATTCAATATTTAAGAAAGACTGAGGCATGCGCACTTCAGCGATAGCGAGTGGTTTCCTAATGCGTGGATTGGCAGTGACGTTCCTGTCCGCTTTCCTTGCGGCCTGCGGCAACGAAGACAATGCGGGTGCCCAAGGTGGCGGTGCCGGAGAGCGCCCGCCGCCACAGGTCATGGTGGTCACGACGGAAAGCGAGGACACCGAGATTGTCCAGGACTATGCCGGCCGTGTGCGTGGCTCGCGCGAGGTCGAGGTTCGTGCGCGCGTCGAGGGCATCCTGCAAAAGCGCCTCTATGATGAAGGACAGATTGTCGAAGAAAACGACGCGCTCTTTGCAATCGATCCCGAACCCTTTGCCCTGTCGCTCCAGGCGGCCCGTGCCGACCGTGAGCGTGCCGAAGCGGAAGTGCAGCAGGCGCAGCGCGAGTGGAATCGTGTCTCGCGCCTGTACAACCAGAATGCCATCAGTGAACGCGAGCGTGATTCCGCCCTGTCATCGCTGGAACTGGCCAAAGCCTCCCTCGCTTTGGCCACGGCCCAGGTCGATCAAGCACGCCTGAAACTGGACTATACAGATGTGGTGGCACCGATTGCTGGTGTCACCAGTCTGGAAGCCCAGTCAGAAGGCAGTCTGGTCGAACCCGGCGCCTTGCTCAGTCGGATCACACAATTGGATCCGGTGCATGTCCGCTTTGCCCTGCCCGAGAACGATGCCGGCCTGCAGCGGCAGGCACGCGAGGCCATGAGCAAGGGGAATGGCGACAAGCACCGACGGGACGCCACCCTGATCCTGCCCGGTGGAAAGTCCTACGAGCGCAAGGGGCATATCGACTTCACGGCCAGCACCATTGACCCACGAACCGGCACGGTCTCGGCGCGCGCGATCTTTCCCAATCCGGACAATTCCATCGTGCCCGGTCAGTTCGTGCGGGTGCGTATTCTGCTTCGGACCCTGGAGGATGCCATTGTCATACCGCAAAAGGCTGTCGGCGAGAACAACCAGGGTGCGCGGGTCTTCGTGGTCGATGGCGACGGCGTGGCGCATGCCCGTACCGTGGAACTGGGGCCGATCGTCGAGAACCAACAGGTGGTGACTTCGGGGCTGAAAGCCGGCGAGAAAGTGATCGTGGACGGACAGGTTTCCGTGCAGGATGGCATGACCGTCAATCCGCAGGAGGCTTCGAACGATTCGTCCGGCGGACAGAAGGCTGAGCAAGAGGACGCCTCCGGGGAGGGCAACTGATGCTCCGCTTCTTTATCGACCGGCCGATCTTTGCCTCGGTCATTTCGATCATCATTGTCCTGTCTGGCTTGGCGGCCATCCGGATCCTGCCAGTCGAGCAGTATCCTGACGTTGTGCCGCCCCAGATCGTCGTACAGGCGAGTTATCCCGGGGCGAGCGCCCAGGCGATAGCGGACTCCGTGGCGGCGCCGCTGGAGCAGGAGATCAATGGTGTCGACGATATGATCTATATGGAGTCCACCAATACGGACTCCGGCAGCATGAGCCTGACGGTCACCTTCGAGATCGGGACCGACCCGGACCAGGCCACCATCAACGTGAACAACCGTGTCCAGGCGGCCATGGCCCGCCTGCCCCAGTCGGTGCGCGACCAGGGTGTGCGCGTCGAGGCACGTTCCAGCAGTATCCTGATGGTGCCGGTCCTGTTTTCCCCCGAGGGAACCTATGACCCGCTCTACATCAGTAACTATGCCCTTCTGAACGTCCTGGACGAGCTTGTTCGCCTGCCCGGGGTTGGCGATGCCTCTCTGTTCGGCGCGCAGGACTATTCCATGCGTATCTGGCTGCGCCCGGACAAGTTGGCGCAGTTCGACCTGACACCGGGCGACGTGGCAGCTGCCTTGCGTGAGCAGAATGCCCAGTTTGCGGCAGGCCTCATGGGCGCGGAGCCCTCGCCGGAGGACCAGGTCTTTACCTATTCCATCACCACGGAAGGCCAGCTTCAGAATCCTGAGGAATTCGAGAACATCATCCTGCGCTCGAACGACGACGGGTCCGTGCTGCGGCTCGGCGATGTCGCGCGCGCTGAACTGGGGGCCCAGAACTATGCCTTCTCGGCCACCTATAATGGCCAAGCGGCGGTGCCCATCGGGATCTACCTGCAGCCGGGCGCCAATGCCTTGGAAACCGCGGAGAACGTCAAGAGCCTTCTAACAGACTTGCAATCACGCTTTCCCGAGGATCTGGATTACGGCATTCCCTATGACACCACCGAATTTGTCCAGGCCTCGGTCGAGGAGGTGGTGACAACCCTTCTGATTGCGCTCGGGTTGGTGATTCTGGTCACCTATCTGTTCGTTCAGCGCCTGCGCGCCACGTTGATCCCGGTGATCGCCATCCCGATTTCCCTGATCGGGACCTTTGCCGGCATGCTGGCGCTTGGCTTCTCGATCAACCTTCTGACGCTGTTCGGACTGGTGCTGGCCATCGGAATTGTGGTCGACGATGCCATCGTTGTATTGGAAAATGTGGACAGGCTCATCAAGGAAGAGGGTCTCTCGGCCCATGATGCGGCGGTTGCCACCATGAAACAGGTGGCGGGGGCCGTGGTGGCTGCCACCCTGACCCTGATCTCTGTCTTTGCGCCAGTTGCCTTCCTGAGCGGCATGACGGGCGAGCTCTACCGCCAGTTCGCCGTCACCATTGCCGTTTCGGTCATGTTCTCGGGCATCGTTGCGCTGACGCTGGCACCTGCGCTGTCCGCATTGCTGCTCGGCAAGGCGGAATCCAAAAAGGAATCCTGGTTCTTCCGCTATTTCAATGCCGGTTTCCAGAAGATATCGAACGGCTACGCCAACACGGTGCACTGGTTTCTGCGCCATGCCGTGCTGGGCATCCTGGTCTTCGTGGTCGTGCTCGGATCCGTTGCCTTCCTGATCAACCGTCTGCCTCCGGGCCTGGTGCCCCAGGAGGACCAGGGCGTGGCCCTGGTGGCCTATCAGCTGCCACCCGTTTCGGCCCTGGGCCGCACGGAAGCGGTCCGGGACAAGGTCTCCCAGATGCTGTTGTCCATGGACGAGATCGAGGATTACACGACCTTCGCGGGCTATGACATCATCGCCAGTTCACAGCGTACTTCGGCAGGTGTCGGCTTTGCCAACCTTACAGATTGGGACGAACGCCAGGGTCCGGGCCAGGATGCACAGTCGGTGGCCGGAAAGATCATGGGGGCCGGGGCACAGGTGCCTGAGGCCACGGTTATTTCCTTCCTGCCGCCTCCGATCATGGGATTGTCCCTGACCGGCGGTGTCGAAGGCTATCTTCAGGTTCGTGGTGAAACCACCCCGGAAGAAATCCGGGCCCTGGGCAACAAGCTTGCCGGGGCGGCCAACCAGCGTCCGGAGCTGACCAATGCGCGGACCACGCTGGAGACCGATATACCGCGCTATGAGGCGAATGTGGACCGTGAGAAGGCCAAGGCCGCCGGGGTGCCCATCAATTCCATCTTCCAGGCCATGCAGAGCACCTTCGGGTCCATGTATGTCAACGACTTCACGTACCAGGGCCGGAACTGGCAGGTGAATCTGCAGTCGGAAGGCGAGTTCCGCAGCAAACCCGAAGACCTGCGTCGCGTCTTCGTGCGTTCCGAGGAAGGGAACATGGTCCCGCTGAGTTCGGTGGTGGATCTTGAGCGCCAGCCCGGCCCAGACATCATCAACCGTTTCAACGTCTATTCCGCCGCCAAGATCATGGCCGATGCCGCGCCCGGCTACACAACCGGCCAGGCCAAGGATGCCCTGGAGGAGGCCGCCAGCGGCATCCTGACGCCGCAAAGCCAGCTTGGCTGGACCGGCGAGGCCTACCAGCTGGATGCGGCCGCCGGGTCCGGGCAGACCGCCTTCCTGATGGGCATGATCATGGTCTTCCTGATCCTGTCGGCCAAGTACGAACGCTGGGCCCTGCCTATCGCGGTCCTTACCGCCGTTCCATTCGGTATTCTGGGGGCGGCCCTTGCGGTCTTCCTGAGCGGCCTGCCCAACGACGTCTATTTCCAGGTGGGCCTGCTGGTCCTGATCGGCCTGTCGGCGAAGAACGCAATCCTGATCGTCGAGTTTGCCGACCAGAATCGCAAGGAGGGCATGGAAACGATGGACGCGGCCATGGCCGCCGTTCGGCAGCGCTTCCGGGCCATCATCATGACGTCGCTGACCTTCATTATTGGCACGATGCCCCTGGTGTTCTCCACCGGAGCCGGTGCGGCCAGCCGGGTCGAGATCGGCACGGTGGTGGTCGGCGGCATGATCGCCGCCAGTTCCCTGGCGCTCATCTTCGTGCCGCTGTTCTACAAGCTGATTGTCGACGGTTCGGATCGCCTGTTTGGCCGCCATAAGCAGACCGGCAGCAAGGAAGGAAAGACCGAGAATGCATAAGAAGCTGCATCTGCAGGCCCTGTCGCTGCTTGCGGCAGCCTTTCTGACGGGCTGTGCAATGGGGCCGGATTACGAGGCGCCGGAAATCGACCTTCCACAGGAGCTGCCAGAGCACAGCCTGCTTTCGGAGGCAGAGCGGGAAGGCTGGGAAGACTGGTGGACGCGCTTTGGCGATCCCACGCTGAGTCTCCTGGTGAACCGGGCCATGGACCAGAACCTGGACATCCGCCTGCGCGCGGAGCAGATCCAGGAAGCGCGGGCACGTCTGGGCCTGGCCGAGGCCAATCGCCTGCCGACCCTGGACGGGCAGGCCGAAGCGACACGCCAGAGCCCGTCGGAACGCTCCACCATCCCGCCATCGACGGGAGAAGCCCAGAATCTCTATCAGCTTTCGGGGCAGCTTGGCTACGAAATCGACCTCTGGGGGCGCCTGGCCCGCAGTGAGGAGGCGGCGGAAGCCTCGCTCGAGGAATCGGTCTTTACCCACGATGCCATCGAACTCGCCACGATCACCGATGTGGTGACCACCTATACCAACCTTCGTGCGGCCCAACGCGAAGTTTTCATACTGGAAAGCACGATCGAGAGCCGCGAGGAAACCCTCTCGCTGGAACAGGCCCGCTATGACGCCGGCCAGACCGATGCGCTGGTGCTGCGCCAGGCGGAGTCCGAACTGGCGACGACGCGTGCACAGCTTCCGGGGGCCAAGCAGCGTGTGGAACAGTTGCGCAGCGCCCTGGCGGTGCTGGTTGGCATGACGCCGCGCGAGCTCATGGAAGAGTTGCGGTTTGGCCCGGGTGAATTGACCGACCTGAACCTGCCAAAAGAGGTGCCCTCCCTCTTGCCTTCGAACCTGCTTAAGCGGCGTCCCGACCTGAGATCGGCCGAAGCCAGCCTAAAAGCGGCAACGGCCCAGATCGGTGTGGCCGAGGCTGAGCGGTTTCCTCAGCTGAATCTGAGTTTCCTGCTGGGCAGCACGGCCATCGAGTTCGCCGATATGCTGACGGCACCGGCCACCACCTGGACCCGGGGTGCTTCGGTCTTGGGCCCGATCCTGGACTTCGGCCGCGGGGCGGCGCGCGTGGATACCGCCGAAGCCCTGCGCGATCAGGCAGAGACGCAGTACCGCATGACGGTTCTGACGGCTTTCCAGGAAGTGCGCGACGCCCTGACCCTCTATCAGACGTCCGCGGACCGCGTGGAGAGCGTGCGCCGTCAGGTCGAAGCCATCGAGGATACGGTGCGCATGGCGCAATTGCGCTATGACGAGGGCTTCGTCGGTTTCATCGATGTGCTGGACGCCCAGCGCAACCTTCTGGATGCCGAACTCGCACTGGTGGACGCCATGCGCGCCCGCCTGAACGCGACGGCATCGCTGTTCAAGGCCCTGGGTGGCGGTTGGGAGGAAAATCTCTCGCCGGTGGCCGGCGGCCAGCCAGAGGCGAACTGACAGCTCCGGCCCGTCTACTGACGACCGATCAGGCGGCGCCTGAGAAACCCGGAGAGGCTGTCGATCGAGGCGACGGCAATGATGATCAGGATGATCATCAGGCTGGCCTGACCGAATTCGTAGACGCGCAGGCGATCAGCCAGCTGGTAGCCGATTCCGCCGGCCCCCACGATGCCCAGGATGGTCGCCGAACGGGTGTTGGACTCCCACATGTAGAGCGTGGCCGAAAGTATGTTGGGCAAGACTTGAGGAAGAATGCCCAGGCGGATGCTGTCGAGCCAGGTTCCGCCGGCCGCCTGCACGCCTTCGGAAGGCTTGCGGGACGCGTTGTCGATAGCTTCCGAGTAGAGCTTGGCCAAGGTGCCCAGATCCACCACGGCGATGGCAAGGATGCCGGCGAAGGGACCCAGACCGATCGCCCGCACGAAAATCAGTGCCCAGATCAGGTAATCCAGGCTGCGCAGGGAGTCCGAGAAGCGGCGGAAGCCGAACTGCAGGATGCGGATGGGAAAGGTCGTGCGCGCGCAGAGGAGAGCCAGGGGAATGGCCATTAATCCGGCAAGCAGTGTGCCCAGGAAGGCCATGGCAACGGTTTCCATCAGCGCCCAGAGAAATTCCGGAAGGTGCTGAAAGCCCGAGGGAACCAGCATCATGAGAAAGGCATCACCAAGTTTCGGCAGACCGGTGAAGAGCTTCAAGCTGATGACGCCAGAGGCCCAGGCGGAGTAACCGAGCAGGGCGGCCGCTACTAGCCAGAATGCGAGCCGGCGTAGCCTGTCGGCGCGCGGGGGCGAGACGAGGTTCAGCAGGTCCTGGCTTCTCGTCTCCTGCTCGGCAGAAGCCTTGTTTTGCTCGTTGAATGCCATCGGTCGCTTCCTGTTCAGGCGTGATCGGACGAAATGCCGGCGAGCTTCAGACGGGCCCACTCGCTGAACATGTCGATCAACGCGACAGTGAGGAAGACCAGGATCAGGATGGCGCCGGCATCAGAGAAGTAGTTGAGGCTGATGGCCTGGTAGAGCTCCATGCCAATGCCTCCCGCGCCCACGAAACCCATAACCGTGGCGGTGCGCACGTTGAGTTCGAAGCGCCAGAGGGAGTAGGAGGTGAAGTTGGGCAGCACCTGGGGCAGGACGCCCAGGCGAATCTCGTCGAGCCAGGTGCCCCCCGAGGCTCGGATCCCCTCCAGCGGCGCCATGTCGATATTCTCATTGACCTCGGCGAAGAGTTTGCCTTGTGCGCCCAGGGTGTGCAGTCCGATGGCCAGGACGCCGGGCAGTGGCCCCAGTCCGAAGGCAAAGAGGAACAGCAGGGCCCAGACAAGGTCTGGAACGCTGCGCGCGATTTCCATGACGCGGCGCACCAGGAAGACGGTCAGGGGTGCGGCGCCGAGGTTGCGCGCGGCCAGGAAGCTGAGGGCGCTGCCCAGGGCAGTGCCGGCCGCCGTGCCGAACAGCGCCATCATCAGGGTGGTCCACAGCAGCGCGAGCCACTTTTCCAGCCCCCAGAACCACTCCGCAAGGTCGCTGTCGAGAGTTGCCCAGTGCAGTTCCGGCACCATGCCACCCAGGAACTCCGTGATCCTGGGAAGACCGGTGATCAGCCGCCAGAGATCGAACTGGCCGACGTAGAGGGAGAAGGCGAGGGCCACCAGGAGAAGCAGCCCGCCCAGGCTGCCCTGCCGGAGATTGGCCGCTCGGCGTTTCCGCCATTCGTGGCTGAAGCTGTCGAAGGGGGTGCTCGTCATGCGGCCCTGCTCTTGCGCAAAGTGGCCCCGCCGGCGAAGCCTCTCGGGCCCGCCGGCGGGGTCTCAGAAGTGGGCTTAGTTGCTGGTTCTGAGTTCGCGCATGGTCTTGCGCATCTGGATGGTCGGTTCGTAAACCGAATGATCGACTTCCACGAAGCCCTGGGTTTTGCCCTTGGCGACGGATTCGGCGAGCTCCATGTTCTCTTCGTGCAGTGTGAGGAAGAGGTTTTTCACGTCCTCTTCCATGTCTGTGGGCATGTTCTGGTGGGCGACTACGGGCGGCGGGGGAACGAGGTCGGAGGTCCAGATCACGCGGATGTCTTCGCGGTCCAGCATGCCCTTGTCCATCATGGTGCGCAGCTGGCCGTAGCCATCATCCTCGGTGGTCCAGGTGAAGGCGGCATCGTAGGTACCATCCAGAACGCCCAGGACAGACTGGGTATGGCCACCCGAAACCGGTGAGTTGAAGTATTCGTCGATCGGCTTGTCCATCTGGTGGAACTGCACTGTGGGGACCAGGTAGCCGGACTGGGAGTTGGGGTCCGTGCGGGCGACGGTCTTGCCCTCCAGGTCCTCATAGGACTGATAGGGGCTGTCGGCCTGGACGATCAGCACGGAGTTGTAGCCAAGGTTCCCGTCCTTGTCGGTGGCGGTGACCAGGGGCTTCAGGCAACCGTCGCAGTCGAGCCAGGACCCGGAGTAGGCCGAGGGGCTGGTCCAGGCCATGTCGATCTGTTCGGCCACCAGGGCGTTGTTCACGCCGACATAGTCGGACGCCGTGAAGATCTCCACCGGAACGCCCAGCTTGTCCTCGGCATAGGCTGCGAACTCGTCCATGGTGTCGGTGGTCTCGGTCTGGGTTTCCACGGGGATGACACCGAAACTGATCTCGTCCCGGCTGTCGCGCCAGTCCTCGGCAAGGACGGGGCTCGCGAGAATGATCGTGGCTGTGCCCGCAAGGAGCGCTTTCTTCATCATCAGACTTTCTCCTGCTCAATAGTTGGCCAGTTGCATTTCCGAGGTGCTTCAGGCCACCTCGAGGACCTTCTTCTCCTCGGTCTCGGGCGTGCCGCCGTAGACCGTGGAGAGACTCTCGCCCGTCAGTTCCGCCACGTTGCCCTCGAACTCCAGACGTCCATCCTTCAGTGCCACCACATGGTCGGCATAGCTTCTGGCGAGTTCGAGGCTGTGCAGGTTGCAGAGCACCGTTATGCCGCGTTCCCGGTTGATCCACTTCAGGGTATCCATGACCACGCGCGTGTTCTGCGGGTCCAGCGAGGCGACCGGTTCGTCAGCCAGGATGATGCGTGGGGATTGCATGAGGGCGCGGGCGATGGCCACGCGCTGCTGCTGGCCGCCGGACAGTCGCTCGGCACGCTCCAGCGCCTTCTCGACCATGTCGAGATCATCGAGAATGGAGGCGGCCCGCAGGCGTTCCTCGCGAGTGTAGATGCGCAGCAGGCGGCGGGCCTGGGGAATTTCGGTGCTGGCGCCGATCAGGACGTTGGTCAGCACGTCCAGGCGCGGGGACAGGTTGTAGCCCTGGAAGATCATGGCCGCCTGCGCGCGCCAGCGCCGCAGGGCGGCACCCGACAGCCGGGTGATCTCTTGATCGTCGAAGGCAATCGTTCCGGCGGACGGTTCGATCAATCGGTTGAGCAGACGCAGCAGGGTCGATTTGCCGGCGCCGGAGCGTCCGATGACAGCAATCATGCTGCCGTGGGGGATCGTCAGTGAGAGATCGTCCAGGGCCAGTGTCCCGGCGTATCTCTTCGTGAGATTGCGAATCTGCAGCATGCTGTGTGTCCCCCGAAGGGTCAGTGGGTGTAAAAAACGTATAGACGTCTAATTCAAGCAAATGACAGCGCCGCGAAACCGCGATTAAGAAGAGATGAAACTTGTATGACCAGGAGAAGCAGTCCGGCGGGAACAGCCTTGTGTCTCAGGCCGCGCCGCTAAAACCCAGGTCCGGGCCTTGGGCCTTGGCGGCGGTCGGTTCGAGGGGCGCGAGGTTGCGTAGGAACAGCTCGGCACAGGTGGTCCAGGAGTATTTCAGTGCGTGTGTCCGGCAGCGGGCGGGCGGTATGGCCAGCGCATGACGGATGGCGAAGCCCAGGTCCTCGCTGAGTACTCCCGCCCCGGAGCCCTCGATCACGTCCAGCGGGCCGGGCACGGGAAAGGCGGCCACCGGCAGGCCGCTGGCGAGCGCCTCCAGCATGACCAGGCCGAAGGTGTCGGTCCGGCTGGGGAAGACGAAGACATCGGCCGCGGCATAGTGTCGGGCCAGGTCTTCATCCTTTTGCGCGCCGGTAAAACGGACTTGGGGATAGCGCGTCTGCAGGCCGGAAAGCTGGGGCCGTCGCCCACCACCACCTTCGTGCCTTCCTGCAGCTCCAACTCCAGGAAGGCCTCGATGTTCTTCTCCACGGCCACGCGTCCCACATAGAGATAGATGGGCCGTGGCAGGCCCTCGAAGGGGCTGGGCCGGGCCTGGGCAACCTCGGGGTGGAAGAACTCCGTATCCACGCCGCGCGTCCATTCCGCAATATTGGCGAAGCCGCGGGCGTTCAGCTCCTGCCGAATGCTGTTTGTGGACACCATGACCGCGCGAGACGGCCTATGGAAATGCCGCATGAGGGCATAGCCCCAGGACAGCGGCACCGGCAGGCGGGCCGAGAGGTATTCGGGAAAGCGGGTGGCGTAGCTGCTGGTAAACGGCAGGCCGCGCTGCACGCAGTAGCGGCGGGCGGCGAACCCCAGGGGGCCTTCGGTGGCGATATGAATCGCCTCCGGCGCGAAAGCCTCGATCCGGCGGACCAGTTGTCGGCCCGGCCGCACAACCAGGGGAATCTCCGGATAACCGGGACAGGGCAGGCTGCGGAAGCCTTCGGGCGAAATCACCTCGACCAGATGACCGCGCCTGTGCAGTTCCTCGCATATGCGCGTGAAGGTGCGGACCACGCCGTTGACCTGCGGTGCCCAGGCATCGGTGATGATGAGAATGCGCATCAGGCCGCCGCTCCCATCTGTTTCTTTTCGGCATCGGCAGCAGACGGAGCGACCTGGGGAAGCATCGCCAGGTTGCGCAGCGCGGCCCAGTGCAGGATCTCGAGTTCGCCGTCGAAGTGTTCCACCAGTGCGGTACAGCTTTCCACCCAGTCCCCGTCATTGAGGTAGAGCACCCCGCCGATGGTGCGCATCTCGGCCTGGTGGATATGGCCACAGACGATGCCGTCCACCTTGCGCCGGCGCGCCTCCTCGGCCACGGCCTCCTCGAAATGGGCGATGTACTGCACAGCGTTCTTCACCCGGTGCTTCACATAGGCCGAAAGCGACCAGTAGCCGAAGCCCAGCCGTCGGCGCAGCAGGTTGAACCAGGTGTTGGCGGCCAGCACGACGCCATAGGCCCAATCCCCCAAGAGCGCGATCCATCGCGCGTAGGAGACGATGCCATCGAAGGCATCGCCGTGCATCACCAGGAGACGACGTCCGTCAGCAGTCTCATGGATGGTGTCGTGGCGGACCTCGACGCCGCCGAAGTGCTGGCCGGTGTAGTCGCGCAACACTTCGTCGTGATTGCCCGGCACATAGATCAGGCGGGTTCCCTTTCGCGCCTTGCGCAGGAGTTTCTGAACCACATCATTGTGAGCCTGCGGCCAGTACCAGGAACGGCGCAGGCGCCAGCCGTCGAAGATGTCGCCGACCAGATAGATGGTTTCGGCTTCGGTATGCCGCAGGAAATCGAGCAGATGATCCGCTTTGCAGCCGCGCGTGCCGAGGTGGATGTCGGAGATGAAGATCGTTCGATACCGCAGAGCAGTCGTTTCATCCGTCATGACCATCAGCTCCAGTCAAGACTTGTGATCGGAAGGGAAATCTGATTTCTCTGAAGCCATAGCAAAATGTCTTGGAGTCTGTTAAGTAGAAAGCTATTGTGTATTTGAAAATACACAATAGCTTCATTGAAGTGTAATAATCATAAATAATTATTACTTGGGAAAATGTTCTTAGGTATCCAGTCCGAAACCACGAACTACCTGAAAACCCGGCCTGGGCCGTTGCGCCTGGCGGTGATCTACAATCCGGCCGCCGGGTTGCGGAAGCGCAGGACTTACGCGGGCATCCTCGAGCAGCTGAAGCTGGACGGCTGCGAGGTCCTGGAGCTGCCCACACGCCATGCCGGGCATGGCGAGGAAATCGCTCGCCAGCTCACTCCGGATGTCTGCGACCGGGTGGTGGCTGCCGGAGGGGACGGAACGGTCAACGAAGTGGCCAATGGTCTACTTTCGAACGCAGTCGGCGGACGCACCCTGCCCCTTGCGCTGCTGCCCCTGGGCACGGCGAACGTGCTGGCGCGCGAACTCGGGATGTTGCGGGGCAGGCAGGCGACTGCGGAGTGCATCCGCGGCGGTCAGGCTCGAACGGTGACCGTGGGTCGGGCCAACGGCCGGCATTTCCTGTTAATGGCCGGCGTTGGCTTCGACGCCCATGTGGTGGCCGGCCTCAGTCTGCCCCTGAAACGCCGGGTGGGCAAGCTGGCCTATGTGGCGGAAACATGCCGGCAGCTCTTCGTTTATCGCTTTCCCGGCTTCCGGCTTTATGTCGACGGTCGGGAGCATCATGCCTGCTCGGCCATCATAGCCAATGCGCACTACTACGGAGGGCGCTTCGTGGTCGCCCCGGAGGCGCTGCTGGAGGCACCGAGCCTTCAGATCTGCCTGTTCACACACAGCGGCCGGCTGCACGCCATGAAGTACGCGGTGGCCCTTGTGCTGGGGCTGCTGCCGCGGCTGCCCGATGTCAGGTATCTGGACGCGCGGCGCATCCAGGTGCTTGGTCCCGAGGAAGATCCCGTGCAGGGGGATGGCGATATCCTTGCCGCGCTGCCCTGCGAGGTTTGTGTGTTGCCAGATGCCCTGAATCTGGTGTTCCCCCAATAACCTGCTTTTCTATTGTGCAGCGCAAAAAGCAGGGCGCCGGTCGGTTATGCGATACTATTGCCCCTAGAGTCGGTTATTCTTGACCCGTCTTGGCTGCTTCGGTCAGGCTTTCCTCCAGCTTTACTCTTTTCCGGTCGCTTTCATGGTCAGCGCTCTCCTCCCGCTTTTTGCGCTTCTGCTTTCCGTTGCCCTGCTGTTCCTCGGCAACGGCCTGTTGGGCACTCTCCTGCCTGTGCGCGCCCAGTACGAGAGCTTTACCGATGTGATGATCGGCTCCATGGGGTCGTTGTATTTTCTGGGCTTCGGCCTGGGGTGTGTCCTGGGGCCGTTCCTGATCCGGCGGGCTGGTCATATCCGCACCTTTGCGGCACTTGCCGCCGTGGTGGCGTCCATTCCCTTGTTGCACACCCTGTTTCCAACGCCATGGATCTGGATGACCTTGCGCGTCATTGCGGGTCTTTGCCTGGCCGGCCTCTACACCGCTATCGAGAGCTGGCTGAACCAAGGGTCGTCCAATGAAACGCGGGGACGTGTCCTGTCCATCTATGTCATGGTCAATCTGGCGGCCGTGACGGCGGGCCAGTTCCTGCTGAATCTGGATTCGCCGCTCAACTACCGGCTGTTCGCCCTGATCACCATCGTGATGGCTTTGTCGGTCGTCCCGGTGGCCCTGACACGGACAGTGGCGCCCACGCCGCCTTCCTCCGTCAACCTGCGCCTGTTGCGTCTCTATCGGCTTTCGCCGGTGGGCATAGTGGGCGCCTTCCTGATCGGCGCCGCCAACGGCATCTTCTGGAGTGTTGCGCCGGCCTATGTCAGTGCGCTGGGCCGTGACACGGCCACGGTTGCCAATTTCATGGCGCTGGCAGTGATTTCGGGCGCAGTTGCCCAGTGGCCGTTGGGCCGGCTGTCCGACATCATAGATCGGCGCTGGGTGATGGTCATTGCCTGTCTTGGAACGACATTCGGCAGCATCGGGCTTTGGCTGTTCGGGCAGTTTCCGCTCTGGCTGATGATCTTCGGGTCCGTCTTCGGGGCCATGGCCCTGTCGCTCTATGCCCTCTGCATAGCGCATACCAATGATCATGTTGAATCGGCCGACTCCGTGGAAACCTCCAGCAGCCTGCTGTTGACCTTCGCTGCGGGTGCCGTGATCGGACCCTTTACGGGATCCTATGTCATGTCGCTGATCGGACCGGGTGGCCTGTTCCTGACGGCCGGGACCTTCACGCTGATACTGGCTGCCTTCGCTTTCTACCGAATGCGCATGAAGGCCCCTGTGCCGGCCGACGAACGCGAGAACTTCGTCTACGTGGAGCCGCAGACCAGCGCCGTGGTTTATGAGTTGGATCCGCGCAGTGAGTATTCCGGCGATGACGAAGCAGGCGCCGATGAGGACTCGACGTCTGAAGGAAGGGATCTGGACGATCCGGACCTGGACGGGGCTGCCGATCCGGATGTGGCCGAAGAGACCCTGGCGGATAGCGCAGAGAAATCGACTTCGGACCGCCCCGTGGAGACGACCGAAGAGACCGATCCGTCGCATGACAGTGGATCAGAGCGTCCAGAGTCGAGTAAGCCTGAAGCAGAGTCGGATCAGCCTGAAGACGACAGGAATCGCAAGACCTGAAACGTGTCAGCTGCGCGGTGCGTACTTGGCCAGGATGCGCTGCAGGGTGCGGCGGTGCATGCGCAGGCGCCGGGCGGTTTCCGAAACGTTGCGATCACACTGTTCATAAACCCGCTGGATATGCTCCCAACGCACGCGGTCGGCCGACATGGGCTGCTCGGGTGGCGGCGGCAGGCTGCCTTCCCGGGCCAGCAGGGCGGATTCGATCTGGTCGGCATCGGCCGGTTTGGGAAGGTAGTCGGTGGCCCCCGCCTTGACCGCGGCCACAGCGGTCGCGATGTTGCCATAGCCGGTCAATACGATGATGCGCGTATCCCCGCGCGCGGCCCGCAGGGTTTCCACCACGTCCAGGCCGCTGCCGTCGCCCAGTCGCAGGTCCACCACGGCATAGGCCGGCGGACGCGCACGGGCTGCCTCCACGCCTTCTTCGACGCTGGCGGCTGTCTCCACGGCAAAGCCGCGCTGTTCCATGGCTCGTGCCAAGCGCCTGCAGAAGCGTTCGTCGTCATCGACGATCAGCAGGCGCTTGTCGGAGGCATGGGAAAGGTTCTGGTTGGTCTGTTCGGATGACATCTCTTGAGTCCTCTGCTGACCCTATATAATGGAACGCGGCCAGGTAATGGCAACCTGTGCGCCACCTTCGGAGCGATTGGTGAAGGAGACTCTCGCCCCCAGGCGGGAGAGCAGTGTGCGGGCGATGAAGATACCCAATCCCATATGGTCCTCGTCGGCCCGTTCGTCACGTCCACTGGTCGAGACATAGGGATCTCCCAGGTCGCCCAGCACGGCTTCGTCGAAGCCAGGTCCGTCGTCCTCGATATGAATGCGGATTTCCGAATCGTCCCAGTCCAGCGTGACCGTGACCTGCTGACGCGCGAACTGCAATGCGTTCTGCAGCAGCGTGCCCAGGCCGTGCATCAAGCCGGGGTCCCGCGGCAGGAAGGGTTGCTGTTCCGGGCTGTAATCCGGATCAACGGCCGGCTCGGCGTGAATCCGAAAGTCGATGTCGTCACGCAGGAAAGGAGCTGCAGCGGCCTCGATCAGGCCGGTCAAGGGAAGGAGATGATAGGGTGTGTCCTTGTCCTCGTCGGGCCGACTAGCAAGTTCGCTGAGAATTCGCCGGCAGCGTTCGCTCTCCAGACGCAGCAGCGAGACATCTTCGCGCAAGTGGTCGGATTCACTGCCGCTCGGCAACTCGCGTTCCAGTTCCTTGGCGACCACGGCGATGGTGGCCAGCGGACTGCCCAGCTCGTGGGCGGCGGCGGCAGCCAGGGCTCCGAGCGAGGAAAGGCGCTGTTCTCGGGCAAGCGCCAGCTGTGAGGCGCCCAGGGCATCGGCCATGCGACGGGCTTCCAGGGCCAGTGAGGAGACATAGGCGGCGATGAAGACCACCGCCAGGATCATGGCGATCAGGATTCCCGCGACGTAGAGCGAGGGCAGGTAGAACTCTGGATAGGGCCATGGCAGGGGCAGGTACCAGATGCCCAGAAGCATGATGCCCAGTATGGCGACCACTGCCAGCTTGATGGTGCTGCGCCGGGACAGGGTGGCGGCCGAGACCACGACCGGTGCCAGGATCAGGATGGTGAAGGGGTTCTGCAGCCCGCCTGTGATGGCCAGCAGGGCGGTCAGTTGGATCAGGTCGCCGATCAGGTAGAGCGAAGCCACCCCGTCGCCCAACCAGACCGTGCCCCGGTGGCGCACGGCGGTCAGCAGGTTCATGAAGGCCAGCGCACCGATGATGAGCGCGGCCGGGACCAGAGGGACGTCGAAGCCCAGGCCGGCCTGGACCACCAACAGGGCCAGGGTCTGGCCCAACACCGCCACCCAGCGGATGAAGATCAGGGTGCGCAGGCGCACGCGTCCGCCGGTCACGGTCATGCCCGAGAGCAGGTCGGGACTGTCCGGTACGACCGGGGGCATTCGGCTTTCGGGCGCCTCTTCGCTCATGCAGAAGCTCCATAGCGCAGCAGGCTTTTTCCCTCACGCCGCAACCAGGCGCGGGCGGATTCGAAATCGCTTTTCATGTCCTTTACCAGGCGCCAGTAGGCGCGGGAATGATCGAGATGGACCAAGTGGACCAGTTCGTGCACCACGACATAGTCGAAGACCTCCCTGGGGGCAAAGACCAGGCGCCAGGAGAAACTGAGATTACCACTGGATGAACAGCTTCCCCAGCGGCTGGTGGTGTCGCGAACCGTGATGCGGCCCAGAGGCCGCGCTTCGGATGGAAGTTGATGGCTGCGCTGGCGCGCCTCCTGGATCAACTGCTGGCGGGCGTGTGTCCTCAAGAAGTCCTCGATTCGTCGGGGCAGGTGGTCACGATGCCCAGAGACATTCAGGATCCCCGGTTCCAGCCAGACCCCTCGACGGGCGTGCGGGCAGTGTCGTATGGCATGCAACTCACCCAGGATGGGCAGTTCCTGGCCGGCGGCGAAGGGCACCGGCGCGGGCAGCGTGGCGCGGCGTTGTGCGATCCAGCCGCTCTGGCTCTTCAGGAAGGCCTGGACCTGCCGGGGGCTGACACTTGGGGGTGCGGTGACCTGCAGACTGCCGTCGCGCGCGGCCAGGCGCAGAGTGATTCGGCGGGCCCGGGGCGAGGTGCGCAGGCGATAGGTGAGCTGCTCCCCTGACAGCTCGATCTTGCCGGTCTGCGTGTCCCCTCTTCTCATGCCGGGAAGGTAGGCCAGCCGCGCCGTTCGGGCAACGACAACCGCGCAAGGCCCCGGTCAGTCGGCACCTGCCTCCTGGCGCAGCAGGCGGCGCTTGCGCGCAACGCCCCAGCGGTAGCCACCCAGTCCGCCGTCGCTGCGCAGGACACGATGGCAGGGGATGACAAGCGAGACGGGATTGCTGCCGCAGGCGCGACCAACGGCCCGCTGGGCCTTGGGCAGGCCCAGGCGTTCGGCTATCTCGGCGTAACTGCGGGTCTCGCCGTAGGGAATGGCCACCAGCTCGTTCCAGACCCGCCGTTGGAAAGCCGTGGCCCGGATATCGAGCGGCAGCTCGAAATGAGGCATCTGCCCCTCCAGGTAGGCCAGTACCTCCGCAAGCGGCTCCTCGACGGCAGCCTGGTCGCGGCGTAGTTCGTCGGCGCCGTGAAACTCTGCGCGCAGTTCCTGTTCGAGGCTCTGCGAATCGGCGCCCAGGGCGATAAAGCAAAGCCCGTGCTCCGTGGCGGCCAGGAGCAGCTGCCCCAGGTCGGAGGGCGCGAGCCCATAGACGATTCGGGCACCGCGGCCCCCGCGGGCGTAGGTTGCCGGTGTCATGCCGAGCGCGTTGTCGGCGCTTTCGTAGAGACGGCTGGAAGATCCGTAACCCGCTTCATAGAGGGCGCGCGTGACGTTGCCGGTGCGCCGCAGCTCGCTGCGCAGGCGTCCCTCGCGAAGCGCCTGGGCATAGTCGCGGGGTGTGACGCCGGTAACCCGCTTGAAGAGGCGGTGCGTTGACCAGGGACTGAGCTCAGCGATGCGGGCCAGGTCCTGAAGCGGCACGGGCGTGCCCTCCGCCGATTCCAATTCGGCACAGAGGCTTTCCACCAAGCGGGTCTCGACGCCATCCTGGTCGCTCGGAGTCTTGTTCAGCGATAGTTGTGGGCTCTGCATGTTTCTATCCCATTTTCGCAGTGAAGGCCCTCAGGGCTTCATAGTGCCGTCTGTTGACTTCAGGCCAGAATAGCCCGTTGGGGCGCCCGCAGGCTATCCGCTGTTTGCAGTGTCTGCGAAATGGCTGGAAGGCTTGACCGAGCCGGTCATTCGGGGAAAGGTGACCCACAGGAATTCACTGGGAAATGGCCGGTTGGTTGTTTCCATGAAGAGACAAGAGGTTTTTGCATGACGGCGCTACCGCCCTTCCATCTTGCATTTCCCGTTGCCGACCTGGAGCAGACCCGCAGCTTTTACGTCGATGTGTTGGGCTGTTCGGTGGGGCGGGAATCCGATCGCTGGATCGATTTCAACTTCTATGGTCACCAGATCACGGCGCACTTGCGCCCCGAGGAAACAAAAGCCGTCAGCGCCAGCGAGGTGGATGGCAAGGCGGTTCCTGTTCGACACTTCGGCGCCATCCTGGATTGGGAAATTTGGCATGAACTGGCCGAGCAGCTGAAGGCCGCCGGTATCGATTTCGTGATCGAGCCCTATGTGCGCTTTCCCGGGGAAGTGGGCGAACAGGCGACCATGTTTTTCAAGGACCCCAGCGGAAATGCCCTGGAATTCAAGTCCTTCCGCGACATGAGCCAGGTTTTCGCACACTGACCGGCCAGGCTGGCAGATATTATAGTGAAGGAAGCATGAGCGAGGGGGCATGGATCATGGATTCCGATGAAAAGGCCATCGAGGAAACTCTGGGCAAGCTGCTGGAAGGTTTCCGGCGACGCGATGCCGAGCTCTTCAAGGAAGTCTACAGCGAGGATGCCGACTGGACCAATGCCTTCGGCCGGACGCTGAAGGGCCGCGATACCATCGTCGATTATCTGCGCGAACTCTTTGCCGATTCCAATTTCTCGGACGGCGAGATGAAGGGCGCACCCGAGGTCGATGTCCGGCAGGTCAGCGAGAACGTGGTCCTGGTCAAGACCTATATGGAAATCGCCGGACAGAAGACCGTGCAGGGCGGCACCCTGCCGACCCGACGGAATCACTCCCTGAAGGTGCTGCACCGCGCGTATGACGGCAACTGGCGCATCGTCTCGGAAATCTACATGGACGCGCGCGACGAGGTTACCCACCGGCACTGAGGCCTTTTGCCAGTGGCTTGGGCAGGCCACTCATAACAATAACAAGGAAGACACATGAAGCCGGTTGCAGGAAGGCTTGCCTGGTCCAGACTGTTACCGGGCCTTGTTGTTTTGCTGTTGCTTCTCGCAGCCTGGACTTCGCTTTCAAACATGGTTCTGCCGGGCCGCATTGCCGGTCTTCTGGCTTTGGTGATCACCGTGGGCGCCATTCTCAGGCACAAAGATTTTGTGCGCTGGATCGCCCTGTTTCTGGGGGGAAGCGGGGTGATTCTGGCCTATCTGCGCGATGATTGGATCGCCGTGCTGGATGGCCTCGCGCGCGCGGCCATCTTTGCCTCCTTCCTGGCCTGCCTTTACGGCTTGCGCAGTTTTGTCCAGTCCGCCCCGCGGCTTCGGGAAGTCCAGGATGCCTTCGTTGCTTTCCGCCCGGCGTCTCGGCGTGGCGCCGTTCAGTTCCTGGGGCTGGTCTTCTCGGTGCCGCTCGCGGTGGGAACGGTCAGCGTCGTTGCGCCGCTGATTGCCCGTCAGAAAGAACCGCAGGTGCGCGAGGAGACGGCGAGTTGGGCACTCAGGGGCATGGGACTGGCGGTGCTGTTTTCACCATTCACCGTGGCGATGGGCGTTATCACGACGGCCCTGGGTGAACGCCTGTCTTTCGGCCTGCTCATCGGCAGTGGCTTCCTGCTCGCCCTGACCCTGGCGGCTGTTCCGCACGTTCTGGGAATTTGCCGTTTCCCTCGGCGTCTCTCGCCACAGTTCTGGCAGGCCCTTGGGCGGGTGCTTTTGCCCGTCCTCTTGCTGATCGCGGCCAACCTGACCCTGGTTTTCAGTTTCGGTTTCTCGCCACCCGAGGCGACGATCCTGCTGGTGCCCCCCATGGGGCTGCTTCTGGGCTGGATCCGAGGCGCAGGCGCGCGGGCCCAGATGATTTCCGTGACGCTCGATGCCTGGCGACGCTTTGACAGCGAGGTGTCGATCTTCGTCGGGGCGCTGGTCTTTGCCAGCGTCATAACCGGGGTTCCCGAGATTGCCAGCCTGGTAGAGCGCGTTGCCGGCGATTTCGGACCCGGCGCCCTGATTGCCATTGCCATGGTCGGCATTGCCGTGCCGACAGCCCTGGGACTTCACATGGTGGTGACGGTCACCATCCTCCTGACCGTTTTTGCACCTGCCATGCCCGACAGTTTGCATCTCGTGCTGCTGGGACTGGCCGGGCTCTTGGGCTGGGCTTTCGGGGCGATGGCGGCGCTGGGCTCCATTGCCTTCCTTGCGGCGACGCGCATCTTCGAGGTCTCGGCCTACCGACTAGCGCTTGGCAGCAACTTTCGCTTCATGACGGCGGTCATGCTGCTGCTGATCGTGATTTCGCTAGTCATCGGCTAGGCAGGATGGCTCCATGCGCGCTCCTGTCTCCGGCCATGATTTCGCCAGCGCAGCCTGAGATGGACCTGCTCGGTCATCTTGCCCATGATAGAGGGGCCAGCGCATTTGCAAACGGCCCAAGACGTCCAGCACATAATGGTAGAGGAGTTCCAGCATGACGGCCATCACCCTGCCTGAGAAAGCCCTTGTCACCGGTGCCACAGCCGGGATCGGCGAGGCGACTGCGGCGGCGCTTTGCGAGGGAGGCACCCGGGTCCTGGCCCTGGGGCGCCGGAAGGCGCGGCTGGAGTCACTGGCACAGCGCTATCCCGAA
The DNA here is from genome assembly GCF_000686045.1 of Fodinicurvata fenggangensis DSM 21160. Lineage (GTDB taxonomy): Bacteria > Pseudomonadota > Alphaproteobacteria > Kiloniellales > DSM-21159 > Fodinicurvata > Fodinicurvata fenggangensis. The sequence continues at coordinate 481,810 of NZ_JMLV01000002.1, forward strand.
CGGCTGATACCGGTGGAACTGGACCTGGGAGCTCGCGAGAAGACTCGCAGTGACCTGATGGAACTGGCCGAGGCGCATCCGGACCTGGATCTCCTGGTGGCCAATGCCGGCCTGGCCCTGGGGCGCGGTGCCGCCCAGGACACCCCCTTCGAGGACTGGGAGCGCATGGTGGACGTCAACGTCCACGGCCTGATGGCGACAGTTCATGCCTTCCTGCCCAAGATGGTGGCCCGGGGGAAGGGCGACATCATCATGGTCGGCTCCACCGCGGGTGAGTATCCCTATCCGGGCGGACATGTCTATGGTGCGACGAAATCCTTCGTGCGGCAGTTGGGCAGCAACCTGCGTGCCGACTTGCTGGGCACCGGTGTCCGGGTCACGGTGCTGGAACCCGGTATGACCCACACGGAGTTCTCGGAAGTACGCTACAAGGGCGACCGTGACACGGCCGAAGCGGTCTATCAGGGCACGCGGCCACTGGAGGCCGACGACCTGGCGGAGAGCATCCTTTGGCTGGCCAGCCGTCCTGCGCACGTCAACGTGACACGCCTGCAGATGATGCCCACCGACCAGGCCAATGGTCCCATGCGCGTCCATCGCCAGGAATGAAGCCGCGCCTTTGCAGGAGGCGTGGCAAACTCCAGGAAAACCTTGCCTGGACAGGTGCTCGTGAACTACCTCTTAGGGCGGCCGGAATAACCTAAAGGGGAAGCAAGTGCCGGAAAGGCAGCCAGGACGGGCAGGCAGGGACGGAAGACAGTGCATTTGTCGTTTCTCGGACTCGATTGCATGGCTGCAGCGGGCCGGGTTCTGAGACGTCATGGAGCTGTTCGCCACCTTCTTCGCTGGCCTGGGCCTGCTGTTCATCGGCATCCACTTCATCGGCGATAACCTGAAACGCCTGACCGGACGCAACTTCCGTCGTCGGGTCACGATCGCCACGAAGAGTCACTTTTCCGCTGCCAGCGTTGGTATTCTGGCCGGCGGCCTGACCCAGAGCAGCAATGCCGTCACCCTGATCGCCATCAGCATGATCCAGGCCGGCCTGGCCGGTGTGTCGGCCGTGATGCCCCTGGTGGCCTGGTCCAACGTGGGAACGGCCGGCCTGGTGCTTCTCTCGGCTGTGGACCTGCGCGTGATGGTCCTGTTCCTGCTTGGTATGGTGGGCCTAGCCTATTACTTCAACATCGACCGATCCCTGAAATATCGCCACGTTGCTGGGGCCCTGCTGGGCATCGGCCTGCTCTTCTTCGGCCTTCAGCTGATGAAGGAGGGGGCGGCACCCCTCACGGGGATGGACTGGGTGGTGGACCTGCTGCAGCTGACCGCCCGCCACGACCTGCTGGAATTTCTGGCCGGCCTGCTGTTTGCGCTGGTGCTGCAATCCTCGGCGACGGTCACGATCATCGCCGTCTCCATGGTCTCCTTGGGTATCCTGACTTTCGACCAGTCGGTGCTGCTGGTCCTGGGGGCGGGGCTTGGCTCCGGCATCGGTGCCGGGCTGACGGCCTACAATCTTGAAGGCACGGCGCGCCAGCTGGCGCTTTCCCAGGTCCTCTACAAGTTCCTGGGTGCCATCTTCATTCTGGCGCTCTTCTACCTGGAACTCTATACGGACGTGCCCCTCCTGCGGGCGGCTGTGGAACGGGTGACTCCCGAGCTCGGGATGCAGCTGGCCCTGATCTTCCTCATCATACAGGTCTCCAGTGCCCTGTTGGGTTCGTTGCTTCAGCATCCCCTGGAGCGCCTCTGCGCCCTGGTCTCGCCCGTGGCGCCCCATGAGGAATTGGCAAAACCTCGCTATATCTACCAGCAGGCCCTGGATGACCCCGAATCCGCGCTCGATCTCATCGAGCGCGAGCAGCAGGATATTCTGGCGCGGTTCCCCGGCTTGTTGCCCGTTGAAGGAGAGAAGGCCCCTCGACCGGAGCAAGGGCAACGCATACTGGACGCCACGCGCAGCCTCTGTACGGAGCTGGAGAACTTCCAGTCGGAATTGCTGGAACGGCGTGTCAGTGGCCATGTCCTGGAAAGCGCAATGACTCTTCAAAATCGCAATGTGCTGTTGGTGGCACTATGCGAGGCGCTCGAAAATTTCCTGCACGCCCTGGACAAGATGGTCGATCCGGAGCGCTATGAACAGGCCGTGCTGGAAGACCTCGTCAGGCAGGAACGGGAACAAGGGGTCGGCCTGGTCGATACCCTGGTCGAGGTTTTGCATATGCTGCTGGAAAGCCTGCGTGATCTTGGTGTGGATGGGGACGAGCTGGATCGCACGCTCCTGCGCAGCATGACGGGAGATCATTCGGAAACCATGGAGAGCATCAGGCGCCGCATGCTGCGCGAAGAGGCAGGCATGGAGCAGGAACGCCGTGAACAGCTTTTCGAGACAACCCGTGTGTTCGAGCAACTGGTCTGGCTGATCCGCCGCTATGCCTCATCGATCAGTCCTGCCGAGGGCCGGGAGGCTTCCTGATGACGATCGCGAGCAGGCTTGCCGCCTTGGCCAGCGGACTCTACCGTAGGGTAGGTGTGTTGAATCCTGTCCTGTTCACCAGAGCGGTTTCGGGGGCACAGAGGCGGCATCGCTCTTCATGATCCATCGTATCCTTCCCTTCTTCATGCTCATCATCGCCTTCAGTCTGGGGCTGGGGGCCTACATGAGCTATGAAGCCGTGCGCTCTTCCTTTCTGGGCACGCTTTCGCAGCGCATGCAGACCGTGGGTGACCAGATCGCCACCGCCATTCGCAGCAGCCAGTCCTTCGGTATTGAATTGGAGGAGCAGACGACCCTGCCGGCCCTTCTGCAGAGGGAGGCCGTGGCCGTGCGCTACCTGAAGCGGATCGATGTGGTCACCGCGCATGGCGAGGTGCTCTACAGCAGCCAGCCCGAGCAGGTGGGGCGCTCGCCGGAGGGTGACGCGCGCTGGACTGTGGAAACCGGCCTCTCGAATGACCTGGGCGAGACGATAGGCAGTGTTGTTGTCCGGATGGATGCCCTGGCCGCGCAGGCGACCATTCGGCAATTGGCTGGTGACCTGGCCCTGCGCAGCCTGCCCATCGTCCTGGCCGCACTCCTGCTGGCGGGCCTGGGGTTGCTGCTGATCCTGCGTGCCCTGAAGCGCCGTGCCGAACACCTGGCGCCGCCAAGTGAGCCGCTGCGCGCCGCGCGGCCGCAGGTGCAGGAACTTGAGGATACCTATCGGCGTGCTGCCGCCGAGCTCGACGGTGGAAGGACCTGAGGGCTATGCCGGGAGTGTCCAGGCTGCGCGCTCAAGCGGTGGGGATCCGCACCCAGATCGCCCTGCTGCTCGTGGCTGTTCTGGCGCTTGGCTATACATCGGTGACGCTGGTTTCGGTCCAGGTGGGCGAGCGCCTGCTGCTGCCTGAGGTCAAGCAGAGTGCCGAAATCACGGCCCAATCGCTCGCACGTCAGGTCGAAGGCGCCCTGGAGCTGGGCGTTCCTCTGCGCGAACTGGTGGGCGTCGAGGAGTCTTTCAGCGAACGCCTGGAGGACAGCCAGGCCTTTGCCGCCATAGCACTGGAAGCGCGTGATGGTGGCGACGACTTCAGGATATCCAGCGGCCGCTCAAGGGACTTTGAAACACAGGCCACTGCACCGGTGCTTCAGGGTGGCAGCGTCGTTGCCCGGGTGATGGTGACCGTGGACGAGCGCTTTACCCAGCGCCTGGTACGTGACCTCTGGATCAACCTGGGCATCATCCTGTTGATCACCGTGCTGATCGGACTGGAGCTTTACAGCCTGATCTTCGGGCGGCGGATGGCGGCAAGCCTGGATGGACTGGAAAGCCGGCTTCAGGCTCTGTCCCGGGGTGACCTGCGGTCCCACCCCCCGGTTCCCGAGGAGGACAGCGCGCCCAGCGGAACCCCCGGCCATTACGTTTCGCGCATCGATAGCGAGCTGGGGCGGCTGCATCGGCGCCATCAGGAAATCCGCCAGCGTATTCGCGGTGACAGCCAGCTTGCCGCCCGTCTGAACCGCCTGGCAGAAAGCTTTGGCCTGGCGGCACGAACCAGTGCGGGAGCAGAGCGGGCACAGGCCATTCGTCCGCCCCTGTTCTTCTTCATGTTCGCGCACGAGATGACGCGGCCCTTCCTGCCTGCGCATGTGGAGCGCTTGGCGGCGGGGCTTGCTTGGATTTCGCCGGAATTTGCCGTCAGCCTGACCCTGGGACTGTTCATGGCAGTGGTGGCCGCCCTACAGATTCCCCTTTCGCTGATGACGGCGCGCTGGGGGCGGCGGCCGTCCTTCCTGGCCGGCGCGGCCGTGGCCGTCGTCGGCTATGGGTTGGGGGCGCTGTCTCCTGGCTTCATAAGCTTCTCCCTGGCCTTCGCCCTGGTCGCCGTCGGTTTCGCCCTGGTCTTCGCCGCCTCGCAGGGCTTCATTATCGACCGGACCGAAGGGCGATCGCGCACACTTGGCATGACAGTCATGGTGGGGGCCATCATGGTGGCTGCCCTCTGCGGACCGCCACTGGGCGGCCTGCTATCCGATCGGCTGGGCTCGGTGGCGGCCCTCTGGGTCATTGCCGCGCTGACACTCCTCAGCTTCTGGCTGTGCCTGGCCGGCCTGCCGCGGGATGAGGCGAGGAAGGCGAAGGAGGAATCTGCCTCCCGGGGGGCGAAGGCGCGCGGGCGCTGGCGGCGCCTTCTGGGCACGCCTGTGTTCATGACCCTGCTTGTGGGGTGCGCATTGCCGGCCAAGCTGGTGCTGACGGCGCTCTGCTTTTACCTGGTGCCCGTGCATCTGTTGTCCGTCGGTGCCAGTGAGGCCGAGATCGGGCGGCTACAGATGATCTATCCCGTGGCGACGGTGCTGCTGGTCCCGCTGTTCTCGCGCCTGGCCAGCCGCGACAATCGCGCCCTGCCCTATGTGGTGGGCGGACAACTCCTGACCGGACTGGCAAGCCTGATCGTGCTGGGCGGCAGCCATGAACTGGCCATTGCACTGCTGCTGCTGGTCTTCGGGGTGGCCCAGGCCATGCTGATCACGCCACAGGCCAGCCTGGTCGGACAGCTTGCCGCCAGTCGTGGCGAGAAGCTCGACGAGGATGCAGCCTATGGTTTGTATCGCTTGCTCGAGCGCAGTGGCAGTGCCATCGGACCGATCCTGGCCGGCCTGTTGCTGGTCAGCGTCGGCTTCGTCCCGACAGTCCTGGTTCTGGGGGGCATCTCCGTGCTGGGCGGCCTGTCCTTCCTGGCCGCCCATCGTATGTCATCTTAAAGGGTTTTTTGTGACCCAGGAAAGGCTTATGCTACCAAGGCGTTTGTCGCGTCCTGCGGGGCGGCGATTCTTTCGGGGAGGCCAGCATGAAGGATAGTGCGCACAGCGACTGGCATCTCTGCCTGATCGATGGCGGGATGACGCGCCGCCGTGCCCTGAAACTGGCCGGCGCCGGAACGCTGGGCGCCATGATCGCGGGCAACGGATCCGCCCGCGCACAGCAACGTCCACATATCTACATGGTCACCTATCGCGGTGAGACCGATGTGGAGCGCGGCTTCTTCGATTACCTGGAAGCCCAGGGCCTGGATGCCGACTTCACCCGCCGCGATATCGACCGCGACAACGACCGCCTGCCGGAGTTGGTCGAGGAAATTCGCGCGTTGCAGCCGGACCTGGTCTACACCTGGGGCACCTCGGTGACCCTGGGCATAGCGGGCCGCCATGACAGCGACACGCCGGAGCAGCATATCCGCGATATTCCCATCGTCTTTGCCCTGGTCTCGGCCCCGGTCCAGTCCGGCATCATTCCCGAACGCACGGCGCCGGATCGCAATGTCACGGGCGCCATTCACGTGGTGCCGCCGGAGACGCAGCTGCGTGCCATGCAGGCCTACCGCCCCTTTGAGCGCCTGGGCGTGCTCTATAGCCGGAACGAGGAAAACTCCGTGGTCATTGTCCAGGACCTGGAGAAACTGGCCGAGGAGATGGGGTTCACCCTGCTGGCCCAGCCCTTTGTGGAGGATGACCGCGGGCGCCCCACGGCCGAGGGCGTCGAGGATCTGGTGCAGAGCCTGAAGGACCAGGGCGCCGACTGGCTCTATTACCTGCCGGACACCTTCCTGGGAACGATCTATGATCGTGTCTCGCCCGCCGCCTTGCAGGCCGGCCTGCCCACCTTTGGTGCGGCCGAGCTGGCCGTGCGCGAAGGGGGCGCCCTGGTCGGGCTGGTCAGCCGCTACTACTCGGTGGGACAGCTGGCGGCGTCCAAGGCGATTGCGGTCTTGCGCGATGATGCGGATATCGCCGGGATTCCGGCGGAAACCCTCAGCCGCTTCTCGTTGATCATCAACATGCAGGTGGCCAAGGAGCTGGAGCTCTATCCACCATTGGCCATGCTGAACTACGCCGAGGTTCTGACATGACGTCAGCGGCCGGTGCCCTGCAGGCCGAAGGATTGACGACCCGTCGCTTGGGCCCGGCCGATGCCGATACCGTACTGGCCCTGCATCGGCACGCCTTGCAGGCCATTGCCGATCCGCAGTGGGTCAGGCCCGAGAACCCGGAATTCTTTCATGAAGTCCTGGGGCCAGGTGGCAGCGGCATTGGCGCATTCGATTCCGAGGACAGTCTGGTGGCCTATGCCCTGATCCAGACAGAGCTGGAGGCCGATGACCTGGCAAATCTGATCTGGACCGACGGACGGACCGAGGGCGTTGCCAAGCTCTGCGGCTCCGCTGTCGCCCCGGAGTGGCGCGGCCGCAACCTGCAGCAGGCGCTATCGGTCGAACGCCTGCACCTGGCGAGCTCCCTGGGCCTTGACCGCCTGTTTGCCACGGCGGCGCCCGGCAATGCGGCCAGCTGGATCAGCCTGATCAATGCCGGCTTGCAGATCGCCAGGCTGGGTCTACGGTATGGCGGGCGTCTGCGCTACACCCTGGTGCGCGACGAGATCCATCCTCTGGAAGAGGCTGTACCGGCCCTGCGGGAGTTGCAGGACCTGGAGGGCCAGAAGGAACTGCTGGCCGAGGGCTGGCGGGGTGCAAGGCTTGTGGATTCCGACCAGGGTGCACGCCGGCTGGAGTTCCGCCCATGTCCCTGATGTCGGCAAGTCCGGACAGCCAGGCGCTCACCCGCCGGCCAGCAGCGGCCCGCGCCGTAGTTCATATCGACCTGTCCGCCCTGGTGAGGAACTATCGGTCCCTCTGTGCGCAGGCGGTGAACTGCGAGGTTTCCGCGGTGGTTAAGCGTGATGCCTATGGCCTGGGGCTGGACGCGGTCGGCAGGGCCCTGTCCGGGGCCGGGTGCCGCAGTTTCTGGGTCGACGATTACGAGGAGGGGCTGCGCCTGCGCGCCTGCCTGCCGAAGGACAGGCGCATCCTTGTGATGGAGGGCCTCTTTGCCCGTTCGCCATCGGACTATGCGGACGCCGGCCTGATCCCGGTTATTGATCAACCGGAGGAGCTTGAGGCCTGTGCGCGTTTCGGCGCCGGCGAAAGGCCCTTCCCCCTGGTCCTGAACCTGGACACGGGTCTGGCCCGCACGGGCATGCCCGAGGCGGAGCTGCGCAGGCTTGCGGAAAGGCACGATCTGCTGGAGCGGATCTCCCTGGTCATGGTCATGACGACCCTGCGCGATTTCGAGCAGCCGGCCAATCCGGTCAATGCCACGCAGCTTTCAAGCTTGAAGGCGCTTGCTAAGCTGTTGCCCGAGGCGCCCTTGAGTGCGGCTACCTCGTCATTCGTCTATCACGATGCCAATTGGCACCTGGACATGGCACGGGCGGGCAGTGCGCTCTATGGCGTGCATAGCGCGACGCTGACGAACTATCACTGCGCGCCGGTGGTCACGGTTGAAGCCCCTGTGCTTTCGGTGCGCGAGATCGCGGCCGGCCAGGCCGTCAGCTATGGCGGTCCGCGCCTGGAGCAGGCCTTGCGTGTGGCGACCCTGGGCATCGGCTATGCCGACGGCTTGCCGGAACGCTTTTCCCAGACCTGTCGCGCTTTCCTGGGCACGCAGGCTCTGGATTTCCTGGGCAGCGAGGCCATGACGCTCAGCACGGTGGATGTCTCGGCCCTGCCCGTCGGATATCCGCAGCGTGGTGCGATGGTTCAGATTGTCGGGCCGCAACAGGACATCAATGCGGTAGGCCATGCTCTGGGCCTCAATCCCAATCGGGTGCTGACGGGCTTTGGTTCACGCGCGCGGCGATGCTATTACCATGACGAGAAGCATTCGGGGGGTGACGCGATCATGGACGGGCAGCAGGCGTGCGCCTCGATGGAGGGGGCGACGTCCGCAGAGGAGGTCATCGCGGGAAAACGGGGGCAACGTGAAGATCACGCTGGAGAATAGCCTCTCGAACCTGGATCGCCTGGAAGCAGAGGTGGAACGCTTCTGCGAAGCCGAGGGCATCGCGCAGGCGGATGCCCTGCAGTTGAACCTGGTTCTGGAAGAACTCTTCACGAATATCGTGTCCTATGGCTATGACGACGATGCCGTGCATCAGATCACAATCACCCTGGAATCCGGATCCGAGGGAATCCGGGCGCAGGTGGTGGACGATGCCAAGGCCTTCAATCCTCTGGGGGTCGATGCGGCCGACACCACCTCTCCGGTGGAGGAGCGGGGGATCGGAGGGCTGGGCATCCATTTCCTGAGGAAGATGACCCGGGATCAGGATTACCAGCGCAAGGATGGCCGAAATCATCTGACATTCGTCAAACCGGTCGAGACAGGCTGAAAGGAGCAGGTCGTGGATATCAACGAGTACAGTAACAAGAACGTGCATGTCATGGCGGTGAGCGGACGGTTGGACAGCAATACCTCGAAGCAGTTCGAGGATGTGATCTGCGAGCGCATGCAGGAGCAGCCGGCCCTGGTGGTGGACCTGGAGCATGTGGACTACATCAGCTCCGCTGGTCTCCGGGTCCTGCTGAAGGCCGCCAAGATCGCCAAGTCGAACAGTCACAATTTGGCTCTGGGAGGACTGAAACCCCAGGTCCAGGAGGTTTTCGACATCAGTGGCTTCACCTCCATCTTCTCGATCCATCCAAGCAGCAAGGCGGCTTGCGACGCCCTTCAATAGGAATCGTAATCCTCGGTGGGGGTAGTCCGACGGTTCATGATTCGGGGGGAATAGGGTGCTGCAGAATGCGTTGAGATGGTTGCGCGCGCGGCCCGTGGGACAGCTACGTGAAAAACCCGAGGAGCTTCTCTACGGATTCGAGGAGCGGCCGCCTCTCAATATCCTGCTGGTGATCGGCTTTCAGCACACCCTCCTGGTCATGATGCTGCTGATCTACGCCGTCGTGGCGGCGCGCTCCACCGGCATGGATGCAGCGGGAACAATGACTTTTGCCACCAGCACCCTGTTCGTGCTGGGGATCAGCGCCATCCTGATGGGGTTGCGCACGCGGCTGACACCGGGTGTGCCACTGATCAACATACCCAGTCCGGTCCAGCTGGCCACTTACATCGCGACTGTTTCGCTGTACGGCCTTGGCGCGGCCATGGGGGCGATCATCGTCTCGAATGTCCTGCTGATCTTCCTGGTTCCCTACCTGCCGCGCCTGCGCGCCTTTTTCCCCCCCGAGGTCATTGGCGTGATTGTCCTGATGCTCGGGATCGAGCTGATCTCCGGAGGCGTGTCCCGCAGCGTGGGCTTGAGCAGCGGCACGGAGGTTTCCCTGGATGCTCTTCTGGTGGCGCTGGGGACACTGGCGGGCATCATCGTGGCTTCGGTCTGGGGATCCACGCGGTTGCGCATCATGGCGGTCCTGCTGGGCGCCGTGATTGGTGTCCTGCTGTCCGGATTTCTGGGATTCATCGATTCCGATAGCCTGGCCACGATTTCCGGGCAGGCCTTCTTTGCCGTTCCGTTGGTTGGCCTGGACCTGCCGATGCCGGAATTCGTGCCCATGGCCATCCTGCCTTATCTGCTTGTCGAGCTCATGGGGGCCATGGAGCAGATGGCAAGCAGCCTGACCATCGACAAGATCAGCAACAGGAAATGGCGCCGCGCCGACATGTTCCTGGTCTCGCGCTCGGCCCTGACCATCTTTGTCAGCAATATCCTGCACGGAGCCGCGGGCCTGACGTCCTGTTGCTCCTCCTCGGCCAACATAGGCCTGGCACATGCCAGCGGAGTGATGTCGCGTCACGTTGCCTTTGTTGCCGGGATCATGATGATGCTCATTGCCTTCCTGCCGGTGATTGCCGGCCTGGTGGTGCTGACGCCTGAGCCGGTTGTTGGCGGCATCCTGGTCTATACGGCGGCCTTCATGATCGTTGCCGGCATGGAGCTGATCCTGTCGCGCATGCTGGACATGAAGCGCAGCTTCACGGTGGGCCTGTCCATCGTCATCGGTTCATCCCTGCTGATCCTGCCGAACCTGGCGGAGGATGCGCCGGAATGGAGCCGGACGATACTGGAATCGGGTCTGATCGTGGGTTCACTCTGTGCAGTTGGCCTGAATATCCTGTTTCGCATCGGCATCAAGAAGACGGCGCGCACAGAGCTGGAAAGCGATCATCCTGGCGCGGAAATCTCGGAGTTCCTGGAGCATCACGGCAAGGTCTGGGGCGCGCGGGAGGAGGTTATCCGGCGTGCCGGCCTGGCTGTCGGAGAAGTCATCGAGATCCTGCGGGATGCCCAGGCCGTGAAGGGTCCGGTTACACTGACCGTTCATTTCGATGAAGTCGATGTTGTCTGTTCCCTTTCCTACCAGGGACAGATGCTCACTTTGAACCAAGGGGGGCAGGTGGACCTGGATGCGCTCCTGGAGGATGAGGACGATACGGCTCTGGAGGCCAGCATGATGCAGGTCTCCTCGACGATGATCACCCGATTGGCGGACCGGGTGCGCGCCTTTGAACGAGGAGGGACGGCAAGGGTTGTTCTGCACTTCGAACACTGAGGGCTGCCTCTGCGTGCCGTTGTCCGGGCCGGTGAAGCGACCCTGTGATGGGCAGGGGGCGTGATGGCAGGTATCCTGAAATGGCTGCTCACGCCGCCGCCGGAACCCGAGCGCGTCCAGCCAGAGGAAATCATCTACAGGCTGAACGACAGGCCACCCGTGAAGGTCCTGCTTGCCGTTGCCGGCCAGCACAGCCTTCTGGCCTTGATGCTGATGGTCTATGCCCTGCTGGCCGCGGCGGCGCTGGATCTGGGATATGCGGAGACCATTTCCTTTGTCAGCAGCAGCCTGTTGATCCTGGGGCTCGGGACCTTCTTGCAGGGGCTGCGCAGCCGTATTACGCCCGGTGTGCCCCTTGTCAGCATTCTCAGTCCTGTGCCGCTTGCGACCTATGTCACCATTGCCAGTCTCCATGGCCTTGGTGCGGCGATGGGGGCGATCATCGCTGCCAACCTGATCCTGATGCTCCTGGCGCCCTACCTGCCGCGTCTGCGCGCCTACTTCCCGCCTGAAGTCATCGGTGTCGTCATCCTGCTGCTGGGCATGGAACTGGTGTCCAGCGGCGTATCGCGCAGCGTCGGCCTGAATGAGGGGACTGAGGTCTCCGGCGCCCAGGCCCTTGTGGCGCTCGGGACCCTGGTCGGCATTATCGCAGCCTCGGTCTGGGGGTCGATGCGATTTCGCATCATGGCGGTGCTGATCGGGACGGTGATCGGCAGCCTGCTCAGTCTATGGCTGGGCCTGTTCGATTTCCAGGCCCTGGAACGGCTGGAGGAGCAGGCCCCCCTGGCCCTGCCCTGGCAGAGCGTCAGCTTGCCGATGCCGGAGCTCGTGCCCATGGCTATCCTGGCCTTCCTTGTTGTCGAGCTGTTCGGTGCCATGGACCAGTTGGCGGTCAGCCTAACCATCGACAAGCTGAACAACAAGAAATGGCGGCGCGCGGACATGAACCTGGTCTCGCGGTCGGTCATGACCAACTGTTTCCAGAATATGCTGCTGGGTGCTGCGGGCCTGATTTCAGGGGGTGCTTCCAGTGCACATGTCGGCCTGGCGCACGCCAGTGGGGTCATGTCGCGCTATGTGTCCCTCATGACGGGCACCATCATGATGGTGCTGGCATTCATTCCTGCGATTGCCACACTGGTTGTGCTGACGCCGGAGCCTGTGGTGGGTGGTGTCCTGATCTATACGGCCGCTTTCCTGATCGTTTCCGGGATGCAGCTCATCTTTTCGCGCATGCTCGACATGAAGCGCAGTTTCACGGCCGGCCTGTCGATCGTGGTCGGCATGTCGCTGTTGATCCTGCCACGCATCACCGAGCAGGCGCCGGACTGGAGCGAGACGATCGTCGGCTCCGCCTTGATGGTGGGTTCGCTTTGCGCCATCGGGTTGAACCTGCTGTTCCGCATCGGCATCAAGAAAACGGCACACACCGTTCTGGAGAACGATCACCCCGGCTCGGAGATAGCGGAGTTCCTGGAGCATCACGGCAAGATCTGGGGGGCACGCGAAGAGGTCATCCGGCGCGCCGGTCTGGCAATCGGCGAGGCCGTTGAGGCCCTGCAGGGCGCTGAGGTCGTCGCGGGGCCCGTGACACTGACGGTGCGCTTCGATGAGGTCGACGTGGTCTGCGCCCTGTCCTATGAAGGCCGGAAGCTCAAGCTGGGCCAAGGCGGGCCGGTGGACCTGGAAGCATTGCTGGAGGATGAGGACGATGCAGCCCTGGACGCCAGCATGATGCAGGTCTCCTCGACGATGATCATGCGCCTGGCCGATCGTGTGCGTGCGTTCGAGCGGAAGGGCCGCGCCAATCTGGTGCTGCAGTTCGAGCATTGAAGGACAAGAGGGGAAGTGGGCAGGCATGATTCGATCCGGTCGGCACAGCGGGACAAACCTTCCAACGGGACGTGGGGGACAGCATGCGACTTGAACTGCGCCAGGGCCTGATACTCGTCCTGTCGGTGTTGCTGGGCCTGGCCGTGATCTTCGCCGTGACCCAGACACTGCTTTCCCAGCTTTCGCGCAGCCAGCAGGAAGCGCGGCTGGAGTTCCAGCTGGACAACCTGCGTGCCGACATCGAAGCGAACCTGCAGCTGGGGTTTCCCATCGACGAAATCACGCCGGCGCAGGACTTGATCGAGGAAGCCCGGCGCAATGACCCGACCCTTCTGGCACTGGACATCTTCACGCCAAATGGCATTTCGCTCTACAGCACGGACCGCGGCGTGATCGGTGAGCCGGTGCCATCGGCCTGGCTGGAAGCCATCGCCGAGGCCGATACCGAGGGGCGCTGGACCCATGACAGCCGGGGCGAGATGCTCCTGGGGCTGCCGATCCGGAATGACCTGGGTGAAAGCGTGGCACAGATCGTCAGTGTCACCTCGGCGCAGCAGATGGAGGCGCGCGCCAGCGGTCTGCAGCGCGCGCTGATCCTGCACGCGCTCTGGATTGTGCCCTTGGCGGCTGTGCTTGCCATCCTGCTGTCTGTTTGGCTGACGCGTCGTGAGTCCTGGCGTTTCCGTCAGGCAGCGGTCCGCTTGCACGGCGGAGACGCGGTGCAGCCCCCGGGAACGGACCTGGAGCACAAGGCGGCGCGCGCGAAGCGCGAGAGCGAGCAGGCGCTGGAAAGCCTGCATGCGGCCGGCCGTCGGCTGGAGGAGGTTGGCGATGGCCTCTGACAGCCGGATTCACAGCCGGATTCAGCGTATTCTTGCGACTCGGCGCGGCTGGCGGGCTGCGGCCATTGGCCTGGTCTTCCTGCTGGTAATTCTGGCCGGCCTGCCGGTGATCTGGCTGGGCCTCGCTCACATGGAGCGAGAGTTGGCCAGCGAGCGCGCGGCCTCCCAAAGGGCCATGGGCGATGTCATGACGCGCGAGATCGGACAGGCGTTGTCCTATGGCATTCCCCTGTCGGCCATTCCCGATTTGGAGAGCTATCTGTCCGAAACACGCGAACGCCTGCCTGTCGTGGCTGCCGTTGAGGTGCGCCAAGACGGCCAGGCGGTCGCGGGTGCCGGGGCCTCAGAGGCCCTGGAAAGTGATGAGGTCATGACGCTGCCCTTGCGGGCCAACGGTCAGCAGCAGGGCGAACTGCTTTTGGCTCGTCAGCCGGGAGAACTGGACCAGGCGCTGGGCCCCTTGAGCCAGAGCCTGTTACTGGCGGCCCTGGTGGCGGCCGGCCTGGCGACGTTGGCCGGTTGGTTGCTGACCTGGCGCCCGCAACAGGCTGCGGAAGCGGAGCTTGAGCAGGAACTGGATGCTGTCAGTCAAGGCGACTTCACGGGCGCCGAGCCCAGGCACAGGGGCCTGCCCAGCGATTTGACCCTGTCGGCCCTGCGTGAGCTGAAGGGCCGTGTGAACGCACGCTATTACCTGGTCTGGCAGCAGGCCGCTGGACTGCGGGCCATTGATTTCGACGAAAGCCTGACGGAACCGGTTTCCGCGGTCATGGAACCCTTGGAGCGCGCGCGTCGTTTTCGCAAGGAGGCGCCGGAACTGGGCGGATCGGTCGATCCAGAGGGGAGGCTGTGATGCTGTTGCGCACACGCATTTCCCTGATCTTCCTGGTGGGGCTGGTCATCCTGGCCCTGGGACTTCTGTGGGCGGCCGACCTGCGCGAACGCGAAAGCCAGGCCCGATTCACCGAGGTTGCTCTGACCGGGCAGGAGGCCCTGTGGCAGCAGCTTGTCGGACGTGAAAGCGCCAGGCTGGCTGAACTGCAGGCCCCCCTCCAGTCGGATCGGCGCCTGGCCATGGCAGCGGCCGAGGGGACACGCTCGGAAACCGGACTGGCCTTGCGCGCCGTATTGCGGCAAAGCGGCCTGGCCCCTGATGTGGTTGAGGTCGCCGCCGCGGATGGCAGTGTGGTCCATTCCAATCGCATGGAGGTCAATGCCGGGCGTGTCCTGGACCTGACCAGCCTGGCCGAGGTCGCAGCCGGTACAACTCTCAGCGGTCTCTGGCAGGATCGCAGTGATCGCTTCCTGGTCGTTCATGCCTTCCCGCTTTCGGCAGATACCGGCGATGAAGAAGAGTCCCTCGTGGTGACGCTGGGCAGCAACGCGGAGAATTTGTTACAGTCCTTCTCCCGAACCCTGGAGGCACCGGCTTATCTGGTGAATCCGCGCGGGCGCATGGTGATCGGCAGCGATGCGGAGCTGTGGGACCGGCTGGAACCGGAATTGCCGCTGCGCCAGGCCAGTATGGAGACTCTGCCGGCGGGCAACAGTCTCTATTCCCTCAGCAGTGTGCCGGTGGAAGACCTGAATGAAGGGCAGGCCGGACTGTTGGTGACCCTGCGCGATGCGACGGCGCCCCTGTCCCGTCTGCGCAGCATCGAGTTGATGACCCTGCTGGGTGGTTTGGCCTTCCTTCTGTTGACGGCGCTGGGGATGCATCTCTATCTGCGCAGCTCCTTCCGGCCCCTGGAGCAGTCCATCGATACGCTGAACGCCCTGGCCCGACAGGACCAGCGGGATGGACAGGGCCAGGCAGGCGGCGACGAGATCCATCGCATCGGCATTGCCATCGGGCAGTTGCGGCGCAGCCTGCAGAGCTTGAGTGACCTGCGCTTGCAGCGTGAGCGCCAGCGCCGCCGACAGGAGCGCCTGATCCGCACCCGCCTGCAGGAATTGGCAGGCGCCCTGGATTCCGATTCCCGCAATGAGATCATGGAGATCCTTGAAAATGCCGACCAGGCTCAGGACACCAAGGGCCTGGCCGACAGCGCGGCCCAGGATCACGACCTGGTCTTCCTGGCCAACGTGCTGCAGCTGCTCTCGCGCCGCGTCACGGAACAGCATCAGCGCCTGAACGACCTGATTGCCGAGTTGCGCGATGCGCTGATCACCAAGACCAAGCTGGCCGGTATCCAGCAGGAGCTGGACATTGCCCGGCGCGTGCAGCTGGCGCTGGTGCCCACCGACTTCCCGAAATTGCCTGGAGCCGAGGTGCAGGGCGGCATGACGCCGGCCAAGGAAGTGGGTGGCGACTTCTTCGACTTCTTCCAGATCACGGAAGACAGCTATGCCCTGATGGTGGGCGATGTCTCGGGCAAGGGGGTGCCGGCAGCCCTCTTCATGGCGATCTCGCGCACCCTTCTGCGTGCCACGGCGCGTTACGAGCGCGATCCCGCGCGCTGCGTGAAGAGCGTCAACGACCTGCTGGCCAGCGAGAACGAGCAGATGCTATTCGTGACCTTGTTCTATGCCATCATCAACATCCGCACGGGCCGCCTGGACTATGTGAACGCCGGGCACAATCCGCCGCTTCTGGTGGATGACGCCGGCAAGAGCCGCTATCTGCCGTCCACCGGCGACATGGCGCTGGCCGTCATGGACGACGTGGGCTTCACCAATGAAAGTCTGGAGGTGCAGCCGGGCGAAACGCTGCTGGTCTTTACCGACGGCATCACCGAGGCCTTCAATAGCGAGAACGAGGCCTATGGCGAAGATCGGCTGCAGGTTGTCGCCGAACGCCTTCAGAAGGCGGATGGCAGCGTGGCCGACTGGGTCGGTGGCCTGATGGCGGATCTTGAAGACTTCGTCGGCGAGGCGGAACAGTCCGACGACATCACCTATCTGGCGATACGCACGCGTTCCGGGGAGGTCTAGCGGCGTTCGGACTTCAGCGGGCTTCTGGGGGCGGCATTCCGTTCGTCCGATTGGAGAGTCTGTTCTGGAGGAAGCGAGGCAGTCGGCCGTCAATGACGGCCAGGCCGAGGGCGATCAGGCCCATGCCGGCGAAATGCTGGGGCGCCAGGCGTTCGCCCAGTATCAGGGCGCCCAGCAGGATGGCCGTCACCGGGACCAGGAAGGTGACCAGTTGCACGTTGGTAGCGCCTGCCAGTGAGAGGATCCGGAAATAGAGGATATAGGCCAACGCCGTGGACAACAGCGCCAGCGCTACAATGGCCAGCCAGATTTCCGGCGTCGGTACGTCCAGCGTAAAGGGGCGGTCGACCAGGAAGGCCAGCGGCACCAGGATCAGGCTGGACATGGTGACTTGGCCCGTGGCCGTCATCACGGGATGGACACCTAGGTCCCTGAAGCGCCGGCCGAAGACCGAGGCGCTGGCATAGGACAGAGCCGCGCCCAGTATGGCCCCCTGGGCCAGGGCACTGGCCTCGCGCCCCATCAACACGGCGGGACCGATCATGACGGCGGTGCCGGCAAAGCCGACAAGGACGCCGGAGAGCCTGAGCGGGCTCATGCGTTCGTCCGCCAGGAAGACGCCAGCCAGGACCACGGTGAACAGAGGCGTGGTGGCATTGAGGATGGAGGCCAGGCCGGAGGCGATCTGGGCCTGGCCCCAGACGATCAGGGAAAAGGGGATGGCGTTGTTGAGCACCCCCATGACCAGGAAGGCTCGCCAGATCGCCGGCACTCGGGGCAGGGTGAAACCGCGCAGCAGGCAGAAGCCCCAGAGCGCTATGGCCGCCAGAGACAGGCGCAGGGCAACGATCGTCAGCGGCGGCAGGTCCTTTACCGCGACGGCGATGAAGAAGAAGGATCCACCCCAGAGAAGGGAGAGGACGATCAGCAGGCCCCAGGTCTTCGGGGTCATGGTCCTTTGGGTCTCGCTGTTTCGAGTCATCCCGCGTCCTGCTGCAGCCTATGGGTGTATCGTGCGAAGGAGAATAGCCTGTCCGAACCCACTCTGCCTTCCCGTTTCTTGCAGGCCTGCCCTGCCGGACTGCAGGCCGTGAAAACGGTCCGCTTGATCCGCGTGCCCTGCGGACCAAATCCTGTCTAATGGATGTGCGCAGAAGAGACTTCTTGAAACTGGGGCTGACTGCCGGCGCTGTGGCGGTGGCCGGGCGCTCGGCCGGTGCGGAGTCCGTCAGCCTCGACCGGGCTGTCGGTGCGGCCAGGGATTATGAGCGACTGCACGGCCTGATCGTGGCGCAGGAGGGCCGCGTTCTTGTCGAGGAGGTCTTTCGCGGTCCGGCGCTCGACCAGCCGGTCAATGTGAAGTCCGTGGCCAAGACCGTGATCGCTGCCCTGGTGGGTGTGGCCATTCATGAGGGTGTCCTGAAGGGCGCGGACCAGCCGGTCGTGCCGTTGCTGGGAGACCTGGTGCCGGAGAACGCGGACCCACAGCTTCAGGAGGTGACGGTCGGCAACCTGCTGTCCATGCAGGCCGGGCTGGAACGCACCTCGGGCCAGAACTACGGCGCCTGGGTGACCAGTCCCAACTGGGTGCGGCATGCCCTGAGCCGTCCCTTCGTGGCGGAGCCGGGCGGCGAGATGCGCTATTCCACAGGCAACTCACACCTGCTTTCGGTCCTCCTGACCCGGGCCAGCGGGCGCAGCACGCTGGAGCTGGCACGGGACTGGCTGGGCGCACCGCTTGGCATCGAAATTCCGGCCTGGCAGCAGGATCCCCAGGGGTATTACTTCGGGGGCAACAACATGGCGCTGTCGCCGCGCGCACTGCTGCCACTGGGTGAACTCTATCGCCTGGACGGAACCATCGGGGGCGCGCGGGTCTTTGCCGGGGATTGGCCCGAGATTTCCTGGCGCCCACGCGGCCGCTCGCGCTGGACGGGGGATCGCTATGGCTATGGCTGGTTCATCCGCTCCATGGCCGGTCGGCAGGTTTACTATGGCTGGGGCTATGGCGGCCAGATGATCTATGTCTGTCCCGAGCTGGCGGCGACCCTGGTCATGACCTCGGATACCAGCCGGGCGTCAGGCGCCAGCGGCTATGTGCAGCGCCTGCACGACCTGGTGGAACGTGCGTTCCTGCCGGCGCTCGAGGGGGCGTGAGCCTGCCTGGCATCCTTCCTCAGTTGTGAACACGCAGCCGTCCGTCGAGGCTCAAGGCGCCCTGCTGCCCGCTTCTCAGTCCGACAAGGGCCGTGTCCTTCACCAGAAGGGCGGGTACGGGGGAATGGTCCAGTTCTTCCGCGACGATGCTTCCCAGCAGCAGGATGGCATCCGTCTGTCCCAGCACGAGGCCGGCGGGCGCATGACCGGCCGCGATCAGTTCCAATAGCACGGAGGAGGAGGATGACGAGCCGATGGCCCGCGGCAGGACCAGAAGGGTTCCGCTGACGTTCGCACCGCACTGCGGGTGGCGCGTGGCGATGATCTTTCCGTTGGCGGGATCGACGCCGCCCCAGAAGCTGAGCGGTTCCTCCAGGACGAGGAGCGGTCCCTCGGCCGCGCCGGCAATCAGGACTTCGCCTTGCAGATCGTGCGCATCGGAACGATCCATGGCTCAGGCGCTCCAGAGGCTCTCGTCGCGCACCAGACGGCCGGCCACCGCGCTTTCCACGCAGTCGGACAGACTGCCGTAAAGCACGCCGTAGCCCGTGTTGCCGGGGGCGTAGTGGGCGAACTTGCCGGAATTGGTCATCAGCACGCCCGAGAAGCCTTCCAGGATGGGCGTGACCACCACGCAGGTGTCCGCCACGATGTTGACCCCCGCAGCTTCCAGGTCTTGCAGCAGGTCCTCGGCCTCGAGTTGCGCAATGACATGCCGGCCGGTACAGGCATGGAAGGGCACCCGGCTCCTGCGGCCATCCAGCAGCTTCAGAAGCTGTTTGAATTCGGAATTCGAAAAATGCGGACTGCCCACGGCGATGGCATCGAGATGCGCGCCCTCCACGGTCGAGAGGCTGTCGCGGGCGGCCAGCAGGTCGGATGCGGCCGGTCGAAGAACCTCGGACGGTGCCTGTCCGCCCAGGGCCGTCTCGGCAGTCGGGGCCTCGGGGGTCAGGCCGGTCGCATGGAAGAGGGCCACGGAGCCACTGGAGGCGGCTGCTGCGCCAAAGGCCTTGAGAGCGTCCTCCGAAACAGTCTGCGGCAGGCCGTCGATGACGCCAATGGCCTCGCCCACTGCGCGCCCGTACCAGGCGCCCAGGACCGGATAGAAGGCACCGAGTTCCTTCAGGCGGTCGGGAATCGCGGAGGTATCGACCCGCAGAGTCGCACGCCGGTTTTCCGGCAGGTGCAGGCCGGTGGCCGGCGCCCGCCCGGTGATGGCGCAGCAGAGGTCGAGGAAATCGCCGTAGCGGTTGCTGCGCGCGCCCAGGACCGAGTTGACGAAGGCCACGGCATTGCTCTCGCCCCAGGCCACATCCTCTCCAACGGCCGGGCGGTGCCCGGCCTGATAGGGCGCGCAGGTCCAGGTGGCGCGGCAGCCCAGCGCCTCGTGAGCGCGCATGAGCCGGAGTGCCATTTCGCGCTGGTGGGGTTCCAGGCGAATTTGCTGTGGGCGCAGCAGGTCCAGGGCGCCGACGTTGAGTGTGGTTGGGACCGTCACCCTGGCACCGCCCTTGACCAGTTTCTCGGCAAAGGCAACACCGCTGTCGCCGTGATAGAGGCAGCCGTCGATATGGCTGGAGGCAATGGGAACCAGATGTTCCGCGCCCAGCAGGCGCGCGCTCTCCGCCAGGATGCGCAGGGCCATGGCCCTGCCGGGTCCGTCACGCCCCTGGGCTATGGCCTGTTCCTCGGCGGTGAGCGTGACGGTCATGAACGCTCGCTTATGATCCGGCCACCATCATGCCGTCCACGCGCAGGGTGGGCGCATCGATGCCGTAGATCATCTTCAGGTCACTGGCCGGTGTCAGATTCGCGAACATGTCCTTCAGGTTGCCGGCAATGGTGGCTTCGCTGACCGGGTGGGTCAGCTTGCCGTCCTTGATCCAGTAGCCCGAGGCGCCGCGGCTGTAGTCACCGGTGACACCGTTGACACCCATGCCGATCATTTCGGTGACATAGAAACCGTCCTCGATATCGGCAATTATCTCTTCCGGGCTCTGCCGGCCGGGTTCCAGGTAGACGTTGCTGGCCGAGGGTCCCGGCGGGCTGGAGGTGCCCCGGCTGGCATGGCCGGTGGGCTCCAGGCCCAACTGCCGGGCCGAGGACAGGTCCAGCAACCAGGTGGTCAGGCGTCCGTCCTCGATCAGGTTCCAGGTCCGTGTCGGCAGGCCATCGCTGTCGAAGGGACGTGAGCGCAGGCCGCGCTTGCGGTGCGGTTCGTCGATGATACGGATGCCTTCGGCAAAGACCGGCTTGTCCATGCGGTCCTTCAGGAAGGAGGTGCCGCGCGCGATGGAGGGGCCGGAGATGGCGCCCAGGAAGTGGCGCAGCAGGCTGTTGGCCACCCGGGACTCATAGACGATGGGCACGCGCCCGGTCTTCGGCTTGACCGGATTCAGGCGCCGAACCGCCCGTTCGCCGGCACGTCGGCCGACAACGGTGGGATCTTCCAGGTCGCTGGCGAAGACCTTGCTGGAGAAATCGTAGTCCCGCTGCATGTCCAGGCCTTCGCCGGCCAGCACGGAAACGCCCACGGAATGGCTGGAAACGCGATAGCTGCCGGTGAAGTCGTTGCTGGCCGCCAGCGAGACGCGAGTCATGCCCCAGCCGGCCTCGGCGCCCTCGGAATTGGTTACGCCCTCAACGGCACGGGCGGCCTCTTCACAAAGGCGGGCGCGTTCGATCAGGTCTTCCGGGCTGGGCTCCACGGGGTCGCAGGACTCCACATCGGGAATCTGGCGGGCCAACTGCTCCGGATCGGCCAGGCCACAGTAGGGGTCCTCCGGCACGACCCGGGCCATGGTTACAGCCCGCTCAACCAGTTCGTCCAGGGCCTTGGCATTCAGGTCGGTGGAGGACACGATGGCCTGGCGCTTGCCGATGAAGACGCGCAGGCCGACGTCCTGGCTTTCCTCGCGCTCGAGCTGTTCCAGCTCGCCCATGCGCTGGGCGTGGCTGAGCGCGGTGGAACGGGCCACCAATGCATCGGCGCTGTCGGCACCGGCCGCGCGGGCTTTGCGGATCAGGTCTTCAAGCAAAGCGGGATCTTGCGTTTCCGGAGTCATGTCACTTGTCTTTTGTGAAAAGGATACTGGCGAGTCTCCCTATCACATGGGCGCAGGCGCGCCAATGTGCCAGCCCCACGCAGGCTGGAAGGGTCTTCGTTAGCCCCCGGGCGGTCAGTTCATCTGTTGCGGCAGCCAGGTGGCGATTTCCGGGAAGACCACGACCAGGATGACCGAGAGCATCAGGATCAGGAAGAAAGGCAGGGCGGCCAGCGCCACCTTGAAGATGTTGCGCCCCGTCAGGCCCTGCAGCACAAAGAGGTTGAAGCCCACCGGCGGGGTGATCTGGCTCATCTCCACCACCAGGACCACGTAGATTCCGAACCAGATGCGGTCCAGACCGGCCGCGTCGATCATCGGCAGGATGACGGCCGTGGTCAGCACGACGATGGAGATTCCGTCCAGGAAACAGCCCAGCACCACGAAGAAGATCGTCAGTGCCGCGATCAGGGCATAGGGCGACAACTCCATGGCCGCAATCCAGCTGGCCAACTCGCGCGGGATGCCCGTGAAGCCCATGGCCACCGACAGGAAGGCTGCACCGGCCAGGATGAAGGCGATCATGCAGGAGGTGCGCGTGGCCCCCAGCAGGCCGTCCAGGAAGGTTTTCCAGGTCAGGCTGCCCGAGGACCAGGAAAGCAGAAGCGAGAAGAGCACGCCGAGGGAAGCCGCGTCTGTTGGACTGGCCACCCCGAAGTAGATCGAGGCGATGACTCCGAAGATGATCAGCAGCACCGGTATCAGGCGCCGCGAGGCCTTCAGGCGTTCCTTGAACGGTACGCGCGGTTCGGGCGGCGGTGTCCGTGAAGGATGGAGCGCGGACCAGAGCATGACATAGCCCATGAAGAGGCTGACCAGCATCAGGCCGGGCAAGACGCCGGCAATGAACAGCCGAGAGATGGATTCCTCGATGGCCACGCCGTAGACGATCAGGATGATCGAAGGCGGGATCAAAAGGCCAAGCGTGCCAGAACCGGCCAGGGTTCCGATCATCATCTGTTCATCGTAGCCACGTTTCTTCAACTCGGGCAGGGACATCTTGCCGATGGTGGCGGCCGTGGCGGCGGAGGACCCGGACACCGCGGCAAAGATGCCGCAGCCCAGGATGTTCACATGCATCAGACGGCCGGGCAGGCGGGCCATCCAGGGTGCAAGGCCCCCAAAGAGGTCCTCGGACAGGCGCGAGCGGAAGAGGATTTCACCCATCCAGATGAACATGGGCAAGGCCGCCAGCGACCACTTGGTGGACGCGCTCCAGGCATTGGTCGCAAGTGCCTGGCCAACCGGCACCGAAGTAAAGAGTTCGATGGCCAGGTAACCGACCGCCAGCAGGGAAAAGGCCACCCAGACACCGCTGGCCAGCAGGCCCAACAGGGCGATAACCAGAACGCCGGAGAGTATCAACTGATCCATTGTGTCTGTCCTGCGCTAGCGGGCTGTCGAGGTGGGGGTGGTGTCCGGCGGGTCTGTGGTTTCGTCCCGGGTCTGGTCGAGCAGGCCTTCGGCATCGGCATAGCTGGGCCGATGGCCCAAGAGCACCCGCAGTGTCTCGTCCACCAGGGCCAGGGTCAGGATCACCAGTCCGATCACCATCGAAACCTGGGGAATCCACAGCGGGACGGCGATCAAACCGCCCGAGACATCGTTGAAACGATAGGAGTCATGCACAAGCGAGATCATCTGCAGCGTGAAGTAGCCGGCCAGGATGGCGGCGACAGCGCAACACCAGACCTCGACCCAGCGCTGCACCCCTGCGGGCAGGTGCTGGACCACCAGGCTGACACGGATGTGGCTGCCTTCCTTGAAGGTGTAGGCCAGCGCGAAGAAAGTGGCGGCCGCCAGGAAGTAACCGGAGAAACGGGCATAGCCTGGTATCTGCAGGCCGTAGGCCTTGCCGATCAACACCGAAAAGATCTCGTCGATCAGGCCCAGGGTGACCTGGGTCAACACAACGAGAAAGATCGCGAAAAGGAAGAAGGCCGCTATATAGCCGCTGGCACGGTAAATGCGGTCAAGGGAACGGCGCATCGCCAATGTTCCTTGTGAGATGGCATGGAAGGCCAGGCTAGATACCCCTCAAGCCTACAGGCGTGGCAGCCGGTCGTGGACCGGACCGCCACGCCTGCCTGGCATGGGGTTTGGCTCCCGAATCAGTTCGCGAGGAAGGCGTCCAGGATCTTCTGGCCGTCTTCACCGGCACTTTCAGCCCATTCAGCGGACATGGTCTCACCGATCTCGAGCAACGAGGCACGCAGCTCCTCATTCGGCTCGTAGACCTCGATCCCGTTGTCGGCCAGCGCCTGGGTCTGGGTTTCCGTTTCCTCCATGGACATCTCCCAGCCACGGGCCTCGGCTTCCTCGGCCTCGGCCATGACGGCCTCCTGGACCTCGGACGGCAGGGCATCGAAACGGTCCTGGTTGACCACGATGATGTTCTTGGGCAGCCAGGCGCGGGTATCGGCGTAGTAGTTAAGGAAGTCCCAGGCCTTCACGTTCACGCCGGTGGACGGCGAGGTGATCATGGCGTCGACGCGGCCTGTGGAGAAGGCCTGTGCCAGGTCAGGCACCTCGACCTGGGTCGGTACGGCCCCGGCCAACTGCGCCAGGCGCTCGGTGGTGTTGTTATAGCTGCGGAAGCTGGTGCCGCTCAGGTCATCGATCGATTCCAGCTTATCGATGGTGTAGATGCCCTGCGGTGGCCAGGCCACGGCAAAGAGAACCTTCAGGTTCTGCTCGGCAAGGAGCTCCTCGGTCTTTTCGCGCGAGACCTCCCACAGTTTTCCGGCCTCGTCATAGCCTGTGGCCAGGAAAGGCACCGAGTCGATCTGGAAGATCGGGTTCTCGTTGGCAAGCAGCGACAGGAGGAACTCGCCGGCCGGGACCTGCCCGCCACGCACGGCATTCTTGATCTCCGGATGTTCGATCAGCGAGCCGTTGGAGTGCACCGTGATGGTCAGTTCGCCATCGGTGGCCTCCTCGACGTCCTCGGCGAACTGGATGATGTTCTGGGTGTGGAAGTTGCCCTCGGGATAGGGGGTGGGCATGTCCCAATTCTCGGCTGCGGCAAGGCTGGCCGTCATGGCCAGGCCGACGCCCATGGCGGCGCCGCCGGTCGCGAAGCGGGACAGGATGTTTTTGGTGGTCATGATGATCGTACTCCCTGAAGCCGTGTTTGCTGGTTGTATGTTTTATTGATGGCACAGTTGAAGCTAAAGGCCAAATTCAGGCGCGATCATCAGAATTTAGCGACAAAGTGTCAAGGAAGGTGAAGCTGACCGGCATAGGCCTTGAGCTGCCTGCCGGCATGGGAGAGACTTGTTTCCAAAGCTGTGACAGTGAAAAACTGCTTAAAGTTGTGTGCAAAAACAAGTAAAGAAGGGAAGACTCGTGACGGCAGACTACGAAATACTGCTGCAGGGGAACAACCTGCGCCTGCGTGAAGGATTCCTGGGCCTGGCGAACGTCAGCCTGGTCCATACCACGGAAGGCCCCATGCTGTTCGATGTCGGTCACTACGTGAATCGTCCCGGCCTGCTGACCGCGCTGGCGGCTCGAGACCTGGCGCCGGCCGACATTCCGTATGTCTTCCTGTCGCACCTGCACTTCGATCACAGCCTGAACATCGATCTCTTCCCGGATGCCAAGGTCTTCGTCAGCCAGCGCGAATGGGACTATGCGGCTGCTCCGCACGAGAAGGACCCCTTCATCCCGCAGATGATCCGCAAGCAGCTTGAGGGGTTCGACCTGGCGTTTCTGGAGGGCGAGCCGGAGCTGTTCCCCGGCGTGCGCACCCTGGCCGTGCCCGGGCACACGCCGGGGTCCTATGCCCTGGACCTGGACACGCCCGACAAGGGCCGCGTGGTGATCGCAGGCGATGCCATCAAGTATCCCAAGGAGGTGGTGGGACGGCGTTGCGACATGGCCTTCGACACCCTGGAAGCGGGCACGAAATCCATCGAACGCATCCTCGCCATCGCCGACCGTATCGTACCGGGCCACTTCCCGGAAATGATCCGCCAGCCCGACGGCACCTTCCTCTGGCAGGATGCGGCGTCCTTCGAGCTGTTGGTGCGCTAGAGCAAATCACGGCTTAACGGATCGCAAGGCGATTCCTCAAGCCGTGTGACTCCGCTCCAGGTCCCGCGATCACTCGCGCAGCTGCGCCTTCAGGAACACCAGCGTCCGTTCCCAGGCCTGGGCGGCGTCGTCCTCGTCGTAGCGCGCACCGGTCGGATTGGCGAAGGCGTGGTCGGCCTCGTACCAATAGAGCGTCAGGTCCTTGCCCGCCTCGTCCATGCGGCTGGCGAAGGTCTCCACCATTTCCGGCGTGATGGATTTGTCCTGCCGGGCAAAGTGGCCAAGCACCGGGCCTTCAAGCTGTTCCAGTTTCTCGACGGGGCGGTCCACGTTGCCGTAATAGATGACCGTCGCATCCACCGGGCTTGCGATGGAGGCGTTGAGCGACCAGGCGCCGCCGAAGCACCAGCCGACGGTGGCGACCTGTCCGGTGCTTGCGTCATGCTGTTTCAGCCAGTCGGTCCAGGCGGTCAGGGTTTCGGTAGCCACCTCGGCGTCCACGGCCTGCATCAGGCTGCGCGCCGTCTCGCGGTCGCCGGCCTCGGCGACCTCGCCCCCATAGAGGTCGACGGCCAGGGCCAGGTACCCCTGTTCGGCGAATTCGGCGGCCATGGTCTTGATCTGGTCGTTCAGGCCCCACCATTCGTGGATCAGCAGGACGGCGGGGGCCGGGGTTTCGGCCGGTCGCGCCAGCGAAGCGGTGACCTGGTCCCCATTGGACAGGGTCAGGGAGACCTCGTCCAGGCTGTCGGCAGCGGCCCGCGCCAGTTTCGGATCGGCAAGCACGTTGGCCAGGCCGGTGGCCAGGGGTGCCGCCGCCAGACCCTTCAGTACGGTACGACGGCCATAGCCGGTGCCTTCCGCCGGACCGAAAGTAATGGTCTTGTAAATCAGAGATTTCATAGCGCACCTCCTACTCGGAACTGTGAATGCGGAGGAATCACTATTGTAGCATGGAATTCTGTATTGGTCCCACCACAGGATGCGCCCAATCGCAAAATACCGAAATTAGCTTGTCGAATTGGACAGGCTTATTCTTTTTTGTCTGGTCTTTCCGCTTCACCGATTCCTGTTTAGGCTTCGGGGGGATTCTAATGACGCCGATCAGGATGAGGTAGCGTGTTCTCATCTAAATTTGTTTGTTTAGCTATTCTGAGGTTCGTATGGCGCACGGTTTGAAGAAGGCGGACTTGCAGACGTTAGCGCAAACTAAGGTAGATGATGCCCTATTACTATTTGATAGGGGGCGCTTTTCCAATGCCTACTATCTTGGTGGTTATGCGGTAGAATTCGCGCTAAAAGCCTGCATTGCAGCCCGAATTGAAACAGACACTATCCCCGACAAGAAATTCGTTACCTCCATATTCACCCATGACCTCGTCACTCTCATAAACGTGTCTGGTCTTTCTAATGAACTAAAAAAACAGGAGAACAGTGACGATGAGTTTCATGCCAATTGGGGTATTGTTTCAAAATGGAGTGAACAAAAGCGATACGAAGTATCAGACCGTTCCACTACACATTATTTTTTGCACGCCATTATTGATCAATATCATGGAGTACTGCCTTGGATAAAGAATTTCTGGTGAAATGCGGACACGCTTTTGTCCGCCTCCTCGACGAAACGGAAATTAGACCGCGCGGTGCTTTATGGGTTCACAATCCTGATAACGATATTTGGCGTTTGTGGATAGTTGGACAAAGGGGATTAAAAGAGCAAGAATTTTACCGAATTGTTGCTGAAACAATAACCAAGAATCGGACAGATTTGGCAGGTCTGGATATCAGTTCTGTAGAGCTAGTCGACGAGACTCATCCCGCTATTAAGGGATTAAAGGGTTTTATGCAAATGGAAAACCTCGGAAGCGCTCATATATCAAATAACACGATGAATGGATTCTTTATGCCAGACGGTATTATCTTGCGAATGGCATTGTGATTCACTCTGCACTTCATTCTCAGTATTCTGAATACAAGAATCATCTTAGTATGGAATTCTATAAGGGTTCCACCAAGAATCGTGTCTCAACGCAAAAAGGCCCGCCGAGGGGCGGGCCTTGAAAGCTGGACTCTTGCGTGCCGGAAGGATCAGGCGGCAGAGCTTTCCTTGGCAGCCGCTGCGCGAGCAATGCGGCGCTTCATCTTGAGGGCCTCGGCGCCGAGCTTGCTGTTGGGCATGCCCAGGAGATAGGCGTCGAGGCCGCCCTTGTGCTCGATCGTGCGGATGGAAGAGGTCGCCAGACGCAGGGGCACCATGCTCCCCAGCGCATCGCTGTAGAGAGAGGTTTCCTGCAGGTTCGGCAAGAAGCGACGCCGTGTCTTGTTGTTGGCGTGGCTTACATTGTTGCCGCTCTGGACACCCTTGCCGGTGAAGGCGCAACGTCGTGCCATGATCTCGGTTCCGTTTCGAAGTGATCGGTTGAAATGACTTGCGCCGGAGAGGAGCGCTCTCCGGGCGCGCAGCTGCCTTCTACGCAAGCCGGCGCGCGGCGTCAAGCCCCGCGCTGGCCCTGCGCCGAGAGAATCGACGTCAGATATGCTCCTCGATCCAGGACTGCAGCTGATTCTTGGGCAGAGCGCCGACCTTGGTGGCGCTGACCGCCCCGTCCTTGAACAGCATCAGGGTCGGGATGCCGCGCACACCGTATTTGGCGGGTGTGGCGGGATTCTCGTCGATGTTCAGTTTGGCGACCGTGATCTTGCCGTCGAGAGCCTGTGCGATTTCCTCCAGGGCCGGGGAGATCATCTTGCAGGGGCCGCACCATTCGGCCCAGAAATCGACGACGACCGGACGATCCGCCTTCAGGACATCCTCATCAAAACTGCTGTCCGAAACCTGTGTGGTAGACATGAGCTTACCTCGTAATCTGGTGGTCCGGGAGTCGCCCGGCTGACTTGGCGGAAGTATTGGCGCCTGTGAGCGGAAGCGTCAAGGCGCATGACCTGTCAGCAATTCACTCGGCAGTTCCATCAGGTTGGGCCCGTCCGTCCAGAGCAGAGCACAGCGTATGCTGCGGCCGGGATAGACCTCCGAAAGCACTTGGGCATAGGCGGCCATCTGCCGCAGGTAGGCCGTTGGAACCTGTTCCGGGGTGAGCGGTGGTGGCCGGTTGGTCTTGTAGTCGAGGACCAGGATGTCCTCGGCCCGGACGGCCAGGCGGTCGATCTGGCCGCTGATGACCCGGGTGTGTCCCTCGGCCCGGACCAGGCCGGTGATGGGCACTTCGGCCCGGCTGTCCGGGCCGAAGAAATCGGCAAAGGCGGGCGTGTCCAGGACCGCCAGTGTTTCCTCCAGGATCTCCTGGCGCTCCGTCTCATCCAGGCCGAAGGCGCTCTGGCCCAGGAAGCGCAGGCCGGCCTGCCGGCGTTCGGCCAGCGGCAGGTCGGGAAGGTGCTCCAGCAGGCTGTGTACCAGGCGCCCGTGCCGGAAGATGCGGCCGGGGCTACCCTGCAACGGCGAGCGTGGCGGGGGGTCGTCCTGCGTCGGACGGGACGGTGTGAGCGGGCGTGGCGGCTCGGCTTCCGCAGGCGGCGGGCGCAACAGCCAATCGGGCAACTCCGCCGAGGGGCGTTCGCGGCGCGGCGTATCCCGGGTCTGGTCGGGAGGCGCCGCGCCGGGGGTGTCGAGTCGCCAGCCCGGACCGCTCCAGCCCTTGTCCACCTCTGTGGTGAAATCGAACTCGACGGCTTTGGCACCGGCCGCTTCCATGGCGGGCTCCACCAGCTTGTACCAGCAGGTCTCGGGCGTGGTTCTCTGTGTTTCCCAGCCGCAGATGTAAAGGCGATCCTCGGCCCGGGTCAGGGCCACATAAAGCAGGCGCCGGTGTTCCTCCTCTGCCTGCTGCTCGGCCGTTTCCAGGGCCGCGCGGCAATGGCTGTCGGCCATGGACTTGCGCGGCAGCCAGACCGGAAGCGTGGCGCCCTGCGATTGTTCCAGCCACAGAAGATTGGGGTTCGGCTTCGTGTACTGCATGGTGTCGGGCAGAATCACGATGGGGGCCTGCAGGCCCTTGGCGCCGTGCACCGTCATGATGCGCACGGCGCCGCCATCGCTTTCCAGGTCGCGCTTGATCTCGCGTTCGCCTGATTCCATCCAGTGCAGGAAGCCCTGCAGCGACGGGGTGTGTTCGCTTTCGTAGGCCAGCGCCAGGGACAGGAACTCCTCCAGCGGGTCCGCCGCATCGGGCCCCAGGCGGGCCAGCAGGCGCTGCCGCCCGCCACGGGCCAGCAGGTCGGCATAGAACTCGTAGGGCGGTCGGTAGTCCGCCTCGGAGAGGAGCTGTTCAAGTGTATCCCGGGCGGGCTGCAATGCGGGATCCGCCTCGGCGGTGTGGCGCAACTGGCGCCACAGGCTGCCCTCGCCCGGACGGTTCCAGGCCAGCTGGAAGAGCTGCTCCTCGCTGAGCCCGATCAGGGGGCTGCGCAGGACCACGGCCAGGTTCAGGTCGTCCTCGGGCAGCAAGAGGAACTGGCCCAGGGCCATCAGATCCATGACCGCCATCTGGTCGGTCAGGACCATGCGGTCGACGCCGGCCACCGGTACGTTGCGTGCCTTCAGTTCGCGCACCAATTCGTTCACGAAGGCATTGCGCCGGCGGACCAGGACCAGGATATCGCCCGGCGCCACGGGGCGCGCCCGCGCGTCCAGCCAGGCCTCGTCGCCTTCCGTGACCCCACCGGCCGGCGCCGTCCAGCTCTGGATGCGGCTTGCCAGCAGGCTGGCCAGTCGGGCGCGGGGCTGGTCGTCCTCCTGCCGATTCAAGGGCAGGTCCCAGGGCGATTCGCTGTCCTGTTCGCGCGGGCTGACCGGAGGCCAGAGCTCGACGCGCCCGGCCTGGCCCACGCGCACGGCGTCGTGGGGCAGCCAGCCGCGCCCGAAGGTGACGCCCGCGTGCATGTTTTCGCTTTCGAAAACGGCATCCACCAGATCCAGGACCGCCTGGCAGGAACGGAAGGAGTGGATCAGGTCCACCGACGCCCAGTGCTTGCGGGCGGACCTGGCCTTTTCGGCGAAATAGGCCTGCATGCGGGCGAAGGCGGCCGGCTCGGCGCGCTGGAAGGAGTAGATCGACTGCTTGGCATCGCCCACGGCGAAGACGGTGCGGTTGTCCAGGCCGGCGGCCGTTTCGTGGCCGCTGTCGCCGGCGAAGAAGTCGGCGGTGATCAGGCGCACGATCTCCCATTGCTCGGGGTTGGTATCCTGGGCCTCGTCCACCAGGAAATGATCGATGCCGCCGTCCAGCTTGTAGAGCACCCAGGGCGAGATGCCCGGGCGGGAGAGCAGGTCGCGGCTTTTCAGGATCAGGTCCTCGTAATCCATCAGGCCGCGCAGCGTCTTCTCGCGCTCGTAGGTGTCCAGGATGCGCAGGCCCAGCCGCAGTAGGGCCGAAGTGGCCTCGGCCACGCGCAGGGCGCGTACGGACTCCTGCAGCGCTTCCACGCGCAAGGCCTCGCTTTCCAGGATGCTGGCCGCCGTAGGCAGGACGGCCAGGGCCTCCTTGTGTGCCAGTTTCTCGCGTCGTGTGCCCGTGGTCGTGAAGAAGACCCCCAGGTAGGTTTCCCAGTCCCGGGCGCGCGACTCGGGAGTTTGTGCCAGCCAGGAAGCGAGCACTTCACCGCGTTTGGCATCGCTCTTGCTGCCTGCCATCAAGGCATTGGCCGCCTGGCGCAGTTCGTCGGCGGCAAAGGACGCGTCGCGGCAGGCCGACTCCAGGAAGTCGAGGGACGCGCCCTGCCCCTCCACCTCGAGAGCACGGGCCACTTCCGTCAGCAGGGCCTCTTCCGAGCCCAGGTCCGCCAGCAGGCGCGCCAGGCGATCGCGCTCGCGGATCAGGCTGTCCACCAGGCCCTGGAAGTCCTCTTCGCCCACCAGGGCCGTGATCTGGTCGATGGCCTCCGACAGCGCGTCTTCCCCGGGCCGGCCCAGGGCCGCCAGGACTTCCTCGCGCGCCGCGTTCAGCAGGTCCTGCTGTCCGCGTTCCTCGACCAGCCGGAAATGCGGCGCAATTCCGGCCTCCAGCGGGAAGCGCCCCAGCAGGGCCTGGCAGAAGCCGTGAATGGTCTGGATCTTGATACCGCCGGGGGCGTCCAGGACGGCCGCGAAGAGTTGGCGTGCGCGCAGAATCAGGTCAGGCGCCGGTCGGTCATGCCCCAGCGCATGCAGCGCCTCTTCCAGCTTGTCCGGGCGGGCGGTGGCCCAGTCCTTCAGTGTCCGGGCAAGACGGATGCGCATTTCCGCGGCGGCGGCCTTGGTGAAGGTCAGGCAGACGATACGGTTCGGCGGTGTTCCATCCAGCAGCAGGTTCAGCACCCGGTCGGTCAGCACCTTGGTCTTGCCGGTCCCGGCCGAGGCGGTCACCCAGGCCGAACTGCGCGGATCGGCAGCCTGACGCTGGCGCTGCGAGGCACCCTGTTCACGCTGCTGGCGGTCCTGTGCGACAGCACTGTGCGTGGTCCCGCCGCTCATGATGCCTCCGTGCTGCTGGCCCATTCCTTCAGGCGGGCCAGGTGGCTGTAGTCGTTGTAACGCAGGGCGAAGGACGGACGCGGCCGGGCATGATAGGCGGTCTCGGGATCCTGGAAGGCCGCGACCAGGCGCTCCAGGCCCTCCAGGGCGGCGCGGGCCACGTCCTCCAGCGTTTCGTCCTTGGGTGGGCCCACCTCCAGTTCCGCGCCCGCGGCCTCGGCACCGCTCAGTCGCCAGAAAACCAGGGCGGCCACGGGTCCGGCGGGCACCTCCTGGAAGCCGCCGGCCTGGGCTATGGCTGCCTCCAGGGGAAGCTGGGGCGCGATGCCCGAATGAACGGCCTTTTTCGATGGCAGGCCGCCGGTCTTGTAGTCCAGCAGCGCCAGACTCCCATCCCCTGCGCGTTCGATGCGATCCGCCTTGGCCGTGAGCCGGAATCCGCTTGGAAGGTCGAGAATTCCGCTCACCTCGGCCAGGACCTCGCCATGCCCCATGTCGGTGCGGCGCCGGGCCTCGGCTTCGGCCACCCACTGGGCAATGCGGCGGAAGCGCGGCATCCAGAAGGCATAGAGCCCCGGCCAGGCCCGGAAGTGTTCGAATTCCTCCGCACCAATGGCCAGCAGTTCACCCACCGGGTCATCCGGCAGCTCCCGCGGCCACCTGCGGACAAAGCGCTCCAGGATGCGGTGGATCAGCGTGCCGCGTTCGGCCAGAGAGGGATCGGCGTCAAGTGGGTCCAGGGGCTTCAGGCGCAGGATCTGTCGCGCGTAGAGTGCATAGGGATCGCGCAGCCAGGTTTCCACCCGGGTGACCGAAAGCTGGTCGGGGCGTGCCTCCAGCGGCGGGCGGGGGGCCGGCGGGGCACAGGCGCGCACCTCTGCCGGCCGGTCGATCTCCTCGACCCAGTGCTGCAGACGCGGGGAGATATCGGCAATGGCCTGAGGCTGGCCCAGGCTTTCCAGGCAGGCCTCGAGCCGCAACAGCCAGCGTGACGGCACGGTCGGCGAGCCCTCGACACGGGTGGAGCGTGACAGCACCACCTCGGGTGCGCAGAAGGCCTGCGCGAAGTCGTGGGCGGACAGGCCGATGCGCCGTTCCAGAGGCGGCAGGCCGAAGTCTCGCCGCATGGGGCGGCTGAGCCAGGGGCCGGGTTCGCTCTCGGCCGGCCAGGTGCCCTCGTTCAGGCTGCCCAGGATCAGCAGGTCGCGGTGCAGCAGGCGCGCCTCCAGCGGCCCCAGGATGGACAGGCGCGGATGGCGTCCGTACCGCGGGCGCACCACGCGCCCGCGCAGAAGGCTGTCCAGCAGGGCTGGGTAATCCCCCGGGCCGAAATCCGGCGCATGTTCTACCGCCTGGCGCAGTTCGGTGACGAAGTCGGCTGCCGCCTCGCCGGCCTCTCCGGCCCAGAGTTGCTGGTCCTCCTCCGGAGGGGGGCCCGCGGCCAGGTACTCGGTGAAATGCAAATGTGCCTCGAGGACGTCTGCCAGGTTGCCCCCACCGCGGCGCGCTTCCTGACAGGGGCGATAGGCAGCCGCGAGGCTGTCCAGCCACTGCGTCAGGGCGCGGCGTTTCTCTGCCTCCAGGTCGCTTTCGGCCAGGGCGGCCTGAAGCCCCTGGAAGCCGGGCGCGGGCCGTGGTCCACGCAGCACCGCGCGTTCCAGGCGGCGCAGCGCTTCGCGGAAATGACCGGGTGGCTGGCCGCCGCGTGCCAGGGGGTGTTTCAGGGCAGACAGCAGGGCCAGCGGCGCGCAATCCTCCTCGATCAGCGCTGCCGTCAGACGCAGGAACTGTCCCGGGGGTGTCAGGGCCAAGTCCTGGCCGGCCGAGTCGTCGATATCGATGTCCCAGCGCCGCAGCTCTGCCGCCACACGACGGGCCAGGTTGCGGTCGGGCGTGACCAGTGCTGCGGTCTTGTCTGGTGTTTCCAGGGCCTCACGCAGCAACAGCGCGATGGCCAGGGCCTCCTCTCCCGGACTGCTGCAGGACAGGCGCTTCACCTCGGCCAGGGCCGTGGCAGGGTCCAGTTCCGGCTGCCCGGCCGCTTCATTTGCAACCCCTGCCTGCCAGAGCTGGGTTGTCTCGGCGGGCAGCAGAGCCTGTGCCACCAGCCGACGGCGTTGCCGGGCCGCCTGTGGCGCCTCGTGCTCTGGCCAGGGGACAACCTCGCTGCGCTCGACCCCCAGATGCTCCAGCAGTTGCGCCAGGCCGTATTGCGGATGGGTGGGATCCTGCCCGATCCAGGACCAGACCGCATCGCTGCAGTCCTG
The DNA here is from genome assembly GCF_000686045.1 of Fodinicurvata fenggangensis DSM 21160. GTDB lineage: Bacteria > Pseudomonadota > Alphaproteobacteria > Kiloniellales > DSM-21159 > Fodinicurvata > Fodinicurvata fenggangensis. The sequence goes on from NZ_JMLV01000002.1 coordinate 516,341, forward strand.
GTCCAGGCCGGGCAGGATAACCTGCCCTTGCGGCAAGGTGGTTATGGCCTTCAACAGGTCGGCCGTGGAGGGAATCGAACCGGTGGAGCCGGCGGCAATCACGGGGTCTTGCGGCGGCTGGTTCTTCCAGAGCGCAATACGGCGTTCATGCAGGCGGCGGCGGCGTTCGGCCGGCCCGATGCAGCCCTCGTCTGCCTCGATCTTCGGCCAGTGCTCGGTGACCAGCCGCAGGAACTCCAGGGTTTCCTCCCAATGGGCGGCCAGTTCCTTTTCGACCAGGCCGTCCAGACCGGAGAAGTCCAGGCCCTCGGTCTGGACCTGGTCGAAGAAGCGCGCCAGCTCGCCGGCCAGTTCCACGGCCCCCACGTCCTGCGGGGCCGTTCCGGAGGCTGCCGTCGCGCCTGACTTTCGCCGGCGCCAGGCCTGGACCAGGCGGGCCAGCATCAGCTGTCGTGTCAGTCCGGGCAGGGCTGGCGGCAGGTCGAAGGCCCCTTCGTCAGCGGCCTCCGCCTCCCCGCCCAGCAGGATTTCCTCAGGATCCAGGTCGCCCAGCGGCATCATGCGCGGCAGCAGCAGGGCGCGGCCGCCGGAATGACGCAGGAAGGCCTCCTGCAGGCTGCGCACGGCACGGCGTGTGGGCAGCAGCAGCGTGACCCGCGAAAGGGCCAGGGGCTCGTCAAAGCGCTTCAGGAGGCCGTCGGCCAGGGCGTCGACGAAGGACGTCTCCGGCGGGATGGTGGCAAGGCGGGCCGTTGGCGCGGACATGGTCTACACCACGGGCTCGGGGCGTGGTTTGCCGAGTTCGTAGGAAAGCTCCTGCTCGGTCTCCTCGAGCAGTTCCGGTGTGCCCACGTGGAACCAGAGGCCGTCATGGCGCAGGCCGTAGAGGCGCTGCTCCTCGATGGCCCGGTCCCAGAGCCGATTCAGAGAGAAGGCGCCTTCCGGTGCACCGGTAAAGAGACGGGGGTGCAGGATCTGCAGGCCGGTGAAGACGAAGGGGGCCACTTCGCGCTCGTTGCGGCGGCGCACCTGCCCATCGGGAGTGAGGGTAAAGTCCCCCTGTCCCTCGTAGCCGAAGGCGAGCGCCGAGGAGTGGAGCAGCAGCAGGCCGTCCATCCGGCTTTCATCCCAGAAACTGGCAAGGCGTTCCAGGGCAGGCCGCAGGCCGTCCAGCCAGACCACATCGCTGTTGGTGACATAGAAGGCGTCCTCGCCCAGCTGTGGCAGGGCCTTGGCGATGCCCCCTCCGGTATCGAGAATCTCGGCTTCTTCGGAAAAAAGGATTTCCGGGCGGCTGCGATCGGCCAGGTGTGCGCGCAGCATGTCGCCCTTGTAATGCAGGTTGACCACGGCCTGTTTCACGCCGGCATCGGCCAGGCGATTCAGCACGCGGTCGATCATGGGCCGGCCATGAACCTCGATCAGGGGTTTGGGCCGCGCGTCGCTCAGCGGTCGCATGCGTTTGCCGTATCCGGCGGCCAGGACCATGGCACGGGTGGGGGAGACTGGATTCATGAAAAGACTCCGGTAGCAGCGGACATCAGGTTGGCGGGGTTCCGGGCCGTGGCCGGAACATGACAGTCGAACCAGGCGCGCAGGGGTGCCAGCTCGGGTCGGGAGAGCTCTTCCTCCAGCAGGCGCCAGAGGCGTGGCAGGTGTGCAAGGTATCGCGGCTTGCCATCGCGCTGCGCCAGGCGGGTGAAGATGCCGATGATCTTGGCATTGCGCTGGGCCCCCAGGGTCCAGTAGGCGCGTTCGAAGGCGGCCCTTGGCCATTCGGGGCAGGCAGCCAGGTAACGCTCCAGTTCGCGTTGCTGCAGGGCGGTTGGCACGTCCCGGCGCGCATCGCGCAGCAGCGAGACCAGGTCATAGGCCGGCGTGCCGATGACTGCGTCCTGGAAATCCAGCAGGCCGCAGGCCTTCGTTCCTTCGCGGCCCGGCAGGATCATCAGGTTGTCCACGTGATAGTCGCGCAGAACCAGGACGCTTGGCAGGCGGTTGTCCTCCAGTACGGGTTCCAGCAGCTCCTGCCAGAGCGCCAGGTAGGCACGGCGGGCCGAATCCGGCAGGTGCTGTCCGGCCGCCGGCAGGTACCAGTCCACGAGGAGGACTGCTTCATCCAGCAGCTTCCGCAGGTCATAGGCGGGAAGGTTCACCTGCTTGGGTGCGTCCGGCCAGTGTCGCTGCAGGGTGGCCAGCGTATCCACGGCCAGGTCGTAAAGCTGTGCCTCGCTGGCCCCCTCGGCCAGAGCCCGCGTGAAGGTACGGTCTCCGAAGTCCTCCAGCAGCAGGAACCCTTGTTCCAGGTCACGTACCAGGCAGCGCGGGGCGCTCAGGTCCAATGCCACAAGCTGCTCGGCGATGCGCAGGAAGGCCTCGGGGTTCTCCTTCTGGGGCGGCGCATCCATAAGGATCGCGGTGTTATCCGTCCCGAACACACGGAAGTAGCGCCGGAACGAGGCGTCGGCGGCCAGGAGTTCCAGCCTGGCGCCGGTCCAGCCGGCCTGTTGAATAAAGCTCTGTGCGGCCTGTTCCCGCTGTGGCTGCGGTGCCTGCATCAGGCCTCTCCCCTGGCCAGACGTTCGGTCCAGCTCCCGTAAGGTGTGATACGGGCTGCACGGTGGTTTTCAAGATCACCGTGGCGGAGTTCGATCTCGAGTCGCGAGGGCGGCAGCGCGCGGCCCAGGCGCTCCGGCCACTCGATCAGGGACACGCCGTCGGCCAGGGCCTCTTCCAGGCCCAGTTCCCAGACTTCGTCCGGGCTTTCCAGGCGATAGAGGTCGAAATGCCAGACGTCCAGGCCACTGCCCTCCTGGTTCCTGCGGTGATAGGTCTGAACCAGCGTGAAGGTGGGACTGGGCACCTCCTCGACTGGTCCCGGCAAGGCGTTGATGAAGGCACGCGCGAACACGCTCTTGCCCGCCCCCAGCTCCCCGGACAGCAGGATTACGTCACCGGTCCGGGCCAGGGCGGCCAATTCCTGCGCCAGGGCAATCGTGGCCTCTTCGCTGTCCAGTGGTCTCGCTGCGCGCTCCGTCACCTGTCCTCCCGGGAGTTGTTTTCCCTGGTGCGCTGTCACCGCCCTTTATACAAGTCCGGCGCGCGACCACAACGGTCGACTGAAACAGGCCGGACGTGGGCCTTGCAAGAGGGCCATGCTGCGGCCATGTTAGCGCCGCTCCAGGGTTACCGCTTACCAGTTTCGGGATGATTTCATGTCGGAAGCACCAGTGCGTACGGACGTGGCCATTGTGGGGGCCGGTCCGGTGGGTCTCTTCGCCATCTTCGAGTGCGGCATGCTGAAGATGCACTGCCACGTGATCGACACGCTGGAGGTGCCGGGCGGTCAGTGCGCGGCGCTCTATCCCGAAAAACCCATCTATGACATCCCCGGTTTTCCGCGCGTAGGCGCAGCCGAGCTGATCGAGCAGCTTCTGGAGCAGGCCGCGCCCTTCGAGCCAGTCTATCATATGGACCAGCGCGTCGAGAAGCTGGAGCGCAATGGCGAGTGGTGGCGGCTGACCACCTCGCGCGGGAGCGTGGTGGAGGCCAAGGCGGTCATCCTGGCCGCCGGGGTCGGCGCCTTCGGGCCCAACCGCCCACCGCTGGAGAATCTCCAGTCCTATGAGGGCCAGTCGGTCTTCTACTATGTAACGAAACCCGAGGACTTCCGGGACCGCAGTGTCGTGATCGCCGGCGGCGGGGATTCGGCTCTGGACTGGTCGATCCTGCTGGCCGACATCGCGCGCAAGGTCTATGTGGTCCACCGTCGTCCCAAGTTCCGTGGCGCCCCCGACTCAGTCGCCAAATTGCATGCCCTGGCCGAGGCGGGGCGGATCGAGCTGGTGGTTCCCTATCAGCTGGACCGGCTGGAAGGCCAGGACGGCGCTCTGCAGGCCGTGATCGTACGGGATTTCGATGATGCGGAGCGCCGCCTGGAGGCCGACCGCCTTCTGCCCTTCTTCGGGCTGTCCATGGACCTGGGGCCAATCCGTGACTGGGGCCTGGACCTGGACCGGCAGGCCCTGACCGTCGACCCCTTCACCTGCGAGACCAACCTGCCCGGCATTCACGCCATCGGCGATGTGGCCAGCTATCGCAACAAGCTGAAACTGATCCTGTCGGGCTTCTCGGAAGCGGCGACCGCTGCCCATGCCATCCATCCCCGGGTCCACCCCGACGAGGAGCTGCACTGGGAGTATTCCACCACCAAGGGTGTGCCCGGCAAAGCTTAAGCGCAGGGCCTGGAGGCACAGAGTCCTGGAATATGGGTTCCGGGCTCAGGCCTCAGGCCGGGCCGCTGTCTCCCTCCGGTGGGGGTGTGAAACGCTGCAGCAGGCGGTTGGCAGCGGCTTCGGCCGAACCGCCGGGCGGCAGTGCATTCAGCAGGTCGCTTTGCGACAGGGCCATCTGGGGATCGGCCGGATCCAGCGGCAGGTGGCAGGTCACGGAGGTGCCCTTGTCGATTTCGGAGGCCAGCTCCACCCAGCCGCCGTGCAGCTCGATCAAGCTCTTGACCAGGGAAAGGCCCAGCCCGGCCCCGGCCCGCTGGCGCCGGTTCTGGGTCAGGCGGCCGCGTTCGAACTGGCCGAAGATGCGGGACTGTTCCTCGGGCGGTATGCCGATACCGTTGTCGCTGACCGTCAGCAGGACTTCCTGGTCCTGCCGTTGAGCCGTCAGGTGGATCGTGCCGCCATCGGGCGTGAAGCGGAAGGCGTTGGACAGCAGATTGAACAGGGCCTGGCGCAGTCGCTTTTCGTCGCAGTAGAGCGCATCCAGGCTGTCCTCGCAGTGAATCTCGAGCTTCAGATCGCGCAGGTGTGCGCGTTCGCGCCAGAGCCCCTCGACGGATTCCAGTAGTTTGTGCAGCTCCACCGGCTTGCGGTTGAGCTGCAGGTAGCCCGCCTCGATGGAGGCCAGGTCCAGGATGTCGTTGATCAGTGCGATCAGCCGTTCGGAGGACTCGACGATGGCCTGGGCATAGCCCTGCTGACGCTCGTTCAGGGGACCGAAGTAGCAGTTCTGCAGGATTTCCGCGAAGCCGATAGTGGCGTTGAGCGGCGTGCGCAGTTCGTAGGAGATGTTGGCAATGAATTCCGATTTCAGCCGGTCGGCCGTCTCGAGCGCCTCGTTGCGTTCGCGCAGCGCACGTTCGACGCGGGTGGAATCGGTGATGTCCACATAGGCGAAGAGGCTGGCGCCGTCGGGCAGGGCCACCTGGGACCATTCGACAATGGAGCCGTCGGCCCGCTCCAACTGGCCGTTGTCGCTTTCCGGCTCGGTGGCGCGGGCCACCATGTGCTCCAGGTAGGTCTGCCAGCCTTCCTCGGGCAGGTCGAAATAGCCGCGCCAGGCCTCGATGACATCGCGGACATGGGGTTCCTCGCCCAGCCAGTCCAGCGAGAGGTTCCAGATCTGGGCAAAGGCGGGATTGTAGAGGCGCAGGCGCCCGTCGGCACGAAAGACGGCCACGCCTTCATGGAGATTGTTCAGTGTTTCGCGCTGGACATCCAGAAGGGTGTTGTAGGTGCGCTCGAGCTGAAGGCGGTCGGTCACATCCTCGTAGGTCAGGATAATCCCATTGGCAGGATGCGGCGTCATGGTCACCCGCAGGGTCGTGTTGTCCGGCAGGTGGAGAAGTTCTTCCGAGGGTTCCAGCAGGGACTGGTACTGTCGCAGGAGCTGTCGCTTGTAGGCCGAGAAATCGGCCTGTTCCGGCAGGCGTCGATGCTCGCGCAGCCATTCCAGCAGGTCGAAGAGATGTGGCTTTCCGGCCAGGAAGGATTCGTCCAGGCGCCAGATACGGGCATAGGCTGTGTTGTAGAAGTCCAGGTGCATGTCGGCGCTGTAGATGGCGATGCCGACGCCCAGGTGCTCCAGCAGAACCCCCTGGGCTTCCTTGTAACGCTGGAAGCCGGTTTCCAGTTCCTCGACCTCAGTGACGTCCCGGGCATGGCCCAGCAGGCTGCCGTCCGGAAGGGGAGTCTCCATGACCTGCATCAGGCGCCGCTCGCCGCCGACGACAATGTGGAAACGTCTGGATTCCGACTGGTTGCCCTCCAATGCCTTCTGCGCCAGTTGCTGGGTCCGGTCCCGGTCCTGGTCCTCGACGAGTTCCGTTCCCTCGCGCAGGACCTGTTCGAAGCTCTGTTCCACCGCCAGCAGGTAGGCCCGGTTGCAGTAGGTCAGGGTCAGGTCGTCGCCACGCTGCCAGACAGGCAGCGGCAGGCTGTCCAGCAAGCCGCGCAAGGCGCGTTCATTGGCCCGCGCGGTGCTGCGCTCGCTTTCCGTGGCGGCCAGCAGCTCGTTCAGGTTTCCGACCCGGCGCTCCATGGCGGCCCGTCCGCTGCGCAGATCCTGATGGTCGCGTTGATGCATGGCGCGTTCGTCCTGCAGCTGGCGCCGGCTGCGCCAGAGCAGCCAGGCCAGGACCAGGGCCACCAGGACAGCCACTGCAAGAGCCGGAAGAACAAGGGGCGTCATTGAACGAACCCCGGACCCTGCCGATCCCTGGCGTATCCTTGACTCAGGAAGGTCATGACGCCTTGCGCCCCGTACGACCGTTTCACGAAGACTGCTGTCCTTTTTTCCCGCAACTGCGGTGCAAGTCTAGAAACAAGAAAATCAACGAGCAAGAACCGGCCACAAACTTGCCAGATCGGTCCCGGAAATGACATGGCTGGCAAAGATGGGACATCTATGGAGCCAAATCTTCCGCCCGTTTTTCTTTGCTGTCCGGCTGTGCTAGAATTTTCCGGCTTTTACAAGGGCTGTTCAGGCATTTCAGTACGCCAGCCTTCCTGTTGGCGACAGAGTTCTGGGGGAAGTGATGGCAAAGTCGTCTCACGCGCAGTGGTCTTCGCGCATGACCTTCATCCTGGCGGCCACGGGCTCGGCCGTGGGCTTGGGCAATATCTGGCGATTCTCATACCTGGTGGGCGACAGCGGGGGTGCCGCCTTCGTGCTGGTCTATCTGCTCTGCATCGCCCTGGTCGGGCTGCCGATCCTGGTTTCGGAGTGGATGATCGGGCGGCGCGGCCAGAAGAACCCGATCAACAGCCTGGCCGAACTGGCCCGCAAGAACGGTAGCAGCCAGGCCTGGATGATCGTGGGCGTGAGCGGCGTATTGGGCGCTTTCCTGATTCTGTCCTTCTACAGCGTCATCGGTGGCTGGTCGCTGTCCTATACATTGTCCTCGCTGACCGGTGATTTCAGCGGCCAGGATGCCGCGACCATCGAGGGACTGTTCGGCGCCCTGCTGGGGAGTCCCGGCATGCTGCTGCTCTGGCACACGATCTTCATGGCTTTGGTCCTTGGCATCGTGGCCTTCGGTGTGAACCAGGGGTTGGAGAAGGCCGTGCGCCTCTTGATGCCGGCGCTGGTGGTGCTGCTGGTCATCCTGGTGGTCTACGGCATGTTCTCCGGCCACTTCGGCGAGGCGCTGTCCTTCATGTTTGCGCCGGACCTGAGCGCCTTCACTGGCGGTGTGGTCCTGGCGGCTATGGGACAGGCCTTTTTCACCCTGTCGCTTGGCATGGGCATCATGATTGCCTACGGCTCCTACCTGGGGCAGGAGGTGAAGCTGCTGGGTGCGGCCCGAACGGTTATCATTCTGGATACCGTGATTGCCCTGCTGGCCGGCCTGGCCATCTTCCCCATCGTCTTCGCAAACGGCCTGGACCCCAGCGAAGGGCCGGGCCTGATTTTCGTCACCCTGCCGATCGCCTTCGGAAGCATGACGGCGGGTTGGCTTCTGGGCCTGATCTTCTTCCTTCTACTGACCTTCGCCGCGCTGACCTCGGCGATCTCGCTGCTGGAGCCGGTGGTGGAGTTCCTGGAGGAGCGCAGTCCGTTGACACGCGTTCCGGCCACTGTGGTGGCTTCCTTCGCGATCTGGGGCCTCGGCATTGCCGCCCTGTTGTCCTTCAATCTCTGGGACTTCACGGTGCTCTTCGGGCTCAACATCTTCGACCTGCTGGATACCGTGACGGCGAAGATCCTGCTGCCGCTGACCGGTCTCGGGGCCGTGGTCTTTGTCGGCTGGGTCCTGAGCCGCGAAAGCGTCGAGAAGGAATTGGGGCTGAGTGGTGGTGCGGCCACGGCCTGGAACATCGCGGCGCGTTTCATCGCGCCAATCGGTGTGGTCCTGGTCTTCATCTTCAGCTTTTAGGGGCAAAGGCCTGGAAAGTGGCGCGGCCGGCCTGTCAGGTGAGTCAGGCCGGCGCCGTACCGTAATGCGCAGGATCCAGTGCCCGGATTTGCGGCGCCGTCCCGCAGAGCGGACAGTCTGGATCGGCCGGCAGGTTTATGGTCTGAAAGCGCATGGCCAGGGCGTCGAAAAGCAACAGGCGCCCGGCCATGCTCTCGCCCAGACCCAGAATTTCCTTCACCACCTCGGTGGCCTGCAGGCTGCCCATGACGCCGGGCAGCATGGCCAGCACGCCGACATCGGCACAGGAATCGCGGCCGGCTTCCGGCTGGTCTCCGTAGAGGCAGCGATAGCAGGGGTTCTGTCGGCCGTCGTGCCCGTGGCCCAGATGGCTGCGAAAGGTCGCAAGCTGGCCGTCGAAGCGCATGATGGAGGCGGACACCAGGCTGCGGCCAACCAGATGACAAGCGTCGTTCACCAGATAGCGGGTTGCGAAGGTATCGCTGCCATCAGCCACCAGGTCGTACTGTCGGATGAGGTCCAGGGCGTTGTCGGGAGTCAGGCGGGCTTCGTGCGTGCGCACGACGATCTCAGGATTGAGCTGCTGCAACCGCGCGGCCGCGCTATCGGTCTTGGCCGTCCCGATATCCCCGGTGCCGTGGATCACCTGGCGCTGCAGGTTGGCCAGATCGACGCGGTCGTCGTCGATGACGCCCAGGGTGCCCACCCCGGCTGCTGCCAGATAGAGCAGCAGCGGGGAGCCCAGGCCGCCAGCGCCGATCACCAGGACCCTTGCCTGGGCCAGCCGTGCCTGCCCTTCCTCGCCGATCTCGTCCAAGACCAGGTGACGGGCGTAGCGGTCTATCTGGGCATCGGTGAAGTCCATCACGAGTCCTTTGGCCTCTAGAGCAAATCATGGTTTCACGAAATCTCTTTGCGATCTATTAAACCATGAGATTTTGCACTACCACATTGAAGTTGGAGCACCGTGCATCCTTCTGAGTGCACAAGGGGACGCGCTCCTTCGGGCTGCTGCGCTAGCCGCCATCCTGCACGGCAAGCCCTTCGAACAGTGCGTCGAGCGTCTGGCGCAGCGCCTCGGCATCACCGCCGGCCTCGATCACCAGCGCCGCACGGTCATATGCGGCGCCCAGAAGCGCTGTCAGCGCTGCCGGTGGCAGGCTGCGGATTTGGCCCGCCTGCATCGCCGCGATCAGCCCCTCGCGCAGGGTCCGGTTGCCATGGGCTTCGTCGATTTCGTCCATCGCCGCCTGTCCGAGTACAGCCGGTCCGTCCAGAAGTAGTAGGCGCGTGCGACCGGGCACCGCCATGGCCTCCAGAAAGGCTTCACCGCCCGCCATCAGCCCCTGAAGCGGGGTCGTGGAGTTGACCGCGCGTGCCTCGATCTCGCCGGCGACCTTTCTCGCTTCCTCCACCACCACGGCGTGGAACAGGCTCTGTTTATCCGCGAAATGATGATAGAGCGCGCCACGCGTTAGCCCGGCCCGGGCGACGATCTCCGGTGTGCCGGTCTCGGCATAGGATTTCTCGACGAAGAGTTGTCTTGCCGCGGCGATCAGCCTCTCGCGTGTGGCGGCGGTGCGTTCTCGATTGGTGCGGCGGGGTTTTTCTTGCATACATTCAGCCTGTATGTTAATTGGCACTTTCATACACATTGTATGTAATTGCTTGCCAGGAGGAAAGCCCCATGAAGACGACCAGCTATTATCCCGTCATCATGACGGAAGATGTCGCTGGCACGGCGCGTTTCTATCAGACGCATTTCGGGTTCGAGGTGCAGTTCGATGGCGGCTGGTACGTGCATCTGCAATCATCGGAGACGCCGAGCGTCAACCTTGCGCTCCTCGACGGCTCTCACGAAACGATTCCGGCTGCGTGGCGTGGTCGCGTGTCAGGGCTTCTTCTCAATTTCGAGGTGGACGATCCGGATGCTGAATATGCGCGTGCGCAGGCGGCGGGGCTTCGGATTCTGCAGGAGCTGCGCGACGAGGCGTTCGGGCAGCGACATTTCATCACCGTGGACCCGAACGGCGTCCTGATTGACGTCATCAAGCCGATTCCGCCCACGGCGGAGTTCGCCGCACACTACAGCGACCAGGCGTTGCCGAAATAGCGGCCTATCGAGATCAAGATCAGGTCCCCGGATCAAGTCCGAGGCAGGCTCTTGGCTGCTCCAATTCCATGGATCAGGAAACTGTCCGGACGATCTAGAGCCCCTCGAACAGTTGCGTCGACAGATAGCGCTCGGCCATCGACGGCAGGATGGCCACCATGGCCTTGCCGGCAGACTCGTGGCGCTCGCCCACCTCCAACGCGGCGGCCAGGGCCGCACCGGAGGAGATGCCCACCGGCAGACCCTCTATCGAAGCTGTCAGGCGGGCCGTGCGGAAGGCCGTGTCGTTGCCGATCTTGAGCACTTCGTCGATCAGACTGGTATCCAGGTTGCCCGGAACGAAACCGGCCCCGATGCCCTCGATCCGGTGCGGACCCGGCATGCCGCCGGACAGGACGGCGCTGTCCTCGGGCTCCACGGCCACGATGTGCAGGTCCGGATTGTGCTGGCGCAGGACGCGGCCGACACCGGTCAACGTGCCGCCGGTGCCCACCGAGCTGACCAGTATGTCCACCTTGCCGTCCGTGTCGGCCCAGATCTCCTCGGCCGTGGTGCGCATGTGGATCTCCGGGTTGGCCGGATTGTCGAACTGCTGCGGGATGACGGCATCGCCGATCTCTTCGCGCAGGGCGTCCGCCCGGTCCAGGGCGCCACGCATGCCCAGCGTGCCATCGGTCAGTTCCAGCTCGGCCCCCAACAGTTTCAGCATCTTGCGCCGTTCGGTGGAACTGGTCTCGGGCATGGTCAGGATCAGGCGATAGCCCTTGGCGGCGCAGGCAAAGGCGAGCGCAATGCCGGTGTTGCCGCTGGTGGGTTCGATGATGGTGGTTTCGGGGCCGATCTTCCCGCTGACCTCCAGCGCTTCGATCATGGCCACGCCAATGCGGTCCTTCACCGAACTGAGCGGATTGAAGAACTCGCACTTGCCCAGAAGGTCGGCCCGGCAGTTGCGGGCCTCCATCAGGCGTGACAGGCGCACCAGCGGTGTGGCTCCCACGGTCTCGAGCACGGAGTCGTAGATGCGCCCCCGGCTCTCCGGCGGGCGGGTGCTGGAGGCCCCAGATTTCGGCGCACTCGGTGTATCCATTGAGACAGTCCGTTAACGGTGACGTGTGGTTCGGGCTAGATGGAAAAATCGGTAACCACGGGCGTTGCCTGGCTGCGAATTCCGGCCTGGCGGGCCTGGTTGCAGAGGTCTTCCACCGTGATGGAGTCCAGGCGCGCCATCATGTCGTCCTGCATCTGGATCCAGATGGGGCGGACCACGGCCTGGCCCAGCTCCGAGCCCTCCTCGCCATCCCCCAGTTCGACGCTGCCTTCCAGTTCGCGCACAATGCGCACGATGTCCCCGATGGCAATGTGCCGCCGCTCACGCGCCAGGCGATAGCCGCCGCGCGGACCGCGCTGGCCGGCCAGGATCCCGCGATGAACCAGCATCTGCAGCACCTGTTCCAGGTAGCGGCGGGGAATGCCCTGCCGTTCGGATATGTCCGAGGACCGAACCGGTGCGGCACCGGCGTTGTAGGCGATGTCCACCACGGCCTCGATGGCGAAGAGCAGTTTCTTGGAAAGACGCAGCATCTTCGGTTTATCCTTTTGTCACTTCTGTTGCGTCAGGAATGCGGCTCACGGCGTTCCTATCCTGTCTTGGCGGGGCTTTCCAGCCCAGTGGAGCCGAAGCCGCCGTTGCCGCGTGATGTAGCCTCCAGGTTGTCGCTTTCCACCCATTGCGCCTGGCAGTGCCGGGCAATCACCATCTGGGCGATGCGCAGGCCGCGTGTGATCGTGAAGATTTCCTTGCCCAGATTGATCAGCAACACCTTGATCTCTCCGCGATAGTCGGCGTCGATGGTGCCCGGGCTGTTCAGCACCGTGACCGCGTGACGGAAGGCCAGGCCCGAACGCGGGCGCACCTGAGCCTCCAGTCCAGCCGGCAGGGCGATGGACAGGCCGGTCGGCACGGCCGCCCAGTCTCCGGGCGCAAGCTCCAGGGGTTGCTCGACGGCCGCCGGCAGATCGACACCGGCGGAGTGTTCCGTTGCATAGCTGGGCAGGGGCAGGTCGTTCCCATGGGACAGGCGCTGCAGGGGGATCTGCTGACAGTCCGTCATTGCTGTTGTCCGTCCTGGAGGCGGTCGGGCATGCGGTGTTCCTCCACTGGTGTGCGATCAAGGGTCTGGGCAATGCGGGCGGCGAGGCGTTCGGCCACTTCCTCCTTGCTGATGCGGGGCCAGTCTTCCCGCCCCGCAGCGTCGATCAGGATGATGCTGTTGTCCGGCCCGCCGAAGGTGCCGCTTTCCGCCGAGACATCGTTAGCCAGAATCCAGTCGCAGCCCTTTCGTTCACGCTTGGCGGTCGCCTGTGCGGCGACGTCCCGGGTTTCGGCGGCAAAGCCGATCACCAGTCCGGGCCGTTCCGTGCCGGCCTTGGAGAGTTGAGCCAGGATGTCCGGATTCTCGCTGAGCTGCAGGGCGGGTGGACTGGTTCCGTCCTTCTTGATCTTCTGCTCGGCCTGCTCGCTTGCGCGCCAGTCGGAAACGGCGGCGGCGCAGACCGCGACATCGACGGGCAGGGCGTTCCGGCAGGCCTGCAGCATCTCGTCGGCCGATTCCACATGGAGGGTTTGCACGCCCTGGGGGTCGGGCAGCTGCACCGGTCCGGTGACCAGCGTGACGGCTGCGCCTCGGTGCGCCAGGGCGGCGGCGATGGCATGCCCTTGCCGTCCCGAGGAGCGATTGGCGATATAGCGCACCGGGTCGATGGGTTCGTGGGTTGGGCCGCTGGTGACCAGGGCCTTCAGGCCCGCCAGCGGGCGCGGCGCATTGAAGTAGTCCTCGACCGCTGCGACGATGGCATCGGGTTCCGCCATGCGTCCGGGCCCGTATTCGCCACAGGCCATCTCGCCTTCGTCGGGTCCGACGACCTGGAGGCCGCGGGCTTTCAAGCGGGCCAGGTTGTCCTGGGTTGCCGGATGCTGCCACATGCGCAGGTTCATGGCCGGGGCGGCCAGCACCTCCTTGTCCGTGGCCAGCAGCAGGGTGGAGGCCAGGTCGTTGGCCAGGCCATGGGCCAGCTTGGCCAGCAGGTCGGCGCTGGCCGGGGCCACGACAACCAGGTCCGCGGCACGGCTGAGTTCGATATGGCCCATCTCGGCCTCGTCGGTCAGCGAGAAGAGATCCTGGTAGACCCGGTGGCCACTGACCGAGGCCAGGGACAGCGGCGTGACGAATTCCGCAGCAGCCGGCGTCATGACCACGCGCACCTCGGCGCCCTGTCCGCGCAACCGCCGGACAAGGTCAGGTGTCTTGTAGGCGGCAATTCCGCCGGAGACGATGAGAAGCAGACGTTTTCCCGAGAGCATCTGACCTATATGGTAACAATACGCCTTCACGTCACGGGCGTGGGGGATTTCACGTTCCTTGACCGTAATTCTGTCGATTGTGCGTCTGCCTGGCAAGCATAACCGCCATGATAACTGCCGTAAGTACAGGGCCGGGAAATCGGTTTGACGTTTTATCGACAAATCGCCTAGATAATCGCAAAGTCAACCAGTGGGGTCCTGAAGACATGAGTGATCAGACAGAGTCCGGCGAAACGGGTGCATGGCAGTTCTGGGTCGACCGCGGCGGAACCTTTACCGACATTGTCGCGCGCCGGCCGGACGGGGAACTGGTCAGCCACAAGCTGCTGTCCGAGAACCCCGAGCAGTACGAGGACGCCGCTCTACACGGCATCCGCACCCTGCTGGGCCTGAAGGCCGGTGAGCGTGTTCCGGCCGAGGCTGTCGAGGCGGTGAAGATGGGCACCACGGTGGCCACCAACGCCCTGCTGGAACGCAAGGGTGATCGCACGGTGCTGGCGATCACACGTGGTTTTCGCGATGCCTTGCGCATCGCCTACCAGAACCGGCCGCATCTCTTCACCCGGCGCATCGAGTTGCCGGAACTGCTTTATGAAGAGGTGGTGGAGATCGACGAGCGCCTGTTTTCAGACGGGCGGATCGAGACGCCGCTGGATGCCGAGAAGGCACGGCGCGACCTGCAGGCGGCCTATGACAATGGCATACGTTCGCTGGCCATCGTGCTGATGCACGGCTATCGCTTCAGCGACCACGAGAAGACACTGGCGCAGATCGGGCGTGAGATCGGCTTCACCCAGATCTCGGTCAGCCACGAGGTCAGTCCGCTGATGAAACTGGTGGGGCGCGGCGACACCACGGTGGTGGACGCCTATCTCTCGCCCATCCTCAGGCGCTACGTGGACCTGATCGCCGGTCAGATGGGCGAGGACGAGTCCGAGAGCGTGCGCCTGATGTTCATGCAGTCCAACGGCGGCCTGACGGACGCGCGCGCCTTTCAGGGCAAGGATTCCATCCTCTCCGGCCCCGCCGGAGGCATTGTGGGGGCTGTGCGCACCGCGGCCATGGGCGGCTTCGAGAAGATCATCACCTTCGACATGGGCGGCACGTCGACCGACGTGGCGCACTATGACGGCGAGTACGAGCGCGCCTTCGAGACCCAGGTGGCCGGCGTGCGCATGCGCGCGCCGATGATGCAGATCCACACCGTGGCCGCCGGCGGCGGTTCGATCCTGCACTTTGACGGCTCGCGCTATCGCGTGGGTCCCGATTCGGCCGGGGCCAACCCCGGCCCGACCTGTTACCGCCGCGGCGGGCCGCTGGCGGTGACCGACGCCAACGTCATGCTGGGCCGCATCCAGCCGGATTTCTTCCCGCGCGTCTTCGGCCCAAATGCAGACGAACCGCTGGATCCAGCTGCGGTGCGCACGAAGTTCGACGAGATGGCCAGGGATATCCACGAGAAGACCGGTGACACGCGCACACCCGAAGAGGTGGCCGAGGGCTTCCGCCGCATTGCCGTGGAGAACATGGCCAACGCCATCAAGAAGATCTCAATCCAGCGCGGCTATGACGTCAGCGACTACACGCTGAACTGCTTCGGCGGGGCCGGCGGCCAGGCCGCCTGCGACATTGCCGACACGCTCGGCATGACGCGTATCTTCCTGCATCCCTTTGCCGGTGTGCTCTCGGCCTATGGCATGGGCCTGGCCGATGTGCGCGTCATCAAGGAGCAGTCCATCGAAAAGCGCCTGGGCGACAGCCTGGAAGAAGTCGAGACCGAACTGAATCGCCTGGCGAGCGAAGCCGAGGCCGAGGTGATCGATCAGGGCGTCGAGCCGGCGCAGGTCGAGAAGCTGCGCAAGGTGCACCTGCGCTACGAGGGCACCGACAGCCCAATGATCGTGGACTTCGGCAGCCGCGACGCGATCGTGGCCGCCTTCGAGGCCGCCTATATCCAGCGCTTCGGCTTCACCATGCCCGAGAAGGCCCACATCGTGGAGGCCGTCTCGGTGGAAGCCATCGGTCATACCGATGCCGCCGAGGACCCGGTTCTGGAGGAGGGCAAGCGCGACAAACCGCTCGAGCCCCTGGCGCACAAGCCCTTCTACAGCGGCGGCAAGTGGGTCGACGCACCGGTCTATGACCGTGACGCCATGCTGCCCGGCGATTCGGTGGACGGCCCGGCCGTGCTGATCGAGAAGACCTCGACCACGGTGATCGAGGCCGGCTGGCGCGGCAAGCTGACCACCCGCAACCACGTGGTGCTGGAGCGCGTGCAGCCGCTGGAGCGCGAGCACGCCGTGGGCACCCAGGTGGACCCCGTGATGCTGGAGGTCTTCAACAACCTGTTCATGTCCATTGCCGAGCAGATGGGCTCAACGCTGGAGAAGACCGCCTATTCCGTGAACATCAAGGAGCGACTGGACTTCTCCTGCGCGCTCTTCACCCCGGCGGGCGACCTGGTGGCCAACGCGCCGCACATGCCGGTGCACCTGGGCTCCATGAGCGAATCCATCCGCGCCGTCATTCGCAACAACAATGGGTCCATCGCGCCGGGCGACGTCTATGTGCTGAATGCTCCCTACAACGGCGGTACGCACTTGCCGGACATCACCGTGGTGACGCCGGTCTTCGACGAAGCGGAGAAAGAGATCCTGTTCTATGTGGCCAGCCGTGGGCACCACGCCGATGTCGGCGGATTGACCCCCGGCTCCATGCCGCCCAATTCCCGCACCGTCGAGGAAGAGGGCGTACTGATCGACAACTTCAAGCTGCTGGACCGCGGGCAGTTCCGCGAACAGGCGCTGCGCGAGCTGCTGGGTTCGGGCAAGTACCCGGCGCGCAACCCGGACCAGAACATCGCCGACCTGCAGGCCCAGATCGCCGCAAACCAGAAGGGCATCGGCGAGCTGCGCCGCATCGTCAAGCAGTTCGGGCTGGACGTGGTGCAGGCCTATATGGGCCATGTGCAGGACAACGCCGAGGAACAGGTCCGCCGTGTGCTGGACCGCCTGGCCGACGGCGAATTCGTCTATCCCATGGATGATGGCAGCCAGATCGCGGTGAAGGTCTCCATCGACAAGCAGGCCCGCAAGGCCCGCATCGACTTCACCGGGACCAGCGAGCAGCAGCCCAGCAACTTCAACGCCCCTGCGGCCGTCTGCCGGGCGGCGGTGCTCTATGTCTTCCGCACCTTGGTGGAGGACGAGATCCCGATGAACGAGGGCTGCCTGAAACCGCTGGACATCGTGCTGCCCGAGGGCTGCATGCTGAACCCCGAATACCCGGCCGCCGTCGTGGCCGGCAACGTGGAGACCAGCCAGGCCATCACCGACTGCCTCTATGGCGCGACCCGGACCATGGCCGGCGCCCAGGGCACGATGAACAACCTGACCTTCGGCAACGACCAGTACCAGTACTACGAAACCGTCTGCGGCGGGTCCGGGGCCGGACCTGATTTCGATGGCTGTGACGCGGTGCACACCCACATGACCAACTCGCGCCTGACCGATCCCGAGATCCTGGAATGGCGCTTCCCGGTCCTGCTGGAATCCTTCGAGGTGCGCCGCGGCTCCGGCGGCAAGGGCAAGTACCGTGGCGGCGACGGCGCGGTGCGGCGCCTGCGCTTCCTGGAGCCCATGACGGCCTCGATCCTGTCCAGCCACCGCAAGGTGCCGAACTTCGGCGTCGATGGCGGCGAGCCGGGCGCGCTGGGCCACAATGCGGTGGTGCGCAAGGACGGCAGCGTCGATGAGCTGTCGGGCACCGACCGGGCCGAAATGGAAGCGGGCGACGTCTTCCTGGTGGAAACCCCGGGCGGCGGCGGCTACGGCAAGGCGTGATTCAGGCCTGATCCGCCAGGCGCGCCCGGGAGATGCAGGCGGGCCTACCGGTTGGAGGGACCGGCGGTCGACTGCGGTCTATCGCTCCATCCTGCCCGTCTCTCCGGGTGGGTTTGCGAAGGGGGCGAAGTCCTGGCGGTTGCGGACCTCGCGGTGGTGGTTGAGCGCCCAATGGACGCTTGGGAAGGCGATTTCGTCCCAGGGGATCTCGCTCCAGTCGAACAGCCCGACTTCTGCTGATTCCGGGCCGCAGGCCACCTTCTGGTGGGCCAGGCGGGCGCGGTAGATCAGCTGAACCTGGCTGATGCGCGGGATGCTGTAGACCGCCAGCAGGCGGTCGATCTCGAGCTCGGCGCAGGCCTCCTCGCGCGCTTCGCGCAGGGCGCCTTCCAGCGGTTCCTCCTGCAGCTCCAGGTATCCGGCCGGCAGGGTCCAGTAACCCTTGCGCGGGTGGATGGCGCGGCGGCAGAGCAGGATGCGTCCCTGCCATTCGGCTACGGAGCCGACGACGATCTTGGGGTTCTGGTAGTGGACGAAGCCGCAGTCGCGGCAGACCAGGCGTTCGCGGTCGTCACCATCCGGAACGCGATTTTCGAAGTTGTCGTCGGGCTGTGTCGCGGGCTCTGTCATGCCATAGAGAATGGCGCGAGGCAGCTGTCGCGGCAAGAGATGCGCGCAGGTCGGAGCTTTCGCGGGTCTTCAGGGGCCGGGTCAGGCCTTCATGTTGACGAAGCTGCCGCGCCAGGCCGGCTGGCCGGTTTCCCCCTGCTGCTGGGCAGCGGAAATGGTCTTGTCATTCGGCAGCTCCGTGCTGGAGGCCGGACCGCTGCCCGTGGGCTTGGTGGCGCCGGCTGCACCGTCGCGCGGCACACTCTGCCCCACGTCCTGGGGCGTGTCCTTGGGGGCGCCGGGACGACTCATGTCGTCCAGCGCCTTGGTGAAGGAGCCCAGAAGGTTTGATATGCCAGGATTCACTTGCATGGGCGTAACTATGTCGCAGAAAATCTTAACAAAGGGTTAAGGCGATAAGCGGTTTCCTTGACTGGCCGCATGGGCTAAAGCAGGCGCCATGACGCAACGCAATTCCAGGTCCCGCACCGGCCCGGCCGGCAAGGGCGGTACCGACCCGAAGTCCAAAGACACCTCGAAGTCCTCCCGCGGTGGGCCGTCAAGGCGTGACACAGAGTCCGTCCGGCCCGGCGACGCGCGCAGCCTGGCCCTGGCGGCCCTGGACGATGTCCTGCAGAAGGGACGTCCGCTGGAAGAGGCGTTGGCCGGCCAGCCGGGCTATCGCGCCCTGGCGACGCGCGACCGCGCCTTTGCCCGGCGCCTGCTGGCCGGGACACTGCGGCACCTGGGGCAGATCGACGACCTGTTGAGCCGGCTGCTGGAGCGGCCCCTGGGCGTGCGCAACAGGCGGGCGACGAACATCCTGCGGCTGGGTGTCTGTCAGCTGGCTTTCCTGGAAACACCGGCCCATGCGGCGGTCAGTACCGCACTCAGCCTGGCCGAGCATCCGCACAGCCGTTCGTTGAAGGGCCTGGTCAATGCCGTGCTGCGGCGCCTGGATCGCGAGAAGGACGGCCTGTTGGCCGAACAGGATGCCGCGCGCCTGAACCTGCCCGCCTGGCTGTGGGACCGGCTGGAAGCTGCCTATGGGGAAGCGACCCTGCGCGCCAGCCTGGAGGTGCAGCAACAGGAACCGCCACTGGACCTGACGGTCCGGGAGCCGCGTGACGAGGACAGCCTGGCACGCAGCCTGGAGGCCCAGATTCTGCCGATCGGGGGCTTGCGCCTGCCGTCCGGGCGGGGGGAAATCACCGCACTGTCCGGCTATGCCGAGGGCCGCTGGTGGGTCCAGGATGCGGCGGCGGCGCTGCCGGCTCGCCTGGCGGGTTCGCTGGCGGGGCGGCGGGTCTATGACCTCTGTGCCGCACCGGGCGGAAAGACCTGTCAGCTGGCCGCCGGAGGCGCCGAGGTGACGGCTGTGGACCAGTCGGCCTCGCGCCTGAAGCGCCTGCAGGAGAACCTGGTGCGCCTGGGCCTGAAGGCCGAGGTGGTCACGGCCGATGTGGTCACATGGCAGCCGGCCGAGCCGGCCGACCTGGTCCTGCTGGATGCCCCCTGCAGTGCCACGGGCACGTTGCGCCGCCATCCCGATGTGGCCTGGCTGAAGCGCGAAGAGGACATTCCCGCGCTCTGCGCCCTGCAGGATCGCCTGCTGGACGCCGCGGCGCGGATGGTGGCGCCGGGCGGCCTGCTGATCTATGTCACCTGTTCCCTCTTGCCCGAGGAGGGGCCTGAACGCGTGGCGGCCTTCCTGGAGGACCGGGTCGACTTTACCCGGGTGCCGGTCACTGCGGCCGAGGTGGGCGACAGACCGGAACTGCTGACAGAAGCGGGCGAGTTGCGCAGCCTGCCCTGCCACCTGGCCGAGCTTGGCGGCCTGGACGGCTTCTATGCCTGTCGCCTCAGGCGGAACTGAGATCGGCGAGCGCCCGCGTTTCTTGCGCCATGGCGCTTGCTGGCGCTTTGACGGGGGGACGGCTTGCTGATATCACCCGAAGATACCGGTTCGGTTTCCTGACGCCTTTCCATCGAGCGCGAGGTTCGGTTCCCCGCATGCAGCAGCACACACGCATTTCTCCCTCCATCCTGTCGTCCGATTTCGCAGCCTTGGGCCAGGAAGTCCGTGCCATCAGCGAGGCTGGTGCAGATTATATCCACGTGGACGTCATGGACGGCCACTTCGTGCCCAACATCACCATCGGGCCCTCGGTGGTGAAGGCCCTGCGCCCGCACAGCGACCTGCCCTTCGACGTGCATTTGATGATCTCCCCGGTGGACCCCTATGTGGAGGCCTTCGCCGAGGCCGGGGCCGACATCATCACGGTGCACCCCGAAGCGGGGCCGCATGTGCATCGCACACTTCAGCTGATCAAGTCGCTGGGAAAGAAGGCGGGAGTGTCCATCAATCCCGGGACGCCGCTGGCGACGGTCAAGCCGCTGATGGAGGAGGTGGACCTGATCCTGGTGATGAGCGTCAATCCCGGCTTCGGCGGACAGTCCTTCATTCCGGAAAGCCTGCGCAAGCTGGAGTCGCTGCGCCGCATGATCGATGACAGCGGCCGCGACATCGACCTGGAGGTGGATGGCGGAATCAACCTGGAGACCGCGCCCCAGGCGATCGCGGCGGGCGCCGATGTCCTGGTGGCCGGCACCGCCACCTTCAAGGGCGGACCGCAAGCCTATGCCGAAAACATCCGCGCCCTGCGCGGACCCGCCGGATGACGGAGTCTGTGGTGGTCGGCGAGACAGCGCCCGCACCGCCTGCTGACAGGGATCAACGGCCCGGTGGTCGCGGCATGGCCGGACGCAAGCCACCGCTCAGTATGCGCCTGCGGGCCCTGGGGGCACTACCGCGTCGCCTGCTTTGGCAGAGACTGGCCTATCGCCTGAAGGCCCCCTGGCATCGCAGCCCGCTCTATGGCGTCTTCCTGCCCCGTCTGGAGAGCGCAACGCCGCTCAACCTGCCGCCCGATCCCTGGCCCGGCGAAGCCGACCGTGGGCGTGCGCTGGCCGATATGATCTTCACCTTTGCTGGCCAGACCCTGGAGAACCCCAGTCCCATCTGGAACCCGCCCCAGGCTTCGCAGGCCTGGCGTGAGGAGCTGCACAGCTTCTCCTGGCTGCGCGACTTGCGGGCCTGCAATGGCGATCCGGCCCGGCGCCGCGCCCGGGCCCTGACCGCGGAGTGGATGGAGCTGCACCGACGCTGGTCGCCGCTGGCCTGGGACCCGCTGGTGACCGGGCGCCGCCTGTCGCACTGGCTGGGCCAGTATGACTTCTTCGCCGCCTCGGCCGAGATCGATTTTCGCCAACGGCTGCTGGACTCGTCAGCACGGCAGGCCGCGCACCTGGCGGCGGTCCTGCCGGCGGGACTGACCGGCTCGGACCTGATCGTGGCCTTGCGCGGGCTGGCCATCGCGGGCGCCTGCCTGCCCGACGGGCGGCCCTGGCTGAAGCGGGCATTGGCCCTGCTCTCGCGCGAACTGACGGCCCAGATCCTGGCTGACGGCGGACATTGCGAACGCAGTCCCGGACGTCACCTGGCGGTGCTCCGCGATCTGGTGGACATCAAGGCCACGCTGCATGCTGCCGGTGAGCCCTTGCCCGACGAACTGCAACTGGCCATCGAGAGCATGGGGCCCCTTATGCGCCTGCTGCAGCACGGCGATGGCGGCCTGGCCCTGTTCAACGGCTCCACAGCCGAAGAGGGCTTCAAGGTGGACATGGTGCTGCGCCGGGCCGATGCTCGCCGCCGGCCCCGGACGTCAGCGCCACAGACCGGCTTCCAGCGTATGCAGGCGGGGCGTACGCTTGTCCTGCAGGATTGTGGCGCACCGCCACCGCCAGGCCTTGACCGTGCGGCCCATGCCGGGACCTTGAGCTTCGAGATGAGTGTCGGGCGCGAGCGTCTGATCGTCAACTGCGGGGCGCCCAGTGGCCAGGCTGCGGGCGAGGCCCTGCGCCAGGCCTTGCGCGTCACCGCAGCGCATTCCACCTTGACGCTGGCCGAGACCAATTCATCGCTTTTGTCGGCAGGGCGTGCCTTCTGGCAGTCAGGGCTGGTGGCCCGGCCTGCGGACGTGCAGTACCGACGCGACGAGGATGAGGGCGCCATCCTGCTGGAATCCCGGCATGATGGCTACGCCGTACGCCTGGGGGCGCTGCATCGGCGCGTACTTTATCTGGCGGCCAGTGGCGAGGATCTGCGCGGCGAGGATCGTGTGGAACCGGCGGGGGCCGAGCCCTTTGACCGAGCGCTGGACTTTGCCGTACGTTTCCATCTTCATCCGAGCGTACAGGCCGCAGTGGTACAGAACGGACAGGCCGTGCTGCTGCGCCTGCCCAAGGCGGGAGGCTGGCGCCTGCGCTGCAGCGGGGCGGTGGTGGCCCTGGAGGACTCGGTCTATTTCGGCGATGGCCAGTCGCGGCGCAGCCAGCAGGTGGTGCTCCATGGCCGCTGTGGACAGAGCGGCGCGCGCGTCAAGTGGGCCCTGCAGCGCGAGGCGGCGGCCAAACCGGGGCGTTGACGCCGATTTTTTTATCACAGGGGAGGACAAAGGCGGCAGTCTTGCTTACAACAGGGATGAGAGCCGAAGACCAGATAACCGGAGTGCCGTCATGTCCGATCCGACACCTGCTGCCAAGAGCCCTTCGCCCGTGAAGGTCCGGCGCGCGCTGTTGTCCCTCTACGACAAGACCGGGCTGGTCAGCTTTGCCCGCTCGCTGGCCGCTCGAGATGTGGAACTCCTGTCCACCGGCGGGTCTGCCAAGGCCATCCGGGATGCCGGCATCCCGGTGACCGAGGTGAGCGATTACACGGGCTTTCCCGAAATCCTGGACGGCCGGGTCAAGACCCTGCACCCGAAGATCCATGGCGGCCTCCTGGGGCGGCGCGACCTGGACAGCCACCGCAAGTCCATGGAAGAACACGGCATCGGTCCCATCGACCTCCTGGCCGTCAATCTCTATCCCTTCCGCGAGACCGTGGCCTCCGGGGCCGAGCGTGCGGACTGTGTCGAGAAGATCGATATCGGCGGGCCGGCCATGCTGCGCGCTGCAGCCAAGAACCACGAGTCCGTGGCCGTGCTGACCGATCCTGAGGATTATGAGCAGGTGATCGCCCAGATGGATGGTGGCGGTCTGCAGCCGGACCTGCTGCGCACCCTGGCGGCCAAGGCCTTTGCGCATACGGCTTCGTATGATTCCGCCGTGGCGGCCTGGATGAACAAGGATCAGGAAATCGACTTCCCGCCTTCGCTGGTCCTGTCGGGCGAGTTGGCCGAGACACTGCGCTATGGCGAGAACCCGCACCAGAAGGCGGCCTTCTACAGCAGCGGCAGGCAGCGGCCGGGCGTGGCCACGGCCCAGCAATTGCAGGGCAAGGCGCTCAGCTACAACAATTACAACGACACCGATGCGGCCTTTGAACTGGTGGCTGAATTCGATGACCCGGCGGTGGCCATCATCAAGCATGCCAATCCCTGTGGCGTGGCCGAGGGCGACAGCCTGAAGGCGGCCTATGAACGGGCGCTGGCCTGTGATCCGGTCAGTGCCTTTGGTGGTATCATCGCGGTCAACCGGCCGCTGGACGGCGAAACGGCGGAGGAGATCGCCAAGCTCTTCGCCGAGGTGGTGATTGCACCGGAGGCTGAAGAGGCTGCGCGCGAGGTCCTGGCCGAGAAGAAGAACCTGCGTCTGCTGCTGACCGGGACGCTGCCCGACCCGGCCGAGCCCGGGCTGTCCGTCAAGTCGCTGTCGGGCGGCTACCTGGTCCAGGACAGGGATAGCGGCTGTGTCGGCGCGGATGACTTGAAGACCGTCACGAAACGCAAGCCCGAGGCGCGGGAACTGGCGGACCTGCTGTTCGCCTTCCGTGTTGCCAAGCACGTGAAGTCCAATGCCATCGTCTATGCCCGCGACCGGGCCACCATCGGCATCGGCGCCGGACAGATGAGCCGTGTGGACTCCAGCCGCATTGCCGCGAGCAAGGCGAAGGAAGCCTTCGGCGAAAAGGGCGCGAAGGGTGCCGTGGTGGCGTCGGATGCCTTCTTCCCCTTCGCCGACGGCCTGCTGGCCGCGGTCGAGGCCGGCGCCACCGCCGTGATCCAGCCCGGCGGGTCCAAACGCGACAAGGAGGTCACCGCCGCCGCCGACGAAGCCGGTATCGCCATGGTCTTCACCGGCATGCGCCACTTCCGGCATTGATTTGCTGATTTCAATGCACCTCTGCTGTGCAGAGGGGAATATGTAAGATTTCCTTGACCTGAGCTTCCTTGCGGCCCTTTACCTATCAAACCCGTAAAGCCTGGCCGGATTATCGACCAGTATGCGCCTGCGGATCGCCTCATCTGGAACCCAATTGGCGAATTCATCAACGAGGCTGCCATCATCCGGTATAGGCGTTGACAGCTTGACGTGTGGCCAGTCTGTTCCAAACAGCAGCTGATTGGGGTTGGCCTCAACGAGTGGATCCACCAAGGGTTTGACGTCATCGAAGGGCGGCGTTTGCCTGCCGCTGATACGGTTTGGCCCGATTATCTTTACCCAGGCCCGCGATTCCCGCACCAGCGAAACAAGATCGCGGAAGGCCGGCAACTCCGCACCCAGACTGACCGGGAAATGGCCGATGTGATCGACGACGAAGGGAACAGGCAGCGATTCAACACGCTGGGCAAAGTCCGGCAGCTTCGACAGGTCCACGAGGAATTGTACGTGCCATCCCAAGGGTGCGATGCGGTTACCCAGATCGTTGAGGACCTCGAAATCAACCCCGCCACCGTAGACGAGGTTGATCCGGATACCGCGCACGCCAACGCGTTGCATCTCTTCAAGTTCGGCGTCCGTGACGTTGCTGTCCACGACAGCAATTCCGCGAAAGCTGTTGTCTCCCGTCGGTCCCTTCCTTTTCAGGCACTCCATCATGAAGCGATTGTTGGTCCCGTAGACGCTTGGTTGGACAAGAACGGCGCGCGCGAAACCAAGATGCTGCAGGAGTTTTTCATAACGCTCTAGCGGTGCATAGGATGGCTTGTATTCGCTTCCCGGAGCCAGCGGTGTTCCACCTTCGGGATCAAAGACATGGGCGTGGCTGTCGCAGGCATTCTTTGGAAGTGGGGTCGAAGGCTTGCTTGGTTCGGCCACAGGATCGGGAGTTACGGGAATCGTATCACTCATCGTGTTTTCCTATCTTGTTCAGTCGATCAAACTCGGCAGCCACAGCGTCACCCAAGGAACATAAGAGACAAGTGCGATAACGCCGACGAGGACGAGAAGAAATGGCCAGAGGTGTCGCGCCACCGTTTCTATGCGCAACTCCGTGATCGAGGCGGCCACGAAGAGGGAATAGCCCAGCGGAGGCGTCACCATGCCGACCGCAAAGTTAATGACCACCATCGCTCCCAGTTGAATCGGGTCCAGTCCGATTGAGTTCCCCACGGCGATCAGGACAGTGCTGAGGATCACCATTGCGGAGAGCGTATCCATGACGGCTCCGAGAAACAGGAGGAGGAGGTTGAGGATAAGCAGAATCAGGATCGGGTTATCCGTGATGGAGAGAAGCTGTTCGGCGACCTGGGAGGGCAGCTGTTCATTGGAGACAACCCAGGCAAAGCCATAGGCGGCCGCAATGATGAACATGATGATGGCGGTGGTGCGCAGCGACTGTAGCAGCACGCCCGGCAGCCTGCGCCAGCTCAGTTCGCGATAGATGAAGACTCCGACAATGAAGCTGTAGAAGGCGCCGACCATGGAGGCTTCCGTGGGCGTGAAAACGCCACCATAGATGCCGCCCAGAATGACGACAGGCGTAAACAGGGCCCAGATGCCGTTTCGGATTGCCAGGCCGATCTCACGAAATCCCGCCCAAGCTGCGCGCGGCACGCCCCGGATTATGGCATAGAGGTAGCTAATGGCCACAAACCCGAGTGCAGCGGCCAGGCCGGGAATAATTCCCGCCAGGAACAGCTTGGAGATCGATTCCTCGGCCAGGACACCCCATACGACCATGGGAATTGAAGGAGGAATCATCTGGCCCAGAGGACCGACAGCAGTTGCGAGCGCGGCCGCGTATCCCCGTTCGTAACCCCTATCTTCGAGTTCCCGCGTCATGACGGAACCAATGGCAGCGGTCGTTGCGGGGGCCGACCCGGAAATAGCTCCAAAAAAGGTTCCAGCGCCTACAGTGGCCATGCTCAATCCCCCCGGCAGATGACCGATCATGGATGAGGCAATGTGCACAAGTCGGCGCGAGAGCCCGCCTTCGCTCATGATATAGCCGGCAAGGACAAATCCCGGTATGGCGAGAAGGCTGTGCACTCCGGTTCCCGCCACGAGACGCTGGCTGAGGATCAACGGGTTTGCATCGTTCAGCCACATGCCGACCAGGGCCAGGATACCCAGGGTAAAGGCAATCGGCATGCCTAGCAGCAGGAGGACGAGAAGCCCCACGATCAATACGATTGCCACGGTGGTCATAAAGCGCTCTTTCCCAGACTTCCAGCATCACGCAGGCTCGGCCGGGTCAGGCGGGCCAGGACATGCAGCAGCATGAAGGCGCCCGAGACCGGTACTGAAGCGTTGCGGAGCCATAGGGGGTAGTTGATTGCTGCTGAGGTTCGTCCCGCCGTGAATTCGGCGAATTGCCAGCCATAGAACAGCATGGCAAAGGCAAATACACCGACGCCCAGAAGGATAAGACGCTCCAGGCCGTCGGACAGTGCGTCCGGCAGTAGATCGCGAAGCAGTGTGACGCGTACATGGAAATCCTCGCGTACGCCGAGGCTTGCGGCCAGGAAGACCGTCCATGAGAACAGAAGCAGACCGATCTCGCTCGGCCAGGGCAGTGAGTTCTGCACCACGTAGCGAAAAAAGACTCCGATCAACAGCGTTGCCACAAGCGCCACGGCCGTCATGCAGGCAATGCCGGCCGTGAAACGCGCGACCCATAGGCTGAGGGTCTCCAGTAGCTTTTGGAAGAACAGCATGAAGGTTGTTCCGGACATACCTGATAAGCAGAGCATCGCACCCGGCAGTACGCATGGCTGCCGGGTGCGATCGATGATGCAGGATTATTCCTGTCCGGTGGCTTCGAGAGCCTTGCTCATGATCTCGTTTCCGATGGTCTCCCTATAGTCCTCATAAACGGGTCGAACGAGGTCCTGGAAGGCAGCAACATCCTCGACCTCGTTTACCTCCATGCCGGCCTCTTCGATGCGGCTGACCATTTCCGCGTTGTTGGCACCCACAGTTTCACGTTGCCGCTCGATGGTCGTTTCCGCAGCACGCTGGACCGCCTGTTTCAGTTCGTCGCTGAGTTGATCGAAGGTCTGTTTCGAAAGCAGCAAAGCCGGGGCGTTGTAGACATGCTGCGTCATGGAGAGGTATTGAGTGACGTCCGGGAAGTTGTTGGCATAGATCACACTCAAGGGGATTTCGAGTCCGTCGATCGTGCCCTGCTGGACAGCGGTGAAGACCTCGCTCCATTCCATGGGAATGGGGTCCGCTCCGAACTTATCGAAGCTGTCGAGGTAGATGTCGAAGGGTTGCACCCGCAGGCGGATTCCTTCCATGTCGTCTGGTGTCGAGACGGGGCGCTTGTTGTTGATCGTGTTCCGGAAACCCGCTTCAACAAAGCCAAGGCCGACAATGCCTTCTGGCTCGAGCGTATCCAGGATCATCGTTCCCACTTCACCATCCAGTACCTGGCGGGCCTGTTCGTTATCCTTGAAGATAAAGGGCAGATCGATCAGTTGAAAAGCCGACGAAATCGAGGCGATTTGCGTAGCCGTGATGACTCCGGCTTCAAGCGTTCCTAGCTGCATGCCCTCCAGCATCTCGGTTTCATTGCCAAGTTCGTTGCTGGGAAAGAAGCGGACATCGAATTCCCCGGGTGCTTCATTCTCGAGTTCCTCGGCAAAATAGTGGGCAGCAATGGCATAGGGATCCGTTTCACTGTCGGCGGTCGGCCAGCCGAGGCGCAAGGTCACTTCCGCTGCCGCGGCTGGAATCTGCATGGCAGCCAAGGCCAGCAAGGCAGTGGAAAGACCCACCAACCGGTATTTACGAATCTGGAAATTCTTCAGTCCCATGACGTGTCTCCTCTCGTGATTCATGTGGTTGTTATTGTTGTTGCGCTTGCCTGTTGAGGCTGCGGATAGAAAAAGTAACTCCTTGATCTTCTTTTGCTTTCAGTCCTTTTGCGGATTGGTGGATGTCCGAACTCACAGCTTGGCCGCTACTGGTCATATCCCGGATTTGCTTCATCAACCTGGCGCAGCATGGCCTCCCACTCCATTTCGCCGTAGACGCGGCGCACATCCGGATCGTACAGCTTGGCCGTCTTTTCGCAGACCTCTTCGGGAGGCAGCTGCAATTCGCTGCCGGCATTCATAACATCCACCTGGACCTTGCAGGCGTTCTCCAGCCAGTACATGAGATTGAAGGCATGGGCGATGTTCAGTCCACAGGTCAGAAGGCCATGGTTGCGCAGGATCATGGCGTAATGCGGTCCCAGGTCGGCGACCAGGCGCTGGCGCTCGTCCAGATCAAGGGCGACGCCCTCGTAGTCGTGATAGCCGACACGGTTATGAAAACGCATCGAGGTCTGCGCAATGGGCAGCAGACCACACTTCATGGCCGAAACCGCCATGCCGGCGCGTGTGTGGGTATGGATCACGCAGTCCACATCCGGTCGGGCCTCGTGCACGGCGCTGTGAATCACGAAACCGGCCTGGTTGATCCCATAGCCAGTATCGGGATCCAGCAGGATATTGCCTTCGTGATCGATCTTGCAGAGGCTGGACGCCGTCATTTCGTTGTAGCGCAGGCCGTAGGAGTTGATCAGGAACTGATCCGGATGACCTGGTACGCGGGCCGAGATGTGGTTGTAGATCAGGTCGGTCATGCCATAGAGGGCCATCAGCCTGTAACAGGCCGCCAGATTGACCCGTGCTTCCCACTCTTCGGATGAGACCTGAGCACGCAGGGAGGCCTGCTGCCTGCTGATCACGTTCAATGGTGTCTCCATCTCACTGGAATTCGAATTGTATTTCTAGAAGTATGATGAATTGAATTCTCTCAAGTCAATGAATGAACTCATGTGAGGGATAGTCCTGTCCGCTTCCCCACTGGCGTGAGGGGGGTATCTTCGATAGAAGGATGGCCCCTTTCACCTTTATTCATGACCGCGCGAGCGCCCGTGTCCGAACGTTCTGCCAAGACCGCTGAAGACAGCCCTGCCGAAGGCAAACCCGCTGTGACTTCCGTGCAGGCCGCCACGCCGATGATGGCGCAGTACCTGGAGATCCGGGATGCGCATTCAGACTGCCTGCTGTTCTATCGCATGGGCGATTTCTACGAGCTGTTCTTCGACGATGCCGTGCAGGCGGCGGCGGCGCTGGATATTGCGCTGACCCGCCGGGGCCAGCATGCGGGCGAGGACATTCCCATGTGCGGCGTGCCGGTGCATTCGGCCGAGAGCTATCTGGCGCGCCTGATCCGCAAGGGCTTCAAGGTCGCCATCTGCGAGCAGACCGAGGATCCGGCCGAGGCGAAGAAACGCGGCAACAAGTCCGTGGTGCGGCGCGAAGTGGTGCGCATCGTCACCCCCGGCACCCTGACCGAGGACGAGCTGCTGGACGCGCGGTCCCACAACTACCTGGCCGCGCTGGCCGAGGCCGGTGGCGGTCTAGGCCTTGCCTGGCTGGACATCTCCACCGGCGACTTCACGCTAACGGCGGTGACGCCTGACGGCCTGGGTGCCGCACTGGCGCGGGTCGAGCCAGGGGAACTGCTGCTGTCGGAAAAGCTGGCAGACAAGGACGGGCCGCTGGGCGAACACCTGGCCGAGTGGCGTAGGCGGCTGTCCCCCCTGCCCGTCAGCCGTTTCGACAGCACCAATGCCCGCCGGCGCCTGGAGGAGGCCTTCTCCGTCGGCACCTTGGCGGCCTTTGGGGAATTTTCGCGTGCCGAGATCGCGGCGGCGGGCGCCCTGCTGGACTATCTGGAGCTGACACAGAAGGGCAAGCGCCCGCACCTGCAGCCGCCACGGCCCGCAGGTGCCGGTGGGCAGATGCAGATCGACCCGGCCACCCGGCGCAACCTGGAGATCATGCGCGGTGCCGAGGGTGGCCGGGCTGGCAGCCTGCTGGCCACCATCGACCGCACGGTCACCGGTGCCGGCGCACGGCTGCTGGCGGCCCGGCTGGCTGCACCGCTGACCGACGCCGCGGGGATCGAGGCCCGGCTGGAAGGCGTCGGGTATCTGCTGACAGAGGAGTCCCTGCGCGCCGATTTGCGCGGCAGCCTGAAGCGCAGTCCCGACGTGGAGCGTGCGCTCTCCCGCCTGTCGCTGGGACGCGGGGGGCCGCGTGACCTGGCCGCCGTACGCGATGCCTTGGGTGTCGCATCGGACCTGCGGGGCCATTTGGGGAAAGTCGGTGAATTGCCGGAAGACCTGGCGCGGGCGCGTGATGCACTGA
Organism: Fodinicurvata fenggangensis DSM 21160; assembly: GCF_000686045.1. Classification (GTDB taxonomy): domain Bacteria; phylum Pseudomonadota; class Alphaproteobacteria; order Kiloniellales; family DSM-21159; genus Fodinicurvata; species Fodinicurvata fenggangensis. Next base: position 546,873 of record NZ_JMLV01000002.1, read on the forward strand.
CGGGGCAGGAGGCCCTGGCCGAGCGCCTGGGCCAGGCCTTGGCCAGCGACCTGCCGCTGCAGGCGCGCGACGGCGGCTTCATCGCCGAAGGATTTTCTTCCGAACTCGATGAGTTGAAGGGCCTGCGCGACGAGAGCCGGAAATTGATCGCCGGACTGCAGGCGCGCTATGCCGAGGACACCGGCATCACCTCGCTGAAGATCCGGCACAACAACGTGCTGGGGTATTTCATCGAGGTGACCAGCGCCAACGCCGGGCGCATGCCCGACGGGCCCGAGGCGGGCTACATCCACCGCCAGACCCTGGCCAGTGCGGTGCGCTACACCACAGTCGAGCTGTCCGAGCTGGAGAAGAAGATCCTCTCGGCCGGCGACAAGGCGCTGGCCCTGGAAATGCAGCTGTTCGGCGAGCTGGTGGAGGCGGTGCTGGCCGAGGCCGAGGCCATCACCGAGACGGCCCGGTCGTTGGCGGAGGTGGATGTGACCGCCGCCCTGGCCGAACTGGCAGGGCGCGAGGGCTGGTGCCGGCCCGAGGTGGAGGAAAGCAGCCGATTCGAGGTCACCGCCGGGCGCCACCCGGTGGTCGAGGCCGGCCTGCGCCAGGCGCAGGAGGGGCCCTTCGTCGCCAACGACTGCGAGCTGCAGGACGACAGCCGCCTGTGGCTGGTGACCGGCCCCAACATGGCCGGCAAGTCCACCTTCCTGCGGCAGAACGCTCTGATTGCCATCCTGGCCCAGATGGGCAGCTTCGTGCCGGCCCAGAGCGCCGTCGTGGGCACAGTCGACCGCCTGTTCAGCCGTGTGGGTGCGGCCGACGACCTGGCGCGCGGGCGCTCCACCTTCATGGTCGAGATGATCGAGACGGCGGCCATCCTGAACCAGGCCGGCCCGCGCGCGCTGGTCATCCTGGACGAGATCGGCCGTGGCACCGCCACCTTCGACGGGCTGTCCATCGCCTGGGCCTGCGTCGAGCACCTGCACGAGGTCAACCGCTGCCGCGCGCTGTTCGCAACGCACTACCACGAGCTGACGCGCCTGACCGCACGCCTGGCAGCGCTGTCCTGCCACGCCATGCAGGTGCGCGAGTGGCAGGACGAGGTGGTCTTCCTGCACGAGGTCGGCCCCGGCGCCGCCGACCGCTCCTACGGCATCCACGTGGCGCGCCTGGCCGGACTGCCCCAGGCGGCCCTGACCCGTGCGCAGGAGGTGCTGGAAACACTGGAACAGGGCGACCAGGCCGGCGCGCTGGCCCGCCTTGCCGACGATCTGCCGCTCTTCGCCGCGGCACAGGCGGAGCCGGCCCACAGCGGTCTGGCGGAGGAGGTCAGGGGGATGGACTCTCAACTCGCCGAACGCCTGCAGCAGGTCAACCCAGACGACCTCACCCCCCGCGAGGCCCTGGAGTTGCTCTACGAGCTGCGCGGCCTGCTGCCGGGGGAGCGGTGAAGCGCAGCGATTGCGTTATTAAAGGGAATAGCGATATCCTTTAATAACGCTTTGTCTTATTAAAGGACCGTTTAATAGTGACGTCAGTACACCCCAGCGGCCACTTCGTCGCCTTCAACACGGGCCAGGAAACAACGCGCGCGTTCGTGCCAGAGCCATTGCCTCCAACCGAAAGTCTGCGGTTTGAACGCCTGTACGAACCCTTGGAAGCTGCAACGCTTGCATTGGGAAAATTGGATGGCATTTCGTCCCTGCTGCCTGATACGCCGTTGTTTCTTTACATGTATATTCGAAAGGAGGCCCTGCTTTCCTCGCAAATCGAAGGAACCCAATCTTCGCTTTCCGATTTGCTGCTTTACGAGAACCAGGCTGCACCGGGCGTTCCGATAGACGATACAGCGGAAGTGGCGAATTACGTTGCCGCGATGGATCATGGGCTTCTACGCCTGAGGGAGGGCTTTCCCATCTCCCTTAGGCTGATTCGCGAGATCCATGACGTTCTGCTCTCGGGAAACAGGGGAGCAGACAAGAACCCTGGGGAGTTTCGGCGTTCCCAAAATTGGGTTGGAGGACCGCGCCCCTCCCTTGCAGCTTACGTCCCACCGCCACCAGACCGCTTGATGGAATGCATGGGAGAGCTGGAAAAGTTCATCCATCAAGAGGACCCTGCTTATCCAGTTCTGGTCAAGGCGGGTCTTGTTCATGTTCAGTTTGAATCAATCCATCCTTTTCTGGATGGTAACGGGCGTCTGGGACGTCTGCTCATAACCTTTCTTCTCTGCGCAAGCGGCCTTCTTCGCGAGCCAACTCTCTATCTCAGTCTATATCTGAAGAAAAACAGGGAGGAATACTATGAGCTTCTTCAAGCCGTTCGCGAGAAGAGTGCTTGGGAGGAATGGCTGATCTTCTTCCTTAAAGGCATTCGGGAAACGTCTCAGCAAGCTTTTGAAACGGCACAGAAAATTATAGCTCTGTTCGAGAAGGATCAGGATCGCATCGAAAAACTCGGTCGTCAGGCTGGCTCTACTTTGCGTGTCCATCAATACCTGCAGTCACGCCCCTTGGTTTCCATTCCCTCTGCCTGTCAAAGCCTTAACCTGACAGCGCCAACCGTGACAAAAGCGATGAACAACCTCCAGCAGCTCGGCATTGTAAGTGAGATTACAGGCCAGAAACGTAGTCGCATGTACGTATATGATGGCTATCTGCGGCTGCTGTCCGAGGGAACAGAACCTTTATAGACATAGTCATTGTCCTTCCCCCTTGCCCTGAGGCGGCAAAGGGACAATCCTTGAGATTATGGTTTCACCGACACCCGCCGCCGTTCCCGAAGAGGCCCAGCCGCTGGCCGAGGCCGCACTGGCGGGCGGCAGCCATCCGGAAGACCGGCTGCGTGGCCGCCGCGACATCGTCAATCGCCAGCGCCTGCAGGAGAAGATCGCGGCCACCTGGTTCCGCGCCTCGACTCCGGAGCGCGCGCGCTCGGAGATCCTGGACATCCTGAAGGAAGCCCAGGCCGACGGGCGGGACGAGATCGAGCGGCGCTTCCATGACGGCGCCTCGGGCCTGATGACGGCCCAGGCCTTCAGCTTCCTGGCCGATCAGTTGCTGCGTCTGGTCTATGACCACGTGAGCCACGACCTCTATCCGCTGCACAATCCCTCGACGGCGGAACGGCTGACCCTGGTGGCCGTGGGTGGCTACGGGCGCGGCGAGCTGGCGCCCTATTCCGACATCGACCTGCTGTTCCTGCTGCCCTACAAGATCACGCCGCGCAGCGAGCAGGTCATCGAGGCCATGCTCTATTTCCTCTGGGACCTGGGCTTCAAGGTGGGACATGCCACACGCTCGGTGGAGGACTGCATCCGCCTGGCCCGCAACGACGTGACCATTGCCACCAATCTGCTGGAGAAGCGCTTCCTGTGGGGCGACCAGGCCCTGTTCCTGGAGCTGCGCGAAGGCTATCAAAGCAAGGTGCAGAATGGGCGCAGCGCCGCCTTCGTCGAGGCCAAGCTGGCGGAGCGTGACGCGCGCCACCAGCGCCACGGAGAGGGCTCGCGCTATGCGCTGGAGCCCAACATAAAGGAGGGCAAGGGTGGCCTGCGCGACCTGCACACGCTGTTCTGGATTGCCAAGTTTGCCTATAGCCTGGACGACATCGAGCGCTTCATCGACACGGGGGTCTTCTCTCGACCCGAGGTGCGCAAGTTCGCCAAGGCGCTGGCTTTCTTCTGGACGTTGCGCTGCCACCTGCATTTCCTGACCGGCCGCGCCGAGGAGCGCCTGACTTTCGACCTGCAGCAGCAGATCGCGCCCTTGATGGGCTACAAGCAGCACGCCGGCAGCCAGGCCGTCGAGCGTTTCATGAAGCACTACTTCCTGATGGCCAAGGACGTGGGCGACCTGACGCGCATCTTCTGCGCCCAACTCGAGGCTGAGCACGAGCGCCGCTCGCGCTTCCGCCTGGCGCCGCTGCTGGGCCAGCGCCGCCTGTCGGGTTTCCAGCTGGACGGCGACCGCCTCTGGGTGAAGGACGCCGAGGTTTTCCAGAAGAACCCGGTGGAGATGCTCCGCATCTTCCAGGTGGCGCAACAGAACGACCTGGATATCCATCCTCAGACCCTGCGTTGGATCACGCGCAACCTGAAGTACATCACCGACGCCGTGCGCAAGGAGCCAAAGGCGAACGCGATCTTCCTGGACATCCTGACCTCGGAGCAGGATCCCGAGGTGACGCTGAGGCGCATGAACGAGGCCGGCGTGTTCGGGCGCTTCATCCGCGACTTCGGGCGCATCGTCAGCCAGATGCAGTTCAACATGTACCACCACTACACGGTGGACGAGCACACCATCTTCGCCATCGGCATCCTGCATGACATCGAGCAGGGGCGCCTGGCCGAGGAGGCGCCGATCGTCACCGACGTGGTGCACAAGGTGCTCTCGCGCCGGGTGCTCTATGTGGCCGTGCTGCTGCACGACATTGCCAAGGGGCGGCCCGGCGACCACTCCGAGGTCGGCGCCGAGATCGCCCAGCGTCTCTGCCCGCGCCTGGGGCTCACCGAGGAGGAGACCGAGACTGTGGCCTGGCTGGTGCTGCATCACCTGAAGATGAGCGACACCGCCTTCAAGCGTGACATCGACGATCCCCAGACCATCCAGTCCTTCGCGGACCTGGTGCAGTCCATGGAGCGTCTGCGCCTGCTTCTGATCCTGACGGTGGCGGATATACGCGCCGTCGGCCCCAATGTCTGGAGCGCCTGGAAGGCCGCCCTGCTGCGCGAGCTCTACTGGCGCACCGAGGAGGTGCTCTCCGGCGGGCTGATCACCGAGGGGCGCGAGCGCCGGGTCGAGGCCGCCCAGCAGGCCCTGCGCGCGCAACTGTCCGACTGGCCGGCAGAGGAGGTGGAAGCCCACCTGGAGCGCGGTTATGCCTCCTACTGGCTGTCGCTGGACGCCGAGACCCATGCCCGTCACGCCGAATTGGTGCGCGAGGCCGAGGCGGCGGGCCGGCAGCTCACCGTCGACACGCGCATCGATGACTATCGCCAGGTCACCGAGGTCACGATCTATACCCCGGACCATCCCGGACTGTTCAGCCGCATCGCCGGCGCGCTGGCGGTGGCCGGCGCCTCGGTGGAGGGCGCGCGCATCTTCACGCTGTCCAACGGCATGGCGCTGGACATCTTCTATATCGAGGACGCCACTGGCGGACCTTTCGACCGAACCGACAAGCTGGAGCGCCTGCGCAGTGCCATCGAGGCCAGCCTGACCGGCCGCCTGAAGCCGCAGCAGGAATTAAAGAAGCAGGGCACGCAACTGCCCTCGCGCCTGGAGGTCTTCAAGGTGCCGCCGCGGGTGCTGATCGACAACAAGGCCAGCCGCAACCACACGGTGGTCGAGGTCAATGCCCGCGACCGCCCCGGCCTGCTGCATCGCATCACCGAAGTCATCACGCGCCAGCACCTGATCATCGACAGCGCCAAGGTGACCACCTATGGCGAGCGGGCGGTGGACGCCTTCTACCTGCATGACGCCCTGGGTTCGAAAGTGGAGGACCAGGCACGCCTGCGCCGCCTGCGTCACCGTTTGCTGGAAGCGCTGGAAACGACGCCGGGCGGTGCCGAGCCGGCCCGCAAGGCACCGGCGCGTGGGAAAGGTGGCGGGAAGGCACGTGCCGCCCGGCAAGGTGCGGCCAAGCCAGTGGACACCTGAAGGCCGCGAACAGCTGAAAATGGGGAGTGAGGTGCGCTCTCTAAACCTTGCGCAGCAGAAAGACGCCGTCCTGGCCGAAGAGGTTGGCCGTGCGCAGCGAGCGGATGGGGCGCGGGCGCAGGGCAGCGCCTACGGTATAGGCCTCTTCGATCACCACGCCGCAGGCCATGCAGAGCTCGACGAAATCGCGGATGGTGCAGAGGTGGATGTTCGGCGTTTCGTACCAGGGTTCCGGCAGCAGTGGCGTGTCCGGCATGCGGCCGGTGAACAGCAGGGACAGGCGGATACGCCAGTAGCCGAAATTGGGGAAGGAGACCACGGCATAGCTGCCGATGCGGACCAACTGGCGCAGTACGGCGCGCGGATCGCGGGTCGCCTGCAGCGTTTTGGAGAGCACCACGTAGTCGAAGCCGCCTTCGGGATAGGTGTTCAGGTCGCTGTCGGCGTCACCCTGAACCACCGACAGGCCCTGGGTCACGCTGGCATTCACACCTTCCTGGCTCAACTCCATGCCGCGGCCGACAACGCCCTTTTCCTCCACCAGGTAGGACAGCAGCATTCCATCGCCGCAGCCGATGTCCAGCACGCGGCTGCCATCGTCGATCATGTCGGCGATCAGCTGCAGGTCGGGACGGATCGTCCGGGTGTGCGGGTCTTCGGAGTGCTGGGCAGACATGGTGAGGTTCGCGTGGTCCTTCTTGCGGCGGTCGACTGGCTACAGGGGCTCAGCTGATCCGCTCGGCATCCGAGCTACCGTCTTCGGATGGCAGGGGTTTCAGATCGGCCGTGGGCAGGTCCAGCTGCTCGGCAAAGCCATTCAGGAAGCCGTTCAGTGTTTCGTGGAACTCCGGCTCGTTCAGCAGGAAGGCATCGTGCCCCTTGTCACTGTCGATCTCCACGAAACTGACGTCTGCCGTGGCGGCATTCAGTGCGTGGACGATCTTGCGCGCCTCCGTGGTGGGAAACAGCCAGTCGCTGGTGAAGGAAATCACACAGAAGCGCACCGGCGAACCGCGGAAGGCATTGGCCAGCACGCCGTCGAAATCGGCGCCCAGGTCGAAATAATCCATGGCGCGCGTGATGTAGAGATAGGAGTTGGCGTCGAAGCGCTCGACGAAGCTGGCCCCCTGGTAGCGCAGGTAGCTTTCCACCTGGAAGTCGGCTTCCAGGCCATAGGACAGTTCGCCACGGTTCTGCAGGCGGCGGCCGAACTTGCGGTGAAGGGCCTGTTCCGAGAGGTAAGTGACATGCGCCGTCATGCGGGCGACCGCCAGGCCGCGGCGCGGGATCTTGCCGCTGTCCAGGTAGCGCCCTTCATCCCAGTCGGGATCGGCCATGATCGCCTGCCGCCCCACTTCGTGGAAAGCGATGTTCTGGGCCGAGTGGTAGGGCGCGGTGGCAATCGGCACCGCCGCACCGACACGCTCGGGAAACTTCGAGGCCCATTCCAGCACCTGCATGCCGCCCATGGAGCCGCCGACCACGGCGAACAGCCGGTCGATGCCCAGATGGTCCATCAGGCGCTTCTGGGCATGCACCATGTCGGACACCGTGATGAAGGGAAAGTCCAGGCCCCAGGGCTTGCCGGTGGCGGGGTTGATCTCCTTGGGGCCGGTGCTGCCCAAGCAGCCGCCCAGCACGTTGGAACAGATGACGAAGTAGCGTTCGGTGTCCAGCGGCCGGCCGGGACCGATCAGCACCTCCCACCAGCCGGGCTTGCCGGTCAGGGGGTGGGTTTCCGAGGCGAACTGGTCGCCCGTCAGTGCGTGACAGACCAGGATGGCGTTGGACTTGTCGGCATTCAGCTCACCATAGGTCTGATAGGCGATCGCGAACTGCTCCAGGGTTTCACCGCAGTCGAGCGGCAGGGGACCCTCGTCACCCAGCTCGACCCGATGGCCCGGCAGGCTGCGCAGGAGATCCGGCGATTTCGGGGCTGTACCCGTCATGCGTCTGTCATTCCGGCAAAGCTGTGATGGCGTCATGCGAAAAGCTCCGCGCGGATGGGCCGCACGAAGAGCCTGACACTAAGCAGGTGAGAAGCCGTTCCTGTCAATGCCCTGTTGCGCGCAACGGCCTTGCAGGTCCATCGTGTCGTTTTCTTTGATTTTACCAGTTGTTGCGACTATTCCTAGGCGCCTTTCCGTCACGTACCAGGAAGCGAAGACAAACGACCATGGCCCAGGGTGACCACTCTCTCGAAGAGCTGCGCGACGAAATCGACCGGATCGACGACGCCCTGCACGACCTGCTGATGCGCCGTACCGAAGTCTCGCGCCAGGTGCGCCAGGCCAAGGGTGACGTGCCGGCGGTGATTCGCCCGGCGCGCGAGGTCCAGGTTCTGCGCCGCCTGCTCTCGCGTCATGCCGGCTCGCTGCCCGGGGCCGTGCTGGTTCGGATCTGGCGTGAGATCTTCTCGGATTCGCTGGCCCAGCAGGGGCCCTTTACCGTGGCCGTGGTGAGCGACGACAAGGATGTTGTGCTGACGGGCCTGGCGCGCGACCACTTCGGCGTGCTGACACCGATCCAGGAGTACGGCTCGGCGCTGAGAGTGGTGAATGCCGTGGCCGAGGGCGAGGCCTCGGTGGGCCTGATTCCGCCCCCTGAACACGAATCCGACGATCCCTGGTGGCGTTACCTGGCGCGCCAGGGCGACGACGTGCCGCGCATCATCTCGCGCCTGCCTCTCGCGGCCGCGGCCACACCCGCCAATCCGGCGGGACAGAGCGGTATCATGATTGCCCTGGTGCCGCCGGAATCCTCCGGCGAGGATGCCAGCTTCCTGATCGTCGAGACGCGCAACCACATGAGCCGGGGCGCCCTGAAGGACCTCTTCGAGAAAAGCGGGCTTTCGCCGCGGAATATCTATGTCCAACGCAACGGTGGTGCGGCTGGCGGCGACGGCCTGCTGATGGTGGAACTGCCGGGCTTCATCACCGACGACGACGAGCGCCTGAAGACACTGCTGGAGACCCAGGGCGAGCGGCTGAACGGCCTGTGGGTCGCCGGGTCCTACCCCCTGCCCTTCCAGGCCGCGCCCCTGACCGATCCACGTGCCGCCCTCAAGGAACGGGAAAAGACCTGATGTCCTCGAACGCCCCGACCGCCTCCACTGCACCCCTCGCCAAACCCTCCATCTATGAGATTGCGCCCTACGTCGGCGGCGCCTCGTCGATCGAGGGGGTCGAGAAGATCTCGCGCCTGGCGTCCAACGAGAACCCGCTGGGACCCGGCGCCGAGGCCCTGGCCGCCTATCAGGCCGCGGGCGACAGCCTGTTCCGCTATCCCGATGGCGGGGCCGTGGAATTGCGCCGGGCCATTGCTGAGGTCCAAGACCTGCCCATGGAGCAGATCGTCTGCAGCGCCGGTTCGGACGAGATGATCGCTCTGTTGGTGCGGGCCTATGCCGGTCCGGGCGACGAAGTGCTCTACAGCGAGCATGGCTTCCTGATGTATCCCATCACCGCCAGGGCCCAGGGCGCGACGCCGGTCACCGCGCCCGAGACAAACCTGCGGACAGACGTGGACGCGCTGCTTGCGGCGGTGACACCGCGCACCCGCATTGTCTTCCTGGCCAACCCCAACAATCCCACCGGCAGCTACCTGACCCGCGACGAGCTGGAGCGCCTGGCCCGGGAGCTGCCGGACGATGTGCTGCTGGTGATCGACGCCGCCTATGCCGAATATGTGGAGGCCGCGGACTACATCACCGGCAACGAACTGGTGGCCGACCATCCCAAGGTCGTGGTCACCCGCACCTTCTCGAAGATCTATGGCCTGGCGGCCCTGCGCCTGGGTTGGGCTTATGCCGCGCCCGAGGTGGTGGATGTCCTCAATCGCGTGCGCGGGCCCTTCAACGTCTCGGCCGTCGCCCAGATCGCAGGCGCGGCGGCCGTGCGCGACCAGGCGCACGTGGCGCATTCTCGGGCCCACAACACCCAGTGGCGCGACTGGTTCATCGCGCAGCTGGCGCGCCTGAACCTGCGTGCCGAACCCAGCGTGGCCAACTTCGTCATCGTGCGCTTCGCCGATGCCGAGGACGCGGCCGCCTACCTGAAGCGGCACGGCATCCTGGTGCGCCAGATGGCGGCCTATGGCCTGCCCAACCACCTGCGCATCACGATTGGCACCGAAAGCGACATGCGCGCCGTGGTCGACGCGCTTTCGGACTACGAGCAATGAGCCCGTCAGCAATGAACCAGGTTCCGGACCATCAACCGCTGTTCGGCAAGGTTGCGCTGATCGGTGTCGGCCTGATCGGATCGTCCCTGGCGCGCGCGCTGCACCGACACGGCCTGGCGGGCGAGATCGTCGGCCATGCCCGCACCGAGGAAGGCTGCGTGCGCCTGCTGGAGCTGGAGCTTTGCGACAGCGCCCACAGCGATCCGGCCGAAGCCGTGCAGGATGCCGATCTGGTGATTCTCTGCGTGCCGGTCAGCGCCAATGCCGACCTGGCCGAGGCCATGGCCCCAGGCCTGAAGCGCGGTGCCATCGTCAGCGACGTGGGCTCGGTCAAGCAGGCGGTGATCCGCGACGTGGATCCCTTCCTGCCCGAGGGCGTGCACTTCATTCCCGGCCATCCCATCGCCGGCACCGAGCACAGCGGCCCCGAGGCCGGCTTTGCCGAGCTGTTCGAGAATCGCTATGTCATCCTGACGCCGCCGCCGGGCGCCGACGAAGAGGCGCTGGAGAAGCTAAGCCGGCTCTGGCAGGCCTGTGGCTCCACCGTCGAGGTCATGGATCCCGCGCACCACGACAAGGTCCTGGCAATCACTTCGCATCTGCCGCACCTGATCGCCTATACCATCGTCGGCACGGCCGCGAATCTTGAGGAGAGCGAACGCCGCGAGGTGGTCAAGTATTCGGCCAGTGGTTTCCGCGACTTCACCCGCATCGCCGCCTCGGATCCCATCATGTGGCGCGACATCTTCCTGAACAACCGCGAGGCGGTGCTGGAGATGCTGCAGCGCTTCAGCGAGGACATCACCGCGCTGCAGCGGGCGATCCGCTGGGGCGAGGGCGAGACGCTGGAGTCGCTCTTTCGCCATACACGGGAAATCCGCCGCGGCGTTGTCGAGCTGGGCCAGGCGGGCACCTTCGACCCACGCGAGCCGGAAAAGGCCAGCACTGCCGAGCCGATCAGAAAAGAGGACTAAGCGGAAAAAGCGGCACAGGACCCAGGTGGAACATCCCGTCCTGGGCCGAGAGCGGAAGTTCCACCACCGAACGGCCGCTTTCGCCGTCCGTCTGCGAGGCCGCTTGCGCCCCCGCCTTCAGGATCGGGGCCAAACCATCGTCCAGGATGTCCTTCTCCACCAGTCGGTCGATGGTCTGCTCCAGGCCGGCCACGCGGGCCGTTCCGGCCCCTTCGGGCCTGAACTGCGAATCCAGGGCCAGGGTGGCCGCGCCGCGCAGATCCAGCGGGCCCCAGGTCAGCGTCAACTCTTCCAGCTCCAGGGTGCCGCCGGCTTCACGCCACTGCCGCGCGGCCTGTTCCGGCGGGCCCGGGGGCAGGGGTTCGCTCAGGTGGCCGGTGGCTTCGACCAGCTGCACCTGCTGCCCCAGCGGCGGGTCGCTGGCGCTGGGCAGCTCCAGTGCCTCCAGCCGTGCATGGAAGGGCCGGTTCTCTGCGTCCTCCCGGATCGATTCCGGCGCCAGGCTGCCGTAATCCAAGGTCACGGAGTCGGCGGCCAAGCTGCCCTCGAACAGGCCGACCAGGGCCAGGCCCTTCAGGCGCAGTTGCAGGCCCTCGACCTGCCCGTCGCGGGTCAGTGACACCGTGGCACGGCCTTCGGCCGTGGCCAGTTCGATGCGGGGCAGGCCGCTGTCCGGCGGTGGATGGAAGCGCTGCGTACCGGGAAAAGACAGGCGCAGCTTCTGCGGCGCCCAGACGGCCGCCTCGCCGGACAGGGCGGGGGCTTCCCAGCGTGCGCCTTGGGCATCGCTGATTCGCGGCCCCTCGGCCTGTAGGCGCAGGTGCAGGGGGAAGCCGGAGATCGTGCGGCTGGCGGTTTCGATCACCCGGCCTTCGGCCTCTTGCCGCGCGATCCAGGCATCCACCTCGGACTCCAGGCGCTGGGCCGACCAGAACCAGAAGCCGCTCCACAACAGGGCCAGAACCGCCAGGGCGAGAAGAAGACGATAGGTCAAGCGCATGGGAGCGATCTTATGGGCGCGCGCCCGATAGGCCAAGTCCCTCGTGAAGGTGCGGGCTTTGCCGTTTCCGTCCCGGCGCGTTAGCATGACGGCCATGAGAACAGATCACTCCGACGGACCTGCCACGGCGGCGTCCAGCCCCGCCTTTGGTCCGGATATCGTCGTTCACCGCGAGAAACCGCAGTTGCCGCCGAACGAAGGCTTCTGGGTCTTCGGCTATGGCTCGCTCATGTGGAATCCGGAATTCGATTTCGCTGAGCGGCGCGAGGCCCTGTTGCGCGGCTATCACCGGCGCTTCTGCATCTATTCCACGCGCTATCGCGGCACGCCGGACAACCCCGGCCTGGTCCTGGGCCTGGACCGGGGCGGCGCCTGCCGCGGCATCGCCTATCGCGTGACGCCCGAGCGGGCGCGCGAGGCCCTGGACTATCTCTGGGAGCGCGAGATGGTCACCGGGGCCTATCGCTGGAAATGGCTGAGCAACCGAACCGGCGAAGGTCCGGTGCCCGCGCTCTGCTTCATCGCCGATCCGAAGCATGCACAGTATGCCGGGCACCTGAGCCAGGAACAGACGCTGGAGCTGATCCGCTGTGGCGAAGGCTACCGCGGACCCTGCCGTGACTATCTGGCCAACACCGTCGCCCACCTGGACGAGTTGGGCATCCACGACCGCCGACTGCACTGGCTGATGGAGCGGGTGTAGGGGGCGGGGCAGGCCCGACCGCCTGTGCCGACGTGCTTCGAGGCATTGACTGGCGTCAATGCACCTCAGCATGGAGACCTTTGCGCGGAAATCAGAGATGTGATTCAATTTTGGAATACACATTGCTGATTGGGGGCGGTTATGGCGCAGAAATCGGTTGGTCAGCTGGGTTTCGGAGATGCCATGGTTGAGGAGAGCCGTGGCCAACGTGAGGATCGCCTTGGCCGGATCGATGGGCTCCTCGAGTGGTCCCGCTTTGAAGCTCTTTTGTCGGGCCTATATCCCTCGCGCCGGGGCGAGCCGGCCTATCCACCGCTTTTGATGTTCAAGGCCTTGCTGCTGCAGCGCTGGTACGGCCTGTCGGATCCGGGCCTTGAGGAGGCTCTGGACGACCGTTTGTCGTT